>NZ_SOBN01000001.1:0-1258750 GCF_004365705.1 Streptomyces sp. 846.5
CACCAGACCCTCGCCGCCCCACGTTCAGCCACCGCCCTGGACCGACCCGTAGGACAATGGCTCTCCAACCAACGCCGCCCCGGCGCCCTCGCCGACCACCCCGAACGGGCCGCCGCACTCGCGCAGATCGACCCCGACTGGAACCCGGCATGGCCACTCGACTGGCAGCGCCACTACGCCGGCGTCCGCGAGTGCGTCACCCAGCTGGGCGCGGAGCTGGCGGACCTGGAACCAGGCGTCACCATCCACGGCCACAACATCGGACGCTGGCTGGAACGCCAGCGCCAGACGGTGGTCTGGCACGGCCTCACCAACGGCCAACGCCAACGCCTCGAAGCCCTCGGAGTCGAGCCCGAAGCCGCACCCACCACACCGCAGCAGCCCGTCCCCGGGGGCCCCTCTACAGCCTTCACGCGGGGCCTGGCAGCCCTACGCCAGTACCGCGAGCGCACCGGCACGGTAGTCGTACCCAGGACCCACACGGAGGAGGTGGAGGGCACCGTCGTGAAGCTGGGGGTATGGACCTCCAACACCAAGAGCAGGCGCGACAAGCTCACCACGGAGCAGCTCGCAGCCCTGGCAGAGCTGGGATTGCAGTGGAGACGGCGGGCGATCTCCTCGCCGACCGTGGCCCGCATCGGCGGCGGCCGGAATCCGCGGGCCTCGGCCGCGGGTGCGGCGCAGCGGCAACGCCGCCCCGGGCCGTCGAGGGCGAGCAGGGTCGTCAACGCGAACAGGGACAGCCAGCGGTTCGCCAAAGGCCCCGCTGCGGGCGTGGGGGGCCGGTGGTGGTCGCCTGGGTCGGCGCCGGGGAAGACGGCCGGGGCCTGCGCGAGCCGGTGGTCGGCGGTGGCGAGCGCGCGTTCCACCGCGGTGGGAAGACGGCGGCGGTGGCATACCAAGGTCAGGCGTACTCCCGTGCGCGAACGGAGGGTGAGCAGGTCCTGGGTGCGGGGGCCGGTGAGGAAGTGGGCGCGTAGGACGGTGAGATGGGTGATGCCGGTGGCGAGGATCCAGGCGGCAGCCATCGCCCATGGCGGGTCGGCGTCCAGGCGCGGGTGGCCGACGGGTGGGACCGGCTTGCCCAGGGCGGCCAGGACGTCGTAGGCCAGGCAGATGCTGGAGTCCGTGCCGGGGGTGGGGTGGACGGTGACCCGGCCGGCCGCGGGGTCGTGGGCCGCGAGGGCTGCGCGGGTGTGGGCCAGGTCGTCGTACGGGTCCAGCACGACGGTGACCGGCGGCGGTTCGGCGCAGGTCAGCACCGTCAGGCCGCCTGCCGGCGGCGCAGTTTGCTGTAGGCCCAGCGCAGCAGGTCCTCGTCGACGGCGGTGCGGTTCAGTTCCTTCATGCCGACGGTGAGGTGGTGGGTGATCTTGGCCCAGGCGCGGAAGTTCCCGTGGGCGGCCTCGCGGTCGCACAGGGCGATCAGCTCGGGGTCCGCGTCGGCCCAGACCGGGTGGAAGGCGGGGACCACGGTCACGACCTCGTCCAGGGGCATCGGGTCGATCTCCTGCCAGGCGTAGACCCTCGATTCGAGCATCGGCTCGCTCTGCAGCATCTCGAAGCAGCCGTTGCCGCCCGTGAAGATGATCGTCAGGTCGCTCGCGGTGTCGTCCCACAGGTAGCGCAGGTACTCGAAGCACAGCTTGGACAGCCACTGCGCCTCGTCGCACACCAGCACCCGGCGCGCCTCCAGGGCCCCGCGCAGCATCCGGTCGAACTCGATCGCGTGGGAAGGCGGGCGGCCCTGCAGGCCCAGGGCGTGGAACAGTTCGTGGCGCAGGTCCCGGGTCGAGGGGCGGGCCCGGAACTGGATCCGGTGCGTCATCGAGGGCGCGAGTTCGCGCAGCGAGGCGTTGACGGCGAGGGACTTGCCGTGACCGGCCTGCCCGTAGATGCAGACCATCGCCCGCGCCTCGATCGCGGCGCGGATGTTCTCCCGCACCGCCAGCAGCGCCCGGGTACTGACCACCTGAGCACCCGCCAGGCGCATGTAGTGGTCCTCCCGCTCAGCCGGCAACCCGCCCTGACGGCCACTGGTACTCATTCGCCTCTTCCTTTCGCCGGGTCGACAGCAGGCTCGGGGACCGGAGCGGGCGGATCGCAGGCAGCCGGCGCGCCCGCTCCCCCGCTTCCGCCTTCGTCCCTGCCGGTCCGGCGCGCAACCGGTCGGGCCCAGGACGCCGGAGGCTCACGGGGCGGGACCAGGTCCGGCAACGCCCGCGCCGACAGATCGCCCTCGTGGGAGGCCAGTTCCGCGGCGGCCTCCGCAGCGGTCACCGCATCGCGATGACGGGGCTCAGCGGGGGCGGTCGCGGCGGCATAGCGGTCACGACGCAGGCGTTCAGCGGCCTTCAGGTCCGCGCGCAGGGCTCGGGCAGCGGCCTCACGGGCCCCTCGCAGGGCCTTGCGCTGTTCCTTGGTGGCCTGGTCTGCCAGGTAGGCGGTACACAGATGGCGAGTGGGGTCGGCAGCGTCGAAGACCTCGATCTGCGCATCGTTGTGAGGCAGGTGCCGGAGGCGAACCTTGGCGCCGGCGCGGCCGACCATCCATGGTGCGCAGTACGCGCGGCCGCGCCAGGTGACGCCGCTGGTGGTGACCGTCCGGACCCGGCCATCGTCCTCCAGGGCGAACAGCACCAGGTGCCGGGGATCGACATCCTCGATCGGGGTCGGGTCCGCCTCCCACGCCCGCAGCGGGGTGAGCAAGCCGTCCAGGCCCGCCGGCCGGTGCTCGGTGTTCCACCAGCGCACCCAGTCCAGCAGGAGCTGGACGAACTGCGCGAACGGCAGCAATTCCTCCCTCTCATCGGTACGGCGGGAACCGGCCGGGCGGGCCCGGCGGGTGTAGCCGGGCAGCGACACCAGCAGCATCTCCTCCACCGCGTCGTTCAACTGCTCAACCGTCCCCTTCAGATGGGGGGTATAGGCAGGCAGGGCCTGCACCGGCACCGCCAGCGCGCCCAACGCCTGCGTGACCGTTCGGCACAAAAACTCCTTGCCGCGGTCGACACGCACCAGAGCCGGCAGGCCCCCGACCGGGCCAAAAGGCTCCTGCCGACTGATCCCGGTGCGCAGCGCCGCCAGCACCGCGTCCCGCGACGGCGGGTGCGGAGTGACCGCGACCCCGGTGATCGCCTTGGTCGCGCAGTCGATGAACCAGGTGATCCACGGACACGCCGGGGTGCCCTCGACGTCCACCCGCACCGGTGCCCGCTTGTGGTCCCCCTCCCAGCAGGCGTTGCGCCACAACCTCGGGCGCCGCCCGAACACATCATGGCGACGCCGCGCGTTCTCCCCGCCCCGCAGCCCGGCCCGCTCCCCCGCCGTCAACTCCCGCGCAACCGCGCGCTGCAACGCCCGCAGAGAAGGAACCGCAGTGATCGAATCGAAAACGGCCTCGGCCACGAGTTGCCGGTGCACTGCCGCCACGTTCCCACCCCACAGCGCCAACAGCCCCCGAATCCGCGCGGTGACCACCACCGTGCTCCGCACCCGGGCAGTCAGACGGCCTTCCCTGCGGGCCGCGGCCAGCCAGTTCCACACCGTCCGCTCACTCACCCCCGACGCGGCCGCGACCAGCCGCACATGCGCCGAGGTCAACTCCCCCCGTCCGTCCAGCGCCATCAACCGCGACACCGCACCCACACGGGACACCACGCCGCTCGCACTCACGTGCGCGTCCTCATCGACATCCGGTCCAGGCAAGGAGCGATCCGCGGACCCCACCACGTCCTCCCCCCGCTCCCGGGCCGTACTCCGTCATGGCATAGCTGTCCGGAACGCAGTCCGTCCATCCCGACACACCGGAAAAGACCACACAAACCGGTACACCGGCGCGCCACCGGGTTTCAGCGCGAACCGGCCCGTACGCGCCGAAGAGCCAACCCGTACACGCAGAAGACCACCCAACGCGGCATCTGGCAGCCTTAAGCCCGTGACCGAACTCCCCACCCCGTTCGCGCCCCTGCAGATACTGATCGGACGGGAGATCAGCGCGGTCTGCTTCGTGCGCGACTACGTCGAACTCCACTTCGACGGACCAGTCCTGCGCGCCCTGGCCAACCCCTACGGAATGTACGGCTGCCAAAACTGGCGCTTCCCCGAAGGCCACTCGACCCAGTTGATGCTCCACTACATCGCCAAGACCATCGACCACTGCGCAGCGGAACCCGGCCGCTACCTCGCCGTGGACAGCGGCGAACACCGCTTCGCCATTCCCCTCGACCACCACTCCCGCCCCGGCCCCGAAGCAGCCCACCTCATAAACCCCGACACCACCAGCCCCCCGAACCTGTGGATCTGGTAGCCACCACCACAACCCCAGACTGACGAACTACGACAAAACGACCACAAGCCATCCCGGACGACACCCACACTTCACCGGCAAACGACACCAGCCTTCAGCACCCACGACACACACATTCAGCGGCAAGCAACACCCACAACCCAGCAACACCAACAAACCAGCCACTGAAAACACCTGACACACCACCACCGCAACCCCACCGACACCTAACACACTGCCGCACCAAGCGGCCCCGGGCGTACGGCGGCCAGACATCGTCGTCAGGCACCGGCGCTCGCGCTGCGAGCTGCACCGCGGTGACCTCGTCGAGCCAGGCCTCGAGCTCGGCGGCCTGTGCGTCACGCACGCTCACGATCTCATCGAGGGTCGGATCGAGCGAGAGGTCAAGCCCGTGTGCTCCACGGTAGGGCTCGACGGTCGTCCCGATGCCCATCGGCGTGAACAGCTCCGTCGAGCCCAGGCAGCAGCGGCGGAACTTGTCAAGTCAAATGAGACGATTTGATGCTATGAAGACTGTTGTGCCGGTTCTGTCTCTGGTTGGGGTTCGTTGATCCAGACCTGTTCCGGGAGTTTGGGTGGCTGGGGTCGACGGGCGAAGCGTTCGGGGTGGCGGGCGTAAGCTTCGGCAAGGGTGGTGGCCCGCTGTTCGCGGACCAGTTCGGCGGTGCCGAAGTGGACTGACGCCGGGGTGTGCAGGCCGATGCCCGAGTGGCGGTGCTCGTGGTTGTAGTACGAGATGAACCCGTCGAACCAACTACGGGCTTCTTCAAGTGAGTTGAATGATTTTGGGAAGTCGCTCATGTACTTCATGGTCTTGAAGTTCGACTCGCTGAAGGGGTTGTCGTTGCTGACCTTGGGTCGGGAGTGGCTTCTGGTGACGCCGAGGTCGATCAGCAGTTGGGAGACCTTCTTGGAGGTCATCGCGGTGCCCCGGTCCGCGTGGACGGTTTCGGGCACGATGCCGTTGCGCTCGATGGTCTCGCGGATCAACTCCTCGGCGCGGTCGGCGGATTCGGCGCGTTCCACGGTCCAGCCGCAGATGTAGCGGCTGTAGATGTCGATGATGACGTAGGCGTGGTACCACTCGCCCTTGTTCGGCCCCTGAACCTTGGTGATGTCCCAGGTCAGTACCTGGCACGGGGCTGTGGCCCGCAACTGGGGGACGGTCTTGGCCGGATGGGAGGCCAGCCTGCGGCGTTCCCCGCTCTGCCCGGCGGCCTCCAGGATCCGATACATGGTGCGTTCCGAGCAGTGGTATCGGCCCTCGTCCAGTTCCCGGGCCCAGACCTGGGCCGGGGCGAGGTCGGCGTACTGCGGGCGGTTGAGCAGGTCCAGCACGGCCTGCCGCTCGGTCGTGGAAAGCGCGGAAGCCGGCGAGGGGCGCGGTGCGCGCTCGCGCGGCGTCGGCGGGTGCAGGCGCCGGTAGTGCGTGGCTCGCGAGCGTCCGGTCAGCCGGCAGGCCGCCGTGGTGTTCAACTCCCGTTCCAGGCCGGTGAACGCCTCGTCGAGCAGGGGCTCGGCGGCGTGCTTCAGCCCGCGCTCTCGGAGAGCCTCTCCAAGAGCGCGTGTGTTTTTCCCAGCAGCTCCAAAGCGGCGTCGCGATGCGCCACGTCCTTCTCGAGGCGGGCGACCTTCTTGCGCAGCCGCTCAAGTTCCGCCTGTTCGGCGGCCTTCTTCGGCCGGGCCGCGGAGGTGCGCTGGTCGACCAGGGTGGCCGCCGCAGCGGCGTCGCGCGCGGCCCGCCACTCGATGATGTGCGAGTGGTAGAGCCGCTCGCGGCGCAGGATCGCGCCCTTCTCGCCGTTCGGGGCCGCGTCGTACTCAGCGACGATCCGCAGCTTGTACTGCGCCGTGAACGTGCGCCGCTTCGGGCCGGGCGCCGGGTCCTGCCCGGAGCCGGACGCGGGGGTGGTGGTACTGGCCATGCCGAAGTGCTCCTGTCTCGTCCATCTAGACTAACCCGACATTCCGGGCGTCTCTGTCGAGACTGTCAGAGAGGGACGAGGTTGGTACTGAGCCCGTCGATCACGGCATCCTGCATGACGACACCGATCAGGCGTGCCCCGGTCAGATCGCACTCGCGGAACTCCGCACCGTGCAGATCCTCATCAACATACCGCGTCATGCTCCGCATACTAGGTCCGAGCACCGACAAGCCAACCTCCCCGGCTTGATTTGACCTCTTCCAGGCCCTGACCGAGCGCAAAGAACGCAACAGCGTCGCGATCGCCCCCACCGAATCCTTCCCCGGATGAACCAAGACCTTCACCGACCCGCGCTTGTGCGCGGGCCATCGTCGACCGCCCTGCGGCATCGGGCGCAGCCCTTGGACGAGTTCGTTGAGTATGACGTCTCGCTCGTTCATGACTGCTCTCTCTTGGACAGGCGGCATCGAGCCGCAGTGATCAGGATCCCAACCGGTACAGTCAGCGATTCCGCTCGGGTTGCGGAGAACCGAAGCGGAGGCCCCGTGCTGACCGCGGGGGAGGGCTGCGGCCGCCGGATCAGACCCGGCTGCCCCCACTGCGCATCAGCGCCACCCCTACCTCGGCAGCCTCCCCGACGTCCTCGCCGCCGAACGCCGCGAACGCGCCCGCATCCGCAGCGAGAAGGGCCTGCGCTGGGGCGGACGCCCACTCGCCACCACCGCATGACCCGCCAACCCGGCGAACCTAGGCGGACTGCACCGGCTCGGGTCGGCTTCGCGCCCGGATCAGCTCGACGGCCGCCCCGAAACGCGACCGCTCGGCGGCCGTGAGGTTCGGATCTCCGTCCCGCAGCGCCACAGCGGCGTCAAGATGCGACAGCGGACCCTCGACGCTCTTCTGCAAGAAGACCGTCAAAAGGGCGTCCGCCGTACCCGCCAGTTCCGAGCCGGTGTCAGTGGCGAGAAGGCCGAACAGCAGGGATGTGACCGCGACATCAAGCCCCGCGGCCCCGAACGCGGCGTTGGTCCAGTCAATGACGACCGGTCCCGACTCGGTCAGCATCACGTTGTCGGGATGCAGATCCAGGTGAAGCAAGCAGGGGCCGTCCGAATCGGCCGGAACCGGCAATTGGTGCAGGCGCCTGTGCAACCGAGCGAGCTCCGTCCCCGCCGCCTCGGTGCCCATCGCACCCGTGAGCAACGCCCCCAGCATCGTCGGCCCCGCAAGCCGCTGCATGACGATATCGGGGCCATCGACCGAGAAGACCTGTGGCGCGGGATACCCCAACTGGCCGGCGAGCCTCATGAAGCGCGCCTCCGACGCGACATCCCCACCGTGCCGGAAACGCCGCAGTACACGCGCATCATCGACAACGTAGACGTCAGCGTCTCGTCCGGATCCCAGAAGCTCAAGGTCCATGGCCAGACCCTAACGGGTGGATGAGAACGACGCGTCACCGGGACAGTGGCTCCTTCAGCCACAGCGCAGTCCAGTTCCGCTCACCGTGCAGCCATTCGCCATCGCCGGTGTGAGCACGTCCTCGGACTGGAGCCGCTGGCACCGGAGCAGCGCCCCACGGAGAAGGTGTCGCACGCGGAGACGGAGCGGCGCAACTTGCTGGCGGCGGCCCAGTACCGGGAGCGGGAGGGGCACCTCAATGTCCCGCGCGGACACAAGGAGACCATCGTCCTGGACGACGGGAACGGCGACGGGCAGGGCACGGCGGTGGCCTTGTCGCTGGGGCTTTTTCTGGCGAGCAGCAGGACCAGGAGGGCCACCATCCCGGCCGAGCGCGCGGCGCGGCTGACCGAGCTGGGGATGCGATGGCAGTAGGAGGGGCCTGAGAGGCAGTGCCGTCGGCTGGGGGGACAGCCCGCGGCTGGCCAGCGGTATAAGGCGTGAACACCCGCACGAAGAGGATCACGCGCCTTATGCACGGACGCGCCGGATTCGACCTCCTCCGCCACCGCGTCCTCCTCCAGACCTGATAACCATGTGTCACCCCCGACTACGGAACAGAGCCGTTTATTCGACACTCCCGATCCTCCAGCAGAGTGGAGCTTGGCCTTCCCCGGCATGGACGGGACGCCGCAGGCACATGGTCTCCAGGTGACTGATCGGGCTCGGGAGGGACGGTGAGGGCCGCCGTCCTGCCCCGGCACGTGCACCGACGTGTGAGGAGCAGGAATGAGAACAACACGGGCGCTGATCGCCGCTGTGGCGACGACTTCGCTGGTCGGGGCGGCGGCATTGACCGTCGCACCGGCCGCGAACGCCAAAGCCCCCCGGGCCGGGGAAACGGTGTCGGTCCTGGCGGACCATCTGGGAAACCCCCGGGGCCTGTCGGTGGCGCCGGACGGCGGCCTCTACCTGGCCGAGGCCGGATCCGGCGGCAGCGTCTGCGTTCCGGGCGGCGAGACGGGCCAGACCTGCCTCGGGCTGACCGGCTCGTTCGACCACGTGAGCGCCAAGGGCGAGATCAAGCGCCTGGTGACCGGACTGATCTCCGGCTCTGGTCCCGGCGGTGTCGCCGCGGAGGGGCCGGTGTCGGTCTCCCGTGGCCCCGGCGACACCTTCTTGGGACTCTTCGGCGGGAACTCCCACGCGGTGCCGCCCGTGGGTGCGATCCCGGCGAATCTGCGGCAGGCGGCCCTGCGCGAGCTCGGGCACCTGTTCCTGGTGAACCATCACGGCCGGACCAAGGACCTCTCGGACGTCGGCGACCAGGACTGGACCTGGACGTCCACCCGGGTCAACCTCGCCCCGCACGACTTCCCCGACGCCAACCCGAACGCGGTCCTCTTCTCCCAGGGACACGTGTACGTGGCCGACGCCGGAGCGAACCTCCTGGTGGAGGTCAAGGACCACGGGAAGGCGGACGTCCGCGCCTTCTTCCCGGTTCCGGCCAGGTCCGCAACCGACGCCGTGCCGACCTGCGTCAGCCGCGGCCCGGACGGCGCGCTGTACGTGGGCGAGCTGCTCGGCGGCTCGCCGGCGCCCGGCCATGCCCGGGTGTGGCGGGTCGCCCCCGGACACAAGCCCACGGTCTGGGCCACCGGACTGACCACCGTCCAGGGTTGCGGCTTCGGCCCCGACGGGTCCTTCTACGCCACCGAGTTCCAGGCCAACGGATTCAATCCGGGCCCGGGTGGCAACCCCGCCGGTGCGGTCGTCCGGATCGACCCGCATGGCCACCGTACCGTCCTGGGCGCGGGCAAGCTGTTCTTCCCCTCGGGCCTCGCTGTGGGTAGGGAAGGCTCCGTCTACGTCTCCAACTGCAGCATCGCCCCGACGACGGGCATGGGCCCCGGCCTCTGCCCCAGCGGCGGCCAGGTCGTCCGCATCGAACCGACGGACTGCGACCCCGCCCTGAACGCGGCCGCCGGCACCAGCACGCGGGGAATCGCCAACCGGCAGTCCCTCGCCACCGGCCACAGGATCGAGGGGCGTTGACACGACGCCTGCGCTAGGAGCGTGGGTCACTAACGGGCAAGTGGCCTCGCTGGCCGTGATCGGTGGATCGGTCGCGGTTGCCCGCAGGCGCCTGTGGGGATGTGGTGGTGCGGCCCTGCCCGTTAGATGTGCGGCCGGGTAGGGCCCGTGACGGGGTTGGGAGGCCCGGCTGGTCAGCTGGCGAGGGCAGCGAGGCCGGCGGTTCCGGCGTGCCGGAAGATCTTGCGGAGGTTGTGGCAGGCGGCCAGCAGCCGCCACTCGCCGCGGGCGCCGTTTTCGCCACGCAGGAGGAGTTGGCGGCCGTTGTGGCAGGTCATGATCTGGCCGAAGACGGGTTCGACGATGGCCTTGCGGCGGCTGTAGGCGGTCTTGCCGGGCTTGGTCCGCAGCTTGCGGGCCATGCGCTCCTTCAGCGTGGCGTGCGCTGGTATCCGTCCGCGCGGTGCAGGCGGTACCTGTTCGTCGTGGGCGAGACGGCCGGTGGCCATGAACGTGTCGGTCCCGCAGGCGAGTTGGCGGTCCTTCGCGGCTTCGAGGTTGGCCTCGGAGCAGTAGCCGGCGTCGACCAGCGCCTGTTTGGGGTGGACGCCGGTGTTGTGGGCGGACTGGTTGAGCATCGTGGTGTAGTTCAGCGCGTCCGAGGGGTTGGTCGTCACGTCGGCGGCGGTGATGATCTGGTGTTCGGCGTCCACGGTGGCCTGGGCGTTGTATGCCTGGATGTAGGCGCCGTCGCTGTTCTTCATGATCCGCGAGTCGGGGTCGGTGAAGTTGGCCTGGGCCTTGGGCTTGGGTCGGGCCTTCGCAGCGGCCTGCTGCCCGGCGTCGGTGACGGCCTGCGCGTCGCTGGTGCCGGCGCGCTCCTGGCGGCGGCGTTCCTTGTCCATGGCGTGGGCGCGAGCCTTGTCGGCGGCTTCGGCCTCGATCTGCGCGCGGGCGGCCTGCAGCCTGGCCAGGCGTTTCTCGCGGCGGTCCAACTCGGCGGGCAGATCAGTGTCCTTGCCGTCGGGGCCGAAGGTCCGGTCCTCGGCGGCGTCGGCGGCCTCGGCGTCGGTGAGCAGTGCGGCGGCCCTGGCCTCCAGCTGGGCGATCTCAGCCTCGATCCGCTCTTCCTTGTCGATCAGGCGGCCGTAGCTCATCGCCTTGTGCTTGGAGGCGTTCGCTTCGAGCTTGGTGCCGTCCAGGGCGACGCAGCCCATCTTGACCATGCCGAGCCTCTGCGCGAGGTGCAGGGACTGCGTGAACAGGTCGGCGAGGGCGTCCAGGTGGCGGCGGCGGAACCGCGAGATCGAGCGGAAATCGGGGGCCTGGTCGGCGGCCAGGAACCGGAACGCGATGTCGTCGGCGCACTTGCGCTCGATCGCCCGCGAGGACCGGATGCCGGTGGTGTAGCCGTAAATCAGCAGGCGCAGCATCAGCCGCGGATCGTAGGGTGGGTAGCCGCGCTTCTCGGTGTAGTCCGCCAGCACTGGCGAGAGGTCGAGCACCTCAGCCAGTCGTCCAGCGACGGCGGCAGCACGACCTGGTGCGGGTCGAACGCCCTGAACCGCTTGTCCACCCCCGCCGGACGGCCCTGCGGCTGCTGCTTCTCCACCGGCTCGACCTCGAACAGCCCATCCCCACCACGCATGCCGCGATCCTTCCGCACCTACGGTCATCAACCGGAGGCGGGGTGCTGTCCGGTCGGATAATCCAAGTGCGGTCCGGTCGTCCCGCGTGATACTCCTCCCGTGTATGGGCGATCTTGTGACAGCGCGGCTCGTGCTTCATCCGATGACCGTCAGCGAGGCTGAGCGAGTGGTGGCGGGCGAGTCGGATGGCGGTGCCCGATGGGCGCCCGGATACCCCACCGATGGGGACGTGTCCGCCGCCAGGCGCTTCCTGGGCACCTGCGCGAACACCGGTGATCCCCGACCGTTCGGGAACTATGAGATCCGTCGCCGCGAGGACGGTCAGGCGATCGGCGGCCTGGGTTTCCACGGACCTACGGACGAGAACGGCAGCGTCACGATCGGCTACGGCCTCATCCCGTCAGCGCAAGGCAAGGGATACGCCTCCGAAGCCCTCCGCGGGCTGCTGCTGTTCGCGCGGGCACGCGGCGTCACCTGCGTGAAAGGCGACGCCGACCACGACAACATTGCGTCCCAACACGTCATGATGGCAGCCGGCATGCGGCTGGCCGGAGAATGAGGAGCCGCGCGTTTTCTGGACAGGAGCCGTGCGTTCGGAAGTCACGCTGCGAACTGCATGTCTTGATGCTCAAGATGTACTTCATACGGCGTCATATATCCGACAGCCGAGTGGAGTCGCTTGCGATTGTACCAGAATTCGATGTACCTTGTGATGTCTCGCCGGGCTTCTTCTCGAGTTGCGTATGTCATGCGGCTAACGCGCTCGTTCTTTAGGGATCCGAAGAACGACTCCGCCATCGCGTTGTCGTAGCAAATTCCCGTGCGGCCAGCGGAGCGCCGTAGGCTGAGGTCGTCCAGAGTCTTTCCGTATTCAGCCGACATATAGTTGCTGCCGCGGTCGGAGTGGAATATTGCCTTCTGCGTCAGCTTGCGGTTACGCGCAGCATTCTTGATGGCCCGTGAGATCAGCGGCGTCTGGTAGTGGTCGTCCATCGCGTATCCGATGACTTCCTTCGTGCAGCAGTCGATAACGGTCGCCAAATAAAGCCAGCCTTCGCCGGTGGGAACATAGGTGATGTCCCCGACCAGTTTCTCGCCGGGGCGTTCTGCAGTGAAGTCCCGTTGGACGAGGTCCGGCACGGGGAACGGCAGGCCGGCCTTGGTCAGGTTGAACCGCTTGGGCTTTGGCTGGCAGGGGACCAGGCCCAGGCCCCGCATTAGCTGGCGGACCAGCTCGGGTCCGGCCACTATGCCCCAGCGGCACAGGTGCGCATGGACGCGCCGGTAGCCGTACGTGGCATCGGAATCCTCGAATATCTTCGTGATGAGAACCTTAAGCTCTTCCCGACGACCCGCAGTAGCGGATTCCGGCCTGCCTAGCCAGTCGTAGTAGCCGGAGCGCGAGACGCCGATTCTGGTGCACATGAAGTCAACTGAGTAGGCGTACTCCGCTGTGTCGAGCCTCATCTGATCGATGAACTCGAACTGGTCACTCAGCGGTGATCCTTCGCGAAGTACGCCGCGGCTTTTTTCAGGAAGGTGTTTTCCATCTGAAGTTCCCGGTTTTGCCGCTCGAGCTCCTTGAGGCGTGCACGCTCATGGAGCGTCAGATCCGCTCCAGGCGACGGCTCAAATCCCTTCTGGTGTTTCTTCACCCAGCCACGAAGGGTCTCTGAATTGACACCGATCTCCCGGCCAACCTCGGTGACAGTCTTACTCGAGCTCAACGCGATCTGGACCGCTTCTTCGCGGAACTCCGGTGAGTACTTGCTGGGCGGTGCCACGGGTACCTCGTTTCCTTTGAGTAGAGATCATATTGGACCTCTGTCCGGAAACCTCGGGGCCCCTCACGTAGCCGCGCGATGTCGTTGGTGTGGGCAAGGCCACCTCAAGCAAGCCGCCGAATACACCAACACCAACGCACCCTTCGGACAGCTCCTCGTCCTGGACCTGACCTCCCAAAACCACCGGCACACGCCGCCTGGACGAACTGACCTGGACCACCGCCCACCGCCCACCGGCGCGACCATCGACCGCGCCGTCATCGTCGGCATCGTCTCCGGCAACCGCGTCACCCCCGCCGACTACTCACGTTGAAACCCACACCCCGAGCGACCCAGTCAACCTGACCAGCACCCAATGAAACTGATCACCTATCCAGACCTGCACAAACACCACTGGCACCGGCACGAACACCCAGATCACACTGTCAATGGTCGTTGAGATGCCCAGGTGGGCGGTCGTCGGGTGGCCATCAGAAACCCAGGCCTGTGGCCATTGGAACCGGGATAACCCGGACAACGCCTCGACGCGGGCGGGAGTGTCTTGCAGACTGTCCATCACGGCCTTCTGGTGCAGCTGACTCTCTGGCGAGAACTCAGCGTCACCCGAAGGCCGTTCCCATGTCCGGGGAACAGAAGAACCCAGATCCAAACGATCTTCGCGCCCTTAAATCGCAAGCTAAGGAGTGAGCAGTTCACGTAGAGCCTCGTGTCGGAACTGGTAGACGTTGCCGGACACCCGCAGCAGACCGGCCACATAGGCCCATTCGAGAAAGTGCCGCAGTCTCCAGGGAAGGCGTCCCCCTCTCTGACAGTCTCGACAGAGACGCCCGGAATGTCGGGTTAGTCTAGATGGACGAGACAGGAGCACTTCGGCATGGCCAGTACCACCACCCCCGCGTCCGGCTCCGGGCAGGACCCGGCGCCCCGCCCGAAGCGGCGCACGTTCACGGCGCAGTACAAGCTGCGGATCGTCGCTGAGTACGACGCGGCCCCGAACGGCGAGAAGGGCGCGATCCTGCGCCGCGAGCGGCTCTACCACTCGCACATCATCGAGTGGCGGGCCGCGCGCGACGCCGCTGCGGCGGCCACCCTGGTCGACCAGCGCACCTCCGCGGCCCGGCCGAAGAAGGCCGCCGAACAGGCGGAACTTGAGCGGCTGCGCAAGAAGGTCGCCCGCCTCGAGAAGGACGTGGCGCATCGCGACGCCGCTTTGGAGCTGCTGGGAAAAACACACGCGCTCTTGGAGAGGCTCTCCGAGAGCGCGGGCTGAAGCACGCCGCCGAGCCCCTGCTCGACGAGGCGTTCACCGGCCTGGAACGGGAGTTGAACACCACGGCGGCCTGCCGGCTGACCGGACGCTCGCGAGCCACGCACTACCGGCGCCTGCACCCGCCGACGCCGCGCGAGCGCGCACCGCGCCCCTCGCCGGCTTCCGCGCTTTCCACGACCGAGCGGCAGGCCGTGCTGGACCTGCTCAACCGCCCGCAGTACGCCGACCTCGCCCCGGCCCAGGTCTGGGCCCGGGAACTGGACGAGGGCCGATACCACTGCTCGGAACGCACCATGTATCGGATCCTGGAGGCCGCCGGGCAGAGCGGGGAACGCCGCAGGCTGGCCTCCCATCCGGCCAAGACCGTCCCCCAGTTGCGGGCCACAGCCCCGTGCCAGGTACTGACCTGGGACATCACCAAGGTTCAGGGGCCGAACAAGGGCGAGTGGTACCACGCCTACGTCATCATCGACATCTACAGCCGCTACATCTGCGGCTGGACCGTGGAACGCGCCGAATCCGCCGACCGCGCCGAGGAGTTGATCCGCGAGACCATCGAGCGCAACGGCATCGTGCCCGAAACCGTCCACGCGGACCGGGGCACCGCGATGACCTCCAAGAAGGTCTCCCAACTGCTGATCGACCTCGGCGTCACCAGAAGCCACTCCCGACCCAAGGTCAGCAACGACAACCCCTTCAGCGAGTCGAACTTCAAGACCATGAAGTACATGAGCGACTTCCCAAAATCATTCAACTCACTTGAAGAGTCCCGTAGTTGGTTCGACGGGTTCATCTCGTACTACAACCACGAGCACCGCCACTCGGGCATCGGCCTGCACACCCCGGCGTCAGTCCACTTCGGCACCGCCGAACTGGTCCGCGAACAGCGGGCCACCACCCTTGCCGAAGCTTACGCCCGCCACCCCGAACGCTTCGCCCGTCGACCCCAGCCACCCAAACTCCCGGAACAGGTCTGGATCAACGAACCCCAACCAGAGACAGAACCGGCACAACAGTCTTCATAGCATCAAATCGTCTCATTTGACTTGACAAGTTCCGTCCTGAGGGAGCAACGATCACTACCGCGGCTGCGTACCGTCCCCAGGCGCGGGAGCCCAGTGCGATACCGGCGATCAGCCCGACCGTGAACGCGAGTACTACGCTGCCGGGACGTGTCAGGTGTGTGGTTAAGTGCAGATGTGCCGTGAGGCCGCCGGTGTAGCCACCAGGCAGCCCTCCGGCAACCGCAGCACCAACGCCCAGGAGTACGCCGAAGAGCAGATCGTTGCGCAGGAGGTCCACGGCCCACACCACGCGTGCCTCCTGCCGGCCCAGGCCGATGAGCACCGTCGTGGTCAACGCGGCGCCGCCGCCGGAACTGAGCGCGGGACCGATCCCGCCGGCAGAGGCGCCGAAGAAGCCGGCAACCACGCCGCAGACTGCGATCAGCGGCCACCACAGGACCCCTCGGCGCGTGACGAGTTGCCGCAGTTCCAGCCGCGAGGGCCGCGGCTCGGCCCGCATCCCCGCCCACGCCCCGAAGCCCGCCCCGAGGACTTCAATCGCAAGTGTGAGCGCTACCCCGGACGGGCCGTCGAACCACTCGGCGGCGAACGCGGCCACCAGGAGGCCGGCCAGCACGCTGAGTGTGGTGTGCAGGACGTGCACCCGGCGTGGGGGCGCGATCCGCCACACGGTCAACGGCGACAGGTCAGTCCGTGATCCGCCTGCCGCTCCCTGGTCGCGGAGATGGACGGCCAGGGTCGTCAGCCATCGGTGGACCTGGTCCGCGTCGTAGCGGCGGGTGTTCCCGGTGGCCGCTACGCCCCACGCGGTGCGGGTCAGGTAGTTGCGCACGTCGACGCCGCGCGGGTGCAGTCGCGTGGCCGAGACCACATACGACGCCTGGAGATCTCTTTCCAGTGCGGCGCGCGAAGTCGCGGCGGCCAGGGTGTCGGCGCTCAGGACTCCGGCCTGCATTGAGGCGACGGCCAGGTTGAGCAGCCATGGGCTGGACAGGGCCTGGGCCAGCGGGCTACCGGGGGTTTGCAGGGCCCTGTCGAAGTGGTGGCTGACGTCCTGGGGCGGTCGGGCCGGGGCGAACCGTTGCTCCAGGAACGCGCTGGTCTCCCTCCTGGGCAACGCTCTGGCCCGAATCACCAGGGTGTTCTGCAGGCAATGCCCCGCGTTGCGTAGGGCCCGATAGTACGAGTCCCGGCAGCTCACCACCACAGAGGTCAGCCCCCGGTTGTCGGGCACGCTGTTGAGCTGGGCGATGATGGCTGCCGCACGACTGGTAGCGGAGGCAGGGGAACCGTCCACCTCGTCGAGGCCGTCGAGGACGGGTATGACGAGCTTGGCGTCGACCAGTTCCTTCGCCTTGGCCGGCACGAGACGGTAGTTCTCCACGAGGCGGTCGGTCAGCCAGCCGCTCAGCGGCACCTTGCCGTCCCAGCCGCCGATGTTGATCGGCACGGCCACCCGCCCGTTGGCGGCGGCCCGGTGCTGGAGCAACTCCAGTGCGAGCTCGATGGCCAGGATGGTCTTGCCCGAGCCGGGTTCTCCCACGATCAGCAGCCGCCGAGGAACGGTGTCAAGAAAGACCGTCCCGATGTTCGAGAGCCTCCCGTGGGTCCATGTCGTCGTCACGTCACCGCATTCCAGCGCTCGTTGCCGACCGAAGGGCACCTCGGCGGGCCCGACTCCCGAGCCCAGGAGGATCATCCGGCGCTGTTCCCAGCCCTTCTCCACCTTCCGCGCCAGGTCGTCCGCCACATCGGTGGTGCCGGCGGAGGCCAGCAGGGCGGCCACCGAGGCCACTGTGGAAACGATCCCGACCAGCAACGTGACGATACTGCTCGAGTCGAAGCGGGACGCCGCGACCGTCACTGCCGCGCAGACGGCCGCGAACAAGACCACCTTGCGCAGCACTTGAGCATCTCCTCGTAATCGCACGGATCCCACAATGGCCTACGAACCCATCGACGCGGTGTGCTGGTGACGCTAGTTCAGCAAAGTCTTCGATCGTGAGCCGAACGCATCGAGTCGATGCGGCTGATGGTCGAAGACGGCACGCTCGTCACAGCGGCTGGTCGGCGGTCGGCATTCGAGCGCGGCGTGCAGCCGATCGTGGTCCTGGTACTTCAGCAAGTGCGTGATGACGCTGGTGTTCGCGCTCGCAGGCAGCCAGGCCCGCCGGCGCCCCGTGTCGCTTGCCTCCGGGGCGTGCGGTGCCGGGCGGATCAGCGGTGGGCGGTGAGTTGCTGGTGTCGGTAGCTGCGCACCGCGGTGTAGGTCAGGCCTGCGGCGCAGGTCACTGCGCCGAGGAAGGACAGCAGCAGGCCGGCGCCGGGTTGCCAGTGCATCTGGACGGTTCCAAATCCGGTGTCGGTGGGCACCCCGGCCCAGCCGGCGATGGCCAGCAGTGCGTATCCGCAGGCCCCCACGGCTGCGGGCAGAGCCCCGAACAGGGCCGCCAGCAGGCGCGGTCCGGGTGCCAGGCTGGTCAGTGCAGCGAGGACCAGCCACAGGCCCAGCAGGACGGCCAGGGCCCGGACACCCGAGTTGACCTGGTAGGTGACCATCCACTGGTCCTGCTGCTCGATCCAGGGCAGGGCGGAGCCGATCAGGACCGTGGTACCGGCGGCCACAGCCAGCCACGAGCCCGCAACCGAGCTGGGCCAGTTCACCACCTGCGCGGTGGCGGGCCGTCCGTCCTCGACGACCAGGTGCCACCCGGCCGGGGCAGCGGGCCAGGTGGGGTCCGGGGACCAGCCGGGGTCCGGCAGCCAGCCCGAGGGCGCCGCGGGCCAACCGGGTGCGGGGTTGAATCGCCTCATCACAGACTCCTGTTCAGTGGGTGCAGCGGCCCCAGGGCCGTGGCCCGCTTGCCTGCGGCGGGCCGGTATTTAAGGAGCGTGACAGCGGTACGGGCATCGCTGGGGGCAGGCCTGCCCGGGGTGACCTGGCAGCGGCAGATGCCAGGGTCACGACTGCGGTCGCGGTCAGTAGAAGCGCCAGCCTTCTTCGGCTGCACCGTTGCAGGACCACATCTGCAGCGGGGTGCCGTTGGCGGTGGAGGGGCCGTAGACGTCCAGGCACATGCCGCCGTAACCGACCAGGTTGCCGTTGCTGCGCAGAGTCCAGTTCTGTGCGGACACCCCTGCACAGTCGTCGAGTTCGACCGGGGTCTGGTCAGTGGAGGCCGGCCCGCGTACGGCCAGGCACTTGCCGCCGAAGCCGGTGACGTGGCCGTCGCTGGTCAAAGTCCAGCGCTCCTCAGGGACGTTGATGCAGTCCCACAGCTGGATCGCGGTCCCGTTCGCGGTCGAGGGACCACGCACATCCATGCAGGTGCTGGAGTACAGGCTCTGCAACTGCTTCCCGGCAGCGGCCGGGGCGGCCTTCGGGGCCGCGGCAGCGGTCGTGGCCGCGGCTGCGCCGCCCGTCGAGCCGGGCACGGTGGTGGCCGCGCGGGTGGCGGCGGGTGCCCCTGTCGTCGGCCCGGCCGATTGCCCGGCCGGGGCACCGGTGGCGACACTGGCCGGGGCGCCGGTGCCGGTGCCGGACCCGGTGGCGGACGGGCCGGCGGCCGTGTCCAGACCCGATGGGGAGCCGGTGGCGGTGGGGCGCAGCGACACGGTGCCGCCCGAGGTCACCGGGGCGGCGGTGGCCACCGGTGGGGAGGTGCCGGTGGGCGGGGCAGCGATGACCGTACGCGGGCCCTGCAGCACGATCGCCGTCGCCCCCGCCGCCACGAACGCCAGCACGCCGGCACCGGTCACAAGCGCCCGTCTGCGCCGCCGCGCCCGCCCCGGGGCAGGCACCGCCGGATGGGACGGGGACCCGAGCAGGACCGGGACCTGGGCCAGATCGCGGTGGCCGTTGGAGCTGGTCGGCGCGCTGTGGAAAGCGCTGGTGCCCGGCACCGGTGGCGGTTCCCCCGCAGGGGCCTGCGCCGCATCGGGGCTGGTCGCGGTAGCCGTGATCGGCCCGGCGTACTGGCTGCTGGCCACCGCCGCATCACCGGTGGCCTGGCGCAGCTGCGTCAAGAACACGGCGGCGTCGGCCGGGCGGTCGGCCGGCAGGGTGGACGAGGCCCGGGTCAGCAGCAGCTCCAGCGGCGCGTTCAGGTGTCGGTCCAGGACCTCGAACAAGGTGACCGCGGCGCTGTACACGTCGCTGCGGTGGTCGGGTTGCTGACCTCGCCCCAGCTCGGGAGCCAGATAGCCGGCGGTTCCGGCGGGAGCGTTCAGGGTGTGGCGGCCCAGCGGCTGGGCGATGCCCAGGTCGCACAGCATGGCACGACCCTGGCGCAGCAGTACGTTGCTGGGTTTGACATCGCGGTGCACGTGGCCCTGGCGGTGGATCTCGGCCAGTCCGCTGAGGATGTCGTCGGCCAGGGCCAGCGCCTGGTCGCCGGACAGTCCCTGGGGGCGGCGCAGGCGCGCCTCCAGGGACTGCTCGCACAGTTCGGTGGCGATCCAGGCCGGGCCTGCCCCGGGGGCGTCGGCCCACAGGAAACCAACGATGTTGGGGTGTCCGGACAGGCGGCGGTGCAGGGCGCACTCGCGCAGGAACCGCTGCCGCTCTTCCGGGTCCAGGGGCCGGCGCCAGACTTTGAGGGCGACCTCGTCGTCGAAGGTGGTGTTGCGGGCCCGGTAGACCTCGGCGCTCGATCCGTACCCGACGATACCCAGCTGGACGAAGCCGTCCAGATACGGCAACTCCCCCGGCTGCCCGGCGGTGGCGGAGGAAGGCGTGCCGTCAGATGGAGGGGTCATGGCCGGCCTTCCTGAGGGGCAGGCATGCCGCGACGTCGGCTGCGGTCACCCTGAAGTGCGAGACCAGCAACTGCGCGACCTCGTAGTAGTCCGGCAACGCGAGCGCCTTGCGCCGATTAGCCTCCAACACCTGTGCTCCGTCGGCCGGTTCGGCCCCCGCATCGCGGCCGGTGTCGGTGCCGAAGGCCCACACGCCGCGGTGCAGCTGTGGGTCACGCGGCAGGCCCAACTGCTCCTGCTCGCGCAGCATGCGCTGCACCACGCGCTGGCGCAGTTCAGGCGACGCATCGGTGTAGTGCAGACACAACCGGCCCACCAGGCCACGCACCCGGCGCAGGCTGGGTTCGCCGATCCTGGCCATGACTTCGCGGTAGGACGCCGGAAGGTAGCCGCCGGCCAGCAGCGGCTCGCACAAAGCCGCCGCCACCGGTTTCAGATCCGCCGGCACCTCGGGCACCCTCGGCGCGGTCGCGGTGCCCAGACCGTAGCTGAACACCTCCCCGGGAGACAGATCGGTGAGCTGACGCACCAGCAGTTCGCAGCCGTCCGGACCCGTCACCGTACACAGCGGCTGCGGGATGCTGCGCGCCTCACCACGCGCGTGCTCGTCCCGGCGCCGACGCAGCGGCTGCTCCGGGGGCATGCCCGGCAGCGTCAGCTGCAGCTCGTGAGTGGTGGACAGGTTGCGCAGCCACAGCTCCCCGTCCATCCGCCAGATCCTGCCGGCCACCCGGGACAGGTCACGGCCGTTGATGCCCGACCACACCACGATGTCGCACACCGTGTCGTCGCGGCCGAACAACCGCGACACCCCCTCGCGGGCGAAGTCGAACACTACGTCCGGCTCCCCCGTGTAAGTCACCGTCAACAACGGTTCACGCACACCCATGGAAGACCCCCCTTCCTCACCCCCACACCCCTGAACAGGGCCTGAGAATAAGGAAGTTTGACACAGCAGCACCTGCCCAGAGGGCACTTTCCCGCACAGTTCCCCCGAACCGGTGACAACCAGCATGATCAGCACCAAACCCCCGCCGCTGGGCGCGTCCCGCAACCGCCACCAGGTGCCGCGTGACCGCAAGCCAGCCCCTGGAATGGGCCTGACCCGGGGTCCAGCAGACGTCAGCCACCGCTTGCGGTATCGAGTCAAGAACACCCGCTGCGACCAGCGCTAAACCTGGGGGCAGGGGCGGGGCGGGGGCAGGGCTGCCCGTGCGTCGCGTCGGCCTGCGGATGCACAGTCGTAGCCGACGCCAGGCAAGCATGTGGGATCAGGGAAGCAGGTACGGACATGGGAATCATGGGGCGCAGGGGAAACGGGTGGGTGCGGTGCTCACCGCCGCGGGTCTGGGGCTGGCGGCGGTGGGGGCGGCAGCACCTGCCGCCTCTGCGGACGCGGCGATCACGGCGCCGCCGGTGGGCATGGTCGCTGCTCCGCACGGGACCGGCTACGTGGTGGCGGCGCGGGACGGGGGTACGTTCGCGTTCGGCAGTGCGGGGTTCTACGGCTCCATGGGCGGCAAGCCCCTGGGCGCCCCGGTGGTGGGGATCGCCGGGGCCCCGGGGGGCAAGGGCTACTGGGAGGTGGCCTCCGACGGCGGCATCTTCGCCTTCGGCAGCGCCGGATTCTACGGCTCCATGGCCGGCAAGCCCCTGAACAAGCCCGTCGTGTCCATCGCCGCCACCCCCGACGGCAAGGGCTACTGGGAAGTCGCCTCCGACGGCGGCATCTTCGCCTTCGGCGACGCCGGATTCTACGGCTCCATGGCCGGCAAGCCCCTGAACAAGCCCGTCGTGTCCATCGCCGCCACCCCCGACGGCAAGGGCTACTGGGAAGTCGCCTCCGACGGCGGCATCTTCGCCTTCGGCGACGCCGGATTCTACGGCTCCATGGCCGGCAAGCCCCTGAACAAGCCCGTCGTGTCCATCGCCGCCACCCCCGACGGCAAGGGCTACTGGCTGCTGGGCGCGGACGGGGGCGTGTTCGCGTTCGGCAACGTCCTGTATTACGGCCGCGTGGTCTACTCCACCCCCACCAGCGGACCCGTTGCGGTGCCCTCGGGCAACGCCGCCGCCCTGGCCCGCCAGCTGCTGGCCAATCCCCGCGTGGCCAAGACCGGCCGCCTGGTGCTCGCCGACCTGCAGGACACCGCGGCCGGCCGGGCCGGCACCAGCGGCAAGCCGGTCAGCGCGACTGTCCTGCGTCTGCTCGTCACCTTGGCGCAGAGCCACAGCTTCACCATCTCGGCCCTGGAAAGCGGCGGTAGCGGCCACACCACCGGCAGCCTGCACTACAGCGGTGACGCCGTCGACCTGTCCACGCTGGACGGCCACAGCCTCACCGGACGCGACAGCGGCTCGCGGACGGTCATCAGCCTGGTGGCGCCGCTGATGCCCAGCGGCTCCGGCTTCGGCCAGTCCAACTGCTACGCCGCCAAGGCGGCCCACGTCGCCCTGCCCGCGGGCGTGGGCGAGTTCACCGACACCTGCAACCACCTGCACATCCAGGTCACCCGCAACAGCGCCTGACCTGCACCGCCCCACGCACCACCGCGCTGCCGGGCAGGGGCCGGTTCCCGTCGTCGAGGGGGACCGGCCCCCGCCGTGTGTACAACTGTGCGATCCAAGGCTCTGCGCCGCTGAGAACACCCCCGGTGTGCCCCCGGCGCCACCGGGGCCCGGCAGCCTGCAGACCGTCAGGTCCAGGCGACCGGACGACCGGCCCGACGGCGCGGGCCACCGCGCGCCATCGGGTGGGGCGGTTCACAGAAGCTTCGCCAACTTCGAACGTGCTGGTCGGAGGGGCTGGCGTGGCCCGTCCCGGGCGTGCTCGGGCTGGTCGAGGGCGTGAATCTGGCGTCTTGATCATCCGTCAGTGTGCCGTCAGCGGCTGAGTTCGAGGTTGGTCAGGACGAGCAGGGCGCGCAGGAGGGCGGTGGCGCGAGCGGGGTCGGTGCGGAGCTTGGTCAGGATCCGCCATGCCTTCAGGTGCGCGAAGGCATGTTCGACGGGGGCGCGCCCGGCGGCCAGGATCCGGTTGGCCTGCTTCTGTCCGCGGGTGAGCTTGCGGTGGCGGGTGGCCTTGTAGCCGGTGACGATGACCTGGTCATCGGGGTTCTCGGGCTTGTCCACGCCGAGGAAGCCGAGGTCGGCCAGGGCGCCGAGGCCGGCCGCCTTCAGGTGTTCGACGATCTTGTCGCGGCGGGCGGCGGTGGCGTCGTGGGTGCGTCCCGGGCGGGCGGCGGAGATCCAGACCAGGCGGCCCCTCTCGTCGGTCAGGGCGAGAAAGTGCAGGCCGTGGCGGTGGTGCTTGCCGGAGTAGTTCGGGCGGTTCGCCTTCCCGGTACGGCGCTGGGTCGGGATCAGGGTGCCGTCGATCAGCACCACCTCCCCGCCCCGCGCGGCTATCTTGCGAAGCGCCCGGTCCAGCCGCGGGGCCTTCGCGGCGAGCAGGTCGACCATCTCGTCGCGCCAGCGCCGCAAGGTCGACTCCGGGACGTCGTTGCCGCCGGCCAGGTCCAGCAGACGCTGGTCGTGCCGCAGCATCGCCAGCACCAGCACCGCTATCCGGCCCGCGGGCTGCGACCGGAACGGGGAGCGGATCGCCTTCAGACGGGAGCGCAGCAGGTCGGCGAGGTAGACGAGGGTGCTCGTGGACAGGTCCAGGCGGCACTGGTAGACAAGGGAGACGCCCTCGGCGGGCGTGTTGGTGTTCGTCACACAACCCCAACTGCCGCCGGGGGCACCTGGGTTACGCCCCCGTGTTCGCGGCGCCGCAGGTCACAGACGCGCCACGAACTTGCCGTCGGGTAGCTTGCGCAGCCAGCCCCGCCCGGCAAGCTTGGACAGCTTGCCGCGCAGCGGCTCCAGCTTGCCCCGCACCGCCACCTCCAGCCCGAGCTCCTCACCGACCTGCTTGACCGCCACCGGCCCGCCCGCACCCCGCACGATCGCCAGGATCCGCTGGTAGTCCGGCGGCAGCGCGTCCACCTCCACGCCGGGCCCGCGCTGCGGGACCAGCAGCACCGCACGGCCCGCGACCTGTGCCGACGGCATCGATGCTGCCGCCTGCTCCGCCGCGAGCTGCTCGGCCATCCGCTTCCAGACCCGCTCCGCGACGGCGAGTTCCTCCCGCTCGGCCCGCACCTGCTCCAGCTGCTTGACCAGCTGGTCTTCCAGCTCGTCCAGCTCCGCGCGTCGCGCCGCGACCCGCTCCGCGATCTCGGACTCCGTCATGCACCGGATCGTAGGCGGCACCGGAACGGCAGCACGGAGGAACCGGCGAAACCGCCCCGGCCCACGCTGTCAGATGATCGAGACCGCAGACCGCCGCCCTCGACCAGCCCGAGCACGCCCGGGACGGGCCACGCCAGCCCCTCCGACCAGCACGTTCGAAGTTGGCGAAGCCTCATCGTCCTTGAGGTCGTGTACATAGCTAGCGCCGTGCTCCTCATCGTGGTGATCAACCGCGTCACTGGAGCTCAGGCGAGGCGATTCGCACCGTCAAGCGCCCCGGCCTGACCCGGCTTCCCAGGTGCCCCCACCAGTCGGTGCGGGGTGCCTCGCCGTTCCCGGATTCGCGGTCTTCTGATTCGCGCCCGGTCGGCGCTACGGTGCGCAGCAGCCCGGTGACCGATCCGAGTACGAGCGAAAGGTGATCACAGTGAAGCTCAGGTTCCTCGGCACCAGCTCCGACGACGGCAAGTGCCCGACGCTGTACGAGACCGAGACCGGGGACATCGTCGTCCAGGGCCCCGAGCTTACCGACCCCGAGGCCCTGGAGCAGTTGCGTGACGTGCTGCCTGGGGAGAAGTTCCTTGTCGTGCCCCGCGCGCTCCTGGCCCAGTACGCCCCGAGGGACTGAGCGGGTGCCCGCGTTCATCACGGACGACCAGTTCGACGCCCTGTTCCGGGACTTCAGGCACACGGCCTGGCGGTGGGAGGCGCAAGCGGTCTACGACTCCGATCGCCAGAGTCCGGCCTACCAGCTGTTCCTACGCGGCGAGGAGCCCGTTCGGGACCCCCGGCGGCCCTGGCTGCAGAACATCGCAACCCAGGTCAAGGAGGGCAAGCGAATCGAGCGGGTCAGAGTCCTCGACGATCCTCCGACCGAGGGTCAGCGTTTCCTGCTCACCGGGGCTCCGTACAACATCGCGGCCGGGGAGGATATCCGCCACCTGGACCGGGCCAAGGCGGAAGAGCTGGGCCTTCCCGGGCACGACTTCTGGTTGTTCGACTCGCGGATCCTGCTGCGGATGCACTTCGACGAGGCGGCCCGCTGGCTCGGCGCCGAGATCGTCCAGGATCCACTGGAGATCCTCGCGGCGTGCCAGACCAGGGACGCCGCATGGCACTACGCGATCCCGCACTCTCAGTACCGTGAGCTGGGTACCGTCGCCATGTGAACGACTTCCAGCAAGCCCGGATCGCCCTCGGCGCGCGCCTTCGCGAGATGCGCGCCGAGGCCGGTCTGAGCGGCCGGGACCTCGCTGCACGTCTCGGCTGGCCGCAGAGCCGGATCTCCAAGTTGGAGACGGGACGGCAGACCGCCACGGCGGCCGACTTGGAGGCATGGGCCAAGGGCACCGGGCATCCGGGCGACGCCGGCGAGCTGAAGGGCCGCCTGCTGGCGCTGGAGACGAGCATCCGCAGCTGGAAGCGCACCCTGGCCGGCGGCCACCGTGCCGTCCAAGAGGCCAATGTCGTCCAGGAGCAGCAGGCCGAGCGGATCCGCCTGTTCGAGTCGGCCATCATCCCGGGCCTGTTCCAGATCAGCGACTATGCCCGTGCGGTGCTGACGGACGTCTCCGAGAGGCATGGGTCGCCCCGTGACGTCGATGCCGGGGTGCAGGCACGGCTGAAGCGGCAGGAGATCCTCTACCAGCCGGGACACCACGTAGAGGCCCTGATCTGGGAGCCGGCCCTGATGACGGTCCGGTGCTCGATCGATGCGATGACCGCCCAACTCGACCGGCTGATCGGGTTCATGGACCTCAGCAGCGTCACCCTTGGCATCGTGCCGCTCGGGGTGCGGACGCCGTTCTCGCCGAAGGGCGGCTTCTGGATCATTGATGACGTCTTGGTCGTAGCGGACACCTGGTCCGCGGAGATGTGGCTCGACGCTCCGGACGACCTCGCGCTGTACCGGACGATTTTTCAACAGCTTGCCGACGCCGCCGTGTACGGGAGAGCGGCGCAACGGCTGATTGCCCGAGCCCGGACGGTTCTCGAAGCGCCGTAAGCATCATCGCGAAGCACAGCGAGGGCGATTCGAATCATCGTGAATCACTCCACCGATGGAGAATCAGCCGCCCCTACCGTCAGTCACATGGCGGACACAGCGTTCCTCCCCTCGCTAGCGCTCCCGGTCGATGACCTGGTGTTAGCGCGTCTGCACGGCCTCGCCTGCATCGCCTGCGGCAGGGCCGGGGTGCCGTTGAGTCCCGCCGGCCACGTGTACACCTGCGACGGCAGCGGGGGCCTTCTGGGCTGGCCGGTGGCCGCCTGCCCCGAGCACCGGGCGGACCCATGCAGCCACTGACCACACCGGCACCGAGACGACTTCCGCATCCGTGGGACCTGCACGTCGAGCAGTGTCGTGGCCTGCGCTGCGTGTGGTGCAAGACGACCCTCGGGGACGTGCGCATACCTGCCGGGACCACCGAGAGCGTCCACCAGTACGGGTCAGCGCCGGCGCGGGTCGTGCAGTTCCGCGTGTTCTCCTGCCCGCTCTGCGCCGAGGAAGGCCCGTCATGACCGAGCACGAAGCCGAGCAGTTGCCGACCACAGAACCGGAAGGGCGTGCGGAGGTTGCCACACCCGAGATGCCGCGCGCCGAGATGGTGCCCGTCCCCGTCGCCACGTCCAGGTTCCGGGACGTGGCCAGCGACCTGCAGTGCGCCGCCCAGGCCGTGCGCTACGTCGAGGTCGTAGGCGTCCAGGCGGACATCGCCACCACTCTGCAGTTGGCCGTCGTGGTCACGGGCAGCACCCCGGCGCAGGCGCTGACGGCCGCGGCGGCGTTCGCCCGCGAGTCCCCGATGGCGGAGTACGAGCTGGCCGAGGCGGTCGAGGCTGCCTTTCGCGAGCATCCCGACGCGGAGATATACCTGAGCTTCCCCGGCCTCGGCGTCCCCTTCCGTGGCGCGGGGGGCGTTCAGGTGGACCATGCGCATGTCCGGGTCCGGCTGCGGCTGCATGCCCCTGCGGCGGTCCGACGGCTTCGCGGGTATCGGGGTGGTGGGGGCGATGCTGGCGCAGTCCTGGGCCAGCAGGCGCCAGAACGCGAACATGTAGCGGCGGGTGAAGTCCCCCAGTGTGTCCTGGACGACCTGCCCGGCCGTCCACTCCCCCATCGCGGACGGCGCCTGCTGGACGGTGTTGTGGCGCAGGGCGGCGTTCATCCGGTTGACCTCGTCCGAGGTCGCTCTGTGACGCGTCCTCCGCGCCGTCGCATTCAACTGCCGGGGTGTTGACCGCGAAGGAATTCTGCGAGCAGCCTGGTGAGTTCTTCCCGGTCGTCGGGTTTCATGTGGGTGAGCAGTCCGGCGGCTACGTCGCGGGCGGTGTCGCGGGCCTGCGAGAGGGCCTTGGTGCCGTGTTCGGTCAGGGTGACCGCGTGGACCCGGCGGTCACCTGGTGCCGGATCGCGGCGCACGAGGCCCTTGGCTTCGAGGTCGTCGACGAGTCGCACCATGGATGCCTTGTCGCTGCCGATCAGGTCGACCAGTTGGCGCTGGCTGTGGGGTGCCCGGTCCAGTTGGTTGAGCACCGCGAAGTGCCGACCCTCGATGCCCAACGGTTCGAGGGCCGTGCTGAATGCGGCCGCTGCGCGTTGGTGTGCTCCGCGCAGCAGGAAGCCGATCTCGTAGCTGGTTGGACCGTTGCCTGGCGTCCCGGTCTTGTTGTCGGTGCGGCCGCTCATGGTTACCAGAGTAGGGGAGCAAGGGAGCCGATCGAGAAGGTTACAAATAGAATGGTTTCATATGGCACTATCTGCGTATGGCTGAGATGACAGCAAGGCCCACCCTGTGGGCGCGATGGGTGTTCCGGACGACCGTGACGATCGAAGCCCTCCTGGCCTTGGCGCAGCCAGTGCTCATCGGCGGCTTCCTGCAGGGCCACTACGCGTCGCTGGAGCTGCACAAGGAGAACGCCACCTTCACCGGACTGGCCGCGATGGTGATGCTGCTGGCCGCCGTACTGCAGTGGCGGCCTGGTCGGGGGCAGGCCTGGCCGCTGTTCGCCAGCCTCGCCGTCGCCGCCGCGATCGTCGTGCAGGTCATCATGGGGTACGCACGGACCCTTGCTGTCCATGTGCCGCTGGGGGTCTTGATCGTCACCAGTGACGTCCTGCTGCTGGTGTGGGTGTGGAAACCCGTTCGGGCAGTCGCGGATGACGCAGGGTCCGCCACTGAGACGGTTGCCGCGGTCACCTTCGATGCTGTCGCCAAGAAGGCGGACGTCTCGCGGTCCTGGCTCTACGGCCAGCCGGACCTGCGGGCTGAAGTCGAGCGCCTGCGGGCTATCTCAGCAAGGCTGACCTGATCGTCGGCACCTCGACCGGCGCGATCATCGGCACACTGCTGGCCACCGGTCAGGACCCCGGCCGGCTCGCCACCCCTGTGCGCTCCGCCGGCTCCGACAGCACCCCGCCCCAGGTGGACGGGCGCCGGCTGGGCGAGGCGTTCGCCGTGCTCGGCGATACCGCCTCGAACCCGGCCGAGGCGTGGCGCCGGGTGGGCAGAATGGAGCCGTCCATGTACCGGCGCCCGGCAATGGTGATCGGTGGGTAGATGCCCGGGAACCGTGCTGGCCGCCACGGGTGGAGGGCAGCGGTGCGCCACTGGCGCGGTCGAAGACCTTCGGCTCGCCGGTCTCGGTGTCCATCACGGTGATGAGTAGCTTCCGGTACGGCCATCGGTCCGTGCCGGCCATGGCGCGCATCCGGTCGACATGTGCCTGCTCGGGGCCGGTCTCGGCGGCGAGCGCGAGCGCCAGTGCTCGATCTGGGGGTGGGTGCGTGACGTTGTCGCGGGTGGGTCCTCTGCCAGGCTGATGAGGGTCTGCACGAGTGCGAACGCAGGCACTGCACGGCGGACCTGGTGCTCGGTGCCCAGCAGATGCGAACTGCTGGGCGCGAACGCGGCCGAGAGGTCCTGACACCCTGCACTCCATGGGCCACCGCCGCTGAACAGGAGCTGACCCGATGGCATCGAGGTTCCACAACGCCGCCCTGGTCCTCGGACCGGTCCCGGTCCGCGCGGCGGCGTTGTGCCGGTTCACCGGCGCCCCGGACGCCGCAGGAAGCCCGGCCACCCTGGAACTGGTCGAAGCCGTGATGGGCTTCGCGGAGCAGCTGCCCGAACGGCGGGGGGACCGCTGAGGAGCGTTGGACCGTACGACGGTAGCGGGGCCCCGCTACGTCCCGTGGCCAGCTGCGTGGGCCACTTCGGGTCGATTGGATATGTCTTCTCCTCCGCTCTCGCCTCCAGACTCTGGACGTGATGTTGGAAGGCGAAGGTCTGTGGTGAAGAACGTGGATGAAGCCACCGCACTGCCTGTACATGGATCGCAGGCGCTGCGGCCGGAGACGGCGGTTCGGCCGCCGCGAATCGCCGTCATGGATGTGGGGCTGGGAATGCTAGCCACGGCGTCCGAGGTTCGACGTCTTCGTCCTGACGCGGACCTGGTACTGGCCACCGATCCGGACGGGATGCCCTGGGGAGTACGCACTCCCCAGGACCTAACGGCCCGTGCGCTTCTGGTGGCGGGGGCGGCTGCGGCCGAGCAGCCGGATCTGCTGATCGTCGCTTGCAACACGGCCACTCTTCACGCCCTGCCGGCGATACAGGAGTGTCTGGGGTCCGAGGTGCCGGTGCTGGGTACGCTTCCGGCGGTCCAGGCCGCGGCGGAAACGGGCGGCGCTTTCGCGGTGTGGGGCACACCGACCGGTGTCGACAGTCCCCAGCTACAGGAATTGCTCCGCCGTTTTGCCGCCGATGTTCCGGTGGCGAGGATCGCCTGTCATGGGCTGTCGGACGCGATCGAACGGGCGGACCCCGAGGCGGTAGTGGCCGCGATCGCCGCGGCTGCTGACCGCACCCCGTGCGACGTGCGATCGGTCGTGCTCGCCTGCACCCACTACGAGCTCGTCGCCCCCCAGATCCAGGCAGCGTTGCAGCGGGGAAGTCAGGCTGCACCCACCCTCTACGGCTCCGCCGAGGCCCTGGCCCTCCGCGCCCTGACACGTCTCGGGTTACGGCCCCTGCTCGCTGCTCCAGCGACAGGCCGCCTCACCGTATTGCGCAGCGGGCGGCTGGAGGCGCTGCCCGAAGCAGCGCTGGCGTATCCGCACGGCGGACGCCTGCAGGCGCCCACGGCAGCGATACGACCGACCGGAAGCTGATGCCCTAGCGCCCAGCCGAAGGCGCTCGGCTATCGGGGCGTATGTCGGCCTGCGGTTCCCATCCCCCTCGGAGTTGGTGTGAAGCTGGCAGAACACGCAGGCATCCGTACCGGTGCCCGCTCGTCCCGCTATCGCTGGGTGGTCCTGGCGATAGCGACCTTCGCTCAGGCATGCGCGTGCTTCTTCGTGCAGGGGATCGGCTCGATCACGGTCTTCCTGCAGCGGGACCTGGACCTGAGTACTACTCAGATCGGCCTCCTGGTCACAGCAGCCCAGGTTGTGCCGCTGGCCGGGCTGCTGGTAGCCGGCGAGTTGCTGGACCGGTATCCCGAGCGGTGGGTGGTGGGAGGAGGGAGCGTCATCGTGGCCGTCGGGCTCCTGGCCTCGAGTGCGGCGCCGGGCTATGGGTGGCTGCTGGTCCTGCTCCTGCTGGTCGGTGTCGGGTACAGCACCGCGCAGCCGGGGGGCAGCAAGTCGGTCGCCTCGTGGTTCTCCGCGTCGCAGCGGGGTTTCGCCATGGGAATCCGGCAGGCGGGACTGCCGTTGGGCGGCGCGCTGGCGGCAGCGGTACTGCCGTGGCTGGCGAGCTCGTACGGGTGGCGCGCGCCACTGCTGGCCTCAGGCGTCCTGGCGCTGGCCGGCGGGGCGGTGTTCATGGCCTTCTACCGCTCGCCGAGCACACCGCCGCCCCGCGTGGCGCACCGTTCGGTCCGCGCGCAGATCGCGGCCCGTCTGGAGGTGGCGCGGGCGCCGGCGATGGTCACCATCATGCTGTCCGGGGTGAGTATGACGTCGGTGCAGTACGGGCTGCTGCTGCTGACGGAGCTGTACCTGCATACCAAGGCCGCCATGCCGGCGGCCAGGGGCGCCTTGTTCCTGCTGCTGGCTCTCGGCTTCGGTGTGGTGGGCCGCATCGCTCTGGCCGCGTGGAGCGATCGGTCCTCCGGCCGCCATGTCCCGGTATTGACGTGCATGAGCTGCGCCGTCCTCGGGTTGGTCGTTTTGACGTGGGCCCCGCTGGGTTCCGGAGTCGTGGTGGGCGCACTGATGGTGTGGCTCGGATTCTTCGGCTTCGGCTGGTACGGCCCCTGGGTCGCCTACGTGGCAGACTGCGCCCCCGAGGGCAAGTCCGGCTTCGCCCTGGGGCTGGCGATGGCCGTCAACCAGATCGCCGTCATCGTGGTGGCGCCCGGCCTGGGTCTGCTCCGCGACGCCACCGGCAGTTTCGTCCCCTGCTGGATCGTCCTGGCCAGTATCGCGACAGCTGCCCTGGCGGCGATCGGCTGGAGAACCGCCACCCGCCCCGGGCACTGACCATGACCGCCACCTTTCCGATCACGCCAGCTGACAGCTTGCCCGCCAACGTCTCCACGGCCCGCCGCCAGGAGGACCAGCCATGCCGCACCACGACCACCCGCAGGCCGTGCCCATCCGCGCCGAGCAAGCACTGACGGGTAGTCACATCGCAACGCTCCTGCTCCAGCCCATCGGCGACGACGCCTCCTACCGCGAGCTGGCCCGAGCCATCAGCCGACTCGTGCTCGACGGGCAGATCGCCCTGCATGTCCGGCTGCCCTCGGAACGCACACTCGCGCGCGCCCTCGGCACCAGCCGCACCACGGTCACCGCCGCCTACAACCAGCTCAGAGACACCGGTTTTGTCCACAGTCAGCGCGGCTCGGGTACCTGGACCTCGCTGCCGAGCGGACACGCACTGGCCAACGTCTCGCGTACAGCCGCCCCCGAGGATGCCGCCGTCGACCTCGCCCGGGCCGCACCCGGGCTGCCCGAGGAGGTCATGGCCCAGGCCCTGACCTCGGTGTCCGCACAGCTCGGCGCCCATACCCGCACCCCCGGCTACCACCCCTACGGGCTCCTGGAACTGCGCCGCGCGGTCGCCGACCACTTCACCGGCCGCGGCCTGGCCACCACACCCGAGCAGGTCCTGGTCACCGCTGGCGCCCAGCACGCGCTCTCCCTGGTCCTCGGGCTCCTGTGCTCCACCGGGGACCGCGTGCTGACCGAGACACCCTCCTACCCGAACGCCCTGGAGGCGATGCGCCGGCACGGACTGCGCACCCTGTCCGTGCCGGTCGGCAGCCAGGGCTGGGACGTCGACATCATCGACGCGACGCTGCGCCAGACCGTCCCGACGCTGGCCTACCTGATCCCCGACTTCCACAACCCCACCGGCCTGCTGATGCCCGCCCAGACCCGTCCCCGCATCCTGCGCACCGCGCAGCGGACCGGCACCTGGCTCGTCATCGACGAGAGCCTTGCCGAACTCGCACTCGATGTCCCGGCGCCGGCACCCTTCGCCTCCCACGGCTCGCCCGCCGAGAGTACCCGCGTCATCACCATCGGCTCGATGAGCAAGACCTACTGGGGCGGGCTCCGTGTCGGCTGGCTGCGCGCACCCTCCGACCTCATCGACGAGCTCGCCTCCCAGCGGATCGCCACCGACCTCGGCGGCTCCGTCCTGGACCAGCTCCTGGCCCTGTACCTGCTCCGGCGCGCCGCCCAGCTCCTCCCGCCACGACTCGAGCTCCTGCGCCAACAGCGCGCGGCACTGCACGAAGCCCTGGCGACGCAGATCCCCGCCTGGTCATGGCAGCAGCCCCCCGGCGGACTGGCACTGTGGGTCGATCTCGGCCAGCCCACGGGCTCCGCCATCGCCGACCGGGCCCGCCACCGCGGCGTACGCATCGAAAGCGGCTCCTGGTTCTCCGCAGACCCAGGAGTATGCGAGACACGACTGCGAATCCCCTTCACCCTTCCCGCCGCCACCCTCCACGAGGCCGTCCAACGCCTGGCCAGCACCCTCGTCGATCTGCCCACCGCACCGAGCCAACGCCGGCCGCAATGGATCGCCTGACCGCCCCCCGCGCGGGCGACGCCCTGCAGGACCGGGAGGAGAAGCACCTCAACCCGACCTGCCCTGGACGGCCACTACACGCCTGGTGCGGGCAGTACCAGGGGTATGAAGCGCGTGCCCTCCGACACCGGGGATCTGCCGGCGCCGTTCACACAGGGGGCAGCAGTTCGACTTCACGCGCGGGGGCCCTGCCGTGCAGGCGCATGTGTTCCTCGGAGGTCTGGTGGATGCGCCGCATCGCGAAGGCGAGTACTGGTGGCGCCATGGCGGAGGTGACAATGGCGATCAGGATGATGACGGGGTCTGATCGGTGGTGATCGCCTCGGCTGGGTGCCCGGTTTGTCCCCGGTGCCGGTGAGGCGGGCCGTCGCGTGACGCTGCGGGTGCGCCGGGTCAAACAACTCAGGGACAACTCCCGAGAGACCGCGCCGGAATCAGGTATCTACGTCGTAGTGCGGGGGCACTGTCTGGGGACCGAACGTCCGTATGAACCGCAGTGGCGGGCGGCTTCGACGACCTGGTGCACCAGGTCACGCACGGCGTCCGGATCGGTACGGAGGTCAGGTGCGGCGGCGGCGAGGTCCTCGGATCCGCCTGTTCGAGCTGACTGCTCGGCACCAGGAGGGATCCCGACAGCGCACGCAGCACTGCATACAGCACATCGACTTCCACCGTCGACACGTAAACGATCCTCAGACCCTCGTGCTCCCAGCGACCGTTGGGCGTCAACACCCGCGGGCCCTGCGGCAGGGCCGCGGCAATCGAGACTCGGACCCTGCGGATGGCCACCAACCCCTCGACCATCAGGGAGTGGGCATGCGGTCTGTCCGCTTGCTCAGCAAGAGGTGTCAACAAGCGTCGTGCACTCGTTCGTACTGAGCGTCAAGCTCGGCGTCGGCCACGAACTGACGCGTCGATGTCTCCTGGATTGGCTGTTCCATGGTCAACACTCTGCCAGCCGGATGAGACATCCGTGGAAGGGCGTCGGTACCGTGCCTCGAGAGGAGTTGTCGCGTACCGCGTTCGGAACGGCCCTCGTCGCACGGCGGACCGGGGCCGGGTCACCGCTCGCACCGCACACCGTCCAGGGTTCGCCAAGGGTGCGGGTCGTACCCGTCCGGGCCCGGGTCACCGGGGCAGGCCGAACCACACCGCCGTCGCCAGGAACGCCACGGTCAGCTTCACCGGGCAGGTCCAGTACCAGGGATCCACCAGCGCCTGGCAGCCCGTCAGGAAGACCCGGGTCATGCTGGAGTTCCGCCCGTACCAGGGCAAGACCTGGTCCGTGCGGAAGACCGCCACCACCAGCAGCACCGGCGCCTTCACCGTGTCCGCGAAGGCCGCTGCCGGGGGCATCTGGCAGGTCGTCTGGAACACCCCCAGCGCCACCTGGACCGACTCCGCGGGCCCCGCCACCTACGTCCGGGCCACGTGACGGGTCCGGTGACCGGAACGCCGGCCCCGCTCGGTTCAGAGCGAACCGCGGCGCCAACGGCGAAGGAGCGCGGGCTCCTCGGCGAAGGGCCGCGTCGCGCTACCGCACCGAGCGCAGTCGGGCGCTGATCGCTCGGCCGGTTCGTTGTACGACGTCGCAGAGCCGGTCCAGGCGGTAGGAGGGGTCGACGGCGGCGCACAGGGCGGCCACCGGGGCGCTGCCCGCGCCGTACAGCGGCACCGCGACGCAGCACACCCCCGCCACCAGTTCCTCCCGGTCGTACGCGGCGCCGCCATCGCGGATCGCCGCCGCCTCCCGCCGCCAGGATCCGGGCAGCGGGTCCAGCGGGAGGCGCGGATCCGCCTGGGCCACCATCACCTTGCCCGCCGCGGTGAACCACGGCCAGGTCACCCTGTGCTGCAGCGGTCCCGGCACATCGGCCTCGCCCGGCAGCCAGTCCAGGACCAGGGTCTCCCCGTGACGCAGCACATTGATCCCCACCGTGACGCCGGTGGCCCCCGCCAGTCGCCGCAACGGCCCCCGCGCGGCCGGCCAGAGCCCCGCATGCGGTGTCCACCCCTGCCCGAGCTGGAACATCCGCGGACCCATCCGGTAACCGACGCCGCACCGCTCGACCGCACCCAGTTCCACCAGCTGCTCCAGCAGCCGGTGGGCGGTCGTCTTGGGCAGCCCGCTCTCCGACGCCAGCCAGGTCAGCCCCGCCTCCCCGGCCAGTTCCACCACCCCCAGCAGACCGAAGGCGCCCTCCAGCACACTGCGCCCACCGGCCCACCCCGACGACACACCACCGGGTTCGGACACGACCCCCAGCGCCGACTCCCCCATACCAACCACTCCCCCGTTGCCCAGCGAACGCCCGCTGTTGGAACAACTCTGGGCCGGGCTCGGCCACCGGGCATCCGTGCCCGTCACGGACAGGACGGTTCCGTGGTGGCCACGGATGCGCTCCCCCGTGGCGGGCCCGCTCAATGTCCTTGCGACGGCCAGGCCATGGGTGTCGCGCCCATCGCCGCCAGCGCGGACTCGCCACGGGCCCGGTGCCTCCCGCCGGCGAGGACGAGCGTCCTGGCCCACTGGTAGCGGCAGCCGGCGGCCCGCAGCGCGGCGGCGACCGCGATCAGCCCGTCGCGGTCGCCGCCCCGCGTGCCCAGAGCCGCCGCACGGTCGACGATGGCGGTGGCGATCGGGTTGCCCGCCGCGGCCAGTCGCGCGCGCCGGACGCGGTCGGCGGCGTCCTCGTGCCCGCTGAGTACCGCGGCCTCGGCCCACAGGGCGCCGTACCAGGGACGCCACATGCCGCTGTACCACTCGGTGAACTGCTCCGGCGGCGTGGCCATCACCCGCACCGCCTGCTCGGGATGTCCGCGGTGCAGCAGCAGCAAGGCGTCGAAGAACTCGCCGAAGTGACTCAACGTTATCGGGCGCCCCGGCGACTCAAGGGCGTCGACGACGTCCAGCCACGCGGCCCTGGCGTTGCCGTCCCCGCGCAGTCCGTGCACCGTGGCCGCCGCATACGCGCCGCGGGTGAGATTGCCCGCGCGCGGGCGTCCGGCCCGCTCCCATCCCTCGCGGAACCGCTCGGCCAGGCCGTCCGCCTCGGACCAGTCGCCCGCCAGAGCCGTCACGACGAGCAGCCGCGAGGTGGCCAGGTGGCCCTCCTCCCGGTAGAACGGCAGGTCCCGCAGGCGTACGGCCAGTCCTCGGGCGGCCGACAGCTCGCCGGCGGCGATGGCGCACTCGGCGGCCATGACGAATCCGTCGAAGAACTCGAGCGCGGCCACAGCCGTCACCGGCAGCGGCGCCAACAGCTCGGTGCGCAGCAGGGCGCTGGCCGCCGCGGCCCGGACCTCGCCGTGGGCCAGCTGAATCGCGGTCAACTGGTCCAGCGCCGCGCTCTCGGCCAGCGGGTCGCCGATGCCGCGGGCCAACGCGAGTGCGCGCTCGACGAGTTGGAGCGTGGCCGGATCGGCCGCGGCCCCGTGGCACGACTCGGCGACCAGCAGCCGCGCGTGCGCGGTCAGGTCTCCGTCGGCCAGGGCCCAGCCCCGGGCGATCAGTGCCTCCGCCTCTCCGGCCGCGGGCTCGGTCGCCATCAGCCCCGGGGCGCGATTGATCAACTCGGCGTTCCGGGCGAGGTCGACCGCCGCACCGGCCCGATCGCCCGCGCGGAGCGCCGCCTCGGCCGCGCACAGCCGCAGCCGCAAGGCCTCGTTGCCGAAATGCCGCGCCTCGGCGGCACCCGCGGCACTGCGCAGCGCGTCGGCGGCGGCCATGTCGTCAGGGGCGAGCCCGGCCGCCTGCTCATAGCGGCGCTGCGACTCGCCGGGCATCCCGCGGCTGAAGCTCAGACGGGCGAGACCGATCGCCAACCGGTACGCGTCCGCTCGGTGTCCCGTACTCCCCGCCGCCCAGGTCAGCCCGCCCCGCAGCTCGTCGGCCACCTGGTCGAACGCCGTTCGCCAGACACCGACGGCCTGCTGCGAGTCGAGCTCCAGGGCGGTGCTCTGCTCCAGGCACCAGCGCAGGTGGCGCGACCGGGCGTCGACCGACTCGCCTGCCTCGTCGAGCCGGTCGACGCCGTACTGGCGGATGGTTTCCAGGGCCTGGTAGCGGGTCCCGCCCGGCCCCGCGATCGCGATCAGCAGACTCTGGTCGGCGAGCCCGGCCAGGATGATGGGCACATGGCCGGCCGGGACCGGTGGCCAGTCGGCCAGGACGAGAGCCGCCGCGGTCGCGGTGAACGGCTCGGCGAAAGCCGAGACCCGGCGCAGCACCGCCTGGTCGGGAGCGTCCAGGAGTTCGTAGCTCCAGTCCAGGGTCGAGCGCAGCGAGCGGTGCCGGTCGTCGATCCGCGGACCGCCGGTCAGTAATCGCAGCCGATCGGCCAGTCCGGCTTCGAGCCCGTCCAGTCCGAGGGAGGCGTACCGGGCGGCGGCGAGCTCGATCGCCAGCGCCATTCCGTCCAGGGCTCTGCAGACAGCGGCGATGCGCTCCAGGCCGTCCTGCCGCAACGGACTTCCGCCGGCTGCCGCCCGCCCGAGGAACAGCTCGACCGCGTCGCCCGGTCCGGCGTCGTCCGCTTCGACGGACAGCCCGGGCACCGGGAACACCCGCTCGAAGGGCACCAGCAGCCTGGCCCGGCTGGTGGCGAGCACCGCCAGCCGCGGACTTCCGGCCAGCAGCCGTTCCAGCAGGACCACCACACCGTCGAGCAGGTGCTCGCAGTTGTCCAGCACGAGCAGCGTCTCCCGGTCGGCCAGCCAGCTGACCACGTCCTCCTCCGCCGAGCTGCCTCGGCGCTCGCCGAGGCCGATCGCGTCGGCAATCGCCGGCGCGATCATCAGCGCATCGGTCACCGGCACCAGGTCGACGTACCAGACGCCGTCGGCGAAGCGGTCGCCCAGGTCGGCGGCGACGCTCAGGGCCAGGCGGGTCTTGCCGACCCCGCCCGGCCCCACCGCCGTGACCAGGCGGTGCTCGCCCAGCGCGGCGGACAGCGCGGCCCGCTCGGCCGACCGTCCGACGAAGGGCGTCAACTGCGACGGCAGTGCGGCGGCGACGGCGATCGGCGTGGCCGACGCGTCCGCCGGGTCGGCGCGCAGGCTCCCGGCGACCGCGGCCAGCGCGCGGCGGTCGTCCGCCTGCAACTTGCGGAGCAGCGAGGAGACATGGCTCTCGACGGTGCGGATGGAAATGGACAGCCGCGCTCCGATCTCGGCATTGGTCAGATGTTCGCCGAGCGCGGCCAGCACCTCGGCCTCACGGACGGAGATGCCTACCTCGCGGAGTCCCCCCTGATTACCCACCTCCCGATTGTGCACGCGGCACGCCGTTCGGTCCGCTGAACGGAACAGGTCAAGACACCTGGATCCGGGACAACCAGTCTGAACGCAGCAAGCAAGGGAACAGACCCCGACAAAAGACCTGGAGATGCTCCATGTTCAAGCTGTCCAAGCCGTCCAGGCGACGCACTCTGCTGGCGCTCGGCACCGCGGTGCCGGCCCTGCTGGCCGTCGTCCTGGCCGGCCCGCCCGCGCAGGCCGCGGGCTTCACCCCGATCAACATCTGGAACTCCAGCCACTGCCTCGACAACGCCACCGAGAACGCCTCGAAGCTCCAGATGTGGAACTGCACCGGTGGTTCCGAACAGAGGTGGCTCGAAGGGTTCAACACCCAGACCGGCCTGTTCACCTTCACCAACCAGCACACGGGACTGTGCATCACCGCGCCGGCCTGGGGCACGGGAACAGCCACGATGCAGTTCTGCGACGCGGGCGCGGCGAATCAGCAGTGGAGCGTCTTCGCCGCGGACAACCCCGTCAACCCGTCCGCGGGCTGGTACGACGTCTGGCAGAACGCGTCGAGCGGGTACTGCCTGACCACGCCCAGCGTCGGGAACGGCACCCTCGTGCAGACCACGGCCTGCGACCCCGCCGACCATTACGACAGGTGGCACCAGCAGTAGCCGTCGCTGAGGCCGGGCCGGGCACGCCCCCGGCCCGGCCCGGCGCCGTTCCCTCAGGGGAGGGCGATCACCGGCCTGCCGCGGGTGCGGCCGCCGTCGACCCGGCGCAGGGCCTCGGCGGTGTCACGGCCGCCGCCGCGCGCGGGGCCGAGGTGGCGGAGCTCGGCACCGTCGGGTTCCCGCAGAGCATGGCCGACTACAACGCGCGTTTCCACGCGATGCTGGAGCCCGAGACCGCCGCGTCGATCCAGGAGTCCGTGTGCGTCGCCCAGTGGACCGAGCAGACGTCCGACGCGCAGCCCGTCGCCAACGTGCTGCTGCGGGTCTGGCCCCAGGAGCGGCAGCCGGAGCTGCGCGCGCGGGTCGGCCAGCTCGCGGCGGCCGCAGGCGGACACGTCGAGTTCCCAGGCGACCCATTCCCCGCCATGGTCAACTCGGCAGAGCTCAGCACGGCGGCCGGCCGGTAGTTCAGCGCGGCGCTGGGGCCGGGTGGTCTCGCGCAGGCAGGTGCTCGGGCACACGAAAAGCGCATCGCCAGACGCGCAGTGTTCGACGCCGGCTTGAAGCGGAACCGGATGTGGCCCGGGTGCGTAGTGTCCACCGGCAGCAGGTATCCCTCCGGTGACCCCGGGGAGGTCGTGCGAGTGGGGTGGGGACGATGGCGGATGGCAGCTCAGGGATCGCGGGCGAACGGCGGGGCCGGTGGTGGCGGTCGCTCCCTGTGGTGGCTCTGGTTGCGGTCGTGGCGGCGGCCGGGGTGGGGCTGGGCATCTGGAGCGCTACGCGTCGGGACTCCCCTTCCACCCCGCCATCGGCGTCGGCCGGGGGCGGCTGGCACTCCGTCACCATTCGCCGGGCAGCCGGCGCGAACGGCTCGGGGCTCAACGGGGTCGCCGTCATGCCTGACGGCACGGCATGGGCGGTCGGATACACCGATACGCCGTCCTCTCAGCAGCACACCGCTGTGCAGCGGTGGGACGGGCATCAGTGGACTGCGGTGCCGACCCCTCGCTTGAGCGGGGACAGCAACGAGCTGAACGATGTGGCGGCCTCCTCGGCCGATGACGCCTGGGCGGTCGGGGTGACCGTCACCACCCCGGAGGTGAAGGGGGTACCGGGGTCCGGCTACCGGGACACCGCCTTGATCGAGCATTGGGACGGCATGCGCTGGACCGCGCTCGCGGCGTCGGAACAGCCCCGGTTGCCCGGTGTACTCGCGGATCTGCAAGGGGTCTCCGTGATCGGCGCCACGAACGCGTGGGCAGTCGGCTGGGACGCGGGAAAGGCGTTGATCGAGCACTGGGACGGCGCGCGCTGGAGCGTGTCCCCGAACCCGGGTCTCCTGCCTGGAAAGAGCAGCAGCTGGCTACTGGACGTGGCCGCAGTGTCAGCCGCTGACGTGTGGGCAGTGGGAGAGAGCGCGGTTGCGGCCAAGGACAGTTGCTTGATCGAGCACTGGGACGGCGGGTCGTGGGGGAGTGTCGCCTGCCCGCTGCCCGCCGACGCGCGCAAGGCCAGGCTCCTCGCGGTCGCCGAGGTCTCCCCCGAGGACCTGTGGGCGGTCGGCTACTTCACCACCGGAGCGGGCTCCGACACCCAGACCGCACACCCCTTGACCGAGCATTTCGACGGCACCGGCTGGAGCATGGTTCCCAGCCCTCGCATCACCGCCGGAACCGGGCCCACGGCCGGGTTCGGTGACCAACTCAGTGCGGTGGCCGGACGGTCCGCCACCGACGTCTACGCCGCCACCCCGAACGGCGTGCTGGTCCACTGGGACGGAAAGAGCTGGACGCCGTCCTCCGACCGGGTCTCCGGGATCGTCGAGGGGATGGCCGCCCGGGCCGGCGGCAGCATCTGGGCCGTCGGCCAGCAGAACGGCGAACACCCGGCTCAGGTGATCGCGGAAAACCCGTCATCGTCCTCGCCCTGACGGCTCAGGTGCCCGGGCGCCAGCCGAGGGCCGGCCCGGCGGCTGTGTGTTCACTGACCAGCGGAGATGAGTATTCGTACTCAGGCGAATGCGGGCCTTCTTGAGCAAGACTCCGCGCTGACGTGAGCGAAGGAGCGCATAGTGGCACTGTCGTCCCCACCGGACCTCAAACGAAAAGGCAGCGGCTGCGCGATCTCCGTTGCCGCAGCCGGCCTGGTCGCCGTCCTGCTCATGGTCTGGGCCTACGTCAGCGTCCAGAACTGGACCAACCCGCCACCGCCTGACGTCCACAAGATCGCCACGTCGGCGGATGCCGCGGGAGCTGACCAGACGGCTACCATCCAGCTCAACAACACCCTGGCCGAGGTCCACACCGCCATCCCGTGGATCGCCACCGTTGGCCGAAGCGCTGACGACGTCTGCTCCACCAGTGACGACATCGCCTTCTTCGGCGAGAAGCCGAAGTGGTCTCCCGTCAGCTGCACCCGCACCACAGCGTGGTTCGGGGCCTTCGACGCTAATCTTCCCCGACAGCTGACTCGGATCAACCAGGCACTGAGCAAGGCCGGCTGGATGCCTCAGGGCACCCCGATGGACCAGCTCTTCCAAATCGATCAGGCCCACGCGGCGACTGCCTCCCCAACCCCTGGCCAGGCCTGGCCGGCCTACGCCTCGGGCTCCTACTCGAACGGAGGTCAGGTCCTGAACATCGAGGTGACTCAACTTCCACGCGTGCCGTTCAGTGACAGCCTCCAGGTCGGCCCCACGGCCACCGCACCTGCCGAGACCGCGCTGAACGGGCCGAGCACGTTCGACCGTGAGCACCAGTCCGTCTCCATCGCCAGCCTGACTCAGAAGGCTGGCGGCGGGAACCGCTACATCATTGAAGGACTCTGTCGGGAATCTTGAGGACGGGCAGTAAACGATCGTGACGTTGCGTCAGGCTTGTTGGAACGTTCTGCCGCTGTTCCCAGGAGCCTGACATGTCTCTCCAGCCTCGACCCGGAGCCGAGATCCCGCCGCTGACCGTGCGGGTCACCCGGGCCAGCAACCCCCACGGCACCACCGCGATGTGGATCCGTGACCGCCTCGACGGCCTGTGGACCGACGAGGACTTCACCGCCTGGTACCCGCGCGACGGCCGTCCCGGGTTCTCGCCCGCGCAGCTGGCCACCGTCTGTGTGCTGCAGTACGTGATGAACCTGTCGGACCGCGAGGTCGCCGAGGCGGTGCGCTGCCGAGTCGACTTCAAGTACGCCCTCGGGCTGGAGCTGGAGGATCCCGGCTTCCACCACAGCGTCCTGTCCGACTTCCGCGACCGGCTCGCCGAGGGCGACCGTGCCGACCGGCTGCTGGGCCTGGCACTCACCCGGATCCGGCGGGCAGGTCTGCTCAAGGGGCGCGGCAAGCAGCGCACCGACTCCACCTATGTCCTATCCGCCGCACGGGAGTTGACCCGCCTGGAGCTGGTGACCGAGGCGGTCCGTGCCGTCCTGGAGGCCGTGGCCCGAGACGCGCCGGAGCTGCTGGATGAGCTGGTCACTGCCGAGTGGGCTGAACGCTACGGGCGACAGGTGCGCCTTTGCTCCCAGCCCAGCCACCCCGTCGCCCGGATGGAACAGGTGGGCGCCGATGCTCGCGAACTGCTTGAGCGCCTCTACGCCCGCTTCCCCGGCGGCGGTGTGCCACCGCAGGCCCAGGTACTCCGAAAGATCACAGTGCAGCACTTCCTGGTGGACGGGCGCGGAAGGTTCCGGCCGCGCACTGAGCGCGACGGCCAGCCGCCCTCCCGGGTGCGGATCGAGTCGCCGTACGAGACCGAGGCACGCTGGACGCGGCGCGGCGACACCCGGTGGACCGGCTATCTCGTGCATGTGACCGAGACCTGCGACGACAAGAGTGTCAACGTCATCACCGACGTGGCCACGGTCGTTTCCAGCGCGGACAGCCAGGCCTTGCCCGGCATCCACGCCCGCCTCAGGCAGCGCCGGCTGCTGCCAAGTCAGCACCTGGTCGACGGCGGCTACACCTCCGTCGCCGGCATGGACGATGCCGCCCGCCTCCATCGCGTCACTCTGGTCGGGCCGCTTCCCTCCAGTGCCAGTCCGCAGCACCGGGCCCAGGACGGCTTCGGCCGGGAGAACTTCATCATCGACTTTGACCAACGCGAGGTCACCTGTCCCAATGGGCAGGTCAGCGGCAACTGGCGGGATCTTCCGGTGAAGGAGCCGACCTCGGTGGTGGTCCGCTTCGACGCCCGCCAGTGCGGTCGCTGCCCCGAGAAGAGCGCGTGCACCCCGGGCCCGTTCCGCAGCCTGTACTTCCCCACCCGCCACCTGCATGAACTCCAGGCCAAGAACCGCGCTGACCAGCAGGATAAGGACTGGCGCAGGCTCTACGGGCTGCGCTCGGGAGCCGAGGGCACCATCGAGGAGTTCGTGGACGGCCATCGAGGACGGCGCTGCCGCTACCGCGGCATGGCCAAGACCCACGTCCAGCACGTCCTGACCGCACTCGCGATCAACGTCGAGCGGCTGAGCTTTCAAGAGCCCGCCGACAGCTCCTACCGGCTCCGGCCTCCCACGGCGTTCCAGCAGTACCTCGACGCACGCGGCCTGCCCCGACCCCTGTGGTGGCGGCAAGGCAAATGACCCCGGCCCTCAAGATTCCCGACAGAGTCCCTCATTGGCGTTGAGCTCAACAGCCAGTACTACAAGGCACCGGTCCCCAGTTCACCGGTGCCGGCTGCACCGTCGCAGCGCGGCGGCTACGCCTGCCGCACCGGCAGTGCTTGCGTCGGCGGCTGACAGCGCGGGTCAAGTAGCGCCAGCGGCACCGACGGAAGGAGGGAATAGCGCACGGTCGGAATATTCGGCTCTGTCACTGATCTTGTGGTCGGGGGTGCTGTCGGTGGCGCCTGTCATCTTGTCCCTGGTGTACTTCGCCGGGTTTCGAGGCGCTTCTTCCTCATCTGTCTGGTGTCGTGCTGGAGTTGGTCGAGCGATCGGCCGACGGGATTACGATGCATGCCCGTGTGCGTGCGGTCGACGCCCCGTGTTCGCGCTGTCAGTGCATGTCTGCGCCAGGTCCGTAGCCTGGTCGCTGCACGGAAGCGGTGATGCGTGTGCACGCCGGCCTGTCGCGCCGGGGGTGGTCTGCCGTGCCTGAACAGGCCGTCATGTCCCTGGTGATTGTGAGAGGCCAGGCCGACGCTGAGGATCTGGCCGCGCTCACCGCGGTTCTCCTGGCTCGTACGCGGCGCCGCCCGGCCCCAGATTCCTCATCTCGCAGCACCGTCCGGTGGCGTCGGCTGGAGCGTGTGCCGAGCTTCCGCGCCTATTCCTGGCAGGGCTGACCGGAGCCCGGCTTGCGCGTCCCCGGCTCCGGTCAAGCCCAGTCGATGTGACGGGCCCCAGCCGGTGGTCGTCAGGCAGTCGTGGCGGTCCTCGCCGTGCTGTTCTCGGGGCGGGCGACGAGCCGCCAGGCGGCCAGGGCGCCGGCGAGGTAGGCGATGGCGACGACCAGGAAGGACAGGGCGGCGCCGTGGTTCCAGTCGGGCGTGGAGTGCAGCACGATGCCGACGGCCGCGATGCCGACCAGCGAGCCGATCTGGCGGTTGCTGTTGAGCACCGAGCCCGCGGTGTTGGCGTGCTCCGGGCCTGCGGCGTCCACCAGGGCCGCGGTCATGCCGGGCGAGATGATCCCGGCACCGATGTTGGCGATGCCCACGGCCAGGGCCAGGGCCCAGTACGGAGTGGACGCCGACACTGTGATCATGGTGAGTGAGGCGACTCCCGCGACCAGCAGGAAGGTCGTCAGCAGCAGGCCGTTGGAGAACCGCGCAGAGATCCGTGAGTACACGACGTTGGCGAGCGGGAAGAAGATCGTCATCGGCAGCAGTTCGAGTCCTGCCTGGAACGCACTGGCACCGCGCGCGTGCTGGAGGTAGAGGCCGAGCATGAAGACCGACCCGAAGAGCGCGAAGTTGAACAGGAAGCCCACGACATTGGCTCCGCGGAAACCAGGGCTGCGGAACAGCGCCCACGGCATGACCGGGTTCTCGGCGCTGCGCTCGCGACCGGCCACGAGCGCGGCCGCAGCTGCGGCGACCAGGTACGAGGCGAGTACCGGTGCTGCGGTCCAGCCCAGTTGCGGGCCCTCGATCAACGCGAAGCTCGCGGCGGCCAGGGCGATGATCCAGGTGATGTGGCCGGGGACGGCCAGCCTGGAGGTGCGGCCCTGGATCGGGGCGATGAAGCGGTAGGTCATCACCATGCCGATGGCTCCGATCGGCAGGTTCAGCAGGAAGACGGACTGCCAGCCGAAGGCGCTGACCATCAGGCCGCCGATCGTGGGCCCCAGGCCGGAGGAGGTGGCCACGATCGCCGACCACAGACCGAGCATCCGGGTGCGCTTGCGCTTGTCCGGGAACGAGAAGACCAGCAGCGACAGCGAACTGGGCATGAAAAGCGCGGCTCCCGCGCCCTGGACGAGCCTGGCTGCGATCAGGATCCCGGGATCGGAGGAGAGCGCGCATCCCAGCGAGGCCACGAAGAAGACTGCCATGCCCCACATGTAGATGGTCTTCGGGCCCACCTTGTTGGCCAGGACGCCCGCGAGCATCAGCAGCGAGGCGAAGGTGAGGACGTAGCCGTCGACGATCCAGGTGAGCTGGGTCAGCGAGGTGTGCATCCGCTCCTGGATGGTCGCGCCTGCCACGTTCACCACGGTGACGTCCAGGGTCGCCATGACGAAGCCCGTGGCCAGCGCGGTGATCTTCAGGCCGCCGGATGCCCGCTGGTGGGGGGCGGAGGCGTTGCGTGCTGCGTCGACTTGAGTCGCTGTCATCGATCTGCTCCTGTGCGGGGCGAGCCGCGGTCCGCTGCCCGGCGGCTGGTCACGGCGCGGCTTGTCGAGGACCAGGCACCGGCACCGGCACCGGCACCGGGGGAACGCCGGCGGAGGTCGGCGCCAGGGTGGGCAGGAAATGCCCGGCCTGCGAACAGGCTTGCTGCGCCGCCTGTTTGAGGCGGTGGCACGTCTCCACTGAAGCCCATATGTCGACCCCTGTCAAACTTTGATACATATCAACCTTTGACTGGCGTCGTACTATAGGAAGACGCAACGACGAGGAGCCGGACGCAATGGCCGCACAGACCACGACGCAACGCATCACGGACCACCCCGACGCGGACTCGATCACCCTCCAGTGCGTCCTGGAGGCGCTCGTGGACCCCGTACGCCGCAGCATCGTGCGCCAACTCGCTCAGGCAGCCGACGCTATGGCCTGCGGCACCTTCGACATCGTGGTCTCACGCTCCACCGGCACCCACCACTTCCGGGTACTGCGCCAGGCAGGAGTCATCCGGCAGTACTACGTCGGCACCTCCCGCATGAACATCCTGCGCCGAGACGACCTGGAACAGACATTCCCCGGACTGCTGTCCGCGATCGTCCGCGCGGCCGCACAGGAGCGCTGACCCGGGCCGGGGAGCCCCGGTCGCACGGCGACGGGGCGCGCGACCGGGGTTCCTCCGCCGCCCTGGTTCGCCGTCGGCCCCGGCACCGTTCCTCCTGTCGCTGCCCCCGGTGCCGGCGGCAGCGCGGACCAGGCCCGCGAGGCCGTCGCCCGGCTCCGGCTGGTGCCGGTCCAGGCCGCCGTGCTGGAGACCGCGGTGGTCGATGTCGGTACCGAGCCTGGTCAGGTCGGCTTGCATGACCAGTAGGTGCGACTTGCCGACCGTGGTGAACAGTGTCGGCTGGATACAGCTCGTGCGGAGGGGCCTGCCCGCTACGGCTCAACAACTCCGCGAAGATCGGCTTCTCGAAGAGGCATCAGCCAGCGGCGCTGATCACCTGTGTGCTCTGTTCAACATCACCCCTGCTACCGGGCTGCGCTACGTCCGACCCTTCTGGCCGGACCCAGGACCCGGGCATCGCCAGTGAGCGCCCGTCGCCTGAGTACGCGTACTCAGGCGAAGGGCAGGCGAGCTGAGGCAGAGTACTCCCGTTGCGGAAGACGATCACGGGAGTGCGCAGTGAGCAGCGTGGGGACAGCTGAGCCGATATCAGGGCCGCGGCGGCCGAGCGGGCGCACGCTGCGCGCGGCCGCAGTGGGGCTCGGCCTCGTGGTGGCGCTGTTCCTCGCGGAGTGGCTGCTGGTCTCTTCCTCCGCCTGCCGGAACGCCCCCGGCTGGGGCTGCCTCGGGGTGGTCGTGCTGTGGGGCGACGCCACCCCGTTCGTGCTGCTTATCGTCGGGTGGCCGGTGTTGCGGATGCTTGGGGTGCGCCCGGCGTGGCTCACCGCGCTGCTCGGCGCCGGTCTGAGCTGGTACCTGCTGCGGTATCTGACGGCAGTGGACAGCCTCCCGGCGCTCCCGGGCGGCGTCAGCTGGGTCCAGTTCGCGCTGCCGACTGCCGCCTTCGCCCTCGCGGCGTGGTTCACCGCGTCTCTGCGCCCGTGGCTGCCGCGCGTGGCGACGGTGGTGGCGCTTGCGCTGGTGGTGCCGGTGAACACGTTCGCCGTCTCGCAGGTCAACGACAGCCGGCAGGATGCGGCCTTGTCGGCGAGCTCGGTCCCGCTGCTCGGACCGCAGGTCCCCAGCGGCTACCACATCGAAGGCGTCGGGACCCAGACCCTCACCGCTCCCACCTTCTTCTACCGTCTCGCCCCCGACGGTCGGCAGGCGACCACCATGGCGGAGCTGCAGCGCGAGATCCAGGTCATCGTCGCGCCGGTGCAGCCGCAGTTCACCCCACCGTCGCACTGCGCCGCGATCAACTCCAGCTATCCCGTCCCGGCCCCCGCCTGTACCGCCGTCGCGCCGGGGGTGTGGCGTTCGGGGAACTCGCAGTACGTGTCCTACTACATCCGGGTTGGCGACACGGTGGCGGTCATCCAGGCGACCTCGCCGCCGGTGAGCACGGCTGTGCTGACCTCAATCGCTCGGAGCATGAGCGTCCGTCAGCCGTCCTACTTCACCGGAGGGTGAAGGGCTGTTTGGGCTGCGGCCCTGCCGAGGAACTGCCCACGGGCCGGGAAGTTGACCGCTGGTGGTCCATTGACCTGCGATGGCTAACCTTGATGTCCGGAGAAAGTCGTCCGCTTGAGGGAGACGTTGAACGAGGCCGTCGACGCCATCACTCGCGGCAGCAATCGCTACCACCTGGCTTCCGTGGCCGGAGGGGCGACCTGGGCGCTGTTCGCAGGCCCGGGGGCCGAGAAGCCCGACGCGGACCATGCGCTCGCTGTTGTCGCAGAGGGTCCAGGCAGGTCCGGGGAGGCGCAGTTGCTGGGGCGCGGTGGCCGCAAGACCGACTCCTCGACTGGGCGACGTCGCCCGGGGGCCGCAGCGCGGCCTCCACACGCGGCCTCGCGGCCTTGGCGCAGTACCGGGAGCGGACGGGCTCGGTGGTGGTGCCAGGGGCCACGCTGAGGAGGTCGTCTGCGGCGCTGAGGACGGGGCGGTGGTGGAGCTGGGCATCTGGCTGAGCAACACCAAGAGCCGCCGCGAGAAGCTCACCTCGGACCAGCTGGCGGACGGGCTCTGGTCGGGCCGGTCAACGACTTACGTCGACCGGACCATTCAGGCCGAGGCTGAAGTTGTCGCTGGGGCCGCGGGCACTTGGGGCGTCGATGTGCATGCTGGTGTAGCGGCCGCCCGTGAGGCCTCTGACCGTCACGGTGGCGGGGTACGAAACGGAGCCACCGGCGGCGCAGTTCGGAATGCACGTGTTCCCTCGGAGCTGGCCGGTGGCGGTCGCGGTGGGTCCTCCCCAGCCGGACCAGGCCAGGCCCTGCAAGGCCAGGCCCCCGTCGCCGCAGGCGAGAATGAACCCGGCGGGCTGGCCGACCGGCTGCCCATCGCAGCCGTAGATCACAACCTGGGGCGCCGCTGAGGTCGCGGCACCCTGGGCGTGGGCGTTTGGTGTGGCGTGCGGCGAAGTGGCGGTGACGGTCACCGTGGGCTGCACCGTGTGCGCGCTCGTCTGCAGGGCCGAGGTGTGCGCAGGTGCGGTGATGCTCGCGGCGGGGGTCCTCGGGGCGGGCACGGTCTGGTGGGTGACGGTCGCAGTCACCGTACGTGTCGGGGCGTTGACCGACTGGGAGGTGGTTCCGGATGAGCAGGCCGCGACGGCGGCCAAGGTACCCGCCGTTGCGGCAGCGACCAACAGACCTTTCACTCCCTCAGGCTAGGCCGGGCGGTGATCGCACGCATCCCAGGCTGCGGCGGCGTGCCGACGCCCGACCTGAGTGGTGCCAGCAGAGCCCATCCGGCGAGACGGGGAGCTTGGAGGTTGAACCCGGTCAGCCCTGTCCGGTCGACTTCGCCGGACCACACGGCCGTGCGTCGCCCGCGGTGCACCCGATCAGTCAGAAGCGACACCCCGATGGAGCCCCCCAACAGCCCGCCGCCCGGCTGTCAGACCACGGGCCTAACGTTCTCTCCTATGAACTCTGAACTGCTCAGCCGGCTGCGGCCGTTCCGTGACGAGGCACTGAAGCGCGGCTTGCCGTCGGAGGACGTTGAGCGGTGGATCGCCGCCGCCCGCCCGTCCGGGACGCTCGTCACGAGCGGGGACGGACCGGTCGTCGGCCGGTTCGGTGGCCCGCTGATGCTGCCCGCCGACGCCCCGGACCCCTGGTTCCCCCTGCTCGCCACCCTCGACTGCGCAGGCCTGCCCGAGGAGGTGACAGGCCTGCCGCTGCCGCCGGACGGGCGCCTGCTCCTCTTCGGCTTCCCCGAGATGACGGACTACAGCGCCAGCGCCGGTGAGGTCGTGTACATCCCGGCCGGGACAGCCGTCGAGGAACGGAAGACGAAGTACCCGTGCGTCTTCGGAGGGGAGGGGGACGGATACGACGACGGGACGCTCCGCATCTACGAGCAGTTCCCGCAGGACGAGCTGCGCCTGTCGGCCGACGTCTGCCTGCCGTACCACTTCGTGATCTCGGCCCTGGATCCTCCCTACGACGACATTCCGCTCCCCGGTCACCCCCGCGCCGATGAGCTGGCCGAGGCGTGGCTGGAAACCTCCGGCGACATCATCGTGGACGGCCCGCTGCACATCGGCGGGTACGCCTCCCACGAATGCACCGAAGCGGACCCTGTCGCAGACGCCGCGCAGGACGCTGTGCGGTCGCGACGGCTCCGGGCCGCGCAGTCGGGCGAGCCCGAAGGCGCCCTGGAACTGCCCGCCCCGGAGAACTGGGTGCTGCTCGCCCAGTGGGACATCGGTCTCAACGGGCGGGAGGGATCCACCCTGCACTGGGTGATCCCGCGACAGGACCTGGCCGAGCGTCGCTTCGACCGCGCGCACGTCTCGTTCTTCTGGAACCCCTGAGCCAATATGGCGTTACCGCGCGGTCCCCAGGCGCTTCAGTAGATCCCCACGACCGCGGTCAGAGCCCGGCCGTCCAGACTCCGACTGGATGCTCGCTTGGCGGTCGCCACGACTGAGTAGGGTCGGGGACTGGCGCGGTGGCTGATGCTCCGTTTCCAGTCCCCGCCGCTGCTGTGCGGCTTCGCGGTGAACTACCCGACGCTGCTCACGTTCCGGGCGTATTTCCCGGCCCCGCACCTCGGTCGGGTCTCGGTGGACGGCGACGTCCGCCACCGTCCGCCCGTGACATCCGTGCACCTTCCCGGTCGGCAACCCGCACAACGGACAGGGCACCGGCACGTCCCGGGTCTCCCGTGGCGAGAACGCAACGTCACCACGACTACGGAACAGGGCCGTTCACCTTGACGCACCCTCTCCGAGCGCCTCCAGCTGCGGGCGTGGCAACCTGCGGAATCGCAGAGCTTCAGTCCGAAGTGCTCGCGGCGCGGCGCTCGGCACCGCCGGAGGTCACTTGTCGACGATCAATGCCACACTGTCGGCGGGGAGGTTGACCACCACGGTCCGTCCGCCGGTCACCTTCACCGACTTCGGCGACGGGCTGAAAGTCCCTCTCGCGTCGACTCCGGAACCGGCGACGGTGATCGCCGTCGATGCCGGCGACGGTGCCGTCAACAGGTACTCACGGGCGTTGCGAACCGCCGAGCGCAGCGTGACGGTTGCTTTGATCGGCGCCGCGCTCCTGTTGTTCACGAAGACGTTGTTTCCGATCCCCCATGCGGTGACGCCGGTGGCTCCGGTGGCCGCCGCCTTGTGGAACGTCCCGGTGCCGCCGAGTTCCCAGAGGAGTTCGCCGTAGTAGACGCCCTGGACGCCGGTCGGCGTCAGCCCGGAGTAGGCGATCGGTGAGTAGTTCAGCGGGAACTGCGTAGAGGTGCCGCCGTGGAAGTTGACGCCGGCGCCGCCGTGCGCGGCCACGCCCGCCATGAAGTCCAGTGACCACAGCGAGGCCGCTTCCACATTGCTGACCCCGGCGGTGCCGCCGTCGTAGTACGAGTTCGCCTCGGTCATCCGCCAGACCGGGGCTCCCCCGGCGGACGCGGCACCGGCCATCGCGCTCTCCGCGTTCGGGAGCCTGCCGGAATCGTTCGAGGCCAGCATTCCCGGGATCGTGCCCGTAGTGTTCTTACCGATGTAGAGGTGTGTCGACAGGATGGCGAGGCTGTTGTTCTTCTCGTGCGATGCGAACGACGCCGCCCAACTCGTGGAGTCGCCCCCACCGGGACCGTCGAACACCGCGCCCGGGACCTTCGCCTTGATCGCACTCACATAGGCGTTGTACGAGGCCTCGTAGCCGCTTTCGGTGGTGTAGAAGTTGGGCTCGTTCCCGATCTCGAACGCCAGCAGGCTGCTGCCCAGGGCCTTCGCCGCGAACTGTGCCTCGGAGGCCGCGTTGGCCGCCGTGTTGGTCTTGAGGTTGATGCCGTAGATCACCTTCCAGTGGGTCGCGTGCAGGAACCCGGCGAGCTTCGTCACGTCTGCAGGCGCGATCTCCTCCGCCGACCCGCCGGGACCCCCGGCGTTCCAGTTGACGATGTCGCCGAGGTTGCCGCCGACGCGCAGCACGCTGGAGCCCAGGAGCTGGAACAGCTGTACCAGGCTCGTGTCCTGAGTGTTGAACATACCCGCGCCGACCCGGTCCTTCTCGTAGCTGAACCCGGCGAAGCCGGTGTCGACCCGACCGACGCCGGCGGAGTCCACTGCGACGTTCGCCGGGGTGCCGGCGGCGGCGTGGCCGGGCAGCGCCGTGGCCGCCGGGTCGGCCTGAGCGGGTGGAGTCACGGCACTGGCTGCGCGCGCGGGGACGAGCAGCAGCGTTGTCGCGGTCGCCACCGTGAGGGTCAGCAAGGCGGGGCGCGGCCACTCACGGGAGGGGAACTGGGGCACAGGCATGAACACGCTCCGATGTCGGTGGTGGGCACCGTCGGCAACTCCCCGAGCGGCGCAAGAGGGGTCCTTCGGCGCGGTCGTGGCCCGCATGTCGCATGGACTGCGGGGAGCACCTTTCCCTGAGTGTTCATGTATATAAATACTAGTCACATAGACGTCCGACTCACGGGGACTCTAGGGCTGCCCTCCTGTCCCGTCAACGCATGCGGCGAAACTCGGGCAAGGGAGGATGCGGGGGCCTGCGGTCGGGCGAAAGATCGGATCTATCTGCCGGGGCCGCGGGGGGATTGCGGAAATCCTGCGCTTGTTAAGGTCCTTGACAGATACTGGACCGCTATACATCCTATGACTCCTTCTCCCCCCCACTTCCGAGGAGGACCATGAGCATCCGTCAGAAAACCGCCCGGTTACTGGCTGCCGCGGCACTGGCAGTGGCAGGACTCGCCGCAGATCCGCTGGCTGGCGCCGCCCAGGCCGGGCCCGCGCCCGTCGACTTCTACGTCTCCCCCATCGGTTCGGACACCGATGCGGGCACCGCCGCCACCGTGCCCTTCAGAACCCTCGCCAAGGCGCAGCCAGCCGTACGCGGCGTGGACCAGTCCGCCTCCGGCGCCGTCACGGTCAACCTGGCGGGCGCGACTACCGACTCACCAAGCCGCTGACTTTCACCGCCGCCGACTCCGGAACGTCAGCCACCATCACCTGGAAGGCCGAGCCGGGCGCTGCCCCCGTGATCAGCGGCGGCGACCGGATCACCGGCTGGAAACTCGCCGACGCCGCGAAGAACCACTGGTGCGTCCAGCTGACGGGCATGCCCTGACCGAAGATCCGGCACCGTTGATCGGCGGCGCCGGATCCCCGCACTCAGCCGCGTCCTGGGAGGAACTGGTAGGTCAGGGCGACGAGGCCGTCGCCGATGGTCTTGACGTCGACCAGTCGCAGCGGCTTCTTGCCGGTGGTCTCGCCGAAGAACCGCTTTCCGGCGCCGAGCACCACCGGGAAGACGACGAGCCGGACCTCGTCGACGAGGTCGTGCTCGATCAGCGTGTGCCCGAGCTGGTAGCTGGCGGGGATGACGATCTCGCCGTCCAACTCCTCCTTCAGCTTCGAGACCTCGGTCACGATGTCACCCTTGAGGATCGTCGTGTTGTTCCAGTCGGGCTCAGTGAGGGTCGACGACACGACGTACTTCGGCATGCTGTTCAACTTGTCCGCGAGCCGGCCGGTGCGGGGCCGCCAGCGCTCCCCGAAGTAGGTGTAGCTGTGGCGGCCCAGCAGCCACGCCTCAGCGCCGAGCGCGTCGTCGAGGGCGATTTCGCTCCATGCCTCGAGTCCCTCGCCGTACTCGAGGAACCAGCCGCCGACCCTGAAGCCCTCCTTGCCGTCCGGATCCTGGACCACCCCGTCGAGCGACATGTTCTGCGGGCCGCTCATCACGATCTTTCCCATTGCGGTTCCCTTCATCTGTGGCGGCGTTGTCAACCGCTGCTCATGAAGGCGCCGGAGAGTCGCGAAACCGGGCGTCGACCGGCCGCCCAGTTCGGCCCCCGGCCGACGTCTGTACAGGATGAGACGAGATGTGGAGAGGGTGGCGCGTGGTGATGGCGGCGAATCTGATCGAGAAGGCGCAGGCCGGGGACGACGAGGCGTTCCGGGAACTGACCGAGCCGTACCTTCGAGAGCTGCAGGTGCACTGCTATCGGATGCTCGGTTCCTTCCAGGACGCCGAGGACGCCCTCCAGGCCACGTTGCTGGCTGCCTGGCAAGGCCTGGGCGGCTACCAGGGACGTGCCTCCCTCCGGGTCTGGCTGTACCGGATCGCCACCAACCGGTGCCTCGACGCGCGCCGCGCCGCAGGTCGGCGCCTGGGCAAGGAGTGGGACGTGCCCGGGGTCGAGATGCCCGAACCGACCCGGCTCGGCGAGGTCGTCTGGCTGCAGCCGTTTCCTGACGCTCTGCTGGAGAACGCGATCGCGACGACGCCTGGTCCCGAAAGCCGGTACGAGCAGACCGAGGCCGTCTCCCTGGCCTTCGTCACCGCGGTGCAGCTCCTGCCGCCGCGCCAGCTCGCCGTCCTGATCCTGCGCGACGTCCTCGGTTTCCGGGCGAGCGAGGTGTCCGAGATGCTCGACGCGACGGTTGAGTCGGTCAACAGCGCCCTCAAACGGGCACGCGCGGCGCTCCACCGCCGACAGCCCCGGGACATCGCCGACCTCGCGCCGGCGCCGGCTGTCGCGTCGCGGGCCGAAGACGCGCTCGTGGCGAAGTTCGTCCGCGCTTGGGAGTCCGCCGATCTCGATGCCCTCGTCGCGCTGCTGACCGACGACGTCTTCATGGCGATGCCGCCGATGCCGTTCGAATACCAGGGCCGGGATGTCGTGGCCGGCTTCTGCGCCGCCCTCTTCGATGCGGGCCGCAGGTTCGAACTCGTTCCCACCCGGGCCAACGGCCAGCCGGCGTTCGGGGCTTACCTGCGCAACCCGACCGGTGTCAGTCACGGCGTCGGCCTCTACGTCCTCACGCTCTCAGGCGATCGGATCCGCACGATGACCCGCTTCGAGAACAGCGTGCTGCCATGGTTCGGGCTGCCACGCTCGCTCCCGAGCCGCTCCTAGGCCAGACCTAGGTCAAGGGGTGCAGCGCCCCGAACCACTGCCCTCGGTTCAGGGCGCTGCACGCTCACAGGCCTCATTCACCGAGATCACCCGAGCGCCTGGGTGGGCGCTGCGTCTGTGCGCAAGGACGTGAGCGCGGCAACGCGTAGTGCCTCCGGTACGGTCGGCATCACCCGGCCGGGATGGGGCGTCGGGTGCGGACAGGCGGTGCCCGAGCAGCCATGTGCCACTCAGGCCGCACAGGAAGAGGAGCAGTGCCAGGGCGAAGGCCACGGGGTAGCTGTCGGGGAGGGCCAGGGTCCAACCCAGGAAAGGGAGGATCGTCACCAGGCCGACGCACAGCGCCGCGGCCGTCAGCGCACCGCCCAGCCGCCGCCCGGCCGGCGACCCCCGGCGCACGATCGAAAGACCCGTCAGAACGCAGAGGGTCAGCAGAACCATCACGGTCGCCTTCGCGTCGCCCGGTTCACCTTCGAGCCCGTCGGTCAGGTCGAGTCCGGCCATCCACAGGACGCCGAGAAGGACCCGCGCGGCCTCCCCCGCCGCTGCCACCCGGCGCGAGCGCCCCGTGCCCCGGCGGAGGCAGGCCGCGCTGATTCCGGTGACCAGGGCCAGCCCTGCCGCGCACAGTGCCAGCACATACTCCTTCCCGATGCCGCGCCCAAAGCCCGTCACCGGCACCGGGGCGCTGGTATCGGGCAGCTGCATGGCAAGTCCGGTGCGAGCCCACCGACCGTCCGCGGCTCGTACCACCAGTCCGTCGTTCTGATCCGCCACGATCACGACGTACCCGGCCGCGACGGGGAGCACCACCAGCGAGGTCGAGTCGAGACGGAGCCTCGCCCCGGTGGTGCCCGTGGCGTATCCGCCGCTGCGGCGCAGGAACAGCTCGCGCCCGGCCGACAACTGCCAGGCCGTGGACCAATGACGTCCCGCGTCCCGCGTCTCCTGGACCAGGGCGCGCCCGGGAACCACCCGGTAGCAGTGCTCGGGCGCTGCCGGCACGCAGTCCTCGGTACGCAGTGTCAGCCCGGGCATCCTGGACAGGTCCGTCGGCCTCGGCAAGGCCTGCGAGACCCCTCGTGTTTCGCACTTTTTGGGCCGCCGAGAAGGTGGACTGGTGTGCGGTGATTCGCTCGATGGGGTGAGGAAGACCCCTGCTCGGCAAGGGTGGTGACGGACGCAAAGAAGCATCGGCGGTATCTGCTTCACCCTGGTTGAGAGTGATCCGCCGATGCTTCCTGAGAAAACGATACCGCCGTCGTTGTCCGCTCTTCTGCTGGTTTGCCGGTCCTGCTTCACCGCGCCGACGTTCCGCACGTTCTGCGCGCTGCTGACCGGGATGATCGCGCAGACCCGCCGCCGCACCGTGTGCGGGATGCTCCTGGGCGCCGGGCTGGAGCGTATCTGGCACCATACCCGGGCCCACCGCCTGTTCTCCACAGCACGCTGGTCGATCGACGAGGTCGGACTGGCCCTGGCCGGCCTGATCGTCGAGCGCCTCCTACCGGCAGGTGCGCCGCTGGTGGTGGCCGTGGACGACACCCTGTTCAAGCGCTCCGGGCGCAAGGTCTTCGGCGCCGCCTGGCAGCACGACGGCGCCGCCCAAGGGCCCCGACCGGCAGGGTTCGGCAACTGCTGGGTCGTGGCCGGGATCATCGTGACGCTGCCGTTCCTGTCCAGACCGGTGTGCCTACCGATCCTGGCCCGACTGTGGCGCCCACGCCGCACCGGCAAGATCGCCCTGGCACGCGAGATGACCGAACTGCTCGCCACCCACTTCCCCGACCGCACCGTGCACATAGTCGGCGACGCCGCCTACGTCGGCGAACACCTGCGCGGCCTGAACCCGCAGATCACCTGGACCAGCCGCCTGAAGACCACCTCCGTGCTGCACGAACTCCCACCCCCGCGCACGGGCAGGAAGGGACGTCCACGCACCCGCGGCCCACGCCTGGGCACCCCCGCCAATATCTCCCAACTCCTCGACTGGCGCCGGGTCAAGGTCCTGCGATACGGCCGCACCGACACCGTGTTCCTGGCCGACCGGATCTGCCTGTGGTACGGCTCCTTCCACAGCCAACCCGTGCGCGTCGTACTGGTCTGGGACGAGCGCTGCGGACCCGGCACCGGCCTGAACCGCGGCTACGGCCTCGCCCTGGTCACCACCGACCTCACCAGCACACCCGAACAAATCGTGGAACGCTACGCGGCCCGCTGGTCGATCGAGACCGCATTCCACGACGCACGCCAGACCCTCGGAGCCGGCGAGGCGCGCAACCGCACCCAGACCGCCGTGGAACGCACCCTCCCCTTCGGCCTGTTCGCCTACACGGTCACGATCGCCTGGTACGCGCTGGCCGGCCACGAGCCCACCGACACCGACGAACACCGCCTAAGGGCCCGCTGGTACACCACCAAGGCCCAGCCCTCCTTCGAGGACATGACCGCCAAGCTCCGACGCGTCATCATCGCCCACAGATTTCGCAACCCACGCCCCCACCAGGCAGAACCCGAAGAAATCCAGGCCGTCCTCACCGCCTGGGCAATCGCCGGAACATGACCACCAGGAACCGCGAAACACGAGAGCATCCTGTGGGTGCCGATAACTCATCCGTGCAGCTCAGCAGACATACGGATGGACGCAGCAACCACGCAATCACCCGAAGAGCTGAATGCGTTCAGTTGATCTTCCGTTCACTCTGAACGCGTTCAATAACTGCCCACCTCCCCCTCGGCCAGAGAACCTTCGCTTCCCCACCTGCACGGATCGGCTATCGGCCCCCGCAGGCCCCCAGGACGGCCAGCAGCCGCGGCAGTCTTCACGGCGCGAACATAGGATCATCTGGCAGGTGGGCCGCCTCGCCGCACCGGTGTCGACCTCGAAGTGCACACGTTCGGACCCGGTCCCGCGGACAGGGGTGCGCCCGGGTGGATCAACTGGCCGTCTGCCGAACCCAGATCTCGAAGTGGCCGCCGCCCGTCGAGGTCTGGTACGGCAGTGAGCTGAGCAGACGGTAGCGGCCGGTGAGGCGCATCTCCTGGCGGACGGCCTGCTCGGCGGCCGGGAGGCCGTCGGAGTAGTCGAGGACCACTCCATCGAACCGGCTCGCGTCGATGGCGGCGCGGTAGCCGGGGATGCCGGTCAGGTGGTGGCCGTCGCGCGTGGCGTAGTCGATGTAGAAGAACGACAGCCAGTCCTGGTAGGAGGTCAGGTGCTCGCGGCTGAGGTAGTAGACCGGCCCTTCCTCCGGGTCGCCGAGCCAGTGCTGGCCGGGACGGACGGTGTACGCGAGCTGCGGGATCAGGTAGCGGGTGTCCGGCCAGCTGCCGTAGGCGGCGGCGGACTGGCTCATGCCCAGTGTCAGTGCGAGGACGCCGATGGCGATCGCCCACTGGGGGAACTTGACGTGCGCCCCCATCAGCCGGGTCACCCCGACACCGGCCATCGGCGCGGCGAAGAACAGACCGAAGCCGACGTGCTTCTGCAGCGAGGTCTCGGTCTGCAGATGGATCTGGTAGGCCGGGGCCAGCAGGGCCGTGCCCGTCAGCAGCACACCGATCGAGGTCCGCCAGCGGCGGCCCGGCACGGCCTGCCGCCAGCCGGGTACCTCGCTCAGCCGGGCCGTGCGCGCGTACAGCACCGCGCCGACCACGGCGTCGGCGACCGGCAGGCCGGCCCAGCGCGCGCTGTCGGCGAGGATCTGCAGGGCCGACGTCGTGCCGTGGGCGCGGGCGGTCGTGGTGCTCTGGATCGCGGCCAGATATCCGCTGCCGAGCAGTGCCCCGGCCAGCGCCGCCACAGTCGCGGTCGTGAACACGGTTCCGCGCAGCAGCGCCCCGCGCGCGCCGTGACTGCGGTAGGCGGCCAGGACGAGCAACAGCGCCAGGGTGGGCAGGAAGAGTGCCGAGGCGTACTTGACGCCCACCGCGAGCGCCGCGAGGAGCCCTATGGGGAGGGTCCACGCCCAGTGCCGGGGAGCGGCGGCGACCAGGGCCCAGGCGCTGAGCGCCAGCAGGCAGACGGCCACGGCGTCGTAGGTGGCGAAGTAGCTGAGGAAGAGCGTGGGCATCGACACCGAGAAGAGCGCGGCGGCGCAGAGCCCGGCGCGCTCGTTGAACAGACGGCGGGTCAGCCCGTAGAGGCAGGCTGTGGCGATCAGCATGGACAGCAGGCTGAGCGCCCGCACGCCGGCCAGGCCGAATACGGAGTCGACTGCGGCGGCCAGGACCGGGTAGAGAGTGGGCGCGCCGGAGAAGTAGGTGCCGAAGCCGCCGTAGTCGGGTGCGCCGAAGAAGAGATGGCCGATCTCGACGTGCCCCGCGTAGACGTAGAGCGCCTCGTCCTCGAAGGCGGCGTTGGTCAGCCGCAGCGCCAGCGCCGCCTGGACGAGCAGGATGACAAGCAGCAGGGCCCGGCTGACGCGTGCCCTGCGGCGGCCGGTGTCGGCGGCCCAGCCCATCTGGGCCGCCGGCGGGAGACTCCAGCCGGGCAGGGCGGGCTCCACGAAGGCGAAGCCGGGGTCCGGGTCGACCGGGGGCGGCGGCAGCACCCGCAGTCGCATGGTCTGCGAGTTGAGCGGCTCCGGTTCGAACTCCTCCGGGGCGAACTGGTCCGGCTCGGTGCCGCGCTGCGTCGGGAGGGAGGTCGCGCGCGGCGCGAACCAGTCGATGGGGCTCTTCGCCCTGCGCTCGGTGTCGGTCATCGCAAGCTCTTCAGGTCCAGGTCGTAGCGCGGGTCACGAGCACCGCCACGAAACGCCGCAAGCGCGTCGGGGCTGCTGTCCACCCGCCAGTCGGTCTCCTTGTCAATGTCGAACCAGATGAAGCCGACCAGGTCCGACCGGGCGGCCACGGTCCGTAGCAACTCGGTGATCTGCGCGGCCTTGCGTGGACTTGGTTCGGCGCCCGTCTCCGCGAGCAGGAACGGACGCTTGGTGAACGTCCGGATCTGACGGAACGTGGGCCCGAAGAGCGAGCTGAAGCTCCTGGCCCCGGTCAGGGCGTAGTAGCCGACCACGCCCACCCAGTCGACATACCCGTCGCCCGGGTAGTAGGGCTTCAGGGCGACGTTCGGCACCGGATTGACGATGTTCGGGCTCCAGACCCAGATCACCGTGGAGACGCCCTGGTCCTGGAAGAGGTCGTGGACATGGCGCCAGGCCCGGGCGAAGTCGGCGGCGCTGGTCGCCTTGGTGCCCCACGGGTACCAGCCGCCGTTCATCTCGTGGCCCAGGCTGATCGCGACCGGGATGTTGAGCGCGCGCAGCGTCTGCGCGGTGCTGACGATGTAGGCGTCCTGGCTGCCGTCGGCGATCTGCGCCATCGTCGCCCGGTACGGTTCCCAGGCGATGTAGGGCAGCTGGCCGTTGCCCCAGACCGCCAGGGTCTGGTCCGCCTGCAGTGCGTCGCCCCAGCCGAGGTAGTACTCCAGGAGGGTCGGTGCGCGGCCGACCTCCGCGGCGAAACGCCGAACGGGACTCAGGTCCTTGGGGACACCGTCGAACGTCGCCCCGAAGTACTTGGCCGACGGGTGCAGAAGCGGGGCGACGTCGTACGGCTGCACCGCAGCCGCGCCGACCGCGCCGGCGCCGGAGAGCGTCTGCGCCGGCTGGGCGCCGTTGCCGCCCGCGCCGATCGGCGCCGGCCCGGCGTAGGCGCAGCCCGCCAGCAGGAGGACCGCCGTCACCAGGACGAGCAGCGCACGGATCGGGGAACTCTTCACGCCGCCTCCTTGGGTTGGATCAGCACCCGGCCGACCGCCACCGCGTAAAAGAGGCCCGAGGCCAGCATCAGCGCGTAGTCAGCTGGATGGGCCCCGGTCATCCGCCAGACCGCGAGGACCGGCCAGAGCACCGCGGTGGGCGCGCTCCAGAACCAGACACCGCCCCAGAAGCGCCGGGTCTTGTTCTTCCTCGCGCCGCTGGAACCGCTCGGCTGCCAGCCCATCGGGCGGCGGCGGACCACGTCCCAGATAGCGAAGACATGTGCCCACCCGTACATGACCCGGGTCGCCCAGGCCTCCAGGCGGTACGGGTTGCGGTGCCACAGCGGATAGACGACGGTCAGATACAGCACGCTGGGCAGGACCATCCACATGTTGGTGGCCTGCAGTTGGTCGGGGTAACGGACTAGCAGGGTGAGGGCGATGAGCGGCGTGGTGAAGGTGAGCAGGGCCGTCTCGATGTAGTAGATGAAGCCGGATATGTAGCAAAGGCGGCTGGCGAACCGCATCCGGATTCGCCAGAAGTCCTGCAGACTGGCGAGCATGCTCATCGAGGCCATGCACCAGCGGTACTGCTGGTTGTAGTACGCGCCCACGGTGTCCGGGCAGACACCGGTGGACAGCGCGAGCGGCACATAGCGCAGGTCCCAGCCCCGGGCGCGTAGATCGAAACCGGTGTGCATGTCCTCGGAGTGCTCGATCAGGCTGGTGCCGCCGATCTCCTCCAGCGCGTCGCGCCGGTAGACCGCGCAGGAGCCCACGCATATCGAGCCGTCGCTGCGCTGCCGGGAGACCTGGACGGAGCGGTAGAAGAGTTCCTGCACCGCGCCCGCGCCGCGTTCGATCCAGTTCTGCTGGTCCAGCACCCGGAAGAACTGCGGCGACTGGACGATCGCGGTACGCGGGTCGGCGTCGAGGTAGGGCATGAGCTCGTGCAACAGGTCGGCGCGGGGCGCGAAGTCCGCGTCCAGGATCAGGATCGCGTCGCCGCCCGAATTCTCGAAGCCGTGCCGCAGGTTCCCGGCCTTCTTGAACCAGCCACGGTTGGGGCGGACCAGATAGCGGAAGCCGAAGTCCGCCGCCATCGCGCCCGCCTCGGCGCTGTCGCCGTCGTCCAGGACCAGCACCTCGACCTCGCCGGGGTAACTGTCGGCGAGTTTCCGCACATGAAGCCAGGTGTTGTGCAGCACCTCCAGCGGCTCGCCGCAGACCGGCAGGAAGACGTCCAGGCTGGGGTGGCGCTCCGGCTGCCAGTCCCGGACCAGACGGCGGTGCCGCTTGAGGTCAAAGCTCGGCGTGAACGCCTCCAGTCGCATCGAGATCAGGAATCCGACGGTCGCCAGCAGCAGCATCGGCGCGAACAACCAGATCCAGGCGCTGTGACGCGCCGTGTCCACCTGGCTGAGCAGCACGCACACGAAGCCGACGAAGGAACTGGAGGTCAGTACCCAGGTGTAGCGCTTGACGTAGCTGTACTTCTCCCGCTCGTCCGGGGGCGCGGGCAACAGTCCCGCGTGTCCGGCCGGACGCCCGGCCCGGGGCCCGCGGCGCTGACCGCCGCCACGGACCGTGGACGGGTGGCTGGTCACAGGCGACGACCCCTTCCGACCTGCATGCGTGTGAGTGAACGGCATGCTAGGGGACATATGTTCGCTACTGGTAAACGGGGGGGTACATTCCGGAACTCCCCAAGAGGCAGGCCCGATGCTGCCCGCCCCAGCCGCTGGGTTGGTTCCCGCGCGTTGCGCGAGACCGCCGACGAGGGAGGCTCACTCCGAAAAGGTTCAAGACGACATCGCCACCCAGGAGGCCACTGCGTCCGGGCCCGCGGCGAGGCCGCCCGCCTAGCGGCCGACGACCCCGACCCGACAACCCGCCCAGCCCTGGCCGCCGCCCTCCGGGCCCAGAAGGCCGCGCCGCCGTGCCCGGGCCCCGACCACACCAGGGCGGAAGTCGCCTGGGCGACCCTGCACGGCATTGCCACCCTCCAAATGGGCGGGCGTCAGCCGGAATCGCGCGTGCAAAGCCGACTGGAAGACGCCCACCACCTACTGACCAGTGACGTGAACCCAGCAAGGATCAGCTGATCAGCACCCGAACCCGCTCAGCCCCGCAGACATGCGAGGCCGGGGCGATACCGAGGCCGGTCGACGGGTAGACCGGCCCGCCGCCGGCCGGAACCGGTAGCAGGAGCGCATAGTGCCGTTCCTCAACAGGCTTCTTCTGCGGTAGGCGCCCAGGCGCGATCCAGGGACTGGTTGAGAGGTGCCAGCACACGCTCCGCCGTCCAGCCCAGCCTGACAGCCTGATCCACCAGCGCAGCGCGTACTGCAACCGCGTCGACTCCTGGTGGGCCAGAGCCTTCAGGTTGACAGTTCGAGCAGTACCCCCAGGTCAAGGCCGAGGTCGACGCCGGATACCGAGGGCCGGATCGCTGTGAACCGGCGGCCGTCAGAACATCGTGTTGTCGTTGGCGGCGTTCTCCGGCACGTCCTGCGAGGCGCCCCAGTGCTCGACGATCTTTCCGTCCCGTACCCGGAAGAGGTCGATGACCGACTTGCCGCGCTCGCCGGGCGAGTTGACGACGTGGAGGTGGGCGGCCACCAGGTCGCCCTCGCCGATGACCCGCTTCAGGCTGATCTTCAGCCCCGGGAACTCGTGGGTGTACGCCTGCAGCCCGGCTTTCAGGTCCGCCGCGCCGCCCGGGACGCCCGGGTTGTGCTCCCGGCGCTCAGGGCTCATGTGCGCGTCGATGGCGCTCAGGTCCTGGTTCACCAGGAGCCGTTCGACGTAGTCGGTGACGATCTTCTTGTTGTGCGCGGTGAGCCACGGCTGTGAGGGCCTGCGGGTCCGCGGCTCGCTGAGGGTGGAGAACAGGTCGTGGCCGTCGGCCGTACTGGCGGGCACCTGCTGGAGGATGTCCCAGTGCTCGGCGATCTTCCCGTCCTGGAAACGGAAGAGGTCGAAGATCGCGAGCTCGGGGACATCGGGGTTGCCGGGGACCAGGATGCCATGGGAGTGCAGGAGCACCATGTCACCGTCGGTGATGGCCCGCTTCTCCTCGTACGTGGCGTCCGGGTACTGCTGCTTCCAGGCGCCGCCGAAGGCCTTCATGGCCTCCGGGCCGTCCGCGGCGAGCGGGTTGTGCTGGATGTAGTCAGGACGGATGTGCCGGTCGATGACGGTCGTGTCACCTGCTTCGAAGGCGGCCCGGAGCACCCTGGCGACGATGTCCGCCGGCCGGGACCCCTCCACCGTCAGCACGATCTTGCCGGTCGTACGGCCGGTCTCGCCCAGTGCGTGTGCCTTGGCCGCCTCCGCGAGCGGGAAGACGGCCTCGATGTGGGCGCGCAGGGCGCCGGCCTCGACGAGGGCGGCGACGGCCCGCATGCCGGCCTGGTCGGCCTCGACGAGGAGGGATTCGAAGCGGATGCCCAGCTCGGCGATCTTCGCCAACTCGTCGGCCCCGACCGGGACGGGAAGGATCGAGACGAGGGTGCCGCCCGGGCGCAGGACGGCCAGGGAGCGGGCGCGGGCCGCGGAGTCCAGGGAGATCGGGTCGAGGACCACGTCGATGTCCGTGAGGACCTCGGTGAAGTCGACCGCGTGGTAGTCGATGACCTCGTCGGCTCCGAGGGAGCGCAGGAAGTCGTGCTTGGCGGCGCTGGCGGTGCCGATGACGAACGCGCCACGGGACTTGGCGATCTGAACGGCGAGATGGCCGACGCCGCCGGCCGACGCGTGGATGAGGACGCGCTGCCCGGGCTGGATGTCGGCGGTGTCGACGAGGGCCTGGTACGCGGTGAGGGCGGCGAGCGGGAGGGCTCCGGCCTGGACGTGGTCGATGCTCTCGGGCTTGCGGGCGAAGGACCGGGCCGGGGCGGTCACGTACTCGGCGTGCGAGCCGACACCGTGGGGGTAGGGCAGCATGCCGAAGACCTCGTCGCCCGGCTTGAACACGGTGACGCCGACACCGACGGCCTCGACGACCCCGGAGACGTCCCAGCCGAGGACCAGCGGCATGCGGTCGATGGTCAGGGGCCGGGCACGGTTGTACCAGTCGGTCGGGTTGACGCCGGCCGCGCGGACGGCGACCAGGATCTCGCTCGGGCCCGGCTCGGGACGGGGAAGTTCGACCTCCTGGAGAACCTCGGGGGAACCGTGGGTCTCCTGGCGGATGGCACGCATGGTGGCGGGAGTGCTGTTCGTCATGTGTCCACCGTGGCCGTCCGCCACCCTCCGCCGCCATGGCATGAATGCCACCTTTCAACGGAATCACGCCACGGCATCCTGTCGCGGAGAGCGGGGCCTGGACGACGTCAACCGCGGCCGCGCCCCGCCGTGCGCGCTCCCGACGACGCACTCCGAAACGGCCGACCACCGAGTGCCGGCCTGCTCGAACAAGCCCTTCATGACCTGGACGGCGCCGAGGCCCGGACGCGGCGGGAACGGCGACCGTGGACGCGGCGGCGAGGGCACGGCGGCGGACGGGTGCGGCACTCCTACGGCGACCTCGTCCCGGAACCGGGCGAACTGGCAGGGGCGTTGACGAACGGCCCGCACCGGGGGACGTTCGCCCCGGAGCCGGTGTGACCACCGGCGCCGTTCGCTACCATGGCATGAAAGCCTCCTTTCGACGGGATTGCGCCATGGCACAGGTTCACCGGGTCGTCGTTCTGGCCGTCGACGGGGTGTACCCCTTCGAACTGGGTATCCCCAGCCGGGTCTTCGAGGCGGCGGACCGCCGCTACGAGGTCCTCACCTGCAGCGTCGACGGCCGCCCGGTCCGCACCAACTCCGACTTCTCCATCACCGTCGAGCACGGACCGGAGGCGCTGCGCACCGCCGACACCGTCGTCATCCCGCCGTTCGTCAGCACCGCCGTCACCCCGGAAATCCCCCAGGCCGTCGTGGCGGCACTCGCGTCCGTGGCTCCCGGCACCCGCCTGGTGTCGATCTGCACCGGCGCCTTCGTACTCGCCGCCGCCGGGCTCCTCGACGGTCGCCCCGCCACCACGCACTGGGTGGTGGCGGACCTCTTCCGCGCATGGTTCCCCCAGGTCACCCTGGACCCGAACGTCCTGTTCATCGACGACGGGGACGTGCTGACCTCGGCCGGTGCCGCCTCCGGACTGGACGTCTGCCTGCACCTCATCCGCAGGGACCACGGCAGCGAGGTCGCCAACCAGGTCGCCCGCATGTGCGTCACGCCGCCGTGGCGCGACGGAGGACAGGCGCAGTACATACAGCACCCGGTGCCCGAGCCCACGGCCAGCGGAACGGCCGCCGCCCGGCAGTGGGCTTGGGAGAACCTCCACGAGCCCATGACCCTGGCGAATCTCGCCGAGCACTCCCACATGAGCCTGCGCACCTTCGCCCGCCGCTTCACCGAGGAGGTCGGCATGAGTCCGGGGCGCTGGCTGATCCAGCAGCGCGTCGAGCGGGCACGGCACCTCCTGGAAACCACCGATCTCCCGGTGGACAAGATAGCCGGCCGGGTCGGCTTCGCCGGCGGCACCTCGCTGCGCGAACACCTGCACGCCGCCATCGGCGTCTCCCCGATCGCCTACCGGCGCACCTTCCGGGGCGCCCTGTCGCCCAGCCCGCTGACCACCACCGCACATGCCACCGTGTAACGAGACGGGTCGAGCCGCATGCTCGACCTGCTGCTGGACGCCGCGAGGCACCCGGCCCGGATGAGGCGGCGGCCGTGGTACACGTCCTCGGCTGGCGCGACCACGCCGTCCTCGATGCCGCGGGCGCCCAGACGGCGGACCCGAACCCGGCACCGCTGAGCGCGTACCTCGGCGTGCTCGGTGTCACCGGCCTCACCGCGTACATCGGGCTGGAGCGGTTCGCGAAGATCAAGGAGGGCGACACGGTCTTCGTGTCCGGCGCGGCGGGCGCGGTCGGCAGCGTGGCCGGCCAGATCGCCGAACTCAAGGGTGCGGGACGGGTGATCGGCAGCGCGGGCTCGGACGACAAGGTCAAGTCACTGATCGAGGAGTACGGCTACGACGCGGCGTTCAACTACAAAAACAGCGCTTCTCCCCGCAGGGCGCTTGCGGTCACCGAGTCCGCCTGTCCGCCCAGGGAACGTCATGCAACAGCTCCGCAAGCCCCCCACCGACTCCGCCGGCACCGTCCCGCGGCAAGGCCGTCGGCTCTACACCATGATGGTCGGAACGCTGCAGCTGTCCCGCGCGCTCTCCGACCAGTCGCTCGCGGGTGAGGTGCTCGAGCAGGGAATCGAGAACGGCCTCGCCTTCCTGCGCTGAGCTTTCCTGTGCTGAGCCCCCCGCGCTGAGCGGGAGGGACGGCCGATCCGCGGCACCGTGAGGCGCGTGCCGAAAGGTCGCTCGCCTCCGCCGTGCCATGCCCCGGGACGTCGACTCCGGACCGCGCCCCCGCCATCGCGGAACGTCCCAGGAACCCTGCATGTCAGCCACACTCGACCGACCCTCGAGCCGATCGCCCCGACGGGCATCACGGCTCTGAGGCAGTCTTCGCGGCTTGAGGGACGCCCGGCGCCTACGGCCGTGCGAGGAACTCGAGAGCCGTCCCCACGAACTCCCGGTGGAACTGGAAGATGCCGCCGTGACCGGCGTCGGGGTAGATCACCAACTCGGCGTTCGGCAGCCGCCGGACCATGTCGGCCGAGTTCGGCGACGGCACCATCCTGTCGTGGTCGCCGTTGGCGACGAGCACGGGCTGATGGATAACGGAAAGATCCTGCGGCCGCTCCAGTCCCCAGCGGTGGATGGCCTTGAGCTGGGTGAGGTACGCGATCGGGGAGATCGCTTTGTCCCGGTCCTGGGTGCGCTCCTTCAGCCGGGCCAGGAATTCCTTGCCGGCCCGGCGTCCGTTGGTCGTGCGGGTGAAGAAGAGGAACTGCTTGGGGTCCTGAAGGGTGAGCAGCGCCCGGACGGTGTCGAGGTGGGACAACCGGGTCACGTTCTTGATGCCCTCGCCGCCGGCAGGGCCGGTACCCGTGAGGATCAGCTTGCGGACGAGCTGCGGCTCCTCCTGCACGATTACCTGGGCGATCATGCCGCCCATCGAGAAGCCATGGATGTCCACCTGCTCGAGCCCGAGCGCCCGGATGAAGGTGACCGTGTCCTTCGCCATCGCCTGGATAGTGTCTGGCGTCGAACCGCTGGAGGCGCCGACACCCCTGTTGTCGAACGTGATGACCCGGTGCTTGGCGGCGATGCCGTCGACCACCCGGGGGTCCCAGTTGTCGAGCACGGCGGCGAGGTGGGTGATGAACACCACCGGGACATCTGCACGCGGGCCGAGATCACGGTAGGCGAAGGTCACTCCCCCGGCGGTGACGGTGCGGGTCGGCGCGTCCTTGTACGACGTCACGACATCGCCCCGTGCTGCTTCTGCGTCATTCACCTTCGTGCCCTTCTGAGGGAGGTCCCGCGAGCGTGCACCCCCTTCACTGAAGAGGGCGCAGCACGGATACCTGGGTCTCTCGGCTGCGACCGCAGTCCGGGGTCGGAGCGAAGGCTGAGGACCGAACCTTGTGCGGTCGGTCCCTCCGGGCTTCCTCGACCATTGAATTATGACCGTGCTTCCATGGGGGCGCAAGCGACGAGCCGTACTGGATGACGCCGATGTCGGACCACGCACACAGACGCCGCCCGAAAGGACGTTGGGGCCGCCTCGCACGCTTGCGGGGCAGCCGGCGGGAGACTCGCGCGGACTGCGACCCGATGGGGAATCAGCGGCGCGACGGGTGCGGCCAGACCACGAGAAGGTCGGCCACCTGCCCCATGGGGGCCTGGCGCCGGCGGAGGCAAGGTGCCCTCCTCGACACCGGAAGCGGCGGCGGGAAGCGTCGCGTCGGTCAAGCCGCCGGCATACAGCGCGGGATGCCTCTCGGCTTCCGACCCACTACTACCGGCCTGATCACTGGAACGCCGACCGCTGCGGCCACCTCCAGTCGCCGGCCACAGCGCGATCACCCGAACGAGGCTTCTGCGGATGTAAGTTCGAACGACAGCCATGCCCGTCGGTTTAGTAATCGCTTCTCATCCATGCTCAATACGAACGTCGCTCAACAGCCTGGAGACCAGCGAGCTCCTGGCCGGGACCCGGGGCGCGCAGATCGCCGGCCGTTTCACTCTCGTCCCCACCCGCCCGTTCCCCTACGGCAACGAGTGGAAGGGACTGGTTGCGACCATGGAAGAGACGCTGCTGCTGCAAGTGGCCGCCCTATGACCAGGGGTCATTCCAAGATCTCTGCTACACCAATCAGCGGGACGCCGTCGAAGCTCTCGGGCACGTCGCGTGGTCGGCGGCTGCGAGGGCGAACTGTTGCGGCGCTCAGGTCGGCGCGCGCGATGTCATCGACTGGTGTCGTGGTACTGGCCTGCGGCACGGGCCCGCTGGGTGGCCAGTTCGATCACCAGCTCAAGGTTGGGGGTCGGGACCTGCACCATTTCGGCCAGGTCGAGGGGAACACGGAACATGGCGTCGATCTCCATGGGCCGACCGGCCCGTAGGTCCTGCGCGATGCTCTGGAGATGACCGGAGGTCGTCAGCTTGCTCAGGCCCTCCTCGGGATCGCCCGGATCGCAGCCCAAGGCACGGGCGACGGCGGCGCCTTCGGCCGCCATCGCCTTGGCGGTGCCGGCGACGGCGGGCTTGTCGAGCACGTCCTTCATGGCCGAGGCAGTGAGGACTGCCAACGACCCCCCGATGAGGTTCATCAGCAGTTTGACCCAGACTGCGTCCCGGATCCTTGGTATGACCGTGGTCTCCAGACCGCTGGGGGCCAGGAGGGACGCCAACGCGTCGAGCCTCGCGTCGGGCCGGCCGTCAGGGCGTCCGATGATGAGGCGGTTACGCGGGTTCTCCGCACGGATGACTCCCGGCTCCACAACGGCGCAGGCGGTGTAGGCCACGGCGCCCACGGCGCGGTCGGGCCCGATGCCGTCCCACAGCGCCCGCTCGGGATCCAGCCGTCGAAGGTGCGTGCCGTCCAAAGGGCCGCCGTGCGAGTGGAAGTACCACCAGGGAATGCCGTTGTTGACGAACAGCACCAAGCTGTCCTGGTGCAGCAGGGACCCGATGTGCTCGGCGACGGTCGGCAGGGCCGGGGCCTTGACCGCGACGATGACGATGTCCTGCGGCTCCAGATCGCCGGGCCGGTCCGTGGCCACCGGGCGCGAGACCAGCTCGCCGTCGCGGGTCTCCACCCGCAGCCCGTGCTGTCGGATCGCCGCCAGCTGCTCACCGCGGGCGATCAGTGAGACCTCGGTCCGGCTCGCGGCAAGGCGTCCGGCGATGTGGCCGCCGACGGCCCCTGCGCCGTACACGCAGATTTTCATGTGTGCTTCCTGTTCCGCGATCTGTCGATCAGTCGAACTGCTGACGCTTCTGGGCTGCGGCGGCGCTGAGGAAGGAGATGTCGTTGCCGGTGGAGACATAGCCGGCACCGAGGTCCAGGTACTGACGGATCAGGTCCGGGCGCCCTCCCAGTCCGCCGACGCCCGCGGTCCTGCCGTTCACGCGGCAGGCTTCGATGACGCGCAGGTACGCCTTGTGCAGGTCGGGGTGGTCCATCTGCCCTGCGATCCCCAGCTCCAGGGTGAGGTCGTTCGCACCCACGAGGAGCACGTCCACGCCCTCCACCGCGGCGATCTCCTCCACCGCGTGCAGACCGGCACGCGTCTCGATTTGCGCCACCACCATGGAGGCCTGATCGAGTGCGCGGATGGTCTGGTCGGCGGGGAAGGACCGGAAGTGCAGCTGGGGCGGTGAACCCGCCAGGGAGCGCTTCCCCAAGGGCGCGTGCTTCACGGCACGGACCGCGGTGCGGGCCTCCTCGGCGGACTGCACGCCTGGCACGATGATCCCCATGGCGCCGGAATCCATGACCCTGGCGATGTAGTGCGGGTCCAGGCCGGGGACACGGACGAGGGGAGTGACGCCCAGATGATTGCAGGCCATGCAAATCTGGGCTGCGGCATCCAGGGGAAAGGGGCTGTGCTCCATGTCGATGTAGACAGAGTCGAAACCCGCGGTGTGGGCGATGGCGGCGATGTCCACGGTCCGCACCAGCCGGACGGTCATCGAGAACACCGTCTCGCCCCTGGACAGCTTCTCCTTGGCGGGATTGCGCAGCAGCGGGGTGGATTCGCTGGTCATGTTCGGAAGGCTCCTGCCTGGTTCGGAATGCCTCAGCCGAAGAGAGGCGGCAGGGCCTGCGCCTCGTCCTCGAACCCGTACACGGACTTGACTTCGAGATACTCTTCGAACCCGAACCTGCCCATCGAGCGGCCGATGCCGGACTGCTTGTATCCGCCCATGGGGGTGTACGAGTCCGTGGCCGCGCCGTTGTAGCTGACGCGTCCGGCCCGGAGCCCGTTCACCACACGGCGGGCGTTCGTCCGATCCCCGCCGAAGACGAAGCCTCCGAGCCCGTAGATTGAATCGTTGGCGATGCGCAGGGCCTCGTCTTCGTCCCGGTAGGACAGGACGGCCAGGACAGGACCGAAGACTTCCTCCCGGGCGATCGTCATGTCCGGGGTGACTCCGGTGAATACGGTGGGCTGCACGAAATAGCCCTGTCGGAGACCGCCGGGGCGATCGAGGCCACCGGTGACGAGACGGGCACCCTCGTCGACGGCGCCCTGGATGTGATCCCTGATCGATTTGTACTGGGCGGCGCTGACGACCGGGCCCATAGTCGTCGAGCTCTCCAGCGGGTCACCCAGCCGGAAGCCGCGTGCCTCGTCGACCAGGAAGGGCACCACCTGCTCCACCTGGCTCTCGTGCACCAGCATGCGGCTGGGGGCATGGCAGGACTGACCGGCGTTGAAGAAGGCGCGTTGGATGTTCCAGCGCGCGGCCTTTTCGAGGTCGGCGTCGGGCAGCACGATGTTCGCCGACTTTCCGCCCAGTTCGAGGCAGACCCGCTTCACGGTCTCCGCAGCGGCGGCTGCGACCTGCCGGCCGGCACCGGTGGACCCGGTGAAGGAGATCATGTCCACCCCCGGGTGGCGGGACAGCCTGTCGCCCACGTCTCGGCCGGCGCCGTTCACCAGGTTGAACACTCCCGGGGGCACCTCGGCCTCGTGCATCACCTCGGCCAGGAGCACGCCGCTCACGGCGGAGTTGACACTGGGCTTGACGACCGTGGTGCACCCGGCGGCCAGCGCGTAGATGAACTTGATCACGCCGGTCTGGACCGGCCAGTTCCACGGTGAGACCAGCGCGCAGACGCCGATCGGCTCGCGGCGGACGATGGCACCGCCCACACGCGACCCGAAGGGGTACTCGCGCAGGAGACCGCGGGCCACCCTCATGTGCTGCGCCGGGCCCGTGACCTGAGCGCGGTTGGCGACGGGAATGCCGACCTCACGCGCGATCAGCCCGGAGAATTCGTCGATGCGCGACTCGTAGGCGTCGATGACCCGGTCGATCAACGCGATCCGCTCGTCAACCGGGGTGGCGGAGAAGCTTTCGAACGCTCGCTGGGCCGCGGCGACCGCGCGGTCAGCGTCGGCGGCGCTCCCCAGAGCCACGCGGGCGAAGGTCTCCTCGCGGGTGGGGTCGATGAGTTCCAGTTCGCGGGCGTCGGTCGGTTCGGTCCACTGACCGTCGATATACAGGTGCGGGTACTGCCTCATGAGTGAAGTCCTCCTCGGACGCGTGTGGCGTGGCCGACGGGGTCAACTGCTGTGGGTGTAGCCGCCGTCACAGGCGATCGTCTGGCCGGTGACGAACGCGGACGCAGGTGCGGCCAGAAAGAACATGATTCCGACCAGGTCGGTGGGGACCATCCCCCGCGGAATGCACTGCAGTGAGGCCGCGCGCTCGCGGACCTCGACGGTGGGGTTGACGGTGCGGTCGACCTCCGTGGCGACGCTGCCCGGTCGCACGCAGTTGACGGTGATCCCGTGGCCGCCCAGCTCGCGCGCCAGGGAGTTGGTCATGCCGATCAATGCCGACTTCGAGGTGACGTAGTGCAGGTAGTCGACGGTGCCACGGGTCACGGCGTCGGAGGAGATATTGATGACGCGGCCGAAGCCGGCCGTGCGCATATGAGAGGCCACCGCCCGAACGCACAGGTAGCTCCCGGTGATGTTGACCCTCAGTACCTGTTCCCACTGTTCCAGCGCGATCTGGTCGAACGGCCCCTTCTCGATGGTGGCGAAGACCGACGCGTTGTTGATCAGCACGTCGATGCGGCCCCACCGTTCGATGACGGTGTCGACCATCGCCGTGACGGACGGCTCGTCGGCCACATCCACTCTGACGGCCAGTCCGACGCCGCGGTCGTCATGAATCTCCTTGACGACGGTCTCCGCCTTGTCGATGTCGAGGTCGGCCACCACGGCAAAGGCTCCGGCCGCCGCGAACTGGCGTGCCAGCTCGCGGCCGATGCCCTGGGCGGCACCGGTGACGATGACCACCCGCCCCTCGACGCTGAAGTCCCGTGCAGAGGCCGGCGCTCGGGAGTCATGTGGAGCGTGGGTCAGGGGTGTCGTCGTCATGGTCGGCTCTCCCGGCGTCGCGTTTCGTGATGGGCGTGCAGCGCCGACGCTGTCTCGGCCGCGTGCACTCGCGCCTCGCCTGGTCCACCCCGCCAGACGAGCGTCATCTGTGGGGCACCAGGAGGCACCCCCTACTGACTGTTGGACAGTATCCCGCCATGTGGGATATAGTCAATCAAAGCTTATGTGTCTGTGCCGTGGGGTGACAGCGACTCTGTGAGGGAGCAGCGATGCGTGTAGGCAAGGCATCCGACACCGACGTCGAACAGGTCGGAAGCATGCGCGAGGGAAAGCTCGACCAGAAGCACCTGCTGTTCGGTGAGGACGGCTCGCCCAACACCTACGACCTCAACATGGGCCTCACGGGCGGTGGTGGCTGGCGGACACCTCGCCACCGGCACAACTTCGACCAGATCCGCTACGTCATACAGGGCGAGCTGCCCTACACCGAGAACGACGTACTCAAGGAAGGATGGGTGGGGTACTTCCCCGAGAGCGTCCACTACGGCCCCCAGGAGCGCGCCGAGGGCCTTCGGACCATGGTCCTGCAGTGCGGCGGCGCGAGCGGTCAAGGGTACCTGAGCGTCGCCCAGCGTGAGGCGACGAACGCTGCACTGGCCAAGACGGGTGAGTTCAAGAAGGGCATGTACCACTACACGGACGCCGACGGCGCACCCCAGGTCGTGGACGGCTCACTGGCGATCTTCGAGCACGCCATGGGAGGCAAGCTCGAGTTCGCGCCCCCGCGGTACACCGATGTCATCGCGATGGACCCGGAGGCCTACGACTGGCAGAAGGGTGACGCAGGCCTCTGGGAGAAGTGGCTGGGCCGCTTCACCGAGCGCGACCTGCGCATCGGGGTCGTGCGTCTGGAGCCCGGTGCCGTATACCAGGCGGGCCAGTTCCCCTCCACCGAGATCCTGTTCCAGATCAACGGCAAGGTGGCCGCGGGCGGCAAGGAGTACGGCCCTGAGACCGGATACGAATTCCTCGCCAATGAAGGTCCGGTTCCTGTCGAGGCCGTCGAGCCGACCGAGTTCCTGCGCATGGTCCTGCACACCTTCTGACCCATCACGGGGCAACACGCAGCCACGGCCCCGCGTTGCCCCGTTGCCGTCGCTCAACTACTCGGAACAGGCCAGGAATCCGCCATGTCTCTGCCCCTGCATGCCCAGTCGCGATGCGTCTCCGAGGCCGCGGTGCTGGAAGGGCTGCCTCCGGTCCGCGAGGTGAGCGCCGCCGAAGTGGCCGCCCGGATATCCGGCGGCCCCCGTCTCGTCGTCCTCGACGACGATCCGACCGGCACCCAGACGGTCGCCGATATTCCGGTCCTGACCTCGTGGTCGGTGGAGGACCTGCGCTGGGCACTGCGCCAAGGCGGCTCCGCTTTCTTCGTCCTCACCAACACTCGCAGCCTGTCCCCCGAGGACGCCGCCGCCCGCAACCGCGAGGTGGTGCGCGCCCTGAAGGAGGCCGCGAAGGCCGAAGGCACCGGGTACGTCCTGGCCAGCCGCAGCGACTCCACCCTGCGCGGTCACTTCCCGCTGGAGACCGACGTCCTGGCGGAGGAACTCGGCGCGGTGGACGGTGTCGTGCTCGTGCCCGCCTACATCGAGGCGGGCCGCCTGACCGTGAACTCCCACCACTGGATGCGGACCGCCAAAGGTCTACTGCCAGTCGGCGAGAGCGAGTTCGCCCGCGACGCCACCTTCGGCTACCGCAACTCCGCGCTGCCCGAGTGGGTCGAGGAGAAGACGGGCGGACGCGTGCCTGCCGACGAGGTCCTGGGCATCACCCTCGACGACCTGCGCGGCGGCGGCCCTGCGCACACCGCACGTCTGCTGACCTCTCTGAGCGGAGGGCGTACGGCGGTGATCGACGCGGTGTGCGACGACGACCTGCGGGTACTCGCCCTGGCCCTCGCCGAGGCGGAGGAGAACGGCACCCGGCTGCTGTACCGGGTCGGGCCGTCCTTCGTCAGGGCCCGCGCCGGACAGGCGGCGCGAGCGCCGCTCACCCCCGCCGAACTGCGTCCGCTGCGCGGGGACACACCGCACGGCCTCATTGTCGTAGGCTCTCATGTCGCGCTGACCACAAGACAGTTGGACCAGCTGCGGGAGCGAGGCGGGATCGCCGAGTACGAGCTGGACGTGGCCCTCCTGCTCGACGAGGAGCGGCGCGACGCCCACATCGCCGAGGTCGCGGCCGCGGCGGCCGACGCGTTGGACTCGGCCGACGCCGTGATCCGCACCTCGCGCGCAGTGGTGAAGGGCGCCGACGCGGACGAGAGTCTCGCGATCTCCCGCAGGGTCTCCGCCGCGCTCGCCGAGACCGTACGCCAGGTCAACGCCACCCGTCGGCCCGCCTTCGTCGTCGCGAAGGGCGGCATCACCTCCAGCGACACCGCCACCCACGGCCTTCAGATCCGCCGCGCCTGGGCCCGGGGCACGCTGCTGCCCGGCCTCGTCTCGCTCTGGGAGCCGGTGGAGGGCCCGGCCGCGGGTATCCCCTACATCGTCTTCGCTGGGAACGTCGGCGGCCCCGACGCCCTCGCCGATGCCGCCGACCTGCTCAGGAGCGCCTGATGCTGCTGCACGGAACCGACGCTCTCAAGGAGTCCGGGGCCACCGGTCGGGCCCTGCCCGGGTTCGTCGCCTACAACCTGGAGACCGTCCAGGGCATCACGGCCGCCGCCGAGGCCGCTGGCACGCCCGTCCTGATCCAGGCGGGATCCAGCCCCTTCAAGCACGCCGGGCGCGAGGCCCTGATGCGGCTGGCGCTGGACGCAGCCGAGCACTCCGGCGCCCGCCTCGGTGTGCACCTCGACCACAGCCGGGACCTCGACGAGATCACCTCCTGCCTGGAGGCCGGCTACACCTCCGTCATGGTCGACGGCTCCCATCTGCCGTTCGCCGAGAACATCGCGTTGACGAGGGAGGCGGTACGGCGGGCTCGTGATCACGGTGCCTGGGTGGAGGCCGAGCTCGGTGCCCTGCCGGGCGACGAGGACGTCTCCACCGACGCCGTCGCGCGGACCGCGGCAATGACCGATCCACGGCAGGCGGCCGAATTCGTGGCCGCGACGGGCGTGGACGCACTCGCTGTCGCCGTCGGCAACGTCCACGGCTTCACCAAGAACCCGGTCCACCTGGACCTGGAGCGGCTGGCCGCGATCCACGAGCTCGTGCCGGTCCCGCTCGTGCTGCACGGCGCCAGCGGTCTGCCTGTCGAGGAGCTGCACGGCGCGCTCGCCCGGGGCGTCGCCAAGGTCAACGTCAACGCCGAACTGCGCCGCGCCTATCTCGAAGCCGTCCGTCGGACCCTCCCGGCCGCGCTGCCCGGCTCCGACGTCGTCTCCCTGTGGGCGGCAGGCCGCGACGCGGTCCGGGACGCCGCCCTGGAGGTCATCGGCCGCCTGAGCCCCCGCACCGAGGGGGTACCGCGCGACCTCGACCCAATTCACTGACGACGAGCCGCACCGCAAGTCACCGACAGCACAAGACCGTCGTACGCCCCGAGCCATCCAGGAGCCACCATGTCCACCACTCCCAAGATCGCCGTACTGCACACCAGCCTCGTGTTCGTGACCGTCGAGCCCGTCATCAACGACTACCTCGCGGAACTCGCGCCGGACGCCACGGTCCTGCACTTCGTCGACAGCGACGTGCTCGCGACCGTGATGCGCGAGGGTGGGATCTCACCTGCCAGCACACAGCGCATGGTGCACCTCGCCCAGGCCGCGGAGTCCGCGGGGGCCGACGTCATCTTCTCCGCCTGCTCCTCACTCGGTCCGGCCATCGATGTGGCCCGACGCCTGGTCTCCGTCCCGATCGTCAAGATCGACGACGCGATGACCGCGTCGGCGGTCGAGACCGCGGACACCGTCGGCGTCCTGGCGACCGTGCCCACGACGCTGCCGCCGACCTGTGCCCTGGTCGAGGAGAAAGCAGGGGCGGCCGGTCGCGACATCACCGTCCAGCAGCGGCTCTGCGAGGGCGCCTTCTCGGCGCTCATGCACGGCGACCGCGACCGCCACGACGCGATGGTGCTGGACGGGGCGAAGGCGCTGGCCTCGGAAGTCGACGTGATCGTACTGGCCCAGGCGTCCATGGCCAGGCTGGCCCCCGCGATCGCGGAAGCCGTCGGCAAGCCCGTGCTCTCCAGCCCGCGCAGCGGAGCGGAGGACGCGGTGCGTGTACTGCACGAGCGGACGGCCTGAATTCCGGGCGACTATCATGGCCACCATCAGCGCCGTCACCGAACCGTCTTCCTGAGCGGGGCGGGATCGATCACCCATGTTGATAATATCCCACCATGTGGGATATTATTCAACGATGACTGTGACAGCGACTCAAGGCAGCGCGAGCCTGGCCAAGATGCTCTCCATCCTGGAGCTGTTCAGCGAAACAGAGCCCGTGTGGTCGACGGCTGCCATCCTCGAGGCACTGGAAACCTCCAGGTCGACGGGATACCGCTACATCAAGACCCTGCATGAGGCAGGACTGCTCGATGCGGTACACAGCGGCCAGTACACCCTCGGCCCGCGGATCATCGAGATGGACCTGCAGATGCGTCTGACGGACCCACTGCTCCTGGCCAGCCATGGCGTACTCGAGGACCTGGTGGACAGGATCGGGCACTCGGCACTTCTGTGTACCGCGTTTCGTGACTCGGTGTTGTGCATCGGCGAATGCCGCGCCCCGCAAAGCCCCGCCAACCGGTTCAGCCGCGGGCAGCGGCGCCCGTTCTTCCAAGGAGCGATCTCGAAGGTCATCCTGGCTCATCTCCCCCATCACCGCCTCAAGGCCATCTACCCTCGCCAGCGCATCGAGATCGAGAACGCCGGGCTCGGCGACAGCTGGAGCACCTTCCGCGCGAACCTGGGAAAGATCAAGAAGGACGGCTACTCCTTGACCGTGGGGGAATTCAACCCCGGCGTCATCGGCGTCGCGGCGCCCATTCTCACCGACCAGAAGACAGCCCTGGGCAGCGTGGGCGTCGCTTGGGACGAGAACGAACGGCGCGACGTCGATGTCGAGCACGCCGTCCTGGCCATCAAGCAGGCTGCGATGACCATCTCGGAACACCTGCTGGAGAAGCAGGGATCCTGATGCCCGCCGGCACGGAACTCGGCTGCGCCGACCGGGTCGATGCCGCGCATGATCACCTGCGGGTTCCGCGGGCGCAGGGTCGCCTCTTGTCGACATCGCCGAGGACAAGTGGTCACGGATGCTCGACATCGACCTGCGCAGCGCGTTCCTGTGCGTGAAGTACGAGATCCCCGCCATGCTCGCACACGGCGGCGGCGCCATCGTCAACACCTCTTCCGGCGCGCGAGCCTTCGGCATCCGGTCGGGGTGCCTCCCGACGCGGCCCCGTCGGAGGTGCAGCCGCTCACCATCAGCCGTATCGCCAACAGGCCGGCGACTGCGGCAAGTCGACGGCCGCGGCGCCACCTCGGTGAGGCGGCACAACAGGACGACAACCCTCGCGACCCCTCACCGTGACGACGGCGGAGATCGGCCTCGCCCCGCAGCGGCTCCCCGTAGCAGGCCCCATCCTCATGGCCGCCTGACACTCCCTCACCCGAGGCGCTCCCGCCTGCTCCTATGAGCCGGCCCCTTCATCAACCGGGCCCACGAGCCTCGGCAGGCCAGTCGACTCGTCGACCGGCCACGCAGCGGGGCTACCACCCGTCCCGCCAGCCCCACCAAGACCGCACGACCCGGGCAGCCCGGGCATTTTCAGAGAAGGCCGACGTCAACTGTTGACATTCTCACAATGCGGGATATCTTCAATAATCAGTGTGGTCGGCGCCACGAAGCCAGCACGGGACATGCGAGTGCATCGGGCAGAGCCGCCAGACGAGCCGCCCAAGGCGGCGGCACCTCGGGGTGCGGCCGCACGACTTCTCAGGGGTCCCCTGAGACACAGCCCCACAGCTCACCCATCAATGGAGATGTTCATGGCGAACACAAGTCCCCCGGCCGAGAGGAGCAGGCCCGGCGCCCGCACCATACCGGCGGCGAACGACAGCCCGCGAGCGCGGTCAGGCGGCCGGGCCAAGAGGCAGGCGCTCGCGTCGGCCGGTTGGGCCGTCCTGCCCCCCGTGACCTTCGTTGCCATCATCTTGTTGTGGGCGGCGGCCGTCGAAGTCTTCGCCGTTCCTTCCTATCTGCTGCCCAGCCCTCTGGCTGTCCTCAATCGAATGGTCGCGGAGCGGGACAACCTCGTGGCACAGGCGCTGCCCACGCTGGAGGCACTGGGCATCGGGCTACTGCTGTGTCTCGCGATCAGCATTCCGCTCGGACTTTTGATCGCCCTTTCGAAGGTGGCCAAGCGGACGGTCTACCCCGTGGTGATGCTGACCCAGCTCGTCCCCAAGATCGCTATCGCCCCTCTTCTCGTTGTCTGGCTGGGCTTCACCGTGCAGACCAAGGTGACCTTGGTGGTACTCATCGCGTTCTTTCCGCTTCTCATGTCGAGCATCGCCGCATTCGTCAGCCTGGACGACAGGCTGCTGTACTTGACGCGCTCGATGGGGGCCACCAGGTTCCAGACTTTCTGGAATCTCAGGTTGCCGGCGGCCCTGCCCATCATCTTCTCGGGAATCAAGACATGCGCGACCATCGCGATCACGGGCGCTCTCGTCGCGGAGTTCCTGGGCTCGAACGAGGGTCTTGGCTATGCCTTGCTGAGGGCGAGTTCGCAGCTGGACACCGAGTACATCTTCGCCATTCTGGTGGTTCTCACCATCATCGGCATCGCGATCAACTATCTGATTGAGGCGCTCGAGTGGTGGCTCACTCCCTGGGAGCGTCGCCAGAAGCGCGGCAAGAAGTAGAAATAGCGGCGATGTTCGAACATCCGGGTTCCGCACGGACCCAGCGCATCAACACGAAGGGGCACGGAACAGTGAGAGGCAGAATCATGAGGACGACGAGAGTACCGGCCTTGGCAGGGGTCCTGTCGACCTTTGTGCTCCTCAGCGGCTGCGGGTCGTCGGCGACGCATGCAGGAAGCGGCGGATCATCCGTTGCCTTCCAACTGCACTGGGCGTGGTCGGCGTCGACCGCCGGCTTCGCTGTCGCCGAGGAGGAGAACCTCTACCAGAAGGACGGGGTGAACATATCCCTTACACCGGGCAAGGGCTCCGGAACCACGGTTCAACTCGTTTCCACCGGTAAGGCGGACATGGGTATCGCCGACTCCGTGGCGATCACCCAGGCCGTCCAGAAGGGTGCCCCGCTGCTCGTCGTGGCAACCATCAACCAGGCGACGAACACCGCGATGCAGGTGCTCAATTCCTCGGGCATCAAGAAGATCGAGGACCTGAAGGGCAAGTCCGTGGCTGTCCCCGCCGAGGGCGCCTACTCCTTCCTTCTTCCGATCTTCCTTCAGTCGGGAGGTCTGAGCGAGGACGACATCAAGATCGTCACCATGCCCTTCGAATCCATGGCGCCCTCCCTGATCGCAGGCAGGGTCGACGCGATTGTCGGCGGTCAGGACTCGCACGTCGCGCTGGCTTCCCGGGGGGTGCACTTCACGGACTTCGCTTTCGGCGACCACGGGGTCAACTCGGTCGCGCACTCGATCTTCACGACGAGGAGCTACGCCGAGAAGAACCCCTCGGTCGTGAAGAAGGTCGTCGCGGACAGCCTGCAGGGCTGGAGTGAGGCCCGGTCCCATCCGGACCTGGCGCTCGCCGACATCAAGAAGTTGGAGCCGAGCACGGTCGAGAACAACGCGCGCACGGAATTGTCGGTTCTTCTTCCCCTGCTGTGCGCCGGCGACGCCCAGTACATCGGGCTTGCGGAGCCGGCCCGATGGAAGAGCACCATGGCCCTTCTCGTGCGCGCCAAGCTCGTTTCGAACGCTCCTGACCCGACGAAGTTCGTTTCCTACGACTATCTGCCGCCTCGAAGCGCGCTGACTCCCTGCCGCTAGGGATCGTTGCAGGGTGGAAAAGGCCGTACAGGAAGAGTTGAGATCATGACTGATACATCGGAAGCGACAGCGACAACCGGAAAGTCCATCTCCATCAGGAATGCCACGAAGATCTACGGCGAGGGTTCAGCCAATGAGTTCGAGGCGCTGAAGCCGGTTTCCATGGAGATCGAGCCCGGAGAGTTCGTCTCCATCGTGGGGCCCTCGGGGTGTGGCAAGAGCACGCTCATGCTGATGGTCGCAGGACTGCTGTCCAGGTCCTCGGGCGACATCGAAATCGGCGGTCACAATGTGACGAAGGCCTTCACCGATATCGGCATCGCGTTCCAGGACCATCTTCTGTTGGACTTCCGGACAGCGCTGGACAACGTGCTGCTCCAGGCCGACATCCGTCGCCTCGACAAGGGCGTGCTGCGCAACCGAGCCCTCGACATGTTCAAGCAGCTGCACCTGGAGTCGGCGGTGGACAAATATCCGCGGCAGATGTCCGGCGGGATGCGGCAGCGCGTGTCGCTGGTGCGCACCATCGTGCATGAACCGCCAGTCCTGATGCTGGACGAGCCGTTCGGCGCGCTCGACGCCCTGACGCGCCTACAGGTGAGGACGGACCTGGAGTCACTCTGGCTGCGGACCAGGCCCACCGTCCTCTTCATCACGCACAGTGTCGAGGAGGCAGTGGGGCTGTCCGACCGGATCTTCGTGATGAGTCCGAACCCCGGTCGAATCATCGAGGAGATATCGGTGGACCTGCCGAGGCCACGGCCGATCTCCCTGGCGGGATCGCGCGAGTTCGCCGAGTACGCGGACCACATCTATGCCCTGTTCGAGGAAATGGGAGTGCTCCACGGGATGGTGCCCGCCACTCATGGCGGTGGTGCCTGATCCGTTCCGGACTCAACGGCTACGGCGGGCCGGCGGTGGCACATGACTCGCGATGCGATCAGTCAGCGCAAGGGCTGTCGTCGCGGCAGCCCAGCCGCCCACCTGCTGCCGTAGCCGGCCAACACTCCAGGGTCTTCACCAGGCACCCGAGCGTTGGATTCGCACACGACCCGTAGGGCCAGTAAGGAGAGTCAGCCAGTGCAGCGGTACCAGATGTACATCGACGGGCAGTGGGTCGATTCCGCAGGGGGTGAAGGACTCGACAGCACGGACCCGTACACCGGCGAGACGTGGGCCGTCATCCCGGCCGGCACGGCCGCGGACGCCGACCGTGCCGTCGACGCCGCCCGGCAGGCGATGACCGCTGGCCCGTGGGCGACCCTGTCGGCCTCGCGGCGCGGCGGATACCTGCGCCGCGTCGCCGACCTCATCACGGCGAACGCCGATCGACTCGCCGACATCGAAGTCCGGGACAACGGCAAGCTCCTCACGGAGGTCCAGGGGCAGATCGCGTCGGTCGCCGAGTGCTGGTACTACTACGCGGGCCTCGCCGACAAGGTCCAAGGGGCCACGATTCCCACCGAGAAGGCCAACGCGTTCGCGTTCACCACGCGTGAGCCCATCGGTGTCGTCGCCGCGCTCACCGCCTGGAACTCCCCTCTGTGGTTCGCGACGGTCAAGGCTGCTCCGGCCATGGCGGCCGGATGCGCGGTCGTGGTGAAGCCCTCCGAGTTCGCCTCGGCGAGCACCCTCGAACTCACCCGGCTCATCGAGCAGGCCGGCGTGCCGACGGGTGTGTTCAACGTCGTGACCGGACTGGGCACGGACGTCGGCTCCGCCCTGGTCAACCACCCCGACGTCGCGAAGATCGCGTTCACCGGGTCCGACGCCACCGGCATCCGCATCTACCAGAGCGCGGCCAAGTCCCTGAAGCGGGTCTCCCTCGAACTCGGTGGGAAGTCGCCCACGATCGTGTTCGACGACGCCGACCTCGACCTGGCCGCCACCGGGGTCATGTCCGGCATCTTCGGCGCGGCCGGGCAGATGTGTGCCGCCGGCTCACGCCTGCTCGTCCACACCTCGGTCAAGGACAAGCTCCTCGCGAAGCTCATCGATCTCGCCTCCGACATCCGCATGGGCGACCCGCGTGACCCCCGCACCAACGTCGGCCCCATCTCCACCCCGCTGCAGTACCAGAAGGTGCTCGACTACCTGGACATCGCCCGCGCCGACGGCGCCCGCTGCGTGCTCGGCGGGAAGCCCGCCACCGGTCCCGACCTCGGTGCCGGTCAGTTCATCGAGCCGACCATTCTCGTCGACGTCCGAAATGACATGCGGATCGCCCAGGAGGAGGTGTTCGGGCCCGTCCTGTCCGTCATCGAGTTCACCGACGAGGACGAGGCCGTCCGGCTCGCCAACGAGATCCCGTACGGTCTTGTCGCCGGCGTCTGGACCTCGAACATAGCCCGCACTCTGCGCATGTCGAAGGCACTCCAGGTCGGCACCGTGTGGGTCAACACGTACCGCACCTACAGCTACATGGTCCCCTTCGGCGGGACGAAGCGGTCAGGACTCGGCCGCGAGCACGGCATCGAAGCCATTGACGAGTACCTCGAGACGAGGAGCGTCGTCATCTCCACCGACGACGGGCCACCGGTCAACCCGTTCCTTATGCGCTGATCGCCACCGGCGCGACAGAGCCCTTCATCACCGTCCCAGCAGCCCCTCGGCAGGAGCGCGCCCTTGAACACCGCAACAGATTCCTCGACCGCAGCGCAGGGAACCCCGTCCATGAGGCGACTGGACCGTCGGCGCATCGTCATCACCGGTGCCGCTGCTGGCATCGGGCGCGCAGTAGCGCACCTGTTCGCTCACGAAGGCGCCGCCCTGGCCCTGTTCGACCGTGACGCCGACGGCCTCACCCTCACGGCGGCCGAGACCGGCTCCACCGCCCTCCCGCTCGACATCACCGACGAGGAGGGCGTGGCGTCGGCCGTGGAAGAGGCCGCCGCAGCGCTCGGCGGCATCGACGGGCTGGTCAACTGCGCCGGGATCATGTACCGCGGAATGGTGGCGGACGTGCCCGTCGAACAATGGCGACGTGTCCTGGACATCAACCTCACCGGCACGTACCTGGTGTCCCGCGCCTGCCTGCCGTGGCTGCGGGAGGAAGCCGGGTCGACCATCGTGAACATGGCCTCCGGCCAGGGCCTGCTTCCCAACTCGCCGGGTTACACCGCCTACGCCACCTCCAAGGGCGGAATCATCACGCTCACCCGGGCGCTGGCCGCCGAACTCGCACCCCGGGTACGCGTCAACAGCGTCTGCCCGGGCATGGTCGACACCGCCATGGCCGACGGGCATCACGACAACGCGGTGCACTATGCCCTGAAGCGGCTCGCCACTCCGAAGGAGATCGCCCAGGTGATCCTGTTCCTCACCGGCGGCGACTCCTCCTACGTGACGGGGGCGGCGCTCGCGGCGGACGGCGGGCGAACCTTCCACTGACGGCTCATGAGCCCGCCCCGCTGTACGGCCCCCGCTCGATGTGCGGAACCTGCGCCAGACAACAAGGAGGCCGCGAGCCCACGCCGACAACCGGATACGGCGAAAAGCAGCACGGCCAGCAGTTCGAGCAGGGTCTCGGAAGAATCCTTCCGGTCCGAGCCCGAAATCGGGCCGGGACAGGAACCCAGAGGTGCTCCTGCTGGAAGAGCAGGACGCCGCCGAGGACCGCGCGCTGCTCAGGCTGCCACAGGTAGTGGCGGTCGGGGAGGGCGGCCGGGCCAATGTGGGGCATCGCCGGCTCCCACCAGCCCCAGTTCCTCGACGCGCTCGCGCGTTCCCACGCCACGGTCAAAGACCGCGTGAGAGCAGACAAAGCGATGGGGCTGCGGAACCTGCCGAGCAAGAAGTGGCAGGTCAACGCAGCTGGAGGCTCACCGCGAACCTCGGCCACGACGTGAACGCCGGGTCCGCCTCCTCGCCCTGCACGACCCGGACGACCTGGCCCACGCCGAACCGGACACCATGCGCCACCGCCTCTACAGTGTCCCGGCCCGCTCCGTCCGCCATGCCCGCCGCCGCTGGCTCCGCCTCGACCGGACCTGGCCCTGGGCCAGCGCGTTCGCCCTGGCCTGGCAACGACTCACGAAGCTTCCGGCCATTCCCTGACGGCCGGTCACCACCCCGACGAGCAGGAAGGAGAGCAGCCCCGGGCCCGTGGGACCCGGCGCACCCGCAGCGTCACGCGACGGCCCGCCCCACCAGCACCGGTAGTCGGGTCGCCCGGGGGAATCTCACCCCCGGGCGACCCGACTACCTGGCGGGCTCGGATGCCGTCATCAGGCATTCGGGGCCGGCGGCCGGATGGATGGGCGCGTCGGATTAGGACGTACAGGTTCACCCGCACGGGCGTACAGCATGGCCGGTGAACTGCGGCTTCGTTCCTGCCGCGTCATGCGTGCACCATGGCGGGGCACAAGGCGGTGCTTGACTGGCCGTCATGGTGGGGTTTCACTGCGACCGACCGTCACCGTCTCGATCGGGCCTTCATCGTATGCGGGCAGTTCGCTCACAAAATTCCCGCGTTCATCTGTCGTGTGCTGGCAGGTCCGCGCGACGGCCCGACCGACTCACGGCCCCATCCCCCCTTCATGGAGGACTGCCGATGCCCAAAATCCCGAGCACGGATGAACTCAGCGCCCCATCTGCGATGTCGCGCCGGGGCCTGATCAAGCACGCCACCATCGCCGGCGCGGCGACCGTGGCCGCGGGCCTGGCCCTTAATACCGGGCTGTCCGGAACCGTAGCGGCCGCGGCCCCCAAGGGCGGTCACGCCCCGCAGGTTGATGCACCGGCCCATGCCGGGGAGCCGTTCATGGTCCGGGTGGTCGACGCCCGCACCGGTGAACTGGACATCTTCCACGGCCACCGCCACCACCGGGTGCGCGACCAGAAGCTCGTCAACGAGCTCCTGCGCGCGGCCCGCTGACCCCAGGGGATCCCTCGCCCCCGGGGACCCGGCCGGGTCTGCCCTGGCACGCCCGGCCGGGAACCCCTTCCCGTTCCGCCCCCAACTGCAGGCACGATTCCACTTGTGAGGTTCGCCTTGTCGTCCCACCGTGAAGCACCCGAGATCTCCAAGGACCCTGTTGCGGACAGCACGGACGTGTACGCGTTCGTGAGCCCGGACGCGCACGACACGGTCACGCTGATTGCCAACTACGTACCGCTGCAGAACCCGGCCGGGGGCCGAACTTCTACGAGTTCGGCGACGATGTCCTTTACGAGATCCACATCGACAACGACGGTGACGCCCGCGCGGACGTCACCTACCAGTTCCGGTTCACCACCCATCTGCGCAACCACGACACGTTCCTGTACAACACCGGGCCGGTCACCTCGCTCACCTCGGCGAACTGGAACCGCTTCCAGACCTACACCCTCACCCGCGTCGAGCACGGTCGCGAGACCGTGCTGGGCCGCGACCTTTTGTGCCCGCCGTGCAACATCGGTCCGCTGTCCACCCCGAACTACGACGCGCTCGCCGCGGCCGCGGTCCACAGCCTGGGCGGCAACCGGAAGGTGTTCGCCGGTCAGCGTGCGGAGGGCTTCTACGTCGACCTCGGCTCCATCTTCGACCTCGGCAACCTGCGCCCCTTCCAGCACCTCCAGGTCTTCGCCAAGGCACAGGGCCTGCCCGACCAGCCCGGCGTGAACTCCACCAAGGAACTCAACGTCCACTCCCTGTCGCTGCAGGTCCCCATCGAGGACCTCACCCGCGGCCGGTGCGGCGGCAACGTGGACGACCCGCGTGCCACCATCGGCGTCTGGACCAGCGCCAGCCGCCGCGCCGCGCGTGTGATCGAGCCCGGCCGCGGCAAGGACAGCGAGTCCGGGCCGTTCGTCCAGGTCTCCCGACTCGGCAACCCCCTGTTCAACGAGGTCATCATGCCGATGGCCCGCAAGGACGAGTGGAACTCCCTGCCCCCGGCCGACGACAAGAGGTTCGCCCAGTACGTGGCCAAGCCCGAACTCGCCGGCCTGCTCCCCGCCCTGTACCCCGGCGTGTTCCCGAACCTGGACAAGCTCAACAAGTCCGGAAAGCCCCGCGCCGACCTGCTGGCGATCCTGCTGACCGGCATCCCCAAGGGCATCGTTCCGGGCTTCCAGAACTTCACCGGCTCCACCGAAGCCGACATGCTGCGCCTCAACGTCGCGATCCCGCCGACCGACAAGCCCAACATCCTCGGCCTGGTCGCCGGCGACGCGGCCGGGTTCCCCAACGGGCGCCGCGTATTCGACGACGTCGTCACCGTCGAAATCCGCGCGGTCGCCGGTCTGACCTATGCGCTGGTCGACAAGTCCTTCACCCCGGACGGCGCCGCGAGCCTGGTCACCGACGGCCTGGACAACACCGCCCCCGAAAACCCCTACCTGGACCACTTCCCCTACCTGGGCATCCCCTACGACGGCTACCACCACCCCGCTTCCTGACCGCCCCACCGGCATCCATGCCGGACCTGATCGCTCCGGTGCCCAGCACAGCAGCCGTGCCCCCCGAGCACACACCGGCATCCGGAGAGACATTCCCATGCGCCTCACTGACCACATCGACTTCGCGAACCACGAGGCGGACGACGGCCCGCTCCCCGCTCCGCACACACACGCGCCGCTGCCCGCACCCTCCCGCCAGGGCAGCGTGCTGCTCGACATCGGAGCCGGCACCGGTGCGCTGATCATCCACACCGCCGCCGAACACGACGGCCTGGAGATCCACGTCAGCCCCCAGGACCGGCCCGACCAGCGCACCCACTCAGCGGTCCGGCCCCGCCACCTGCCCGACCACACCGCATACGCGGCCGTGATCACACCCCTGCCCGCCGGCGACTACACCGTCTGGGACGGCGACCACCCTCACGGAATCGCGACCATCACCGACGGCCACGTCAGCGACTACCCCTGGACATGAGCTCAGCCGAACCCCATGGACACCGCCAGAAAAGAAGGCGACCTGGGTGTGTCGCTCAACCGGTGGATCATCTTCGCGGCATGCACGTCGCCCCAGGTCGGCGGCCACGCCAGTCGGGTACCGACCCACGATTACACCGTTGTCCGGAAACACTCGGGGCCCCCACGATTACACCGTTGTTCGGAAACCCTCCGTGGTCATGAGTGCTCTCCAGGGGATGTACGGGTGAGCGGGCGTTTTCAGCGGTGGACGGGGGCCGGTGCCGCCGGTGTCTTGGAGTCGTGCTCGCGGGGAGGGCGGCGGGTGCGCTGGGCCACGATGCGGGGAGTTCGGTGTGTGCCGTGGATGGCTAGTGCGATCAGCGGCAGCAGGGTGAGAGTGGCAAAGGCGGCACCGACCAGGGCAGGTCCGGTGAGGCCCAGGGAGGTGCCCAGGGCTTGGCCGGCGAGGGCGGAGCCGGCGGCGATGCCGGTGTTGTAGGCGGAGGTGGTCAGGGCCGAGGTGAGGGTGGGGGCGTCGCCGGCGAAGCGGACGGCGAGGGAGGTGACGACGGGGTTGACGGTGAACCCTGCCAGGGCCATGACGAGGACCAGGGCGACAGCGGTGACCGGGCCGGTCGACAACGGGATCAGCAGCAGCAGGGCCAGGGCGGTCACGGCGGCGGCGGTGATCGTGGTGGCCATCGGGTGGCGGTCACCGAGTCGGCCGCCGATGGCGGTGCCGCCCAGGGCGCCGAGCCCGAAGACGATCAGGACCAGTGGGACGGCCCCGGCCGGGATGCCGGTACGGCCGGTCAGCAGCGGGGTGATGTAGGTGTAGGTGGCCAGGACCCCGCCCATGATCAGGACGGCGGCGGCCAAGGCCAGCCACAGCCGGCTCTGCCGCAGGGCACGGACCTCGGCCCCTACCGAGACCTCGGCTCGCTGTTCCGTGGCGGGGATGAAGCGGCCGACGAAAACGGCGGCCAGAGCGGCGAGGGCGGCCAGCGCCCAGAAGGGGCCGCGCCAGCCGGTGTACTGGCCGACGAAGGAGCCGATCGGCACGCCGATGACGTTGGCCAGGGTCAGGCCGCCCATCATGACGCCGACAGCCCGGGTGGCCCGGGCCGGGCCCGCCGCGGCGGTGGCGATGACGAAGCCGACGGCCCAGAACGCGCCGGTGGCCAGCGCGGTCACCACCCGGGCGGCAAGGACGACCGTGAAAGAGGAGCTGAGCGCGGCGACAACGTGCCCGAGGGCGAAGACCGCGAGGGCCAAGACGAGGGTCAGGCGCCGGGGCAGGCGCAAGGTGGCCAGAGCCATGGTCGGCCCGCCGACGATCATGCCGATCGCGAAGGCGGTGATCAGCAGGCCCGCGTGGGAGACGCTCACGTCAAGGTCACCGGCGATCTCCGGGAGCAGTCCGGCGATGACGAACTCGGTGGTGCCCATCAGGAACGTGCCGGCGGCGAGCACCCACACGACGAGGGGCAGCTTGCCCGCTCGGGTTCTGGCTGCGGAAGGCATACGGGTACTTCTCTTCCTCTTAGGGGGTTCAGGCAGCCGCCCGGGTCAGGGGGCGGGTTCGATGGTGATGTGCTCGGCCCGGCCGAGCTGGTCGGCGCTGATGTCGAGGTGGCCGAGGATGAGCAGGTCGGCGGAGGGGGCGGGGCCGTCCTTGTAGAAGATGGCCAGGTTGCCCCAGGGCGCGTAGTAGGCGATGTCGCCGGCCCTGGCCGCGACCGGCTCAGGGGCGCCGGAGGTCTCCAGCTTGCGCGGCAGGTCGGCGACCCGCTCCGTGCCGTGGAAGTCCTGAAGGTCCAGGGCGAGCGGAAGCAGCTCGGCGAAGTCGCGGGCGGCGGGGCTGTCGTTCAAGGTGGCGTCGACGCGGCGGCCGTCGAGGGTGACCTGGATGTCCATGGTGGTGGTGGTGGTGCTCCTGTCGGACGGTGCGGCGGGCTCGCTGGCCGGGTCCGGCCGGTGCGAGGACGAAGCGGACGGGGACGGGGCGGACGGACTGTCCGGTGAACCACCGGGGCCGCAGGCCACCACCGCCAAGACCAGGGCCGCGACGGGAGCAATGCGAAGGAGAGCGTGGGGCACGGCCTGCCTCATCCCGTCCGGTCGGGCAGCGGCTCGGAGTAGTGCCGGAAGTCGCCGCGCCCGGTGTGGATCGCATACAGCCGCTCGGCCAGCACCGTCGGGCTGGAGTGCTCGGCGTGCTGACTGATCGCGCCAGGAATGATCAACTGGGCAGCGTGGATGTTCTCCTCGGCGAGCGCGTCGTGGAGCATCGCCGCATACGCGCTCTCGGCGGCGAACGCGATCGAGGTACCGGCCACCTTGAGGTTCGGACGCACGGCGCTGGAGCCGTTGACGAACAGCAGCGTGCCGCGTCCCAGCTCCCGCATCCCAGGCAGAACCGCGTTCACACAGGTCACCGGGCCCTTGACGGAGAAGGCCAGCGGGGCGTCCAGGTCGCCGGCGATGGTGTCCAGGACCGGCTTCATGAAGTCGGCGCGGGGCACCGGGCTGAACTGGAGGATCTCGACCGGCCCGAGTTCCTCGGCCGCCGCGTGCAGGGCCGCGGTCAGGGAGGCAGAGTCGAGGACGTCGGCGGTGAAGCCGCGGGCCCGGATGCCCTCACCGTCCAGTTCGGTCACGAGGGCATCGAGGTGGCCGGCGTTGCGGGAGACGAGGGCAACGCTGTGGCCGGCGGTACCGAAGCGGCGGGCGGCTGCCAGCCCCAGGCCGGGGCCGGCACCGATAAGGGCGAAAGTGGTCACGGGGAGCCCTTCACAGAAGAACGTTGACGCGGACGTCACAGGGTCGGGCCCGCTGCGATGTTGTGCGCGGCGTCGGGCGGGACCCGAGGTCGTCAGTCGGCGACCGGGTTGGCGGTGTATTCCTCGTCGGTGACGGGGTTCAGCCAGTGCACGACGTCGTGGTCGGCGTCGCCCTCGTTGATGGCCAGGTGGACCATGAGCCGGTTGGGGGCGGCGCCGTGCCAGTGCTCCTCGTCGGCCTCGAACAGGACGCGGTCCCCGGGCCGGATGACCTCGACCGGTGCGCCGCGGCGCTGGCACAGGCCGACGCCTTCGGTGACGAAGACGGTCTGCCCAAGTGGGTGGCGGTGCCAGTGGGTACGGGCGCCGGGCATGAAGTGCACCAGGTTGGCGGTGACGCGGGAGGGAGCCGGGGCTGCGGCGACGGCATCGATGTAGACGTCGCCGGTGAACCAGTCGGCGGGCCCCTTGCGGGTCTCGATCGAGCTGCGGGTGATCTGCACGGGTGCTCCTTGTGCGGTTGGTGGGAGGGTCAGGGCCTGAGGAGGGTCTTGACGGCGCGGCGCTCGTCCATCGCCTTGTAACCCTCGGCGACCTGCTCCAGGGGCAGGGCAAGGTCGAAGACCTTGCTCGGGTCGATGCGGCCGGACAGGACACGGTCGATCAGGTCGGGCAGGTAGCGGCGTACAGGAGCCGGGCCGCCGCGCAGGCCCACGTGGGAGAAGAACAGCTCCTGCCCGTCGACAGCGACCTCGTGGGGGACGCCGACGAAGCCGACGTTGCCGCCCGGCCGGGCGCAGTGCAGCGCCTGGCTCATGGCCTGGGCGGTGCCCACGCACTCCAGTACGGAGTCCGCTCCGATGCCGCCGGTCATCTCCTTGATCCGTGCGACACCTTCCTCGCCGCGTTCGATGACGATGTCGGTGGCCCCGAACGCCCGTGCGAGCTTCTGGCGGGGTTCGTGCCGCGACATGGCGATGATCCGCTCCGCGCCCATCTCCCTGGCCGCGATCACCCCGCACAGGCCCACCGCGCCGTCGCCGACGACCACGGCGGTCGAACCGGGCCTCACCTCGGCGGCGTCCGCGGCCCACCAGCCGGTGCCCATCACGTCGGACACGGCAAGCAGACCGGGCCACCACTCCTCGCCCGGAACCTCCTTGGTGGCGACCAGAGTGCCCTGGGCGTTGGGGATGCGCACGTACTCGGCCTGGCAGGTGGACATGAACTCGCGGTTCAGGCAGTTCGACTGGAAGCCGTTGCGACAGTTCGCGCAGGTGTTGTCCGAGGTCGCGAACGAGCCGACGACGAACTGGCCCGGCTTCACCGAGGTGACCTCCGACCCGACCTCCTCGACGAAGCCGACGTACTCGTGGCCCATCGGATGTGCGTGCTCCGTCGGCTCCGCGCCGCGATAGGGCCACAGGTCGGAACCGCACACGCAAGTCACGGCCGTCCGGATGACGGCGTCGGTCGGCTTGAGGATCTTGGGATCGTCCACGGTCTCGAAACGGATGTCACCGGCGGCGTGGATCACTGCTCCGCGCATGAGGAAGGCTCCTTGCCTGCTGAAGCCTGTCGGCACTGGGAGGGTTCCGGCAGGCAACCGAATGGGTGAGGGGCCCCGGCGCAGACAGCGAATCCTCCGCCTGCGAGCCCAGGGCCCGGCGACCGGCCTGCCCGCCGTGACGGGCGGACAGCGAGCGCCACGTCTCCAGGTAACCCCCACCCCGCGCGGATAGCGAGTCACTGACCAGGGGTGTACCAGCAGTACATCCCTCCCGTCCCGGGCAGGCCGTACCGTCAAAGGCATGGACAACCGCGAGGAGGTCCGCGAGTTCCTCACCTCGCGGCGAGCCAAGATCACACCCGGGCAGGCCGGACTGCCCGCCGGCCCCCGGCGCCGCGTTCCCGGCCTTCGCAGGAGCGAGGTCGCCGCCCTGGCCGACGTGAGCGTCGAGTACTACGCCAAGCTCGAACGCGGCAACCTCACCGGCGTCTCCCCGTCCGTCCTGGAAGCCCTCGCCCGGGCCCTCCAGCTCGATGACGCCGAACGCGCCCACCTGCTGAACCTGGCCCACGCCGCCGACGGATCCCACGTCCTCAACCGCCCCCACCGACGGCGGACGAAGGACCAGTGGCGGCCGCACCGCAGCCTGCAATGGACCCTTGACGCCATCACCGCAGGTCCCGCATTCGTCCGCAACGGCCGCATGGACATCCTCGCCGCGAACCCGCTCGCCCACGCCTTCTACACCGACGTCTACGCCGCCCCCAGCAACCAGGCCAACCTGGCCCGCTTCAACTTCCTCGACCCCGCCTCGCGCCGCTTCTACCCCCACTGGGACCTCTTCGCCGATGTCGCCGTCGCCATCCTGCGCACCGAAGCCGGGCGCAATCCGCACGACAAGGACCTGCACGACCTCGTCGGCGAGCTGTCCACCCGCAGCGAGGAATTCCGCACCCGCTGGGGCAACCACAATGTCCGGCACCACGGCACCGGCACCAAACGGTTCCACCACTCGGCCGTCGGAGAGCTCACCCTCGCCTTCGAGGGCCTGGAAATGGCGGCCGAACCCGGCCTCACCCTGACCATCTACACGGCCGAACCCGGCTCACCCTCCGAACAAGGACTGCGCCTGCTCGCCTCGTGGGCAGCCACCCAGAACAGCGACAGCCCCTCCACCACCGAGAATGCGGGCCGGTAGCGACTACACCGACGAAGCCAACAGGAGTGAGCCCTGCAGCGGCATTCCCCCGCAACGCAGGGCTCACTCCAGAACCGATCCTGAGTGGGCGTCAGGTGACGGTGACCTTGAAGACCTTGTCCGATCCGGCCGCCGCTCCCCCGTTGTTGTCGCAGTTCGTGGTGGACATCCACATGGTGTCGGTGCCCGGCACCTGGATCACCGTCCGCAGCCTCCCGTAGGTTCCGACGTAGTACGCCGTGGGCGTGCCTACCGTCTCCGTGGTCCCGTTGATCGGGATGCGCCACAGCCGCTCTCCGCGCAGGGCGGCCATGTAGACGACATTGCGGACGATGGTGATCCCGCTGGGCGAGGCCGTGTTGACCGGCCACACCGCCTTGGGGTTGGTCATGCCCGAGACGCTGCAGGTGCCCTCGCAGGTCGGCCAGCCGTAGTCCGCGCCTGGCTTGATCAGGTTCAGCTCGTCGTAGGCGCTGTTGCCGAGCTCGGCCTCCCAGAGCCGCCCGCTGCTGTCGAAGGCCAGCCCTTGGCCGTTGCGGTGGCCGTAGCTGTAGACATAGTTGTTGAACGGGTTGCCGGGGGCCGGCTTCCCGGCGGTGGTCAGCCGCAGGATCTTGCCGTTGAGGCTGCTCTTGTCCTGCGCGTAGGTACCGGTCTCGGCGTCACCGGTGGTGGCGTAGAGGTAGCCGTCGGGGCCGAAGACCATCCGTCCGCCGTTGTGGTACTTGTTCTTGACGATGCCCTGCAGCAGGATCTTGTAGCCGCCGAGCGTGGTCCCGTCGTAGGTCATACGCACGATCCGGTTGCCCTCGGTGGCGGTGTGGAACAGGTAGATGTAGTGGTTGCTGCTCCAGCCCGGGTCGATCGCGACGCCGAGCAGACCGCCCTCGCCGCCGGTGGTGACCACGTTGGGTACGGTGCCGATCAGGGTCTTCGTCCCGCCCGTGGTCAGCTTGTAGAGGTGGAAGTCGTCGCGCTCGGTGACCAGCGCGGTCTTTCCGTCCGGGAGCCAGCTGATGCCCCAGGGGATGGTCCAGCCGCTGGAGAGGGTGCTGATGCCCGACGGCACACCGCCGTCTCCCGCGCAGGTGGCGGTGGTGAAGCTGACGCTGTTGCTCTGCGTCGAGGTGTTGCCGCCGGCGTCCCGCGCCACCACGTTGAGGGTGTACGGGCTGTTGCAGGCGAGTCCGGTGACAGTGGTGGTCGCCGCGGGCGGCGTACCGGTGACGGTGGCGTAGACGGTGCTGCCGTCGCGTACGTCGTAGGCGGTCACCCCGACGTTGTCGGTGGACCTGGTCCAGGTCAGGGTGGCGCTGGTGGCCGCGACCGCGGTGGTGGCCAGATCGCTCGGCGCGGTCGGCGGGGTGGTGTCGGTGCTGGCCAGCGTGGTGCAGACGACGGTGCTGCTGCCGAGTGAGCTGTTGCCGGCGGCGTCGCGTGCGTCGACGCTGAGGCTGTAGGCGGTGCTCGGGGCCAGCCCGGTCAGACCGGCGGAGGTGGCGGTGCCGGGGGCGCTGCTGAGTTTGTTGCCGTGCTCGTAGATGTCGTAGGCGGTCACCCCGACGTTGTCGGTGGACGCGCCCCAGTTCAGGGTCAGTCCGGTGCTGCCGACGGCGGTGCAGCTGGGTGCGCCCGGTGTGGTCGGAGGGGTGGTGTCGGTGGCGGGCAGGACGGTCAGCTCGTCCAGGTTGGGTCCGCCGTCGGCGGTGGTCGCGGTGGCCCGGACGGTGTTGCTGCCGGACACCAGTGAGGCGTTGACGGTGACGGTCGTCCAAGTGTTCCAGTCGGCGGTCCCTGGGAAGGCTACGGCGGAGGCGACCTTGGTCCCGTTGACGGTGATGTCCATCGGTCGAGGCGCGGTGGTGCCGTTGGCATAGCGGAAGCTCAGCGTGTTGGCTCCGGCAGCAGCCGCGGTCACCGCGAACTGCACATAGCTGCCGGTGACATTGGTGTAGTCGACGAAGCCGGTGCCGCTGTATCCGGTGTGGTTGGTCGCCACCGTCCCCTGCGAGATGGTGGCGCTCTCGGCCTGGTAGGCGGCGGCCGCCGAGGCGGGCTGGCTCCAGGCCAGCAGGCCCAGCAGTAGTGCGGCCACGGCGATAAGTGCGCCGTGGACCTTCCGGTTGATGTTCATCGCTCGTCCCGGTGGTCTCGGTTCGGTGACTGCGGGGCCGGTGTCCCGGTGGCCGGTGTCCCGGTGGCCTTGGTGGCCCAGGCGGAGCCGATCCAGGCTTCGTCGATCCGCAGCCGCTTGTAGTCGGTGGTGTCGGTGGACGCGGCATAGGTGCTGGTCACGGTGAGCCTGACGTGCCGGGTGCTGGTGGCGGTCAGGCCGATCACGGCGACGCCGCGGGCGTCCGGGAGGGTCCCGGTCTTCACTGGGGAGCCCCAGTTGGTCCCGTCGCTGCTGACGTAGACCTCGTAGCCCTTGATCCTGGCCGAGGTCTCGGTCGCGGACCTGGCGTAGCTCACCGAGTCCTCGCGCTGGTTGATGCCCAGGTACTGCACCGCCCGGGTCGCCCCGAGGTCGAAGTCCAGCGAGACCGGGAGCGTCTTCTTGCTGTCCCAGTAGCTGAGGTAGCTGCCGTCGGCCGCGGCAGCCGCCGCGTGGCCGCTGGCCGAGGCGGTGGCGCTCATGGTGTAGGCCGACGCCGGGTAGATCCCGGTGCGGCCCTGGGTGTTCACCTGGAACACGGTGTCGTAAGGGTCCCAGGCGCTCAGCCCGCTGAGCGTGAGCGTGCCGCCGGACTGGCTGTAGGCGATGGCCGCGCCGGTCCGCAGGTTGGTGATGCCCGCTACCCGGTAGCCGTTGTCGCCGACCTTGAGCGTGCTGGTGGTCGGCGGGGTCAGCACATGGATGTACTGCAGGTCGGGGTTGGTCCGGTTGATCGTGGTGACCCCGTAGGCGCTGTCGTTCCAGGCTCCGGGTTTGAGCCCGCCGTACATGTAGCCGCCGCCCTCGGTGCCGGACAGCGAGGGCCAGATGGGCGTGAGGTAGCTGTTGGCGAAGGTGTTGTACGCGCTCTGGTTGGCCGGGAACTGCCCGTTGACCTCGGCGGTCTCGGCCATCAGCGCCTTGGCCGAGGATCCGGCGTTGGTGACCAGGCGGCCGATGCTGAGCTTGCGGTCCACCGTGGGGTTGCTCCCGTCGTACCACCAGGCCCCCGTGGAGGGGAGCTTGAAGTCGGACTCGATCAGCCTGGGTGCGGCGGTGTAGAGCGCCTGCGGGTAGTCGTAGTCCGGCGTCATCCCGGTCTTCTGCTCGTTGCTGATCATGTCCATGATCGGCGTGTCCTCGTTGTTGTTGCTGAGGGTGTAGTTCGGGCGCTGCTGGTAGATCTGGGCGTAGAGGTTGTGGCCCAGCCAGTACTGGCTGTCGTTGTCGATCCAGAACCCGCCCAGGGTCGGGTAGCGCTTCATCACCTCGAAGAAGTTGTCGTACGAGAACTCCCCGAATCCGCCTGTGGCGGTCAGGTCCACGGTGTGGCCCGCGTAGGCGGAGAACGCGGCCGAGTCCAGCCACTCGTGGCCGCCGTCGTCGTGCCACTGCGGGTCGTTGGTCATGTAGAGCATGACCTTCAGTCCTTTGGCGGACGCGGCGGTGATCAGCTCACCCAGGAAGTCCCGCTTGGTGCTGCAACTGCCGGGGATCGCCGAGGGCCACGGCCGGGCGTAGCCGAGCCTGCTGTGGAAGGTGGCCAGCACCAGGTACTGGACGTGCAGCTTCAGCGCCTCGTCGACCCAGTAGTCGGGCGTCCAGCCGCCGTTGGTGACGTCCGCTTCCCACGTGGCGCAGTCGGTGTGGGCCGGGGCGGTGCGCTCGCCCCAGTGGATGAACAGCCCGCCGACGGAGTTCCGTAGGAAGGTCTGCCGGGGGTTGGTCAGGTCGGCGTGCGCGGTGCCCGCCGTCACGGTGCCGCTGAGCAGCAGCGCGAGGGCGGTCAGCAGGACGGCGAGGAACCGGGCCCTCCTGCGGTGTCCGCGCCGCGCGGAACGGGGTGTCGTAGCGTCAGGCATCAGGGGCCGTCCAGGTGGTCGGGGCCGGCGCGGCCGCTCGCTGCGGTGGTGGCGGCGCAACTCCTGGTTGAGCCACTGGTGTTGAGGCGCATCGCGGCGCCGGCGGTGGTGACGCTGTCGGCGGACAGGCAGTAGCCGGTCACGGCCTGGAAGCCCACGTCGAACGGGCTGCCGCTGCCGCGCTGGGCGGTGAGGTGGCCGAACACCACTGAACTGCCGGTGTTGGCCAGCACGGCCGGGCGGTTGTCGTTGGCGGCGAAGCGCACCGAACTGTCGGTGAAGGTGACGTGGTCGGCGTTGTGGAGGTACCAGCCGTAGGCCGGCCGGGTGCCGATGCTGTTGGGGTTGTAGTCGGTCGGGTTGTTGCTGGGCACGGCGGTGGACAGGGTGCCGCTGCCGCCGGGTACGGTCAGGTTGACGTCGGTGAAGCTGATGCCGCTGATCCGGTTGCTGCCGGTCTCGCCCCACAGGGTCGGGCTGAAGCCACTGGTGACCGCGGTCCCGGTCACGTGGTCGTAGCTGATGTCGCTGATGTGACCGACGCCGGGGCTGCCGCCGCAGCGTTTGCGCGTCCCGACCTTCTCCATGATCGGGGACTTGACGCCGCTCATGGTGACGTTGGTGTAGTGGACGTCGCTGATGTCGGCGCCGTCCATGCTGACCATGCCCAGGCCGGACTTGCCCGCGGCGGTGATGGTGATCGAGTCGAACCGGTAGTCGCTGAAGGAGCCACAGGTCTCCGAGCCGAACATCAGCGCGTTGCAGCACTTGGACGACAACTGCGCTCCGGTGACCGTGACATGGCCGTTGGGCAGGCTCGCGCCCAGTGCGTAGTCGCTCTTGAACACCAGCGCGTCGTCGTTGGAGGCGATGACCGGGTCGGTGAAGGTGGCGTTGACCGCGTTGATGACGTTCCAGCCGTCGCGGTCGCTCGCGGTGTCGATGCGCAGGTGGTCGGAGGTGATGTTGTCGCAGCCGTTGGTGAGCGCGGCGAAGTGGCCGCCTCGGCGCAGGGTGACCCCGCTCAGGGTCAGGCCGTTGCAGCGGGTCAGCGAGAGGATCTTGTCGGCCTGCCCCGCACCGGGGTTGCCGGTGACCAGGTTTCCGGCGCCGTCGATCGTCCCGGCGCCGGTGATGCCGATGTTGCTGAGGTTGTCGCCCCAGATCATGGCGTCGTGGAAGTGGCTGTGCCCGTAGTCCTGGTAGGAGTCGTACGGGTTGGCCTCGGCGGCGTCGTAGGTCTTGGCGCTGGAGCCCAGGACGGTGGAGCCGGCGTCCAGCCGCAGCGTGACATTGCTCTTGAGGTGGATGGAGTTCTTGGACTTGTAGTTCCCCGCGGGGAAGTCCACGATCCCGCCGCCGGCCGCGTTGGCGGCAGTGACGGCCTTGTTGATGGCCGGGGTGTCGTTGCTGGAGCCGTCGCCCCTGGCCCCGTAGTCCCTGACGTTGAAGACCAGGGTCGCGGCGGGGGCCGGGGCGGGCGCGGCGGCGGCCAGGGCGGGCTGCAGCAGGGCGAGGACAACGGCGAGTAACAGTCCGATCAGGACTGCGGGTCGTCTCATGGCTTCTCCAGTTGCTCGTTCATGATCAGGAATGAGCCGAGGCCGTGCAGGTCGTTGGTCGCCCTGGTCCGGCCCACGTAGTAGGCGTAGTCGCCGACGTTGGTGCCGATCGAGATCCCGGTGAGGTTGGTCAGCCCGTCCGCGCCGAGCGAGATTCTGGCCAGGACGCCCTGGTAGGCGCGCTGGGCCACGGCGGCGTAGTGGGCGTCCACATAGCCCTGCTGCGCAGCCCTGGAAAGGGTGTAGGCGAACATGCTGGAGCAGGAGGTCTCGGTCCAGTCGTCGGCGCGGCTGCCCTTGTCCATCACCTGGAACCAGCGCCCGCTGGCCGGGTCCTGGTAGCGCTCCAGGCCGGCCGCCAGGTTGCGCAGGATCACCAGGAGCTGCGCGCGCTGCGGGGTGTCGGCGGGTACGGCGTCCAGCACGGTGACGGTCGCCATGGCGTACCAGCCCACCGCCCGGCACCAGGACTCCGGGGAGCGGCCGGTGGTCGGGTCGGCCCAGCTCGCCGTCCTCGACTCGTCGTAGGCGTGCCGAAGGATGCCGCTGGGCAGTTGCAGATGGCTTGCGTAGACGACCAGTTGCCTGGTCGCCTCGTCGTCGGCAGCCGGCGCGTCGTTGAACTCCTTGCCGTACTCCACCAGGAACGGCGTCAGCATGTAGGTGCCGTCGCCCCACAGCTGGTGCGCCCGGCTGCTGGTGGTGGCGTGCCAGAAGCCGCCGTCGGAGGTGCGCGGGTAGGTGGTGAGCCGGTCCATGATCTTCTTGGCGGCGGTGGCGTACTTCGCCTGACCGGTCTCGTGGTGCATGATCACCAGAAGCCGCCCGGCCATCATGCTGTCGAGGCTGTCGAAGGACTGGCTGATGCCGCCGCCGCTGGTGACGAAGCGGTCCACCCAGGTCCTGATGTACGTCAGCAGCGCCGGGTCGTGGGTGCGCCGGTAGACCAGGTACTGCCCGTAGAGGTACAGCCCGACCTGGTACGACCAGCCCCCGACGGTGGTCGGGGTGTAGCGGGTGGTGGTCGACCTGACCACGGCCGTGGACCAGTCCGTGGCGGCGGCCGCGGTACCGACGGTCAGCAAGTCGGCTTCGGGGCCCCCACGCGTGGTGGCCGCGGTCGCCCGGACCGGGTCGGCCCCAGCGGACGCGCTGGTCGGGAGCAGGACACCGGTGAGCGCGGCGGCCAACGCCACGCCGATCAGGGTTCGGATGCGAGTCAAAGGTCCACTCTCCTGTCATGGTGTACACAACAACTCACTTGCAATCTATACAAGAAAGCTTTCAATCAGTCCATGGAGGATTCCGTATTCGCTTGCTAATCTGACGCCGTGACAGCAGCAGTGACGACCTCAGAGCTCCCCTCCGCCCCCGCCACCCCGCTGCTCGACGACCTCACCGTCGCCGTGCTTGCCGACGGCCGCCCCGTCGGCCACCTCGCCCGCGAACTCCCGGACGGACTGGTCGAGTTGCAGATCGACGCCGAGCCGGGAACAGCGCTGGAGATCCGCCTCGCCACCCCACTGCGCGACGCCGTGGGCTACTGGCACCCCGGCAGCGGCTGGGAGCGCACCCTGCTCCCCGACTGGGCCGGACGGGCCCGCACCTCGCTGGTGATGGGGGCCGCGGTCGGCTGCCTCTACGAGACCTCCGGCGCGACCCTGCTCGCCTTCGCCGCCCTGGACCCGGTCGCCGAGACCCGGATCGTGTTCGGCGTCTCCGAGCAGGCCAAACTGTTCGTCGTGCACCTGCGCCTCACCGCCGGCACCGACCCGTACCGGCTGGTGCTCGCCCCGCGCGCGGCCACCCCCGCCACCGCCCTGCGCCGACTGCGCACCCGCCTCGCCGCCCACGCCCCGGTACCGCCGCTGCCCACCCCCGAGGCAGCCCACCGACCGGTCTACTCCACCTGGTACGCCCTGGGCCAGGACGTCACCGCCGACACCGTCGCCGCCGAGGCCGCCCGCGCCGCCGCACTCGGCTGCCGGCTGCTGATCCTCGACGACGGCTGGCAGCAGGGCGGCACCCGGCGCGGCTACGACTGGGCCGGCGACTGGACCGCGGACACCGCCAAGTTCCCTGATCTCGCCGCCCACGTCCGGCAGTTGCGGGCGACCGGGATGAGCGCCCTGGCCTGGATCGCCCCCCTGCTGATCGGCCCGGGCTCCCGGGCCTGGCACGCGTTCGGCGGGCACGCCCCGATCGCCAGCCCCACCGCCCCGGGCGCCCGGGTGCTCGACCCGCGCGTCCCCGCAGTCCGGCGACACCTGGTGGCCGTCTGCACCCGGCTGCTCTCCGAGTACGGCTTCGACGGCCTCAAGGTGGACTTCCTCGACGACGCCATGGTCTACAGCGGCGACGGCGGCCCCGACGTGGGCCGGGCCATGGCGCGGCTGCTCGGCGAACTGCGCACCGCCCTGGAGGCGGTGCGCCCCGGCGGGGAGCTGATGGTCGAACTGCGCCAGCCCTACCTAGGCCACGGCATGGCCGCCTACGGCAATCTCGCCCGCGCCACCGACTGCCCCGCCGACGCCGTCGCCAACCGGGTCCGCACCGTCGACGCCGGGCTGCTCTCCCTCGGCGGCGCGGTCCACTCCGACATGCTGATGTGGGACCCGGCGGGCACCCCGGAGGCGGCGGCCCGGCAACTGCTGGCCGTCCTGCACGCGGTGCCCCAGATCTCCTGCCGTCTGGACGAGCTCCGGCCCGACCACGCCCAGGCACTCGCCTTCTGGCTGCGGCAGTGGGAGCGGCTGCGCCCGGTACTGGTGGAGGGCGAGCTCGAACCCGGCCGCCCGGACGAGCTCTACCCCCTGGTCAGCGCGCACCGGGGGGAGCACCACGCGGTTGTGGTGCACGCCGACCGGGTGGTCCCGGTCCGGCCGGGCCGGTTCCGGCACACGGACGTCGTCAACGCCACGCCCGGCGGCCGTCTGGTCCTGGACGTGCTGTCGGACACCGGTCCGGTGACGCTCCGGCAGACCGTCCACGACACCCTGGGCCGTATGATCAGCACCCGCGAATGCCCGCTCGGGCCCGGACCCGTGGCGGTGGCGGTGCCGCCGTCGGGCCTGGTGACCCTGCGGACCATCGATTGAGGGGGCCGGAGTGAAAGTCGGTATCACGGAGGTCGCGGCGCTCGCGCAGGTGAGCGAGGCCACCGTCAGCCGGGTGGTGAACCGCAGGCACGGGGTGTCCACGCAGACCCGCGAGGCCGTCGAGCGGGCGATGCGCGAACTCGGCTACGAGCGTTCCCCGCAGGGCCGGATCGTCGCCGTGGTCACCCCCGGGCTGACCCGGGACCCGCTGTGCGCCGACCTCGCCGACCGGCTCCCCGCGCTACTGGCCGGCCACGGGCTCACCACCGTGGTCTGCCCCGCGCCGACCGGCACGCCGCAGGAGCTGCAGCTGGTCACCACCCTGGTCGACCACGGCATCGCCGCCGTGGTGTTCCTGCGCTCGCGCAACTCCCCCGGCGGCGACCGCCCGGACAGCTACGAACTGCTGGACCGACGCACCGTCCCCTACGCCGGGGTCAACGCCACCGGGGGCGCGTTCGCCGGCCCGTCGTTCGCCACCGACGACGCGCACAGTGCCGAGACCGTGGTCGGGCACCTCTTCGGCCTCGGGCACCGGCTGATCGGCTTCGCCGCGGGCCTCGGCGGCGACACCGGCTCCGACCGGCGCGCCGACGTGTTCCTGGAGGCGCTGGCCCGCCGCGGCGTCCCGGACCCCGAAGCCCTGCTGGTCCGTCAGCACCCCACCGTCGAGGGCGGGACCGCCGCAGCAGCGGTCCTGCTCGGCCTGGGCGTCACCGCGATCGTCGCCGCCGGCTCGGACCTGGCCCTCGGCGTGGTGCGCGGTGCCCGACTGGCGGGGCTCTCAGTGCCCGACGACCTGTCCGTGGTGGGCTACGACGGCACGCCGGGAACGGAGTTCACCGACCCGCCGCTCACCGTGGTGCGCCAGCCCGCCGAACGCCTGGCGGCGGAGCTGGCCCGCTCGGTGGCGTCGCTCGCGGCGGGGCAGGCGGCGCCGACCGAGGAGTTGCTCTTCGCGCCCGAGTTCATCGTCCGCGGCTCCACCGCACCGCCTCGCGGCGGCGGCGCTCACCCGCGGACCGCTTCCAGTTGACCCGACGCGGCCGACTGCGCCGCCGACTCGACCGCCGCCAGGCTGCGCAGCCAGGTATGCGGCTCCCCCGGCGGGGGCGTCCCGCTGCGCAGGGCCGCGACCAAGCCGTCCAGCACCCCGGCGGGGTCCGGCGTCTCGGGCTGCCCCTCCCCCGGACCGTCCCAGCGCGCCGTGCCCAGTGCGCCGACCGCATGCCACCGCCCGTACCAGGAGCTGGGCTCTCCCCGGCCGCTCCAGTCGCAACCGAACAGGAAGGGCACCCCGCCGGTCAGCCGGCCCACCCCGGCCACCGGGTCGGTCCCGGTGCAGCAGACCGAGAGCAACTCGCACCCGGTGATCATCCCGGCCATGTCGAACAGTTGCACTGCTACCTGTCTGAGCAGCGGGTCCGCCCAACTGCCCGGGCCCGTCCAGGACCGCCGGGGAGCCGCGAACTCGACGCTGAGCAGCCCTAGTCGGCCCAGTGCCGCCAGTTGCCCGCGCAGCTCCCCCAGGGCGGTCAGTGCGCGGTGCTGCTGGCCGAAGACCAGCAGCGCCCCGGCCCGGTCCGCTGCCGCCGCCAGCGCCCGCGCCTCCTGGTACGGGGCGGCGGCCGGGCCGACGTCCAGCACCGACACCGCCCGTTCCAGGGCGGCGACCCCGACCTCCGTGTGCACCTCGGCGGTGGCACAGTTCACCAGCAGGTCCGGCCGCTCGGCGTCGAGCTGCCCGGCCGCCGAGGCCGGGTCGAGCGGGTCCAGCAGCACCACGTCGGGACGCGCCCGCAGCACCGCGTTCCACCGTCTGCCGTGGAAGCCGCCGCCCGCGACGACCGCGCGCAGCGGCTCGGCCTCGGCGCCTGTCCGGAACGTCACGTGCCTCAACCCTTCGTGGTGCCGCTGGTCAGCCCTTTGACGAACTGCTTCTGCAGGGCGAAGTAGAAGAGCAGGACCGGCAGCGATGACAGGAACATCAGCCCGAAGACCGAGCCGAAATCCGCCTGGTACTGGCCGATCGAGCGGTAGATGCCGGTGGTCACGGTCGTGCCCTGGCTCGGCCCCAGGATGATCAGCGGATCCAGGAAGTCGTTCCAGATCCACACCCCGAAGAAGATCACCGTGCTCGCCGTGGCAGGGCGCAGCAGCGGGAAGACGATGCGCCAGAAGACCTGGAACCGCCCGGCTCCGTCGATGGCGGCGGCCTGCTCCAGTTCCACCGGGATGGTGCGGACGAACCCGGAGAAGACGAAGACCCCGAAGGGCACGTAGTAGCCGACGTTGAACAGCACCAGACCCTGCACCGTGGCCATCATCCCGACCGCCCGCAGCACCTCGGTGATGGGCAGCAGGATGATCTGCGGCGGCACCATCAACCCGCACAGCAGCACCAGCGAGGCGGCCCTCCCCCAGCGGGACGGCGACCGGGCCAGGTAGTGCCCCAGCATCGCCGAGAGCACCGTCAGCACCAGCACCGACAGCCCGGTCACCAGCAGACTGTTGGTCAGGCTCACCCAGAACAGGCGGTCCGGGCGGCTCAGCACCGCCGCCAGGTTGTGCAGGGTGGGCGGTACCGGCAGCGACACGGGGCTGCCGGCGATGTCGGGACCGCGCTTGAAGACGTTGGCGAGCACCACGTACAGCGGCAGCGAGAAGGCGATGCCCACCGCCGTCACCAGCAGGGGCCGCAGCAACCAGGCCGACGGACGCCGCGGCGGGGCCGGGGTCACAGGTCCACCTCCCTGCGCCGCAGCAGGCGCAGCACCACCGCGGCCGCGGTGGCGACGACGGCCAGCATCACCACGGCCATGGCCGAGGCGTAGCCCCCGTGGTCGGCGGTGAAGCCGGTCTGCAGGATGACGAAGGCCACGGTGCCGGTGGTGCCGGTGCCGGGGCCGCCGTTGGTGATCACCTGGATGTAGTCGTACGCCTTGAAGGCGGTGATCAGCAGGACCACGGTGTTGATCGTCAGCGCGGGCGCCAGCAGCGGCCAGGTGACGTGCCGGAAGCGGTGCAGCGGTCCGGCCCCGTCCAGTGCCGCGGCCTCGTGCAGGTCCGGCGGTACCGCCTGCAGCCCGGCCAGGTAGACCACCACGCAGAAGCCGAGCATCTGCCAGGACATGATCGCGGCAAGGGAGTAGAGGGCGATGCCCGGATCGGAGAGCCAGCCGACCGGCCCCGCCCCGAACCAGCCCAGTATCTGGTTGACCGCGCCGTCGTCAGCGAGCAGCCGGGTCCAGACGATGCTGACCACGACCGAACTCAGCACCACCGGTACGAAGAAGACGGTGCGCCAGGCCCGGTAGAAGACCCCGGGACGGTCCAGCAGCAGCGCCACACCGAGACCGGCCAGGTTGGGCACCACCACCAGGATCACGGTGAGCACCACGGTCACCCGCAGCGAGGTCAGAAAGGTGTCGTCGCTGAGCAGCAGGGTGTAGTTGCGCAGGCCCACGAAACGGGTGGGCGGATTGAACGGGTTGTAGTTGGTGAAGCTGTAGCCCAGGCTGATCAGCACCGGGGCCAGCACGAAGCAGCCGTAGGCGAGCAGGCCCGGGGCACCGAAGACGGCGAAGTGGGCGATCCGCGGCCACCGCGGGCGGCGCCCGCGCCGCGGCGGGTCGCGGCGGGTGGCGTCACGGCGGCCGGTGCCGGAGAACGACCGGCGGGTACGGGAGGGGGCGGGCCGGGAGGAGTCGGCGGGAGCCGCCGCCTTCTGCTCGGTCCCGGCCGCGGAGACGGGCTGCATGGTCAGGACCCCTTGGACCACTGGGCGTCGAGGAAGGCCGCGGCCTGTTGCGGCGTCTTCGTTCCGAGGATCACGTCCTGGGTCGCGGTGTAGACGTCGGCGCTGAGGCCGGGCAGCAGCCCGTCGCCGCCGGTCTCCCAGGAGAACGCCTTGACCGTGGCGTTCTGTGCGACGCGCTGCTGGTACAGGTCGTAGGTCTCCTTGAAGACCGGGCCGGTGTCGGTGGGCGGGGTGTAGCCCTTGATCGCCGGGAAGAGCGCGTCGGAGCGCACCGAGCCGTCCAGGTTGGACTTGTCCAGCTGGAAGGCGAGGGCGAAGGTCTTGGCCGCGTCCAGGTTCTTGGCCTTCGCGGAGACGGAGAGCCCGCCGCCGGTGTACTCCGAGATCAGCGGCGCGCCGTCGTCCGTGGGCCAGGAGAAGACCCCGATGTCGTTCTTGATCGGGCTGGCGTCCCCGGCCGAGGCGAACCAGGAGCCCATCGGGTACATCGCGCCCTTGCCCTGCAGGAAGGCCTGTTCGGTGGAGGCGTAGTCCAGCGAGACCATGCGCTTGTCGATGTAGCCGCGCTTCGCCAGGTCCCCGACCTTGGCCAGGGCGCCGACGAAGTCGGGGTCGGCGAACTTCACCGCGCCCGAACGGCGTTGGACCATCCAGTCCGGGGTCCTGCGGTAGACGTCGGTGGCGACGGTGCCGGTGAGCGGCAGCACGGTCGGGAAGGCGTCCTTGCCGCCGCCGACCACGAACGGCGTGATGCCCTTGGCCTTGAGCGCGGCCGAGTCCGCCAGCAGCTGGGCGTAGGTCGTCGGCGCGACCGCGATGCCGGCCGTGGCGAACATCGACTTGCGGTAGTAGACGTCGGGGATGGACTGGGTGTTGGCGGGCAGCTGGTAGACCTTGCCGTTGATCGCGCCGCCGTCGGGCTCGGTGAAGTCCTTCAGTTCCGCGGACTGCCACGCGTACAGGTCGCCCGCCTCGGCGAAGCCGGAGGGCGAGACCGCGATCATCACGTCGGGGAACTGGCCGGACGCGAGCAGCTGCTTGGCGTAGCCGGTGCGGTCCGCGGTGGGCGCGACCAGCTTCTTGACCCTGATGTCCGGGTATTTGTCGGTGATCCGCTTGATGGCCGCATCCCAGTACTGCGGAGTGAGGTTGGGGGTCTCGAAGGTCAGGAAGGTGATCTCCTTGACCGCCGCGCCGCCCTTGCCGGCGGAGCCCTGGGCGCCCGGACTGCCCGAGCTGCCAGAAGTGTCGGACACGGAGCAGGCCGTCATGGCCAGGGTCGCGGCCAGGGCGGCCACGGCGAGGGGGAAGGTTCTGCGCTTCACGAGGTTGCGCCTCCGTCGGCAGGCGTGCGCCAGTCCCGTACTGGCAGCACCGGTCCTCCGTGAGCGTTCACGGGAACGGTCACGGGTTAGAGTGAAGGTTCTTAACAAGAGTCTGTCAACCCACTGTGCAACAAAGAGATCTGACGATCACACAGCTCGCCGCTCGCGCCATTGACACCCGGACCGCGACCGCCGGATCATCGACCGTGAGCGTTCACGTGACCGCTCACACCTCCTCTGGCGCAGCCCTCCCTGCGAGAGCGGACGTACTCGACCGTGCCCGACACCAGGCCCCACCGGACCACCCCCGGCAGACGGGTGACCATCAACGACGTGGCCCGGGCCACCGGCGTCTCCCGGCAGACCGTCTCCCGCGCGATCAACGACAAGTCGGAGATCGACCCGGCCACCCGGGCCCGAGTGCTGGACGTCGCCCAGCAGATGGGCTACCGCCCGAGCCGCTTCGCCCGCGGCATGATCAGACCCGGCGTCACCACGCTCGGCCTGATCATCGCCGACGTGCTCAACCCGTTCTTCCCGGAAGTGGTCGCCGGCGTGCTGGAGGCCGCGGACCTGCGCGGCTGGCAGGTGGTGGTCTACTCGACCGGCTCCGACCCGGCCAAGGAACCCGCCCTCGCCGAGACCGTGACCGAACAGGCCGACGCCTGCGTCGCCTTCCTCGCCAACCCCGAGGCCATCGACCGGATCGCCGCGTCCGGCCTCCCGTTCGTACTGCTCGACAAGGACGGACGGGCCTCCGCCGTGGCCGGCGTCCGGATCGACTTCGCATCCGGCGTACGCCAGGCCCTGCAGCACCTCCGCGAGCGCGGCCACCGGCAGGTCGCCATGCTCGACGACGCCGCCCACCGCGGGCCCGGCCTGGACCTGGACGGCCCGCCCGACCCGCGCCGCGACCTGTTCCCGGTCCTCGCCGCCGAGCTCGGACTGCACACCGACCGCGCCGCGATCCACCCCGCGGCCAACTCGGTGGAGGGCGGCGGCGGCGCCATCCAGGAACTGCTGGCCCGCCGCCCCGAGGTCACCGCCGTGTTCTGCTACAACGACCTGATCGCCATCGGCGCCGTCCGCGGGGCCATGCGCTGCGGCCGCAGCGTTCCCGGAGACCTGGCCGCCATCGGCTTCGACGGCCTCGCCCTAAGCGAGCTGGTCGACCCGCCGCTGACCACCGTCCACATCGACAAGCGCCGGCTCGGCCACCTGGCCGTCCAGGAGGCGGAGACCCTGATGGCCGGCTCGCACGAGGCCGTCGAGGCCGTGGTCACCCCGCACCTGGTCATCCGCTCGACCACCTGACGCCTGCCTCGTCACCGCGGGGGCCGCTGCGCCGATCGGCAGGCGTCGCCCGTCCTCCTAACTCTGGACCAGAGCCGTGAACAGCACCTTGCCGCCATCGTTCGCTCCGCCGCTCACCGTGCCCTGCTCGTAGTCACCGGCCGAGAAGTGCCCGGAGGCACCGCGCAGAACACCCGGGACGGCAACCGTGTACGACTGGCTCGCGCTGCCGTGGGCCGCCGAGATGGTCAGCGTTCCATTGCCGTTGTCCGCAACGCGATAGGAGAACGAGCTGCCCAGCGGCACGCCGGTGAGCAGCGTGTAGAAATGCGATGCCGCGCTCGTTCCCGACTTCACCATGACGTAGAGCTTGCCGGACTTGAAGTCCACCATGACGAAGGGCGAAGAACCCCCGCTGCCGCCGGCGTGCAGCTGCGCGACGCATATCTCGGGATTGCTCTCGGGTAGCCGCAGTACCTGGAGGGTGGCGGTGAGCACATGCTTCTGCGTGCCCACGGCGTACTTGACGGCGGACTCCAGCTCAGTGCGTGAATGCAGCGAGCCGGGAGTGGTGGCCCCTCCGGAGGGCGCCCAGAAGGTCAGGGCCCCGCTGGTGGTCCGGGTGAGCCAGGGCGAGATCAGCCGGGCCGGCTTCAGCACCCGGGCGTCCTTCCCCGACAGGTGTCCGACGGAGTCGACCGGGAGCAGCAGCCCGGCCCAACTGGCCAGGCTGATCGAGGAGGGTGCCGCGGCGGCCGCGGAACCGACGGCGACCGTGGCTGACGAGCCGACAGAGCTCTTCGCCGAACTGCCCGAGGTCGATGCCGATGCCGCCGAGGTGACCCCGGCAGCCAAGACGACCGCTCCGACCGTCCCCGCTATCCACTTCATTCGATTCATGGGCCGAACCTATGGTAAATCTCCTTAACTAGGTCTCAACTCAAGGTCTCGATCCGATCAACTCCCAGCACCGGGCCACCTGGAGACACCCCGAGGGGCCGTCCCGCCGTGGCCGACGGCGGTGGCCCGCGGCACCGAACCCCCGCGCGGGGTGGCCGGTCGGCGCGGGTGCCGGATGACAGCCGCGACATCGACCAGGGCCCCGATGCGCTGCGCAAGGTGCTCGCCTAGGCCGGTCCGTCCTTCGAGGGCACCTTCGACACCACCTGACGCGACCCCGGAAGACCTGCGGCAATAGATCGGGTCTTTGTTTCAGGTCAGCACCGGAAATCCCATCTGGTTAAGCTTATTGACAGTTCATCGCCCGCTATACATCCTATGAATCCTTCCCCACCAGCCCGTCAGGAGAGTCATGACCATCCGTCAGACGACCATCCGGTTACTCTCTGCCGCGGCACTCGCCGCGGCAGGGCTCGCGGCGGGCCCCCTGGTCGACGCAGCCCACGCCGCGCCCGCGCCGGTCGACTTCTACGTCTCCCCCACCGGTTCCGACACCAACGCGGGCACTGCCGCCACCGCGCCCTTCAGAACGCTCGCCAAGGCACAGTCCGCCGTACGCGGCGTCAACCAGGCCGCCTCCGGTGCCGTCACCGTCAACCTGGCAGGCGGCGACTACCCTCTCACCGCGCCCCTGACGTTCACCGCCGCCGACTCGGGCACGGCGGGCACCATCACCTGGAAGGCCGAGCCAGGCGCGTTCCCCGTGGTCAGCGGCGGCGACCGGATCACCGGTTGGACACTTACCGACGCCACCAAGAACATCTGGTCCGCCCCCGCGCCCACAGGCCTGGACACCCGCCAGCTGTACGTCAACGGCGCCCGCGCGGTGCGCGCCACCGGCTCGGTGCCGGTCACGCTGACCCGCACCGCCACCGGCTACACCACCGCGTCCGGGGACCCGATGGCGGCCTGGAAGAACCAGAGCGCGATCGAGTTCGTCTACCGCGGCGGACTCGGCGCCTGGACCGAGCCCCGCTGCCCCGTCGCGTCCATCACCAGCACCGTGATCACCATGGCCCAGCCCTGCTGGAACAACTCCACCAAGCGGGTCCTGCGCACCGACGGCTCCGGCCGCACCTACGAGCTCGTCGGCCGCCAGTCCATCACCGAAGCCCCCACATCGGTGGAGAACGCCTACGCCCTGCTCGACCAGCCCGGCGAGTGGTACCTGGACCGCACTGCGCACACCGTCTCGTACATCCCCCGCAGCGGCGAGACGCTGGGCTCCGCGGACGTCGAGGCGCCGGCGCTGCAGTCCTTGCTGACCACGGACGGCAACGCCGCGGCGGAGGTGCACAGCCTGCTCTTCCAGGGCATCCAGTTCTCCTACGCCACCGACACCACGCCCAACAGCGGCGAGGGCTTCTCCGAGATCCAGGCGACGGTCACCGTCACCGGCACCAACGGCTATGCCACCCAGGGCCTGTGCACCTTCGTGCCCGGCGGGACCTGCCCCTACGGCAACTGGACCCCGATGGCCGCCAACGTCTCACTCAGCTACGACCACAACGTCCACTTCGACCACGACTACTTCGTCCACCTCGGTGGCGCGGGGCTCGATCTCGGAGACGGCTCGCAGCAGGACACCGTCACGGCCTGCGTGTTCACCGACATCTCCGGCAACGGCCTGGACGTGGGCGGCGTCGACGTCAACGCGCCGACCAGTTCCGCCCAGCACACCAGTGACATCGTGGTCAAGGACAGCCACTTCACCGGCACCTCGGCCGAGTACCACGGTGGGGTGGCCATCGACGTGGGCTACGTGGAGCGCTCCACCTTCACCCACAACCAGATCGACCACATCCCCTACACCGGCATCTCGGTCGGGTGGGGCGGCTGGCCGGACAAGGTGAAGCTGCCGGCGGAACCCAACTACTCCAACAACAACACCTTCAGCGACAACCTCATCTTCAACCACATGAGCCTGCTGGGCGACGGCGGCGCGATCTACACCAACGGCATCACCGGCACCTCCCTGGCCACCGGCGAACACATCACCGGAAACGTCGCCCACGACCAGAACAACGTCGGAGGCCACGGCCTCTACACGGACAACGGCGCGTCGTACGTCACCATCTCCGGCAACGCCGAGTACAACGTCTCGGTGAGCGTCTGGGGCAGCAAGCACGTCAACTACACGCTGAACGACGGCAGCTACGACCCGCTGGACATCGAGGGCAACTACTGGACCAACGGCCCCGCGGACTACGACCAGAAGTCCGTGCTGATCGCCGGCAACCACAACATCACCGATCCGAGCCAGATCCCGGCGGCCATCACCGCCGCAGCCGGCCTCGAACCCACCTACCAGTCCCTCCTGACCTGGCAAGCAGCCCCCTGAGCCGTCGCCGTGGCGGACTCACATCGGATCTGACGCTCAACGTCGCAGCCAGGGACGGGATGTACCAGCACGCGCGCTCCCCGCAGGGTCTCCCGCCCTGGTGGCCGGGCCGGCTGCCGACCCTTCGGGCATCGAACCCGTGCGGCAGCGGCCCCTGCCTGGAGGCGGGGCGGTGAAACGCGGCCCACCCCTCTGAGCGAACAGGACCGACCGAGCATGTCGCACAGTCCCTGGCTACTGATCCCCAGAGGGGGGTAACCCGAGGGGTACCCACCTGCCGCAGTGGTCCCGGTGGTGCCGCCCGCGATGAGGAAGTCGCGTCCCGGTGGAGCTAGGCCGGCTCCACCGGGACGCGGTTGCGCCTTCGGCTAGCGGCTCCACTTCTGGTTGCTGCCGCCGTTGCAGGTCCACAGCTCGACCGGGGTTCCCTCGGCGGTACCGGCCCCGGTGACGTCCAGACAGAGCCCTGATCCGTCACCGGTGATCGTGCCGTTGGAGTGGGGGGTCCACTGCTGGTTCGTCTGGCCGTTGCAGGTCCAGATGATGGCCCTGGTGCCCGGAGCGGTGCCCCCCGCGTTGGCGTCGAGGCAGTAGATGCCGTCACCGAGGCTATTCATCCTCTGGCTCGGACGCGATCCCGCCGATGCACGCCACTCGAATCCGGTCCGCCAGGATGTTGTTTTCCGATGCGGCGATCGATGTATGCACAAGATCCACAGGGTCCGCTGACCCCTTGTGCACCAACGACAAGGCCAGTATCGCCCCGCTGGTCTGCTGGCATACTGGCCAGGGGTCGGATCCATGAGGAAGGCGCGACGTGGCGGTCACCGATGAGGCCATCGGAAAGATCAAGGAAATGATCGTCTCCGGGGCACTGCTGCCCGGCGACCGGCTGCCCAAGGAGAGCGATCTCGCCGCACAGCTCGGCCTCTCGCGCAACTCACTGCGCGAGGCGGTGCGCGCACTGTCGCTGCTCAACATCCTCGACGTACGCCAGGGCGACGGTACCTACGTCAGCAGCCTCGAACCGCAACTACTGCTCGAGGCGGTCACCTTCATCCTGGACTTCCACCAGGACGACACGGTGATGCAGGCCTTCCAGGTGCGCGGCATCCTGGAACCGGCCGCGACCGCGCTGGCCGCCCAGCGCATCGACGAGAAGCAACTGGCCGACCTCGGCGCCCTGCTGGACGGCCTTGGCGAGCACCCCAGCATCGAGGACCTGGTCGCCAACGACCTGGAGTTCCATCGGCGGATCGCCGCCGCCTCGGGCCTTCCGCTGCTGTGCTCGCTCCTGGACACGATCACCGGACCGACCGTGCGCGCCCGCATCTGGCGGGGCATCACCCAGGAGGAGGCGGTGCTGCGGACGCTCTCCGAGCACCGCTCGATCCTGGAGGCCCTGTCCTACCACGACACCGAGGCCGCCCGGGCCTGGGCCACCGTGCACATCACCAGCGTCACCCGCTGGCTCGGCACCGCCCTGTAGTCGGACGGCCGGAGCAGCATCGACACTCCTCGCTTCGGAGCCGCGCCGGGGCCGGGGCGCAGCTCCGCAGTCAGCGTTCGACAGCGGCCACGCGCAGCATGGCCGCGGAGGTGGTCGGCGGGCCGTCCCGGGCCTCCAGTTCAGGACGGGATGGCCAGACTGGTGGTGAAGGGGCGGTCGTAGCTCTCGAAGGAGCGGATGGAAGCCCACACGCCCGAGGGAAGACCGGTGACCGTCACCCGGAGGTGTCGCGTCCGGGCGGCGAACGCGGCGGCCTGGACCTGGCTGGTGTCGGTGGTGCCGGTGCGGTCGGCGAGGGTCGACCAGGAGGCACCGTCAGCGGAGCCCTCGATGCGGTGTAGTTGGTGTTGTCCATTTCCCAGGCGATCCGGGTACCGGTCACGGACCGAACCGAGCCCAGGTCCACCCGCAGCCAGTGCCCGGTGCCGCCGTCGGCCGCGCACCGCCTGGTCGCCGGCGTCGGCCGTCCGGCACACCGGGTCTACTGGACGGCCGATCGGCCGTGGTGCTGCGTCAGCCGACGTCGAACCGGTCGATCACCAGGTAGGTGCCGCCGGTCTTGGTCAGGGTCAGGGTGTGCGGTCCTGCTGCCAGTCCGCTGACCGAGTACAGGGTCTGCTGGACGTGCCGTGTGGCGGCGTTGGCATTGACGCCGGCCTGCGCGGTTCCGTCGAGCGATACCGCGATCGTGCCCTCGTCGGTGTTGGTCTCGCTGATGAGACTGATGCCGGATCCGGTGAAGCTGACGGTGACGGAGGCGCCGTCGGCGGTCGCTGCCTGGACGTCGTCCTGGTAGTCACCGAGACCGCGGCTGCCGAAGTGTGCCCAGGACGCTCCGGTGTAGGCGATGGCGGTAGTGGTGTCGTTGTAGGTGCCGGACACCTCGAAGGCGTCCACGGTGGCAAAGCCTCCGCTGCGCTTGACGACCTGGACGGTATGGCTGCCGGCTGTCAGCCCACTGACGCTGTAGACGGTCTGCTGCACCTGGCGGGTGGTGGAGGAGGTGTCGAACAGGCCCTTCGAGGTGCCGTCGACGAAGACCTCGATCTGGCCCTGGTCGCTGTTCCTCTCACCGATGACGGAAACGCCGGTGCCCGTGAAGACCAGGGTGGCGGCGTCGCCGTTGACGGTCGTAGCGTGCAGGGCGTCGTTGAGGTCGCCCAGGCCCCGGTTGCCGCTGGCGCTCCAGGATCCGGTGTAGGCGATCGCGGTGTTGTCGTCGTCGAGCAGACCGGTCAACGGCCGGTACGCGGCTTCGGGGCCGGCCGCCGCGATGATCGCCTGAGCCGCGGCGGGCCAGGCGCCACCGGAGACGATCGTGGACTGGACGAGGGTGATGTTGGTGCCGTTGTTCCCGTAGTTGGACCGGTCGGCGTAGTTGTCGTGGATGTTGATGTCGTGGATGGTCGGCGTCCACATGCCGACCCAGTTGCCGCCACCGGTGCGGATCACGTTGTCGTGGGTGTTCCAGTAGGAACTGCCCTCGTCGTGGTAGATCACCTGGTTGGTGTGGTTGGTCTCCTCCAGCAGGTTGCCCGCCAGGACGGAGGTGGTGCTGCCATCACCGTTGCCCTGGCCGCCGTTGGTGTAGATGGGGCCGCCGTCGTTGAGGATGTTCATCACGTCGTGGACGTGGTTGTCGAGGATCTGGTTGCCGCCGGCGTAGATGGTGCCGTGCAGACAGGTGGACAGATGCTGGGCGGCCTGCATGGCGCAGGGGGAGGCGTAGCCCCAGCCCCAGCCGACGGACATGCCGGAGTAGGGAGTGTGGCCGATGTCGTTGTGGGAGACGGTCAGGTTGCGGGTGTAGCCGGCCCATATGCCGACGGCGTCGGAGTAGTCCTGGCCGACGTGGTCGATCCAGTTCTGGGAGATGGTGTCACCGGTGGTCATGCGGGCGGCGTCGGTGAGGTAGTAGTCGTCCACCTCGCCGACGTAGGCGCCACCGCCGGAGGTGTCGTGGATGAAGTTCCCGGTGACGGATGAGTTCTGGGTGCCGTCGGCGAGGTCGATGCCGGTGCCGCCGGTGTGGGCGATCTCGTCTCCGACGAAGGTGATGTTGGAGCCGCGGTGGACCTGGACGGCTGCGGGGATTCGCGTCGGGGCCTGGTTCGCGGAGTCCCACAGGACGCCGGCCTGGTTGTCGATGTAGCCGGAGCTGGAGGGGAGCAACCAGGTGGTGTAGGCGAAGGTGATGCCCTGGAAGGTGATGTCGTGCACCGGCGCGATCACGTCCGGGATCACAGTGAAGCCGTCCACCAGAAGGTAGGTGCCGCTGGTCTTGACCAGCCTGACGGTGTGCCGGCCCTTTGTCAGGCCGGAGACCGAAGCGATGACCTGCTGGGCGAGCCGGGTGGAGCCGGACGCGGTCACGCTCCGGGTCCTGGTGCCGTCGACGTAGACGTCGAAGCCGCCCTCGTCGCTGTTGACCTCGGACAGCACGTCCAGGCCGGTGCCGGTGAAGGTGTAGCTGACCGAGTCACCGTTCGTGGTGGTGGCGTGCACGTCCCCGTACAGGTCGCCGTAGGTCCGCCCGGTGGAGTGGCTCCAGGCACCGGTGTAGCCGGCCCCCGGGTCGGTGTCGTTGACCGGGGCGAGGTGACCAGGGGTACCTGAGAGGTCCACCAACTGCTCCAGCGTGGGCAGTTCCACGTCGGCGGTGCTGAGGTCCTCACCCGGGCGCGGTGAGTAGTAGACGTAGCCCGCGTTGCTGTCCAGATAGAACTCGCCCGGGGTGTCGAGCAGTTGGTAGGCGTTCTCGACGTAGCTGATCGAGTCCAGCTTGGGCAGGCCGGCGCCGTTGAAGGGGAAGCCCCGGTTGGGCACCGAGGTGTTGTTGTCGGCGAAGCAGGTGGGGTCGACGTTGAGGCTCGATCCGCCGCCGCTGAGGGCGGTGATGCTCGTCAGCGGGCACCGCATCTGCTTCCAGGCGTTGTTGTCCACGACCTCGACGGAGGAGGCGTTGGTGAACGACGCGTAGGACGCGTCGCTGGTCGTGAAGCTGGACCCGGAGAGGGTGAAGCCGGCCGGGTTGAGCGGGCCTCGCGCTCGCTGGGCGCGAACGCCGTTGACGAACAGCTGCCTGCTCTGCGTCCCTGCGGGCACCGCTGCCCGGTAGATGTTCCTGGCGCTGTCGTAGACCGAGAACCCGGTGACCTGTCGCGCACCGCTGAGGACGGGTTTCTCTCCCGGGTAGGCGGCGTAGACGACCTTGTGGCCGCCTGTGCCGGAATCCGCCGGCCCCAGTGTGAAGGCGCTCGGCAGCCGGTAGGTGCCGCCGCGCAGGTAGATGTCGATGTCGGCCGCCATACCCGGCACCAGGCTCTGGGCTCTGTCCCGTGCTCCGGTGAGACTGCAGGGCGCGGCAAGGGAGCAACTGCTGCCCGAACCGCCGACGGACGCGTACAGCACAGTGGTGGCTGCGGCTGAGGCAGCCGTCGGCGCGACTGCCGCGAGCAGCAGGGCGCCGAGCACGGTCGACGCAAGGAAGCCGGTTCCGCGTCGTCGATGGAAGGTCATGAGCGCTCCTCGACAGGGGAGTTGAGAGAGATGTTGTGGTCCGGGCCCGAAGCAGCACAGGCAGGTTTCATCGGATGTCTGTAAGATGCTGAGGACGTTACGGCTGTATTGCCGGGCCTGGGAAGAGGTTAGATCGGATGAATCCTCTCGCCCGAGACAGCTGCAGGCGTAGAAGGACGCCCCTGTCACCGCACCTGCCTTCAGCGGTCCCGAGGCGCGGTCCGGCGCCTGCCTCGAGGTACAGAGATCCTATCTATTTTTGTCCTGTACGCGTCGACCTTCGCAGTTCCCGGTTGGCTCCTGCTCGCACATACGTCTCGAACTGCGGCTTCTGCCAACTTCGTTCCGGAGATGGGGTCGCCACCCGCCGGCCGGGCCTCCGACCAGATGGGTCGTCATGAACCGCTCGGCATCCCCGGCCGGCCCCGAAGACCAGGCGCGGGACGTCCGCGATGAGGAATGCCGAGTCGGTGGTCGGCCGGGCAGTTGCGTTGACGAGTCGGGACACCCGACGACCTCATGCCAGGTCCCCAGGGTGTCCGCGGGGCCATGCGCTGCGGCCGCAGCGTTCCCGGAGACCTGGCCGCGATCGGCTTCGACGGCCTCGCCCTCGGCGAGCTGGTCGACCCGCCGCTGACCACCGTCCACATCGACAAGCGCCGGCTCGGCCACCTGGCCGTCCAGGAGGCGGAGACCCTGATGGCCGGCTCGCACGAGGCCATCGAGGCCGTGGTCACCCCGCACCTGGTCATCCGCTCGACCACCTGACGCCTGCCTCGTCACCGCGGGGGCCTCGTTGGGGTCCCGGTGGTCCAACGTCACACCACCAGCCGACCTTCAGGAGAGACGCTACCCGCTGACCGCAGTGCCTCAGAGGGAGCCATCCGGCACCGTCACCACGTGCTTGCCCACGACGCCGCCGCGCTCGAACCCCTCATGTGCCGCGGCGATGTCCGCGAGCGGGTACACGCTGTCGATGACCGGGCGCAGCGCACCCGAGGTGACCTGGCCGGCCACATCGCGCAGTACGGGGGTTCCGGGGTTGGCGCTGAAGGTGCGGATGCGGCGGGAGCCGTGCACGCTGGAGGCGGCGATCGCGGCCAGGGCCGACGGGGACAGTCCGACGGTGACCATCCGGCCGCCCTTGGCCAACCGGCTCCGGTAGCAGTGCAGTTCTGTGCCGACGGTGTCGACGACGACGTCGAACGGCCCGATCTGGTCCGAAGTGGTGGAGCCGTAGTCCAGGACTTCGTCGGCGCCGAGGTCGGTGAGGATCTCGGCGTGGCGGTCGCGGGCCAGCGCGGTCACATGGCCGCCCATGGCGTGCGCCAACTGCACGGCGGCCGTGCCGACCCCGCCGGCCGCACCTCGGACCAGGACCCGTTCCCCGCTCTTGAGGTGCACGCTGTCGCGCAGCGCGATCAGTGCCGTGGATCCCGCGACGACCAGGGAGGCCGCCTCGACCGACGAGAGGTCCGCCGGGGCGTGCGCGATCCGGTCCACGGAGACCACCACGTACTCGGCCGCACCAGCGGTGACGTGCCGATGCCGGGGATGCACCATGCCCCACACCCGGTCCCCGACCCGGTGACTCTCGACGCCGGCGCCGGTCGCGGCGACGGTGCCCGCGAAGTCCAGTCCCACACCGATCGGAAACCGGCGTCCCGACACCATCTTCAACTGCCCGGTCCGGACGATCACGTCGTGTCCGTTCACGCTGGAGGCCTCGACCGACACGAGCACCTCACCCGCACCGGGAGCGGGGCGGTCCACGTCATTGATCCGCAGAGCGTCCGCAGTACCGAAACCCATGATCTGAACGGTCTTCATGTCGCTGTCCTCCTGTGACCGGCTGTGGTGCAACCGATCGTGGACCCTGCGCACGGCATCACGGTCGTTCTCCTTTTCCTGGGTCTGGCAGACCCACCCTCGCGGGCCGCGCCCACGGCATACTGACGCCCATGACCGACTCCCCCCACGCCGTGAGCGACGATCCACGACGCGAACTCGCCGAGTTCCTGCGCACCCGCCGGACCCGGCTGCGCCCGCAGGACGTGGGTCTGGAGCCCGGCCCGAGACGGCGCGTCGCCGGGCTGCGGCGCGAGGAGCTGGCGCTGCTGGCCGGGGTGAGTTCGGACTACTACCAGCGCATGGAGCAGGGACGCGACGTACGTCCCTCCGAGCAGGTCCTGGACGCCCTCGCGCGCGCCCTCAACTTCTCCGCCGAGGAGACCCGGCACCTGCACAGCCTCGCCGCCGCGGCACGCACCCCGGGGCGCCTGCCGCGTTCGTACGAACCGGAGGAAGTTCCGGACACCACACGGCGGTTGCTGCACACCATGGCCTCGCCCGCGCTGGTCGTGGGCCGCTTCTTGGACGTGCTCGCCTGGAACGCGCTCGGCGGCGCCCTGCTGGGCCAGTTCACCGGACAGCCGCAGCGGGAGCGGAACCTGCTGGCACTGTTCCTGCGCCCCGGGGCCGACCGAGGCTGTCCGAATCGGGCGGCCACCGTCGCGGAGCTGATCGGGATGCTGCGGACCCAGGTCGCCGCTGATCCCGGGCACCCGCGCGCCGTCGAACTGGTGGGTGAACTCGCGGTCCGCAGCGACGAGTTCGCAGGCCTGTGGGCCCTCCACGACGTGGAGGAACCGACCCGCGGCCAGATGCGCCTCAAACACCCCCAGGTCGGCGAACTGAACCTGGACTGGGACGCCTACCCGATCCCGGGCAACCCCGGCCCCGCACTCATGGTCTGCACCGCCGCCGAGGGCAGCCCCGACGCGGAGCGGCTCCAACTCCTCGCCGGCCTGCTCCACGTCGGCCGACCCACAGAATCGAACCCACCCGCTCATCGCCGAACGGTGCACCCAGTGGAGATCCTCCACCAGTAGGGGACCGCGCCACCAGGAACGTCGAACCCGGAATCCACGAGACCGATCCGGCTGCCCTCGGCGCAGTACCGGAGGTACGAGCCGCCGTGGGACCGCCGACGCGACGTGATCAGCGGGACGACGGAGGCGCCCCCGACCGGACCGGCACGGGTTCGTGCTGGTCCATCAGGTGGTCCACCAGGGCGAGCAGCAGGTCGCGGCTGACGTCGCGCCGGCGGAGGTCGCCCATCAGGATGGGCACGTAGGGGTCCAGGTCGAGCGCGTCGCAGATCTCGGGAACAGTACGGTCCTGGTGGCCGTCGAAGCAGTTGACGCCGACCACGAAGGGGATGCCGCGGCTCTCGAAGAAGTCGATGGACGCGAAACTGCTGTCCAGCCGCCGGGTGTCGGCGAGCACGACCGCTCCCAGCGCCCCGTGCACCAGGTCGTTCCACATGAACCAGAAGCGCTCCTGACCCGGCGTGCCGAAGAGGTACACCACCAGTTCGGGGCTGACGGTGATGCGGCCGAAGTCGAGGGCGACGGTGGTGGTGGCCTTCTGCTCCACTCCGCCGGTGTCGTCGACGCCCACGCTGGCCTGGGTCAGGTACTCCTCGGTGCGCAGCGGGGCCACCTCGCTGACCGCGGCGACCATGGTGGTCTTGCCGACGCCGAAGCCGCCCGCGATCAGGATCTTCACCGCGGCCGGTGCAGGACCTGCGGCTGCGGAGTCATGGTTCTCAGAGTCTGCGTAGTCCATCTCTCACCGCCTGAAGAAGTGTCATGTCCGGTCGTTGGCCGACCGCTACCGCCAGTGGTGGGCGCGCGGTCACCCGCCCCTGGGCGAGCAGGTCGCCGATGAGGATCTTGGTGACCGCCACCGGGAGGTTCAGCCCGGCGGCGACCTCGGCCAGTGCCGCCGGTCTGCCGCACTGCCGGAGGATCAGCCGGTGCTCGGGTTGCATGCCTCGGGTGCCGAGCCGATCGGTCGGGTCGATAGTGGTGATCACCGTGATCAGGGTGAGGTCCTCGCGCGCCGGGGCGGTACGCCCGTGGGTGATCGTGTAGGGGCGGACGAAGGAGTCCTCCGGCTCCTCGTCCTGCGGGTCCGCGGTCCAGTGGCTCACCCACGTCCACCGCCCTCCGCGTGCTCACGGACGGTGCGCGACTCGGTCCCCAGCCGCTGTCCGACCTGCTGCACCAGGGTGTGCATGGCCACCGCCATCACCTCGGCGTCGACCTCCTGAGCGGCGATGACGGCCAGGTGGGTGCCGCGGCCGGCAGCGCTGACGAACAGCCAGAGCTCGGCCAGTTCCACGATGACCTGGTGCACCGGGCCGCCGCCGAAGATCTCGCCGGCGCCGCGGGCCAGGCTCTGCTGGCCGGTGGCGATGGCGGCCAGGCGCTCGGCGTCGACCCGGGCGATGCTGTGGCACTGGCTGATGACCAGGCCGTCGTCGGACAGCACGACGGCACATCTGGTGTTCGGGACCTCGTCGACCAGGCGGTCGAGCAACCAGTCCAGGTCCTGATGGGTGGCGGTGGTTCGCTGGGTCATTGTCCGTCTTCCTTCCGGGTCCGGTCGCGGCCCGGTGAGGGGTGGGTGGGATGGGCGGGGTGGTGGTCGGTGCCGTTCTCGAGTCGGGCGAGCCGGGACTGGCGCTGGAACGCGCCGACTGCGGCCCCCGAGCGTCGCGGTTCGGGCCGCGGCGGCTCCTGCAGCGTGGCCGCGGCGGTGCGCGGGTCGCCCTGGGCCGGCTGGGGCGCGCGCAGTTCGGTGACCAGGTTGGCCTGGCGCACCCGCCTCGGCAGCGGATCCATCCGTGGCGCGGGGGCCGGGTCGGGGGCCGGCAGCCTGCTCCAGGCGCCGATCAGCGAACGCTGGGCGAAGTCCGGCCGGTCACCGGGGTGGGCGGACGGAGCGGGGAGGTCGCCCCCTTGCCGGGAGTCCGCCTGCCGGGAGTCCGGCTGATGCGAGTCCACCGCGTCGACGGCCGAGAGCGCGGGTGCGCCGAAGCCCTGGGGCGCCGGGGCCGTCTCCTGCGGTCCTGCGGCGACCAGCTCCGCGGGCACCAGCACCACGACCCGGGTGCCGCCGAAGGAGGAGGGCCGCAACTCCACCTTCACCCCCAGACCGCTGGCCAGCCGGGCCACGACGTACAGGCCCAGCCGGGCGTCGTCGGCTCGCGAGATCACGTCCATCCGGGGCGGGTGGGTCATCAGCTCGTTGGCCGCGGCGTACTGCTCCGGTTCCATGCCCAGGCCGCGGTCCTCGATCTCGATGGCCAGCCCGCGCCCCACCTGTGCGGCGGACACCTCCACCGGAGTGGGCGGCTTGGAGAACATCACGGCGTTCTCCATCAGTTCGGCCAGCACGTGCACCATCGGACCAACGGCCCGCTCCGACAGCCAGGTCCGGTCCTCGATCTCGATCCTGATCCGCCGGTAGTCCTGCACCTCGCCCTGCGCCGAGCGCAGCACGTCCAGCAGCAGCACCGGCTTGCGCCAACGCCGTTGCGGCTGCCCGCCGCTGAGGATCACCAGGTTCTCCTCGTAGCGGCGCAGCCGGGCCGTCAGGTGGTCCAGGCCGAAGAGACCCTCCAGCACCTCTGCGTCCTCGTGCCGCCGCTCCATCTCGTTGAGCTTCTTCATCTGCAGGCCGATCAGCAGTTGGGTGCGCCGCGCGATGCGCTGCAGCAGCCGCTCGAAGCCGCGGTACTGCTCGACCTGCCGCACCGCGGTCTCCAGGGCGCTGCTGCGGGCCGCGTTGAGCGCACGACCGAGCATCCCGAGCTCGTCCCGGCCGTGGCCGATCTCGGGAAGTTCTGCGTCCGGGTCGACCTCCTCGCCGCGCCGGAGCCGCTCCACCAGGTCGGGCAGCCGGGTCTCCAGGTCCAGGGCCGCGGAGCGCAGGACGAGGATCCGGCGGCGCAGCGAGCGGGTGAGCAGCAGCGTGAGCAGCACGACCAGCAGCGCGCCCGCCGCGCCCACCGCGCTGCTGGTGATCAGCCGTACCTGCATCGCGTGCAGGTCACTGCTGGTCGTGGCGGTGAGACTGGCGGCGTAGATCCCGTTCAGCTGCTCGAGCTGCGGCGTGATCTGGTCGACGCTCTGCCGCCACTGCGCGCCGAGTGCCGGGGACACGCTGGTCCGGTCGGTCGACTGCGTCACGGGAACGCTCAGGACGGCCTGCTCGATCCGGGTCTTCTGCTTCCAGAGGTCGCCGGCCATCAGGGTCCGGTAGCGCGCGGCGACCGTCTCGGGGAGCAACGGTACGACCTTGTCGTCGTAGACAAAATGCTGGGTGCCGATCAGCTGGGCGAGCTGGGAACGCTCCGCGCCGGAGAGGTGGCCGGTGACCACGCCCGGGGTCAGGAGCGCGTCCTCACGGGAGAGCATCTCCTTGCCCCAGACCGAGTCGATGGCCGGTCGCGCGAGGTAGTCCAGGTCGGCGATGCCCACGTTGCTGAGGAGGGTGAACAGCTCCAGGTCGGTGGTGATGATGCCGGTGTAGTCGTCGTAGGACTGCTGCTGGGTGGCGGTCCGTCCGTCGACGGCCGCCCGGTAGCCGGCGAGTTGGTGCAGTCCCTGGTCGACCTGACCGATCCCGCGGGCGATGTCGGCCGGTGCGGAGGCGGAGACCGCCTGCAGGCCGGCGACGGACTCGTCGGTGAGCTTGCGCTGCTGTTCCAGCTTCGCCCGGTAGGTGCCCGGGTCGGCGAGAGCCGCCGCGCTCAGCCGCCGCTCCTCCTCCAGGCTGTAGAAGACGCCGACGATCGAGATGCCCGCGTGGTCCGACGCGGAGTTCCGGTCGCTCACGGTGTGCCAGTCGGTGTAGAGCTGGGCCGAGTTCATCGCCCACAACGCGGCCACCGCCACGCTGGGAACGAGGGCCAGGATGACCAGGACGGTGCGCAGTGACAACTGCCGCTTCGTTACCGGCTCCTGGTTGCCCAGCCGTCTTGCCGCTCGTGCGTGGAGTGCCACTGAAATCCCCGGCATGCTCGCGGTGGCGGACCGCTCCGATGGGGTCCGCTCGTTGTTCTGGGGATCCTACTGGGTAAAATAGTTATCTCAATACACTTAACGCGATTAGATGTTCGTATTGTCAGGCGAACAGGGTTCGGCCACCCTCGAGGACCAGGGTCGCCCCGGTCAGATAGGCCAGGTCGTCGCTGACCAGTGCCGCCACCGCACGCCCGATGTCCGTCTCGGGGTCCCCCAGGCGCCCCAGCGGGATATCGGCCAGCAGTTTGGCGTTCTCCTCCGGCCTGGTCCGCAGGTACGCCTCCGCGGCGGGGCTGAGCGAGAGGGGGCAGATCGCGTTCACGCGGATGCCGTACGGCCCCCACTCCGTCGCGGCGACCCGGGTGAGTCCGCGGATCGCCTCCTTCGCCATGGCGTACGAGCCGAACCCCCGCTGCCCGTCCAACGCCGCCGAGGAGCCGAAGTTCACGATGCTGCCCCCGCGCTCGCGCAGATGCGGCAGAGCCGCCTGCATGGCGGCCAGCGTTGCCAGCGGGCCGCTGCGGTAGGCGGACTCGACGTCCGCGGGGGATGTCTGCTCCAGTGGACGCTGCACCGAGGACTGGGCGTTGTTCACCAGCACGTCGAGCCCGCCGAACACCCGTACCGTCTCCGCCACCATCCGTTCCACGTCCTCGCGGTCGCCGACGTCCCCGGTCACCGCGAAGGCCCGGCCAGCGCGCCCGCCGACCTCGTCCACCACGGCCTTGAGGGTCGCCTCCGTACGACCGGAGACGACCACCGCCGCGCCCCGGGCGGCCAGTGCCAGGGCGATGCCCCGACCGATTCCCTGGCCGCCTCCGGTGACCAGGGCCACCTTGCCGGCCAGCCGCGACATGTCATCCATCAGGCCCCTCCAGGGTGCAAGGCAGTTCCGCGTGCGTCCGCGTCCGCGTCCGCCCAGAACGGCGCCCAGGTGGGGAAGCCGTCCGGCAGCGACGGCGCCCCGCTGCCCTCCCAGCCGCGGAAGCCGACGGCCTGCGGACGCTCGGTCACATCGGCGGCGTACCAGTGCTGTTCGCGGCGACGGGAGAAGTACCACTCGCCATCCAGCCGTACGTAGTCGTCGCGATAGCAGATCGCCATCACCACCCACCGGTCGCCGACCTCGTGTTCGGCACGGCAGTAGACCGAACCGGTCGCCTGGTCGGCGTCGACGAGTTCCACACGGTGGCCGCAGATCTGGTGGACGGACCGGTGGAACCCGCGGAGCTGCGGCTCGATGTACCGGCGCAGCGCCTCGCGACCGCTGCCGTGCCGCCCCATGTCCACGTCCGGCCGGAAGCACCCGACCCAGGCGTCCAGATCACGCGAGTCGACGGCCAGCGCGTAGCGGATCGGCAACTGCCCGATGGCCTGCCGGGACTCGACGCGGTCGATGCGGTCGGCAAGGTCGGGCCGGGCCTTGGGGGTCACCGGAACAGAACTCGGGGATCGTCGCTGCCGCAGTCGCAGCGTTCCCCGACGACGGAGCCGCCGACTCCCAGCAGGACCTCGCCCAGACCCGGGGCTCGCCCCGGAGCCGCCGAGAGCACCAACTCGCCCTCGCGCTCGGCGATCCGCCACTCGGCCGCGTTGACGTGGGCCCCCTGCCGCAGGTGGCACTCCAGCGCCAGGGCCGGGCCCAGCGGTGTGATCGTCCCGGCTGCCACGCCGGCCCCGCGCAGTCGGCGGACGGCGTCCGGCCGGGCCAGGACCATCGGCGTGTCCGCGAACATCCTGCGCAGTTCCACCTGCCCGGAGAGCCCTTCCAAGGTCTCCAGGGAGAGCCCGATCACCGCGTGCGGCCGCAGTTCCTGATGGAAGACGGTGACCCGGTGATGGTCCCAGCCCATCGCGTCGGCGGTGGCGTAGCCGGCCCCGATGCTCCGCAGCGCCTCGATGACCGGGCCGAACCAGGGGCCCTCGTAGCCGTAGAAGCTGAGCAGCACCCGGTGCCCGCGCTCCAGGCCGAAGCCGCTCAGCAGTTCCGTGCACCAGAGGGCGTCCCGGGCCAGTTCGGCCCAGCTGACCTCAAGGTCGACAACCTGCCCGTTCCCTGGGAAGCGTGCGAGATAGGCCGTGGTCGGGCGGTCGAGCCCGGCGGCGACCGCCAGACTGTCTGCGCGGCCCACTACTCCTTCACCACCCGTGCCAGTTTGAGGCTGTGTGCTGTCCGCAACAGGTCCTCCTCGGTCCGTAGTTCCACGGCGGGTTCGACTCCCGTCCGCTCCTGCACCGCCTTGCCCAGGCGCTCGGCGAGTTCCGCGGTGTCGCCGGTGATGGCGGGGTCGTAGCCGACCCTCAGCCGCAGCACCTCCACCTCGCGGTCCGCGCGGACGATCTGGAAGACGCCGCCGGACGACTCCGGCTGGTCCTCCACCGCCTGCCAGATGTCGCGCAGCAGCACGGGCCGCCCCCGGACCAGCGTCTCGTCGCCACGACGTCCCGACACCCACATGCGCGCGTGCGTCCGTCCGCAGCCGCAGCGGTCACGGCGCATCCGCACCAGGTCCCCGCTGCGGTAGCGGATCAGCGGCGCGGCGCGGTCGTCGAGGTCGGTGGCGACCAGTTCCCCCAGCTCGCCTTCGGCGACCGGCTGTCCGTTCTCGGGGTCGAGGCACTCGGCCAGGACCATGTCCTCCCACAGGTGGTAGCCGTCGCGCTCCCGGCACTCCCAGGCGGTGCCGGTGTCGGCCGCGCTGGTGTACTCGAAGAGTTCCACGCCCCAGTCGTGCCGGACCATCTCGCGCATCCGCCGGCTCAGCGGCTGGCCCGCGCAGGAGGCGCCCTTCAGGGAGGAGAGCGCCTCCCTGAGGTCGTACTGCTGCGCGAGGTGCTCCAGCTCGACAATGTGGGGGTACATCAGCTGCAGATAGGCCGGCCGGTAGTCGCGGATCGCCTCGATGAGCCGCGCCCCCTGCCCGAGCCAGGTGTTGACGTTCACCACGACGGCGCCGAGAGCCTGGTATCCGCCGTCCATCAGGTTGCGCATCAGGCTCGCCGAGGCGAGCACCCGGTCACCGGGGCGGACGCCGACCTCCCACAGGTCCCGCAGCTGCGCGGTGACCAGCGGCGGCGCGCCGCCCCAGAGTTCGGCGAAGAACTCCGGGGTGCCGGTGGTGCCGGAACTCGACGACACCGAGGTCAGCTGCTCCGGTGGCACGCACAGCCTGCCGCTGAACGGGTCGCCGGTGCGGGCGCGGTAGGCGCGCAGCATGTCCTTGTCGATGCTGGGGACGCGGGCGTGGAAGTCCGCCAGCGAGCGGATCTCCCGCGGGTGGACGCCGTGCGCGTCCCACAGTTCCCGGTAGAAGGCGGAGTTCTCGTAGGCGTAGGGAAGGAGTTCCAGGACCCGTCGCTCCTGCAGTTCGCGCAGTCGCGTCCGCGGCATGGTCTCGATCTCGGGCTCGAAGTAGCGTTCGCCCGGCATTGCCCCTCCCGTGGGGTCGGCTCGGACACGGCCGGGAGGCGTCCCGGGTGCTGAGATGGTGGCGCAAAAGAGAGTAATCAGTCAACTGTTTTGACAGGGAGATCGAAGGGACTGAACTCCTCCTCCTGCCACCAGGGGTAGCAGTCGGGCATGTCCCGGCTCACCCGTCCCGGGAACCGCGGCAGCCGCTTGTCCAGGAACGACTGGACGCCCTCGCGCGACTCGGCGCCGCCGCCGATCTCGCCCATGATCCGCGAGTCGAGCCGGTGGGCGGTCATCGGATGGGGTTCGCCGAGCATGCGCCAGAGCAGCTGCCGGGTGAGCGCCACCGACACCGCGGAGGTGTGGTCCGCGATCTCCTTGGCCAGGGCCAGGGCTGCCGGCAGCAGTTCCTCCGGGGGGTGGACGGAGCGCACCAGCCCGGCCGCCAGAGCCTCGTCGGCTTCCACCATGCGGCCGGTCATGGCCCACTCCAGGGCGTGCTGCATACCGACCGCCCGGGGCAGGAACCAGCTGGCGGCGGACTCCGGGACGATGCCGCGCCGGGCGAAGGCGAAACCGAAGCGGGCCCCGGTCGACGCCAGCCGGATGTCCATCGGCAGCAGCATGCTGGCACCGACCCCGGCCGCCGGGCCGTTGACGGCCGCGATCACCGGCTTGGTGCAGGCGAACACCCGCAGGGCGACCCGGCCGCCGGTGTCGCGGTGCGCGGCTCCGGCGCCGCGGTGGTCGAACGTACTCGGGCCGCCGCTGATGTCGGCGCCGGCGCAGAAGGCGCGGCCTGCCCCGGTGACGACCACCGCGCGCACCTCGTCGTCGGCGTCGGCCCGGTCGAAGGCGTCGAGCAGGTCCTGCATCATCACCGGGTTGAAAGCGTTGAGCTTCTCCGGCCGGTCCAGGGTGATCGTCAGGACCCGGTCGGACACCTCCGCCCTCAGCGTCGCCGGTTCGGTGGCTGTCTCAGGCACTGGGCTCGCTCCCGACCACCGAGACGAACGAGACGCACTCGCCGGGACCCCCGCCCAGGTTGTGGGTGAGCGCCAGCTTCCTGCCCTCCCCCACCGTGCGTACGGTGCGCTCGGGCGGTGCCTCGCCGCGCAGTTGCAGCCACGCCTCGAACATCATCCGCAGGCCGGAGGCCCCGATCGGGTGGCCGAACGCCTTGAGGCCGCCGTCCGGATTGACCGGCAGCGCACCGTCGAGGTCGAACAGCCCACTGCCGGCGTCCTTCCAGGCCTGGCCGCGCTCGGAGAAGCCGAGGTCCTCCATCAGCACCAGTTCGGTGGGCGTGAAGCAGTCGTGGACCTCCGCCAGCGCGAGCTCGCTGCGCGGGTCGGTGATCCCGGCCTGCCGATAGGCGTCCTGAGCGGCCGCCACCACCTCGGGGAAGGTGGTGAAGTCGTAGCCGGGGTCCAGGACGCCGTCGGCGGGTCCGGCCACGAACGACAGCGCCTTCACGAAGATCGGCTTGTCCGTGTAGCGGTAGGCGTCCTCGGCCCGGACCACGATCGCGGCCGCCGAACCGTCGGAGACACCGGAGCAGTCGAAGATCCCGAGCATGCCCGCGACGATGGGGGCCGACCGGATCCGTTCCACGGGGACTTCCTTGCGGAACTGCGCGCGGGGGTTGCGGGCGCCGTTCACATGGTTCTTCCAGGCGATGCGGGTGAGGACGTCCTTCAGTTCCTCCTCCGGGAGCCCGTACTTGGCTGCGTAGGCCGGGGCCAGCAGGGAGAAGTTCGCGGGGGCGGTGACCTCTCCCCGGCTGTCGTCGCCCGCACCGGGCATGGCGGTGCCCACCAGCCCGGACATACCGGAGTCCTTGAGCTTCTCCACCCCGACGGCCATCGCGACGTCATAGGCGCCCGAGGCCACCGCGTAGCAGGCGTTGCGCAGCGCCTCGGAGCCGGTCGCGCACATGTTCTCCAGCCGGGTGACCGGCTTGAACTGCAGGTGCAGCGGACGGCTGAGCGCCAGACCGGACACCCCGGACGCCTGGGTGCCCAGCCAGAAGGCGTCGATGTCCTCGATGGTGATGCCCGCCGAGGCCACCGCCTCGACCACCGCGTCGACGAGCAGGTCGTCGGCGGAACGGTCCCAGTGCTCCCCGAAGGGCGTGCAGCCCATGCCCACGATCGCGACCTGGTCGCGGATCCCGTGCGAACCCATGGTGCTCCTCCTCAGTCCTGGGCCGGCGGGCCGAGCCGTACCGGCCGGGCCTTCCAGAAGTAGTTGTGGATCCCGCCGGAGGTGACGGTGCGTCGGAAGGTCATCTCCACCCGGGCCCCGATGACGGCGTCGGCCTCGGCCGCGTCGGTGAGCTGGCAGCGGAACCGTCCGCCGCCGTCGTAGTCGACGACCACGACCAGCATGGGAGGGCTGGGGGTGTGGGCCAGCCGGTCCACCGTGTAGGTCGCCACCGTGCCGTGCACCTGCTCCATCGGCTCGTCGACCATGGCGTCGATGCTGCGGCAGGACGCGCACACGCGGTCCGGCGGGAGGTGGCGGGTGCCGCACTTCTCGCAGGCCGAGGCGGTGAAGCCGTACTTCCAGCTGTTGCGCCGGTGGGCCGGCGGGGCGTACGGCGGCTCGGGGTCCGGGCGCCGCGGGGGCTCGCGGTCGAGCAGTCCGCGCCAGGACAGGTAGGCGGCGTAGGGCACCGGCGCGCTGCCCGCGGCGATCTGCGCGGCCACCGGCCGGGAACTGCGGTGCGCGGGCAGGGCATCGGTGGCGCGCAGCAGCAGGACGCTGGCTCCGTCGCCGAGCACGACCAGGGCGATCGTCTCGTCGGGCCGGGCGCGGTCCAGGACGTCGGCGAGCAGCAGACCCGGCTGGGCGGTACCGGCGTTGCCGATCACCCCGGTCAGGTCGGGGGCCACCGCCTCGGGGCGGACGCCGACGGTCCGGCGGACCCGGGCGCAGGCCCGCGCGTGCAGGCCGGCCACCACGAAGTGGTCGACCGCGGCGAGGTCGATCCCCGCCCTGCCGAGCGCCGCGGCCAGGGCCTTGCCGGCGAGCGAGACGTAGATGTCCTCGCTGAAGCGCTCCTCCCAGACCCGAGAGGCGGGGGCGCCGGGCATCCGCCAGCGTTCGAGGATCTCGTCGCTCACCGTGTCGTGGGCGAGCAGTTCGGCGATGACCGGGCTGCCCGGGCGGTGCCCGCCGAAGACGAAGGCGGCGGCGCCGTCCCCTCCGGCGGCCTCGTCGCTCCCGCCCGGCAGGCCCGTACGCAGGTCGGAGAGCACGGCCAGGGTGGGCACCGTGGAGCCGGCCGCAGTGACCAGGGCGCCGATCCCCGAGCGCACCGAACCGGCCATGTCCGCCGCGAGCACGTGCTCGTCCAGCGACAGGGCCGCGTGCACCGCGGTCGCGTTCGCCTTGTCCAGGTAGGCCGGAGTCGCGGTGGCGAGGAACAGCTGGCCGACCCGCCGGCGCAGCCCGTTCGCGCCCAGGGCGACCCGTGCCGCCTCGACCGCCATCGACGTGGTGTCCTCGTCGTATCCGGCCACCGCACGGGTGCCCTTGCCTCCCCCCGAGCCGAGGACCGCGGCGATGTCCGCCCGGGCGAGGCGGTGGTACGGCACATGGGCGCCGTAGGAGATGAGTCCAGCCATCCGCGTACTCCCTTGTCTCGGTCACCAGCGCGAGTAAGATAGCATATCTATTAAGCTATTTAAACGACTTCGATGGGAGACGCCGATGGGCATCCTCGACGGCAAGGTGGCGATCGTGACCGGCGGCGGCCGGGGCCTGGGCCGGGCCCACTGCCTGGCACTGGCCGGGGCCGGTGCGACCGTGGTGGTCAACGACCTGGGTTCGGGGCTGCACGGCGAGCACACCGCCGAGTCACCCGCCGACGAGGTGGTCGCGGAGATCGTGAAGCTGGGCGGCCGGGCCGCGGCCGACCACGCGTCCGTCAGCGACTGGGCCGCCACCGAGGGGCTGGTGGCCCGGACGGTCGAGGAGTTCGGACGGCTGGATATCGTCGTCAACAACGCCGGCATCGTCCGGGACCGGATGCTGTTCTCGATGACCGAGGCCGACTTCGACTCCGTCGTCGCGGTCCACCTCAAGGGCACCTTCGCGCTGACCCGGCACGCCTGCGCCTACTGGCGCGACGCGTCCAAGCGGGGCGAGTCCGTCGCCGGACGGATCATCAACACCACCTCGGGGACCGGCTTGTTCGGCAACGCCGGACAGGCCAACTACGGTGCGGCCAAGGCCGGCATCGCCGGGCTCACCGTCATCACCGCGCTGGAGATGCGGAAGTACGGCGTGACCGCCAACGCGATCTCCCCGCTCGCGGCCACCCGGATGACCGCCGATCTCCCGGTCGGCACCAGCGAGGCCGTCGACGGCTTCGACCCGCGCGACCCGGCCAACGCCTCGGGCGTCGTGGTATACCTGGCCTCCGACGCGGCGGCCTGGCTGACCGGCCAGGTGCTGCGCATCGACGGCGACAAGCTCAACCGGCTGCAGGGCTGGACCATCACGGGCGTCCTTCCCAGTTCCTCCGGCGGCCCCGTGACGGCCGAGGAACTGCTCGAGTCCCTGCCCCGGCTCTACGGAACCGCCCCGGCCGGACGAGCCGCGTACCGGCTGCAATGAGCGAGAACGGGTCAGGCCGCAGCAAGGACGCGGCGGACCGCTGAACTTCCTTTCCATTCGCTCGCGGGGCACGACCCGCAGACCCTGGAGGATCCATGGACACGGATGACTTCGCAGCAGTGCTGTCCGAGGTCCGGCGCTTCGTGCGGGAGCGGGTCGTACCGCTCGAAGCGGACATCGACGAGAAGGACGAGATGCCCGCGGACATCCGCGAGGCGGCCAAGAAGATAGGGCTCTTCGGCTTCGCCCTGCCCGAGGAGTACGGGGGCCTCGGTCTGTCGATGTCCGAGGAGGTCAGGCTCATGTTCGAACTCGGCTACACGACGCCCGCGTTGCGGTCGATGTTCGGCACCAACAACGGCATCGCCGGACACGTCCTGATGGTGGGCGGCACCGAGGAACAGAAGGCGCGGTGGCTGCCGCGCATCGCCAGCGGCGAGGTGACCGCGTCCTTCGCGCTGACCGAACCGGGCGCGGGGTCCGACCCGTCGACCCTCACCACGCGGGCGCACCGGGACGGGGACGACTGGGTGATCAACGGCTCCAAGCGCTACATCACCAACGCGCCGCTCGCGGACGTGTTCATGGTGTTCGCCCGGACCGACCCGGACGCGCCCCGCAGCCGCGGCATCTCCACCTTCCTGGTTCCGGCGGGTACGGAGGGCCTCACCGTGGCGCCCAGGGACCACAAGATGGGGCAGTTCGGCGCCTGGACCGCCGACGTGCACCTCGACGACGTCCGGGTGCCCGCAACGGCGATGATCGGCGGGCCGGCCGGGCTCAACCAGGGCTTCCGGACCGCGATGGGATGCCTGGCCCACGGCCGTGTGCACATCTCCGCGCTCTGCGTCGGCATGGCCGAGCGCCTGGTGGACGAGTCGGTGGAGTACGCCAAGACCCGCAAGCAGTCCGGGAGACCGATCGGCGGCTTCCAGCTGGTGCAGGGGCTGATCGCCGACTCGATGGCGGACTACTACGCCGGCCGCGCGACCGTCCTGGAGGCGGCGCGCACCTTCGACACAGGCGAGGACACCAAGATCGGCCCGTCCTGCGCGAAGTACTTCGCCAGCGAGATGGTCTCCCGGGTCGCGGACCGCGCGGTGCAGGTCCACGGCGGCGCGGGCTACATGCGCGGGGTGCCGGTGGAGCGCTTCTACCGCGACGCGCGGCTGTTCCGCATCTACGAGGGGACGAGCCAGATCCAGCAGGTCATCATCGCCAAGGCGCTGCTGGGCGACGCGGCGCGGGGCTGACGCCGCACAGGCCCGGACCACGCAGGGTCGGCGCCGCGCGGGCCCCGGGAGCTCGGTGCTCCCGCGGCCCGGTCCGGGTCAGTACGGCAGGAACCCGTCCCTGGCGGCGTCCTCGGGGTCGAAGTCCGCAGGCAGTCCCTCGAACTTCGGTTCGCGCTTCTCCGTGAAGCTCGCCACGCCCTCGCGGAAGTCGGGCGACCCGGCGAAGTACTCCATGACCGAGTAGCTGCGCCGCAGCGCCCCGGTGAAGTCGCGATCCAGATCGCCGTACACCTGGTGCCGGATCACGGCCATGGCCCGCGGCGAGCAGTTGCGGGCGATGTCCCGGGCGTAGGCGTGCGCCGCGGTCAGCAGGTCCTCGGGTTCGACGACCCGGCTGACCAGACCCAGCGCCCTGGCCTCGTCCGCGTCGAAGGTGCGGCCGGAGAGCAGCAGGTCCAACGCGTTCTCCAGGCCGATCACGCGCGGCAGCACATAGGAGAGGTTGTACTCGGCGGCGAGGCCGCGCCGGGTGAAGGCGGTGGTCATCCGCGCGCCGCGGGCGGCGAAGCGCACGTCGCAGATCAGGGCCTGCACCAGCCCGATGCCGGCGCAGGCGCCGTTGATGGCGGCGACCATGGGCTTGGGCATGGGCCGCATGCTGTACATGGGGACTCGCTCCTGCAGGTTGAGCGACTGCCCCGGCTGTGCGTTCTGCTCCAGGCGCTGCACGTCCATGCCGGGGCAGAAGGATCGGCCCGCTCCGGTGAGGACAACGACGCGTACGGCGGGGTCGGCGGCGGCCTCGCCGAGGACGTCGAAGAACCGCCGCTCCAGGGGGATGCTCCAGGCGTTCCTGCGCTCGGGCCGGTTCAGGGTCACCGTGGCGACCCCGTCCTCGTCGACCTCGTACAGCACCAGGCTCTCAGTCACCGCTTCGCTCCTCGTCCCAGGTCTCGACCGACATCGCCGTGACAGGTATATTCATTTAGAGGATTAAACTCTACTGACTTGTTCGGGGCAACCGAGCCGGAGGCGCCATCCATGTACGACCTGCCCCCCGATCTGGTGGTCACCGCCGAGGGCCCGATCCGGCTGGTGGAACTGAACCGCCCCGACCGGCTCAACTCCACCAGCGAAGCACTGCACACCGCCCTGGCCGGGGTGTGGGACGCGATCGCCGCCGACCGGGACGCCCGGGTCGTGGTGCTCACCGGCCGCGGGCGGGCGTTCAGCGCCGGCGGCAACTTCGAGGTGATGACCCGGGTCCAGCGCGACGCCGCCTTCCGTGACCAGAACGTCGTCGAGGCCCGCCGGATCATCACCGGCATGCTCCGCTGCCGCGTCCCGATCATCGCCGCGGTGAACGGTCCCGCGGTGGGCCTGGGCTGCAGCCTGGCCCTGCTCAGCGATCTCGTCCTGATCGCCGAGGACGCCCATGTCGCCGATCCGCACCTCCAGGTCGGCCTGGTCGCCGGCGACGGCGGCGCGCTGGTGCTGCCGCTGCTGGTCGGCCTGGCACGGGCGAAGGAGCTGCTGTTCCTCGGCAGCCGGGTGGGCGCCGAGGAGGCGGTCCGCCTGGGCATCGCCAACCGGGTCGTGCCCGGGGACAAACTGCTGGACGAGGCCATGGACCTGGCCCGCCGGCTGGCCGCGCTGCCCGCCCAGGCCCTGCGCGACACCAAACGGGCCGTCAACCTGCACCTGGAGTCCGCGATGGCCACGGCCGGGGAGGCCGCCCTGCTCGCCGAGCGGGAGAGCATGCACTCGCCGGAGCACATCGCCCTCGTCGAACAGATCATCGCGCGCAGCAGGAGCGACAAGTGAGCGGCACGGAACAGGAGAGAGCGATGGGGCCGGAGTTCGACGGCCGGGTCGCCCTGGTCACCGCGGCGGCGGGCCAGGGCATCGGCCAGGCGGTCGCGAGGCGACTGGCCGCGGGCGGGGCGACGGTGGTCGTCACCGACATCCACCCCGGTCGCACCGCGAGCGTGGCCAAGGCCATCGCCGCGGACCACCCCGCGGCGACCGTGGTCGGCCTGCCGCTGGACGCGGGCGACCGCGAGCGGATCGACGAGGTCGTCGACGAGGTCACGGCGACCCTGGGCCCCATCCGCATCCTGGTCAACAACGCCGCGGTCAACGTGCTCGGCCCGATCTTCGGGTACGACCCGGCGGACTGGGACCGGGTGGTCCGGGTGAACCTCACCGGGCCGTGGTACCTGTGCCGTCGCATCATGCCGCTGATGCGCGACACGGGCGGCGGCGCCATCGTCAACATCGGCAGCTACGCCCCCGACATCGGCGGCGAGGGCATCGAGGCCCCCTACGCGGTCACCAAGGGCGGCTTGAACGTGCTCACCCGCAGTTGCGCGCACGAGGGCGGCCCGTACGGCATCCGCTCGAACTGCGTGTCGATGGGCATGGTGCGCGGAACAAGGTTCGTCGACGCCCACCCGGAGCTGCACGGCATGCCCAACACCATGGGCCCGCTCGGCGAACTGCCGCACGCCACCGACATCGCCGAGGCGGTGGCCTTCCTGGCCTCGGACCGGGCCCGCTTCGTCACCGGCGAGATCCTCAACGTCTCCGGCGGCTCCTACATGCGCAACTGACCGCCGGCCGCGCCGCCGGTTCAGATGCCGAGCCGGTCCAGCAGCCTCTCGTGGTACACGGCCGGGCCGCCGAACAGCAGTTGCGAGGACTTGGCCCGGCGGAAGTACAGGTGCGCCGGATGCTCCCAGGTGAAGCCGATGCCGCCGTGCACCTGGATGTTCTCCAGCGCGGTGAAGACGAACGCCCTGGAACAGCACGCATGGGCGGTGGCCGCCGCCACGGGGAACTCCGGCCCGCCCTCGTCGGCCAGGCGCGCGGCCTCGCGGGCGGTGGCCTCGGCCAGTTCGACCTGGACCAGCATGTCCGCGCACATGTGCTTCACCGCCTGGAACGAGCCGATCGGACGCCCGAACTGGTACCGGTTGCGGGCGTACTCGGCGCTCGCCTCCAGGCATCTGCGGGCGCCGCCGGCCTGCTCCGCGCCGAGCGCCACCGAGGCGGTGTCCAGGACCTGGGACATCGTCCGCCCGGCGAGCCCCTCGCCGCCGACCAGCCTCGCGGGCACCGCTTCCAGGTTCAGCCGGGCCAGCGCGCGGGTGGCGTCCAGGGCGTCCATCGGCTCCGCCGACAGCCCCGGAGCCCCGCGGTCCACCGCGAACAGCGACGGTCCCGCCGTGGTCCGCGCCACGACCAGGATCAGGTCGGCCGTCGTGCCGTCGACCACGAAGCTCTTGCGGCCGGTCAGCGTCCACCCCTCGCCGCTGGGGACCGCGCGCGTGCTGACCATGGCGGCGTCCCAGGACCCGCTGTCCTCGGCGGCGGCGAGCGTCGCGGTCACGCGTCCCGCCGCGATGCCCGGCAGCCAGCGGGCCCGGGCCTCGTGGTCGCCGCAGGCCAGCAGGGTCCGGACGCCGAGGACGACCGTCGAGAAGAACGGTGCGCACAGCAGGACCCGGCCCATCTCCTCCAGGACCACGCCCAGTTCGACCAGCCCGAAGCCGTCGCCGCCGTACTCCTCGGGAATCGTCAGGGCCGGCAGTCTCAGCTGGTCGGCCAGTTGAGTCCACACCAGCGGGTCGAACCGCGGGGTGCTGTCCATGGCCTTGCGGACGGCCTCCTCGGAGGACTTCGCGTCGAGGAAGCCGCGGACGGCCGCCCGCAGCTCCTCCAGTTCGCTGTCCGTGCTGACGCTCATTCCGTTCCTCCCTGCCCGGCGCCGGACCGGCGCAGCTCGCGGAACGGCGACCTGGTGTCGACGCCCGGTTCCTTCGGCAGTCCGAGGACCCGCTCCGCGAGGATGTTCTTCATGATCTCTTCGGTCCCGCCCAGGATGCGCAGGGCCGGGGTGGCCAGCAGCAGTTCCGACCAGGCGTAGGTGCCCCACTGGCCGGTGTCGGCGATCGCCCGCGGCCCCAGCACGTCGGCGACGAAGTGCGCCGCCCTGGTGAGGTTCCGGCCGTACATCAGCTTGGACACCGACCTCTCCGGCCCGGGGGTGATGCCGGCCCGCAGCTTGCGCGAGGCGAGCGCGTTGAGGTGCCCGGTCGCCATCGCGTCGACCAGCAGCTCGGCCAGCCGGGCGCGCAGTGCGCGGTCGTCCCAGGTCCAGGTCGCGCGCATGAGCGCCGCCAGCCGCTGCGGCGACAGGGCCGCGGCGACCGGTCCCGAGCCCTCGCTGCCCACGGTGGCGCGCTCGTTCATGAGAGTGGTCAGCGCGACCGTCCAGCCGCCGTCGACCTCGCCGAGGCGGTGGTCGTCGGGGATCCGCACGTCGGTGAGGAAGACCTCGTTGAAGTCGGCGCCGCCGGTCATCTGGCGCAGCGGCCGCACCTCGACGCCGGGGGCGTCCATCGGCACCAGGAAGGCCGTGATTCCGCGGTGCTTGGGCGCGTCCGGGTCGGTGCGGGTGAGCAGGAGGCCGATCTGGCTGTGGTGCGCGACCGAGGTCCACACCTTCTGTCCGTTGACGATCCAGCCGTCACCGTCACGGACGGCCCGCGTCTCCAGGCCGGCCAGGTCCGATCCCGCTCCGGGCTCGCTGAACAGCTGGCAGGCGAGCGCGTCGCCCCGGTACATCGCCGGCAGCCAGCGGTCCTTGATGTGTTCCCGGCCGTGGGCGAGGATCGTCGGGCCGATCATGCCGAGCCCGACCACGCTGAGCGTGCCGGTGTCGGGGACGTCGTACTCGGCTTCGACCGCGTCGTAGAGCAGGTCGTGAATGGGTGTCAGGTCCCGGCCGCCGTAGCGGGCGGGGCCGGTGATCCAGCCGAAGCCGTTCTGGTGGCGGGTCCGCTGCCAGTCCCTGGCCTGCTGCACGCGACGCCGCTCGACCTCGGGCGTCTCGGCGCTGAAGTAGGCCATGCTGTCGTCGCCCTCGCCCCAGGTGAAGGCGGTGCGGTCGGGTGCCTTGGCGGCGTGCCGGTCCAGGAACGCGCGCACCTCGGCGGTGAAGGCCTGCAGGTCTTGCTCCATAGGGCGTGTGCTCCCTGTGCTGTTCGTCCCGACCGGTGCGGTGCGTCCCGACCGTGCCCGGTCAGGTGGACAGGATGGTCACCGCTGAGACGCCGGGCGCGCCGTAGAGGTGGGTGTAGCCGACGCGCGGCGTGTCCGGCACCTGCCGGGCCCCGGCCACGCCGCGCAGTTGCAGGACGATCTCGTGGATCTGGCGCAGCCCGGAGGCGCCGATGGGTTCGCCGTTGCCGAGCAGGCCGCCATCCGTGTTCACCGGCAGCCGGCCGCCGATCTCGGTGGCGCCCTCGGCGATCAGCCGCTCCTGCTCGCCGTCCTTGCACAGCCCGTTCTCGGCCATGTGGATGATCTCCGAGCCGGCGTCGGTGTCCTGGAGCTGCGCCACGTCGACGTCCTCGGGGCCGATCCCGGCCAGCTCGTACGCCGCGCGCGAGGCGTCGACCGTGGGGCTCTCCACCCGCTCCCCCACCGGCAGCGACGGGCTCTGTACCTCGAACGCCCCGAAGCGGCGGCTGCGCAGGGCGGTCGCACGCACCCGGACCGGGGTGGAGGTGTACTTGTGGGCCTGGTCCGCGCGGCACAGCACCAGCGCGGCCGCGCCCTCGTCGGGGCCGCAGTACATGAACTGCCGCAGTGGGTGGTTGAGTACCGGGGAGGCGAGGATCTGCTCCACCGTCAGGGGCGTGCGCCGCCAGGCCTTCTCGTTGCCGGAGGCGTTGCGGAAGTTCTTGGCGGCGACCGTTGCCAAGGTCTCCTGCGAGATGCCGTGCTCGTGCATATAGCGGTTGATCTTCATGCCGAAGAAGTGCGTGGTCAGGAAGAGCCCGGTCTGGCCGTACCAGGCGGGGATCCCGGCGACGGAGGGGTCGGCGGCGAAGGCGCCCCGCGGGTGCTTGTCCATGCCGATCGCGATCGTCAGGTCGTGCTCCCCGGTCTCGATCGCGCGGGCGGCCATGGCGACCGCGGTGCCCGCCGTGGCGCAGCCGTTGAACACCCCGCGCAGCGGGATGCCGGTCAGGCCGAGCCGGTCGACGATGGCGTCCGGGTTGGCGACCTCCAGGCTGCCGATGTAGCCGCCCTGCACCTGGGGCCAGGTCACGCCCGCGTCGGCCAGGGCCAGCCGGACCGCGTCGGCGCCCATGTCCATGGCCGACTTCCCGGCGAACCGGCCGAAGGGGTGCAGTCCGACCCCGATGACGACGGCTTCCATCACGCCTCCTCTGCGGCGTCCGCCGGAGCGAACGCGAAGGTCAGGACCTCGGTGCCGTCGGGGTCCACGGTGTACGGCACGATCGCCAGCCGCATCGCCTGCCCGATCGTGAGCCGGTCGGGGTCGGGCTCGGTCAGCCGTGCCTCGACCAGGACCTCGCCGGGAAGTTCGACATAGCCCACCGTGTACGGGCGGAAGGTCTCCGCGGTGTCGCTGCCGTCGTAGGGCGGCGACGGCGGGCGGAAGTTCTGGGTGGTGAAGGTCCACAGCGTGCCGCGGTCCGCCAGGAGCCGCGGGACTGACTCCGAACCGGCGCAGCGCACGCAGTGCCCGGCGGCCGGGAAGCTGACCAGCCCGCAGTCGGCGCACTCCGCCGCGATGAGCCGGGGTTCCGGAGCCGGCCAGGTGAACAGGCCTTCGGCCACCGGCCTGGTTGCTGCCATCCGAGGAGCCCTCCTCGTTCGGTGGGGTTGAGAACATTTTTCGTCCTGCCTCGACACACTACTCAGATACAGGTAGACATGTAAACTGTTTAGCGGATTCGACCCAGGGCCGCGGCCGCTGCGGCCACCGGGGACAGTGGAGGACGGACATGACGAAGATCTGGGCCAACTCGGGTGACTCGCACGTGCTGGAGCCCGACGACCTGTGGCTGTCCCGGCTGCCGAAACGGCTGGCCGAACGGGCGCCGAGGAGTGAGCGCGGCGAGAAGTACGAGGTGCTGTACATCGACGGCGAGCGGAAGGACCGCCAGCTGAACGACTTCATGGACGCCATGCGGCCGCCGGGCGCCCGCGACCTGGGCCCGCGGCTGCTGGACCTGGACCAGGAGGGCGTCTGGGGACAGCTGGCGTTCCCCTCGATGGGGTTCTGGCATGTGATGATCACGGACCGCGAGCTGGCCCGCGAGGTGGTCCGCAGCTGGAACGACTGGGCCCACGACGAGATCCTGCAGAAGAACGACCGGGTCATCACGCCCGCCTGCGTCTCGATGGCCGACGTGGACGACGCCGTCGCCGAGCTGGAACGCGCGGCGGAGCTCGGCTTCCAGTCGGTCTTCCTGCCGACCGTCACCCGCCCCGGCGAGGAGTACGCCCTGGACCGGTGGGAGCCGCTGTGGGCCGCCGCCGAGCGGGCCGGAATGGTGCTCGGCTTCCACATCGGCACCGGCGGGGACACCGTGGTCTACCGGGGCCCGGGCGGCGCGGTCGTCAACTACATGGAGACGACCTACCCCGGAATGCGGGTGGTGTCGCACATGGTCGCGGGAGGAGCCCTGGACCGGCACCCGGAGCTGAAGATCCTGATCGCCGAGGGCGGGGCCGGCTGGGTCCCCGCCATCGGCGACCGGATGGACGAGGGCTACCGGCAGCACGGCATGTTCGTCCGCCCGAAGCTGGGCCGGCTCCCGAGCGAGATCATCAACCAGCAGGTGTACGCCTCGTTCCAGCACGACCGCAGCGCGGTGGACATCGTGCAGGCCACCGGCTACCGCAACGTGATGTGGGGCGACGACTACCCGCACCTGGAGGGGACCTACGGGCACACCCAGGAGACCCTGCGGAGCCTGTTCACCGGCGTTCCGGACGAGGTGCGGGAACGCATCACCCGCGGCACCTTCAACGAGCTCTTCACCGTTCCGGAGCAGGCTCCGGAGCAGGTCACCGCGGTGTGACCCGAACCGCGGAAGCGGCAGGGGCGGTCGGGGAGTCCTCCGGAGGACTCCCCGACCGCCCCTGACCCCTCTCAACCCCGGCGCTCGCCCGTCGGGTCCGCGTTCGGCGCGGCCTTCGCCACCAGGTCCGGTACGACGGCGGACAGCTCCTCCTGCGACCACCGCGACGCCCCCGAGACGCCCGGCCCGTTCACCCAGCCCTCGAGCACGGTGATCCGGTTGCCCCACACGCTGAAGACGCGACCGGTGACCTCGCTCGACGCGGCCGACCCCAGCCAGACCACCAGCGGTGAGATCGCCTCCGGGCTGAGGTCCTCGGCCTGGGCGGCCTGCTTCATCATCTCGATGTCCTCGGTCAGCCGGGTCAGCGCGGTGGGCGCGATGGCGTTGACCGTCACTCCGTAGCGGGCCAGCTCGGCGGCCGCGATGACGGTCAGGCTCGCGATACCGGCCTTCGCCGCCCCGTAGTTGCTCTGTCCCGGATTGCCGAACAGCCCCGAGGGAGAGGTGGTGTTGATCACTCTGGCCTGGTTGGCATGGCCGGCCTTGGCGCGCTCGCGCCAGTACCGGGCCGCGTGGTGCAGCACCGCCAGGCTGCCCCGAAGGTGCACGGCCACCACGCTGTCCCAGTCCTGCTCGGTCATCGAGACGATCATCCGGTCCCGCAGGATTCCCGCGTTGTTGACCAGGACGTCGAGGCCGCCGAAGGTCTCCACCGCCTGCCGGACCAGGCTGTCCGCGCCGGACCAGGCCGAGATGTCGTCGGTGTTCGCCACCGCCTCACCACCGGCCGCGACGATCTCGTCCACGACGGCCTGGGCCGGACCGACCGAGGTTCCCGCGCCGTCGCGGGAGCCACCCAGATCGTTCACCACGACCTTGGCTCCCTGCGCCGCGAACGCGAGCGCATGTGCTCTGCCGATCCCGTTGCCCGCTCCGGTGACGACCACGACGCGTCCCTCGCACACTGCTCCGGACATCAATGCCTCCTCTGAAATACATCTGGATGCCGCTGGGGGACCCATAGATCTTCGATCAAAACAGAGCAATCAGTCAACTGATTCAGCTAAAAATCACCACCTTGCCAGCCGGCTCGCCAGAGATTTAAATAAGCTATACAGTTAACTTTTAGTACTCATTCGGGGAGGTTGCCTTGAAGATCGTCGTCTGCGTGAAGCACGTGCCCGACGCCACCGCCGACCGCGGTTTCCATCCGGACGGCACCACCGACCGGGAGTCGGTCGACTCCCTGCTGTCCGAGCTGGACGAGTACGCGGTCGAGCAGGCCCTGAAGCTCGTCGAGTCGGGGATCGACGCGGAGGTCACCTATCTGACGGTCGGCCCCGGCGACGCGAAGGCCGCTCTGCGCAAGGCGCTGGCGATGGGCGGCGACAACGCCGTCCATGTCAGCGACGACGCCATCGCGGGCACCGACGCCCTCGGCACCTCGCTGATCCTGGCCAGGGCCGTCGAGCGGATCGGCTTCGACCTGGTCATCACCGGTATGGCATCCACCGACGCCGCGATGGGGGTGGTCCCGGCGATGCTCGCGGAACGCCTGGGCGTGCCGGGTGTCACCTATCTGGACGAGCTCGCGATCGAGGGCGCGGTGGTCACCGGCCGCCGCGAGGGCGACACCGCGACCGAGCGGATCACCGCGACCCTCCCGGCGGTGGTCTCGGTCACCGACCGCACCGGCGAGGCCCGCTACCCCTCGTTCAAGGGCATCATGGCGGCGAAGAAGAAGCCGCTGCAGGCGCTCGACCTGGAGGATCTGGGCATCGGGGCCGAGCAGGTCGGCCTCGGCGCCGCCTGGTCGGCCGTCGACAGCGCGACCATCCGCCCCGCACGCACCAGGGGGCAGGTCGTGCCGGACCAGGGCGACGGCGGCACGGAGCTGGCGGCCTTCCTCGCCGCCCAGAAGTTCATCTGAGCCGGACACCGACCGACCACGGGTTCAAGTGGGGGCACTGGGATTCGCCCCCGGAAGATTGGAGTATCCATGGGTGAGATCCTGGTACTTGTCGGCCATGTCGACGGGTCCGTGCGCAAGCAGACACTCGAACTGCTGACCCTGGCCCGCCGCATCGGCGAGCCCACAGCTGTGTTCCTGGGCAGCGGCGCCGAAGCCGCGACCGAGGCCCTCGGCCGCTTCGGCGCCCGCCGCATCCTCGTGGTGGACGCCCCCGAGATCAGCGACTACCTGGTCGGACCGGCCGTGGACGCCCTCGCGCAGATCGCGAGGAGCGTCGGTCCCGCGGCGATCCTGCTGCCCTCCACCCTGGACGGCAGGGAGACCGCCGCCCGCCTCGCGGTCCGGCTGGAGTCCGGACTGATCACCGACGCGGTCGACATCGAGGCCGGCGACCGCGGCCCGGTCACCGAGCAGTCGGTGTTCGCCGCGACCTACCAGGTCAGGGCCCATGTCACCAAGGGCATCCCGGTCATCACGGTCAAACCCAACGCCATCACTCCCGAACCGCTGCCGACCGCCCCGGAGGTGGAGCAGGTGATCGTGGCGTTCTCCGCTGCGGCGACCGCGGTCAGCGTGCTGTCGCGGACACCCCGGCGGAAGTCGGACCGGCCCGCGCTGACCGAGGCCGACATCGTCGTGTCCGGCGGCCGGGGCGTGAACGGCGCGGAGAACTTCGCCGTCATCGAACGCGTCGCCGACGCCCTCGGCGCCGCCGTTGGCGCCTCGCGCGCCGCGGTCGACGCCGGCTGGTACCCGCACGCCCACCAGGTGGGCCAGACCGGCACCCAGGTCTCCCCGCAGCTCTACATCGCGGCCGGGATCTCCGGGGCGATCCAGCACCGCGCCGGCATGCAGACCTCCAGGACCATCGTCGCCGTCAACAAGGACCCGGAGGCGCCGATCTTCGAGCTGGTCGACCACGGCGTCGTGGGCGACCTGTTCCAGGTCCTCCCGCAGCTCGAGAAGGAGATCGCCAGGCGCCGGGGCTGACCGGACCGAGGGACGCCGGGCCCCTGGGCCGCCCAACACCTTACGGAGGCAGAAGTGGACTTCGCGTTCGACCAGGAGCAGGAGGAACTGCGGCGCACCGTGCGTGCCTTCCTCGAGGACACCTCCCCGGAGACCGAAGTGCGGCGCCTGATGGAGACCGAGCAGGGTTTCGACCGCGCGCTGTGGCGGCGCATGGGCTCCGAGCTGGGCCTGCAGGGCCTCGCCGTCCCCGAGGAGTACGGCGGGGCAGGCTGCGGCCTGGTCGAGGTCGGCCTGGTGCTGCAGGAGACGGGCCGTGCGCTGCTGTGCGCGCCGTACTTCGCCTCCGCGGTCCTGGCCACCACGACCCTCTGCCGCTCGGCCGACGAGGACGCACGCAAGCGCCTGCTGCCGGGGCTCGCCGCCGGCGAGCTGGTCGGCACACTGGCCCTGACCGAGGACTCCGCACGCTGGGACCGGGAGGGAGTCGGGCTGACGGCACGGCAGTCCGACGACGGGTGGCGCCTGTCGGGCCACAAGACGTTCGTGCTCGACGGCGCCAGTGCGGACCTCGTCCTGACCGTGGCCCGCACCCCCGACGGCATCGGCGTCTTCTGCGTGGACGGCGACGCCGCCGGCCTGACCCGCACCCCCCTGCCCACGCTGGACCCGACCCGCCGTCAGGCCCGGCTGGAGTACCGGGACGTCCTGGCGGAGCCGCTGCGGACGACCGGCGACGGCTGGCAGCTGGTGTCCGAGGTCCTCGACCGGGCCGCCGCGGCGCTCGCGGCCGAGCAGGTCGGGGTGGCCGACCGCGCGCTCGACATGGCGGTGGAGTACGCGAAGGTCCGGCACCAGTTCGGGCGGCCCATCGGCTCGTTCCAGGCCGTCAAGCACCTGCTGGCCGACGTCCTGCTGGAGCTGGAGTCGGCTCGCGCCGCAGCCTGCTTCGCCCTGCTGGCGGCCGACCGCGAGGACCCGGACCTGCCGGCGGTGGCGAGCCTGGCCAAGGCCTTCTGCTCCGACGCCTGCCTGCTCGCGGCGTCGGAGAACATCCAGGTGCACGGCGGAATCGGCTTCACCTGGGAGCATCCCGCCCACCTCTACCTGAAGCGGGCCAAGACCTCGCAGCTGCTGCTGGGCGACCCCGCCTACCACCGGGAGCTGCTGGCCCGGCGGATCGGCGTCTGACGGGTCCCGCGGGTCAGTAGCTGCGCAGGCCCATGCTGCGGGCGATGCCGTTGCGCTGGATCTGGCTGGTGCCCCCGGAGATGGTGGCCACGATGGACTCCCGGTAGCGGAAACTCATCACGCTCTCCGTGGAGAAGCCGTGCCCCGCGCAGACCTGCATACCCAACCGGGCGGCGGCCACATAGGTCTCCGAGCCCTTCAGCTTCGCCATCGACCCCTCGCGGGTGCACGGCTTGCCCTGGGCCAGCAGCCAGGCGGCCCGGTAGGCGAGCAGCCGCGCGGAGTCGATCTCCGTCTGCAGGTCCGCCATCGCGTGCGCGAGCGCCTGGAAAGTGCCGACGGGCCGCCCGAAGGCGTGCCGGACGCGCGAGTACTCCAGCATCTCGTCCAGGGTGGCCTGGGCGGCTCCCAGGTAGCCGCCGGTGATGATCACCTTCTCCAGCTCGATGTTGGAGAGCATGACCTTCCAGCCCTCGTCCTGCGGGCCGACCAGGTTCTCCCGGGGCACCACCACGTCGTTGAGGAAGACCTCGTTGGTGCCGAGGATGTGCCGGGCCAGGGTCGGCGTCCGGCGCACCTCGACGCCCTCGCTCGCGGGGTCGACGAGCAGCAGGCTGATGCCTCCGTGCTTCGGCTCGCGCGGGCCCGTGCGCACATAGGTGGCGATGGTGGTGTCCGGCAGGCCGGCGCCGGTGCACCACGCCTTCTGGCCGCGCACCACGAAGTGGTCGCCGCGGTCCTCGGCGGTGGTGCGCAGCGCCGCGGCGTCGGACCCGCTGTCCGGTTCGCTCAGGCCCACCGCGAGGCGGTGGTGACCCGTCATCACCTCCTCGCGGATGAAGCGGCGCTGGGCCTCGCTGCCCCAGCGGAAGACGGTGATGCCGGGGATCAGCACGCCGATGTAGCACATGGCCACGTCGAAACTGGCGCGCCCGAGCTCCTCGGCGATCAGGATCAGCTCCAGCGGACCGCCGCCGTCCCCTCCCTCCTCCTCGGCGAACGGCAGTGAGAACCAGCCCAGGTCGGCCATCCCCTTGAACAGCTCGTGCGGGACCGCGGACTGCTCGTCCCACTCCTTCGCCTTCTCGGGCGGGCAGACGTCCGCGACGAACGCGCGCGCGGTGGTCCGCACCATCTCCTGCTCGTCGGTCAGACCGAAGTCCATGTCGACCCCTCCCTGGTGCTGTCTTATTTATCTAGCTTATTATTCTACTTCAGTCGACAACAAGGCCTGACGGAGGATCCGCAGATGAAGGTGGACGGCAAGCTCAGCGCATGGGGCACTACCGAGGTCGTCGAGGAGGCCAGAGGACACGAGAAGGCCGGCTACGACGGCCTGTGGGCGTCGGAGTCCAGCCATGACCCGTTCCTCCCGCTGCTGCTCGCGGCCGAGCACACCGAGCGACTGGAGGTCGGCACCGCCATCGCGGTCGCCTTCGCCCGCTCCCCCATGCAGCTCGCGTACACCGCGCACGACCTGCAGTCCTACTCCGGCGGCCGGTTCACCCTCGGCCTGGGCAGCCAGATCAAACCGCACATCGAGCGCAGGTTCTCCATGCCGTGGAGCCATCCGGCCCCCCGGATGCGCGAGTTCATCGGCGCGCTGCACGCCGTTTGGGCAGCCTGGAACGACGGCGCCGAACTGGACTTCCGCGGCGACTTCTACTCCCACACCCTGATGGCCCCCTTCTTCTCCCCGCCGCCGCTCCCGCAGGGCGCCCCGAAGGTGTTCCTGGCCGCGGTGGGCGAGTCCATGACCCGGGTCGCCGCCGAGGTCGCGGACGGGATGCTCGCCCACGGCTTCACCACCGAGCGGTACCTGCGCGAGGTGACCGTCCCCATCCTGGAACGCGGCCTGGAGCAGTCCGGTCGCACCCGCGCGGACTTCTCCGTCAGCCACCTGCTGCTCACCGCCACCGGCCGCACCGAGGAGGAGCTGGCCCGCGCGATCAAGGGGACACGGCGTCAGATCGCCTTCTACGGCAGCACCCCCGCCTACCGGGGCGTCCTGGAACTGCACGGCTGGGGCGAGTTGGGCGACGAGCTCAACACCCTGTCGAAGTCCTCGCGGGCGGACAAGTGGGAGGTGATGGGCACCCTGGTCGACGACGAAGTGCTCAACGCCTTCGCCGTGGTGGCCGAACCGGACCGGGTCGCCGCCGAGATCCGGCGGCGGTTCGACGGGGTGGTCGACCGGCTGTCCTTCTACACCGCCTACGAGCTCGACCGATCGGTCCTGGAGCCCGTCGTGCGGGAACTGCGCGGGGGAAGCTACTAGCCGAGGAGGTCGAGCACGGTGGTCATCGACTTGTTCTGCAGCAGGTAGTCCTCCGCCTCCTGCAGATGCACCCGCCACAGGTACTCCGCCGCCTCGGCCTGCCGGGCGGCGACGAGTTCGACCAGTCTGACATGGGCGCGGAAGCCCCGGCGGTTGGCCCGCACGTTCTCCGGGCTCCCCGCGTCCAGGTCGACGTGCGACCAGTTCGCCAGGTCAATGATGTGCCGGACCATGCCGTTGAGCACGGTCAGCGTCTGGTTGCCGGCCAGTTCGACCACCAGGGCGTGGAACTCCATGTGGGCGCGGATGAACGCGGACGGGTCGTCCATCAACCGCTCGGCCTCGGCGACCGCGTCCTGGAGCCGTTCCAGGTCCGCGCCGGTGCGCCGGTGCGCGAGCAGCGCCGCGCAGGGGGTCTCGATCACGGTGCGGGCGTCGTAGACGTCCTGCAGGGTCGTGCCGCGGTACTCCAGGACCAGTCCGGCGTACTTCGCCGCCACGTCCCCCTCGGGCGTCTGCACCCGGGCCCCTCCGCGCGCGCCCCTGCGGATGCCGATCAGCGACTCTGACTCCAGGACCCGGAACGCCTCTCTCAGGGTCGGCCGCGAGACGGCGAACTCCAGCATCAGCGCGGACTCGGCGGGCAACGAGTCCCCCTCCGCCAGCTCGCCTCGGATGATCTTGCGCCGTAGTTGCGCCGCCACCAGCTCGGCCATCTTGGGGACCCGCACGCGGGTACCGATCTCACCCCCGGTGGAATCCCGCCCGTCCCTGGTCACGTCGGTCCGCCTCTCGCCGCAGTCGTATTCCGTCCAACCGTTCATGCCACGTACACGGATTCGACCGGTACCGGCTCAGGACACCCGCTCGAAGACGGCGGCCAGCCCTTGGCCGCCGCCCAGGCACATGGTCTCCAACCCGTAGCGGACCTCCCGCCGCGCCATCTCCCGCAGCAGGGTGGCCAGGATCCGACCGCCGGTCGCGCCGACCGGGTGCCCCAGCGAGATGCCGGACCCGTTGACGTTCAACCGCTCGAAGTCGGTCCCGGTCAGGGCCCACTCGCGGGTGCAGGCGAGCACCTGTGCGGCGAACGCCTCGTTCAGCTCGATCAGATCCATGTCGGACAGCTTCAGGCCGGCCCGCTCCAGAGCCCGGGCGGTGGCCGGCACCGGCCCGATGCCCATGGTCCGCGGGGGCACGCCCGCCACGGCCCACGACACCAGCCGGGCCAGCGGTCGCAGCCCCAGTTCGGCCGCGCGCTGCGGGTGGGTGACGATGCACACGGCCGCGCCGTCGTTCTGGCCGCTGGCGTTCCCCGCGGTGACGGTGGACTCCGGGTCCTGCCGGCCCAGGACCGCGCGCAGCGCGGACAGCTTCTCCAACGAGGAGTCGGGACGCGGGTGCTCGTCCGTGTCGACGACCGCCTCCCCCGACCGGGTCCGCACGGTCACCGGCACGATCTCCTCGGCGAAGCGGCCCGCGCGCTGGGCCGCGACGGCCCGGTGGTGCGAGGTGAGAGCGAACCGGTCCTGCTCCTCGCGCGGGATGGCGTACTCACGGCGCAGGTTCTCGGCGGTCTCCAGCATCCCGCCGGGCACGGGGTGGTTGACCCCGCCGGAGGTGACCCGGCCGCGCGCCAGCCGGTCGTGCAGCATGGTGCCGTTCCCGCGGACGCCCCAGCGCGCACCGGTGGTGTAGAACTCCGCCTGACTCATCGACTCCGTGCCGCCGGCCAGGACCAGGTCGCTCACCCCCGTCTGCACCTGCATCGCGGCGTTGACCACCGCCTGCAGACCCGATCCGCAGCGGCGGTCGACCTGCGCTCCCGGGACCTCCACCGGCAGGCCCGCGTCCAGGGCGGCGACCCGGCCGATCGCGGGAGCCTCGCCGTTGGGATAGCACTGGCCGAGGATCACGTCGTCCACCGCCGCGGCGGGAATGCCGGTGCGTTCCAGAAGGGCCCGGATGACCGTGGCCGCCAGCTCGGTGGCCGGCACCTCGCGGAACACACCGCCGTAGCCTCCGACCGGCGTGCGCAGCGGTTCGCAGACGACCGCGTCACGGAGCGGGGTGACCATGTTCGGACCTTCTCTCTGCTGGATCGGACGTACCTGTCGTCACATGTACCGGCCGCCGGTGACCTCCAGGACGGCCCCGGTGATGTAGCTCGCCATGTCGGAGGCGAGGAACAGCACCGCCTGGGCCACCTCGGCGGGTTCACCGGCGCGGGCCATCGGGATCTCGGTCATCTTGGCGTCCCAGGCCGCTCTCGGCATGGCCTCGGTCATCGCGGTTCGGATCAGTCCGGGCTGTATCGCGTTGACCCGTACCCCTGCCCTCGCCAGTTCCTTGGCCGAGGCCTTCGTCAGACCGATCAGGCCCGCCTTGGCCGCGCTGTAGTTGGTCTGGCCGAAGTTGCCGACCTTGCCGGAGATCGAGGAGATGTTGACGATGCTGCCGCGCCCCTGTTCGCGCATGATCCGCGCGGCCTGACGGGTGCCGTTCCAGGCCCCGGCGAGGTGCACGTCGACCACGGCGCGGAAGTCGGCCAGGGTCATGTTGCGCATGGTCGCGTCGCGGGTGATCCCGGCGTTGTTGACCATCACGTCCACCGGCCCGAAGGCGCTGGTGCAGTGGTCCACCAGCGCCGCGACCTCGTACCCGTCGGTGACGTCGCAGCGCAGGCACGCGGCGGCGACGCCCAGTTTCCCGAGCCGCTCCACCGCCGCCGCGGCGGCGGCCTCGTTGATGTCCCCCACCACCACCGAGGCTCCGGACTCGCCGAGCACCCGGGCGATCTCGTACCCGATGCCCTGCGCCGCACCGGTCACCACCGCACTGCGGCCCTCCAGCAGTCCCATCCGCGCTCCCTGTGTCATCGTGATCAGCCGGCCGGTACGAAGTACGGGAGCGTGATCTCGTCCGTGAGCGGGCGGAAGTCCACGCGCACGCGCATCCCGACGGTCACCTCCGCCGGGTCGCAGCCGACGATGTGGGTCAGCATGCCCACCCCGTCGTCCAGGTCCACGACCGCCAGCGCGAAGGGCGTGTCGAAGCCGGGCCCGGGCGCCCGGTGGACGACGGTCACCGAGTACACCGTTCCCTGCCCGGCGCTGGGCCGGTAGTGCCAGTCGCGCGACAGGCATCCCGGGCAGGCCGGCTCCGGCACGAAGAACCGCAGCTCGCACACCGGACAGTAGGGGAGGACGAGTTCGCCGCGGCGCGCCGCTTCCCAGAAGGGGCGGCTCAGCGCGGTGGGAACCGGGACCGGCCTGCTCATCGCGTCCTCCCCAGCACGGACATCTCGTAGTGCTGCGCACCCGACCCGGCGTTGCCGACCACGGCGACCTCGGCCCCGGGGATCTGGTGCACCGCACTGCCGCGCAACTGCCGTACGGCCTCCACGACCTTCAGGGTCATCTGCTGGGTCCCGTTCCAGGCGTAGGACAGGCAGCCGCCGTCCGGGTTCACCGGGTGCTTGCCGTCCAGGGCGATGGCGCCGCCGGCGGCGAGCGGCCCCCCCTCGCCCTCGGCGCACACCCCGAGGGCCTCCAACTGCCGGATGATCTCGAAGGAGTTGGGGTCGTAGAGGGAGAACACGTCCACGTCCTGCGGCAGCACGCCCGCTGCGGCGAAGGCGCGGGCGGAGGCGTCGCGGCCGATCTGCCCGACCTCCCGGTACAGGGCGGGGTTGGCGTAGGCGGCCTGGTGGTACTCCATGCCGCCGCCCAGCACCGCGATCGTACGATGGGGCAGGTCGCGGGCCCGGTCGGCGGTGGTGACCACGAAGGCCGCGCCGCCTTCGCCGACGATGCAGCAGTCCAGCAGGTGGAAGGGGGTGGCGACGATGCGGGACGCCAGCACGTCGTCGGCGGTGTAGGGACCCCGTCCGTACATCATCGCCTCGGGGTTGCTCGATCCGTTGTTGCGGATCGTGGCGGCGACCTGGGCCAGTTGCCGGGGCGTGGTGCCGTACTCGTGCATGTGCCGGGCGGCCACGAGCGCGAACTGGGCGACGACGTAGGACCCCCACACGTCGGTGAACTCCAGCGGTGTGCCCGCCCCGACCGGCGCGTTGTCGGGTCCTCGGGAGACCAGCCTGCACCCTCCGACCACGACGGTGTCCGCGTAGCCGGACCGCACGGCCGCAGCGGCCTTGAGCAGTCCCCGGGATCCGGCGTTGTCCAGCATCGAGTCGCTGGTCCAGCGCAGGTTCCGGCCGAGCATGCGGGCCCAGGAGCTGCCCTCGCCCTGCACCCCGCCCGGTCCGGGCCAGTCGACCTGGGCGCCGTCGACGTCCGACGGGCGCAGTCCGGCGTCCGCGATGGCGCCCTGGACGGCCTCCAGGGCCAGGTCCATGGCGTTCCGGTGGGGAAGGGACAACGCCTGTTCGGTGGCGTGGATCCCCACGATGACAGCCTGCCGTATCGTCATACCGCCATCTCCTCGGCCTCGGTCCGGGTGTCGTTCTCCGGGTCTTTCTCCGGGTCCACCGCGGATCAGCGCCCCGCGCCCAGGGTCGCCCCGCCCGGGTAGCCGCCGCCGCCGAAGCGTGCGTCCAGCGCCTCGTAGTCCTTGGCGAAACTGCCGGTGCGCGGCAGTGCCGCGACGAACTCGACCGTCTTGGGCTTCTTGTACGAGGCGATGCGGGCCCGGCAGTGCTCGACGACGTCCTCGGCGGTTGCCTCGGCGCCGTCCCGCAGCACCACCACGGCCTTGACGTCCTGGGCCCAGCGCTCGTTGGGCACGCCGATGACGGCGGCCTCCTTCACCGCGGGGTGGGACTCGATGCAGTTCTCGACCTCGGCCGGGAAGATGTTCTCGGCCGCGGACTTGAGCATCCGCGTGGTGGTGCCCAGGAAGCTGAGGGTGCCGTCCGGCTCCCGCCGCCCGAGGTCGGTGGTGTGCCACCAGCCGTGGCGGAACCGCTCCTTGTTGATCTCGGGCCGGTTCCAGTAGCCGAGGTGCACCAGGTCACCGCGGACGCAGAGCTCACCGGCCTCGCCGACCGCGCACTCCTCGCCCGCCGCGTCGAGGATCCGCACCGTGACGAACGGACCCGGCCGGCCGGCGTTGCCGGTGCCGGGCCCGCCGAAGGCCCCGGTGACGGCGAATCCGGTGACCTCGGTCTGCCCGTAGCCCCTGCCCTCGCCGCCTCCGTTGCTGGTGAAGCGGCTGGTGTCGGTGGGCACCATGCCCTGCCAGACCTGGGCGGCCACACTGGCCCGCAACTGCGACAGGTCATGGCCGGACTCCCGGTTGAGCTCGACCAGTCGCGCGATCGTCGGCGGCATCAGGTACGCGTGGGTGCAGCGCTCCTCGGCCAGCAGCGGCAGCAGTTCCTCCGCGACCACCCGCCGCACGACGACGTTCTTGCCGCCGTGCACGAACGCCGGGATGCCCCAGAACTGGTAGTTGCCGATGTGGAACATGGGCCCGGCGTTCAGGAACGCGGTCTCGTGGTCGATGTCGCCCATCCAGGCGCCGGTGGCGCCCATCGCGATCAGGTTGCGGTGCGAGAGCATCGACCCGCACTGGCGCCCGGTGATCGCGGCGGTGTAGATGACCAGGAGGGCGGTGTCCGGGTCGATGTCGTCCTCGGGGTCCTCGGGCGAGCCGGAGGCGAGGAAGGACTCGTAGCTGCCCTCGCCCTCCGCGTCGTGCCGCAGCCACAGCGCCCGGTGGCCGCTGCCCAGGTCGGCGCGGGCCTTGCGAACCGTGTCGCCGATCTCCTCGTCCTGCCAGATGACGACCCGGGGGTCGAAGTCCTCGACCGTGAAGGCCATCTCCGGCGCCGCCCAGCGCCAGTAGCCGGGGCAGACCATCGCGCCGATCTTGGCCGCGGCGCCCAGGAGTTCGTAGACCCGGAAGGAGTTCTGGCCCAGCCACAGGATCCGGTCGCCGGGGCCGACCCCGGCACCCCGCAGGGCGTTGGCGAGCCGGTTGGTCCGCTCGTCGAGCTCCGGCCAGCTCAGCCGCACGCTCCCGTCGACGAGTGCGGTCCGCCCCGGGAACGACCTGCGGTGCTCTCGGATCACGTCGCCGACGGTGATACGGCGGGTCGAGTTCACTGGTACCACTCCTCATGCTTCCCGATCAGGGGAACTAGTCTAACTATTTAAGCTGATGGCTGACCAGCCGTGTACACCATCCCTTGAAATAGATAACCTATTTATCTCAGTTAATCAATGCCTTGCGTGAGATCAGGAGCGACCGCCGGTGGACATCAGCTACCCCCCCGAGACCGAGCAGTTCCGCGCCGAGGTCAGGGCGTTCCTCGCCGAGCGGCTGCCGGCGGACTGGAAGGGCATCGGCGCCCTGGACGAGGACGCCGCCTGGGCCTTCGCCCGCGACTGGCGGAGCCGGCTCGCCGAACGGGGCTACCTCTCCCTCGCCTGGCCCGAGCAGTACGGCGGCCGGGGCCTGTCCAAGCTCCACCAGGTCGTGCTAATGGAGGAGCTGGCCCGCGCGGGGGTGCCCTTCGGACTGCCCCAGGACACCTTCGGGGTCAAGATGCTGGCGAACACCCTGCTGCGCTGGGGCACCGAGGAGCAGAAGAGCCGCTTCCTGCCGCGCATCCTCAGCGGCGAGGACACCTGGTGCCAGGGGTACTCCGAGCCCGGGGCCGGCTCGGACCTCGCCTCCCTGACCACACGCGCCGACCGCGACGCCGCGGAATGGGTGGTCAACGGCCAGAAGGTGTGGACCTCCGGCGCCCAGCACAGCGACTGGATCTTCGTGCTGGCGCGCACGGACCGCGACGCCCCCAGGCACCATGGCATCTCGTTCCTGCTGGTACCGCTGGAGCAGCCCGGCGTCGAGGTGCGTCCGTTCCGGATGATGAGCGGACAACCGCACTTCAACGAGGTCTTCTTCACCGACGCCCGCACCCGGGCCGACCTGGTGGTGGGCGAGGTGAACAACGGCTGGGCCGTCGCACAGAGCCTGCTCGGCGTCGAGCGCGGCGAGGAGGCGGCCACCAACCCGATCCTCTTCAAGGCCGAGGTGGAGCGCCTGATCGAGCTCGCCCGCCAGTACGGCAGGGACCAGGACCCGGTCATCCGGCAGCGGATCGCCTGGTGCTGGTCGAAGGTCGAGATCATGCGCTACCTCGGCTACCGGGTGCTGACCGGTTGGCTCAAGGGCACCCAGCCGGGACCCGAGTCGTCGATCTCCAAGCTGTTCTGGAGCGAGTACCACACCGAGGTCACCGATCTGGCGATGGACATCATGGGCATGCACGCCCAGGTTCCGGTCGGACGCCCGCCGCTGCGCACCTACCGCACCGACGACCCGGGCGCCGCGAACTCCTCGGGGTCGTGGTCGACGACCTACCAGATCGCCTTCTCGGGCACGATCTACGCCGGGACCTCCCAGGTGCAGCGCAACATCCTCGCCGAGAAGGTCCTCGGGCTGCCGCGGGAGCCGAGGGCCGCGCAGGACTGACGGCCCCCACGCCGTGCACTGCGACTACGGTGCGGGCTCCCGGAGTCGGCGCCGCAGGACCTTGCCGTTCTGGTTGCGCGGCAGGTCGTCCACGAAGACCCAGCGGGCCGGCACCTTGAATCCGGACAGCCGGCCGCGGGCGTAGGCCCGCAGTGCGTCGGGGTCCGGCGGCACCGCACGGTCCGCCGGGACGACGAAGGCGACGACGGCCTGCCCGAGGCGGTCGTCGGGGACCCCGACGACGGCCGCTTCGGCGACGTCGGGATGCGCGGCCAGGACCGCCTCGACCTCCAGCGGGTGGACGTTCTCGCCGCCGCGGATGATCATGTCGCTGCGGCGGCCGGACAGGTAGACATAGCCGTCCTCGGCGACCCGGCCGAGGTCCCCGCTGTGCAGCCACCCCTCGTCGTCCACCTGGAACAGGTGGTCGCCCCGGCCGTGCACCTCGCCGACCCCGTCCGGCCCCGCACCGGAGATCCGCAGCTCGACGCCGGGGGCCGCACGTCCCACCGAGAGCAGCAGGTCGGGACGGCCGGCGACGGCGTCACGGTGGTCGTCGGCGGTCAGCACACTGAGCGGGGACCCCTCCGTCTGCCCGAACATGTTGAGCATCCGCACGCCGGGCAGCTCCGCATAGGTGCGCAGCAGCGTCTCCGGACGCACCGGCGCTCCGCCGTACTGCAGGACCCGCAGCCGCGGGTGGTGCGCCTGGCCGGCCGCGAGCAGCATCTCCAGCATCGAGGGGACCATGCTCGTGTGTGTCGTGCCCAGCTCCCGCAGGACGCCCCAGCCCTCCACCGTGAACCGGGGCAGGCCGGTGATCGTCGCGCCTGCGGCGAGGGCGACCGCGATGTTGCCCAGCCCGGAGATGTGGTGGAAGGGCGAGCTGCCGCCGTAGAAGCTGTCGGCGTCCAGTTCGCACAGCGCCCCGTTGACGCGGGCCCGGGCGGCGAGGCGCCACTGCGCCATGGGAACGGCCTTGGGCGCCCCTGTCGTCCCCGAGGTGTGCAGCACCGTCGCCACGGCCTCCGGCGCGGCGGCCAGTTCCCGCGTGGAGGCGGGCAGTTCGGGCACGATCGCGAGGCGGCTGCCGGTCAGCTCCGCCACCTGGTCGCCGAGTGGTGCGAATGCGGCCTGGGCGACCACCAGGGGGGCGCCGAGCGCCCGGACCACCGCCGCGATCTCCCTCGGCGCCATCCGCACCCCGAGCGGGGCCAGCGGATGCCCGGATCCCGCGCCGCCGACCACCAGCGCGAGCGCGTCGGCGGACGTGGCGACCAGCGCCGGCACCGGCTCGCCGGGAGCCGGCCCCAGCGTGTCCAGCCAGTCCGCCGCGCCGGCGGCCCGGTCGAGGAGCTGCCGCCCGCTCCAGACCAGGCCTCCGAAGCGCACCGCCGGGCGTGCGTGGTCGTACGCGCGCGTGACCATGGCCGTCCAGCCGGCCGGGGGCTCCCGCTGCATCAGTGGCTGCATCAGTGGCGCATGTCCGCGACGTAGGGCTGGTGGGCGAGCAGCCCACCGTCCACGCAGAGGGTCTGCCCGGTGATGAAGGCCGCCTCGTCGGAGGCGAGGAAGACGACCGCCGAGGCGATGTCCTCCGGTCGGCCGAGGCGCGGGGTGAGGTGGTGGCGCAGCATCGTCTCCTGGATCGCGCCGTGGGCGGATCCGGCGCTCGCCGCCGTGACGATGAACCCCGGCGCGATCGCGTTGCAGCGCACCCCCTGCTTGCCGTGCTGGGTGGCGACGTACTGGGTCAGGTTGATCAGGGCCGCCTTCGAGGCGCCGTAGGCGGGATGGCTCAGGTCGCCGGCCAGTCCGGCTCCGGAGGAGGTGTTGATGATGGAGCCGCCCCCGCGGGCGACCAGGTGCGGCACGGCCGCCTGGATGGCGAGCATCGTCCCGCGCAGGTTGATCCGCAGCGTCTCGTCCCAGACCGCCGGGTCGGCCTCCGCCACCGGCAGGTCCCGCTTGGCGGCGAGCTGGGTGGCGGCGGCGTTGTTGTGCAGGATGTCGACACCGCCGAACGTCCCGACCGCGGATTCCACCATGGCGCGTACCGACTCGACGTCACCGAGGTCCACGGCGACCGCGACCGCCGATCCCCCGGCTGTGCGGATGAGTTCCGCCACCGCCTTCGCGCCGTCGAGGTCGAGGTCCGCGACCACCGTGTGCGCGCCCTCGGCGGCCAGGCGCTCGGCGGTCACCGCTCCGATGCCGGAGGCCGCGCCGGTCACCACGGCGACCTTCTCGTTCAGCCTTCCCATGGTCAGGTCCCTCCCGGGTTCGTGCTGCCGGTCGCAGCGGGGTGGTGGTCCTCCAGCAGCGGGCGCAGCCGGGTGCAGACGGTCTCCACATGCCGGGCCACCAGTTCCTCGGGCATCCCGGCCACCGACCCCCAGAACCACACCGTCTCCACCGGCGCCCCCGCGGTACGGCTCCTGATCGCCGCCGCCACCTCCTCGGGGGTGCCGAACAGGTAGGAGGACAGCGGGCCCCGGGGCTCGCGCCGCCGCAGCTTCTCCGGGTCCACCGGTCGCGGCACCGGCTGCCCGGTGCCTTCGACGAGGTAACGGCGGTAGCTGTCGACCTGGTAGGCGATGTAGGGAGCCAGCAGCGGCCAGTCGCGCTCGGGGTCGTCCGTGACGAAGGCCTCGAATCCGCCCGCCATCCGGGCCCCGGCGGGGTCGTGGCCGCCCTCGGCCAGGCCGTCGCGGTAGTGCGGCCAGGACTCGGCCGAGGCGGTGAGCAGGCCCTCCCCCATCAGCCCCGCCCGCCGTGCGCCCTTGGGGCCCTGGTAGCCGAGCCAGATCGGCAGCCGCTCCTGCACCGGCGCGGGAGTGACCCCGCCCTTGTCCCAGAGCCTGCGCAGTTCGCCGACCTGGGCGTCCAGGGTGCGGTAGCGGTCCTTGACCTCGGCGTCGAACAGCTGGAACTCGGGGACCCGGTACCCGGCTCCGAGACCGAGGTCGAGACGGCCGCCGCTGATGATGTCGACGACGGCCGCCTCCTCGGCGAGCTGTGCGGTCTTGCGCAGCGGCGCCACCAGGATGCCCGTGCCGAGCCTGACCCGGGAGGTGCGTGCGGCTGCGGCCGCGGCGAAGGTGAGCGGCTGCGGCAGGTAGCCGTCCTCGAATCCGTGGTGCTCGGAGAACCAGACCGAGTCGGCGCCGAGCCGCTCGGCCTCCTCGCACATCTCCAGGGTGAACCCGTAGAGCCGGGATGGGTCCTGCCGCCATCCCGGTGGGTTGCGCAGGTCGAACCACAGGCCGATCTTCACCGCGTCCAACTCCCCTCGTAATCGTCTATTATATCTAACGCATTACAATGAATCAGGCAAGGATCCAGGGAAGGCAGCCATGGCCGCGAACACGCCCGACTCCGTATCGAGCTTCCAGGACCCGCCGCGGACCAGCGGTGGCGTCGCACTGTGCGGTGCCTGCCGCGAGGTCGGCGCCTGCCGCCTCGGCGTCGTACGGGAGGAGCTGGAGGCATCGGGCGCGGCCCGGTTCGAGCTCGCCTGCCCGCGGGACCAGGAGGGCGGCCCCGACGTCGCCCACGGCGGCTGGACCGCAGCGGTCCTCGACGACTGCCTCGGCCATCTCCCGCTGCTCAACCGGGTGCTGTCGGTCACCGCCGAGTTGACCGTGAGTTTCGTCAAGCCGGTCCCGGTGCAGCGTCCGCTGGAGGTCCGCGCCTGGGTGGAGCGGCGCGAGGGGTCGCGCTGGTACATCTCCGGCGAGATGGTCCTGCTGCCGGGCCGCGCCGTGCTCGCGCGCGCGAGCGGCATCTGGGTCACCCGGGACACCGGGCACTTCGCGCGCCACCGGACGTGGCTCTCCGAGCAGGAGGCCGCTGGCACCGCTCAGCTTCCGGGCCGCTGAAAGGCATCCAGCTCCGGGACGGGGAACGGCCCCCGGCCCGGCTGCCAGCCCGCTTCGAGCTTGCGCAGGCCCACTCCTTCCGGCGCCCAGATGTGGCAGCTGTTCAGCACCCCCGCCGTCGAGCGGGGATCGTGGGAGGGCCTCCCCGCGACACGGCGCCTGGCGTTGGCCGAGATGCCGACCTGGACCACGGCCGGGCCCAGCAGCCTGGCCAGCTCATAGAGGTGCGAGCAGCCCGACACCCCGCGGAACCGTTCCTGGACGGCCCGGTTGAACCCGGACCCGACGCTCAGCCCGACCAGTCCCTCGAAGGCCGGCGTGATCCGCGGGCACTCCGCGTGCGGGAAGGTGCGCATGTCCGCGCGCGCCTCGGTTATCAGTCGGTCCGCCAGCCGGACGACGACGGTGAGCGCCATGCGGTGGATCACCGCCGCGGAGCCGCCCCCGCCCGCGTCCGCGTCCGGCCGGGCCCAGGGCCGCTCGTCGCACAGTTCGGCCTCGACCTCGACCTCCTGGTCGCCGCGCTCGTACGCGGTGACAGTGACGGTGCGGCGGTGCAGCGGGGTCCTCGCGGTCATGCGTGCCTCCCTTCCAGGCCGGCGAACTGCGGCGACCGGCGCTCGATGAAGCTCAGCACGCCCTCGCGGTAGTCCGGCGCACGCTTGGCTGCCGCCAGCAGCGCGATCGCGGCGTCCCTTCCCCCGGTGAAGCCCCTCGCCTGGTCGTCCAGCAGCTGCCGTTTGATGAGCGACATCGCGTACGGGCTGCACTCGCGGGCCAGTTCGGTCGCGTAGTCCAGTGCGGCGGGCAGCAACTCGTCCGGCTCGACCAGGCGGTTGACCAAGCCTATGCCGAGAGCCTCCGCCCCGCCGACCCGCCGGGAGGAGAGCAGCAGGTCGCTTGCGTGGCCGTAGCCCACGATGCGTGGCAGGACCCAGGACACCCCGTCCTCGGCGACCAGCCCGCGCCGGCTGAACGATGCCGCGAACTTCGCCGCCGGCACCGCGAAGCGCACGTCGCACATCAGCGCCTGGACGAACCCGATGCCGGCGCACCCGCCGTTCACGGCGGCGACCACGGGCTTGGGCAGGGTCATCGGCCGGGTGCGCGGCGGCAGCAGGCCGGTCGGCCAGGGGCGGGCCCCGGAGGAGGCCCCGTCCAGGACGCTCATGTCCATACCGGGGCAGAAGCTGCGGCCCGCACCGGTGACCACCACCGCCCGCACCTGCGGATCACTCTCGGCGCGGTCGAAGAGCTCGTTGTAGAGCAGTTCCATCTCCAGCGTCCAGGCGTTGTGGTGGTCGGGGCGGTTGAGGGTGAGCACCAGCACACCGTCGCCGGTCAGCTCGCTGAGCACCACCGGCCTTACGTCCGCGGTCTCCTGTGGGGTCATGGCGGGTGGTCTCCTTGTCGGGGTCACGCGTGGCACTCGGTCGGGTCGGGTCGCATTCTCGGGCGCCCTGACCCTTTGACCTGGTAGTCTTGGTGCACTAGTAGGATTCATTTCGCTATATTTGCGCCAGAATGAACGCGTGGGCAACGGGGCTCACGGCCGTCGGCGTCGCTGCCGACCCGGAGCACAAGTAGGGAGAACCGCCATGAGCCAGCCGGTCCGCAGCACGGATTTCGGGGTGCCCATGCCCGTCGGGTCCCGCGTGGGACAGCAGGTCCGCGTGCCCAAGACCGCCGAGCTCGTCGCCCGGCAGCTGCGCCGCCAGATCGTCCGGGGCGAGTTGCAGCCCGGCGACGCGCTGCCGTCGGAGTCCATGCTCATGGAGCAGTTCGGGATCTCCCGCCCGACCCTGCGCGAGGCGTTCCGGGTGCTGGAGTCCGAGGCACTGATCAGCGTGCGGCGCGGTGTGCACGGCGGAGCCCGGGTCAGCGCACCCGACGCCGAGGTGGCGGCGCGCTACGCCGGCCTCGTCCTGGAGTACCGGGGCGCCACGGTGGGTGACGTGTTCCAGGCAGCGGCGGTCATCGAGCCCACCTGTGCCCGCCGGCTCGCGGAGAAGCACTCCCCCGCCGACATCGCCCGACTGCAGGAGGCCGTCGCCGCCGAGAAGGCCGTGCTGAACGACCCGCTCGCGCTGGTGGAGGCCCAGGACGCGTTCCACGCCCTGCTGGTGGAACTGACCGGAAATCAGACCCTGATCCTGCTGAGCGGGATGCTGCGCTTCATCATCGACCGGGCGAACGCCTCCAACGTCGCCGCCGAGTCCGGCACCGGCGTCACCACGCCGCAGGCCCGCAAGGGTCACCGGGCCCATGTGAAGCTGGTCGGCCTGATCGAGGCCGGCAAGGGCGAAGAGGCCGAGAAGCTGTGGCAGCGCCACATCGCCGGCTCCGACGACTTCGTCAACGGGGCCGCCACCAAGACGGTCCTGGACCTGCTGGACTGATCGCGGTCCGCAGGGGCCCGGTGCCACCCGCGGACCGGGGGTCTCAGCCGTCAAGGCGCGCCACCGCAGTGCCCGAGACGACCTCGACCCCGGCCTGGTTGACGGTGCTGACCGAGAACTCGGCAACCGGGCCACCGCCGTCCTGGTCGATGCGCTCCACGGTCACCGTGGTCGTCAGCGTGTCGCCGGGCCACACCTGAGCCTTGAAGCGGACCCCGTAGCGCAGCAGCCGATCCCGGCCCACCCAGCCGGTGAGCACCCGCCCGGTCATCCCCATCACCAGCATCCCGTGGGCGAACACCCCCGGATAGCCCGCTGCCTTCACCGCGAACTCCTGGTCCGAGTGCAGCGGGTTGAAGTCGCCCGAGGCACCCGCGTACTGCACGATCTGAGTGCGCTTCAGGTCCTCGACGACCGTCTCCTGGCGCGACTCGCCGACCTTGATCCCGCCGATGCGCAGTGCCATCAGTGCTCCTCACTATCGGTGTTCCTGGCGGCCACGGGCGCTTCGGGGACGACACCGACAGTCCGGCTGGTGACCACGAGCTCTCCCTGCTCGTCGCGGAACTCGGTGACGGTCTCGCTGAACCGGAGCAGCCCGGCCCGGCCCGACTTCTCCCAGTTCCGCCCGGCCAGCACCCGTGCCGTGAGCGTGTCGCCGGGCCGCAGCGGACGGTGGTACTCGAAGTGCTGCTCGGCGTGCAGACCGCCGCCGCCCGCCGACGCCACTCCCGGCCCCTGCCCCGACCCCAGCCACGGACTGCCCGGCCTGGGTCGCAGCGGATAGTCCGGATCGTGGTGCGCGGAGGCCATGGTGAACGTCGGCGGTGCGACCGCTCCGGCGTTCACGTCCCGGAGCGCGGCGTGGTACTCGGGGTCCTCGTCGCCGATGGCCCGGGCGAACATCAGGATGTGCCCGGCCTCGACCGGAAAGCTGCCTGCTGGCATGGGTCCTGCCTCTCTCGTTGCTGTTCTGTCCGACAGATGTCAGCTGACCGGTCGCGCCTGGTCGGCCGGCTGTGCGGCGATGGGTTCACCCACACCGGCCCGTTCGCCGGAGATGCTGACCACGACCTGTCCGCGGGCGCAGGCGGTCCCCTCGACGTCCTGGACCTCCACCTCCGCGTAGTGGATCCGGCCGCCGCGTTTGACGCAGTGGGCGTACGCCACCAGCTCGGGACCGCGGGCGGGTGTCAGGTACTGGACGGACAGCGAGACGGTCGACACCCTGCTGCCCTTGTCGAAGTCGTGCCCCGCCATGACCGCGCCGCCGCCCGCGGTGTCGATCAGCGCCGAGACGACACCGCCGTGGAAGACTCCGTCGTGGGCGGACAGCACCTCGGCGTACGGCAGGGCCATCTCCACGCCGCCGTCGTCCCAGCGCAGCACCCGCATGCGGCAGAGGCGGTTGAACCGTACGCCGTGCTCCCACCGCTCGCGGAACCACGCCCGGCGCGACCGCTGCCCCGCCTCGGTCAGGGGTCCCCCGGTCACGGCCTCGGCTCCCTGGGCAGGCCGAGCACCTGTTCACCGATGATGTTGCGCTGGATCTGGCTCGCCCCGCCGTAGATGGTCTCGGCGAGGGAGACCAGGAAGGTCCGCTGGCGTGCGTCGAGGGTGTACCCGGCGCCGGTGATCTGCCCCGCCGGACCGGCGATCTCGGATGCCAGGTGGCCCATCCGCACATGCCCGGTGGACGCGTACAGCTTGGCGATGCTCGCCTGGGCCCCTGGAGCGCGGCCGGCCAGGAGCTCGCCGATGGTCCGCAGGTTGGTGGTGCGCATGATCCGTATCGCCATCCACTCCTGGACCACCCGGTGCCGCAGTTCGGGTTCCAGTTCGTCGCCCCGGGCCCTGGCCGCCTGCACCAGGGTCTCGGCCTCGCGTTCGAAGGTGAGCTGCTGCGGCAGCAGCGTGGATCCGCGTTCGATGCCGAACGTGCCCATGGCGGTGCGCCAGCCCTGCCCGACCTCCCCCACGACCAGGTCGGCCCGGGTGCGCGCGTCGGTGAAGAAGACCTCGGCGAACTCGTCCTGCCCGGCCAGGTTGCGGATGGTGCGTACCTCGACGCCCGGCTGGTCGGTGGGGACGAGCAGCATGCTCAGCCCCCGGTGCCGCCGCGAGTCCGGGTCCGTGCGCACCAGCACGTAGAGCCAGTCGGCGGCCTGACCCATGGTGGTCCAGGTCTTCTGACCGTTGATCACCCAGTCCCCGCCGTCCGGCTCGGCGCGGGTACGCACCGAGGCGAGGTCGGATCCCGCGCCCGGCTCACTGAAGCCCTGCGCCCACAGCTCCTCCACGGTGAGGATCCTCGGCAGGAAGCGCCGCTTCTGCGCCTCGCTGCCCAGGGCGACCAGCATCGGTCCGAAGAGGTCGAGCGCGTTGCCGGTGGCCCGGTAGGGGGCGCGGGCCCGGGCGTACTCGTAGGTGAAGACGATGTCCTCCAGCAGGCCGAGGCCCCGGCCGCCGTACTCCTCGGGCCAGCTGACGCCGAGCCAGCCGCCGGCGGCCAGTTCCCGGTCCCAGGCCAGCCGCACGTCCCAGGCCTCGGCGTCGGTCGGCCCGCCCACCCCACGGTGCTCGGCGAACTCGCCGACCAGGTGCTCGTCGAGCCAGGTCCGTGCCTCCTCCCGGAAGTCGGCGACCTCGGGTCCGAAGTCCAACTCCACCATGTGCCCCTCTCCTCGCGTCGGCGTCTTCACAGGCCCAGCCGTACCGCGAGCCGCTCGCGGTGGTACGAGGCCGTGCCGAGCAGGACCTCCGAGCTCTTGGCCCGCTTGACGTACAGATGTGCGGAGTGCTCCCAGGTGAAGCCGATGCCGCCGTGGATCTGGACGCAGTCCCCGGCGACCCGGGTGTACGCGTCGGAGCAGTACGCCTGGGCGAGGGCCGCGGCGACGGCAACGTCCGCGGACCGGCCCGCCGCGTCGTCGGCGAGGGCCCACAGCCCCTCGTACACCGCGGAGCGGGCCGACTCGACCTCCGTGAGCATGTCCGCACACAGGTGCTTGATCGCCTGGAAGGAGCCGATGGGCCGGCCGTACTGCACCCGGATCCCCGCGTACTCCACGGCCAGTTCCAGCGCGCGTGCGGCCCCGCCGAGCTGCTCGGCGGCCAGCAGGACGGCCGCGGTGGCGAGCGTCCGCTCGATCACCGGCCAGGCCGCACCCTCGACCCCGACCAGCCGGGCCGGAACCGCCCTGAAGTCCAGGCGTGCCTGTTTCCGGGTCTGGTCCAGGGTCGGCAGCGGCGTGCGGTCCAGGCCGCGCGCGCCCGCCTCGACGGCGAACAGGCCCACCCCGGCCCTGGTCCGGGCAGCCACCAGGACCAGATCGGCGGTGTGGCCGTCGGGCACATAGGTCTTCGTCCCGGTGACCACCCAACCGCCACCGGCCCGCTCGGCGCGGGCGGTCACCCCGCGCTCGTCCCAGCGGCCGCCCTCCTCGGTCAGGGCGAGGGTCGCGACGGTCTCGCCGGCGGCGATCCCCGGCAGCAGGTCCTCGCAGGCGGCCCCGTCGCCGCTGCGCAGCAGCGCCTCGGCGGCCAGGGCGACCGTGGCGAGGTAGGGGGCGCAGAGCAGGGTCCGGCCCATCTCCTCGAAGACGATGCCGAGCTCGATGCAGCCGAAGCCGGAGCCCCCGTACTGCTCGGGTATCGCCAGCCCCTGGAGTCCCAGCTCGGATCCCATGCGCCGCCACAGGGCCGGGTCGTAGCCGGCGGTGGTGGCCATCAGGCCCCGTACGTCCGCCTCCGTCGAGTGTCTGGACAGGAAGGAGCGCACGACCTGGCGCAGCTCCTCCTGCTCCTCGCCGAAGGTGCCGGTAAGTGTGTGGTGGGCCATCCCGGGCCTTCCTTGCCAGCCAGCAATAGAGTTAGATAAATATAGTAACCACAATAAGTGGACTAGAACCATGAGGAGGACGGCCGCGATGACGGAAGAGCGCAAGCGGATCTTCGACTGCGACCAGCACATGTACGAGGAGCGGGACTCCTTCACCCGGTACCTCCCCAAGGAGTTCCTCGGCGCGGCCGTGGCCCCGGTGACCCTGGCGGACGGGCGCGAGGTCATCCTCGCCGGGGACCGGGTCGTGGTGTGCCTGGAGCCGGAGTTCGGGCAGGTCTACCGGCCCGGCTCGCTCAAGGAGATGCTCAAGTCGATGGCCTCGGGCAACCCCGAGGAGACCTACCAGTTCGAGCCGATGAGCGAGGCGTACCAGAACCGCGAGGCCCGGCTGCGCGTCATGGACGAGCAGGGCCTGGACCAGACGATCGTCTACCCGGGCGGCTGGGCCCTGGTCGCCGAGGAGTACGTGCGCGGCGTCGAGCCGCTCTACGCCAACTACCACTCGTTCAACCGCTACATGAACGAGGTGTGGGGCTTCGACCACCAGGGCAGGATCTACGCCCCCGCGCTGCTCTCGCTGCGCGACCTGGACTCCGCGGTGAAGGAACTGGAGTTCGTGCTGGAGCAGGGCGCCCGGTTCATCATGCTGCCCACCGGACCGGTCTACGGCCGCTCGCCGGGGGACCCGTACTTCGACCCGTTCTGGAAGCTCGTCAACGAGGCCAAGGCCAGCGTCTGCTACCACATCAGCGAGTTCTACTACAACTCCCACGTGGCCCCGGCCTGGGGTCACGACCCCAGCCCGATCCACTTCCGGATGTCGGCCTGGCAGTGGCAGAACACCTACGGCCAGCGGCCGATCGAGGAGACCCTGTCCGCGCTCATCTTCGACAACCTCTTCGGGCGCTTCCCCGACATCAACGTCCTGGTCTCGGAGTTCGGCGCGGAGTGGGTGCCGCACTTCGTCCGCCACATGGACAAGAGCCGCGGCATGGGCCGCAACGGTCCCTGGCTCGGCGGGCAGTTGGCGGAGCGGCCGAGCCAGGTGTTCCGCAAGCACGTGCGTGTGGTGCCCTACCCCGAGGACGACATCACCGGCCTGGTCCGGCGGCTCGGGTACCACGAGTCCCTGGTGATGGGCTCGGACTACCCGCACGCGGAGGGCCTGGCGGTCCCGGCCGACTTCCGCAGGCTCATCTCGACGCTGGACGAGAAGGTCCAGGACGACATCATGTTCAACAACGCACAGCAGCTCATCTCACGTTGACGCACAGTCACCCGGACACACGAACGCGAACACCACTGAAGCACGCAGGCGCGCGGGCCTGCGTGCCAGTGGCGCCGGTCGTCAGTCGTCGCCCCCCGCGAGTTCGCGCAATACCTCGCCGGTGTGCTCGCCGAGCACCGGTGCGCCGCTGCGGGGCTTGTCGTCCACGCCCCAGAAGCCGACCGGGGTGGCCACGGTCCGCAGCGGCGGCCCCTCCCCCATGCCGGGCTGCTCGACGAACGCTCCCACCGCCTCGGCCTGCGGGTCGGCGGAGGCCTCCGCGAGCGTCTGCACCGGCGCCCACCACACGCCCTCGGCGTCGAAGCGGACGGCCCACTCCTCCAGGGACCGTCCGGCGAACTCCTCGTCGAAGATCGCGATCAGCTCGCGGACGTGGCCGCGCCGGGCCTTCGCGGTGGCGAAGCGCTCGTCCTCGCCCAGGTCCTCGCGGCCGAGCGCCCGGAGCACGCCCGGCCAGTGCCGGCTGCCCTCCAGTCCGACCAGCCAGAACCAGCGGCCGTCACCCGCCCGGTAGGAGTTGTACAGCGGCGACTCGTGTTCGGTGCGCGGCCGGGTGCGTCCGCGCTTGCCGAAGAAGTTCTGCAGGGCCAGGTCGTTGCCGATCGCATAGGTCCCGGACCGCAGCAGCGAGACGTCCACCACCGTGCCCTCCCCGGTCCGCTCGCGCCGCAGCAGCGCGGCCAGCACTCCCGCCACCAGGTTGGCCGCGGCGGCGCGGTCGCCCATGCCCGGGCGGATGCCGGGCGGCGGTTCGCCCATCGGGTTCAGCATGGCGGCGATACCGGGGCGGGCCCAGAACGCCGAGACGTCGTAGCCCGCCCGGTCCCGCTCCGCGCCGGTCCAGCCGTACCCGGTCAGGGTGCCCACGACCAGGCGCGGATGCCGGGCGCGCAGGGTGTCGGGATCCAGGCCGAGACGCTCCAGGGCGCCGGGGCGGAGGTTGGTGACGAACACGTCGGCGCGCTCCAGCAGCCGGCCCAGCGCCTTCAGTCCCTCCTCCGTCCGCAGATCGAGGACGATGCCGCGCTTGCCGCGGTTGTCGGTCTCGAAGGGTGGCGCGCTGTCGACCTCCTGGCCGACGTGCTGGAGTGTGTACCGGTTCGGGTCGCCGGCGGGCGCCTCCACCTTGACCACGTCGGCACCCCAGTCGGCCATGATCGCGGCGGCGGCCGGCGCCGCCACCCAGATGCCCAGCTCGACGACGCGATAGCCCTCCAACGGCCGCACGGCCCACCTCCGGATCTCCGTCAGCCCCATGGCGACGATGCCTTCTATTTATTGAACTAGATACACTAATCTAGCCTTAGCTGCCATGGTTGGACCACCCATCGAGGAGATCCCGTGACCGACCCCTACGGCGACTTCAGCCGGCTGACCTTCGAACGGCCCGCGCCGGGCGTACTGCGCCTGGTTCTGGACGCCCCCAACCTCAACGCGGTGGACGCGCGGATGCACAGCGAACTGGCCGACGTCTGGCCGGTCGTCGACCGTGACGAGGAGACCCGGGCGGTCCTGGTCCAGGGCGCGGGCAAGGCGTTCTCGGCCGGCGGCACCTTCGACTCGATCGAGGACATGACCGCGCACTACGCGGTGCGAGCACGGGTCATGCGGGAGGCCCGCGACATGGTCTACGGAGTCATGAACTGCTCAAAGCCGGTGGTGTCCGCCATCCACGGTCCTGCCGTCGGCGCCGGTCTGGTGATCGGCCTGATGGCCGACATCTCGGTGGTGGGCCGCAGGGCGAAGATCGTCGACGGGCACACCCGCCTCGGCGTCGCGGCCGGTGACCACGCGGCGCTCTGCTGGCCGCTGCTCTGCGGCATGGCCAAGGCCAAGTACTACCTGCTCACCTGCGAGGTGCTGACCGGCGAGGAGGCCGAGCGGATCGGCCTGGTGTCCCGCTGCGTGGACGACGACCAGGTCCACGCGGAGGCCCTGCGCGTGGCGACCTCGCTCGCCGCCGGTTCGGCCAGCGCGATCAGCTGGACCAAGCGCTCACTCAACCACTGGTACCGCACCGCCGCCCCGATCTTCGAGTCGTCCCTCGGCCTGGAGTTCTTCGGCTTCGGCGGATTCGACGTCGCCGAGGGCGTGGCGTCCCACCGCGAGAAGCGCAGTCCGGACTTCGTCACCATGGGCGAGAAGAATCCGCTGGAACTCTGAGACCGACCACGACCGAGAGAGGCGTCCTGCCATGACCGACAGCACCCCACCGCAGCCCCGTACCGACGTGGAACCCCTCGTCAGGGGCATGACCTACGAGGAGATGCCGGTGGGCCGGTCCTTCCGGACCGCCCGGCGGACCGTGACCGAGACCGATCTGGTCACCTTCGTCAACTGGGGCGGCTTCAACGAGCCGCTGTTCCTCGACGCCTCGCACGCCGCCGAGGGCGGTTACACCGGTCGGCTGGTCCCCGGTGGGATGGTCTACTGCATCGCCGAGGGACTGGTGCTGCAGACCAATGTGCTGCACGGCACCGGCCTGGCCTTCATGCACATGGAACTGACGGTCAAGCAGCCGGTGTACGTGGGCGACACCCTCTACGCCGTCGTCGAGACCACCGCCTCCCGTCCGGCGAGCACAGGCGCCCGCGGCGTCGTCACCAGCCGCATCGGCGTGCGCAACCAGCGGGACGAGGAAGTCCTCGTCTACACACCGGTGCGGCTGATCCGCGGCAAGGACTACTCCCCTGCAGCACGCTAGGAGACCCGACATGACCCCGCGAGCGTTGGACGGCATACGCGTGCTGGACCTGGGCCGGGTGCTCGCGGCGCCGCTCGCCGCACAGCTGCTGGGCGATCTCGGCGCGGACGTGATCAAGGTCGAACGCCCCGGCACCGGCGACGACTCCCGCGCCTACGGGCCGCCGTTTCTCGACTCCGCCGACGGCCCGGACGTCGCCGCGTTCTATCTCAGCTGCAACCGCAACAAACGGTCGATCACCATCGACCACTCCACACCCGGAGGACAGCGGCTGCTGCGACGCCTGGCGGCCAAGTCGGACGTGCTGATCGAGAACTTCCGACCGGGCGTCCTGGCCAGGTACGGGCTCGACCATGTGTCGCTCGCGGCGGTCAACCCAGGTCTCGTCTACTGCTCGATCACCGGCTACGGCCAGGACGGGCCCTACTCCGACCGCCCCGGCTACGACGGGGTCTTCCAGGCCATGTCCGGAATGATGAGCGTCTCGGGGCTGCCGGACGCCGTGCCGGGCGGCGGCCCGATGAAGGTGGGGGTGTCGATGGTCGACATCCTCACCGGCCTCTACGCCGGCAACGCGATCCTGGCCGCCCTGCACCACCGCGGCGTCAACGGCGGTACCGGGCAGTACATCGACCTGTCCCTGCTCGACTGCGGGCTGGCCTCGCTGTCCCACTACGCACAGAACTACCTGGTCTCGGGAGAGGTACCCGAGCGGCGCGGCAACGGCGGCTACGGGGGGATCCCCTCGCAGTCCTTCCGCTGTGCCGACGGGGAGATCTTCCTGGTCGCTAGCACCAAGCGGCAGTTCGACGCGCTGTGCGAGGTGGTTCGACGGCCCGACCTCGCCGAGGACGCCCGCTTCGCCACCGTCTCGGCCCGCATCGCCCACCGCGGCGAACTGCTCAAGATCCTCGACGAGATCCTGCTGACCAGGAACGCCGCCGACTGGATCGGCGAACTGGAGGCCGCGGACGTCCCGGTGAGCCCGGTCAACTCCCTGCCCGAGGTGTTCGCCAACCCGCAGATCCGGCACCGCGGCATGCGGACCACCGTCGAGCACGGGCGGGCCGGCGGGATCGACCTCCTGAGCAATCCGATCAGGCTGTCGCGGACGCCGATCGACTGCTACGACGCGCCGCCCGACCTGGGCGGCGACACCGCCGACGTGCTCGCGTCCGTCCTGGGAATGGGCGATGAGGAGATCGAGCGCCTCCGGGCCGACGCGGTGATCTGATCCCCGCCCCGACAGTCCAGGCGCCGACCCGTCAGGAGCCGACCGGTCAGGCGCCGCGGAACTCACCGGGGCGCCGGTCGCGGAACGCCTTCAGCCCTTCCGCCCGGTCCTCGGAGGAGAACAGCACCGCGACGGTCTCACGCTCGTACGCGATCGCGGCGTCCAGGTCCATCAGCAGCCCCTGGTCGACCAGGCGCTTGCCGGCGGCGAGCGCCAGCGGGGCGCCGGCCGCGAGCCGTGCGGCCAGCGCCTCGGCGGCGGCCAGCGCGCCACCGGTGTCCGTGAGCTCGTTGACCAGCCCCAGCGCGTAGGCGCGTTCGGCGTCGACGGGCTCCCCGGTCAGGATCATCTGCTTGGCGATGCCGGGCGGGACCAGCCGCGGCAGCCGCTGGGTACCGCCGGCACCCGGCAGGACGCCGAGCTTCATCTCCGGCAGCCCCAACCGGGCTCCGCGCTCGGCCACCCGCAGATCGCAGGCGAGCGCGAGCTCCAGGCCTCCACCGAAGGCGAAGCCGTGCACGGCCGCCACCGACGGCTTGGGGTAGGCCTGCAGCAGCCCGTACACCTCGGTCATCCGGCCCACGAAGGCGCGGAACTGGTAGGGGGCCGTGAAGGCCTCGATCTCGCCCAGGTCGGCGCCGGCCGAGAACGCCCGTCCCGCTCCGGCCAGTACCAGGGCCCGCACCCGGTCGTCCTCGCGCAGTTCCTCAAGCACGGCCTGGAGCCGGTCGGCGGTCCCGGTCCCGATCGCGTTGAGCACCTCGGGGCGGTCCAGGGTGAGGACAGCCAGCCGGTCGCGCAGTTCGACCCGCAGCACCTCTGCCATGTCGTCGCCCCTCAGACCATCGTCAGGCCGCCGCTGACCGACAGCGTCTGCCCGGTCATGTACGCGGCATCGTCGGACGCGAGGAAGGCCACCACCCCGGCGATGTCCGCCGGTTCGGCGATCCGGCGCAGCGGGACCGCCCTCACGGTGGCGTCGACCATCTTCTGGCTGTACTCGGCGACCTGGCCCAGCAGCGCGGTGTCGGTGGGGCCGGGGCACACACTGTTGACGGTGATGCCGTAGCGGGCCACCTCGCGGGCGAGCGCCTTGCCGAAGGCGATGACACCGCCCTTGGTCGCGGAGTAGACCACCTCGCCCGAGGAGCCGACCCGGCCGGCGTCGGAGGCGATGTGGATGATGCGTCCGCGCTCGCGTTCGATCATCAGGTCCAGCACGGCCCGGGTCATGGTGATGGTGCCGCGCAGGTTGACGGCGATGATCCGGTCCCAGGTCTCCTCGCGGCTGTCGACGAACCGTTCGACGACATCGACGGCGGCGTTGTTGACCAGGACGTCCACCGGGCCGAGCTCGGCGACCACCCGGGCGACGGCGGCGCGTACCGAGGCGCTGTCGGCGATGTCCGTCGCCACCGCGAGCGCGGGGACACCGTGCTGCTCGGTCAGCCGGGCGGCGACCTTGGCCGCCGCCACCGCGTCGAGGTCGCACACCGCGACCGCGCTGCCGCGGGCGGCCAACCGGTCCGCGATGGCTTCCCCGATGCCCCGACCCGCTCCGGTGACGAGAGCCACCGTCTCCCGCTCGCTCATGCGTCCTCCACGTTCCGACTTCCCCAACGGATCAGAATCATTTAACTTACTATACTGAATCACTCGCCAGGCGGAAGGGACGGCCGGCATGCGCCGCACGATATTCACCGAGGAACACGAGCTGTTCCGGGAGACCGCGCGCACGTACTACCTGCGCGAGTGCGCGCCGTACGCCGCGCAGTGGGAGCGCGACGGCCAGGTCAGCCGTGCCGCGTGGGCCGCCGCGGGCAAGGCCGGGCTGATCGGCTGGGAGCTGCCCGAGGAGTACGGCGGCCAGGACATCCACGACTTCCGCTACAACGCGATCATGGCCGAGGAGATGGCCGCGACGGGCTCGGTCGGCATCGGCCTGGGCCTGCAGAACGACGTCCTGCCGCCGTACCTGGCCAGGCTCACCACCGAGGAGCAGAAGGCCCGCTGGCTGCCGGGCGTCGTCAGCGGGGAGACCGTCTGCGCACTGGCCCTGTCCGAGCCGGGCGCCGGCTCGGACCTGCGCGCCATCAGCACCACCGCCCGCCGCGAGGGCGACCAGTGGGTCGTCGACGGCTCCAAGACCTTCATCACCAACGGGATCCTCGCCGACCTGGTCGTCGTCGCCTGCAAGACCGATCCGCAGGCCGGCCACAAGGGCATCAGCCTGATCGTGGTCGAGCGCGGCGCCGAGGGCTTCGAGCGCGGCCGCAAGCTCGACAAGGTCGGCATGAAGGCCCAGGACACCGCGGAGCTGTTCTTCCACCAGGTACGGGTGCCGGCTGAGAACCTGATCGGCCAGGAGGGCCGCGGTTTCTACCACATGATGCAGAACCTGCCGACCGAGCGGCTGGCCATCGCGGTCAGCTCGCTCGCGGCGGCGGAGCGCGCGTTCGAGATCACCCTGGAGTACGCGAAGTCCCGCACCGCCTTCGGGCAGCCGATCGGCAGCTTCCAGGCCAACCGGTTCGCCCTGGCCGATGTCCGGGCCAAGCTCAACGCGGCCCGCGGCTACGTCGACGGCTGCATCATGGCGCTGGTCGACGGCCACCTGACCGCCGACGACGCGGCGGCGGCCAAGTACTGGACGTCGGAGACGTCCTGGCAGGTCATCGACCGCTGCCTGCAGCTGTTCGGCGGGTACGGCTACGTCAACGAGTACGAGATCGCCAGGATCTGGCGGGACAACCGGGTGCAGCGGGTGTTCGGCGGGACCTCCGAGATCATGCAGGAGATCGTCGGCCGCTCACTGGGGCTGTGACCTGGTCGGGGGCTTCGGCCGGGGAGAAGTCCCCCAGGTAGGCGGCCCGCACCGCCGGGTCCCGGCGCACCTCCTCGGGGGTGCCGGAACTGATCGGGCGGCCGAAGTCGAGCACCACGACCCGGTCGCAGACGTTCATGACCATGTCCACGTCGTGCTCCACCAGGAGCACGCCGATGCCGCGCTCGTCGGCGAGCTGCCGGACCAGGTGGGCCAGCTCGCGCGTCTCGTCGTCCGACAGCCCCGCGGCGGGCTCGTCCAGCAGCAGGACCGACGGCGAGGTCGCCACGGCGCGGGCGATGGCCAGCAGCCGCCGCTCCCCGTAGGAGAGGTCGCCCACCGACCGGTCCAGCGCCGCGTCCAGGCCGAACTCGCGCACCGCCGCGAGCACCTGGGCCGGCAGCGGGCGGCTGCCGGGCCGTACCAGGTCCGTCAGGAACGTCAGCCGTCCCGGCCGGTCGCAGGCGGCGTACAGGTTGTCCCGGACGGTCATGTCCTCGAAAAGTTCTAGCGACTGGAAGGACCGGCTCAGCCCGGCTCCGGCCCGCCGGTGCACCGGCGACCGGGTCACGTCCCGGCCGCCGAGGTGGACGCTGCCGGACGCCGCGCGGGTGAAACCGGTGACGGCGTCGATGGCCGAGGTCTTGCCCGCACCGTTGGGCCCGATCAGGCCCACGATCCGGCCCGGCTCGATGTCGAAGGACAGCCCGTCGACGGCCACGACGCCGCCGTAGCGGACGGTCAGCCCGGCCACCCGGAGCAGCAGCGGAGTCGCGCGGCCCGCATCCGGTGCAACGGGCGACGCGGCGGGCACCGCGGTCGGCTTCGCTGACCGGCCCCTCTCTCTCATGATCAGCGGGGCCAGCCTGCCGGCCAGGGCGGCCGCCCGCGTGCTGACCTCCCGTCCGATGCCGTCCTGGTTGCCCAGCAGGGTCAGCAGCAGGACGATCCCGCCGATCAGCGGCATCCACGCACTCAGTCCGGGGACGAGCAGGTCCCCGAACCGGGCGCCGACCGTGCCCGCCGCGAACGTGGCGCCGAACAGCGGACCGACCAGGAAGCCCGCGCCGCCGATGACGGCGAGCCCGAGCACGGTGATGGAGTTGAAACTGGCGAAGTCGGCCAGGACCACCGAGGTCGAGCGGAAGCCGCTGAGCACGCCGGCGAGCGCGGCGAGCGCCGCGGACAGGCCGAAGGCGTAGAGCTTCGCGGAGCGGATGCTGATGCCGAGGGCGGCCGCGGCCCGCTCGTTGGCCCGGACCGCGATCAGGCGGCGCCCGGTCCGGCTGCGCCGGATGTTGGCGACGACCAGGACGGCGACGACGAACAGGAGGAGTACCAGTGCCGCGTACAGCTGCGGGTGGTCGACCCCGGAGATGTCGACGCCGAACAGCGACTGCTTGCCCACCACGATGCCGTCGCTGCCCGAACTGGTGGCGAGGCCGGTGTTCTGGAAGACCATGACCTCGAGCGTGGTGCCCAGGCCGAGGGTGATGATCGCAAGGTTGACACCGCGGGTGCGGATCGCGGGCAGCGCGAACAGCAGCCCGATCGGTACTGTGCCCACGATCCCTGCCGCCAGGGCGAGTTCGAACGGAAGCCCCCAGTCGGCCGCCGCGTGGCCGGCAATGAAGGCACCGGTCCCGGCGAGGGCGTACGCCGCCAGGGAGACCTGCCCCGCGTAGCCGGTGACCACGACGACCGACAGGATGATCAGCGCCTGCACCATGGTGGTGGTGATCGAGTCGGCCCACACCGGCGAGGACTGGCTGACCAGGAGCAGTGCGACCGCCACCACGACGGCCAGCGGGACCGGCCTGACCCGGCCGGTGCCGATCGCGGGGAGCCGTTCCAGGAAGGTGCCGCGCAGCGGCAGCGCATGGCCGCGGACCACCAGGACCAGGGCGATGACGAGGAACGGCACGGACGCGGCGAGGCCGGTGACGCTGGTGCTGTAGCGGGTCAGCTCGGACTGGGCCACCCCGACCACCAGACCGCCGGCCAGGGTGACCGGGAACGACGAGAACCTGCCCACCAGCGCGGCGGCCAGCGCGCTGAGCAGCAGGTCGGTCAGGCCGTGCACCGAGAGGCCGATGACCGGGACGATCAGGATGCCGGTCAGGCCCGCGAGCGCGGAGCCGATGCCCCAGTTGGCGGCGGCCACCACGTCCGAGGACCAGCCGAGCGAGGCGGCCGCGCCCTGGTTCTCCGCGACAGCCGTGGTGCCCAGGCCGAACAGGGTGCGCCGGTAGACGACATGGAGCACCAGCGTGGCCGCGACGGCGATCGCGAGCAGCCAGAACCGGTCCTCGGACACGATCGCACCGCCGATGTGCACCAGCCCGGAGGGCAGCCGACCCGGCACCAACTGCACGCTGTCACCGTAGCGTTGGACTGCGACAGCGGTGAGCACGATGAACACCGCCAGCGTGCCGACCAGCCTGGCCAGCGACGAGGCGCGGCGCAGCGGACGCATCACCAGCAGATGGGTGAGCACCCCCAGTACCCCCGCCCCGAGCACGCCGCAGGCGACCGCAGCCCAGTAAGGCACACCGGCGTTCGCGGCCAGTTCCCACTGCAGGTAGGCGGCGCTCATACCGATGGCGCCATGGGCGAAGTTGAGCACGCCCGAGCCCCGGTACACCAGCACGATGCCCTGCGCGGTGAGTGCGTACAGCGCGCCCAGCCCCAGGCCGAGGAGCGCGAAGCGCAGCATGTCGTCCACCAGATCAACCCCTTTGTTCTCGCGCAGGGACCCGTGCGGAGCGCAGGGACCCGCTGGCTTTCATGAGTAGCGAACCGTGGGCCACCCCGCAAGGCATCAGGTTATTTAGTTAGATTATTTTTGTAAGTTCTCTTCTCTGACTGTTCTACTGGCCCCATGCTGGACCCGCCCACCCCGCCCGTCCGGGCACCAGCCATCACCGGAGGGAACATGTACGACGCACGTCGGCGCAGAAACGCCGCTTTGACCTGTCTCGCAGTGACCGGGGCCCTGCTCGGCGCGGGTTGCGCCAGCAAGGCCTCCACCAGCACCGCGGCGTCCTCGCTGACCGGCACGCCGGTCAAGGTGATGGTCTGGGATCCGGAGAACACCCAGGGCAGCAGCCAGCCCGGAGTCCGGTACACGGCCCAGGCGTACGCGGACTGGATCAACAAGAACGGCGGGATCAAGGGAGGCCCGCTGCAACTGGTCACCTGCAACGAGAAGAACGACCCCGACGAGGCGGAGAAGTGCGCCCAGGAGGCGGTCAGCGACCACGTGATCGCGGTGGTCGGCTCGTACAGCCTGGCCGGCGACCGGTACATGCCGATCCTGCAGAAGGCCGGCATCCCCTACCTCGGCGGGACCGGCGTCTCCGCGGCCGAGTTCTCCAACCCGCTGTCCTTCCCGGTCAACGGCGGAACCCCGGTCGTCTTCGCCGCGCACGGCCGCCAACTGGTGGAGTCGGGCTGCAAGACCGTCGCGGGCGTGCGCTACGACCTCGCCGCCGCCGCCATCGTCGGGCAGTTCCTCACGCTCGGCGTCACCTCCGCCGGAGGACCGCCGCCCCTGGACGTGAAGATCCCGGTCAGCGCCACCGACCTGGCCCCCCAGGTCGCCGCGGCGGCCAAGGGGAACGCCTGCGTGAGCGTCATCCTGGGCACCGCCTCGCAGCTGTTCGTCCAGGCGTACGTCCAGTCCGGCGCCAAGAACAAGCTCGGCAGCGTCGTCGGCAACCTCACCCCGCAGATCGCCGCCAGTACCGGCGGCAGCAGCAGCCCGCTGGAGGGCGCCGCCATCACCGGCTACTACCCGCCGGTCTCCGACCCCGCCTGGAAGGACTTCGTCGCGGCCGCCAAGGGCAACAAGAACATCGACACCAGCAGCGGCGCCGAGGAGACCACCTGGGTGGCGTTCAAGGTCTTCACCGCGGCCGCCGAGAAGCTGCCGCAGATCACCTCCACCGCCCTGGTCCAGGAGCTCAACACCACGACCGGCCTGGACACCGGCGGCCTGACCCCGCCGCTCGACTGGCAGCCGTCGAGCGCGCTGGCCATTCCCGGCCTGACCCGCATCCACAACACCACCGCCACCGAACTGACCATCCGTGACGGCCAGGTCGACTGGGCCAAGCCGGGCTCGACCTTCGTCGACGTCCGGAAGGTGCTGACCGCCAAGCCGGCCGGCTGATCCGTCCCGAAAGGAGAACCCTGTGCCCATCGCAGCGTTCCAAGGAGCTCCGGCAGCGCCCCTGATCACCACCCGGGGCCTGTCCGCCGGATACGGCCGGCAGCCCGTGGTTCACCAGCTCGACATCGAGGTGCGCCCCGGCGAGGTGGTCGCGCTGCTCGGCCCCAACGGCGCCGGCAAGAGCACGACGCTGCGGGTACTTGCCGGCGAGCTGGCGCCGATGAGCGGTGAGCTGCTCTGGCTCGGCGCTCCCAGCCGGGCACCCCTGCACCGGCGTGCCCGCCAGGGTCTCGCGTACGTCGGCGAACGCATGGTCTTCACCCAGCTCGACACCGCGGACAACCTTCGCGTCGGCCGGGTGGAGGCGGCACGGGCACTGGAGCTGTTCCCCGAGCTCGAGAAGCGGCTCAGGATCAGCGCGGGGATGCTCTCCGGCGGCGAGCAGCAGATGCTCTCGCTCGCACGGGCCCTGTCCCGCTCCCCCAGGCTGCTGCTCGCCGACGAGCTCTCGCTCGGCCTCGCCCCGCTGGTGGTCCAGCGCCTGCTGAGCGCGGTGCGCGCGGCGGCCGACCGCGGCCTGGGGGCGCTGCTGGTCGAACAGCATGTGCGCAAGGTGCTGGACATCGCGGACCGGGTGTACGTGCTGCGCCGCGGCCGCGTCGAACTGGTGGGTACTCCACAGGAGTTGCGCCGGAACCTGGGCGCGATCGAGTCGTCCTACCTGGCCGGCGGCGCGGAGGAGTGAGCCGCGGGAGAGCCGCTCCGTCCGGCGGGGACGGTGCCGCTCTCCCGCGACAGCGCCACGAGCGGTCCTGACGCACCCGGGCGGACCCCGTCGTCGAACGCGTTCAGGTGCGACCAGTCACGGGGAATCGTCGGCTGCGGCAACGGCTCGCTCCTGGGAACGGCCACCGCGTACAAGCGGGAGTAGCGGAGTTTCCACTCGATGTTGTCCAGCACCGACCAGTACTCGTAGCCGCGCACGTCGACTCCGCAGGCCATCACGCCCGCCAGCCAGGAGAGCCTGGCGGCCAGCACCGCGCGACGTCTGGCCGGATCCGCGTCGCCCTGCTGGTTGCCCCCGTCCGGTTCGTCCATGCCCAGGTCCCCCATGCCGTTGTCGATGACATGCAGTGCCGGCAGCCGGTCACCGTACAGGTCGGACAGCGAGGCCAGGGCGTCGGCCAACGCCTCGGGGAGGATGGGCCAGCCGAGCGGCCCGGTCTCCACCCCCTCGAAGGGGACCACCGCGAACCCCAGGCGCACCAGCAGGCGGTTCAGGTCGTTGAGCGCCTGGAAGCAGCCCAGCGCAGGAAGCACCCGGGGCAGATTCTCCGGGACGGTGACCCGGCAGGGCGCGTGCCAGGACAGGCCCAGCAGGTCCTGCGGGGTCGAGATGATCTCCAGGTCGCCCGGCCGGACGCAACCGGACTCCTCGATCGGGGAGCGTCCGTTCTCGTCCACCATGTGCTCACCCAGGAGCATCGGATCGAGGAAGAGCCGGTTCGACCAGGCTTCCAGCCGTTCCACCGCGATCCGGTCCCACGGGTCGTCGGTCGCCGGGTAGCCTCCCATGAGGGTGACCGTCGTCCCGATCCCGCCGGAGACGCCGGCGCCGCTGAGCACCTGCGCTCCCAGTCCGCTGGCCAGCAACAGGTGGTGCACGGCCGGCAGGCCCTCCGGGCCGAACCCGCGACCGGTCGGGGACATACCCGCCACGCAGTCGGCCAGGGACGACGCGCCCAGGTCACTCGACGTGAACCATCTGGCCACCCGGTCGCCGAACCGGTCCCCCATCGCGGCGGCGTACTCCGCGAAGCGCAGGGCGGTGTCGCGCGACCGCCAGCCGCCGGACGCTTCCAGCCAGAGCGGCAGGTCACGATGGAGCAGCGTCAGACCGGGGTGCAGACCGCGCGCGAGCAGGCCGTCCACCGCGCGGTCGCAGCGGTCGAGGGCGACGGTGTCCCAGCGGCCGGGACCGTCCGGTTGCACATGGGCCCATCCCAGTACGCCGCGGAAACCGGCCGGTGCGCTTCCCACCAGCTCGCCCACGTCCGCGGACCACTGCTGGTAGTGGCCCGGCCGACCCGGCAGCGGTGCCGCGAGGCTGCCTGCGGTGGCCACACCCCACTCGACGCCCCGGAGCCGGTCGCGGAGGACGGGACCACTCATGCTCACCACCGAGAAGGCGAATAAGTCATCTCAATCGACTGAATAGCCGAGGCTGGGACGTTAACACCACAGCGGATCCACGGCAATATTTCAGCCACATTTCAGAGCAATCAGCACAAGCGGCGCTCCGGTTAACTTTGGCGGCATGGCCCGGACGGGCGAAGCAGAGCGCGCCCACGCGGACCGGCGATGCGTCAGCGGTGCCGTGTCGTCGCCTCATCTTCGGCAGCACCGGGGCGATCAGTACCGCCCCGAGAATCGGCAGACAACTGCCCGCCATCAGCAGGGTCACGCGCAGCAGATGCGCCGGGCCGGAGACGGCCAGGGGTGACGCAGCGGCGTCGTCGACCACGGTGGCGGACGGCGATGGAAGGGAACCTGGCATGGCGACTCCAGAGACGGTGTACGGCAGTTGGGCATGGCTTCGCCGGCGCCGACGGGCGCACGGCATGCTGAGGACGACCCCACGCCGGCGACTGGTCCGGACAGCGGCGTGTGGGTAGGGACGACTATGGGCCGTCCGTGGCCCGGTCGCCATCCTCCGCGCGATCCGGATCCCGCATCCGGCTCATCCACACCGTGGATGAGCCGGGCCGCGGACGGTCTCGGCGTCGAGGACGACGCGGCGGTCGATGAACCCCTTGGCGCCCAGGCCGGCCGCGGCGAGGGTGGCGCGCGCGAGGGTTCGGGTCGAGTAGCGGATGTGTTCCGCCGGGGTCAGCCTGCTCGGAGCCCACGACGGGCAGCCCCCGATATCAGGTAACCGGGGCAGGGTAGGTCGGGTACTCCACCCCGGAGACGTGCTGGACGACACGGACGACCTGGCAGGAGTAGCCGAACTCGTTGTCGTACCACAGGTAGAGGATCGCGTTGTCGCCCTCGACCTTGGTGGCGCCGGCGTCGACGATCGAGGCGTGGCGCGAGCCGATGAAGTCGCTGGAGACCGCGTCCGGTGCACTGATGAAGTCGATCTGACGCTTGAGCGGCGAGGTCAGCGACACGGTGCGGAGGTGGTCGAGTACCTCCTCGCGGGTCGTTTCACGCGCGAGCTGGAGGTTGAGGATGGCGATCGAGACGTCCGGTACCGGGACACGGATCGAGCTTCCGGTGATCCTCGCCTTGAGTCCGGGCAGTGCCTTGGCCACGGCCGAGGCGGCACCGGTCTCGGTGATCACCATGTTGAGCGGCGCCGAGCGGCCTCGGCGGTCGGCACTGTGGTAGTTGTCCAGCAGGTTCTGGTCGTTGGTGAAGGAGTGCACGGTCTCCACGTGCCCGCGCAGCACGCCGTACTCGTCCGCCATGGCCTTCAACGGCGGAACGATCGCGTTGGTGGTGCAGGACGCGCAGGACAGGATCCGCTCGTCCGGCTTGATCGTGTCGTGGTTGACGCCGTGCACGATATTGGGGACATCACCCTTGCCCGGTGCGGTCAGGACGACCTTGTCGATGCCCGGGCGCAGATGCTTGGACAGGCCCTCGCGATCGCGCCACTTGCCGGTGTTGTCGATGAGGATGGCGTCGCTGATGCCGTACGCCGTGTAGTCCACCGACGCCGGGTCGTCGGCGTAGATCACCCTGATCTCGTTGCCGTTGGCGAGAATCGTGCTGTTCGCCTCGTCGACGGTGATCGTGCCCTGGAACTGGCCGTGGATGGAGTCACGGCGCAGCAGCGAGGCGCGCTTGACGAGGTCCTCGCCGGCCCGTCCGCTGCCCCCGCGGACGACGATCGCACGCAGCCGCAGGCCGTTGCCGGAACCGGCCTTCTCCATGAGCAGACGGGCGACGAGGCGGCCGATGCGGCCGAACCCGTAGAGGACCACATCGCGCGGCTCGTTGCGCTCGATCTTGTTGGCGCCGGTTGCGCCGGCGACGGCCTCGGCGGTGAACTCCTCGACCGACAGGCCGTGGCCGTCGCTCCGGTACGTCGCGGCGAGCATGCCGATGTCGATCTGGGAAGGCCCGAGATCGAGCGCGGTGAGAGCGTGCAGGAACGGCAGCGTGTCGGTGACGGAGAGTTCCTCTCCGGCGATCTGCCGGGCGAATCGGTGCGTCTTGAGGATGCTGACCACCGACTTGTTCACCAAGGAGCGACTGTGCAGCAGGACCGTGACGTCCCGCTCGCGCTGCAGCCTTCCGATCACCGGGATCATCGACTCCGCGATCTCCTCACGCTTCTTCCAGTCGGTGAACGAGTCCTCGTTGGCAGTCACAGATATACCTGTTCGCATAGTTCGTATAGACGGTTGCTTGGCTTTGTCGCTGGTCCGGCTGGTGTCGAAGGGATCCGGCGAACGCCGGGGTGCCCCCTCGCCGGCCTCGGTCTACCGGGCCTGGCCGACGCTGTGGTGCTGCCGCTCGGCACGCGCCCGCATGAACCTTTCCTCCTCCACCTCGTCCGACCAGTGCGTGAGAGCCATGTCAGTGATCTCGACAGGGCAGACGCCCACGCTCTCGGCGTAGGCGATGGCAGCAGCCAGGGCGCACGCGAGGATGCCGGGGCGTCCCTCTTCGCCAAGGCTGACCAGGACGGGCACCGTGTTGACCGCGGCGCTCAACTCCGTGAGGGCGGCGCCGAGCATCGCTGCGGGGTCCATCGTCGCGTCCGCGTGGTGATACAGGTCGGCGGCCATGAAAGCGATCACGGTCCCCAGGTCGTCCCCGGGTATCGGCTCGCCGCTGTACGCCTCGACCATCCGGCGGCCGAGGTCCGCACGGTCGACTTCGGTGAGATCGGCCCCGGCCGCGACCGCGTGGCCGACGAACAGAGCCACACACCGGCGTCCGCTCTCGGCCCGCTGGCCGTTGGTGGGCTCGTGCAGGGTGGTCATACGGGGACTCCTGGCAGGCAGGGTTGTCTCTGGGTCGAGGTGACCGCACACCGAGGACCGCGGCAGGTTGAAGAAGCCGGCGATCTGCTGGACGGTCCTGGCACAGGGCGATCGCCGGGCGGCAGCTCGTGAGCTGCCGCCCGGCACCATCGTTGTCCCCGGCTCCTGACGGCGCCGGTCACGTGGTGGGGGTCAGCCGCCGATGACGGTGAAGCCTTCGAGCTTGTTGGCCGCGATGACGTACTTGTTGGTGTAGGTGTCGGCCACGTTGACCTTGCTGACGTCGACGCCGGAGAGCTTGGCGGTGGTCTCGACGGTCGCCGGGCCGGTGGCGGGCATCATCCCGTCCGGGAGGAACTGGCCCTTGTCCTGGGCCAGGGCGGCGGTGTAGACGTCCTTGGTGATCAGACCGTTGTTGGTGTAGGACGCCGGCAGCGCGTTGGCGATGTCCGCGGCGGAGTGGGTGTTGATCCAGTGCATCGTCGCGACCAGCGCGTCGACCACCTTCTGCGCGGTGTCCTGGTGCGACTGGACCCAGCTGTTCAGGGTCAGCACGCCGGCGGCCGGCCAGGTGCCGCCGAGCCACTTGGTGGCGCCCTCGGAGCTGGAGAGGTCGAAGACGGAGACGCCGGCCCCGGCCTTCTCGACCGCGCTGACGGTGGGCTGGGTGGTGATGGCGCAGTCGACCCGGTGCTGCTGCAGGGCAGCGAGCAGGGTGGAGCCCTGGCCCACGCCGACGCGGTGGAACTGGCTGGTGGAGAGGTTGTAGTGGGCGGCCAGCTGCTGGATCAGGTCGTCGGTGCCCGAGCCGAGGTCGGTGACGCCGATGCTCTTGCCCTTGAAGTCCGCGGGGGTGGTGACGCCCGAGGTCTTCGAACACATCACGCGCTCGCCGGGGGCGCCGCTGAGCTGGGCGAGGTTGATGACGTCCTTGCCCTTGGCCTGGAAGTCCCAGGTGTGGATGTACCAGGCGCCGGCCATGTCCACCTGGCCCGAGGCCATCGCGTCCTCGGCGCCGACGCCGCCGTTGGACTCGGTGCTCAGCTGCATGTCGACGCCGTACTTCTTGTAGAAGCCGAGCTGCTGGGCCAGCTCGTACGGCAGGTAGATCTGCTTGTCGATGCCGCCGACCATCATGGTGACCTTCGGCAGGCTGCCGCCGCCGCTGGAGCTGCTGGAGCCGCTGCTGGAGGAGCCGCAGGCAGTCAGTCCGACGGTGGCGAGCAGGCCGCCCGTCATCGCGAGGGCCAGGGTGCGGCGGGATCTCTTGCTGATCTTGGTAGTGAACATGACAGACACTCCCTTGTGCGCTGAGGGTGGGGCAAAGCACGGTGCGGATGGGAACCGGCAGGCCCGGATCGAGAGCCGGGCCGGCCGGGGTCAGAGGCCGGCGACCTCGTTCGAGGACGGCGGGCGCCAGGCCAGCAGCTTCTTCTCCAGGAAGGTGATGCCGCTCTCGGCGGTGAGCGCGATGACGGCGATGATCACCATGGCCGCGAACACGCCGTTGGGGTTGAAGTGGTTCTGGGCGTCGGAGATGACCAGGCCCAGGCCCTGCTGGGCGCCGAGGAACTCACCGACGATCGCGCCGATGACGGCGAAACCGAAGGCGACATGGAGGCTCGCGGTGATCCAGGTGAGCGCCGAGGGCAGCACCACGTGGCGGGTGATCTGCAGCCGCGAGGCGCCGAGGACGCGGGCGTTGTTGACGAAGACCCGGTCGACCTCGCGGACGCCCTGGAAGGCGTTGAAGAAGACCACGAAGAACACCAGGACCGAAGCAAGGAGGACCTTCGCGGGGGTGCCCAGGCCGAGCCAGACGAAGAAGATCGAGCCGAGCACGATCCGCGGCACCGCGTTCACGATCTTGATGTACGGCCCGATCACATCGGCCAGGAAGCGGACCTGGCCGAGCAGCACGCCCAGCACCACGCCGCCGCCGACGCCGTAGACGAAGCCCAGCAGGGCCTCCTCCATGGTGACGCCGATCTGGGTCCAGATGGAGCCGAACGAGGTGCCGTGCTGGAACCAGTCGACCAGCTGCCTGACGATGCCGGAGGGCTGGCCGAAGAAGAAGGGGTCGATGATCTTCCACTGGGCGAACAGCTGCCAGCCGCCGATGATGACGACGCCGAGCAGCACCCGGCTGACGTTGACCTGGATCTTGCGGGTGCGGGCCTGCCGCAGCGCCCTGGCCTTGACGGTGGCCTCGTCGGCTGCGATCTCGGACTGCAGCACGGAGCGAACTTGGTCGGGGGTCTGCATCTCCCGCTCCCGGGGCTCGGGGCCGGCCGTGGACTTGGATGTGGTGGACATCAGTGGTCTCCCTCCGGGTCGGAGGCGGCCGAGGTACCGCCGGTGAGCGCGTAGGCGCGCTGCACCTCGTCCTTGAGCGACTCCCAGATCTGGTGGTGGAGTTCGAGGAAGCGCGGGTCGAAGCGGATCTCCTGCACCGCGCCGCGCGGGCGCGGCAGGTCGATGTCGTAGACGCCCTTGATCGTGCCGGGTCCCGAGGTCATCACGACCACGCGGTCGGAGAGGGCGACTGCCTCCTCCAGGTCGTGGGTGATGAACAGGACCGAGGGCTTGGTCTCCTCCCACAGGCCGAGCAGCTCGTTCGACATGATCGCCTTGGTCTGCACGTCCAGGGCGCCGAAGGGCTCGTCCATCAGCAGGATCGACGGCTCGTTGATGAGCGCGGCCGCCATGGCGACGCGCTTGCGCATACCGCCGGAGAGCTGGTGCGGGTGGTGGTCCTCGAAGCCGCGCAGGCCCACTCGGCCGAGCCAGTCCCTGGCCTTGGCCTGGGCCTGCTTCTTGCCGACCCCGCGGAACACCGGGCCGAGCGCCACATTGGCGAGCACCGTCTTCCAGGGCAGCAGGGCGTCCTGCTGGAACATGAAGCTGACGCCGTCGGTGATCCCGTCGACCTCCCGGCCGCCGACCCGCACGGTCCCGGCGCTGGGCCGGTCCAGCCCGGCCACCATGCCCAGGGTCGTCGACTTGCCACAGCCGGTCGGTCCTACCACCGCACAGAACTGTCCCGGCTCCACGGTGAAGTTCACCTCACGCAACGCGGTGAACACCTTCCCCGCCGGGGAAGTGAACCTCCGGGTCACCCCCGACAGTTCAATACGGGCATCCCCGCGTCCCGGCGCCTGGGCGCCCGGAACGGGCGCCGGCCCGACCGCCTGACCACTGCCTGCTGCCATCACGTCCGTCTCCTCTAGTCCTCGCCGTTGAGGACTCTGAAGTTAGGACGACCCGCAGATGACATCCATGTTTCGTGTTTAACCCACCATTAAGTTCTTAAGCCGCAGTTCTGCTCATAGTGTTCACACGGCCCGGCTCGGTCCCCGGGCCGTGTACTGCCTCTGATGCGTGATGCACGGCCTGGTCGGCCTCGAACTCACCGACGTCCTGCGCGCACCCCTCACCACCTGGGGCGTCAGCGGCGAGGACGCCGCTGACTCTGAACCGATGTACCGCGCGGGTGTGCAGGCGACGATCATCGGACGGGAACTCGGCCGCCCCTGGATTGCAGCACGGCCGGCGGGATAGAGGACGGCGTGGGTGGAGCTCGCCCGGTTGGGCACACCGAGTTTGCGGTAGATACGGCCCAGGTGACTGTCGATCGTGCGCACGCTGAGCACCAGGGTGTCGGCGATCTCGCCGCTGGTCATACCGGTGCTGACGAGAGCGGCTACCTCTCGCTCCCGCGCGGGCCACCTGGTCGCCCTGTCCGACGTCGAGAGCGAGGGCGGCTGCTGCGAGCAGCGTACGGCCGACCTCGATGCGCTCACCGCCTGCGGCGAAGTGCGCGGTCGCCTCCTGCGCGCTGAGCAGGGCCCGCTCGGTGTCCCCGTGCATGGCGTGGGCCCGCATGCGCGCGCGGCGGGCGAAGCCGAGCCGGCTCGCGGAGGGGAGCTGTTCGACCTGCAACACTCGGCATATCTCAATAACTTGTCTTGTCGTGACTGGGTAGGTCTCGGACGTGGTCACGTGTGCAAGACGCGGTCGAGGAACGCGAGCGTCGGCTCCCACTGTGTGCGCATGAACGCCGGGTCCTCGTGGCCTGCGCCCGGCAGTACCGTCAGCGTCGCCGTCACCCCCGCGTTCGTCAGGGCGGCCAGCAGGTCGCGCGAGTGCTGCACCGGCACCACGCAGTCGGCGTCGCCGTGCGCGATGCGGAACGGGGGGATCGAGCCCGTCTTCGCGCTCGCGATGTACGGGAACGGGTCTTCGGTCGTGGTGTGCGAGCCGGGCAGGTCCGTCAGCTCGCTGGCCCCGAAGTCGTCGACCACGGCCTGCACCGCGGCGGAGACGTCGGCGTGGCCCAGGCGCGGGTCGTCGAAGACGGTGCGCCGGCCCGCCGTGACGGCCAGGATCAGCGCCGAGTGGCCGCCGGCCGAGTCGCCCCAGGCCGCGAACCGGTCCGGATCCAGGCGCAAGCGCTGCGCGTTCGCGCGCAGGAACCGCACCGCGGCCTTGGCGTCCTGGGCGGCCGCCACCGGGTCCTGGGTCAGCCGGTAGTTCACCGCCGCCACCGCGTAGCCCTTGGCCAGCAACGCGGCGAGGTCGGGTACCTGCACCTCGACGATATCGCGGCACGGGCCCGGCGGCGGCGCCTTGACCGAGGGCCCGGCGAATCCGGTGATCTGGCTCTTGTCGCCGGTGCGCCAGCCGCCCCCGTGGATCCAGATCAGCAGCGGCGCCGGGTGCGTCCCGGCCGCGGGAAGGTACAGGTCCAGCTGTTCGGTGGGGTCGAGCGCGGCGTAGGGCAGGTCGGGCAGCGTCGAGGCCGACGGGCCGACCGTCGGTAGCGCACTCGTACTGGTATTCGCGGTGTCCGTGCCGTGCGCGGCGGGGGACGCCGTGGGGATGGAGCACGCACCGGCCAGCAGCACGGCGCCGGCCGCGAGGGCGGCGCGCGCCCGCCGGCGCACCGCGGCAGGGGAGGCGAACACACTCATGCCGACATCCTCAGAACTCATACACGTCCGCAGGGACGGCAGCAGCCTAACGCTCTATCTGCAGGACTCCGGGTAAACCCCTGAGCGCATCAACGCTCGTGGCATGCGACGTCGCCCACGACCAGGCAGCCGCTTGCTCAGCCTGCTCGCAGCCCTCCCCGCTCCCGGACCCCAACGGCGGCTTCTGGCACGACCTGTGGGCCGCCGCCGGCCCCATGAACGCCTACCTGCTCCTGCCCCACCTCGGCCCCAGTCCGCTGCGCCGTCAACGGCGAGGGGCTGGACACAGCGCTCCCGCCTACAGCGCTGTGGCGGGGAAGCCGCGAACCGCTGTAGCCTGCGCCACTTGTGATCAAATGAAAACAGGGGGACGACGGCATGGTGGCCCAACACGTAGGCGACACCAGGCTCATAGCGGTAGGACTCTCAGCTTGATCTTTAACTAGCCGCGGCCAGTTTCTGCTGATGGGCCTCGAGAGTGAGTTCGCGTTTGACGGTCTTACCGACGTCGTGGCGGGTTGCTGTCCTGCGGTTCTTCGAGCCCGGTGGGCGTCCGGGGCCGGGATGCGGCGGTTTCGGCACTGCCGTCGGCAGGGCGGTCTTCGGTCGGATGTGCCGAAACCCGCGCCGCACCCGAGCTGGGGTCAACTTCCTTTGCGGGACCAGGCGTTCCCAGGGGTGTCGCAGGTCTGCGGCGAGTTGGCGGGCGAGTCGCAGCTGGGTGTGTGCGGCGATGACGAGCCAGGTCCACAGGTCGGCGGTATCGGGGCGGCGGACCTTGGGCCGGGTCCAGCCCAGGGTCTGCTTCAGGAAGCGGAAGGTGTGCTCAAGGAGCAAGCCACAGTGCTGACATAGAGGGGACCGGGACGGGGAATGCCCCGGTCATAGGGGTTGATGCCCTGTTGGCGCTGGTCGGAACAGTCCGACGGTTGTGTGAGGAGCAGGTCGAGGCAGGCGAGGGGGGTGGGTTGCGATCGCTGGAGGAGACGCGGCTGTGCCCCCCAGTCCGGGCCCGCGACAGCGGGTGCGCCGAGGTGGGATTCCTTCCCGGAGGTGAACCGGGTGGTGGTGCAGCGTCTGCTGGGCCTGCTGGTGGAGCGGATGGCGAACGCGGCACCGCTCCCGAGCGCGGAAGGGGGTGTCGGCGATGACGATGGTCGGGCTGCCGTGGGAACGGCTGGAGGGCAAGGTCCAGCCCTGGCATCGTGATCGACTCGCGGCCGTGTATGTGCGTCAGTCGACTGCCGGGCAGGTCAGGGACCATCAGGAGTCCACGCGGCTGCAGTACGCACTGGTGGAGCGCGCGGTCGCGCTGGGCTGGGCGGCGTCGCGGGTGCTGGTGATCGACGAGGACCTGGGGCACTCCGCGTCCGGGATCGATGCCCGGCCCGGTTTCCAGCGCCTGGTCTCCGAGGTCGGCCTGGACCACGTGGGGATCGTGCTGGGGATCGAGATGTCGCGGCTGGCCCGCAGCGGCCGTGAATGGCACCAGCTCCTGGAGCTGTGTGCGCTGGCCGGGGCCCTGCTCGGGGACCCGGACGGCGTCTACGACCCCAGCGATCACAACGACCGGCTGTTGCTGGGGTTGAAAGGGACAATCAGTGAGTATTTATGCCGAGATCTGCATAATGCCTCTTATGCGGACCCCGTTGTTATGCCGCTCCACGGGGATGCTGCCCTGGTGGAGGGCCCGGGCACCGTTGCATCGATCGGCATAGTCATGGGGTTTTAGGGGGATGTTCGCAGGTTCCGGACCGTCGTGCTGGTTCTTTCGTCGCAGGGCTCCTGACAGGGGTCCCTGAACGAGAGGAGACGATCATGACGACGGTTCCGTGTTGGGCTCGGGTGCGTGGTCCGCTGGCTCCGTACGCGGTGGGCTTCCGGGCTGAGCTGGAGCGGCTGGGGTATACGCCTCTGACGGCGGCCGGTCACCTGCGGTTGGTGGCCCACCTGAGCCGCTGGATGCTTGAGCAACACCTGGAGTCTTCGGCGTTGACGCAGGCCACGGTGGACGCCTACTTCACCGAGCGTCGCGCGCTCGGCTACGTCAACTCCGTCACCGGCCGATCCCTGCGGCCGCTGCTGGACTACCTGCGGTGCTTGGGGGTGGCCCCGCCAGTGACACCGGCGGTGCCGACGACACCGGTGGAGGTGCTGCTGGTCCAGTACCGGGACTACCTGAGCGTCGAGCGGGGCCTGGCGACCACGACCGTCGAGCTGAACGTGCGCCTGGTTCGCCCGTTCCTGTTTGGCCTGGCACGGACCGAGGGCCGCCTTGACCTGGGCGGGCTGGACGCGGGTGAGGTGACCGCGTTCGTGCTGGAGCAATCCCGCCAGCGACCGGGTTCGGTGGGCCGGATGGTGACCGCGCTGCGGTCCCTGCTCAGTTTCCTCCATATCGGCGGTCTGATCGAGAAGCCGCTGTCCACGGCGGTGCTGGCGGTGCCCGGCTGGACGCAGACCGGCCTGCCCAAAGGGCTGCCGGACGAGCAGGTCACGGCGCTGCTGGCCTCCTGCGACCGAGGTTCGGCGGCCGGGTGCCGGGATTTCGCGATCCTCACCTTGCTCGTCCGCCTCGGCCTGCGGGCCGGGGAGGTCGCCGCACTGGCCTTGTCCGACATCCACTGGCGGCTCGGTGAGATCACCGTGCGGGGCAAGGGCAACCGGTGTGACCGCTTGCCGCTGCCGGCCGATGTCGGAGAAGCCGTCGTCGACTACCTGCGCGACGGGCGCCCGGAGCGCGCGCAGGAGGGCACCGTCTTCGTCCGCGCCCAGGCCCCCTACCGGGCACTGACCTCCAACGGAGTCACCACGGTCGTGGTCATCGCGGGCCGCCGGGCCGGCCTGGGCCTGATCGGCGCCCACCGGTTGCGGCACTCCGCGGCGACCGCGATGCTGAGCGCCGGCGGATCGCTGACCGAGATCGGGCAAGTCCTGCGCCATCAGCGCCTGCTGACCACCGCGATCTACGCGAAGGTCGACTGCGGAACGCTGCGGCAGCTGGTTCGTCCCTGGCCCGGTGATGCGGCATGAGCACACGCCGGTCCCTACGCCTGGAACTGGACCACTACCTGAGCCTGCGCCGCGCGCTGGGATTCAAGCTCCACAACGCCGGACGGCTGCTCGGCCAGTTCGTCGACTACCTCGATGAACACGGCGTTCACACGCCCACCACCGAATCCGCACTGGCCTGGGCGACGCTGCCGGTCGGGGCCTCGAGCAACTGGCGGGCGATCCGCCTGTCCGCGGTGCGCGGCTTCGCCGCCTATCTGCACAGCATCGACCCCAGCGTCGAGGTCCCCCCGGCCGGGCTGATCCACCATGGACCGGACCGCGCCACCCCCTATCTGTATTCCGAGCCGGAGATCCTCGCGCTGATGCGGGAAGCCGGCGGACTGCGTCCGCAGCTGCGGGCGGCCACCTACCAGACGTTGATCGGCCTGCTCGCGGTCAGCGGCCTGCGCGTCGGCGAGGCGATCGCGTTGGACAGCGCCGACCTCGACATCGAGAGCGAACTGCTGGTGGTGCGGCACACCAAGTTCGACAAGTCCCGTCTGGTGCCCCTGCATCCGAGCACGATCGAGGCCCTGCAACGCTATAGGGATCTGCGTGACCGGACGCGTTCGTGTCCGGCATGCCCGGCCCTGCTGGTGTCCTCCACCGGGACCAGGCTGCTGCACTCCAACATCGGACTCACCTTCACCCGACTGGCCAGCCAGGCCGGGATCACCCGCCGCTCGGCGTGCTGCCGGCCGCGAATCCACGACCTCCGGCACGGTTTCGCGGTGTCCACCGTGCTGGACTGGTACCGCCAGGACGCGGACGTGGCAGCCATGATGCCCCGGCTGTCGACCTACCTGGGGCATACCGACCCGAAACACACCTACTGGTATCTGTCAGCCGCCCCCGAGCTGATGGCTCTGGGCGGACAACGCCTGGACACTCACCTGGCAGGCCACCCATGAACACCCTCGCGCCACTCCTGCAGTCGTTCTTCACCGACCGCCTCGTTCGGCAGCGGCAGGCCAGCGGCCACACGATCGCCGCCTACCGCGACGCGGTCAAGCTGCTGCTGGTCTTCGCCGCCGACCAGACCGGGAAGCCACCCTCCCGTCTGGATGTCGCCGACCTGGACGCGCCGTTGATCGGTGCGTTCCTCCACCACCTGGAGGCCGACCGCGGCAACAGCGTCCGGACCCGCAACGCCCGCCTGGCCGCGATCCATTCGCTGTTTCGCCATGCGGCCCTGCAGCGTCCCGAGGACGCCGCGGTCATCGCACGGGTGCTGGCGATCCCACCCAAGCGATTCGACCGCACCCTGGTCACCTACCTGACCGAGGAGGAGATCAACGCGTTGCTCGAAGCCTGCGATCAGGGAACCCGGACCGGACGACGCGACCATGCACTGCTGATGCTGGCCTGCCAGACCGGGCTCCGCGCCAGCGAACTGACCGGCTTGACCGTGGGCGACGTGCACCTGGGCGTCGGCCCGCACATCAGCTGCCTGGGCAAGGGGCGCAAGCAGCGCATCACCCCACTGACCGTGAGCACCGTCACCACGTTGAAGAACTGGATGAACGAACGTGGCGGTCTTCCCTGCGACCCGCTGTTCCCGACCCGCCGAGGCGAGGCCCTGAGCCGCGACGGGTTGGAGCGACGCATCACCAAGCACGCGGCCACCGCCACACGCTCCTGCCCGACTCTGCTCGGCAAGAAGGTCTCACCGCACGTCATGCGGCACTCCGCCGCGATGCGGCTGCTGCACGCCGGCGTCGACACCACTGTGATCGCTTTGTGGTTGGGACACGAAAACATCGCAACTACACAGATTTACATCCATGCTGACCTTGCGCTCAAGGAGCAGGCGTTGGCCAGGACCGCCCCCCAGGACGCCACCCCGGGCCGCTACCGACCCACCGACACCATCCTGGCATTCCTCGACGGTCTGTAGATTATGCCGCTCACCTACAGCCGGGCGCTGTCGCCATGACGGCTCCCAGCCATCCCTACGGCATAACGACTAGGTCCGCATAAGAGGCCGAGCTGCACCTGATCAAACAGCGGATGTGGTCCGGGGCGGCTGGCCAAGGCCCGGCGCGGGGAACTGGTGGTGCCGCTGCCGGTCGGCTTCGTGCGGCGTCCCTCCGGTGAGGCGGTGCTCGATCCTGACGAACAGGTTCGCGCGGTGGTGCACCCTCTCCTGGGCCTCCCGCTCGGGGAGGCCCACGAGGTCGCCACCCGCCCCCTGCCGCAGCTCCCCTGACTCGGCGCGCCCAGGCGCGCGCCGAGTCCGAGCCTGAGGCCATCGCCGGAGCATCGGCCCGTGCTCGCGCTCTCCGCGCTGCTCAGGGCCGGCCGCCCATTGCAGTGAAGCGTCGCAGCGCGGCGTGGGCGGGCGGGCCCCAGCCGGGCTTGCCGCCAGGGCGGCCGCCAGACCCAGACATGGCCTCCCCGAATGCCCCCTGGGGGCGCAAAGCGAGGGACCCACGTACAGCCGGCCCGTCCACTGCACGGGGCCGGACGCTGCAAGAACCTCCCCGGAGGAGGTGACCGCTTCACCGCCGAAGGGCTCGAAGTCGGTGAGGTGCACTCCGGTGCTCATACCGACGACACCCTCCCGGCCCCCATCAGTGGGCCCACAGGCCTCGGACATGGCCGAGGTGACGGGTCATCAATGCGCGTACGGCGTCCTCGTCGCGGGCGAGGAGCAGGTCGAGGATCTGGAGGTGTTCCTCGGCGGACGCCTTCAGCAGTCCCCGCTCGACCAGCGCGGTGAGCCCGTACAGCCGTGACCGCTTGCGCAGGTCGTCGACCACCTCGACCAGGTGCTCGTTGCCGGCCAGGGCGAGCAGGGCGAGGTGGAAGCGGCGGTCGGCCTCGACGTAGGCGATCAGGTCGCCGGCGGCGGCCGCGGTGACGATCTCCTCGGCAGCCGGGCGGAGGGCCCGCAGTTCCGCCGGGTCGGCGGTGGCGGCAAGGCCCACGACCACGGGGATCTCGATCAGCGACCGGATGTGGGTGTACTCGTCGAGCTGACGCTCGGAGACGGCGGTGATCCGGAAGCCCTTGTTGGGCACCGTGTCGACCAGTCCCTCCTTGACCAGGTCGAGCATGGCCTCGCGTACCGGCGTCGCGGAGACTCCGAATCGGCCGGCCAGCATCGGCGCGGAGTAGACCTCGCCCGGGCTCAGCTCGCCGGCGATCAGGGCGGCACGGAGGGCCTCGGCGACGCGCTCGCGGTAGCTGGGACGTGTTCCGCCCAGAGCGGGCAGGGCGGGTCCAGCGCTGCCTGAGGAAACCTTGGAAGCTTTGTCCTCGTTGCGCTGAGCGGCCATGCGTTGCTCCTCCTGGATACGCGTTGCAGATGCAATGTCACGTGCCACCAGTATTCACGGCTCATTCACGCAGCGGAGAGCAGGGTGACCGCCCGGGCGCGGGCCAGGGTGCGGGTGAGAAGCCCCCGGACGCCTTGCCCTGCTCCCGCTGGCCAAACGGGGTGCTGGGGAAGGGGTCGAGGTCAGAGGACGAAACCGGCCGGGAACGGGTCGGCCGGGTCGAGCAGGTACTGGGCGGTCCCGGTGATCCAGGCCCGTCCGGTGACCGTGGGCACCACGGCGGGGTGTCCGGCAACCTCCGTGGCCTCGACCAGGCGGCCGGTGAAGGACGTGCCGATGAAGGACTCGTTGACGAAGTCCTGGTCCAGCGGGAGTTCGCCGCGGGCGTGCAACTGCGCCATCCGGGCCGAGGTGCCGGTCCCGCAGGGCGAGCGGTCGAACCAGCCCGGATGGATGGCCATGGCATGCCGCGAGCGCTCGGCGTTCGAGCCCGGAGCGGCCAGGTACACATGGTGGACGCCGTGGATGGACGGGTTCTCCGGGTGCACCGGCGGATCCTCTGCGTTGATGGCGTCCATCAGCGCGAGCCCGGCGGCGAGGATCTCGTCCCTGCGCTCGCGCTCGAAGGGCAGCCCGAACTGCTCCAGCGGCAGGATCGCGTAGAAGTTGCCGCCGAAGGCCAGGTCGTAGGTCACGGTGCGGCCGTCGGCGAGGACGGCCTTGCGGTCCAGGCCGACCGCGAACGACGGCACATTGCGGATCGTGACGGCCTTGGCGGCCCCGTCCTCCACCGCCACCTCGGCGACCACCGGTCCGGCCGGGGTGTCCAGCCGGATGGTGGTGACCGGCTCGACCACGGGGACCATTCCGGTCTCGACCAGGACGGTGGCCACGCCGATGGTGCCGTGGCCGCACATCGGCAGATAGCCGGAGACCTCGATGTACAGGACGCCGAAGTCGCAGTCGGGCCGGGTGGACGGCTGGAGGATCGCCCCGCTCATCGCGGCGTGCCCGCGCGGCTCGTTCATCAGGAAGTTGCGTACGTCGTCACGGTGCTCACGGAACCACAGACGGCGTTCGTTCATGGTGGCGCCCGGGACCGTGCCGATGCCTCCGGTGACGACCCGGGTGGGCATGCCCTCTGTGTGCGAGTCCACGGCGTGCAGGACGAGCTTGCTGCGCATGGGTGGGAGATCCTCTCTGCCGACAGGTCAGGAAAAGACTGGTCAGGAAAGACCCAGGGCCAGGGCCTTCTCGGTGGCCTCGCGAATCGCCCGCTCCTGCTCCGGGAGCAGGGGGACGCGCGGCGGGCGGACCGGGCCGCCACGGCGGCCGACGATGTCCATGGACAGCTTGATCGCCTGGACGAACTCGACCTTGGAGTCCCAGCGGTGCAGCGCGTGCAGCTGCCTGTAGAGCGGTATGGCGGTCGCCAGGTCGCCCTCGATCGCGGCGTGGTACAGCGCGACCGTCGACGTCGGCAGGGCGTTGGGGTAGCCCGAGACCCAGCCCTTGGCACCGGCGATCGCCAGTTCCAGCAGGACGTCGTCCGCGCCGATCAACACGTCCAGTTCGGGGGCGAGTTCGGCGATCCGGTAGATGCGGCGGGTGTCGCCGGAGAATTCCTTGACGCCCTTGATCAGCCCCGCCTCGTGCAGCTCGGCGAGCAGCTCGGGAGTCAGATCGACCTTGGTGTCGTGCGGATTGTTGTAGGCGACGACATCGATGCCGACCTCGGCGACGGCGGCGTAGTGCGCGAGCACCGAGCGCTCGTCGGCCCTGTAGGCGTTCGGGGGCAGCAACATGACGGCGGCACAGCCCGCGTCCTTGGCCTGCTGCGCCCAGCGGGCGGCTTCGGCGGAACCGTACGCGGAGACTCCCGGCATGACCTTGTCGCCGCCGATCGCCGCGACCGCGACCTCGACGACCCGGGCGCGTTCCTCGTCGGTGAGGGTCTGGTACTCGCCGAGGGAGCCGTTGGGGACGACGCCGTCGCAGCCGTTGCCGACGAGCCACCGGCAGTGGTCGGCGTATGCCTCGAAGTCGACGCTCAAGTCGCCATGGAGGGGCAGGGCGGTGGCGACCAGGACACCGCGCCAGACAGGGTTCTCGGTGCTGCTCATCAGAGTCTCGACCTTCTCATGGAGTGTGACAGCTCACTGCGGGTTACAGCGATGGTGGATCCTGAGGGAGTGGTCACGAGCGGCCGTCGGGCTCCTGGGCCAGCACCGCCAGGGGCACCGGCCGGGCGAAGGTCCGCTTGGCGGGGCCCGCCGCACACCCCGCGACGCCGGCGACCCCGGGAGCGCAGATCCGCCCCTGACACCAGCCCATCCCGGCGCGGGTGAGGAGCTTGACGGTCCGCAGGTCGGTGGCACCAAGGTCCCGGACGGCCTCGCGGACCGCCCCGGCCGGGACCTCCTCGCAGCGGCAGACGACGGTGTCGTCGGTGACCTGTTCCGTCCAGTGGGCGGGCGGAGCACAGGCGGTGTCGATGGCCGCGAAGAACTTCCGCAGCCGGGCACGGGTCCTGGCAGGCGCAGCCCGGTCGGCCTCCCCTGGTTCAACCCCCCTGAGCCGGGCGGCGATCGAGTATCCGGCGATCTCGCCCTCGGCCAGCGCCAGCACCGCTCCGCCGATTCCGGTGGCCTCGCCCGCCGCCCAGACGCCGTCGACACTGGTGCGCTGCTCGGCGTCGGTGACCACGAACGGGTCGCCGGTGGCGTCGATCGCACAGCCCAGCGACTCCGCGAGATCGGTGTGCGCGAGCATGCCGTGCCCGACGGCCAGGGTGTCGCAGGCGATCCGCCGCTCACTGCCCGGCCGGAGCCGGCCGTCCGCGTCCAGCGCGGCGACGGTGACGGCCTCGACGCGGTCGGCGCCGTGCGCCTCCACCACGGCATGACGGACCGTCACCCGACCTCTGTGGCGTATCAGTCGGGCGGCGTACCCGACCGCCTCGACGACCTTCGCCGGATTGGCGGCGAAAGTCGGGGCCTGCCGTACGAGGCTCGCGGGACGCGCGGACTCCACATACGCGGCGATCCTGGCGCCCGCTGCTGCGAGCCCCACCGCGACCGGCATCAGCAGCGGCCCGGTCCCGGCGACGACGACCGTACGGCCGGGAAGCACCAACCCGCCCTTGAGCATCGCCTGGGCGCCGCCGGCGGTGACCACCCCGGGCAGGGTCCAGCCCGGGAACGGCAGCACCTTCTCGTACCCGCCGGTTGCCAGGAGCACGGCAGCGGCGGTGACCGCCTCGGGCTCCACCTGTTCGGGCCCGAGCAGGGCGTGCACGGTGAAACCCGCTCCGCCTCGGACCTCCCCCGGCTCCAAATGCTGCTCCACGAGCCAGACATGACGGTCCGACAGATATGTGATCCGTCCTGCCGCGATGTGCGCAGCCAGCCGGTCCCGCAGCTTCAACCACGTGCCCCAGGCGTGGTGGAGAACCTCCGGCCTGCGTGCTCCGAGTCCGACGGCCGGCTGGCGGTAGAACTGCCCGCCCGCCTGGGCGGCGGAGTCGAGCAGCGTGACCCGTACCCCCTGATCGGCGGCGGTCAGAGCGGCGGCGAGCCCGGCGGGGCCGGCGCCGATGACCGCGAGTGTCCTATCCGAGGCCGTCATGGCCGGTTCCCTCCTGGGTCAGGATCACGTCGCCGGACCGGACCGGGACCAGGCAGGCCCGCTGGTTGGGGCGGCCGTTGACGGTGACCAGGCAGTCGAAGCAGACGCCGATGCCGCAGAAGACGCCGCGCGGCGATCCGCCCCCTCGGGTGGTGCGCCACGAAGTGACGCCCGCCGACCAGAGTGCAGCGGCAACGGTCTGCCCGGGAAGCGCCTCGATCGCGCGGCCGTCGAGGGTGACGCCGAAGGCGGGGCCGGGCCGGGCTCCGGCGAGTTCCAGGGGATTCACACGGGCTCCTCGGGAAAGCGGTCGGGCCGGAACGAAGTGAGGTCCAGGTCGGGCGTCCTGCCGGTCAGCGCCTGCGCGATCAGATGCCCGGTGCCGACCGCGAGCCCGATGCCCGCACCCTCGTGGCCGCACGCATGATGCAACCCCGGCACCCGGGGGTCGGCGCCGATCGCCGGGAGGTGGTCCGGCAGATAGGGACGGAAGCCCAGGTAGGCGCGCATGGCGTGGACGGTGCCGAGTACCGGGAAGAGCGCGGTGGCCTGCGCCGCCAGGCGCCGGACCACCGGAAGGGAGAAGGTCCGGTCGAAGCCGACCCGTTCACGGCTCGCACCGATCAGCACCGGGCCCGCTTCGGTGGCCTCGACGACCGCCGAGGACTGCAGTCCCGCGTCCCCGCTGGCCACATCGGCCACGTAGTCGGCGGCGTACACCTTGTGTCGGACGACCCGGCTCGGCAGCGGCTCGGTGACCAGGACGAAGCCGCGCCGCGGCAGTACCGGGAGATGCACCCCGGCCAGCGCCGCCAGCTCGCCGCCCCAGGTACCGGCCGCGTTCACGACCACCGGGGCATGGATGTCGCCGTGCAGCCCGGTCCGGACACCGAGCACCGATCCGTCCTTCCCGCACAGGATGTCGGTGACGGCCGTGCCGGTGCGCAGTTCCGCTCCGGCACGGCGCGCAGCTCGGATCACCTGCGCGGCGGCCAGCGACGGCATCACCTGGCAGTCCTGCGGATAGAGGACCCCGCCGGCGAGCTCCGGCGCCAGGTGCGGCTCCAGGTCAGCCAGTTCATCGGGGGCGACGCTCCGCGCGTCCACGCCCGCCGCACGCTGCCCGGCGGCGAAGGTCTCCAGCGCCGCCATGCCCTCGGGGCGGGAGGCGACGACCACTCCGCCCTTCGCCTCGAACTCTATGGCCCTGCCCAGGCCCGACTCGGCCGCGAGTTCGCCCCACAGCCGCCTGGACAGCAGCGCGAGGTCCAGCTCGGGGCCCGGCTCCTTGTCGGAGACCAGCAGGTTGCCCTCGCCCGCCCCGGTGGTGCCGCCGGCCACGGGGCCCCGGTCCACAAGGAGGGTGGTCAGACCCGCCCGGGCCGCATAGAGAGCGCAGGCAGCACCCACCATTCCGGCCCCGACGACCACGACGTCGCAGGTCGGTCGATTGCTCACGTCAGTACAATGTCACATTCCTCTACTTCGGCCAAGACCCCCGGGGCTGATCTTCGCCGGCCCAGGACGGCGATCACGCCTGCCAGAGCTGCGCAACTGCTTCCCTGCGCACAGGCTCAGCTGTTGAAGTAGAAGCCCGTGTCGAGGTCGGCGAGCAGGGTGGGGTGGGTCGGCTCCCAGCCGAGCAGTTCGCGGGTCGCTTCGTTCGGCATTTTGACGTCGATGCCGATGAAGGGGAAGGCCTTGAAGTGCTCGGCCGCCTGCTGCGCCGGCATGCTGGCCGCGTCGATGCCCAGGTGGCGGGCGACGGACTCGGCGATGGTGCGGACCGGGATGCCGGCCTCAGTGGCGCCGGTGACCTGGGAGCCTGCCGGGGCCTTGTCCACCGCAAGGGCCCAGACGCGGGCGACGTCGAGGGTGTGGCCCGCGGCCCAGGTGTTGGTGCCGTCACCGACGTAGCCGGCGACGCCGGTCTGGCGGGCGATCCGGAGGTACTGCGGGATGAACCCGTGTCGGTCGCGCTCGCTGTGCGTGACGTTCGGGACGGCGACCAGGACGGTGCGCACGCCGCGCTCGGTGTACCCGTGGATGGCGAGCGCGACCTTGGCGCGGGGATTGGGGTGGTTCACGAGGTCCTCGACGCGACCCATGCCGATGCCGAGGAAGGCCTTGCCGGTGTCGACGAGTTCGCCGCAGATCGCATGGACGACCGCTTCGTCCTGCGCAGCGGCCTCGGCGAAGCGGCCGGAGGCGATGCCCTCGTGCTGGAAGCCGAGGTGGACGACCGCGTCGGCAGTGCGGGCGGCCTCGCGCAGGCCGTCGAGATCGGTCAGGTTCCCGCGGCGGGCCTCGGCGCCCATCGCCCTGACGACCGCGGCCGCCTCGTCGGAACGGGCGAGGCCGACGACGTCGTGACCTGCGTGGATGAGCTCAGGAACAACAGCGGAGCCGATGTGGCCGCTGGCCCCGGTGACGAAGACGCGCATAAGGATCTCCCCGGAAGTGATGTGACTTGGTAACGTCACCATAGCACCGTGACGTTACCAAGTCACATCATCTAGGATTGTCCCCATGGCTCGATGGGAACCGAACGCACGGGAACGGCTGGTCCGCGCCGCAGTCGAACTGTTCGCGGAGCAGGGATACGAGGCGACGACGGTCAACGAGATCGCCGAGCGGGCCGGAGGGCTGACCAAGACCACCTTTTTCCGGCACTTCACCGACAAGCGCGAGGTACTGTTCGCCGGGCAGGAGATCCACAGCCGGATTTCGGCCGAGGCGATCGCCGAGGCGCCCGCTTCGGCCACACCTCTGGAAATGGTCGCCCTGGCGCTGGACGCACTCGCATCCTCGTTCACCCAGGACCGGCGCGACATCGGGCGGCGGCTTCGCGCGGTCATCGCGAACAGCGCGGAGTTGCAGGAGCGCTCCGCCTCCAAGCGAGCGGCACTCTCCGAGGCGACAGCGCAGGCGCTTCGCACACGCGGCGTCCCGGAACTCGTCGCCGATCTCGCGGCCGAACTGGGCGCACGTGCGTTCTACGGCGCGTTCGACCGGTGGACGTCGTCCGCAGATCAGCGCACTCTCGTCGAGTACGCGCGAGAGGTGTTCAGCGAGTTGAAGACGGCTATGTCCGTGCTCGAATAGCCGCCCGGCGGGGATGCAGCGCTACCCGATACGCGACGACCCGAGGATTTTGGTAGATGCCTCGTCCGGGTTGGGCGGAGGATGCTTTGGCGGACGAGTCGGCCCAGGCGGCTTCGGGTGATGTTCACGGAGGCCTCGTCTGTGGACAGGTCTAGGAGTTCGTGCCTGGTCCGATAGCCGAGGCGGTTTGCTGGTAGAACAGCGCGGGTGCCGCCGGGGCGGGATGCCCGGGAGATCTACATGCGCGTGCCGAGAGTGGACACACCCTCCCCAGACAGGTCCGGCAGGGACGCCTGCCGTCCCGTGATCGCCAGGAGCAGCGAGACCATCGGGCCGGCGACCTCCGGCCCCGCTCCGGTCGACCAGTCCGTGTCGGTCGCCCGCAGGCGAAGGCCCTGGATCCTGCGCTTGCTGCCGATCAGCAGGTTGGAGTCCTTGAAGAAGTCGGCGGCGCGGACGAGTCCCTCGGTCGGGTAGTCGCGCCTGATGCCGAGCGGTCGGCGGAAGTCCTCGCCGTGCACCATCGCCTCCCCGAGCATGGCCTCGATCGGGCCCGGCGGGTGTGTGACGGCGGCAAGATGCTTCTCCATGACAGCCATCGTCTCCTCGACACCACCCGCGTTGAGCGTGGCGATGTCCTTGGCCGTCATGTCGTGGAAGCGAAATCCCACCGCCGCCAGCTTCCCGAAGAAGCGTGCCGGGGTCATCATCGCCGTCGCAGTCTGGTGGGCGAAGACGTCGCGCACCGTCCAAGCCTCACAGAGAGACATCGTGGACCACTGCTCAGCGTTCAGCGTCCGCGCGTCGGCAAGCAGGGCTCGGCGCTCGCCGTGGATGAACTGCCAGGGACTGTTCGTCGCCATGTCGTGTCACTCCTCACGCTGCCCAGCGGCATCGCTGCCCGTTCCGCTCTGCTCGGGTCACTCACGTCTTGCGTCTCCTTCGTAGCACTTCCCAGCACACCCTGCAGAAGCAGGGGTCGGCGCCCAGGCCGGCGTCACAGTTCGGGTGGCCGTCGAGAATCCCTCCTCGTACTCCAACGAGGCCTCCGAGGTGGTCAACGCAGGCGGCAGCATGGTCGGCTACTCCTCCAGCACCGGCTTCTACAACCCGGCCACGTCCCGCAACGAGTAGGCCTTCCCAGCCTGCGTCCCCAGGATCTCAACGCGTCGGAAGGGAAGGGCGATCGAATATCGATGCCGCTGACGGTGTGTCCGGGCGTAGTCTCCGGCCATGGTTCGGACTACTCCTCCGCGTCCGGTGGAGATCAGCAGGCATTTCCCGGAACTCGCGCCGCTGGCCCGAACCGCGGTGCGGCTGCACCCTCGCACCGGTACTCCCACCGCGGCGGACAGCTCGATCGGCGGCCCGCTGCTGTGGCCGGCAGGAGAACCGTGGCCCGTGTGCCCGGATCACGCCGGCCCCTCCCACGTCGGCAGCACGCCTGACAACGCCCGGCGGCACAGGCGGCTGCTGTCCTGGCGGGCGCAGTCCGGCGAGGATGTGAGCGCCCTCCTGCGTCAGATCCCTTACCAGGAGGAGATAGCCCAGGACGGGCCGCTGCCGTTGCTACCGGTGGCCCAGCTGTACGCCGCGGACGTCCCCGGCCTCCCGTGCCCAGACGGTGCCGACCTGCTCCAGGTCCTGTGGTGCTCCTTCACCGACCACGACGAGCCGTGGGTACCCCGGACCGTGCTGCGCTGGCGCACCGCGGCCGAGGTCCGCGACCCGCTCGCCGCCGCCCCGCAGCCCTGCGTGATCAGCCACGGCAACTACCTGCCCGAACCGTGCGTACTGGACCCCGAGACCGTCACCGAGTACCCCAACCCACAAGAGCTGCCGCACGAGCTGAGGCAGCGGATCGAGGCCTGGCAGGAGCAGCACGGGGTGAACTACCACGACCACCTCAGCATCCCCGGGCTGCAAGGTCGGCGGACATGTCCACTGGTCGGTCTTCGCCCCAAGTCCGGTCGCCTGCACCGAATGCGGCTCGAAGGTCCGACCCCTGCTGACCATCTCGGACTGGGAATGGGACGACGAGGACCCCAGCTGGCGGCCGGTCGAGGAATCCGACACCGGGCTCCCCGACGACATCAGCCCCGCCTGGGCCACCAAGCTCTGGATCAACCGCGGCTACAGCCTCCAGCTTTACCTCTGCGAGGCCTCATGGGACCACCCACGCGTGCAGCGAATGCAGTGACGACCACTCACCCGCACACTGCCACAGCCCAGGAGCCAGTCCGGTAAACGGCGTTCAGAGCCGAAGACACGCGAGGCGGTTGGGTGAGTACTGGGAACACACGGTCTCCACTCACCGGTCCCCCTCCCCCGCCGCCGTGGTGATCTCACACGTCGGCGGCCGCCTCCACCGCCACCGCCTGGACCTGTCATGATGACGCGCCTGCGATCTCCGCGCAGGCCGAGCAGGACACCAGGGGCGGGAATGTTCAAAAGGTTCGAAAGCATCGGTTCCGGCGCTCGCGCGCGCAAGTCGCTCATCGCCCGCGTCGACAACAGTGCGGCTCGCGTGACAGCACAAGGATTCGCCGGCGCCGAGGCAGAACTGCGGGCCTGTCTGCAGGAGGCACTGGACCTCTGCGGCCCGCGTGACGAACTGGTCCTCCGGATCCAGTTCCTCCTCGCCAAGGGCCTGATGGCGGAGGAGCGCTATGCAGAGGCCGAAGACGACACCACCCAGTGGCTGGCCACCGGCGGCCGCACAGTCTCCAGCGAGCACGCCGCCAGCCTGTGGAGCCTGCACGCACTGGCTCTGACCAGCCGGGGCAGACACGAACAGGCACTGGACGAATACACCCGACTCGGTGAAACAGCCGACCGCCTGTGGGGACCCCGCCATGTGTACACCCTCAAGGCGGCATCCGACAGCTCCCAGAACCTCTGCTACCTCCAGCGCCATGATCAAGCCGAAAAGTTGGCGCGCACCGTTCTGGCAGGGTCCAGCTCCATCGTCGACCCGCACCGCCTCTTCCTACGCTCCGCCGCCTTGAACAGCCTCGCCCTCGCCTTGTGCGGGCAGCGCCGCTACACCGAGGGCGAGACCGCCGCACGCGAGGGCCTGGACCTCACTGCCGGCCCGAACCGGTCCGCACTGGCCCGGTTCGAGTTCGTCCTGGGTCTGGTCATGGCCCGCGCCCTCAACGGACAGCACCGCTACGCCGAGGCCCTCGCCTGCGCCACAACGGCCCACAACCGTTACAGCTCGACCACCACCTTCAAGGCCAGCGACGCCAGCGCCACCGGCATCCCAACCGCCACCGCCCTGTCAGGACTGGGACGCCACAGCGAAGCCCACGCCACCGCTACCGAAGCCGCCCTCCTCTCGGCCCGCACACTCAGCCCGATCCATGCCAGGACCCGCGAAGCCGAGGCCCTGGCCGCCCGCTGCGAGGCCGTTCTACGAAGTGACGACCCGACCTGAGTTCCGGACCCCGACACCACAACACCCCAGGCGAAGTACTGGATCCAGCAACAGCACTGGACCCAGCTCCACCCCGAGAAGCAGGCCCTCCTGGCCAGCACCGGAGCCGGGCCGCCCCGACGGCGGTTACGGCCCAGGGCGCTGCTGGTGAGAGCATGCGCAGCATGGACTCCTGGGATTCACTGACGATCGCCGAACAGACCCTCATGCGCCGTGCAGTGGCCGGGTATCCCTTGGGCGGGATGATCCAGAACTACGGCCTGGCACTGCGCTGGGCCGGCGCGGCCACGGCACCGGCGCCCCGCAGGTCAGCGCTCGGAGCCGCCCTTTGCGGCATCCAGTCGTGCCTGCTCGGAGAGGCGCCGCTGGGCGTTCTCCCAGCTGATCGGCAACTCCTCCACGGGTAGCTCCCAGAAGGTGAACGTCGAGTCCCGCATGGTGGAACGCAGGCCGCTCATGATGCTGCGGTGCGGCTCCGTCCCGGCGAAGGCGTAGAGGGCGTCACGACCCTCCCAGGCGGAGAGCGTGAAGAAGGTCCGCTTCAGCGGCCGGGCGATCAGGGATGCGCCCAATGCGCCTGGCGCGGAACGCACCTGACGCCACGCTGAGAGCGACTTCAGGAAGAAGCGCGGCACGTCCCTTGCAGACCGCACTTCGAAGCGCGACGCCATGACGAACGCCTGAGTGTTGGGCGTGGCCGGGTTGGGAGTCGTCCAGGGAAGTGTCGGCACCGTATGCCCCGCTTCGTAGTTGGCGAGTAGTACTATCCATATTAGACAGTGGCAGTATCCAATTACCAGCCGCGAGTGTCACCAAGCTCCAGCACCCCAGGGCAGGACGAATTGCGAATCTCCGAGTTGAGCCGACGCAGCGGGGTACCGGGCGCGACCATCAAGTACTACCTCCGCGAAGGACTGCTGCCCCCGGGGCGGGCCACCGCCGCGACCCAGGCCGAGTACGGCGAGGCGCACCTGCAACGACTCCGGCTGATCCGGGCCCTGATCACCGTACGAGGGCTGACGGTCAGCGCCACCAGGGAGGTACTGAGCGCGGTCTCCGAGCACGAGGCGGACATCCACCAGGTGCTCGGTCTCGTGCTCGGCGCCAGGCCGGTGGACAAGAACGCGGGGCCCGACGACGGGCCCGGCGCGTCCGACGTGAACGCGCTGGTGGCACAGATGGGATGGCGTGTCTCCGAGTACGCCCCCGCCCGGCGCGTCATCGCCGACACTCTGGAGTCGCTGCGCTCCCTCGGCGCGGACTGCACCTGGCGCACCCTGATCCCGTACGCGCAGCTCGCCCAGCAGACCGCCGTCCTGGACCTCGACCAACTGAAGGACACGGACGACCCGGTCGCGCGCGCCGAGCGAGCCGTCCTGCTCACGGTCCTGCTGGAGCCGGCCCTACTGGCGCTACGCAGGATGGCCCAGGAGCACGAGTCCGCGGAGCGGCACGGCGGCTGACCGCCGCCGGATCCAAGGCGGGTTCGGCGAGCGCAGCAAGCCCTGCGTCATCGCTCAGCGCCCGCTCCCTCGTTCTCCACATGCTGAGCCGGCGCTTCCCCCGCCGCACTACCCATCTCCGGACCGACCACATGGCGAGGGCTCTTCGATCAGCGCCCACGGGACTGGAGGCAATCCTGAAGTCCCCCGATGCCATCGTGATCCTCATGGGTGACCGCGCAGAGATCACGGGCGTCAGATGCGGCTGCCGGTGATGCTGTGGGCGGGGTCAGCGGCCCAGGAGGCGAGCAGGCGCAGGTTGTCGTGTGAGGGGGTGCCGGGTTCGGCGGTCCAGACGATGATCTGCAGGTCGGGGTCGGCGGCCCAGGTCACCGCGTTCCAGTCGAGGTGGAGGTCGCCGACGACGGGGTGGCGCAGGTGCTTGGTTCCGGTGCCGCGGGCAGCGACGTTGTGGGCGGCCCACCACTGGCGGAACCGGGCGTCCTGGACCGAGAGTTCTCCGACGAGTTCGGCCAGCTTGGCGTCGCCCGGGTTGTTGGCGTTGTGCATCCGCATCTGGGCGATGGACAGCCGGGTGACGCCCTCCCAGTCTGCGTAGAGCTCGCGCATCGCCGGGTCGGTGATGAGCAGCCTTATGTAGTAGCGCTGCTGCTCGGGGATCTTGGCGAAGTCGGTGATCAGGGCGGCGCCCATGGTGTTCCAGGCGGCGATCTCGGTGCGCGGTCCGATGACGAACGCGGGGGTGTGGGGCATGTCGTCGAGCATGCGCTGCAGCTGTGGGTGGACCTTGGGGCGTGCCGGGGGGCGGGGTGGGCGGTAGTCGTCCCTGGCTGCGAGCTCGTACAGGTAGGCGCGCTGGTCCTCGTCCAGGCGCAGGACCTGGGCCAGGGAGGCGAGCACGGACGGCGAGGCCTGGATCCGGCCCTGTTCGAGGCGGGTGTAGTAGTCGGTGCTGATGGCGGCCAGCACGGCGACCTCCTCGCGGCGCAGGCCTGCGACGCGCCTGGGGCCGCCGTCGGGAAGGCCGACGGCGGCCGGGTCGAGTTCGGCGCGGCGCGCCTTGAGGAACTGCGCCAGGTCGGTGCGGTGGGGGTCGCGGTTCATGCCCTCAGCGTCGCACCGGTCCGCGGGGTTGTCCCAGGGAGAGTTTTGTCCCTGGTTGTCGGCGCGGCGCGGCTCGGGGGTCAGCGGACGCGGGTCCACTTTCCGTGGAGTTGGACGAACTCGCCCCCGATGACGGAGCTGGCCATGCAGGTTCCCTCGGTGTAGTCCTCGATGTGGGTGACGTGGTCACCGGCGTCGGGTTCGGTCCAGCGCACGACGTACAGGCCGTCGCGGAGCTTGGTGGTGGTGTAGTCCATGGTCTGGGCCCGGCCCTTGATCGCACCCCCGGTCACCAGGAAGCTGACCTGGGTCGGCGAGTCGAAGGTGATCTCCACCGTGAAGTGGCCGAGCGGGGTGTCCGGGCCGAGGTCCGCCAGCCAGGTCTGCCCCACGCCGGGGAGCGTCGCGTTGGTCTCCATCAGTACAACCTCATTTCGGGTTCGGCAGTTCGGCCGAAATGCCGTTCTCGGGATGTTCGGGTGCATCCGCGCCGCACGCCGCGCGGCCCGCGTGTGTGGATACGGACCGTGCACGGTGACTGTCGGCGCGGGATGCGTCAGCTGAGTGCCTTGACCAGTTCCTGGGCCAGCGGGACGGCCGAGACCGGGTTCTGGCCGGTGAACAGGGTGCGGTCCACCTCGACGTGCGCGGTGAACGGCGCCTGTTCGCGGTAGTCCGCGCCGAGGTCGGCCACCAGGCGGTCCTGGAGCAGCCACTTGGCCCGGTCGGCGAGGCCGTTCAGGGTCTCCTCGGCGTTGGACAGGCCGGTCAGCCGGTAGCCGTGGAACGGGGAGGCGCCGTCGGCGTCCACCGTGGTCAGCAGCGCGGCCGGTCCGTGGCACACCAGGGACACCGGCTTGCCCGAGGCGAGCCACTGGGACAGCAGCCTTCCGGTGGCCGGGTCGGTGGCCAGGTCCTCCATGGGACCCCAGCCGCCCGGTACGAACACGGCGTCGTAGTCGTCGATGCGGACGTCCTGGATGCGGATCGGGTTCGCCAGCTCGGTCGCCTCGCGCAGCGCCGTCTTCATCTGTTCGGCGCCCTCGGGGCCGCCGTTGAACTCGGCGGTGAGGCTGAGGGCGTCGGCGGTCGGCGGGACGCCGCCCGGGGTGGCCGCGGCGATCTGGTACCGGCTTCCTTGAAGACCGCGTACGGGCCCAGGGCCTCCTCGGCCCAGAATCCGGCCGGCTGCCGGTATCCGTCGGCCAGGGTCCAGTGGGTGGCGGCGGTGATGACGAAAAGGATCTTTGCCATGGGGTGCTCCCTGGGGAATCGGTGGGGTGCGGTGGTGTCAGCCGTTCAGGGCCTGCTGCAGGACGTGGCTGTCGGCGGCCTGCTGGAGGTGGGCGAGCTTGCCGTCGCGGACGGACCACAGGTGGATGAAGCGGACGTCCGCGGTGTTCCCGCTCTTGGTCTGGGCGTGGTAGTGGCCGTAGACGAAGACGTGGCCCTGGTCGTCGGCGTAGAACTGCTCGGCGACGGCGCCGAAGGACTCGAAGTTCGGCAGGATCGGGCCGAAGAAGTCCCGGCCCACGCTCTCCCAGCCGTGGTAGATCCCACTGTTGGGGAAGCCGGGGGTGATGTCCCAGACCAGGTCCGGGGCGATGATCTCGGCGGTGACCTCGGGGGCCATGCCTGAGTCGTACAGGCGGCGGACGAGCGTGATGTTCGCGGTGTCGGACATGAGCGTGCTCCTCGGGGCGGGGCGGTTCGGTTGAGTCAGGGGGTCAGCCGGCCAGGGCGGCGCGGCCGGCGGCGAAGACGGCGGCTTCGCGGGCGACACGGGCGCCCAGGTACTCGGCGGTGGCGATGTCGGACTTGTGCACGGCCTCGGGGCCGGCGTCGACCGGGCTGTGGGCCGCGGCGCCGACGAAGTAGCCGAGCCGGTTCAGGTCGTTCTCGCTGGCGGTGGTGGAGTTCCAGCCGGGCTGCAGGCCCAGGCTGATCCAGTGCATGCCGTGCTGGGCGGCCATGGTGACGAAGTAGTCCAGCGTCGAGGACTTGTCGCCGGCCTTCGCGCCGGAGTTGGTGAAGCCCGCGGCGAGCTTGCCGACCCAGGACTGGGTGAACCAGCGCTTGCTGCTCTCCTCGGCGAAGGCGTGGAAGGCGGCCGAGGCGGTGCCCATCTAGGTGGGCGAGCCGAAGACGATCGCGTCGGCGGCGTCCAGTTGCGCCCACTGCTCGTCGGTTATGGCGTCGACCGCGATGGACACGACGTCAGCGCCGGCCGCGGCCGCGCCGCGGGCGACGGCCTCCGCGAGGACGGCGGTGTGGCCGTAGCCGGAGTGGAACGCTATGGCGAGGCTCGGGCGGATCGGAGAAGACATGATGGTGGTGCTCCTGGAGGGAATCGGGGGTACATCCACCACAGTGCCGCGACCGTCGCGGCCCGAACAGGGAGAGAATTCTCCCCGGATGATTACCTCCCTCCTTATCCGCCACCAGACGACGCGCTGATGACGCAGGAGAACGAAGGGGGGAGGAATTCCTCCCCCCCCTTTACCCGTCTCCTATCCGGCGCAGGAGGTAGGGGCGGCCGTCCAGGACGCGAGCAGGCGCAGGCCATCGTCGGAGGGGCTGCCGGGCTCCGCGGTCCATATGACCAGGTGCTGCTCGGGGTCGGCGGCGCAGGTGAGGGTGTCCCAGTCCAGGGCCAGGGCGCCGACGGCGGGATGGTTCAGGTGCTTGGTGCCCACTCCTCGGCCCGCCACCGCGTGGGCGGCCCAGCACCGCCGGAAGTGCTCGTCGCGGGTGGACAGTTCGCCGACCAGGGTGTTCATCCGGGGATCGCCTGGGGTGCGGGCTGCTTCCAACTGCAGTTGCGCCACGGCCATGCGGGCGACGTTCTCCCAGTCCGGGTAGAGCTCGCGCATGGCCGGGTCGGTGAACAGCAGCCGGATGTAGGTCCGGTGCTTCTCGGGAATCTGTCCGAAGTCGGCGACCAGGGCGGCGGCCAGCGGATTCCAGGCGAGGATGTCGGTGCGGCGGCCCATCACGAACGCGGGGGTCGTGGCCAGGTCGTCCAGCAGCCGCCGCAGTTGGGGCTGGACCTTCTGGCGGCCGCGCCGGTAGGGACGTTGCGCCAGGTCGTTTCCGGCGAGTCGGAGCAGGTGGGCGCGCTGGGCCTCGTTCAGCCGCAGGACCTGGGCGAGTACACCCAGCACCGGCCCCGATGCCTGGATGCGGCCCTGTTCGAGGCGGGTGTAGTACGCGGTGCTGACGGCGGCGAGCAGGGCGACCTCCTCGCGGCGCAGGCCGACGACGCGTCGGGTCTGCGGGTTCTCGGGCAGGCCGACGTCGCCGGGGGTGAGTTCCGCGCGGCGGGCTTTGAGGAATTCCCCCAGTTCGTTGTGGTCCGCATCTCTGGGCATACGCTCCAGGATTACATCCGCAGCCGCCCGAGTGAGGGGGAGAGTTCTCTCCCCGGGAAGAACCCCTCCCTTTTCCCGCACGCCCACGCAAAGCAGGATGGGACGAAGGCCACGGAAACGGTTTAGACCGTTCGGCGGAGACCGGAAACCCAATCCGCCGAAAATCTCCGGGCACAGGTCAGGATGCACGAAGACCTCGCCGCCAGGAGCGCGCGCTCATGGCCCCGAGCGCCGCCACCGAACAACCGATCCGTCCAGAACGCAAGGATTCATCATGCTCGGAACCGTCATTCACGCCGCCGGAGACGTCCGTATCGAGACCGTCCCCGACCCGAAGATCGTCCACCCCACCGACGCGGTCATCCGCACGGTCGCCACCTGTGTGTGCGGTTCGGACCTGTGGGACTACCGCGGCATCAACCCGGTCACCGAACCCCACCCGATGGGCCACGAGTACGTCGGGATCGTCGAGGAGGTCGGCGCCCAGGTCAGCTCCGTCAAGCCGGGGCAGTTCGTCATCGGCTCGTTCGCCACCTCCGACAACACCTGCGCCAACTGCCGCAACGGATACCCGTCCAACTGCGTGCACCGCGAGTTCATGAGCACCTGCCAGGCCGAGTACGTCCGCATCCCCAACGCCCAGGGCACCCTGGTGGCCACCCCCGGACAACCGGACGAGTCGCTGATCCCCAGTCTGCTCACGCTCTCCGACGTGATGGGCACCGGCTGGTACGCGGCTGTGGCCGCCGAGGTGAAGCCCGGCTCCACCGCGGTCGTGGTCGGTGACGGAGCGGTGGGCCTGTGCGGGGTCATCGCGGCCAAGGAGCTGGGCGCTGCGCGCATCATCGCCATGAGCCGCCACGCCTCCCGGCAGCAGCAGGCCCGCGAGTTCGGCGCCACCGACATCGTCGCCGAGCGCGGCGAGGAGGGCGTGGCCCGGGTCAGGGAACTGACCGGCGGGATCGGCGCCGACTCCGTGCTGGAGTGCGTGGGCACCCAGCAGTCGATGCGTCAGGCCCTGCAGTCCACCCGCCCGGGCGGCAACGTCGGCTTCGTCGGCGTCCCGCACGAGGTCGCCATCGACGGCCAGGAACTGTTCTTCTCCCACGTCGGCCTGCGCGGCGGCCCCGCCCCGGTCCGCGCCTACCTGCCCGACCTCATCGACCGCGTCCTGACCGGCCGGATCAACCCGGGCAAGGTCTTCGACCTCACCCTGCCCCTGGACCAGGTCGCCCAGGGCTACCAAGCCATGGACGAACGCCGCGCCATCAAGGCCCTGCTCCAGCCCTGAGCCACACCCGCACATCCCCCGGATCGACAGGAGAGCACATCATGGTCGACGTCGACATGGCAGAGCTGGCATTTTCGAATCGGTCGGCCCCTCTGCCCGTCAGCCGCGCGCAGATCTCGTCCTGGCCCTCGGCCAGCACGCTCAGTCCCGGGCAGGGCCGCTCCCGCAGCCTCGGTCAAGTGGTGGACGGGTGCTGGATGCCCAGGGAAGTGGTGCGAGGTTCCGACCGCGGAGCTGCTTGTTCGATGATCATCGCGGCAGAGCCGGCACTCGAACAGGCGTGACCTCAGTCGGCGCTGTTGGCGAGGAGCTCTCGGAGTAGTTCCTCGCCCTGGGGCCATGGGCCGAAGCCGGAATCGGGGTTGACATGGCCGACTGCACCGAGGTCCACGAACCTTGCGCCCCACTGTCTGGCCAGCAGACGGGACCGGTCGATCTCTGCCCAGGGGTCGGTACTGCTGGCAGCCAGGACCGTCTGGAACGGCAGCGGGCCGGCCGCCGGCGGGCCGAAGCCGGCGATCGGCGCACCGTGGGACGCGGAGTAGTCGATGTCGGGCGGCGCCACCAACAGCGCCGCACGGACCTGGGCGTCGTGTCGGTGAGCCCAATGGGCCACGGTGTGACAGCCGAGGCTGTGTGCGACCAGCACGACCGGTCCTGCAGCCCGCTTGACCGTGTCGTGCAATTCGGCAACCCACTCGTCCCGGTCCGGGCGTTCCCAGTCCCGCTGCTCGACCCGAACGGCACCGAGCCGGTCCCGATGCCAGTGGGACTGCCAGTGACCAAGCCCGGAACCACCCAACCCCGGCACAACAATCATGTTCTCCATGGCGTAGACGCTAGCGGCCCTGCCTCAGCGTCGTCGTCCACGCCGACGCCGGCCTGCCCCTCCCGGACAGGGAGGGGCAGGCCAGCGGGGCGGAGTAACTCCTACCGTCGACTCAGCCCAGCTTTGGGGCGGCCAGCCGCACCAACTGCAGGGCCTGTGCCGGGAACCAGGCTCCCGCGGCCGGGTCCACCTGGCCCCAGAGCGGGTCGAACTGAGCCTGCGAGGCGGCGTCCGTCGGCCAGCCGGGTTGGGTGTAGGCCGCATAGTCCCAGGCCCGTACCCCGCCGGCGGCGTCGCACTGGCCGTCGGACTGCCCCGGTGTCTTGACCCACAGGTCCGCGTCGAGCAGCGAAACGCCGGTACTGGTCGTGGGCCGCACACCGAGCCCCGCGCCGGTCGGGTTGCACCAGTTCCCCTGCATCAGCGCGGCGACCGTGGCCGCGCTCTGGCCGTACGGTGAAGCACCGTACGTCGCCATGGTGTTGGGGCCCTGTCCGTTGCGGCTGGTGTCGACCACGTAGTGCGTGCTGGGCACCGCCCCGCCCAGGTTCTGGGTGTACCAGGCCGTGGTCTGGCTCCAGGTGCTGAAGTCGTCGACGGTGGCCGGGTAGTACTGGCTGGCGCAGTACTCCGGGTGGCCGAAGGCCCAGTGTGTAGAGTCGGTGACCATGGCGATGCAGTCGGAGATCCACGAGCCGTAGTCCTGGGACTCGGCATTGGTACGGAAGTTGGAGACGTTCAGGAAGAATCCCTGCGTCTGCTGCACGCCCGCCGCCAGCAGCCGCGAGGTGATGTTGCCGACGGCCTGCCAGTGCGCGTTGGTTCCGTCCAGGTAGACGCTGGTGTTCGGGTCCTTCTCCAACGAGCCGGCCGCGTAGCCGACCTCCGCGGTCCGCTCGGCGTCGGTGTACGGATAGGCGCTGGTGGGGAGGCTGCAGTCGGACGGCTCGTTGCCCAGCGCGTCCGGCTCGACCAGCAGCACGGCGTGCGCACGGCCCACCGCCGAGGCCACGGCGTCGATCCAGACCTGGTACGCCGCCTGGTCGGCGGCGCCGCCCGCGGAGTACTCGGAGCAGTCGCGTCCGGGGATGTCGTAGACCACGAACACCGGCTCGGCCCGCTCCAGCGCGGCTTCGGCCAGGGTGGTCCGCACCTGACTGCCGACCTGCGCGGGCGTGCCGCCGGTGAGCCACACGGCGGACGGAACGGTCTCCACCTCGGTCAGCAGCTTGGCGTCCTTGAGGTCGCCGGACTTCACCAGCCCGGCGATCTGCTGCACCGCACCGTCCGCGGGCGGCGGCACGAAGAACCGGGTGCCCGGGCTGATCGTGTGCCCGGTGGAGACGGCCGAGGTGGCAGAGGCCGAGCCCGGCGCGAGCACCGTCAGGCCGAGACCCAGGACGAGCGCCGCAGCAGCGGCCACACGCCTTCGCACACTGCGAGGTTGCACGATGACTCCTAGGGTGGGAGGAGGCGAACTGGAAGCGCTTCCAGTCATGACAGGCCTTCAGAATCTGCACGAGATAGTGCTTGCCTGCCCATCCTCTGTCAATGGCTTGGGCAGAGAAGTGGAAGCGCTTCCAGTACTGTCGCCGCCGCGGGTAAGATCCTCCCGTGTCCACACCGCCCAAGCGCCGCCCCACACTCGACGAGGTCGCGCAGACTGCCGGGGTCTCCCGTGCAGCCGCCTCCCGTGCCATCAACCGCAGCGGCAACGTCAGCCCTGCTACCCGCCAGGCCGTGGAGCGCGCGGTGCGCGAACTGGACTACGTCCCCAACCGCAGCGCGCGCGCCCTGGCCACCCAGCAGGCGGGCGCGGTGGTCCTGGCCGTCTCCCATCACGACCCGGAGCTGTTCGCCGATCCCTTCTTCGCCCAGGTCATCGTCGGCGTCAGCGCGGAGCTGGAACGCACCGACCTGGTGCTGATGCTGGTCCTCGCAGCCTCCGAGCACGGCCGCACCCGGCTCGAACGGATCCTCCGCTCCCGCCGTGCGGACGGCCTGATGCTGCTCTCCCTCCATGGCGACGACCCGCTGCACCGGCTCGCCGGCAAGCTGGACCTGCCCGTCGTCTACGGCGGACGCCCGCTGGACGCCGAACCGCAGTGGTACGTGGACGCCGACAACCGCGGCGGAGCGAGGCTCGCGGCCGAACACCTGATCGTCCTCGGCCGTCGCCGTATCGCCACCGTCACCGGCCTGCTGGACACCGACGCCGCCATGCAACGCCTCCGCGGCTACCGCGAGGCCCTGGCCGTCGCCGGACTGGACACCACCCGCACCGTGGAAGCCGATTTCACCGAGGCCGGCGGCTACGCCGCGACCAGGCACCTGCTGGACCTGCACCCCGACCTGGACGCCGTCTTCGCCGCCTCCGACAACATGGCCGCGGGCGCGCTGCGCGCCCTGCGCGAGAGTGGACGCAGGATCCCCGAGGACGTGGCGGTGGTCGGCTTCGACGACGCCCCGATCTCCCGACTCACCACCCCGCAGTTGTCCACGGTCCAGCAGCCGATCCGCCAACTGGGCCGAGAGATGGCCCGCATGCTGGTGACCCTCATCGAGGGCGAGGAGCCCACCTCCCTCATCCTGCCCACGAAGCTGCTGGTACGCGGCAGTTCCCTGGCCACCCACGCTCCCTGACGGCCCGGCGATCCCGTCCCGGACGACGTCCGACGGTCGACGCGTCAGGGCGGGGCAGGCGGATCGGCAGGAGAGACGCTTGCGCGGATCCGCAGGTGGTCGCGGTAGGGGTCGACCAGGGTGGGACGGTAACGCGGGACGATCCGTTCGACCGGCGGCTAGGGTCTGCGTCAGCCGACGTTAGGCACACCCCTCCCCAGTACTGCTTCTCGATCACGGCGACGGTCTTGCCGAGTTGGGCGGTGCGGATCGCACGATGTCCCGCCGGGGCCGAGGACGACGACGTCGTAGTGCGTGCTCATGAGCTGCTCCCTTTCCAGGGTGTTCGATGGTTCGTCCGTGGAGCGAGTGGTCATGCGGCGCGGTGGTGGGGTGCCAGGGTGGCGTGGATCTGGTCGCGGATGTCGGCGAGCACGGCCTCGTCGCTGCGGTGCAGGTACACGGTGGCGGTGGTGCTGATGTGGATGATCGCGGTGATCACTCGCGCCAGCGTTGCCGCGTCGGCGGCGTCGATGCAGTCGTCGCGGGTGAGCAGGCTGGTGATGCCGTCCTCCAGGCGGGCCGCGAGCGCGAGGCCCGCACGCCGGTAGGGCTCGACCGGGTCGCCGAAGACGAGCTCGTGCAGGTAGGTGCGGCCGTTGTCGATGTGCTCCCGCAGGCACTCCACCACGGGACGAATGAGAGCGGCGACCGGCTCCAGCACGCCCTGCCCGACGGCGGCGTCTGCGGCGGCGAGGCCGTCGTCGATGGCGGCGGCGAACTTTTCGTTCTGCACCATGATCAGCAACTCGGCCTTGGTGGACGCATACCGGTAGAGGGTGCCGATCGCGACATCGGCCCGCTCGGCGATCTGCTGCGTTGTGACCCCGCCGACGCCGTGTTCGACGAACAGCTCGCGGGCTGCGGTCATGATGCGCTCGCGCTTGGCCTGTTTGGCCCGCTCCCGGCGCCCGATCGGCATGTGACCGCGTCCCACGGAGACCTCCCTTGACAAAAATTCTGAGTACACTCATAGTTGAGTGTACTCGGATTTACTGAGTGAAACGAGACCCCGGGCGTCCCGCCGAATTGGCGGATCTAGTTGCAAACCTGGATATACAGGAAGAAGGAGGGACGCCCCATGAGAGCGTTCGTCGTCACCAAGTACAAGGAGCCGCTGCAGGAGGCGGAGGTCCCTGAGCCCACCGTGGGAGAGCACGACGTGCTGGTGCAGGTGGAGGCCGCCGGGCTGAACCCGCTGGACGAGAAGATCCGCGCCGGTGAGTTCAAGCAGATCCTGCCCTACAAGCTGCCCCTGATCCTGGGCAACGACGTCGCAGGCACCGTCATCGGCGTCGGGACGGCGGTTCGCGGCTTCAAGCCCGGAGACGAGGTCTACGCCCGGCCCGACCAGGGCCGCATCGGCACCTTCGCCGAGCGCATCGCCGTCGCGGAGGCCGACCTGGCGCTCAAGCCCGCCTCGATCAGCATGGAAGAGGCCGGCTCACTGCCGCTGGCGGCACTCACGGCCTGGCAGGCACTGGTGGAGCGCGGGAAGGTGCGGCCCGGACAGAAGGTTCTCATCCACGCCGGTGCCGGCGGGGTCGGTTCGATCGCGATCCAGCTCGCCGCGCACCTCGGTGCGAGCGTCGCCACGACCGCCAGCGGCTCCAACGCTCACTTCGTGCGCGCGCTCGGCGCGGACACGGTGATCGATTACCGCACCCAGGACTTCGAGCAGCTCCTGACCGGCTACGACCTGGTGCTCGACAGCCTCGGCGGGGAGAACCTCGAGAAGTCCCTGCGGGTGCTCAAGCCCGGCGGCAAGGCCATCGGGATCGCCGGTCCCCCGGACCCCGCGTTCGCCCGCGAGGCCGGCCTGAACCCGCTGCTGCGCCTGGCGGTCGCAGGCCTGAGCGGCAAGATCCGCAGGCAGGCGAAGAAGCTCGGCGTGACGTACGAGTTCCTGCTCATGCGCGCCAGCGGCGACCAGCTCCGCCAGATCACCGCCCTCATCGACCAGGGCGTGCTGCGCCCGGTCGTGGGCAAGGTGGTCGGCTTCGACCAGACCCCGCAGGCGCTGCAGTCCCTGTCCCAGGGTGGCATCCGCGGCAAAGCCGTCATCGGCAACAGCTGACCCGCCGCGACCGCGACGGGCCACACAGAACACAGGAGAATCCGTCATGAGCAGCACCGACGCCCCGAACGAAGCCGTCATCACCTCCTACGCGAAGGCCCCGGCCCGGACCGTCAGCGCCGGCGGGGTCACCTACGCCTACCGCGAGCTGGGCCCGAAGGGCGGCATCCCTGTCGTCTTCTTCGTCCACCTCGCCGCGACCCTGGACAACTGGGACCCGCGCATCGTCGACCCCATCGCCAGGGGCCGTCACGTCATCGCCTTCGACAACCGCGGTGTCGGGGGGTCCACCGGTCAGGTGCCGGACAGTGTCGAGGCGATGGCCGACGACGCCTACACCTTCATCAGGGCGCTCGGGTACGACAAGGTCGACGTCTTCTCCTTCTCCCTGGGCGGCATGATCGCCCAGGCCCTGGTGGTGAAGCACCCCGAGCTCGTCCGCAAGCTGGTTCTCACCGGCACCGGGCCCAGGGGCGGCCAGGACATCGACAAGGTCGTCGGCACCACCTACTGGGACATCCTGCGCGCCACCCTGACCCGCTCGGACCCCAAGGAGTTCCTGTTCTTCAACCGCAACGCCGCCGGCAAGCCCGCCGCGCGCGCGTTCGTCAACCGGCTCAAGGAGCGCACCGCCGACCGCGACGCGAAGATCAAGACCAAGGCGTTCCAGACACAGCTGAAGGCGATCCAGAAGTGGGGGCGCTCCGCCCCCGACGACCTGTCGACGATCACCCAGCCCACCCTGATCGCCAACGGCGACAACGACCGCATGGTGCCCTCGGTCCTGTCGCAGGACCTGCACCGGCGCATCAAGGACAGTGAGCTGATCATCTACCCCGACTCCGGCCACGGCGGCATCTTCCAGTACCACGAGGAGTTCGCCCCCGTCGCGGTCGAGTTCCTCGCCCGATGACCACCGCTGACCGGGAAGAGAAGGACAACACCGTGAGCACGACACCGGCCGGCGCACCCCTGGACGCGAAGAAGCACCTCACCTCCTCGATCCTGCTGTGGGTACGCACCGACCAGCCCCGCCAGACCGGCATGGACCACTGGAAGGGCCCGCACTCAGGAATCATCTCCGCCACGCCAGGCCTGGAGGAGTACCGGCAGATCCACCTCGCCGAGCACAACCCGGGCCGGTGGCCGGCCACCGGCGGGGTCCAGACCGCGATCCCCGCCGACCGGAAGATCGACGGCGTCGCGGAGGTCACCTTCCAATCGGCGCTAGCGCCCCTGAAAGGGCGCAAGCAGACGAAGCTGGCCTACGCCGACGAGATCAACGTGTTCCGCCGCACTCTGCTCTACGCCGGCCCGCCGAACTCCTCCCGCTGGTACGACGTCGCAGGCCCTGGACAGACGGTCGGGGCCCGCGCTCTCGTCCACCTGCGCCGCAGAGACGGCGTCAGCGCCGGCGCCTTCCGGAAGTTCGTCAACGAGCAGCTCGCTCCCGCGCTCGCCGGCACCGGAGTCCTGAAGGAGCTGCGCACGCAGACGTTCCTGCCCTGGATCGAAAAGCTCTGGGACACCCCGGACGTCGCCCACGACAACCCCCACGACCAGCGCTTCCACGCCTCGGTCAGCCTTGGGTTCACCGACGCTGCGGCACGGGAGGCCTTCTTCACCGGCAACGTGATCAAGGAGCTGTCCGACCGGCTGGCACCGCAGGTCTCCGCGATCCACGCCTACGACGTCACCGCTGCCCTCACCTACGTCAAGAACGGCGACATCCTCCCGCGCTACCAGGAGTGAGCGGCGCAGGTACGCGGATGGCGTCTCAGTCGTGCTGCTCGGCATCCAGCAGTACGAGGGCGTTGCGGATGCCCTGTTCGAGGAGTTGGTCGGCGAGTTGTCGGTCGGTGAGGGCGCGGGAGAGTTGCAGTGTTCCGGCCATCATGCCGAGGAGGCCGAGTGCCTTCAGGCGCGCCGAGGGTGGATCGTGGGGTGCCAGGCGGGCGGCGAAGCCGTCGATGAGGACCACCACGCCGTCGGTGTAGGCCTGCCTGGTGGGATCCGTGGAGCGTGCGATCTCGTCGAGCAGTGCGGCGTTGGGGCAGCCGTCCTCAATGGTGTCGCGCTGCTCGGGGGTGAAGTACCAGCGCACGATCTGTTCGAGTCCGGCACGGCCGGGTGCCGCCTGCGCGACGATGCTCTGGTGCTGCGCGCGCATCTGGTCGGCGACCGCGGTGGCGACGAGTTCGTCCTTGGAGGCGAAGTGGGCGTAGAAGGTGCCGTTGGTCAGCCCCGCGTCCTTCATGAGCGTGGCGACTCCGGAGCCGTCGATGCCGTTGCGCTTGAGCCGGCGGCCGGCCGCCGCGATGATCCGCTGCCGGGTCTGCTGTTTGTGTTCTTTCGTGTACCGCACTGTGTGTTCCTCCGTCGCAGCCGGTGCTTGCGCCCCGGCCGCCGCTGGTCAGGTCAGTGTGCCGCGCCTGCGAGGAGAGCGGCGAAGTTGATCCTGGCGGTCTGCAGCTTCGGGTCGTGGGGCTCGGGGACGCCGCCGTCGGTGGTGTAGAGCCGGTCGCCGCGAACGGCGGTGGCGGAGGGTGAGGCGAGGCCGTCCGCGCTGGTCAGGACGGGCTTGTGGGTTCCGTTGGGGTAGATGACCACGATCCTGTCCGGGCCGTTGTTCGAGGAGGAGCCGTTCTGTGCCGCGAAGACCACGTCGGACCAGGGGGTCAGGAAGCTGAGATCGTCGATGTTGGGCAGGCCGCCCGTGACGAGGCGGATGGGACCGGCCGCGCCTGTGCCGGTGACCGGTACGCGCAGCAGGGTGCCCTTGTTGAAGTTGCTGACCCACAGGGCGCCGTTGTGGAACCTGAGCCCGTTGGCGCCGATCGGCAGGGCTTCGGTCGGCACCGGCGCGAGAGCGTCGTCGGTCAGCCACGGGGTCACCGATCCGCCCGAGACCGGAGCGGACCAGATGACGCCCTTCAGGCTGTCCGCTATGTAGAGGGTGCGTCCGGCCGGGTCGACGGCCAGCCCGTTGGGGCCCGAGTCGGCGGGCAGAGCGGCGACGCGCTGAGGGGTACCGTCCGGAAGCAGCTTGTACACGCCGTTGCGGTCCGCGTTGCCCGGGGCCCACAGCGCGTAGTAGACGGTGCCGTCGCTGCCACGGGCGTTGCCGCTGATCGCCTCGCCCACCTGCCCGGCGGCGAGCACCGTGCGCTCTCCGGACGGGGAGATGCGCATCAGCTCCGGGGCATGGGTGCGCTGGCACACCGCGCAGCTGCCGAGCAGGGACAGGGTCACTGAGCCGTCGGGATTGACGGTGATGTTCTCGGGGATCTCGCCGGCGGCGAAGTCGAACTTCGCCGCGGTCCGTACGTCGGTGACAATGGATCCGCTGTACCTGTGTCCCGTCGATGCGGACGCGGACGGCGCCGACACCAGGATGGCCGCCGTCGCGGTGACCGCCACGGCGATTCCGACGTTGCTGTTCAGGACACTCCTTGCGATCGCTGAACTGCGCCGGGCCGATTGCTGGTGTTGCTGCTGCATGACTCTCCTCGGTGATTCAACGAGTGACTGAATCGATGGAAGACGCGCCGTCGCTTTCGGACGGGTTGGGTAAGCGAAGGTGATCGTCAGTTCGGCATCCGGTTGAATCTGCGGACGATGCGGTCGAAGATCCGGGCCGGAAGGACGCGGTGGAGCACGCTGATGCCTGCGGCCGTCGAGCCGGCGGTGCGCCGCAGCTTCGGCTTCTTGTCGGTGGCCGCCGCGACGATCACCTTGGCCACGACGGCGGGATCGTCGCCGCCGCTGGTGTTCTTCGCCAGCACCTCGTCGAAGGTGCGCCGTCCCGACGCGTAGAGCGGCAGTGGGGTGTCGCCCTGCACGCTGTGGTCCCCGAACGGGGTGTTGATCGGGCCGGGCTCGACGAGCAGGATCCGGACGCCGTGCTCGCGGACCTCGTGGTCCAGCGACCCGGAGTATCCCTCGACCGCGTGCTTGGTCGAGGTGTAGATGGCCATGAACGGGCTGGGGACGAACCCGCTGAGGGAAGAGACGTTGATGACGCGTCCGCGCCGTTGCGTGCGCATGTACGGCAGAACCGCCTTGGTCATCCGCATGACGCCGTAGACGTTGATGTCGAAGACGTCCTGCGTCCGGGCGACGGAGAACTCCTCGGCGGCGCCGTTGGCGCCGACGCCGGCGTTGTTGACCAGGACATCAATACGCCCGAACCGGTCGATCACCTGTTTGACCACGGAGGCGACCGATTCGTCGCTGGTCACGTCGAGGTCGAGGTAGGTCACCCCGGCGGGCCCGGTGACGCGTGCGGCGTTACGAGCGGTCCCGATCACCTCGAAGCCCGCCGCGGCGAAGGCGCGGGCTGTCTCCTTGCCGATCCCCGATGAGGCGCCTGTCACGAGCGCCACCGGCCGACTTGTCGCCATTACGGACTCCCTCGATTTGAATTACGCTCGTATGTCTTACGTTCATACGACCATACGGTTGCCATCAACCGCTGGCAAGTGGTCCTGCTTGGCGATTCGAGGAGGATCCGGGAAGCGTGGGGTGCGGGGGCTGCGCTCGAGGCTGAAGCGGCCCATCGATCGCGGCTGGGGCGGACCGGTTCGCCCGCGAGCGTTCCCGGCCGAGGCAAGGGCGCGCATCCGCGCATCCGCCGACCGGGGCCGCGCTGGCTGCCGTGGGAGAATGAGCGGAGCCACATTCGAGCCCAAGCGGTAGCGACTATACTCATAACTGAGTTAAGTCAGAATCTCTTCCCGGAGGACACCGTCATGTCTGTTGCCTCCCAGCCAGTCGGACGGCGCGAGCGAAACAAGCAGGACAAGCTCGACCGCATCATCTCTGCCGCCACCGAGCTGTTCGCCGAACACGGCGTCGACGAGGTCACGACCCAGCAGATCGCCGACAAGGCTGACATCGGCACCGGGACCCTGTTCCTCTACGCCAAGACCAAGGGCGAACTTCTCCTGCTTGTGCAGAACGCCAAGTACGCCGAAGCGCTCGAGCAGGGCCGGGCGGACACCGAGAGCATCCCCAGCGTGCTCGACGCGGTACTGGCGATCATCCGGCCGATCGTGGAGTGCAATCGCACCCAGATCGACAACGGACGCACCTACCTGCGCGAAATGGCCTTCGGCGACCCCCAGGAGCCCCGGCACAGCGAGGCACTCGCCATCGTCACGCGGACCGAGGAGGCCATCGCCGCCGTGCTCCGCCGAGACGAGCGGGTCACAGAGGGCGGCGCCGCGACGCTTGCACACGTCGTGTCCGCCGTGATGTTCCTCAGCATGGCGGCGAGCGTGAACATCGCCTTGAGCCCCGAGGAGATCGTGCAGGACATCCGGAGGCAGGTCGACGCCCTGCTGCCTCGCTGAGGCGCGGCTCACCGGCACCACCGCTCTGCGTCGGCCCGTCCTGGTCGCCAACCGCGAAAGCAAGCGGACGGTGCCGACCCAGGACCCGGTCGACCTGGCCAGGCGCCTGCCCGACGTTGACCTGGTGATCCACCCCGACGCCGGACACGGCGGCTGTCGCTCAGCGAAGGAACACGAGGGCGTTCTGGATGCCCTGTTCGAGGACCTCGTCGGCGAACTTCGGGTCGGACAGGGCGCGGGACAGCTGCAGCGTCCCGACCGCCATCGTGTACAGCGCGAGTGCCTTCCCGTATGCGGACGGCGGATCCGCGGGAGCCAGGCGGCCGGCGATCTCGTCCAGGATGACCCGGGCACCGTCGGTGTAGGCGTCCTTGGTTTCGCTCGCGCAGCGCCCGATCTCGTCGAGCAGGGCGGCGGCGGGACATCCGGCGCCTGGGTTGTCCCGGTGCTGAGGCGACAGGTATTCACGCAGGAACGCCTCCAGGCCCTCCGGGCCGGGCGGCAGTTCACGGAAGCTCTGCGCCTGGGCGCCCAACTGGTCGGCGACGACGTTGGCGACCAGGTCGTCCTTGGACGAGAAGTGAGCGTAGAACGCGCCGTTGGTCAATCCCGCGTCGGCCATCAACGTTGCCACTCCGGAGCCGTCGATGCCGTCGGTCTTGAACCGCTGGCCGGCCGTGTCGAGGATCCGCTGCCGCGTCGCCTGCTTGTGCTCCTTGTCGTAACGCGTCACCGAGGCTCCTCCATCTACTCGGCACGGCCGATGTCCGCACCAAGCATACCCGGTGGTATGACGTACATAATTTCACCGTAGCGGCACTGCGTCACCCATCTCACGGTGGCAGTACTCCTCCGGGCGTCCGCCCCGGCCCTCCAGCCAGGCCGGTACCGGCATCGATGCCTTGACCTGCACCCATTCCGCGTCCGTCATGTCGCTGGGGTAGTGCGGCCTGCGCCGCCCCGTCGCTATCGCCCCGCACTGGTGAGCGCGACAGTCACAGGTCGGCGTGTCGGCAGTGGCGGCGAACGGCACGGAGGTGGTGAACCGGTGCGGCAACGGGCCTCCCGGGCAGGAGAGTTGGTCTCGACAACCTCGCTCCTGCCAAGAGGCCCGTTCGTCTGCGCCTGGCGCGCGGCCCTGGGTGGCTCCGCGGGCGGCTGCCAGTTGTCAAACAGGCGCGAGCTCCGACAGCTCGGAAATCTCGTCCTTCTTGACGTTGATCAATGCGATGGCCGCGACCACCGCCACCACGCCGAAGATCGCTGCGATGAAGAAGCCGTGGCTGGCGCCGTGAGCCTGCACGACGTGGAGCGCGTCCAGCGCAGTGCGGTCGGTGTAGGCAGCGGACGGCGCCGGCTTGCCGCTCTGCACACTGGCGAGGAGCTGCTGCAGGTGCTGCCGGGGTGCGTCGCCCAGTCGGCTGGCCTGCGCCGTGCCCTCGCTCTTCGACGCGCTGGTGAACGCGGTGGCGAGCACGGCCAGACCGATCGAGCCGCCGACCTGCTGGCCGACGTTCAGCAGCGCGGACGCGAGACCGGTGTCCGTGTTCGTGACCTTGGTGACGGCCACGACGGTCAGCGTCACGAACAGCATCGCGATGCCGGCGGCCATCAGGACCATCGCCGGCAGGACGCCGGTCCAGTACGTGCTGGCGGCGTTGACGCGAGCGAACAGGAACAGGCCGACGGTCATCACCGCTGAACCGGCGGTGATCAGGAGCCGGGGGCCGACCCGTGGCAGGAGCTGGCTCACGATGCCCGAACCCACGATGATGATCGCGCTGAACGGGAGGTACGCCACACCCGACTTGAGCGAGCTGAAGCCCAACACGCCTTGGATGAAGAACGTCAGGAAGTAGAACATGCCGAACAGCGCGGCGCCGACGATCAGCGTGATCGCGTAGGCGCCGGCGCGGGAGCGGTTGGCGAAGATCCGCATCGGCATGACGGCGATCGTGGAGCGGGACTCGTACAGCACGAACGCACCGAGGAGCACTACGCCCGCGGTGAGCGACGCCACGGTCACGCCCTGACTCCAGCTGTGGTTCGCCGCGTTGATGAAGCCGTAGACCAGGGCCACCATGCCGGTCACCGACAGCAGCGAGCCGAGGATGTCGAACGTGCCGGAGAGCCGCTCGGAGGTGTGGATGTAGAGGAACCCGCCGACCATCAACGCCACCCCGATCGGCACGTTGACGAACAGCACCCATCGCCAGTCGAGGTACTCGGTCAGAACACCTCCGAGCAGCAGCCCGATGGCCGCGCCGCCGCCGGAGACGCCGGCGTAGACGGCGAACGCCCGGTTGCGCTCCCGACCTTCGGCGAACAGCGTGGTGATGAGCGACAGCGCGGTCGGGGCGGCGATCGCCGCCCCGATGCCCTGGACCACCCGGCCGGCCAGCAGCAGCTCGAAGCTGGTCGCCAGGCCGCCGATCAGGCTGCCCAGCGAGAACAGCCCCAGTCCGATGATGAACATCTGGCGCCGGCCCAGGATGTCGGCGGCTCGTCCACCGAGCAGCAGCAGGCCGCCGAACGCGAGGGTGTAGGCGTTGATCGCCCAGGTCATGTCCGTTTGGCTCTTGCCGAAATAGTGCCCCATCGAGGGCAGGGCGATGTTCACGATCGTCGAATCCAGCACCACCATCAACTGGGCGCCCGCGATGAGGAGCAACAGCAGTGTCGGGTGGGTACTGCGGCGTGCGGTTGCGGGCGGCCGCGCAATCGCGACCCCGTCTCGTTGTGTCTCGGTCATGGGTAGCTCCGTGTGTGTCTCGGGGGATGAGGGCATGCCGCGGCGCTGCGGACGTCCGCAGGATTGGCGTCAGGCGTTGGTTCGCAGTGCGCGGCTGCTGCACGTGCCCATGGCGGATGGCCGAATGAGGGGGTGCAGGGCGCTCGCCTCCCGCCATTGCCTTACGGTCGTACGACAATAAGCAGGAGGGCGACCCACGTGCAAGGGTTTACCAACGATTAAATTACTTTCGTAATCTCATGGCCGCGGCCGAGCCGTTGGGCTGGACCCGGACGCCTTGATCCCGACGCCCCGCTGCCCGCCGACACGTGGGCCGGACAGCCGGCTCCGTCCAGCCGAGCGGGGCGGCCCTACGAAGCAGCGCGCCCGGCCACCGGCTGACCGCCCTGCCCGGCTGATCGCTGTGCAGGAGTTGTACGGGGTGTCCGGCGATCAGCGTCCGGTCGGCACGGTGGGGAACCCTGCCGTCAGGCGGTTTCCTTGACGGCGGGCTCTTCGATGGCAGGTGCTTCGGGAGCGGGTTCCTCGATGATGTGGGAGTTGGTGAGGCTCATCGCGCCGCCCGCCGCGATCAGTCCGACCACGACGGCAAGGAGCGCGTAGGTGATCCGTTCGCCGCGGAAGAACGACTCGACGAGTTCGCTGCTCCACGTGCCGGCCGGGAGCCGGGTGGTGACCAGAGCGGCAATCATCGTGCCGACCACGGCGGTTCCGATGCTGGATCCGACCTCCTGGGCGGTGTCGTTCAGGGCGGCACCGATGGAGGTGCGGTTGCTGGGCATCGCGTCGACGAGGGCGACCGCGCAGATCGTCATCACGGTGCGCAGTCCCACGGTCATGAGCACCATGCAGACGGCGATGGCGGCGTATCCGTGGTCGACCGCCCAGGACAGGCCCGCCAGTGAGCCCGCCAGGCAGGCCGCGCCGACCAGGCAGGCAATGCGGTGGCCGAACCGGCGTGCGAGCCATTCGGACACGGGGGTCGCGCCGATCATCGTCACGATGATCGGCAGGTTGGCCAGGCCGGCTCGCACCGGGCTCCATCCGTAGGCGTACTGGAAGTGCAGGATCAGGCCGAACATCACGCTGGCCATGGCGATGGAGGTGCCGATCTGGGCGATGGCGGCGCCGCGGATGGGGCCGCTGGAGAACAGGCGCAGATCCACCATGGGTGCGGCGCTGCGGCGCTCGCGGCTCACGAACGCGAACGCGGCCGCGACGGCGCCGACGACCGACGCGAGCGTGATCGCGGAGAGCCAGCCGTGCTGGACGCCGCTGGTCAGCGAGTAGCAGGCGAGCCCGATGGTGCTGATGCTCAGGGCGGCACCGGGCAGGTCGAGGGCGTCGTCGGTCAGGTCCTGCGGCCGGTCGGCCGGGACCCCGAGTCGAACGCCGATGCACGCGAGCACTGCGATCGGGGCGTTGACGAGCAGCAGCCACTGCCAGTGCACATGGGCCAGCGCGGTGCCGCCGAGCAGCGGCCCCAGGACGAACCCGGACATGCCGACGACGATCATCACCGTCATGGCACGCATCTGCAGGGCCTTGTCGTCGAACAGGCGGAAGACCAGTGAGTTCGTGATCGGGGCCATCGCTGCGGCGGCGATGCCCAGTGCGGCGCGCAGCGCGATGAGTTGACCCGCTGTGGTGACCAGGACCACGCACAGGCTCAGCGAGCCGAACACGGCCAGCCCGACCAGGAGCACCCGGCGGCGGCCGAGCCGGTCGGCCATCGACCCGGCGGTCAGCAGCAGGCCGCCGAAGGTGAGCGAGTACGCCCCGGTGACCCACTGCAGCGCGGTCGTCCCGCTGCCGAGGTCGCGCCCGATCGTGGGCAGCGCGATCGACAACAGGGTGTTGTCGACCATCTCGACGAAGAAGGCCAGGCAGAGGGCGGCCAGGGGGATCCACGCCGCGTGCAGGGACGGGTAGGTGCGTGAGGGGCTTTGAAGCGTGGCGGCAGTCATGACGGTCCTCCGATCGAACGCGGTTCGACTATCGAACAGCGTACGATGCGGTACGATAGAACAACGTTCGATGCTGCGCAAGACGAGACAGGGAGGTGCGCCGTGGCACGCCTGCAGAACCGTTCGAGCGAGGGCCGCCGACGGGCTTCGCACTCGATGGAGTCCGTGCTCACCGAGGCGGTGGCCCTGCTCGACGAGGCGGGGGCGCCGGCGCTCACGTTCCGGGCACTGGCTCAGCGCCTGGGTGGCGGCGTCGCCAGCATCTACTGGTACGTCGCAAGCAAGGACGAGCTACTGGACTGCGCCACCGACCACGTGATCGGCACGGTACTGGCCGACATCGAAGGGCTTACCGGCAGCGACGACCCGATCGACGACCTCCGTGAGATGGCCGTGACACTGTTCCACGCGATCGTGGACCGACCCTGGCTGAGCGCCTACTTCATGCGCAACACCGGCGTCCAGAACAACTCCCTGCGCCTGTACGAAAGACTCGGCCAGCAAACCCTCCGACTCGATCTCAATGCGCACCAGCGATTCCACGCCGTGTCGGCGATCGTGGGGGTCGTCGTCGGCTCCGCCATCGACCTGGGACAAGAACCACCCCAAGAGGTCCTCGACGGCTCTTCGGACCGCAACGAAATCCTCGGCCGCTACGCGAAGGCCTGGCGCCAGCTGGACCCCGAAGACTTCCCGTTCGTGCATGAGATCGTCGACGAGTTCGACGGCCACGACGACGCCGACCAATTCCGCTCCGCACTGGAACTGACCCTGACCGGCCTGCGCCTGCAGGCCGGAGCCTGAGCAGCTCGCGTTCTCCACGGCGCCACCGTGCACTGCGGCAGCGGCCGGTGAAACTTCCTCCGAAAAGCTACCGGCAGGTAGGGTGCGACGACCCGATCGGTCCGACCAACGGGCAGCACACCAGCAGCCGCACCTGGACCAGCGCTATAGCCCGCGGGTGCGAGTGAAGTTCTTGGCCTGGGCATATCGGGGAAGGCGCCTCCACCCCACACCCGTGCGAGGTGCTCAAGTGCGCGATCATGATCGATATGGACGCTCGTTTTCTTGGTATTGCTGATCTGGTCGAAGCCCCATCCGTGGCGGTCGTAGTCGACGTCATGCGTGCTTTCACGGTGGCCGCCTGGGCTTTTGCCCGGGGCGCAGAAAAGATCGTCCTTGCCGAGTCACTGAACGACGCCCTGACGCTCAAGGCCCGCCACCCGGACTGGGTGGCCCTCAAAGACGGTCCACTCGCGCCCGGGTTCGACCTGGTCAACTCGCCCGGCCTGTTGCGCTCTGTCGACCTCGGCGGACGGACCGTTGTGCAGAAGACCACGGCAGGGACTGTCGGCGCCCTCGCGGTCAAGGAGGCACCGCTGGTGCTGTGCGCCAGCTTCGTGATCGCAGAGGCAACGGCTCAGCTCTTGCGGGCCCGGAAGAGCGACAGTGTCACGTTCGTGGTCACCGGCGAGAACGGACAGGCCGACGAAGATCTGGCGTGCGCCCAGTACATCGCCCGCAGAGCCACCGGGGCTCGGACGCATGCTGCCGAATTCCTCCGCCGCGCTGCCCACTCGCGCGCCGCCACCGAACTGGCAGAGGGGGTACGCCAGGGAGTCCATCCCGATGACGTCGCACTCTGCCTCGAACTCGACCGGTTCCCCTTCGCCATGGTGGCGACCCTGGAAGACCCGCTCATGGTCCTGCGCCCGCGCGTAATCCCTGCACCGGCCCAGGACCCGGCCTGACAGCGACACCGCTCCGGGCGGCCTCCCCCGTACCGCCATCGCCGACGCCTGAGATTGACAGCGCCGCCTCCGGGCCGTCCTGCACCGGCAAGGGCGCGCTGTGCGGGGGGACGCACCTGGGCCTGCCAGGACCAGCCGTGACGATGCGTCAGCAGCCACACCCCCGCGATCGACCACGAGACGCGGTGAGCGTTCCGGGTGGGCGCGCAAGTGGGCAGGTTGATGGGGTTCTACTCTTCCTCTTCCATCAGCATTTTGTCTTCGAGGTAGTCCGCGACCTCGGGCCCGATCGGTGGGGGCATGAGGCTCATGCCGCCGCAAGCTCTACGCAAGGAAGTGGCGAGTTCGCGGGCGTGTTCGGTCGCTGCACGCAGGCCGTCGGCCAGGATGCGAGCGCCCGGATAGTCCCGGTCTCGGTCCGGGGCCGGGGCTGCTTCGGCCGCCTGGGTGACGAAGTCGTGCATCTGGTGCAGGGTGGCATCGAGCGGATCGATTGCGGCGGACAGTCTGCCCAGGACGATGTAGACGTCGAGGGGGGAACGCAGACCGCCACTGTCCGGCAAGGTGGCGCGATACAGCAGGACAGAAGCCTCGTGGAGCGCTTCGACGAGAGCGAGGGGCTCCACGGAACTGTCGGGCCTCGCGGGGGCGTCGTCGGCACGATTCTCGGCCATGGCCTCCTTCTCTGATCGAGCGACGGATCAGTTGCCCTATTCATTACTCCTCCGAGGTGTGACGGCCAGAGTCGAACCGGGGGCGTTATGGCCTCAGCTTGGAGTGTGTCCGGGGTGGCGCAAATCCTCGGCGAGGGGCCCGCCCGAGGCAGAGCCGAGTGTGAGCGACGATGACGAGCCAAGTCCACAGGTCGGCAGCGTCGGCGTGGCGGCGCGGGTCAGGAAAGCGCGGTTGACGCGGGCGAAGTCCCGGACCGGCATTCCCTCCAGGGCCTTCTCCGCGGCCGCGCGATCCGCCGGGAAGTGATCCTTGCCGCCGAGCAGATACGAGTAGATGCGCGCCGGCGTGGCCACGGTCGGGTCGATCGCCGGTGGCGTCACGTGCGGGGCGAACAGGTCGCCGTTCAACGGATCCGGATCCGGGTCCGGGTCCGGGTCCGGCACGTCGTCCTCCACCCCGTCGACGTTCCTCCGACGGTCTGAGCGTAGCGCGGGGGCTGTACGGGGTTGGGCCGGCTGTTCTCGGTCCAGTCCTGGACGAAGCCGGTCGAGTCGGCGACGCGGGCACAAGCGGCGGAACCGCTCGCGCTCACGCAGCTTGGGCGGTGACCCGGCTGCTGCTGACTGCGTCCATCAGGGCCCGGTGGTCACGTTCGTTCTGGTCGGCGTAGCTCTCCGCGAACCGGGCCAGGGCTTTGTCGAAGGAGTCGCCGGAGCCCAGGTAGGCGGCGATCGCGATCCGGTCCCCCGAGCGGGCGTGGGCGCGCGCCAGTGTGGCCCCGCACAGTTGCCCGAACATGCCCAGGCCCTCAGGCAGCATGGTCTGCGGTTCGGCGATGCCCTTCCAGTCGCGCAACTGGCGCACGTAGAAGTCGCGGGTCTGCCCGTCGATGCCCTCGGCCCGCTCCCAGCCCAGGAGGATGTCACTGGAGGCCTGCATCAACCGCTGCCCCGCCACGACCCGCTGCCCCTGGTTGGGATACTCGCTCGTCCCGACATGTTCGGCCAGCACCGACTGGTCGGCCTCCTTGACCTGGATGAGCAGCGGGTCCGCTTCGTCCTTGCCGAGCAGCAGCACGATCCAGCAGCGGGTTCCCACGCTTCCCACGCCCACGACCTTGCGGGCCATGTCCGCCAGGTGGAACTGGCCCAGCAGGTGCCGGTGGTCCTCCTGCAGGCTGACGCCGTAGCGCGCCATCAGGGCGCGGATATCTCGCTCCAAGCGGCCCCGTTCCAGGTCCGGCAGCAGGTCGGAGACCGGCACGATCAACGGCGGGGCCGCGGTGATGCGGCGCTGCCCCTCGACGAGGTGGGTGAGCTTGTCGAAGGCCTGCAGGTTGTCGCGCGACCGGGCCTTGTCCAGGGCACGGGCGACCATCCTGCCCCGCCGCGCGTCCAACTGATCGGAGACCAGCGCCTGCAGACCCTCGGTGTCGATGCGCGCGTACCAGACGGCCAGGTTCCCCATCCTGGCGAAGCCGCGCATCTGCTCCCGGTAGGAACGCACTGTGGCGCGCACGATCGTAGAACGCTCCTTGTCGGTGAAGCCGTTCTCGCGTCCGGCGATCACCAGGCTCGTCACCAGCCGCTTCACATCCCATTCCCAGGGACCGGGCAGCGTCTCGTCGAAGTCATTGATATCAAAGATCAACCGCCGCTCCGGGGAGGCCAGCAACCGGAAGTTCAGCAGGTGCGCGTCCCCGCACAGCTGCGCCCGGATCCCGGTACTCGCGGTGCCTGCCAGGTCGGCGGCCATGATCCCGGCCGCACCACGGTAGAAGCGGAACGGCGACTCGATCATCCGCCCGTAGCGGATCGGTACCAGCTCCGGCACCCGGGAAGCCGACTGCCGTTCCAGCAGGGTCACCGGGTCAAGGCGCCCGGCCAGCGGCTCGTACTCCCCGTGACTGCCCCGCGGTACCGCCGCCCTTGCCGCTCTGCCCGATGCGGCACGCTCCCCCACGGACATGTGCTCCGGTGCGGGGGTGGATGCGGTCGTGGTCCGTGTCATGGGCGAATCCTCCTGACCTGGGTGCGCGCGGCCCCTCCAAGGTCACCGCCCTCTCCCAGTCAACGCCCCCGTCCCCGCATCGGCGACCGCTCCCCCGCACGGCGCCAACCGGCTGACATCCCTCGCGGGTCGCGGCTCCGCCCTCCGACGCCGCTGGCACGATACGCCCATGGTGTCCAGGGCAGGCGCTCACGAGAGCTCGGCAACGGCCGGACTCGTCCTGCCGGTACTCGCGGCCGGCCAGTTCCTGATGGCGCTGGACAGCTCTGTCATGAACGTCTCCATCGCGACAGTGGCAGACGACGTGGGCACGACCGTGACCGGGATCCAGGGCGCCATCACGGCCTACACGCTCGTCATGGCGATGTTCATGATCCCTGGCGGCAAGGTCGGCGCGCTCATCGGCCGCAAGCCTGCGTTCATGATCGGCTGCGCCGTCTACGGCTGCGGATCCCTCACCACCGCGCTCGCCCCGAACCTGCCGGTGCTCCTGGTCGGCTGGTCGTTCCTCGAAGGGGTTGGTGCGGCGCTCATCCTGCCCGCGATCGTGGCGCTGGTCGCCAGCAACTTCTCCGTGGAGCGCCGGCCCGCCGCCTACGGACTCGTCGCTGCCGCTGGGGCCGTGGCGATCGCACTCGGGCCGCTCATCGGCGGCGTCGCGACGACGTACTACTCCTGGTGCTGGGTCTTCGCCGGCGAGTCCGCAATCGTGCTCGGCATCCTGGTACTCGCCCGCAGGATCGTCGAGGCACCGACACACCAACGCCCACGCATCGATCTCCTCGGCGCCGTGCTCTCCGCCCTCGGGCTCGGGATCTTCGTCTTCGGCGTACTCCGCTCGAGTGAATGGGGGTGGTTCCGGCCGAAGCCCGACGCGCCCGTATGGCTCGGCATCTCCCTGGTCGTGTGGCTGATGCTGGCAGGCCTGCTACTGGGGTTGCTCCGGCTTGACGGACAGGTTGTGTGTGTCGGTCAAACCGGAGCAAGCCCACAACCTTGTCTAGCGAACCTGACGGGCCGCGGCCAGGACGAAGTCTTGAGCGGCGGCACGAGCCAGAACGCCGAGCTCGCGGCGCTGCGCCTCCTGCCGCGGATGATGAATCTCTGCTGCTGCATCAAAAGCCCGCTGTGCCAGTGTGGTTATCTCTGAGCTGTCGGCTAACAGGTGAACCCTAAAGAGCTGTTGGAGCGCCCCCGCTCGCAGTCGGTACGACTCCATCCGTGCAGCCCTGTGGGCTTCCCCACCGGGATCTTCGTCGCGCCGATGCCATCGATCGAGTTGCCCCGAACGGTAGCTTACGATCGCTGCTGCATGAGGCCACGGAAGGGTCGGACCTGGGCCCGCACGGACACGCCCCTGAGGTGCGGGTCTGCGTCGGCGGTCGGAGCCGGGTCACCGGCCCCGGTTCTTCTACAAGCTGCATGTACTACCGCGTCTTCCAGTTCCCCTCGTATGCGCCGGACCCAACCCCGAGGAAGGGATCTGGTCGCTGATCAAGCGAGGCCTGGCGAACTTCGCCCGCGCCGAATTGGACCACGTGGTCCGGGTCATGAAGCGCAAGCTCAAGAAGATCCAATACCGCCCGCACCTGATCGACGGCTGTCTCGCCGAAACCGACCTGATCATCGAACCCCGGTGATCAATGAGGAGGCCATCGCGCTTTCAAGCTCAGTGAGCGACCCTGCGAGAACTGCGAAAGTCGAGAGAGGAAGGGTCCACGATTAATCTCCGACTGATGGGGCATCTGTTCGAAACACGCGGGCAACGGACCTGGCGACCCGCATGCCCCATGAACCACTATAGTCCGGCCATGCAACTCCCAGCCTTCGTCGACCTGCGTCCAATCGGCAGGTGCAATTTGAGCTGCCCGTTCTGCTTCGGACCGCGCCACGAAGTCCCCAGCATGCCAAGAGAGGACGCGCTGCGGGTCGCGACGTCCTTGCGCGAGGCAGGAGTCGAAGGTGTAGTGATCTCTGGAGGCGAGCCGACCTTGCTCCCCTACCTGCCCGACCTGGCGGCTGAACTCCGCCGCGCGGGGCCGGGCAGACCCGCGCCCCGGGTTGTGCTCAGCACGAACGGGCTGGCACCCGCACGAGTGCTGGAAAAGGTTCTGCCGCATCTGTCCTGGATCGCACTGCCGATCGAGTCCTCCCTGGTATCGGAACACCGCGATCTGAGGACCGGAGTGCGCGGCCACCGCGACCGGGTGGTGACCCTGCTCCGAAACATCCGCATCAACTTCCCACACGTTCAGGTGAAACTCGGCACGGTGATCACGAAGCTGAACGCCATCGGCGCGCCGGGAGTCCTCGATCTTCTCGACGATGACCAACTACCGGACGTCTGGAAGATCTATCAGATGTCACCCACGAACTACGGCGCGGACAATCAGGACTGGTTGTCATTGGCTGACCAGGAGTTCAAGGAGGTCGTGGAGAAATGCGAGCAGGCAGCCCACAACCGCGGCGTCCCCTTACGCGTCTACTGGAATTCCGCACGCGCCGGAAGCTATCTCTTCGTCGACCCGGACTGTTCGACCGTGGTGATCGACGAGAGCGGAGAACGGCGCATCGGCAACTTCTTCGACCTCATCGAGCGCACCGGCCCCACCCCGGTTGCGTCGATCATTCCCACCCGAAACGCAGAGAATTTCACCACGACGTACCCGTCTCGGAGGGACTGTGGAGACTGAGGCACCCCTCGCGGCCAGCGCACTCCCAACCGCATCGGCTCACGTCCGAGTCGGCGTCCAGGCAGTGCTCCTCCGCGACGGTCAGGTCCTGCTCGGACTGCGGAGGAACACGTTCGGAGCAGGCTCCTGGGGCCTTCCTGGCGGCCATCTCGAGCCGGGCGAGACCCTCACTGAGGCCGCGCACCGGGAGTTGGCGGAGGAGGCAGGTCTGATCGCGCACGACTCGCGGGTCTGTTGCGTCACCGACCCGGACCCCGCCGCCAACCACCACATGCAGGTTGGCGTGAAGGTGCTCAGCTACTCCGGGTTCGTCAAGGTTCGCGAACCGGAGCGTTGCGCACAGTGGCGCTTCTGGCCATTGGATGGCCTGCCTGAGCCGTTGTTCGTCGGCTCCGTGGAGGTGCTCCGCAGCGTCATGGAGGAGACGTTTCATCGTCGGTCTGAGGGGACACCGGCTTGCTCATCCGGTCGTCGGCCAGAGCGCCCATGATCGTGCGGAGCGTCGCCTGGTGCCCGGCCTCGTTGGCACCGAACTGCTCCCAACTGCTGGCCAGCTCCCATTGGGTGTTGAATTCGGCGAGGCTGTCCGCGTAGTACCTGCTGTCGTTGCGAAACATCACCTCGAAGACGTTCAAGGCACGCCGCGTACGCCGGTCCGGATTCGAGGTGATGTAGGGCTCAAAGAAGCCCATCGCCGATGTGAGCAGCGTGGAGCCGGAGATGTCCATGGGCGTCAGCCGGAGTTCGATCCGCCCAGGAAACCGCTCGCGCAGGTTCAGATAGGAGTCGGTGACCGGGCGGAAGGTCCTGGCGTAGTAGTCACTGGCTTTGACGATGTCCACGATGTTGTCCAGAGTGGGCCGCTCGGCCCGGGCATCGTGCTTGATGAAGACGGCGAGGCTGTTCCAGGGACTACTGATGATGACCTTGAAGACGGTTCCCGCCTCGAGAGCCCGCACGATCTCAGAGTAGAACATGTCCAGGTCGGGCAGCAGATAGGAGGCCCCGGCATGCGCGATCAACCTGATGATATTCCGCTCCCGCGCCAGCGCCTCCGCTTTCGCCCGGTTGCGCAGGTCGTTCTCCTGGGGCGTATAGGTGCGCTCGATGAGGTAGGGGAGCTCCTCAGACATGCGCTCCCTGGCGCGCAGACTGGCCTGAGCCTCGCGCAGACTGATCGTCTGGGAATGGTCCCGCCCCAGGGCGTTCACCGCCTTCTGTACCGCTGAGTCGAGCAACTCCAGAGCCCGCTCGCGGCGAGCGGCGTTCTTCTCCCCGTCTCCCGCGGCAACCTCGAACTCTGCCGTGGCGAGTGCTGCCTGTGTGATGATCGTCTGACGGTGGTCGGGTCCTAGCTGTGCCACCGCGTTGAGGTGCACCACCTCAAGTTCGTCCAGGCTGCTGTCGATTGACTGAGTGATCCCCGCGGCGCGCGCCTGCTGGAAACGTCCGGCGGCAAGGGCAGACCACGCGCCGATCGACCTGGGATGGTCGGCTCCGTTGATGCGAACGAAGTCGTCCACCCCGGTGGCGAACTCGGCCAGGGATAAGGAGACACCGCGCTGGTCGTCCAGAGCCCGGGCTGCGGCCAGTCTCACCCACAGGGCCATGAGCTGCGGCCCGAGGTCCTGCTCGGCACCACTGTGCTGCTCGCGCCGTGACTCTCTGACCGCCCGGTCAGCCCAGGCCCGTGCTCCGGCGGGATCGCCAAGCTCCAACGCGACCGCGCCGAGGTTGGCCAAGATCCTGGACGGCTGCGGGGTAGGGGAACGCTGCTCTCTGCTGAGGCCTGTGGCCAGCACCATCGCGGCCCGGGCCGGCTCACCATGCTCGGCAAGCAGCGAACCCAGTTCGTTCCAGAGCAGGGGGGAGTAGGACTCCTGCCCCGTCTCCGCCTCCGCCAACCGAATGTGGCGCAGTGTCAGTTCCACGACCGAAAGCGACAGTTGCTTCCGCCCTATCACGAGAAGCAGTTTGGCGAGGCTGACCAGGCGCTGGACGAGCGACTCGTCTGGCTGCTCTCCTGGCCCAGGTTCGCCGAGTTCATCGACCCGGCGGATCAGGCTGTCCGTCTCGCCCGTGACGACCCCCTCGGTTCCGTCGAGCGCGACCTGTGCCACGGCCAATGCCTCGTCGAGGTTCTCTCTACTGATCACAGTGCCTCCGGCGGTCGGGCGCCCGGACCGGGCGCCCGACCCTTGTCAGCGGGTCCAGTTCACGCCCACCAAGCCGTTCAGGTTGTACCTTTCCATCATCTCCCGGACCACGATGCTGGATCGCGCCTCCGGATTGGGCTTTCCGCCACCCTCCTGGGTGACGGAGAAGCGTACGGGGCCCTGCTGGACCGTCCCGACCGCGTCTGCCCTCTCCCGAATGCCGAAGCGGAACCTGTCGAAGCGCCGGACGACCTCCCGGATGGTGCCGGCGAACATCGCCCCCACCGGCAGGTTGTGCGTCGACGGAACCTCGACGAGCACCCCGAGCACGGCAGCCGGCTCGCCAGGGGTACTCCGGTCGATCGGGCTGCCCGAGAATCCGCGCACGTTCGAAGGCAGGCTGTCACAAGCAAGGCGAATGGCCGTGACCACCTGTCCTTCTCTGGTGCTGCGGTATTCCACCGCGGTCTCACTGACGACGCCGGTGAGGGCCACGCGCCCTTGCGGCGGCCGGTGAGCAGCCGTCCAGAGCTCGTTCTTGCGCGCATCGACGAAACAGACGTCCGGCAGCGGATCCCGGTTGCGCGCTTCGCGTATCAGCTCGACCAGGGCCAAGTCGGAGAGCCGGTCGTATTCACGGACCATGCCCTGGACCCGCTTGCTGCCCGACATCTGCAGCCTGAGCGGCTCACTTCCCGAGAGCTCTGCCTCGGCCAGGCAGTGGACCGTGGTGACGATGTAGTCACGAGTGACGCGTACCCCGGAGCACAGACGGTGGGCCTGCCTGTACACCTGGACCAGATGTTCGTTCTGCACCCTGGATCAGCCCCCGTCTGACCCGTGAGCGGACCGCCCCGTCCCGCTCGGAATGTTTCATGATAGCCATGGCGGAGAAGGAACGGAGGCTCCTTTTCCGAACTCAGGGAGGCCCGCCCCGCGCGCGGTCGCGTCGGCGCTTCGCCCGCACGCGCACCCGTGCCCAGCGCCCGGCGCCGACCGGGCCCTGCGCGTCGGCGCGAAGCAAGCGCATCAACCGCTGATCGGCGTTCTCGGAAGTCTCCACGCCAGCCACGAACGCGTTCCACAGCGGATCCACGCTACTCATCCGTGCGTTCGTCTCCTGCTGCTCGTGCCACTCACCCCAGGCACGCAACCACCGTTCCATCGCCTCCGTCGAGGTGCTGTAGGCGGAGACAAGGTGTTTGGGTGCATAGAGCCCCAGTCGGGCGGCGACCGCCAGCGTGTCTGCGACCAGCGCCTCCCCGTGCGCGGGGAACTCGCCGCTCGCGAGTACCGCGTCCCGAAGCCGCCCTACGCGGCGCACGATGACCACCAACTCGTCGTACACCGCCGCACGCCTGCCCCACACCCGGGCGACGCGCTCGCGCCGGCCGGCCGCAAGATGGGTCACCGTGGTGGTGAAAATGCTCGCTGCCGCTCCAACGGACGCACCGATCAATGCCGCTTCCGCGGCGTCGATGGCCACATCGCCTCCCCACCCCTGGACGAAGTCGCTGATGGAGCATCAGTGTGCGCCGCCGGCCAGACTATCCAGCCGCGGCATCGCGCTGGGCGAGAACCGGTCGCGCATTGTTGGCCATGGAGGGCCGGTAGAACCCGTAGGGCCGTCCGACGGGTCGGCCGACCTGCTCGGCTTGCCCTCCACCCGAGCGGTCTCGACGGCGAGCGACTGCGCCTGCTTGACCCAGCTCCGCAGGCCCTTCGGGCTCGCCCCCAGGTCCCGGGCCACCTCGGTGACCGTCTTGCTGGAGGAGCGAGCCAACGCACGGCGTCCCTCTTGAACTCCTTCGAGTACCGCTTCCCTGCTTTGTTGCTCACCTGGCTCTACTTCGGAACCTCACGTCCCAGTCCCCAGGTGCCCGGGTCCACGGGGAAGCTTCACACCCCGTTGAACCCCCAACCATGTCTGCCGGACCGGGGGTCGGTCACCGAACCCGCGCCGTCGCGTCCGAGGGCCGTACCACCCCGCGCGGCACTTCCGTCGATCACGGCTTGGGGATCAGCCCGGATCAGCCCGGATCTCCCCGGGTCGGCGCTGAGGTCCGCCCGCTCCGCGCAACTACCGACCCCGGCTCCACCGACGGCAGGGTGGCCTTTCCCCGGGTCAGGAGTGCTGTTGAAGGAACTGCACGATCGCGGGATTCACGCGGTCCGGTTCCTGCTCTGCGGGGTAGTGGCCGGAATGTTCGAGGACGAGCGGGGTGACGTCGGTGGCGAGGGTGGCCATTCCGTCCGCGACAGCCGTCCCCATCGCGTGTCTGCCGCCGACCGCCAGGACGGGCGTGGAGAGCAGCTGGGTGGCGAGGGCTTGGATGTCATCGACATCTGCTGACCTGGCTCGGTAGTAGGCCAGGCCGGCGTGCAGTACGCCTGGGGTGCTGTACGCCTCGATGTAGGCCTGGAGGATGTCCGGGCTGAGGCTGCTCGGTCCGGCGCTCTGCTCCAGGAACGTGCCGTAGTACGCCGCTTCGCGGCCGGGCACGAGCTCCTCCGCGAGGCCGGGGGCCCGGTTGAAGGGGCCGTGCCAGGCCGGATAGCAGGCCTGGCCTGGTTCGGGAATCGCGACATCGACACCGGGAAGGATCTCTTCCTCGACCACGAGCGCGCTGACCGATTCCGGTGCTCGGGCCGCGATGACGTATCCGACCGTCGCACCCCAGTCGTGACCGATCACGGCGAAGCGGGTGACCCCCGCTTGTGCCAGCCGCGCCTGGACCCAGTCGGCAAGTGCCGCCTTGCGGAAGTCGGTCACGCCGGAGTCGGGAACGGTGCCCAGCCCGGGAAGCGTGACCGGGACCGCGGTGATGCCGGCGGCCTCGAGAGCCGGAACCAGGTACCGCCAGTGCTCGGACGTGACCGGCCAGCCGTGCAGCAACACCGCTGTCAGGGTTCGACTCTCGCTCATCGCCCCATGATGCCCTGCTCCCCGGGTGGATGATCGTGAGCCTGTCCGTGACGCCGGCCTGCCGTACCCGCGGGGCCGCTCGGCGGCGGCACGGCAAGGTCGTTGACGCGTGGGCGCATGGTCGCCCGGGTGACTCCCCCGACGGTCCGGCCGCGGCTCCGGCCCGACCAGTGGCCCGTGCGGCGACTTTCGGTACCGCCGGTGGGGCCGGTCGGCCACACCGGACCGACCCCCCCAGGCCCTCACGTGCGGCGCAGCCGCGCTCGTGTGGACGGCTCTCAGCGCACCTGTACCAGGCCGTGGGCCCCGGACGTCCGCCACGCCTCATCCGTTGCCTCCAGCGCCTGTACCTCACCCGGCTCCATTCCAACGATCACGTCGGACTTCAACGCGCGCAAGGACGCCACCCGGCCGGGGAAGTACGCGGTCGCCGCGGCGAACGAGGTCGTCGGCTTCCACCACCGGTCCCCCACGAGACGCCGGTAGTTCAGGTCGCCCTTGAACACCACGACCGTGGCGGCTGCCAGCTCGCTGCGCAGTTCCACGGGCATCGCGGTGAAGTCGAAAGGGGAGCACCAGAAGTCGTCGGTCCGTACCAGCCACTGGCCCGCCTTGGCCGCCGTCCGCAATCGCTCGCCCACGGCTCGGCCTTCGCCCTTGCTTGTCAGGAGGGTGCGCAGGCAGTCCGCGACGTCCGTGAGAGTGGCGTCGGAGACGTAGTACGGGGTCGGCTTCACATGCAGTACCACCTCTCCCGCCAGGCCGGTGCTGAGCAGGTGGTCCACGAGAGCCAGGTCCGCGACCATCTCGCTGCCCGCGTTGTCCGCGACCAGCGCCACCGCTCCCCCGCGCCTCGCGTGCAGCAGGTCCCACAGCACTGTGGAGTCGTCGGCCACCAGGCCGCTCGCCCGGCCACCTCGGCCGGCTGTGATCTGCAACGCCAGGTCGGCACGGTTGCCCCACAAGCTGCCGAGCAGCAGCGCCTGGCCACGTTCCTGCTCTGCGAGGCCGGCGAGGTCGTCGAGTGCGGCAATCTCCACCGCCACCGCCTCACCCACCAGTTCGGACTGCTTGAACGGGGCGAACAGGTCGACGCCGCGCCACGGGCCGGGCGCGTAGTAGTCGACCGCCTCCAGCAACCGCCGGTAGAAGAAGGCCTCGGCCCACAGGAACGGGGCCTCCACCCAGGGCCGGCCGTAGTAGTCGGCGCCCCATTGCTTCCACTGGTCTGCGCCGACGGCACCTTCTGGCAGCGGCTGCATGACGCCGTTGACGTTCTCCTGGGCCAGCTCTGCCAGCGCCTGGTGCTGCTGCGGTGTGTAGGGCCAGGCCCTGGTCAGCCGGTCGATCAGTGCCGGGTGCCGTGTGGTGAAAACCGCTGTGGCGAAGGGCGACTGACTCGACACGATCACCGGGGCCTGCTGGAGCATGGTGGCGCTGGTCCTCTCGTACGGGGGTTCAGGTCGAGGGCCGGGGAGACCATGCCAGCGGCGCTGCCAACCAGGACACGGCCGTGGACCGGATCGCAGGCAGCGCGGTGCAGGCTGTTCCGCGGTCACGACAGGTAGAGCATGGCCGCAACACGGAGCACCTCGCCACCACCTCTGTACGGCGTCGCGGAAAGCCCCGCCGAGCAAATGTACGAACTCGTCGACTCCGCCATGGGTCAGGACTGGGGTGTTTCCACGGTTCGAACAACGGGGACGGCTGATGTCCTGGTAGCACACCGGACCCCGTGCCCGTTCGGCGCAGGTCCTGGGCCCCGCGCCAACCCGTTCCCGAGTGCATCGACTGTCTGCGTTACCGAGAAGGGCCAAGAACTATGACCAGTCCGACCCCCGTCCTCTTCATTCACGGCCTGTGGCTGCACAGCAGTTCCTGGCAGCCGTGGATCGACCTGTTCCAGCACGAGGGCTACGCCCCGTCCGCCCCGGGTTGGCCCGGGGACCCCGAGACCGTCGAGGAGGCACGGGAGAACCCGGAGAGCATCGCGGACCACGGCATCGACGATGTCGTGGAGCACTACGCCGCCATCGTCCGCGGCATGGAGAGCCTGCCGATCCTGGTCGGGCACTCCTTCGGCGGCATGATCGCCCAGAAGCTCCTGGGACAGGACCTGGCCGTCGCCGCCGTGGCCATCGACGCGGCCCAGATCAAGGGGGTCCTGCCGCTGCCCCTGTCCGCGCTGCGTTCGACGCTGCCGGTGTTCAAGAACCCGGCGAACAAGCACCGCGCCGTGTCGCTGACCGCCGAGCAGTTCCGCTTCGCGTTCGGCAACGCGATCTCCGAGGAGGAATCCGCCGCACTGTACGAGCGGTGGACCATCCCCGCGCCGGGCAAGCCGTTGTTCGAAGCCGCCGCGGCGAACTTCAACCCGCACTCGCCGGCCAAGGTCGAGACCGAGAACTCGGGACGCGGCCCGCTGCTGCTGATGTCCGGCGGCAAGGACCACACCGTCCCGGAGACGGTCACCCGGGCCACGCTCAAGCAGTACCGGCACTCCGAGGCCGTCACCGAGTTCATGACCTTCCCCGACCGCGGACACTCGCTGACCGTCGACGGCGGCTGGCGCGAGGTCGCGGACCAGGCACTGGCCTGGCTGCGGCGGCAGAACCTGGACACCCCCCGATGAGCACCTCCTCCGCGGACAAGGGCCTGGACGGTCAGCGCGCCGTGGTCACCGGCGCCGGCCGCGGCATCGGCCTGGCGATCACGCAGGGCCTGCTCGCGGCCGGGGCGCGTGTCGTCGCCGGGACCAAGAACCGCACGCAGGAACTCGACGACCTGGTCAAGCAGGGCGCCGAACTGACCGTTGTGGAGGTCGACCTGGCCACCCCCGATGGTCCGGGAACTCTAGTCACCGCCGCTGCCGAACTGCACGGCGGACTCGACGTCCTGGTGAACAACGTCGGCGCGGTCCAGCCACGGGTGGAGGGTCTGCTCGCGACGACCGACTCGGACTGGGACTGGACCTTCACGATCAACCTCATGGCGGCCGTCCGGGCCACCCGCAGCGCCCTGCCGCACCTGATCGCCACCGGAGACGGCCGGATCGTCACCGTCTCCTCGGTCAACGCCCGCCTTCCGGACCCGCTGGTCATCGACTACGGCGCTGCCAAGGCGGCCCTGTCCAACTTCTGCAAGGCGCTGTCCAAACAGGTCGGGCCGCAAGGCGTGCGCGTCAACTGCGTCAGCCCCGGACCGGTCGAGACGCCGCTGTGGAAGGGCGCCGACGGCGTGGCCGCCACGGTCGGCGCCGGCCTCGGCCTGGATCCCGGCACCGTCGCCGAGACCGCGGCGGCCGCGGCGGCCACCGGGCGCTTCACCCTGCCCTCGGAAGTCGCCGACCTGGTCGTGTTCCTGGCCGGCCGACGTTCGGGCAACATCACCGGCGCCGACTTCCTGATCGACGGCGGGATGACCGACGTCCTCTGATCCCGGGGGCCGTTTCGCGCCGTCGACGTCCACGTGCTCGCCCGCCGCACGGCGTGAACCGCGGCGGGCGGCGGCCATCCCTGACCTGCTCGCCGAACCGACAGCCCAGGAGTGATGATGATCAAGGATTTCCCCTCCTTCGAGGAGACCCCCGAACGCGAACCCTTCTGGTTCATCGGCGGCCGGGCAAGGATCCTGCTACCCGGCTCCGCGACCGTTAGTTCCATCAGCCTGATGGAGTTCTCCGACCCGATCGGGCATGCGCCGCCGCACCACGTTCACGAGAACGAGGAAGAGCTCTGGTTCGTCCTGGACGGCGAGGTCTCGTTCTTCGTCGGCGACCAGCGCCACGACCTGATCCCCGGTCAGGTCGGCTACGGCCCTCGCGGAGTGCCGCACAGCTACCTGGTGCGCTCCCACCAGGGCGCCCGGCTCGCCGTCGTCTTCAGCCCGGCCGGCATCGAGAAGTGGTTCACGGCCAATGGGACCCCGGTGGCCGAGGCCGGGGACCTGCCCCCGGCCTTCGACCTGGCCGCGGTCGTGAGTTCGGCGGAAGCCTTCCGCCTGCGCGTCACCGGGCCGCCGCCGTCCCTGTGATCCGACCCCCGAACCCCGGGGGTGGGCCCGGGCGGAGCCGGGCGGCGACGCAACCGGCGGTGTCAAGGCAACACCGTGGTCGACGGCTGCGCATCATCGGCGGTTCCCGTCCGGCCCAGTGCGTCGGCGATCCTCCTGCGGGAGGTGATGCCGAGCTTGCGGAAGACCTTGTTGAGGTGGAACTCGACGGTCGAGGTCGTGATGAACAGTCTGGAGGCGACCTCGGCGTTGGTCAGTCCCGAGGCGGCCAGCAGCGCCACCTGCCGCTCCTGGGCGGTCAGTTCGAACCCGCTTCCGGTGCGGCTCCTGCGCGCCGCGGCCCCTGTGGCTCCCGTGGCGAGCAACTCGATGCGGGCGCGCTCGGCGAACAGCGCCGCGCCGCAGGCGTCGAAGGACTCGTAGGCGGCTCGCAGCTGCGTCCTGGCCTCGGCCCGGCGTTTGCACCGCCGGAGCCATTCGCCGAACAGAAGGCGTGAGCGGGCCTGTTCGGCGGCCAGGGGAACCTTCCCCAGCAGGGCGATCGACTCCTGGTACTGCTCCTCGGCGTCGGCATCCTCGCCCGTCAGCGCCCGGGAGCGGGCCAGCAGGCCCAGTGCCCACGGAGTTCCCGCAAGCGGCGCACGGTCTTCGAGTCGCTGCAACGCGATGGCCGCTGTGTGCCGGTCCCCCGTGCGCACAGCGGCCTCGACCAGGAGCGGCAGCATGAGATTGCCCAGCGACGGGGCGTCCTCGTGATAGCTGGGCAGCGCGTGGCGGAGCGCCTCGTCGTAGCGCCTGGCGCCCAGGTCGAGGATGCACCGTGCGTGCAGGGCCAGCTGTCGCAGCAGACCCAGCCCGTAGGTGTCGGCGACGGCGTCCATCATCGCCACGGTGGTACGCACATCGTCTTCCCTGCCCATCCAGGCGTACAGCAGGGCTCGGTTGAGATCCTTCTGCGTCTTCAGCCCGATGGCGCCGGCGTAGTCGTCCGCCTCGCTGTACAGCGCGTCGGCTGCGGCCAGCCGTCCGTTCCAGATCTCGGTGTAGGCCAGGTCCGAAACGGCCAGGCTGAGACCGTACAGGGCTCCCTGGCTGCGATCCGCAGCTGCCAGTCGGCCGACGACATCGACGTACGCCTCGATGTCCCACACCTCGATCGCGGCGATGCTCACCAGGATGCTGAAGGGGGTGGCCATATCGCGCAGTTCGTCCGCAGCGCGCAGCCTCGCCAGCGCCCCCCGCGTGGTCGTCACGCTGCTCCCGTAGCCGTGTACCGCGCGCAGGGCCAGGCCCTGGACCAGCTGGTCCGGGCTCCAGCCCTGCGGATCCGGGTCGCGTGGGGCGGCGAGCACGGCACGGGCCACTTCCGCTATGGTGGTGCGGTACATCGGATCACCGGCGATGACGGCGGCGTGCATGGCCTCGTAGAGGAGTTCCCTGGTCATACGGCCATCGGCGTCCGCGAGTTCGGCGACGGCGTCGAGCATCATGGCCGGGACACGGTCGTTGCGGGTGTTGAAGAGTTCGGCCGACGCCCGGATCCGCAGCGCGCGTGCGCGGGCGGCGGGATGGTGCAGCGCGGGCGCGGCCAGGTCGAGTAGGGGCAGGACCGCCGCGTGGTCCCCGGCGGTCAGATGGGCCTGGGCGGCGGCCAGATACCGCTCGGCACGCCTGATCGGCTCGGTGGTCAGCTCGGCGGACTTGGACAGGAACAGTGCCTGGGCGGAGTAGCCTCCCCGGGCCCGGGCCAGGTCCGAGGCGGCCTCCAGGTCCGCGGCCACCGCCTCGTCGGCGCCGGCGACGGCCTCGGCACCATGCCAGGCGCGTCGGTCGGGAGACCGCTCGGGATCACTGGCCGCAGCCAGCGCGGCATGGATCCGCCTCCGGTCCTCCGCGGAGGCCGCCGCGTAGACCGACGACCGGATCAGCGGGTGGCGGAACTCGACGGTGGCCCCCTGGTGCAGGATCCCGGCCTGGACGGCCGCCCCGGCGGCTGCGACCGACAGGCCCAGTACCCCCGCTGCACGCCAGATCACCGCCCTGTCGTCGGTCGGCGCCGCGGCGATGAGAAGCAGCAGGGTCCGGGTGGCGGAGGGCAGTGCGGCCACCGCCCGCCGGAAGTGCTCCACCAGCAGCGCGCCCACCGGCAGCGGTTCGGGCATCGGCACGACCCCGGCCAGTTGTTCGGCGCCCAGGTGCGCACCCAGTTCGATCAGCGCCAGCGGGTTGCCCCCGGTGCCGGTCACGACCCGGTCCGCGACCGCCGCGTCCAGGTGGCCGGGGGCCACGAGGGACAGCAGCTCCCTGGCATCGCCGGCGGGCAGTCCCTCGACCCGCAGGGAGGGCATGGCGCCGAACAGTCCCTCGCCCTGGAAGTCGTCCCTGGCCGCGAAGATCAGGCCCAGTGAGTCGGCGTAGAGCCGCCGGGCGACGAAGGCCAGCGTCTCGGCCGACTCCCGGTCCAGCCAGTGCACGTCGTCGATCAGGCACAGCAGCGGCAGCTCCGATGCCACGGCGGACAGCAGGGTCAAGGCCGCGAGACCGACCAGATACCGGTCCACGGGGGCCGCGTCCGCCAGGCCGAACGCGGCGTTCAACGCGGCCTGCTGCCTGGCGGGCAGTTGGTCGATGCGGTGCAGGTACGGCCGCAGGACCCGGTGCAGCGCACCGTAGCCCAGGGGCTGCTCGGCCTCCACGCCCGCGAGCCTCGTCAGCTGCACCCCGGCGGCTTCGGCTGCCGCGTGATCGAGAAGCCGCGTCTTGCCGATGCCGGCCTCGCCCACCAGCACCAGGACGCCGCTGTGTCCCTCCCGCACTGCCTCCAGCAGTTGTCCGATCGCCTCGCGCTCGGCGACACGGCCCAGCAGCGGCCGCACCCTTGCGGCACGAGCCCCGCGCGCAACCATGGGAACCCCCTGTCATCCGACTCCGACGTGAGGAAACGCTAGTCAGCGCCGACGACACGATCGAGCGTCACATGACGGTGGAGGCGCGCAGGGCACCGACCACCTTGCCCAGCTCGGCCCGGGAGACGACACCCAGCTTGGGGAAGATCCGGTGCAGATGCGAGCTGACCGTGCGATGGGACAGGTACAGCCGCTGGCCGATCTCACGGTTGGTCAGGCCTTCGGCTGCCAGCTGAACGATCTGCAGTTCATGTGCCGTCAACTGGTCGCGGGCGTCGGGATCCCGGCCGCGGCTGGTCTCACCGGCGGCCCGCAGTTCCCGGCGGGCTCTCTCGCCCCAGGGAATTGCGCCGAGCGCGTCGAACATGTCGCGGGCGGCGCGCAGATGGTCCCGGGATTCCACCGTGCGCCGACGGCGCCGCAACCACTCCCCGAACGCCAGCTGTGTACGGGCCCTGACCAGTGGGAGAGCGCTGAGGTCGGCGCTCAAGGCCGCCGCGAACAGCGGTTCGGCGGTTGCGTCGTGCGCCACCAGCGCCCGGGCCAGGCGCAGATCGGCGTGCAGCACGGGCGCCGGCGTCAGGTGGGCCACCTGCTCCAGTTCCGCGATGACCGGCAACACCGCCTCCTCGCGCCCGCAGTGTGTCGCGGCATCGACGAGGTAGCCCAGGGTGGTCAGCCGCAGAGCGACCTGGAACGCCGGATCGGCCGGATCGTGCAGCCGCCGGAGGTGGCCGTACGCTTCCTCGAACCGGCCCTGGCCCAGGGCGGCCAGACCTCGCGCCATCGCCGCCGTCGCCAGGACCGGACGCGCCCCGACCGGCAACCCGATCTCCTCGGCGGCATCGGCCAGCGCCAGGACATCGCCCTCCTCACCGCGCAGCGCCGCGAGTTCGGCGGCGGTCGCCGTCATCAGGGCGTACATCATGGTCTGGCTGGTCTCGCGCGCCAGCCGCCGGGATTCCTCGGTCGCCGCGATCGCGGCGCCGAGGTCCCCGACGACCAGGGCGCTCCAGGCGTCCGCCCCCACCGTGCGGGCCAGCAGCCCCAGACGTCCCTGGGCGCGCAGCCCCGCGCCGCCGGCCGCCGAGAAGGCCCGGGCCAGCGGGAATCCGCCGGCGAGCAGTGCCGCCGTGCTGAGCATCCGATAGGCGCGGCCGTCGTCCCCTTCCGGCAGCACCACGTCCCGCGCCCGGTCCAGGACATACGCACCGCGTTCGATCGGCGCGGCGTAGGCACAGATGGCCAGCCGCCACGGATCGAGTTCCTCGGTCACCATGCGCTCGACGGCCTCCAGGACCCTGCGACGGACCTCGGGCCCGGGCTCGGACCAGAAACAGAGCTGGGCCGCGCTCCACAGGATGCGGATCGCCAGCACCCGGTCCTCGACGGCGATCTCCTCCGCCAGGGCAGTCAGGGACAGGGCAGCGGAGGGGTGACTGTGGAGGCCCTCGTCGAAACCGTCACGGAGCCAGGTGGCCCTGGCATGCTGCTGTCTGGACAACCGCCCGCTCCGAGCCCGGTCCAGGAGCCTGGTCACGGTGGACGGACGGCCGAGTTCAGCCGCGTAGTCGGCGGCCAGCAGCAGGCGCTCGGCACGCGATCCGGCGTCCTCGCTGAGCGCAGCGGCGTGTTCCAGCGCGGTGACCGCCTCGGCGATGCCGCCCCGCCGGGCCGCCCGTCGCGCGGCGTCCTGCAGGGCTGCGGCGACCGACTCATCGGGCTCCCCGGTCGCTGCGGCACGGTGTCGCACCTGCCGGTCGGGCTGGTCGTCCAGCACGCAGGCGAGCGCCGCGTGCGCGGCACGTCGCGCCCGCGGCGACATCTCCTGCTGGATCGCCGAGCGCATCAGCGGGTGACCGAAGCGCAGTTCCGTTCCGTCGACCTGGACCAGCCGGGCCTCCACGGCCGGGTCCAGCTGCGCCACCCCGACGGCCGATCCGGTGAACACCCGGGTCGCACCGTAGAGTTCGGGCAGGGATGAGCTGTCGTCCAGGGCTGCGATCTGCAGCAGGTTGCGGGTGACCTCCGGCAGGGTCCCGAGGCGATCGGTGAACGCCCGCTCCAGCCGCTCCGTGAGCGGGATCTCGGCGAGGTGCGGATCGGCGGAGGCGCCGAGCGTGCGCGACAGTTCCGTCAACGCCAACGGATTGCCGGCCGCGGCGGCCAACAGCCGCCCGCGGACGGCGTCAGGCAGATCCGGAGCCCAGTCCGCGAGCAGGAGCGTGGCCTGGTCCTCGGACAGCGGAGTCAGTGGCACCGTGATCAACTCGTCGGGGTTCAGACGTGACCGGTAGCCCTCGCGCGCGGCCCCCACCATGACCATCGCCTCCGTGCCCACCCGCCGCGCCAGGAACGCCAGGATGCTGACGGTGGCATCGTCGAGCCACTGCAGATCGTCCGCCAGGACCAGCACCGGGGCGGTCGCCGCCGCGTCCGAGATGAGGTTGAGGGCCGCCAGACCCACCAGGAAGACGTCCGCGACCTCGGCTTCGGCATGCCCCATGGCGGCATCCCACGCTCGCCGGTGCGCCGCCGTCAGATCCGCCGCACCGGCTGCCAGCGGCTGCAGGAGCAACTGCAGTCCGGCGTAGGGGATGTCACTCTCGGCCTCCACGCCGCTGGTGCGCAGGACGTGGAACCCCGACGCCTGGGCAAGGACAGCGGCTTCCGCGAGCAGAGCCGTCTTCCCGATTCCGGCCGGCCCGTGGACCAGCACGGCGCTGCCGCGGCGCGGCGATTCGGACAGAAGACGAGCCAGTAGATCCAGCTGCCCCTGCCGACCGATGAGATCCACGTACCCCCCTCGACCCGGTCACGGGCCAGCGCGCTCAAGGGCCAAGACTAGTGTGTCCGCTCCATGACCACGGCCGTGCGCTGTCGCCCACGAGCGCGTCCTACCAGGGCTCCTGCGACGAGCCGTGGGGATGCAGATCACTTCCGTTCAGGTCACCGTGAGCGTCGGGGCGGTACTCCACGGCTTTCCGAGGAGCTGGTGGACCAGGTTGTCGCCGAGCCAGGTCTCGTAGCGGTCGGGGCTCCAGCCGCGGTCCAGGACGAGGCTGTGGTAGATCTCGGGGAGTACCAGGGTGATGTAGACGTCCAGGGCGTCGTCGACGGTCATCCCGGGAGCGAGGTGCGGGGTGATGGCCTCGATGTGGCGGCGGAACGCCCGCTCCCGGCTGGCCATGATCTGGCGCAGCATCTCGGCGATCTCGGGGTCGGTGCGGACGGCTTCCAGGGTGACGGTCATGACGTCGTACATGGCCTGGAACTGGTCCCGCTGCAACCCCGCCGCCCGGCGCAGGCCGCGGGCCGGATCCGGGTCGGCGCAGGCCTGTTCGTTCTGGCGGCTGACGTCCAGCGGCGCGATGACCCGCTGGGTGATGTCCTTCAGGATCGCGGCCTTGTTCCCGAACGCCGAGTAGATGGTCGGCACGGGGATGTCCGCCGCCTCGGCGATCGCGGTGATCGTGGTCGCGACGTATCCCCGTTCGGCGAACAGGGCTCGCCCGGCCGCGGCGATCTGCTCCTTGGTGGCCTGCGCCTGCCGCTGGCGATGGCTCGGGCCTTCTCTCTTGACAACCACATCGGCATGGTATCACTCTACAAATCATAGTTACACTATGATGAAAGAAGCGAGGCTATGGAAACCGTGCCTGGGATCACCGTGACCGGCGGCGTGCACATCGGACGGGCCGCACCGGACGCCGGTCGGCTGGCCGCCATCGGCCGCGCCGTCGCCGGGCGCGACGATCTGAGCCTGCGGTCCGTGACGTACACGGCGGTGGACTACCCCACGCAGACCATCGCCACCGAAGCGCTGGTCCGGGCCGGTTTGGAGCTGGCCGCTCCGAACGGGGACCGGGTCCGGGCGCGGCTGTTCGTCAAGGTGCTCCGCTCGGCCGAGCACTGGCCGATGCTCGGTGTCGTTCCCCCGGAGCTGCGCGCCGACTTCGTGGACGGCTTCCCGTGGCGGCTGGAGATCGCCGCCTACACCGGTGCGCTGCGCGATCAGCTACCGCCCGGAATGCGCCTGCCCGAGTTGTACACCACCGACGAACTCGGCCCCGGCCGGGCGGCGATGTGGCTGGAAGACGTGGACCAGCCATGCGACCTGCAGTGGGACACCGCCCGGTTCGCCCGGGCCGCGCACCTGCTCGGCCGGATGTCCGCACGCCGGCGATACGGCGAGGTCGCGCCGATCCTCCGGGCGGCAACGCGTTTCACCGAACCGGGTTCCGCCTTGCGCTACATGATCGAGGGACGGATCAGGCACATGTTCGTCCCGGCGATCGTCGGCGACGACCTGTGGACGCACCCGGTGATCACCGCGGCGCTGGCCGCCGTCCAGGACCCCCGGCTCATCGCCGACCTGCGTGCCTGGACGACAAGGATCGACCGGCTGCTGGCGTACTCCGACACTCTGCCCATGACCTACGCGCACGGTGACGCCAGCCCCCAGAACCTGCTGGTACCCGCCCAGAACCCCGACCAGTTCGTCGCCATCGACTTCGGCCTGGACAGTCCGCTGCCGGTCGGCCACGACCTGGGCCAGCTGCTGGTAGGGCTCTGCCACGCCGGGAGCCTGCCCGCCGACCGGCTGCCGGAAATCTCCTCGACCATCCTCGACGCCCACGCCGACGCACTGGCCGCCGAAGGCCACCGGGCGACGATCGACCAGATCCGCGGCGGCTACCTGTCCGGACTCGTCCTACGCTCGGCCTTCAGCGCGATCCCGCTGGAAACGCTCTCCGAACCGCCCACCGACCAGCTGGTCGCGCTCTGGGCGCGCCGGCTGCGCATGACACGCGCACTCCTGGACCTGGCCGACAAAGGCAACCTGCCATGAACCCGCAGCACGTTCCCGCCGGTCGGCGGCAGCAACCGGCGACGCAGACGCGCTCCGGACAATCCTCGACGGCGGCCAGACCGAGCCGCTCCAGGGACCTGACCGCAGCCAGGTGGATCCTCAACATCGAGCGCCACTTCCCCGACAGCGCAGTCCGTACCTCAAGGGCTTGACCCCGTCGACCGCGACTCGACATGAAACACGCAGGCCAGTCTAGGAGCGGCTCGGCAGCGACCGTGGCAGCCCGAACCATGGCAGCACGCTGTTCTCGAAGCGGGTCATCGTGCGGATCCGATCGCCTGAGAGCGTGAGGACGTAGAGGCCGACGCCGTGACTGACACCGGTCGGGTTGCGCAGGTAAGCCCCGAACGCCGGCTGGCCGTTGGCCCGGATGGGAACGAGTTCGAACCTGCGGCCCGCATCGAAGAGGGCGGCGCAGAAGCCGGCCACGACATCCCGGCCCTGGTATTCGAACGGCATCGGCGGCATCGCCATGAAGACGTCGTCGGTCAGCAGCGCGACGAGGGCATCGAGATCGGCGGACTCCCAAGCGCGGACGAACTTCGCCACGAGCGCGTCTTCGGCCCGCGACGCGACAGCCGGCGCCGGCGCGAGGTCGGCGATGTCCCGGGGCTGTCGGCGGTGGAGCGCCGCGCGTGCCCGTTTGAGGGCGCTGTTGACCGACTCAACCGTCGCGTCGAGCATCTCGGACACCTCGCTCGCCCGGAAACCGAGGACGTCGCGCAGGATCAGGACGGCGAGCTGGCGCGGCGGCAGGAGCTGCACCGCGGTGACGAAGGCCAGGGAGACGGCCTCGGTCTGCTCGTACCGGCTTTCGGGACCAGGCGTCGTCGCGATCGCGTTCTCCAGCAGAGCGTCAGGAAACGGCTGCAGCCAGACGACCTCGCCGAGCCGGGTCGGTTCGGGCATCTCGACCCCGGGCACGTCCCACTCCTTGCCCAGGCGCCGACCTGCGGCGCGGCGCGCGTCGAGGCACCGGTTGGTGGCGATCCGGTACAGCCAGACCCGGAGGGAGGCACGTCCCTGGTAGCCGCCCAGGCCTTGCCAGGCAGCCAGCAACGTGGCCTGGAGGGCGTCCTCGGCGTCCTGGAAGGAACCGAGCATCCGATAGCAGTGCACCTGCAGCTCTCGAAGGTACGGCTCGGTCAGTTCCCGGAACGCCTCGTCGTCCCCGGCCTGCGCCTTCTCGATCAGATTCGCCGCCATCACCACGCGCCACCCTCTCCACATCTCGTCTCATCCTGTACAGACGTCGGCCGGGGGCCGAACTGGGCGGCCGGTCGACGCCCGGTTTCGCGACTCTCCGGCGCCTTCATGAGCAGCGGTTGACAACGCCGCCACAGATGAAGGGAACCGCAATGGGAAAGATCGTGATGAGCGGCCCGCAGAACATGTCGCTCGACGGGGTGGTCCAGGATCCGGACGGCAAGGAGGGCTTCAGGGTCGGCGGCTGGTTCCTCGAGTACGGCGAGGGACTGGAGGCATGGAGCGAAATCGCCCTCGATGACGCGCTCGGCGCTGAGGCGTGGCTGCTGGGCCGCCACAGCTACACCTACTTCGGGGAGCGCTGGCGGCCCCGCACCGGCCGGCTCGCGGACAAGTTGAACAGCATGCCGAAGTACGTCGTGTCGTCGACCCTCACTGAGCCCGACTGGAACAACACGACGATCCTCAAGGGTGACATCGTGACCGAGGTCTCGAAGCTGAAGGAGGAGTTGGACGGCGAGATCGTCATCCCCGCCAGCTATCAGCTCGGGCACACGCTGATCGAGCACGACCTCGTCGACGAGGTCCGGCTCGTCGTCTTCCCGGTGGTGCTCGGCGCCGGAAAGCGGTTCTTCGGCGAGACCACCGGCAAGAAGCCGCTGCGACTGGTCGACGTCAAGACCATCGGCGACGGCCTCGTCGCCCTGACCTACCAGTTCCTCCCAGGACGCGGCTGAGTGCGGGGATCCGGCGCCGCCGATCGACGGCGCCGGATCTTCGGTCAGGGCCCGAGCGGATCACGGTGCAGGATCTTTGGCACGCCGTGATGTGTTGTTGCCTGGCGGGAGGACATGAAGTGGCCCCGGTGGCCGCGTCGGCCGCCGGGGCTTGATGTTCATGGTGTCGGCGTGGTGCTCACGCTGTCGCCGAAGGGCGCTGCGGGGTGTCGTCGATCGGAGCGGGGAAGCCGAGGGCGTCCAGCAGGGCGGGGAAGAGGTTCTCCGCGAAGGTGTCGCGTGAGAGCAGAACCTCCTCGATCCTGTTCCGGGACGGGGGCGTGATCCCCGCTGTGGTGGCCCAGGCGAGGGCAGCTTCGGCGGATTGCGGGACTTCTTCCGCGAGTTCCGCCCGCTTGTGCTGCACCGCTTCGTTGAACGCGGGCGAGCCGACCCAAAGGCTCATATCGTCCATGTCCTCGGGCACTTCGGCCAGCAGTGACGCTGCAGCCTCCAGGTTCAGGCAGGCCTCCCACGCTCGTCCCGCAGGGTCGAGACCGGTGACCTGCGCCATGTCGCTGTCGTAGACGGCGGCCACGCAGGCTGGTGCGTTCGTCCAGGCGACCAGCTCGCGCAGGTAGTCGGATTCCCAGAGCTCACTGTCGAGCTCCAACGTCTGCCACCCTCCTGGCCTGGGATCCCGGGATCGGATGGTGTCTTTGACCTCCGGATGGAGGTCATCGAAGACGGGCGCGGACAGCAGTGGCTGGGTGCTGCGGCCGAAGACCAAGTGCCCTGAGAAGCCCACGGGCCACCTCCTTCATGATGTTGAGGGCACCCTACGGCCCGACGCTGACAGCCTGGTCCTGTCACTCGGTGGTGCGGTCACGGTGATGGCCCACCTGCACCGCGATCAGCGTCCTGGAGGGATTCGTCCACTGCCACCTATCGGGCCCGGCTCGCTGCTCGCGGCAGGCAGGGGATCAGGACGGCTGCGACGGTGAGGTGGATCAGGGTGAGCGCGGCCTTGGTCCCAGTGGTGGCGTGCTCGGCGAAGACCGGCGCAAGGGAGAGCAGCGCGACTGCGGTGGCCAGCCACCTCCAGCCCGTCGTGGCGTGCCGGGTCCAGCGCTCCAGAGTGGCGAGGGTGCCCCAGCCGAGCAGCCCGAAGATCAGGGTGAAGACGGCGACGACGGGCAGGCCGACGGTTGCAGTGCCCGTGTAGTCGGTGAGGATGAAGTCGGCACCGAGAGCGTCGGCGACCAGCCAGATCACGCCCGTTGCGAGCACCGCGCCACCCACGACGGCGGCGCGGGTGCGGCGGCGCCTGGCCGAGAGAGCCCTTGGGGCGGCCTGTCGAATCTCATCCATGGCAGTTCTCCTGGTTCGTTGAGCGGTGCGGCGGACATCGAGGGGCACCCATGAGTCGAACGGGATCCGTCCGGATCGACACGTCGGGCCGTCGGCACGACGACCAACCGGAGGACCACTGCGGAACCGGTGACTGTCGCGCGACGTCGACCACTTCACCTTCCACAGCGACAACGGCAGGCCGATGTCTTGCCGTCCCGTCCGCGCGACTGGAACCCTTTGAGGGACCGACAGCCGCAGCGCCGTGGGAGGCCCTCCGCATGGATGCGCACCTGCACCCCCACGTCAGTCCACGCCGCCGTGCGGCGCTCGGGGCCGCACTGCTGGCCGCCACGCTCGCCGTGCTCCCCGCCTGCGGCTCCTCGAAGGAGCTCGCCGCCGCGGTCTCCTCCGCGGGCTCATCAGCCGCCACCACCGCGCGTTCCAGCCAGACCGCCGGCACCTCCGCGAGCCCAAGCACCTCTGCGAGCGGGAGCCCGTCCGCAAGCCGGAGCGCCTCCGCGAGCACGAGCCCGTCCGCGAGCACGAGCCCGTCCGCCACCCGCGCAGCCGGCCTCACCGTCAAACCGGACCCGGCCCGCGCCGGGACCTCCCTCACCCTCACCGTCTCCGGGTGCAAGGGCACCGGCGGCATCGGCTCCTCCACCGCCTTCAGCGCCGACGCCCCGCTCTCCCCCGCGTCCGGCGGCGGCAACCTGCTGACCGGCAACGCCACCGTCAAACCGGCCGCCCTGCCCGGCACTTACTCCGTCAAAGCCACCTGCAGCGGCGGCGGCACCGTGACCGGGACCCTCACCGTGATGGGCGCCCCACCCTCCAGCGGCCACATCGGTACCGGCGCCGGCGGCAGCGTCACCCACGGCACCGACCCAGCGCTCGCCGCCCTCGGCGCCCTGCTGCTTCTGGGCGGCGCCGCCGCCTGGTGGCGGGCGCGACCCCGCGCCGGTGGTCATGACCGCGCCCACTGACGATCCGAAGCGCCGCGAGCGCCGGAACGCGCTGCTCGTGGGCGCGGTGGGCGCACTACTCATCTGGATGGCGGCCCACGGCAGCCTCCAGACGGCCCCTCAGCCCCCTGCATCCGCGGCCCTCGCCCGCACCGTCGACGGACGCGGGCCGCTGCCCGCCTCGGCCCCCGAACGCGTCCGCATCCCCGCAATCGGCGTCGACGCCCCCACCACCGTCCTCGGCCTGGCCGCGGACGGCCACATCGCCGTGCCGTCCTACCGTGAGGCCGACCACATCGGCTGGTACCGCTACTCACCCGTCCCGGGCGCGTCCGGCACCGCCGTCCTGGTCGGGCACGTCGACACCCCCACCGGCCGCGCCGTCCTCTACCGCCTCGGCGAACTCCGCCCCGGCGACCACATCCTGATCAACCGCCACGACGGCAGCACCGCCGACTTCACCGTCACCCGCGTCGCGTCCTACGCCGACAGCGCCTTCCCCACCGGCCAGGTCTACTCCCTCGCCAGCCCCGCGCAGCTCAGCCTCATCACCTGCGGCCACGGCTACGACCCCGCCACCCACCGCTACCTCGGCAACCTCGTCGCCTTCGCTTCCCAATGAAGTTGTCAAGCAACTGCGGTGACTGGCGGTGCAACTTGGTAGCACCGTCGGTCACGGATCAGAGCCCAGAAGACGTTGACGCGTCGGCGGGCCAGGGCGATGACGGCCTGGGTATGGCGCTTGCCCTCTGCGCGCTTGCGGTCGTAGAAGCGGCGCGAGTTGGGGTCGCAGCGGATGCTGATGAGCGCGGAGGTGTAGAAGACGCGCTGCAGGCCGCGGTGGTACTGCTGAGGGCGGTGCAGGTTGCCGCTGGTCTTTCCGGAGTCGCGTGGTGCCGGTGCCAGGCCGGCGAACGCCGCGAGGCGGTCCGGGTTCGCGAAGGAGTCCATGTCACTGCCCACGGCGGCCAGAAACTCGGCTCCGAGAAGGGAACCGATGCCGGGCATGCTGGTGATCACCTCGGCGAGCTCGTGCTGGCGAAACCGGCCCTCGATGAGCTTGTCGATCTCCGCGATCTTCCCGTTGAGAGCCACCACCTCCTCTGTGAGCGTGCGCACCATCGCGGCGAGGGTCCCCTCGCCGGGAACCGCGGTGCGCTGGCGCTCAGCGGCCTCGACCGCGGCAGCGGCCAGGGCCTCGGCGCCGCGAACCTTGCGGGCACGCAACCACTTCGCGAGCCGGGCCGCCCCCAGGCGCCGGATCGCGTCCGGGGTCTGATATCCGCTCAGCAGCACCAGCGGCCCCGTGTTGGTCAGCTCCAGAGCGCGCTCCAAACCGGGGAACATGCTGGTCAGCATGCCCCGCAGGCGGTTGACCGCGCGAGTTCGGTCGCAGACCAGGTCGGTGCGCCGATTGGTGAACAGGCGCAGTTCGATGCTCGCCTCGTCGCTGGGGCGCATCGGCTTCAGGTCCCGGCGGATGCGGGCCTGGTCCGCGATGACCAGCGCGTCGCGGGCATCGGTTTTGCCTTCGCCGCGGTAGCCGTCAGTGGCCCGGTTGACCGCCCGCCCGGGGATGTAGAGCAGCTCCTGTTCGTGGTTGACCAGCAGAGCGATCAGCAGGGCGGCCCCGCCGTCGGCCATGTCCACCGCCCAGGTGACCTGGTCTGCCAGGGCGAGGACGTCGGCGAGGAGTTGGAGGAGCTCCGGTTCGTCGTTGGCCACCCGTCGGGACAGCAGCTTGGCGCCGTCGGTGTCCAGCACCACGCAGTGGTGGTGGGTCTTGCCGCTGTCGATCCCGGCCCATATTCGGCTCATCGTGCTCCCAAGAGTCGTTCCTGCAGTGCGTACCACGGACGACCTCGCCGGCATTGCCTTACGCAGCGACTTGTTCGCACTTCCCAATCAGCGGCCCGGTCGTCGTGGGGTGCCGGGCGGCGAAGCGAAGTCAGCCATGGACGGCAGCCGCCTGAAAGCCACACCCGGCACCCCTGGGCGACCCAACCCTACGAATGGCTCGATCAACCCGTCCAACAACGTAAGGCCCGCCTGACCGCGTGACCGCCTCCGGAAAACGCAATATGGGGAGGCACAGCGTCACCACCGATTACGGAATAGGGCCGTTGGGGTGGTACACCCCGTGGGCGGTTCCAGAGTCGGCGCTGGTCTCCCCCGGTTGCCCTTCGTCAGGTTGTGGTCTGCGATGATGGCGGTGCGAGTTCGGTTCCCTCATCAACGCTGAGCCAGTGGTAGTGGTGGGCGGTGTTGACGAGGATGTCCATCAGTTGCGGAGTGACGCCGAACCTTTCGCAGTTCATCTGCAGAGTGCGTGCCAGGTCGTCGTCCCGGCCGCGTTCGGTGGCTGCTTTCCAGTCCGCGAGCATCTCGATCAGGTCGACCAGCGTCATGCCGTTGACCCCGTCGGGAAAGTGCTCCGGATGGTGGCGGTTGTGCGCGTAGTGGTGGCGCAGCCCCGCGCCCATCGCTCCCACCAATGCCGCGTGTTCCGCGGTGCCGTAGGTGGCTTCATTCAGCCTCGGAACGAATTGGTTGTAGACGGAAAGCTCGGGTTCGCGGGTCTTGCTCAGGTCGTGTCGCACGGACCGGTCGATCAGCTCCTTGATCGGCTCGCCCATGAGATCGGCGACGCGCAGGCTGTGTCGCAGGGTGTCGGCAGTGGAGTCGAACGGTATGTCCATCGTGGTTCCCAGCTTGATCGACTATGGGGCTCTGGTGTTCATCGCGCGCTGCGCGATGAACACCACACTCTCATCGGATCAGCTACAACGGCCCTCCACCCAGTGGCAGTTGGTTCGAGAGATGGCCGAGGACGCCACTCCTGTACCGCGTCTTCCGCCTCGGCGAGCGAGACCAGCCCTGCAGCCGGTGGCCGAGATTGAGCAGGTGGCGGCGCTCTCACTGACGGCCGATCAGCAGTCCGTGGCGTCCACAAGGTCGTCGACGCCAGTGACCTTCGTGCCGTTGAACTCCACCATCACGCCGAGTTCGGTCAGCCCGGGGACGTCGCAGTCGGCGAAGCGGAACGTCCAACGCTCGCCACTGCCGAAGGTCAACTCCGGGCCGCCCAGCGCCGTCTCGGTGGGCAGTGCAAGCCTGTCCACGACGGTGCTGCGCGCCAGCGCGCCGAGCTCGGCCCAGCGTCGCACTGTTCGGGCGACAAAGGAGAAGTCGGGCGGCAACTCACCCGAGGCCACCATCAGACTGACGGTCAACGACTCGTCGGCCTCGGTCGGTCGATAGCCGTTGATCGTCCAACAGCGGTACTGCTCGGGAGCCGGGACCTCAACGAACGTGCCCACCTTGGGGACGACGAGTTCCGCGGGCATACCGGCGAGCATCTGGCCGAGCCGGCAGGCCACCTCGCTCTCTGTCCAACCCTTCACCATGCGTTCCGGGGTTGTGTGGTAGAGCTCGGCGAGCGCGAGCAATCCGCGCCAGGTGGCATCCTCCAGGCTGATCCGCAGGTCGGGTCGGCTCATCGCTCCATAGTGGCAGAGCGTTGCCGTCCACGTCCTCGCGCTTGGTCGGGCCGAAGGCTCGAACACGGCGCCGGTCAGACGCGCGAGGCATGTCTGATACAACGTCAGGTACAGGCATCGTCCCGATGTGTCGTCCAGATCACCGAGCGCATCCGCTGGTCGGAGCGCGAGCACGCGCACACCGCGGCCAACCACCACGCCTTCGTGACAGCTCTGCGCTGACCACTACGGCCTCGCACCCCGGGGCCATAGGCTGATAGCCATCAACCGGAGGAGCGCCACCATGGAACCCAGCCTCGACAGGCCCGCCCCGCAGGTCACCGCGACACACCTTCGTACCCTGCTGGACTCCTCCGCCGAGCGCCCGGTCCTCTACATCAGCTTCGACGAGGACTCCGAAGCGGAGCTGGACGTGTGGGCCGCCGGGCTGGTCGACGAAGCCGACATCGTCCTGACCCGCGGGACCGCCGTCGACCTGCTCGGTGAGGAGCCCGACAGCGAGGCCATCGCAGCGTCCCTGCCGAAGCTCCAGGAAGCCGTGGACCAGATGATCTCGGTCCGAGGTTTGTGAAGGAAGCCCTCGGCGCCCGAGGAGACCTGGGACCGGCTGGTACTGAGCCCCGGAGCCCTGTCGGAGGCGCGTCCGGTCCAGTAGTCTCGCCTCCTGTCTCCGGAGGTGGACATGGCACGGCACAGCGGACTGAGGCACTACCGCCAGGTGCTCGCGGAAGCCGACGCGCGGGAACCGTCGGTACGGGCCCGCTCGGATGCGGAACTGCGGGCGGGCGCAGGAGCCGAGCAGTCGCTGGCGGAGTCCGTCGCCGTGGTGCGCGAGGCCGCCCGGCGCGCGCTGGGCCAGCGCATGGACGACGTCCAGATCCTCGGCGGACTCGCCCTGCACGATGGCGCGCTGGTGGAGATGAAGACCGGCGAGGGCAAGACCCTGACCATCACCCTGCCCGCCTACCTGGCGCACCGCTCCGGCGGCCCGGTGCATGTGATGACCGCCAACGACTACCTGGCGGAGCTGGACGAGTCCTGGATGCGGCCGGTCTACCGGGCCCTGGGACTGACCACGGGGCTGGTGCTGCACGACCCTGGCGGGACCAAGCCGGACGCCGCCCAGCGCCGCGCCGCCTACGCGGCCGACGTCACCTACGGCACGCCGGCCGAACTGGCCTACGACTACCTCCGCGACGACTTCGTCTGGAATCCGTCCGAACTGGTGCAGCGCGGACGGGGAACAGCGATCGTTGACGAGGCGGACCTCATCCTCCTCGACTCCGCCCGGACGTTTCCGACCATCTACGGATCGAGCCGCAGCGAGACCCTCTGGTGGGAGAAGCTGACACAGCTCGCCGGCCGCCTCACGCCGGATCTGCACTACACCGTCGACCCCGCCCGCAACCAGGTCACGCTCACCGCGGCGGGCAGCAAGCGGATCGAGGACCTGCTCGGCGTCGACGACCTCAATGCCTCGGGCAGCGGCGACATCCCGCGCATCCTGGATGGGGTGCTGAGGGCGAAGGAGCTCTACCGGCGGGACCGGGACTACCTGGTCGAGGACGGCACGATCAAGGTGCTGAACCGCGCCACCGGGCGCGTCGGCGGCGGCACCGACTTCGAGGGTGGGGCGCACCAGGCCCCTTGCCAAGGAAGGGCTGGCGGTGCCGCCGGAGCCCATCGAGCTCGCCAAGATCGCCACCCACGCCCACCTGCGCGGCTACCAGCGGCTGGCCGCGGTCACCGGCGTGGTCGCCGAGGCCGAGCAGGACGCCTACCGGCAGATCTACGGACTGGACACGGTGCGCCTACCGACCCGGCTGCCCGTCGTGCGCGTCGACCACCCGGCCGTGGTCTACCGCACCGACCGGTCCCGGCTGGACGGGGTCGTCCGGGAGGCCGACTCGCGCCGGACCGCCGGGCAGCCGGTGCTGATCGGCACGGCCTCGATCGCCCAGGCCGAGGAGGTCGCCGCCGCCCTCGCCGCCGCGGGCATCCCCCGGCTGCTGCTGAGCGCGCACAACCAGGCCGAGGAGGCGCAGGTCATCTCCCAGGCCGGACGCCGGGGCGCGGTGACCGTGGTGACCCGGATGGTGGGGCGCGGCGTGGACATCCCGCTGGGCGGGGAGGGCCCGGCCGAGCGGGAGTTGGTGCTGCGGGTCGGCGGCCTCTGCGTCCTGGCCATGGACCTCTTCGAGTCCCGGCGGCTGGAGCTGCACATGCGCGGACGGGCCGGCCGCCGCGGTGATCCCGGGGAGTCCCTGCTGTTCCTCGCTCTCACCGACGAGTCCGTGCGCGCGCCGATCGGCGAACGCAACGTCCGGCGGATGAGCGTGGGTTCGGAGGACCCGGTGGACTCGGCCATGCGGCTGATCACCTTCGCCCTGGAGCGCGTCCTTGGCCGCCGGACCGAGCGTCAGATGCTCAGCCTGTGCGCTGCGGTGGACCACGACGGCGTCTTCGAGGGCCAGCGCAGGGAGGTCCACCAGCAGCGGCGCGGCTTCCTGGCGGGTACCGGTGTGCGGGAGTGGGTGCTCTCGGTGCTCGACCGCTGCTGGCGCGAGCAGATGTCGGCGCTCGACGAGCTGGACACGGCGGCGACCCTGTACTCACTCTCCGGCGGTGACCGGACGGCACGGTACCGTCAGCAGGCCGCGGAACTGTTCAGCGCGCTCCGGGACCAGGTCGAACGGGAGTCCGTCGGCTACCTGTTCAACCTGGACGTGCAGATCGGGAGCGTGGATTAGTGGTCGAGTTTCGACGGACGCGATCGGCCCGCCACCGGTGGTTCCCGGTGGCGGGCCGAACGGCCGACGATTCGGTGATCGTGCGTCAGGCCAGGGTGAGGAAGAGCTTTTCGAGTTCGGCTTCGGTCATGGGCGGCTCGGTGCCGTCGGCAGTGCTCATGCACTGGCGCATACCGCTGGCGACGATCTTGAAACCGGCGCGGTCAAGAGCACGGGCGACGGCGGCCAGTTGGGTGACCACGTCCTTGCACTCGCGCCCGGCCTCGATCATGGCGATGACTCCGGCGAGCTGTCCCTGGGCGCGCCGCAGCCGGTTCAGGACGGCGGTGCTGGCTTCCTCGTCAACGATCACAGCGCTTCCTCCTCGGGTCTTCCCATCATCGTACCCCCTGGGGTATCCATGACCGCCGGCTGCGGCTCAGCCGTGGGAGAAGTGGATGTCGGGCAGCATCTTGCCCAGCCAGGCCGGGCACCTCCAGGCGGCGTGGCCGGTCAGGCGGAGCATGACCGGCAGCAGGACCAGGCGGACCAGGGCGGCGTCGAGGAGGACGGCGACGCCCAGGACAATGCCCATCTCCTTGGGGGGCAGCGGGCCGGAGAGGGCGAAGGTGAAGAAGACGGCGACCATGACGGCCGCGGCGGAGAAGATCACGCGCCCGGAGTGCGCCAGCGCCCCGATCATGGCCTGCCTGGGGTCGCCGGTCCGCTCGTAGTGCTCTTTCGCCGAGGCCAGCAGGAAGACGGTGTAGTCCATGGCGATGGCGAAGATCATGGCGAAGAAGAAGACCGGCGCCCAGCCGTCCAGGAAGCCCTGCGAGGTGAAGCCGAGCAGTCCGGCGCCATGGCCGTCCTGGAAGACCAGGCGGGCCACGCCGAAGGCGGCTCCGGTGGACAGCAGGCTGGCGAGGGTGCCCAGGGCCGCGATCAGCGGGGCCCGCAGAGCCACCAGCAGCAGGCCGAAGCCCAGCACCAGGATGACGCCGATGACCAGCGGCGTCTTGGCATTCAGTGCCTGCTGGAGGTCCAGATTCTCCACCGCCGCACCGCCGACCAGGGTGCCGTGGGGCAGTTCGGCGCGCAATCGGTCCACGGTGGCGGCGAGCTCGGGATTGGACGGGTCGACGGTGGGGACGGCCTGGACCAGGGACCAGGCGGAGCCGTCGGCGGCGTTCTGGACGGGCATGGTGAACGCGATTCCGGCCGTCCTGGCGACCTGCGCCTGGACGGCGGGGCCCTGGGCGGCGGGCGTGGCGATCTGCAGGGTGCCGGGGGCGCCGGGTCCAAAGGCCTTCTGGACGGCGGTGTAGCCGGTGCGGGCGGAGGCATCGGAGGGGATGACGGTGATGGAGGGCATCGCGGTACGCAGTCCGATCACCGGGGCGGCCAGAGCGAGCAGTGCGATCAGGGCCACGGCGCCATAGGCGACCGGACGCTTCCACAGGCGCTCGCCCCAGGCGGTGAACCGCGCCGAGCGGTGCTCGCCGGTGCGCACCCAGGGCAGCGCGAGGGCGTCCACGCGGTGGCCGAGCCTGCCCAGGACGGCGGGCAGCAGGGTCAGGGTGGCGGCCAGGACGAACAGCACGGCGAGCATGATGCCCCCGGCCATGGAGCGGAACGCCGGGGAGGGGACCAGCATGACGGCGGACAGCGCGACCAGGACGGTCGCGCCGGAGAGCAGCACGGCCTTGCCTGCGGTGTCCATGGTCTCGGCCAGCGCCTGGGCGGTGCCCCGGTTGTCGCCCATCCTGGCGCCGCGGAAGCGGACCACCAGGAACAGGGCGTAGTCGATGCCCAGGGCCAGGGCGAACATCATGGCGAAGTTCATGGCCCAGACCGAGACCGGGAACAGATGGCTGATCAGCACCAGGGACCCGGCCGAGGCGGCCAGGCCGGCCATGGTCAGCAGGAGCGGGAGCCCAGCGGCGACCAGGGAACCGAACGCCAGCACCAGGATGCCCATGGTGACGGGCCAGGACAGGATCTCGGAGTGCATCATCGCGTTGTGGTTGGCGGCGTTGAAGTCGCTCCACAGCACGGAGGCGCCGGTGGCGTGCACGGTGATGCCGCCGCTGGACAGGGCGGCCAGAGGGCCCTTGAGGACGTCGGCGGCGCGCACCATGTCATCCGGACCGGCCTTCGCTCCGGCCAGCAGGATCGCGGTGCGCCCGTCCTTGCTGACGGTGGCCCCGGGCTGGGGGGCGACGACGGTGGAGATCCGCGGATCGGCCTTGAGCAGGCCGGTGGCCCGGGTGATGACCTGCTGGACGGCGGGGTCGCTCACCGACCGGTCGGCGCTCACCACAATCTGCAGAGCGGTGGAGGCGTTCCCGGCGAAGTGCTGCTCGGCCAGGGCGCGCACCTTGACCGAGTCCGAGCCGTTGGCCTGCCAGCCCGCCCCGGACAGGGCTGTGGTCACCTGGGGCGCGAACGCGCCCAGCGCGATGACCAGCAGCAGCCAGACCGCCAGCACGGTCTTGAAGCGGCGGGCCGACCAGACCCCCAGCCGCCCCAGCACTCCGGGGCCCCGCCTCGGGCGCTCGGGAGCGGTAGGCGCACGGTGCGGGATGTCGGCCAGAGCGAGGGGGTCGGGGCTGCTCATGCGCGTTCCTTCAATACGGGGTGGGGTATCCGAACTGAAGCAACAATACCCCAGTGGGTATCCACGACCAGAGTCCTGCTACCCCCATACGAACCCGCGGCGCCGACCGAGAGGGGAACCTCCGCTCGGCGCTCCGCCGGAGCGGGGCGGGCCACCGCCTTCTCTGTTCAGGCTGGGGCCCGCCCCGGGACCGGCATTGCTCGGTGCTTCACGCCCTCGTGCGGCGGGCGCGAGGGGTCATACCTTGGCGGCTGCCCGGCGGCGCAGGAGGGCCAGGCCCGCGAGCAGGGCCGCACCGGTGAGGCCGGCTCCGAGCGCGAGTTCCCGGGTGTCGCCGGCCTTGACGCCGCCGCCCCGACCGGCGCCCACCGGTCCGCTGACCGCGGAGAGTGCGACCACCTGGTGCATGCCCAGGAACGCGTGCGGGACGCCGGTCTTGTCGTCCGGGACGAAGCACTCGAGCGAGTAGCTGCCCGCCGGCGGGGAGAAGTGCAGCAGTTCGGTCCGTCCCGGCGAGATGCCCCCGGCGCCGCGCATGCCCTGCTCCGCGAAGGGGATACTGGTGGGCTTCTGGTTCTGTCCCACGGCGTTGAAGAACGTCTGGACGGCTGCATCGGTCACGCCCGGGTTGACGCGCTGGAAGACCGCCTCGTGGATCTCGTCCGCCTGATTGGAGATCAGGAAGGTGCCCGCGGTGTTCAGCGTGGACGGAGCGGTGAAGCGGGGCTTGCCGTTGACCGTGGTCTGGACGATCTCCTGGTCGTGGGCCGGAGTGTCGCTGTCGAAGGCCCCGGTGACCTGCAGGGTCTTCAGGGTCACCTGGTGGCCGGGAGTGAACAGCTGGGTGAAGTCCAGGAAGTAGTAGGTGCCTGCGGTGAGCGGGATGGTGACCTGGACCGGGGTGGCCGGGTCCACCGTGGCGCCGCCGACGGCGGTGATGTCCTTCGTGGCGGCGGTGATCCCGGCGGCCGAGAGCGACGGTGTGGTGGAGGTGGCCTGCTTCAGATCCTGGAGCGCCTTGGCCTGGGTCACGCCGGCGTTCAGCCGGAAGCCCTGCAGGGCGTGGCCGGTCGGGTCCGCGGTAGTGGTGGCGAAGGTGACGAACCCGGCGTTCACCTGCGCCGGGAGCGTGAATCCGGAGTTCGACATGGCGACGTTGACCGTCTGCGGCTGCCGGTCGTGCCGCGGGGTGTCCAGAGCGGGGGCACGCAGGGCGGTTGCGTGCGCCGCGCCGGGCGCGGCGGCCAGGGACAGTACCGGCAGTGCCGTCAGCGCCGCGATGGCTGCGGCGGCGCGCAGGCGGGCTGAGCCCCGGCCGCTGGTGGAGAGGTGAGGAGGTGTCACAAGGAGTCCTTTCGAGGGCGGAGAGGTCCGCACGACTCGAAACGTATGACGCAAATCACACTAACTGCTACTTATTGCCACCAAACGGTCATCCCTCTGCCGGCCGCGTGAGACGGACGTGGGCCCGCTCCGGCTCTGGCCGTCACCCGAACGCCCCGACCGCGTTGCCTGCGCACCGCCTCGGCCATCGCATGGGGTACAGGTCGCGGGGCCCGTCCGGGACTCGCCCGATCGCAGGAAAGGGTGCCATGTACACACGCACGCTCTACGCAACCGGTGACCCCGCCAAGACGGACGGAGCCGTCGAAGTCCTCAGCACCGCCGGCCACAAACTGCTCGCCGACCAACCCGGCTTCCGCGGCCTCGGAGTCTTCGTCGATCGCGAGCTGGGGAAGGTCGCGGTGGGCACATGGTGGCAGGACGAGCAGTCCCGCGACGCCAGCGACGCGCACCTGCGCGGGCAACGCACAGCCATGCTCACCCCGTACGTGACCACCCTGGCCACCGAGAACTGGGAAGCGGCCGTCTTCACCCGCCCGTCGCGACCGCTCGCGCCCGGTACCGGCTTCCGGATGGGCCGGCTGGAGTTCGAACCCTCCGACGGGGACCTACTGGTGGAGACGTTCAAGAACATGGTCGTACCCAAGTTCCAGGCCATCCCCGGGTTCGAGGGGACATCGCTGTTCATCGACCGCGCGAGAGGTCGGGCAACCGTGGGCGTGCTCTACACCGACCGCACGGCCCTGGCCGCATCCCGAGCCGCCCAGGCAGCGGTCCGCGGCGAGGCCATCACCAAGGCACGCTTCACCCTGCGGAGCGTGGAGGAGTTCGAGCTGGCCTTCATGGCGATGCCCGAAATGCCGTGAACCCCGTAAGGCGGTGCGTCACAGGGCCAGCGGGCGGTCCGTGGCGGTGATCGGGGTGGGCAGTGGGGTGGCGCCGTTCAGGTAGCGGTCGGTGGCTGCGGCGGCGGCGCGGCCTTCCGCGATGGCCCAGACGACCAGCGACTGGCCCCGGCCGGCGTCACCGGCGACGAAGACGCCCGGCGGGCCCGCGGCGAAACCCGTGTCGCGGGCGAGCGTTCCTGCGGCGGTCAGCCCGAGCCCCAGTTGGGCGACGAGGTCGGCGTCGTGGTCGGGGCCGGAGAAGCCGAGGGCGAGCAGGACCAGCTGCGCCGGGATGGAGCGCTCGGTGCCGGGCACGGGTCGGCGTGTGCCCGCCTCGGCCTCGGTCAGGCACAGCGCTCGGACCCGGCCCCGGCCGTCGTCCTCGAAGCGCACGGTGGCGGCGGAGAACTGCCGCACGTCCTGGCCGTCCTCGTGCAGCCGGCCCTCCTCGTGAGCGGGAGAGACCTGGTAGATCCGGGGGTGGACCGGCCAGGGCTCGTCCGGGGAGCGGTCGGCGCCCGGCTCCGGCTTGATGTCCAGCTGCACCACGGAGGCGACGTTCTGCCGCAGCGCGGTGCCCAGGCAGTCGGCTCCGGTGTCCCCGCCGCCGACGATCACGACGGCTTTGCCCTCGGCGGTTATCGGCGACTGGGAGAGGTCGCCCTGCTGGACCCGGTTGGCGTCCACCAGGTACTCCATCGCCTGGTGGATTCCCGCCAGCTCCCTTCCGGGGACCGGGAGTTCGCGCATCGCGGTGGCGCCGACCGCGAGCACCATGGCGTCGTGGCGCCCCAGGAGGTCGGCGGCGTCGGCATCGGTGCCGACCTCGACGCCGGTGTGGAAGATCGTCCCCTCGGCGCGCATCTGGTCCAGGCGCCGGTCCAGCTGGAATTTCTCCATCTTGAAGGAGGGGATGCCGTACCGCAGCAGCCCTCCCGGCCGGTCGGCGCGCTCGTACACGGACACCGTGTGCCCGGCCCGGGTGAGCTGCTGGGCGGTGGCCAGCCCGGCGGGGCCGGAGCCGATCACGGCGACGGTCCTGCCGGAATGCCGTTCGGGGGGCAGTGGTCGCACCCATCCGTGCTCCCATGCCTGCTCCGCGATGGCCGCCTCGATGTTCTTGATGGTCACCGGGTCCGCGTTGATCGCCAGGACGCAGCCGCTCTCGCAGGGGGCCGGGCACAGGTATCCGGTGAATTCCGGAAAGTTGTTGGTGGCGTGCAGGCGCTCGCTCGCCGTCTCCCAGTCCTCCAGCGCGACCAGGGTGTTCCAGTCCGGGATCAGGTTGCCGAGCGGACAGCTGAGGTGGCAGAACGGGATCCCGCAGTCCATGCAGCGCCCGGCCTGCGCGCTGACGATCGGCAGCATTCCCCCGGGCCGGTGGACCTCGCGCCAGTCCGTGACCCGTTCCGGGGCAGGGCGCAGCGGCCAGCTACGGCGGGGAGTGTTGAGAAAACCCCACGGATCGGCCATGCCGGCCTCCTGGTGCTACATCTTCTGGTCGCGCACCACGTCCAGGTTCATGAATCTGGGGGCGCCGCTGCAGAGCTGCTGCATGCGGCCGGAGATCTGCTGGGTCTCAGGGAGTTCGCTGTTGCGCATCGCCTCCGCGTAGGAGGGGAACTCGACGATGTTGACGAGGTGGGTGGGGTTGTCGCGGTCCTTCGTCATCATGCCGTGGACGGCGGTGCGCTTGCCGTCCGTGGCCGCGAGCCACTCCTCCATGAGCTGGTCCATCTCGTCCGCATGGGTCGTCTCGAATTCGATGATCTGCACGAATGTCATCGCATCCCGCCTTCTTTCCACGATCGAAGGGGTGCAGGCCGCGCCCGGGGCTGAGCCTGGTCGCGGGCCACTTCCAGAATGGCGCGCCGGACAATACATCACAAGACGGTCACAGGTGATCGAGGCAACCGGGCAGCCGGGCACGGCGTGGCCTACGGCGCTCTCGGCCGTCCCGGAACTGATTCACCAGCCTCCAGGTCGCTCCCCCGCAGCCGAGGAATCAACTGTTCCCGCGCGCAGAAGCTGGCGCCCCAGGTCCAGAAGGGCGCGCCCCGCCGCGAAGTCGTCCCCGATCTCCGGGTTCGGCGCATCGTGCGGATTCCGTTGGGCCACCGTACGGCTCTCCAACGTGCCGGAGTCGCCACGGAGAACGGCGTGGACCGTGGTGTCGTCGCCCTGTTCGAGGATGTCGAGATCGATGCTCCAGTGCTTGGTCCGGGCTGCTGCGATGTCATTCGTCATGGCGAGGCTTCCTTCCAGGGGTGGGCGGAACCCGGTCCTGAAGACCGGTCCTCTCCTCCAGGCTGTTGCCGTTCACGCCCTGACGCACATCGAGGGCGGCCCGCGCTCGGCCTTGATGAGGCTGCGCGAAATCCCCACGGCCGATCTCCGCCGTCCGTCAATCTGTCTCGGGGAGGGTTCGGGGCAGTCCGAAGCGCGTCATGACGTTGGTGTTGAAGCTGGTGATGGCGGTGATGTGGTCGCCGTCGCCGGCGGTGGTGATGACCAGGAGGCAGTAGGCGCGGTGGACACTGGCGTGGGGGTCTGCCAGGTAGATGCCGAAGGCGGGCTGGCCGTTGGCGCGGGTGGGTACCACGCGGTAGCTGCGGCCGGGGCTGAAGGCGCCGGCGGCGAGGAGGCGCTGGGCTGATTCGATGCCGTGGTACTCGAGCATGGCCGGGGGCATGGAGAGTCTCACGTCGGTGACGAGCAGTTCGATCAGGGCGTCCAGGTCGGCTCGTTCCAGGGCGTCGGTGAACCGGGCGACGAGCCGGTGTTCGGCGGCGGTGTCGGGCTGGCGTGCAGGCCTGCGGCTGCCGGTGGGGCTGCTGCCGCTGGAATCGGCGAGGTGGTTGTCGACGGTGGCGCGGGCGCGTTTGAGCGCGCTGCTCACGGCTTCCTGGGTGGTGTCGAGCATCTGGGCGGCTTCGGCGGCGTGGTAGCCCAGGACGTCGCGCAGGACGAGCGCGGCGCGTTGGCGTGGGGGCAGCAGCTGCAGGGCGGTGATGAAGGCCAGGGAGATGGCCTCGGTGGTCTCGTAGCGGGCCTCCGGCCCGGGGCGCTGGTCGACGAGGTGGTCGAGCAGGACGTCCGGATAGGGCTCCAACCAGGGCGGGGCATCGCCGGCGCCGGTGGGTTCGGGCAGGGTGGCCTCGGACGGCGCGGGCGCGGTGCGGGGGCGTCGGCTGTTGGCGCGCAGCATGCTCAGGCACCGATTGGTCGCGATCTGGTACAGCCAGGTCCGCAGCGAGGACCGCTGGCCGAACTCGCCGAGGTTACGCCAGGCGGACACGAGAGTCTCCTGGAGTGCGTCCTCGGCGTCCTGCAGGGAACCCAGGATGCGGTAGCAGTGCACCTGCAACTCGTGGGCGTGGCCCTGGACCAGGTCGCGGAACGCGTTGTGGTCGCCGGCCCGAGCCCGAGCGATCAGGTCCGTCGTGTCCCTCTCCATCGGCATGCATCCTCGCCTTTCTGTTCTTTCCGCAGGGCGCGTTCGGCTCGCCCACCCATACCGACGCCGCCGGGCCCGCGAATTGGGCGGCGTTGCGCCGCCCGATTTCGGGCGGACGGTGGCGTCTACCCGGTTGGAGGCGGTCCCAGTCCGGGACGCGCCCCGGAGACAGAACAGGACGACAGATCATGGCCAGGTACGTTTTCTCCTTCCGTGTGCCCTCCGACTACAGGCCCGGCGCCGGGACGCCGGCCGAGTGGCAGGCCTGGTTCGCCGGGCTGGGCCCGGCCCTGGTGGACGTCGGCAACGCGGTGACCGCGTACGCCTCGCTCGGCGAGGTCGGCGGCAGCGGCTCCCGGATGGTCGCCTACTCGGTGGTCTCCGCCGAGGACCTGGACTCCGCGCTGGCGCTGGCCAAGGACTGCCCCGTGATGCGGGTCGGCGGTGGCGTCGAGGTCGGCCCCGTGATGGAAGCCGCCGGGTCGTGAGCGACGCCATGACCGCATCGACGGCGCCACCGGAGGGCTCGTTCCTGGCCACCGGGCGCGGCAGGGTCACGCTGGCGCTGCTGTGTGCGGTGACGTTCCTGGACGTGATGGACGGCTCGATCGTGAACGTCGCGCTGCCGACCATCCGTACCCATCTGGGGTTCTCGGTGCAGAACCTGCAGTGGGTGGTCAGCGGCTATCTGATCACCTATGGCGGGTTCCTGCTGCTGGGCGGTCGGGCCGCGGACCTGCTGGGGCGACGGCGGCTGCTGATCGCCGGGACCGCGCTGTTCGCGGCCTCCTCGCTGGCCTGCGGGTTGGCCGACGACCAGGGGCTGCTGGTCGGCGCCCGGCTCGCCCAGGGCTTCGGGGCCGCGATGATGTCCCCGGCCGCGCTGTCCATCCTGACCACCAGCTTCCAGAACTCCGACCGGCACAGGGCGCTGGGCGTGTGGGCCGGGATCAGCGGGCTGGCCTCGGCGGTCGGGCTGTTCTTCGGCGGGCTGCTCACCCAGGACCTCGGCTGGCGGTGGGTGTTCTTCGTGAACCTCCCGATGGCTGCGCTGGTGCTGTTCGGGGCGTTCCGGGTCCTGAAGGCGGACCACGGCCGGTCCGTCCCGGGCGGATTCGACGTGGTCGGCGCGGTGCTGGTCACTGCTGGCATGCTGCTGCTGATCTTCACGTTGGTGAAGGCGCCGGACGAGGGCTGGGGTGCGGGCCGCACCATCGGCGGGCTGGCCGCTTCGGCCGTGCTGATGGCCGCGTTCGTGGTCAATGAGCAGCGACGCACCCGTCCGCTGGTCCCGTTGTCGATCTTCCGGATCAGGGGCCTGGCCGCGGCCGATGCCACCCAGGTGATCGCCTGGGCCGGGTTCTACTCGATGTTCTTCTTCGTCACCCTGTACATGCAGAACGTCCTGGGCTACTCCCAGCTGCGGTCCGGACTCGCGTACGTGCCGGTGAGCGTCGGCATCGGGTTCGGCTCGACCGTGGCCACGAAGATGTTCGCCCGGACCGGTACCCGTCCGATCATCGTCTCCGGTGCGCTGCTCGCCGCCGGTGGCATCCTGTGGCTGTCCCGCATCCCGGTGGACGGCACCTATCTCGGCAACCTGCTCGCCCCGCTGGTGCTCATGGGGGCCGGGCTGGGGCTGCTGTACGCCGGTGTGCAGACAGCGGCGAACGCGGGCGTGCCGGAGGAGCAGGCCGGATTGGCCGCGGCCCTGATCACCGCCTCCTTCCAACTCGGGTCAGCGCTGGGCCTGGCGGTGTTCAGCGGGATCGCGACCAGCCGCACCAACCACCTGCTGGCCGCCCACACCCCGCCCCCGGAGGCACTCACCGCCGGATTCCAGCGGGCCCTGCTCATCAGCGCTCTCTGCCTCGTGACAGCCGGAGCCATCGCGCTGCGCGCCTCCAACACCCGCGGCGAACCCGCCGCCACACCGGAAACCCAACAGAACCTGGAACCCTCCTACGACCCCGCCTGACACGACAGAACGGAATCCCGGGACGGCGTTCAACGCCGTCCCGGGATTCCGTCCTGACCATGGTGCAGATCCTCGGACCGGTTCGCGGGAGCGGTCAGGGTGGAGAGGTAGTCGTCGAGGAGTGCGGTCTGCTGGTGCGGCGGGAACGCGGCCGGGTCCAGGAGTGCCTGGACCACCAGGCCGAGGACGAACGCGTGCGCCCCGGCGGCGATGCGGTCCGGGTCGCCCTGGGTCAGTTCGCCCAGTTCCTGTGCCGCGGCCACGCGTTGGCTCAGGGTGGCGCGGCTGCGGGCGTACTTGCCGGCGTAGTCGTCGGTCAGGTTCGGGTCGGCGAGCGCTGGGCCCCAGGAGGAGACCCAGATGCGGTTGCTGTCGGTGGCCGCCCGGGTCAGCGGAAGGATGTCCAGCAGTGCCGCGCGCAGACCCGCCAGGCCCGGTCCCGTCTCACGGCGCGGGCGCGCCGCGGTGCGCTGTTCGAGCAGGTCCAACGCGTATTGGACCAGAGCGTCCTTGTTGGGGAAGTAGTGGGTGAGCAGGCCGGTGGTCGCGCCGAGTTCGGCGGCGACGGCGCGCAGGGTCAGGCCGGTGAAGCCGCGGGCGGCCAGGACGTGCCACACCGCTTCGGAGACGTCGCGCCGGCGGCTCTCGTGATCTCCCTTGGTACGTGGCATGCACGTAGGCTACATTCACACAACATCTGTTATGTGAATGGGGAGGCTCTCATGTTTTCGTTGGCGCTGCGCGACGATGCTCTTCTGGCCCCGCTGGAGGTCTGGCACGCCGAGGAGTTCGCCGACCACATGGAGCGGGCTCGTGAGCACATCCGTCCCTGGGTGGGCGCCGCGTTCGTCACCACTGACGTCGACGGGGCTCGGGCCACTCTCGCCAGGTACGCCGAGCGCCAGGCCCGCGACGGCGCCCGGCTCTTCGGCATCTGGCACAGCGGGGTGCTGGTGGGCGGTGTGATGTTCACCGACTTCCAGACCACCGCCGGCTGGTGTGAGATCGGCTGCTGGCTGGAGCCCGGGGCCGAGGGACAGGGTCTGATCACCCCCGCCTGCAGCGCACTGGTGGACTGGGCGTTCACCCGACGCGGACTCCACCGGGCCGAATGGCACTGCCGCGCCGACAACCACCGCAGCGCCGCAGTCGCCAAGCGCCTGGGCATGACCCTGGAGGGAGTGCGGCGCCAGGCATGGTCCTACCGGGGAACGCGGTACGACAAGCAGGTGTGGGCCGTCCTGGCCCCGGAATGGACATCGTCGAAGCCCTGCCCCGGACCGGCGTGAGGCCCCCTGCCACGTGGTGCCCGTGGCACGGCAAGCCGAGGACCTCAGAAGCGCACCGGCAGCGAACGCAGTCCGCGGGCGCGCATCGAGGGACGCCATTGCAGTTCCTCCGGCCGCACGTCCAGGGCCAGCCGCGGGAAGCGGGAGAGCAGCGCGGTCAGCGCGACCTCGCTCTCCAGCCGGGCCAGTGGCGCCCCGAGGCAGTAGTGGATGCCGTGGCCCAGCCCGAGCTGCCCGGTGGCGTCGCGGGCGAGGTCCAGCCGGTCGGGGTCCACGAAGCGGGCCGGGTCGCGGTTGGCCGAAGCCAGTGACAGCAGCACGGTCTCACCGGCGGGTACGGTGACGCCGCCGATGGCCACCTCGCGTGTCGGAAAGCGACGGATCGCCAGCGGCGCGGGCCCGTCGAAGCGGGTCAGTTCCTGCACCGCGCCGGGCATCAGGCCGGGATCGGCACGCAGCGCCGCGAGTTGGTCGGGGTTGGTGAGCAGCGCGACGACGGCGTTGCCGAGCAGTTGCACGGTGTTCTCGTAGCCGGCGAACAGGATCAGGAACGCGAGCGAGAGCAGTTCGTCCTCGCTGAGCCGGTCGTCTTCGTCGCGGGCGGCGGTCATCGCGGACAGCAGGTCGTCGGCAGGGTTCGCCCGCTTGTGGGCGATCAGGTCGGTGAGGTAGCCGAGCATGCCGCCGATCGCGGCCCTGGCCCGGCCCGGTCGGTCGGGATCGGGGGCGGTCAGGGTGTCGGTCCAGGCACGGAAGTCGTGGCGGTCGGGTGCGGGGACGCCGAGGAGGTCGCAGATGACGGTGATCGGCAGCGGCCCGGTGTAGGCGGCGACCAGATCGGCCCGGCCGTCGTCGGCGATCGCGTCCAGCAGTGCCTCGGCGGTGTGCCGCACCGGTTCGCGCAGTTGCTCGATCCGGCGCGGGGTGAACGCCTGCGCCACCAGTCGCCGGATCCGGGTGTGATCCGGCGGGTCCATGTTCAGCAGGTTGGCGTCCAGCGCCGGCGGCAGCGCAAGGCCCTGGTAGTTGCCGGGAAGTGCCCGTCGCTTGTCGAGGGAGAACACGGGATCGCCGAGCACCCGTCGCACGTCCTCGTAGCGGGTGACCAGCCAGGCAGGACGGCCGTCGGTGCCGACCGTCCGGTGCACCGGACCCGAGGCGCGCAACCGTGCGTACTCGGCGTGCGGATCGCGCGCCAGCGCGTCCGAGTCGACGTCAGAAGGTGGCGGTGGCACACCTGGCAGGGAGGTCGGCATGGCCAAGACCCTATGGGCTGTCGGCGCCGCTGCGATCAGCGGGTGGTGCGCGTGCACCCCGACCAGCGCCTACGTCGGATTGTCGGGCGAGCCGACATCGCCTGACGCGGGCTGGTTCAGTGTTCCGATCCTGCGTTGGAGGTACCAGGAGAAGTGGCCGCGATACCTCTCCTGCAGGTCGGCGCGCCTCCAGTCCTGGCCGTCGATCACGCCCCGGCACCGCGCGGCGGCACACTGACAGGTCATTTGGCCGTCGTAGTCGTCGAACAGTGCGTAGTCGGTGGTCAGTTCCTGCCCAGGGTCGATGTCGCTCATGGCCACCAGCACCACGTTGCCCGCGAACCCGACGTTGGGCTCGCAACAGTGGTTGATGAACAACATCACCGGCTCGTACTCCTCCGGCGAGAGCGCCACGAGGTGCAGCCCGTCGGCGATCTGGATCTCAGAGTTCGGCAGCGGGTCGGCAAGCGCGCGCAGGGCCTGCGTAGTCACGATATGGCCGCCCTTGACGGCAACGATCTCACCGGCGCTGATCGACTCGGTGGCGAACAGCCCGCGTCCGGCAATCGTACTGCTGAGGCCCTTGCAGGCTTTCGGGGTGATCCAGGATGAGATCATGCCGACACGCTAACGCCTCATATGCGCGAGTGCCGCGCGCCTATTTCTCGGCCGACTGAAGCTTCGCTCGCCACTCCGCGCCCGCGCGCTGGATGCGGTCCCACAGGGCAGCGCGGTCGGCGTCGTCGATGCGTGTCGTGCGCCGTCCGGCCCCTTCGTCGCGCGTGAACTCGTCGTCCAGCACAAACTCGGCGCCGCCCGCGTCGCGGCGGAAGAGCTCGAACCACCTGACGTAGGGAGACTGCGGCGACGTCGACAACTCGGTGTGGTAGCTCCTGAAGTCCTCCCACCTGGCCGGCGCCAGCGTGAAGTCCATGCTGTGGAAGGTCGTCTGCGCCGGATCGGTGAAGAACCGCCAGGCGTCCGGGCCGATCTCCGGCAGGGGCCACAGTTCGAAGCGGAAGGGACCCTGGACGTGGACGCCCTCCCGAAGCGGGATGGGCTCGTGGTGCGAGTTGGCCAGGCCGACGTCGACCGACCAGCGTTCGCCGTCGATGACGACGGTGAGGGCCATGTGCGTGGCGTACTCGTCGGCGGTCGCCTTGGCGGTCGCGGCGGAGCCGTTGATCTGGCCGCGATGCATGGTGACGTCGTACCCGAGGACGGTCAGCAGCTCGCAGAAGGCGTTGTTCAGGTTGAAGCAGTAGCCGCCCCGGCCGGCCAGGATACGGGCTATGGACTCGGCCGGGTCGATGCCCTGCGGGCGTCCGAGCTGGATGTCGAAGTTCTCGAAGGCGATGAGCTCGACGTGCGCGCGGTGAAGCCTCCGCAGGGTGTCGAGCGACGGAGCGCCGAGGGACTCCGGATCGTCGACGCCGAGCCTGGCCAGATAGGCCGCGGTCCAGGCGGAATGATCGTTCGCCTTCGAGGTCATGGCGCCAAACACTAGAGCCTGTCCGGTCGATCGTGTGCCTTTCGGTAGTCCTGCTGTCCGAGGAACGCTTGCCTTTACAGGCGAGTTACGATCTCTTCGTCTATCAGGGCTGTTATAGAGGTTCGCTGGGAGCTGTTCCTTTCCACGTGGGCGGTTACGGTTACCACCGCTTCCTTGTCCGGGGAGATGATGCAGAGCTGGCCGTAGAGGCCTGCCATTTTGTACGTTTTCTCCCCGGGGGTGCACCAGACGCCGAGGCCGTAACTGTCCGAGAGGCGGAAGCCTTCGTCTGTTGGGTCCTGCACGGTCGGGACGGTTTCAGTCGCGATTCGTGCGCAGTATTCGGCGGGGACCAGCTGGCGGCCTTCGTGGCGGCCCTCGTCGAGCAGGACGCGGCCGAAGCGGGCCAGTTCGGACGTCCTCAGGTGGAGGGCGCTCTCCGCTACCGGATGGCCGAGGGGGCAGGTGTGCCACTGGGGGTTGTGGATGGCCAGCGGGGTGAAGAGGCGGGGCAGCAGGTAGTCGCGGACGTTGGCGCCGGTCGCGGCGCGCAGGGCGCGGGCCGCTATGTACGGGCCGATGCCCGCGTACCTGAAATACGTGCCGGGCTCGTGCGCCAGCGGGGTCGCGAAGAAGTCAGCGGCTAGGTCCGGGACCACGACGGGGTCGTAGGCGGACCAGAAGTACGGGCTGCCGGACGTCATCATGAGCAAGTGCCGGAGCGTGACCTGGTCCAGGCCGGGCGCGGCAGAGCCGGCCAGCTCGGGGTAGTACGTGAGTGCGGGGTCGTCCAGGGTGAGGCGGCCTTCGGCTTCGGCGATGCCAAGCGCTACGGATGTAAAGGTCTTCGAGACCGACCGCACGTCGACTCGGTCGTCCGAGCGGAGCCTGCGTTCGACCGGCTCGGCACCGCGGCGGTAGACGTGCACTCCGTAGAGTTCCATGCCCTCTCGTTCGGCGGACCGGACGAGGGCGTCAATGAGTTCTCGCATGGCGGGGAGCCTAATAGCGGGGTCTGACATTCGCGGCTGTCTGCGCCGCGTCACTATGGCCCTGCACGTCGGTCCTGGCCCCACAAACGCGGCGCCCTAGTCCTGCGGTGCCAGGGTGCGCAGGACGCAGAATTCGTTGCCCTCGGGGTCTGCCATGACCACCCAGCTCCGTTCCGAACCCTGGCCCACATCCGTCCGGGCAGCGCCGAGCTCCAGCAATCTGGTCACCTCGTCCTCGGTGCGGCCGTCGATCGGGCTGACGTCGAGGTGCAGCCGGTTCTTCACGGTCTTGCCCTCGGGCACCGGGATGAACAGCAGGGTGGGCGGCATCTGGCGGGCCCGGACGTCCTCGACGGTCGGCACCCACGAGCCGATCTCGACCATGGACCCGCTCCGGTCGATCACCTTGAAGTCCAGGACCTCGCACCAGAACGCCGCGAGCCGCTCCGGATCGTGGCAGTCGACGACCAACTCGGTGAACCTGCTTGCCATGACTCTCCCAGATCGTGCGGACGGGGCTCATCGTATTGGCCGCCCGAGCCGGGGGTCTGCCGCGCCCGCCGAGTGAACCCAGACTCACGGCGAACCCTCACTGGTCGACGTACTCGTACAGGGTCACGATCGAGTCCACAGTGGTCGCGGTACAGATCGACTCGTCGCCGTCCGCGTCCTTGTAGTAGAGCAGGCCGATCCTGGGATCGGGCCCCGCGTGTGCTCCGCTCGACGCCGGGCCGCGCAGCACCGGGGCCCGCCCGGCCACCCGGAACGGCTCCCCCGCCGGACGCAAGTGCGGCACGGACGAGGGGCCGCCGACGGGCGCCTGCGCGTCGGCGGCGGACACCGGTTGGGCGGCTCCGCAATCCGGCACGGGGGCGGCAGCGAGAAGGGCGGCGACAGCCGTGACGGCAGCGGCGGCGAGCGTCCCGCGTCGGAGCGTCGCCCGTCCGGGCATGTGAAACATCGACATCGTTCAACACAAACAGTCCGTCCTGTCCGGGGCCCACCCGGACTCGACATGTCGACCGAGCGCCACCCGCACGGCGCAACGGACGTGTCGGCAGGCAGGCTGATGTCAGGAACCTGCAGGTCGGTACTCTTCGGCCATGAGTGATCGATTCAGCGCCGACGGGGACGGCACAGGCCAGGCCAGGGGAACCGCTGGGTATCCGCGGGCCAGTGTCCGGTGGAGTTCTCTCGTGCTCCAGGCGCAGGACGCCCGCAATGCACTCAACTGAGCGCGAAGTGTCTGAAGCTGGCCGGGCACGGCTGGGGCGAGCTCGGCCCGCGACCGGCCGATGGGCTGGCCGCACTGCTCGCCGCCGCCGACCCGACCCGGTGACACGCCTGGTCCGTCCCCAGCCCATCCACAGTTCCGCCGGAGTGATCAGAACATGCCTGAAGAAGTGAGATTCAAGAGCGTCGTCGGCCCCGAACTGGCCGGTTCGATCGACCTGCCGGAGGGCGAGGTCCGGGGCTGGGGCGTCTTCGTGCACGGATTCACGCTCGGCAGGAACTCGCCGGCCGCCTCGCGTGTCAGCAAGCAGCTGGCCCGCGAGGGGATCGGCATGCTGCGCTACGACAACCTCGGGATCGGGGACTCCGACGGCGACTGGGGCGACGGGTCCTTCACCGTCAAGGTCCAGGACACCGTCCGTGCGGCGGCTCTGATGGCGGAGCGAGGAACGCCTGCGGACCTGCTGGTGGGGCACTCCTGGGGCGGCGCCGCCGCCATCGCCGCGGCCGCCGAGGCGGTCGGCGTGCGCGCGGTCGCCACGATCGGGGCACCCGCCGACCCCAGCCACGTCGAGCGACAGTACGACGCGGTCGTGGACCGCGTTCTCAGCGACGGGTCGCACGAGTGGTTCGTCGGCGGCAGGACCCTGGTCCTCAAGCGTGCCTTCGTCGACGACGTCCGCCAAGCCCGTCTTCGCGACCGGATCCGGGAGCTGGGCCTGCCGCTGATCGTCCTGCACTCGCCGACCGACGACACGGTCGACATCGCCAACGCCGGGGAGATCTTCCGCGAGGCACGCCACCCGCGGAGCTTCGTCTCGCTCGAAGGGGCCGACCACCTGCTGACCGCGCGAGGACAGGCACAACGGGCCGCCCACATCATCAGTGCCTGGGCCGACCAGTACATCAGCACCTCGGAACGGCCCGGCGCGTAGGCCCGGCGCGTAGGCTCGGCCCGGCCGGCGCAACGTCAGGATCGGCGCCGCCAGGGCCCGCTGCCGACGATCAGCACGACGGAGGCCACGGCCATACCGATGGCGATCCCGGTATGGCGGACATACCTCACGTCCGGACAGGACCGAACGGATCGGCCCGCCCCGGTCATCCTGATCGCGAGGCAGTGCATACCTGGGACCGGCTCCGCCACATGCACGAGCGCGACCAGCGCCGCGCCCAGGAGAAGAACGGTGCCCAGGCAGAGGAGGAACACACGGAAGGCCGACATACCGCTTGGACGGCCGACCCGCGCAAACCGTTCCCGCCAGGGCGTCGTGTCGGGGGCGTCGGTGCCCCGACGCCGAAAGGTCTCGCGGCGGGAACAGCGGCCGCAGTCGTAGGCTTCCAGGTATGCGTACCCGTCCCATGGTCGACCGGCCCCTCGTCGGCCCACCCGCTCCCGCCGGCGCGCCCGCCGAGGGCCTGGCCCAGATCGGCGACCTGCTCGTACGGGGCGGTGTGGCGGTGCTGAGCGGGGCCGGGCTGTCCACCGAGTCCGGCATCCCGGACTACCGCGGAGCCTCCGGCAGCCTGCGTCGCCACACGCCGATGACCTACCAGGAGTTCGTGTCCGACGAGGCGGGTCGCCGTCGCTACTGGGCGCGCAGCCACGTCGGCTGGCGGACCATCGCCCGGGCACAGCCGAACGCCGGCCACCGCGCGGTACAGGCGCTGCGCGCTTCCGGCCGGGTCAGCGCGGTGATCACGCAGAACGTGGACGGCCTGCACCACGCGGCCGGCACCACCGACGCGGTCGAGCTGCACGGCGGCCTGGACCGGGTGATCTGCCTGGGCTGCCGGCAGCTCTCCCCTCGCGAGGAACTGGACCGGCGCCTGCACGCGGCCAACGGCCGACTTGAGGCGGCCGGCGCCGTGGCCAATCCCGACGGCGACGTGGAACTCGCACCGGAACTGGTGGACGCCTTCCGCGTGCTCCCCTGCCTGGCCTGCGGCGGGGTACTCAAGCCGGACGTCGTCTTCTTCGGCGAGAACGTACCCCGGGCCCGGGTCGACCACTGCTTCGAACTGGTCGACACGGCGAGTGCGTTGCTGGTGCTGGGCTCCTCCCTGACCGTCATGTCCGGCCTGCGCTTCGTCCGCCGCGCCGCCAAAGCCGGCCTGCCGGTGGCGATCGTGAACCACGGCCCGACCCGCGGCGACGAACACGCAAGCATCCGCGTGGACCTGCCCCTCGGCCACGCACTGACCGCCCTGGCCCGGGACCTGGGCGCCAACCCGATAACCCTCACCGCGTGAACACCGTTGCCAGCGCGAGGGCCGCCTCACACCGGGCTTTTGCGCTGTCGTCGAACGGGTGGCGGACGAACTCGTGGATCATCCCCGGATACCGGGACACCGTCACCGGGACGCCCGCCTTCTCCAGGCGCCGCCCGTATTCCTCGCCCTCGTCGCGCAGCGCGTCGAACTCGGCGGTGACGATCAGCGCCGGCGGTAGACCGGTCAGGTCGGACGCCAGCAGCGGGGAGACGCGGGGGTCCAGCTTGTCCTGCTTGTCAGTGAGGTAGTTGTCCATGAACCAGTGCTGGGCGGCGCGGCTGACATTGCCGAATTTCCCTGCGAAGGCCCGGATGCTGTGGTTGGCCCTGCGGAAGTCGACGTCCGGATAGATCAGCAGTTGGAACACCAGTGCCGGTCCGCCGAGGTCGCGTGCGAGCCGTGCGACGACGGCCGCCAGGTTCCCGCCCGCGCTGTCGCCGCCGACCGCGATCCGTGCAGGGTCTCCTCCGACGTCGCCCGCGTGCTCGGCGACCCAGACCGTGGCGGCGAGGCAGGCCTCGGGTGCGGCGGGGAACTTGTGCTCGGGAGCCAGCGGGTATTCCACCGAGACCACGACACAGGTCGCGCCGTTGGCCAGGCTGCGGCACAGGCCGTCATGGGTGTCCAGGTCGCCCACGACGAAACCGCCGCCGTGGAAGTACACCAGCACAGGGAACGGGCCGGTGCCGCTGGGAGTTTGACATCCTCTCCGCCCTAAAGGGTGGAGACTCCCGCCTGGTCCGCCGTTGTCCGGCGTCCCTTCGGGTGGGTTCCTGCTTCGCCGCGCTGTGCCGGGACAAGTCCCGGTCTTACCCTCGCTCCACAGGCTGAGACCGCAAGTCCTGCGGCCTTGGCGACGTTGACCGCCGCGTTCACGTCCCGGTCAAGGACTGCCCCGCACGCTCCGCACGTCCATTCCCGGACGTTGAGGGGCTTGCGGCCGTCCTTGACCCCGCACTGCGAGCACACCTGAGAGGTCGGCTCGAACCGTCCGATCCGTTTGAAGGTGCGGCCCATCTTGATGGCCTTGTACTCCAGCATGGTGACGAAGGCCGACCATCCGGCGTCGTGAACGGACTTGGCCATACGCGTACGGGCGAGGCCCTTGACCGCCAGATCCTCAACGGCGACCGCTTGGTTCTCGCGGATCACCTTCGTTGAGAGCTGGTGGTGGAACTCGCGCCGCGCGTCGGCCACCCGGGCGTGCTGCCGGGCGACCTTCAAGCGGGCCTTGTCGCGGTTGCTGCTGCCCTTCGCCTTGCGACTGAGGGACTGCTGCGCGCGCTTCAACTTCTTCTCGGCGCGGCGCAGGAACTTGGGGCTGTCGATCTTCGTGCCGTCGGAGAGGATCGCGAAGCGCGTCAGGCCGAGGTCGATTCCGACGGCGCCGGTCCTCTGTGGCAACAGGTCGGCTGCCGGGTCGGTCTCCACGACGAAGCTCGCGAAGTACCTCCCGGAAGCGTCCTTGACCACGGTGACGGTGGACGGCGTGGACGGGAGCGCCCGGGACCACTTCACCGACACGTCACCGACCTTCGGCAGGCGCAGTTTTCCGCCCATGGTGATCTTCCATCCTGCGTTCGCGGTGAACCGGATCGACTGCCGGTTGTCGCGTCGGGACTTGAACCGGGGAGCGCCCATCTTCGGACGCTTGCCCTTGAGGCCGTCGAAGAAGTTCCGGTAGGAGGTCTCCAGGTCCCGGAGGGACTGTTGCAGCACCACCGATGACACTTCCCCGAGCCAAGCGCGATCCGGGGTCTTCTTCGCCGCCGTCAGCCGCTTCGACAGATCAGCGGCGGTGACGAACGGCAGCCCAGCCGCGCGGGCTTCCTCGCGGACGCGAAGCGCGTCGTTGAAGACAACCCGGGCGCACCCGAACGCGCGGGCCAGCGACGAACACTGACTGGCGGTCGGGTACACGCGGAACGAGTACCTGAGCTGCATACCCATGATCGTACTACAGTTGGCTTATGTCACCACGATGGAACCCAAATCCCGATGTACGCACCGGACGCCATGTCGTCTACAACCTGCACGTCCACTTGGTTTTCGTCACCAAGTACCGGCGGAAAGCGTTCACCGACGCCATGCTGACGCGCTGCGAGGGGATCATGCGTGAGGTCTGCGCAGACTTCGAAGCCGAGTTGAAGCAGTTCAACGGCGAGCAGGATCACGTACACCTACTGGTCCACTACCCGCCGAAGGTCCAGCTGTCCAAGCTGGTCAACAGCTTGAAGGGCGTCAGCTCACGCCGCCTTCGCCAGGAGTACGACAGCCACGTCCGCCGGTACCTGTGGGGCGGACACTTCTGGTCCGGTTCCTACTTCGCTGGTTCCTGCGGCGGCGCACCGCTCACCGTCGTCCGCCAGTACATCGAGAACCAGCAGCGCCCCACGTCGTGATCCTCACCCCGGAGCCGCAGAGAACTCCGCCGCTTCGCGGCTCCGGGTCAAGGATGCGCTTCACCCCCAGCCTAAAGGCCGGAGCACTACGCAAGATCAGAGGTAGATACGCACCGGGATCGGACCGGCCTTGGTGACGATCCGTCGGTCCTGGACCGCCGCAATGGGTTCCGGCTCGCCCAGGAGGGCGATCTGCCGACGCCAGCCCTGTCGCGCCTGCTCAGGGGTGAAGGTGTGCAACTCGCCGACGTTCGCGGCGGCCAGGCGGTCCAGGTAGGCCTGGACCTGCGGATGCGGGGAGCCGAGTGCTGCTGTCGTGTCAGTCATGGGCTTATGCTCCGACTTGAAGCGAAGTTCAAGTCAAGGAGGGGTTTCATGACCCTGCTCGATATTGCCGAGGTGGCCGAACGGTCCGGACTGGCGCCGTCGGCGCTGCGTTACTACGAACGGCGGGGCCTCATCGCCTCCGAGGGCCGCAACGGACTGCGCCGCACCTTCCGCTCCGAGGTCCTGGCCCGCCTGTCCCTGGTCTCGTGTGCCCGTGCCTCGGGTTTCACCCTCGCCGAGATCGCCCGGTTCGTGACCGCAACCCCCGACGACACCGAACTACGCGTCCACTTGGCGGCCAAGGCTGAGCAGTTGGACCTTGAGATCGACCGGCTCACCCGCATGCGCGACAGTCTCCGCCACGCCGCCGTCTGCACCCGTTCCCCCCTGGTCGAATGCCCCGACTTCAAGCAGGTCATCTCCGACGACCCGGCCGGCTGACACCAACTCCATCACCATCCCGGACGGCTATTCGTCGAGGAGCTGTTGGCGGAAACCGGGGTTCTGGCCGGCGGCGAAGGCGACGTAGCGGGCGATTTCCTCGCGTGCGCGGTCCATGCTGCCCTCTCGGTATCCGTAGCGCTGCTCCCATGGTCCGCCCGCGGCCAGGAAGCGTCCGGCCTTGTCGGTGCCGTGCACCTGGTCGAGATAGAGCAGTGCCCCCATCGCACTGCCCTCGCAGTGGCCTTCCCCGTCGTCGTCCGCCTCGTCGACCCCGTCCGTCCGGAGCAGCGCCAGATCCAGGTAGGAGCACAGCAGTTCGGCGTCGCGCTCGGTCCCCAGACGGGCCAGGGCCACGCAGTAGTCCCATCCGTATCCGCACGGCTCGGTGCCCAGGAGGTCGAATTCGATGCGCTCGCGCATGTCCTCCCGCCGTCCGGTGGCGATGAGCCAGGAGACTGCGAGGTGCTCGCGCCAGCCGCCCTTGTCCAGCAGCTGCGTCAGGTCCTCGGTCGACGCCCGTCGGGCCGACCGGCGCAGCCGCCACTGGAACAGCTTCTGTCGGGGGCGCGGCCATATGTAGACCGTGCCGAGCAGGTGCAGGTAGCGCCCACCCTGGCCCACGTAACGCCTGATCATGCGGGCATGATGCACGGTCAACGTACGAACGGCTACGGTGACGCGGTTACGACCACCGACTCGGAAACGGGGACCGCTCGATGGGTTCTGCACTGTTCGCGCTGTTCGATCCGGCGCGGGCCGGCGACGCGGAGTTCCGCGCCGGTTACGACCTGCTGATGGCGAGCCACGCTGTGGACCGGTCGGAGATCCAGCCGCCGACCTCCCTCGCTGCCTACATCGGAAGGCTCCGGGCCATGGGAGGGGGTCCGGAACCCGGAGTCCTGTGGTTCGGCACGGAGAACGGAACCGTCGTCGCGTCCGCGATCCTCGAGATATCGCTCGAGGAGAACACGCACATAGCGACGATCGACATCACCGTTCACCCCGATCGGCGACGCGGGGGGATCGGGACCGATTTCCTGAAGGTGATGCTGGCCCAGGCTCGCGCCGCCGGCCGGACCAGCGTCATAGGGCCGTTTGTCCGGTTCGGACACGCCGGAGAATTCTGGACCGCGCGAGTCGGCTTCAAGTCCGGCCTGTCCTACGTCCTGCAGCAGCTCGACTTCGCCGCCGTCGACCGGTCGCTGTGGGAGGTGCCGACGCCCGCCGGGTACCAGCTCGTGGCCTGGTCCGGCCCGGCCCCGGAGGACATCGTCGCTGCCTACGCCTGGGCCCGGCAGGCCATGAAGGACTCGATCACCGACGGCCTCTCGTGGGAGGCCCCCGACTGGACGCCGGAACGGGTCCGCACGGACGAGGCGCACGTCTCCGCCGAAGGCGCGGAACTGCAGGTCGTCGTAGCGGTGCATGAGGCCTCGGGAGAGGTGGTCGCCCTGACAGTGGTGTACATCCGGGACTCCCAGCCGGCCAAGGGCTTCCAGTTGGACACGGCAGTGGTCCGCGAGCACCGCGGCCACGGCCTGGGCCGGGTGATCAAGGCCGCGATGCTGCGCCGTCTGGCTGCCGACCGCCCCGAGTTGGAGAAGATCGCCACTCAGACCGCCGACGCCGTCAACATGGCCCGGATCAACCGCGAAGTCGGATACCGGGATCTGTTCTCGCAGGCCTACGTCGAGGCCAGGATCTCCGATGTGGAGGCGGCGATCGCCGGCCTCCACCGGGCGAAGTCCAACGATCCCGAACAATGACGACTGGCCCCGGCTCAGCCGAGCCGGGGCCACCATCCTCACACCCGCGCCAAGGAGCCCTAGCAGGTGAGGTTGGAGCCCGGCGAGACGCCGAGGATCGCCGCGAAGGCCTGGTAGTCGTTGACCCGGTCCTGCATCTCGGCGGTGTTTCCGCCGTTGCACTCGATGCTGCCGTTGATGGCCCAGATGGTCTGGCCGAAGCCCGCGCCGTTGACCATCGCGTTGTGCCCGGTCATGGTGCCGGGGCCGGTGTCGGTCATCCAGTACCACAGCGCGGTCTCCCAGGAGACGGCCGCGTTGGTGGAGACCAGACCGGGGTTGTCGAGCAGGTCGACGCCGAGGGCGTCACCGGCCGCCTTGTAGTTGAAGTTCCAGCTGATCTGCAGCGGGCCGCGACCGTAGTAGGCGTACGTGCCGGCCGGGCAGCCGTAGGACTCGGCGGCGCAGTAGTTGCCCGACTGGTCGACCTCGTTGATGTAGACCAGACCGCCGGTCTCGTGGTCGACGTTGGCCAGGAAGGCCGCGGCCTCCTGCTTCTGCACGGTGGCACTGCCGGTGGTGGCGAAGCCCGGGTAGGAACTGAGCGCCGTGACCAGCCCGGCATAGGTGTAGAAGGAGTTCCGGCTCGGGAACATCTGGTTGAACTGGGCCTGGCTGACCACGAAGCTGCCGGGCGGGGTGGTCGAACCTCCGCCGGAGAGGTTGAAGGACTGGGCCGCGGTGCCGTTGCAGGTGTACTGCTGCAGTTGGACGCTGTCCGCCGTGGAGGCGGAAGGGACGTCCAGGCACTTGCCGCTGAAGCGGTTGACGAAGTGGTAGGTGCTGCCGGACTCCAGCACCGGCAGCCACTGCTGGTTGTTGCCGCCGCCGTAGGTCCACAGCTGGATCAGCGAACCGTCGGCGCCGGAGACGTTGGAGTCGTCCCAGACCTGGGCGGTGCCGGCCGCGCTGCCGACCTGGAAGTAGCCGCCGCTGGTCGCCGTGAACACCCAGTTCTGGGCGTTGGTGCCGTTGCAGGCGTACTGCTGGACGGCGGTGGCGTTGGCGGTGCCCGCCGCTCTGGCGTCCACGCACTTGCCGCTGTTGACGTTGGTGACGGTGTAGCTGGTGCCCGAGGTGACCGCCGCCGAGGCGGCGGGCGCGAGAGCGAGGGTGAGGCCGCTCGCGGCCAGCACGGCCGCACCGGTGAGCGCCACCGCGGAGGTCAGCCGACGCAGCGGCCGGGGCCGGCGTTGGGGCCGGTGTCGGGGCAGGGGAAAGGCACGCATGGGGGTACTCCCTTGCTGTGGAGAGGGAGAAGGTGCGACGGGCAGGCGTCCTCACCGATGTGGGGGCAGGGCAGGACGGATGCCACCCGGGACGGGCGAGAGTCAGTGGTGGCCCGACTGGGCTGCAAGCAAGCAGTATTGACGGGCCATCAGTACCTTCTTCGGGACATGATTGAACTTCACATCGCATGTCCCCGTCAAGGTCTAGACCTGTCAGGCGGGCATAACAGCGCACCCTCCTGTGTTTGACACGTCAACTACATGCATAATGGATACGTCAACCATTTGGAGCGCGGTGTCATGACTGATCTCGTACTGGGCCTCGACACCTTCGGTGACGTGCCGAAGGACGACTCCGGGGCGCCCGTCTCCCATGCCGCCTCGATCCGGCGGGTCATCGAGGAGGCCGTCCTCGCCGACGAGCTCGGCGTCGACGTCATCGCGCTCGGCGAGCACCACCGACCGGAGTACTCGATCTCCACCCCGGAGACCGTTCTCGCCGCGATCGCGGCCCGCACCTCCCGCATCAGGCTCGCCTCCGGCGTGACCGTGCTGAGCTCCGACGACCCGGTCCGTGTCTTCCAGCGCTTCGCGACCGTGGACGCGATCTCGCACGGCCGCGCCGAGGTGATCCTGGGACGCGGCTCGTTCACCGAGTCCTTTCCCCTGTTCGGCTACGACATGAGCGACTACGACGTGCTGTTCGAGGAGAAGGTCGAACTCTTCGTGAAGCTGCTCGACGAGCAGCCGGTCAGCTGGAGCGGCACCACCCGCGCCGCGCTGGACCATGCCGACGTGTTCCCCAAGACCGAGTCCGGGCGCCTGAACACCTGGATCGGCGTCGGCGGCTCCCCGCAGTCGGTGGTGCGCACCGCACGCTACGGGCTGCCGCTCATGCTCGCCATCATCGGCGGCTCCCCGGAGCGCTTCGCCCCGTACGTCGACCTCTACCGCCGGGCCGCCGACCAGCTGGGCACGGTCGCGCACCCGGTCGGCATGCACTCGCCGGGCTTCATCGCCGACACGGACGAGGAGGCCAAGGAGCTCTATTACCCCACCTACAAGGTGATGCGGGACCGGATCGGCGCGCAGCGCGGCTGGCCCCCGCTGCGCCGGGCTGACTTCGAGTCCGAGGTCGCGCACGGCTCGCTCTACATCGGTTCACCGGAGACCGTCGCCCGCAGGATCGCCGGTGCCGTCGCTGCACTGGACGTGGGCCGGTTCGACCTCATCTACACCGCCGGAGCCCAGCCGATCAGCGCCAGGATGCGCACCGTCGAGCTCTTCGGCTCCAAGGTGATGCCCATGGTCCGCGACATGCTGGAGGGCTGAGGCGATGACCACCACGATCGGCATACTCGGCGCCGGCAAGGTCGGCACCGTGCTGGCCCGACTCGCCGTGGCGGCCGGCTACCGCGTCCTCATCGCCGGCTCCGGCGATCCGTCGAAGATCGCGCTCATCGTCGAGGTGATCACGCCGGGCGCGGTCGCGGTGACCCCGGCCGAGGCCGCCGAGCGGGCGGACATCGTCATCCTCGCCCTCCCGCTGGGCAAGTACCGGGCCATCCCCGCGGAGGCGCTGCGCGGCAAGCTCGTCGTCGACGCCATGAACTACTGGTGGGAGGTCGACGGCATCCGCGACGACCTCACCGACCCGCGGACCTCCTCCAGCGAGATCGTCCAGGCGTTCCTTCCGGAATCCCGCGTCGTCAAGGCGTTCAACCACATGGGATACCACGACCTCGAGGACGGGACCCGGCCCGCCGGCACACCCGGGCGCAAGGCGATCGCGGTCGCCGGTGACGATGCGGGCGATGTCGATGCGGTCGCAGCCCTCGTCGACTCCCTCGGCTTTGACCCCGTCCTTGCCGGGCCACTCGCCGAAGGCGCGCGCCTGGAGCCCGGCACCGAGTTGTTCGGCGCGAACGTCGACGCCATCGAGGTCCGGGCGATGCTCGACCGCTTCCCCGCCTCGGAACGGGGCCGCGCCCTCGCCGAGGCCCGCGCCGTGCACCGCTGAGGCCCGCGGGACAACTGCACGGGGCCGGCGTGCGAGCAGCCGGGGTTGCGCGGCCGGTGCCGTGACGGAATCGGACAATGCTCTCCGCATATTGCTACGCTGGGGTCATGGCAGGTGTGCAGAGCAGTCGGACGAGTGGGCGGGTACTGCGGGCCGACGCGGTGCAGAACCGGGAGCGCATCGCTCGAGCCGCTCGCGAGGTCTTCGAGGAGCGGGGCCTGGACGCCCCGCTCGACGAGATCGCAGGGCGGGCAGGGGTCGGCGCCGGCACTCTGTACCGCCGCTTCCCCACCCGCGAGGACCTGGTGGAGGCTGCCTTCGAGGACGAGCTGGAGAAATGGGCGGCAGTCGCCGAAGAGGCACTGCAGTGCGAGGACCCCTGGGTCGGCTTCACGACGTTCGTCGAGCGGATCTGCGGCGCCATGGCCACGGACCGTGGCTTCAGCGACCTGATGATCAGCAGGCTTCCCACGTCCGAGACGACCGAGTCGTTCTGCCGACGCTGGACGCACGTCCTGGGTTCGGTCGTCCGGCGGGCCCAGGACGCCGGCGCGTTGCGGGAGGACCTCGTCGTCGAGGATGTCCTGCTGTTCTTCATGGCCAACGCCGGAGTGGTGCAGGTCACCCACTGCGCGGCCCCTCATGCCTGGCGCCGTCTGGTCGCCCTCCTGCTGGAATCATGCCGGGCCGAGAACAGCGGGCCGCTCCCGGCCGCGCCGACTCCGTTGCAGACGGAACGCGCGATGCGCGGACACGCCACGGTGATGGGCGTCTGCCCCCGTCGGCAGACCGACAGCTGAATATCTTGTAGCGCGTCAGGCGGCCGCGGGTACCACGGCCCTGTCGTCGAGCCAGGTCCGCGTGTTGTCGTAGCCGAGCCGGATGAGCTCGGCACTGTGCCGGAAGTTCAGCGGGTTCAGTCCCCGCATCCTGGGCGCCGGCAGTATGCGCACCTCTCCGCGGGCCGTGGCGAGGTCGCGTTGGGTGGCGCGGTCGAGCACCAGGGTCAACGTCCGCGCGAGGATCGGCAGGACGCCACTGGCATGGTCCTGCAGCGTCCCCACAGGCACGGACGGAAGCACATAGCTGGTGGTCGCCCCCAACTCCTCCGCCTGCAGGATCGGGATGTCCGCCGACACGCTGCCGTCGACCAGCTGCCTGCCCTGCCAGACCACAGGCGGGAGGATGCCCGGGATCGACGTGCTGGCGAGCAGCGCTCCGGCGGCCGGACCGGCGGAGAGAACCACCGGGGCTCCGGTTGCGGCGTCCGTGGCGATCACGTGAACCGGAATGGCGGCCCCGCCCAGTTCCTCGGTGCGCAGGGCGCGCTCGATGAGTGCGAGCAGCCGGTGCGGGGTGGCCAGGCCGCTGCCGTGGCCGGTGACGCCGGCCAGGAGGGAGCTGAGCCTCAGCGGGAACACGTCGCTGCGACGGGTGCCGGTCCAGAGGCGCTCCATGGCGTCGAGTCCGCGCTCCGTTGGGTCCTGCGCGTAGGCCACAGCATTGAGGGCCCCTGCTGAGGAGCCCACGAGGAGGTCGGGCCGGATACCGGCTTCGCTGAGCGCGCGCACCATGCCGACCTGCGCTGCCGACAGGCTCGCACCGCCTTGGAAGACGAAGGCGACAGTCATGGTTCGCCCTTTCCGTGCGGGAGTGGCAACCACCCACTGAACCGTATAACCGGAGTATGCTCTCCACTCTTTCCGGTTGGCAATGCGACACAGGCCCAGTGGATCGGCCGGAACTGTGCTCTTCCTCACCCTTCGACTCTGGAATATCTGGAGATGCTGTTCCGGTTGGCTTCGGCATCGGACGGGATTCTCCGGAGGCCAACATGCACGACCATGATGCGGGACACGGGCAGGGACGGCACCTTCGGCGCATGGGCCCCGGCGCGCGGGGGCGGCTTCGATGAGCCTCCTGTCAGGCGGATCCTCATGGGGGCGCTTCGAGGCTCCCCTCGTGACGCGTCCCGGACGGCAGGCTTTGCGGCGCCTGCCGGGAGTGGTCCTCGCGGTGGCCCTGGATGCGGGTGCTCTGCTGCTGCTGGTGAGCCAGGGCCTGACGGGGGCGTGGGTGGGTGTCGCCCTGGCGGCCCTCGGTTGGGTGGCGACGGGACGTCTCGCCGCCCGGAATCCGCGGGAGCGTTCGAGGGGTCACCATGGGCCCGATCACTGAGTCGCCGGACTCCCGTGCCACCGCACGCGCGCACACGGCGTCGCCGGCCCGTTCGGCTGCCTCGCGCCCACAGGTTGAGGGCCGGCACACCGTCGAGCTTCTGGCCGTCTCCGCGCTCGGCCTGGTCCCCTGGACGGTCGTGCTGGGGCTGACTCTGCCCACCGACTACCGTGTGCACGACTGGAGCACCACCTGGGTCGGCTTCGACGCGATGCTGCTGGCGGCCATGGCGGCGACCGCCGTGCTGGGCCGGCGCCGCAGCCCCAGTGTCGTGATTCCGGCCCTGGTGACCGCTGTGCTGCTGGTCTGTGACGCATGGTTCGACGTCTCCCTCGACCTCGGCACCTCAGGCGTGTGGACGTCCGTCGCCCTGGCCCTGTTCGTCGAACTGCCGATGGCCGCCTTCCTCTTTCACCGGGCGCACGGGCTGCTCCGCCTGCAGTGGACGTCGTCCGCGGTCCGGATGACGGGCGAGGACGAACCCGGTGCGGTGACGCCCATCCGAAGCGCACGCCGGCCGGGGTGAACCGCGACCGGCCTCGGTGACGTCTCCACCCCAGAGTGGTGATGCGCACGACCGTGTCGTGCGCCGCGGAGGTGCCGAAAGGGGGGAACCGCCTTGAGCTACCCCGACCTGGCCGGCCCACTCGCCGGCACAGCCGCCGGCCGGGGTCTGCGCTTCGATCGACGCGCGCTGTCCCGGGCCGCACTGCGGACAGCCGCTGCCGTTTACCTCTGCGGGCTGCTGCTATGGCTCGTCCTGGGCCTGCTGCCGTACCTGGTCGGTATGGGCACGGGCATGGGGAACATGGCAGGCGCGACCGGCGCCTCCGCCGCACCGAGCATCGCGAGCGTCGCCTTCCAGTACCTGTTCAGTCTGGTCAACCTCGCCATGGGTGCGCTGCTGCTGGCCCGGCGCTTCGACGACCTGGTGGCCCGGCTCATGGCCCTGGCCCTGCTCGGCACCGCTGCCACCTTCAACGGCCCCAGCCACGCCGTGTTCCACGAGATCAGCTCCAACGGCCTGGTGACGGTGGTTCACTTCACCTTCCACATCGTCAGCGGCACCGCCTACCTCTGGGCGGTCGTCCTGTTCCCCGACGGCGAGTTCCCCCGGCCGCTGCGCTCCGTGCCCCTGCGCAGGGCCTTCGTCACCGTCGTCACCGTGGCCGTCACCGTGGTCTGCTGGCAGAGCAGCTTCGTCGCGCACCCGCCGTTCTTCGTCGTGTTCTTCGGCATCCTCGTCCCCCTTGCCGGGATGGCCGCCCAGACCGACCGGCTGCATCGCCCCGGCACCCCCGAGCAACAGCAGCAGGCACGTCTGCTGCGCTCCGCGCTGCTCCCCGCCCTGCTCACCGCCGCCCTCTGGCTCGCGGTGCGGACCGCGGTCCTGGCCGGAGGAACGACCGCGGCCACGGCCCGCGACTGGGACCTGCGCATCGAAGGCTGGTTCCCTGCCGTGTTCGTCCTCGTCCCGGTGGTGCTGTTCGCCGGCATCCTGCGGTACCGGCTCTGGGACCTGGACGTGCTTCTGGGCCGCACCCTCGTGTACGGCGCGCTGACGGCCGCGGTCAGCGGCGTCTACGTGGCCGGGATCGTCCTGGCCGGGCGGACGGCGGGCGCCGGGACGGTCGGGGTCGTCCTGGTCATGGCGGCGGTCGGCCTGGCCGTCGCACCCGTGCGGTCCGTCCTGCAGGTCCTCGCCAACCGCGTCGTTTTCGGCCAGGCACTGAGCCCGACCGAGGCGATGCGGCGAATGGCCGAAGGCCTGTCGCACCTCTCCCCTGCGCAGGAGATGCAGGAGCTCGCCCGCGTCGTCGTCGAAGCGACCCGCGCGGTCACCTCGGCCCGGATCTGGCTCGTCGTCGACGACCGCCTGCTCGCGGTCACCCACTGGCCACCGGACTCCCGGGACGTGCGACAGGAACTGCCCCTGCACGGTGCGGAGCGTGACGAGGACATCCTGGCGGCCGTGGAGGCAGCCGAGGGGCACCGGGCCATCGCCCTGCGCCACCAGGACCGGCTGCTGGCGCTGCTCGACACCACCGTGCGCAAGGACGTTCCGCTGAACCCCGACGAGGAGCGCCTCCTGCGCGACCTCGCCGGACACGCCGGGCTGCTGGTGCACAACGCCCGGCTGACCGCCGAGTTGGCCCGCCATGTGGAGCGGCTCGCCGAGCAGGCGGCCGAACTCCGCCTCTCCCGCAGCCGGGTGGTCGCCGCCCAGGACGGGGAACGGCGCAGCCTGGAGCGCGATCTTCACGACGGGGCGCAACAGGACCTTCTCAGCCTGATCGTCGCACTGAGCACCATGCGCACCCTGCGCGCCGCGGAAACTGCCCCGGACCGGGTCGGCCGACTCGAACTCGCCCGGCGGCTGGCCGAGTTGAGCGCCGGACTCGGATCGACCGGGCAGATCCTGGGAGACCTGTGCGGCACCGGTCTCCCCCGGGCTCTGCTGGACGGCGGCCTGCTCGGCGCGCTGGAGGCGGTGGCGACAGCAACTCGCCGCAATGGTCTTGACGTTGACGTCTCCGTGGAGGCGCCCGCCTGGATGCCTCACCGGCTTGAGGCCGCCGTCTACTTCTGCTGCGCCGAAGCCCTGCAGAACGCGACCAAGCACGCCCGTGCGACGCGCGTCGTGGTGAGCGTCTCCGTCGACGCCCCGGCGGCGGAGCCCGGAGCCGCACCGGTCCTGGAGTTCGCAGTGATCGACGACGGAGTGGGATATGACCCGCAACAGGCCGCCCGCAGCAGCGGACTGGCCAATATGGAGGACCGGCTGTCCCCGTTCGAGGGGAGCCTGACCGTGCTCTCCGGTCCGGGGCGGGGCACGTGCGTGCGGGGCAGCGTTCCGCTCGGCCCGCCGAGCGGGTCCGCCGGGTCCGGACTTCCGCGGCAGGCAGTGCAGTGACCCGCGCGGCCTGCCTGCGAGGCGCTGTCGTGGGTGCGGCGCTTGCCGTGACCGCGCTGGCAGTCGACTCCGCAGCCGCGCTGGCCTGGCGGGCCTTCGCCGGCGGCCATCGCGCGCCGCCGGTGTGGGTGCTGCTGCTCGCCACCGTCGCCGTCGCCGTCGCGCTCCCCGCGGTCCAGCGCCTGACCTGGCGGCTCGCCAGTCGGCTGGTGTACGGCGACCGGGCCGACGGCTACGCCGTGATGAGCGAGTTCGTCGGCCGACTGGCCGGCAGCATGTCCGTCGACGACGTACTGCCCCGCCTCGCCGAGACGGCCGCCAGGTCCGCGCACAGCCGCCGCGGCGAGGTCCGCCTCTGGCTGGCCGACGGAAGCGAGCAGCGCCAGGTGTGGCCGCCCGAGGCCGCGCAGGGCGCGGCCGAGGTGACCGTGGCGGTCCGCCACGGCGGCTCCTCGGTCGGGGAACTCGCCGTGGAGAGCACACCGGACGGCTCCACGGGCCGGGACGACTCCCGGGCTCCCGGGCTGGCGAAGATCGCGGGACCGGCCGGTCTGGCGTTGTCCACCGTGCGGCTCACCCATGACCTGCGCCGACGGCTCGCCGAGGTCACCGATCTCCATGCGCAGCTGGAGGCGTCGCACCACCGCGTCCTCGACGCGAGGAGGGCGCAGCGCCGACAGGTACGGCACGAGGTGGGACGCACGGTCACACCGCTACTCGTCCAGGCCGGGACCGCGCTCGAACGCGCCGGGACCGCGCTGGCCGAGCCCGTGGCCTGGGAGCGCTGCCGCGAGGAACTGGCCGGCGCGGACGAGGCGGCCCGTGCCGCGTTGGAGGCGCTGCGCGGGCTGTCGCACGGCGTCTTCCCTCCGCTGCTGGGACAGGCCGGGCCAGGGTCGGCGATACGGGCCTGGGCGGAGCGCGCGCAGCTGGCCGTCCAGCTGCGCGACGAGGAACCGGCGGGCGGGATACTCGACGGCGCCCGCCTCTCCGCCGAGACGGAGGCGTGCCTCTACTTCTGCTGCGTCACCGCCCTGTCCGGGCTGCGGGCGGAGCCGGCGGCCCCTGTCACGCTGTCGTTCGGCCTCGCCGACGACGGGCCGCGGTTCCGGCTGAGCTGGTCCGGGGCCGCGGGAACGTTGCCCGAGAGCGTGGTCCTCGACCTGCAGGACCGGCTGGAATCGATGGGCGGCGGACTGTCCATGCCCTCCATGCCCTCCATGCCTTCCGCGTCTTCCGCGCAGGCCGGGCGGGTCCAGGTCGAGGGCCGGCTGCCGGCCCGGTGTGCCGCGAAGGGAGAAGGATCCGGTTGACCATCCGCGTCGTCCTCGCCGAGGACCACTTCCTGCTGCGCGAAGGCATGGTCCAGCTGCTGCGGACCGCGCCCGGCCTGGAGCTGGTGCAGGCGTGCTCGGATCTGCCGGAGCTGCTCGCGGCCCTCGACCGGCACCGCCCGGACGCCGTGCTCACCGACATCCGGATGCCGCCCGGCCACAACGACGAGGGCATCAGGGCCGCCGAGTACTGTCGCAAGCACCTGCCGGCGACCGGGGTCGTCCTGCTGAGCCAGTACGTCGAACCGGCGTACGTGCGCCTGCTGCTCTCCCACGGCGGTGAGGGGCGGGGCTATCTGCTGAAGGAGCGGGTCACCGAGGTCGACGATCTGGCCGGCGCCCTGCACAGCGTGGCGACGGGCGGCTCGGCGATCGACCCGAAGGTCGTGGAGGCGCTGGTCCGCCATCGCGGGGGCACCGGCGGCGGCGACCTGTCGGCGCTCACCCCCCGCGAACGGGAGGTGCTGCAGGTCATGGCCCAGGGCCGCACCAACGCGGGCGTGGCAGCGACTCTGGTCCTGAGCCAGAAGGCGGTGGAGAAGCACATCAACTCGATCTTCTCCAAGCTGGGACTGACCAGCAGCCAGGACGGCCACCCGCGGGTGCGCGCGGTGCTGCGCTACCTCGCCGAGGACTCCGCCTGACAGGCACGACCGAGGCCCCGGCCAGTGGGGATCCCGTGGCCGGGGCCTCGCTCGGGAGCGGTTCAGATGTTCGCGCAGAGCAGCGGACGGAAGGCGAGGGTCGGGCTGCCGTTCGCCAGGATGGTGTTGCTGTCGCCCTGGTGGAGGTTCAGGTACCAGCCCTTCGCCGGAGGCGCGGAGGTGACACCGGTGATCACACGGGTCTGGTCGACGATGTTCCCCTGGGCGTCCGCCTGCAGGTCCGTCAGCATGTACTGCACCGGCCCCTGGACCTGGCAGCTGCCCAGGTGGATGTGGGCGGCGTGGGCGCCGGGTGTGAGGCCGGTCGCGTTGACGGTGACCGTGAGGGTCTTCGCCGAGGCGTCGTAGGCGACGGCGGCCCGGCCGCTGAGCCTGCCCGCGCTCGCACCGTCGGGGGCGACGTCGACGGCGGAGAGGCCGAAGTCGTCCCCGTGGGGCCACGCGGGCAGGGTCTGCGTCCGGGCGATCGGCTCGGCAGCGACCTGACCGCCGGTGGTGCCGAGGCGGACGACGAGGCGGCTCCCCCAGGGCAGGCCGCCGCTGAGACCGGTGGCGGTGAGGGTGGCGTCGGCCTGACCGGTGGTGTCGGCGGTGAGCACCCCGAAGGAGGCGACGACGCTCGATCCGGGACCGTCGATCTCGACCTGGTGCGCCGAGCCGGGGGTCAGCCCGTAGACGTGCATCCGGGCCTGCAGGGAACCCTGGCTGTCGCGGCTGAAGTCCACCGATCCGGCGGGCATGGGGTGCAGGGTGAGGTGCCGTACGGCCACGCCGCCGAACTGCGGGGTGGCCAGCATCCCGTCGGTGTTGCCGGCCGCGTCGGTGTAGAAGCCGACCAGGTCCCCGGCGTCGTTCACACCGTTGACCGTGGTGGCCCCGACACCCGAGGGGTCGTCGACGGTGCTGAATCCGTCCCGGGAGGTCCAGGTGAAGCCGTGCGTCTGGGCGTTGCCGCCGGTGCCGGTCTGGTAGACGCCGACGACCTCGTCGCTGTCGTTGACGCCGAGCGCCTGGGTCATCGAGGCGCCGGGGAACGCCAGCGTGGTGAAGCGGCCGTGCCGCAGCAGGAACCCGTCCGTGGTCCCGGCCGCGCCGGTGCTGAATCCGGCGATGTCGCCAGGGCCGTTGATCGCCGTCGCCGTGGTGCTGGTGGCGCCGCTGCGCGTCACCCGGTGGAAGACGTGGTCGTCGATGCTGTAGGTGTAGCCGTGGTTGTTGCCGGCGGCGTCGGTGTAGAACCCGACGGTGGTGCCGTCGTTGTTCACCCCGAGCAGCTGGTTGACGGGCGGCGCGGCGTTGTCGGCGGTCGGGAACGCCACGGAGTGGAAGCGTCCGTCGACGGCGTAGAAGCCGGTGTTGTCGTTGACCATGTTGGCGTTGTTCATGGTCGACGAGAAGCCGACGGTGACACCGCGGTCGTTCAGCCCGGTGACCTGGGTCTGTACGGTGCCCGGGACGTTGTCGGCCTGGAAGGTCCAGCTGCGCGGGGACAGCAGGTAACCCTGGTTGGGGTGGCCCTGCGCGCCGGAGCCGAAGTAACCGGCGATTGTGCCACGGGAGTTGATGCCCAGCAGCTGGTTGAACGTGAGGTCGGCAGGGTCGTTGTGGGTGCTGAACGCGTATCCGGTCGGCTGCCGGGACGCGGACGTCGCCGCGTCGGCGGGCAGCACCTTCCCCGTCGTGCCGTCCGCGACACCGTGGCCGCCCCCCGAGGCGCCGACAGACGCGGTCCTCGCGGTGGGCGCGCACCCGCTCACTGCCGCGCCCACGACTGCCAGCACCGCCATCGCACCGACGAGTGTCTTGTTCATGGTCTGGTTCCTCCCCGATTTCGCTGTCGTCCCCGGTCCGCTCCCGGAGCCCCCCGACAGGGTCGGCCTGCGCCGACATACACAGGTTCTCCGCTCCGCGACGCGCGAACGAGGGCGCGGGCACCCCAGTGCCGACGGGGGTGCAGGCACCCCCAGGGCGATGGCGAACAGCGCCAGGAAGAGGACTGTGCCGAGGGAGTGGCAGAGTCAGGGCTTGCGGGCCACCGCGGCGTACAGGGGAATCGGCACGTCCGGGGCGGCGTCGTAGCTGGGTTGGTCGGGTTCGGGCCGCCAGTCCGTTGCCACCACGACACCGGGGTCCACGAGTTCGAGACCGTCGAAGAAGGGGAGGATCTCCTTGAGGGAGCGTGCCTGCGCGGGGATACCGCTGGTGCGGTAGAACGCCACGATCTTCCCCCAGGTGTCCGGGTCGAAGTCCCCGGTGACGTGCGACAGCACGAGGTAGCTGCCCGAGGGCAGTTCTGCGACCAGCTGCCGGACGAGGTCGTAGGGTCCGAACTCATCAGGAACGAAGTGCAGGAGCGCGTTCAAGCTCAGAGCGACGGGCCGGCTGAGGTCCAGCGTGTCGCGCAGCTGGGGAGCGGCGAAGATCTTCCCGGGTTCCCTGACGTCGGCCTGGATGTAGGCGGTGCGCCCCTGGGGGGTGCTGCGCAGCAGGGCTTGGGCGTGGGCCAGGACGATGGGGTCGTTGTCGGTGTAGACGATGCGGGCGTCCGGGGCGACGGCCTGGGCGACCTGGTGGAGATTGGGCTGGGTGGGGATGCCGGCGCCGATGTCGAGGAACTGTCGGATGCCGGCCTGGTCCGCGAGCCAGCGGGTGGCCCGGTGCATGAAGGCGCGGTTGAGCTGGGCGCCGGACTTCATGGTGGGGAAGATCGCGAGGACTTGCTCGGCGAGTGCCCAGTCGACCGGGTAGTTGTCCTTGCCGCCGAGGTAGAAGTCGTAGACGCGGGCCGGGTGGGGTCGGCTGGTGTCTATCTGGTCCGCCGGGACGCCGTGTTCGGTCATTCCGCTCTCCTGGGCTGGGTTGTACGGGTGCGGGGCTGGTTCGCGGGGCAGTGCCCCGGTCGTGCGGTCAGGTTCAGGTGAGCAGGAAGTCGGCTTCGCCGGCTTTCGCGCCCCGGATGAACGCGGCGATCTCGGGGGTGGTGTAGATCAGGGCAGGGCCGTCCGGGTCGGTGGACTGGCGCAGCGCGACCCGGCCGTCCTGGAGCTTCTTGACCTCGACGCAGGCGCCGCCGTTGGAGCCGCTCCACGGCTTGTGCCAGCCTTCGTCGCCGAGCTGGGCTGCGGGCATGCCGTTGAACACGGTGGATATGCGGTCCATGTCAGATCTCCTTGCGAATGCCGCCGAGGAATGCTGCGGTGGCGTCTGCGGGTACTGCTTGTGCTCCCAACCGGTCCAGTGCCTCGCGGTGGGCCGCGACGTCGACGGGATCGTCGAGGTAGACGGCGCCGGTGAGGTTCTCCCCGTAGACGATGTCCGGCAGTTCCGGCTCCTGGAATCGGAAGAGGTGGAAGGGGCCGAACGCGGCGGAGTGCAGTCCGGCGGCGAACGGCATGACCTGGAGGGTGACGTTGGGGATCCGGGTCGCCTCGATGAGGCGGTCGACCTGGGCGCGCATCACGTCCGCGGATCCGGCGGGCCGGCGCAGGGCGGTCTCGTCCATCACCACCCACACGTGCGGGGCGTTGGGGCGGGTCAGCAGGGACTGGCGCTCCAGGCGTAGGGCCACGTGGCGTTCGAGTTCGTCGGGGACGTGGGCGAAGCCGAGGCGGAGCACGGCGCGGGCGTAGTCCTCGGTCTGCAGCAGGCCGGGGACGTGGTGCGGCTCGTAGGCGCGGATCACCGTGGCCGCGCCTTCGAGGCTCACGTAGAGGCTGAACCACTCGGGCAGGACGTCGCGGTACTGGTGCCACCAGCCGGGCTGGTTGGCGTCCTTGGCGAGTTCGATGAAGGCGCGGCTCTCGTCCGCGCCGACTCCGTAGGTCTGCAGGAGGGTGCGGACGTACAGGAGTTTGAAGCCGACCTCGGCCTTCTCCATCCGCCGGACGGTGGCCGCGTTGACGTCGAGCGCCGCGGCTGCCTGATTGAGCGTCAGTCCGGCGGTCTCGCGGAGGTGCTGGAGCCGTCGGCCCAGCACGATCTGACCCACGGTAGGACCCGACCGGGGTTCCCTCACCTGCTGCCTCCCTGACGGACTGCCATGTCAGCAGTGTGCCATGGGTGCTGGTGGAGTCCACACACTGCGGCTTCAATTCTGCAATCTGCAGATTGGCCCTTGCCATCTGGTGGTTGCATTGAGCATAGTGACATGGTGATCCAGACCCCCGGGTCCGTCCGTGCCAGCCCGACCCCGCACAGGCCGATGGAAGGCGAGACACGGTGGCCCTTATGCATGACATGACCACGCCCATCCCTGCACGCTGGGACGACGCCAAGCGAGCGCCGTCCCACGCGACGGAGTTCCGGCTTCCCGCGCACGCCTCCTCGGTCGCCGTCGCCCGCCGCCGGCTTCGACAGTGGCTCGGGACGCGTCAGTGCGACGCCGAGGCCGTGGACATGGCGGTGCTGGTGATGTCCGAGCTGTTCACCAATGCCGTCACCCACACCGACAGTACGGAAATCACCTGCGTCCTGCGCACCGACGAGGACTCGGTGCATGTCGAGGTGCGCGACCAGGGCCGCAAGCCGGGGCAGCCCCGCGTACGCCAGGCCACGGCCGACCAGGAGAACGGGCGCGGCCTGCAGATCGTCTCGACCGTGACCGACCGGTGGGGCGTGGCCCGCGACGAGCACGGCACCGGCCGGATCATCTGGGCAACCCTCCCCACCGCCGTCTGACCAGCCCCTCCTGAACGCGGACCTGGACGATCGAGGTGGAGCTCACAGCGGACCGGGGCGGCGTGCCTGCAGGGTCCGGACGACCTTGGGACCGAGCCACTTCCGGAACTTCCGCAGGGCTGCGAACTCCTCAACGGCCTGGTTGGCCAGGTGGTACATCTGGGGCGGCACGTACGGGAGAAGCGGCGAGTGCCGTTGGCCGAGCAGCGCGAAGAGGCGTGCGGGCTTCAGGTGGATGTAGCGCGGGATGTTCTCGTACCACTGGGCGCTGTAGCGCGCCGCGGCCTGAGTGGAGAGGAGGGCGCGTTTGCGCTCCTGTTCGTAGGCTGCCAGGGCCGGTTGGAGGTCGCGGTGCTGATGCAGCGCTCCGGCGAGGCCGATGGAGTCTTCGAGCGCCAACGTGGTTCCGGCGCCGATGGAGTAGTGCGTCGTGTGGGCGGCGTCGCCCAGCAGCACGATATTGTCGTGGCGCCAGGTTGCGTTCGTCATGGTCCGGAAGTTGAGCCAGGGGGCGCGGCCTCCCCCGTCCGCCCGGTTGATCAGCGGTTGACCGTCGAGCTGCTTCGCGAAGATGCTCTCGAGCAGCGCCAGTGTCGCGCTCTCATCCAGCTTGTCGAAGCCTAGCCCGGCCCAGGTCTCGGGCGAGCACTCGACGATGCAGGTACTGAGATCGCTGGTGAACCGGTAGGCGTAGAACCAGATCCAGCCGCTTGGGGTCTCGACGAAGGCGAACGTGAAGGACTCGAACACCTTTCCGGTTCCCAGCCAGATGAACTTGTTCCGCCCAGCCGTCACCTCGGTCCCGAAGTGATCCGAATGAAGCTGGCGCAGGCGGCTGTTGACGCCGTCACCGGCGACGATCAGCTCTGCGTCGGGGAGTTGGGAGGGTTTCTCGATCTCGTGACCGAACTCGACGCGCACACCGAGGTCGGTCGCCCGCTCGGCCAGGAGGTCGAGCAGGCGCTGTCGGCCGATGCCGAACCCCTCGTCGCCGGAGTGGGTCGTCACCTCGCCGCGGATGTGCGCCTCGCCGCCTCCCCAGCGGACGGAGTGCTCGCTGATGGCTCGCGCGGTCGGGGCGTCGCCCTCCCGTAGTTTGTCGAGCAGGTCACCCCAGTAGGTCACCCCCCAGCCGTACGTGGATCCAACCGGGTTGCGTTCGAGGACCGTGATGCTGTGGTCCTGGTCGTACTTCTTCATCAAGATCGAAAAGTAGAGGCTGGCCGGCCCTCCACCAACGCACACGATGCGCATGTATCCCCATGATCAAAGCAGCTCACAGTAGTTGTTTTGTGGCACACCGTAGCATTCGGGCCGGTGGCCGGGTCGCTCTCCCACAACGCGTGAATTCGCTGGAGTCCTGACCCCGGTCGTCCGTAGCCTCGTCCGTATGACCGGAGTCCCGGAACGAAGCGTGCCCGAATGGACCTGTCCGCCGCCCATGGTCGGCGGTCATGTGACCGGTCCTGTCGTCGTCACGCGTTCGGAGCGCGCGATCCTCATCGTCCGTCAGGTGCTCGCCTACGCCAATGGCCTGGCCATCGACGTCGAGGCCTACGGCAGGGGCACCTACCACGCCAGACAGGAGTGGGGCCCGGATTACGACCTCGGGCTGCGCTTCTCGCTGCTGACCGCGGACGGCCGCCTCGCCCGGATGGATGACGAGGCGGGGCTGCGTGACGGCCGCGGGCCGGTCATGACCAGCAACGGCGGGTCGGCCGGCGGCGGGTTCGACGGCAGCGAGGACGTTTCGCTGCGCCTGTGGGTGTGGCCGCTGCCCCCTCCCGGACCGGTGGTGCTGACCTGCTCCTGGGAACGCACCGGTCTCGGCGAGGCGGAGCTCACGCTCGACGCGGACGCGATCCGGACGGCCGCCGCCGCGTCCGAGCCCTACTGGAGCACGGACCGGCCGCAGTAGTCCGGCTGCACGCGAGCACGAGGGCGGCCCGCTACCCCGCGGCGCCTGTCAGCTCCTGGTAGGCCGTGATCGGCGCGTCGTCGTCCCCCTCGGCGATCGCGCCGATGTAGCCGTCGGGCCGGACCATGATGCGGCCCGAGGCCAGTCCGAAGCGGGCTGCCGCACGCCGGTCCGGGTCCGCCAGCACGACGTCGAACCCGGCGACCGCGGCGTCGGTGTCCGTCAGCAGGATCTGCCGGACGCCGGGGAGTTCGGCAGGTGCCCGGTCGGGGCCGATGGTCACCAGTACATGTCCGGTTTCCGCGGACAGCACCTTGCGCAGTTCCGTGCCCGCCACGTCGGGCAGATGGTCCCCGCTGCGGACCTTCGCGTGTGTCGCCGACCCCACGACCGCCGGGCTGCCGTGGTACGACAGCGTCGTCTCCTCGGTCTCGTCGGCCAGGGCCTGGCGGGCCGGGCCGATGCCGGTGGCCGTGTGCAGCACGGTGTTGCGCAGCGCTTGCGCGACCGGGTTCGTCAGCGTGCTCAGGTGGGTGAGCCGAGTGCTGAACTCGATGACGCGCGCCGCGACCGGGTGGCGTTCGGCGTGGTAGCTGTCGATCAGCGTTTCCGATGCCGTCCCCCGGTAGGCGGCGGCGAGCTTCCAGCCCAGGTTGAAGGCGTCCTGGATGCCGGTGTTCATGCCCTGCCCGCCGGCCGGGCTGTGGATGTGCGCCGCGTCGCCGGCCAAGAAGACCCGCCCGACCCGGTACTGCGGCACCTGGGCGTGGTGGATCTCGAAGCAGGTCAGCCACAGCGAGCCATGGATCCGGATCCGTCCTGCGGCCCGCTCGTCGGCGACGCGCTGCAGCCACTCCTGGCTCGCCGCGTCCGTGGACGCGGTGGGGACCTGGGCGATCAGCCGCATCCGGTCGCCCTTCATCGGAAAGACCATCAGCGGGCCGTCGTGCGCGGAGAAGAAGGTGTACATCGAGCGCGGATCGAAGTTCCCCCTGGCGTAAAGCATGTGCTGTACAGTCGTGGCATGTCGAAGACCGTGAGCATCCGTGTTCCAGAGGAAGTCCACGCCAGGCTGCAGGAGCGAGCCAGCCGCGAGGGTACGACGGTGACCGCCCTGCTCACCGAGGCGGCCTTGCGGGACCCGCGCCTGTCGGATCCCGCTTCGCTCGTGCGCGCCGCACGCTGGGTCGACGGCCACGCGGACGAGTTCGCCGCTGCCTTCCCCGAACAGGAGCCCACGGCACGCCCGGCGGGGACGCGGGACGCCGCCTGATGGAGCTCAGTGTCGACCTGGCGTGGATCCTCGAACGCCAGGCGCTCGTCATGCCCAAAGAGCCCGACGTGCACGACTACTCCGCCCTGGCGGCCGCCGTGCAACGACACAGGGTCAACACGCCGCGCATCGGCTACGAACCGGACAACGCATGGCGCGCCGCCGCGCTCCTGGTGACGATCGCCCGTGAGGAACCCCTTCCGGCCCGGAACGCGTTCTTCGCGGCGCTCCTCGCGGTCGAGTACATGGCCGCATCCGACGAGGGCATCGACGCGCCGTACGGGCACCTCCCCGACCTGGTGGCCAAGGTGCGCGCCTACGAGGTCGACGTGTACGCGTGCGCGGAGCAACTCAGAGCATGGCGGCTGTAACCGCGCAGGTGCGAGGAACAGTCGCACGCCGCAGCGTTCATCCAGGGAGCAGATCGACGTTGCCGTCGAACTGCCAGAGCGGGTTCGGTACCGCCTCTCCCCCGCTGACGATCAGGAAGTAGCCGTTCACCTGCACCGGGCCGTCCCCGTCGGCGGTGTACCGCCCGTTCGCGGTGACATTGAGCTGGTAGATGGCTTGGGCGGTGGCGTTGTAGCCGGGGACGTTCCAGGAGACGGTGCAGCGCCAGTCGTTGCCCGGTCCCTCCTGTGCGCCGAGCCCTGCGCTCTTGTCGCAGGCCGCGGAGGTCTGCAACTGCGCCTCGGTGACCGGTGGCCGGCGCATCTGCGCCTGTTGGATCCGGTAGAGGTGGGCGAACGCGGTGGCCACCGACCGTTGCACCTTGGCCTGGTCGATGCCGGAACCGCCCTCCCCGGTCGTCACCGCGACAACGCCGACCGTCGCGGCCAGCGCGCCGACCAGTGGGAGGACACCCAAGGTCAGCGCCCTGCGCCCGGTGCCGTCGTTGGTGAGATTGGTGAAGTCCCGGCGGAGGAAGATCAGGTAGGCCAGCGCCGTGGCGACGACCGCCCACACCAGACTGGCTCCGACGCCGATCAGCAGCGGCCCGAGTTGCTGGGGATCGGCGAAAAGGCCGTTCCAGGAGATGAAGGCGTAACCGGGCAGCGCCAGCCGCACCGGGACCGGCAGCGGCAGCAACTGCGCCACCTGCATCCCCAGGGCGGTGAGCATGGGCAGCAGCAGGCCCATCGGGGAACGGCCCAGGGCGACGGAGCCGAGCAGCCCGACGGCTGCCAGGGCCAGCGTCGGCGCCAGCACGCAGACCCAGGCCAGCAGGACGTTTCCGGCCGCGTCCGCGCCGGGGAGCAGGTGGCCGTCCAATCCGACCAGCGGCCGGCTCCCCTCCGCGAGCAGTCCGCCGAACACGCTGGAGACGGCCAGACCTGTCACCAGCAGCCCGATCACGACGGCGCTGGCGATCGCCTTCGCGGCGAAGATACGCCGGTGCGAACGGACCACGATGAGCAGATGGCGCCAGGTGCCCAGCCGGTCCTCGGAGGCGAACACGTCGCCGGCGACCAAGGATGTGAGCAGCGGCAGCACCCACGTGCCGGCGAAGGCGAGCACCACCAGTGACCCGGCCCAGCCGGTGGCGTGCATCCACCGGCCGAACAGGGTGTCCGACGGCAGAGTGCTCTGCTGGTCGATCGCGAAGACCAGCAGGCCCGGACCGAGCCAGCACAGCCCGATCAGCAGGCGCACCCGCCAGGTGGAGAACTGTTTGAGCAACTCGAAGCGGAGGATGCGGGCCACCCGGACCGGGCGCGCGCCCGCTTTCCCGGCCCCGGCGGCGGGGGCCGGGGCGGGTGCGTCAGTGACGGTCGTGGTCATCGGTCGGCCTCCTGCTCGGTGAGGGCGAGGAACGCGGCTTCCAGCGGTGGGACGACGTGCGCCAACTCGCGCACCGCGATGTCGTCGCGGACCAGGCGGGCCACGAGCTCGTCCACGGCTGCCACCCGTGCGCGGACGACGATCACGTCGGTGTCCGGTCGCACCGGGGCGTCGTGGCCGTCGATGATGCTCACACCGGGCGTTCCGGCCGCGACCGCGCGCGCGGCGGACGGATCCGACGCGCGCAGCCTGTAGTCGAGTTCACGGCTGTCGTCGGAGAGCTTTGACAGCGGTCCGGAGAAGACCACGCGCCCGGTGGCCAGGATGGTGACCTCGGAACACAGCGCCGCCAGATCGTCCATCCGATGGCTGGACATCACCACCGTGACGCCTTCGGCGGCCAGCCGGCTGAGCACGGTGTGCATGTGCCTCTTGCCGACCGGGTCCAGGCCGTTGGACGGCTCGTCGAGCACCAGCAGCCGCGGCCCGGTCAGCAGCGCCGCGGCCAGCCCCAGCCGCTGGCGCATGCCCAGGGAGAAGCCGCGGACCCTGGCGTCGGCGACGTCGGCGAGCCCGACCTGCTCCAGTGCCTCCTCGACACCCGTGGCCGGCGCGTCATCAGGGCGCAGCGCGAGGAGTGTTGCAAGGTTCTGCCTCGCGGTGAGCGTGGGGTAGAGGCCCGGCGCGTCGACGAACCCGGAGACACCGTCGGGCGCGGCCGACCCGCGTCCCACCGGAGTGCCGAGGATCTCCAGACTCCCTTCGTCCGCGGCGGACAGGCCCAGCAGCAGGCCGAGGAGCGTGGTCTTGCCGGCGCCGTTCGGGCCGACCAGGCCGTGGATCTGACCCTGCGTCATGCTCACATCGATGTGGTCGAGGGCGACGACATCACCGAAGACCTTGGTGATGCCGCGGCCTCTCACCGCGACGGGTGTGTCCATCTGTCCATCCATCCCTCGGCTGATCCTTACGAACGCGGCGCCGGGTGGTGCACCGAAGTGCACCACCCGGCACCCCTTTCCTGTCCGACTCAGCCGACGTTCAGCGCGCTGTCGTCGAGGACGAACGAGGTCTGCTTCTGGTAGTCCTCAGCCCCGGTGAACTTCAGTGTGACGTTCTGCCCCGCGTAGGCCGCCAGGCTGAAACTGTGCTGCGCGTAACCGGTGTTGTGGTTGAGGTTGGAGTAGGTGACCAGGGTGGACAGCACCGTGCCGGAGCTGTTGAGCACCTGCACCTTCAGGGTGTCGTACGCCGTCGTCGTCGTGGTCTCCGCCGTGTCGACGTGGAGCCAGAAGGTGAAGTTGTACGTGGAGCACCCGGACGGCAGCGTGACCGCCTGCGAGAGCGTGTCAGTGTGGGTGGTGCCGTAGCCGTCCAGCCAGGCGTCCCAACTCCCGGAGTGCGGCGGCTCGGAGGAGCTGTTGTTGAGCACTCCGCTGCTCGTCGTCCACGGCGAGGCGGTACCGGTCTCAAAGCCGGGGTTGCCCAGCAGTTGCTGTGCCTGGCAGCCCGAGCCGGTGGGGGTGGCGGACGCCTCGTTGCTCTGCGCCCCCTCGCCCACGCCGTTCACTGCGCTGACCTTGTAGTAGTAGGTCTGACCGGCAGTCAGCCCCGTGTCCGTGCACGAGGTCACCGCGCCCAGGCCGCTGCAGCCGCCGCTGGTCAGCAGGGTCTCGCCGCCGCTGGTGGTGCCGCGGTACACCTTGTACGAGGTGACGTTCTCGCCGCCGGTGCTGGACGGCGGGGTCCAGCTCAGTGCGGCCTGACCGGTTCCGGCTGTCGCCGTCAGACCGGTGGGCGCGCCCGGCACCGTCGCGGCGATCGGCGAGGCCGTGATGGTCACCGTCGAGGATGCGGTGTTGGCCGGCGAGGCGCTGTCGGTGACGGTGAGTGTCGCGGTGTAGGTGCCCGCGGTGCTGTAGGTGTGGCTCGGGTTCTGCGCCGTGCTGCTGGTCCCGTCACCGAAGTTCCAGCCGTAGCTGTACGCCGGGGTGCCGCCGGTGCCGGTGCCGGTGAAGGCCACGCTCAGCGGCACCTGACCGGAGGTCGGGGTGGCCGAGGCGCTGGCCGCCAGCGGATTGCCGACGGCGCTGACCGTGGTCGTCACCTGCGACGTCGCGGTATTGGCCGGCGAGGCGCTGTCGGTGACGGTGAGTGTCGCGGTGTAGGTGCCCGCGGTGCTGTAGATGTGGCTCGGGTTCTGCGCCGTGCTGCTGCTCCCGTCACCGAAGTTCCAGCCGTACGTGTACGGGGCCGTGCCGCCGGTGGCCGAGCCGGAGAAGGTCTCGGTCAGCGGCGCGTTGCCGGTGGTCGGGGACCCCTTCGCGCTCGCGGACAGGGGAGTCGAGCCCTGGACCCAGAAGTCCTCGAGCGGGTCGCCGAGCGCGGACTGGTCCGCGGTCGTCATCGGGAAGGTGGACGAGCCCAGGCTGTCGTTCGGATCGATGACGCCGGAGTGCACGTTCTGCATCGTGCGTTCCATCGCCGCGATCACGTTGGCCGTGGTGTAACCCACGTGCGAGACATAGCTCTGCTTGACGTAGGTCGGCGACCCGATGACGAGCAGCGGCACGCGGTAGGTGTTGCTGACGTGGTCCGGGCCGTTGCTGCCGTTCTGGGTGTCGTCCTCGGTGACGACGATCAGGGTGTTGTTCTTGTACGTCGGGTTGCCCATGATGGAGTTGACGATGTTGTTCGTCGCGGTGTCGTTGCCGGAGATGTCCTGGTAGGTGCCGGGGTGGTCGTTGAAGAGCTCCACGTAGTTGTAGGCCGGCATCCCGTTGGTGTTGATGAAGTTGATGTAGTCGTTGGCCACCGTGCTGTCGGGGATGCTCTGGTTCTGGCAGGTGTACTCGTTGGTGTGCAGCTCTTCGGGGATGGACGTGCCCGGACGGTTGGGCGGCAGGACCTCGACCTTGCCGTCGGCCGGGTTCTTCCAGTAGCCGCTGCCACTGCTGACCATCCAGTAGATGTCGCCGTTCATGATGAACGTGTACGGGCTGGTGCCGCTACTGGTGCCGGAGGGGGTGGTGCAGGCGCTGGTGCCCTCGTCGGTGGGACCCGAGTCGCTCTGCAGGAAGCGGTCGAACTGGGTGCCGTTCGAAGGGTACGACTGCTGCTGGCTGCTGGACGAGGACTGCCCCGAGAACATGAACCAGTGGTTGGGGCCGGACGGCGGCTGAACGCCGGTGCTGTACGAGTCGGACAGCGCGTAGGTCTTGGCCAGCTGGTGCAGGTTCGGCACCGAGCTGATGTGGTTGGTGCTCTGCACCTTGCCGTTGCAGCCCGAGTTGACCGTGGTCGCGCAATCGCCCAGATAGTCGTCGAAGGTGTGGTTCTCCCGGTAGATGACCACGAAGTGCTGGAACGGCGGGAAGTACGGCGCCAGCGGGTTCACCGAGGCGGTGGGCACTCCCACGACCGCCTGACGGCCACCGGTCGTCCGCTGCACACTCCTATCGGTGATCTTGAAGTTCTTCGGCTGCGGGAACTTCGCGAACTCCACACCGGGCGCGGCGAACACCGCGCCGGTGCAGTCGAAGTCGTCCGGCTTGTAGGTCTGCGGACGCTGACCGACCGGTAAGGCCTTGGCGTTCTTCGGGCTCGTCGCCGGGTTCCACCCCTTCAGCGTGCACGAGCCGACGCCGGTCGCAGGATGCTTTCCGGCCCCCTCGGCCGTGGCCAGCGAGGCCCCCGCCAAGGTGGCGACGGCGAGCAGGGCCACACTCGCCGATCTCTTGTTCCACTTCATCATCGACACCCCTCCGCACATGACCGTGCATGGTCATGTGGCTACGGTCCGAATCGTCACCGCGAAACGGACGCCGGACAAGTAGATGCGCGTAGAATTCTCAGGAAACTCTAATTTTCCCGTCCTCGAAGGCCTCGCCGGCCACGTACTCCGACTCTCGTCACCCATTGAGTGTGTTCATACAGCCATATTGCGAACAGCAATCGTGGTCGGTATGTTCGCAGGCATGGAAAGATCTCTGCGTGCAGGTCGGACGGCGACGTTCGCGTACTTCGTCCTCGACGGCTTCCTGATGGGGACCTGGGTCGTCCACATCCCCTCGATCGAGCAGCGCGTCGGGATCAGCCACGCGACGCTGGGCTGGCTTCTGCTGCTGCTGGGCGGGGGCGCCTTCGCGGGCATGCGGCTGGTGGGGCCGCTGACCGACCGCTTCGGGGCGCGCAGGACCGTCCCGGCGAGCGCCGTCGCGTGCAGCGCGGCGCTGGTGCTGCCGGGCCTGGCGGCCGGCGCATGGACCCTGGGGGCGGCGCTGGTACTGCTCGGGTTCGCCAACGGCTGCCTGGACGTGAGCATGAACACCCACGCCGTGCAGGTCGAGCGCGGCTACCGACGACCCATCATGTCCGCCTTCCATGCGCTGTTCTCCGTCGGTGGGGTGGCCGCCTCGCTGGTCGGGGCGGCCACGCTGAGCTGGGGCTGGAGCACCGTCGCCACTCTGGGGGGTACCGGGGCGTTCGGTGTGGCCGCCGCGCTGCTTGCAGCTCCGGCGCTCCTGCGTGCCGAGACCGCCCCCGTCGGCGACAGTGGGGCCGCCTCGGCCTCGCGCGGCCGGGCGCCTCGGGCGACGCCGCGGCTGATCTGGATGCTGGCGGTGCTCGCGTTCATGCTCATGCTGTGCGAGGGGGTCGCCAACGACTGGAGCACGCTGCAGTTGAAGACCGTCCTGGGCGCGCCGGCCGCCACCGCCGCGCTGGCCTACGGCGCCTTCGCCACGACCATGACGGTGGGCCGCCTGCTCACCGACCGGGTCGCCACGCGGATCGGGGCGGTCGCAGTCCTGCGCTACGGCGCGGCCGTGGCCGCGGCCGGCCTGGCCCTGGCCGCACTGTCCCCCGTGGTGCCGCTGGCGCTCGTCGGCTGGGCCGTGTTCGGCGCGGGCATGTCCGGCTGCATCCCGCAGCTCTTCAGCGCCGCGGGCCACGCCGATCCCGACAGCGCGGGGGCGAACGTCTCCCGCGTGGCCGGTCTCGGCTACGTGGGCATGCTCGCCGGGCCCGCGGTGATCGGGCCGATGACCCGCCTCATGCCGCTCAACATCGCCTTCCTCCTGCCCGTCGCGCTGTGCGTCGTCGCGAGCCTCACCTCCCGGATCCTCAAGGACGGGAACGCGGTACCCGCCGGGCACCAGGCGGACCCGGAGCCCGCTGCGGCCGGATCAGGTACAAGCGGTCGCACACCGTAGCTTCGAACAAAGGGAACATCAATGGTGTTTGTTAAGTTGCCTTTGGATCAGGACTGGTGTTTAGTTTGACCATGGCCGGTACCGACCGCATGAGACAGATCACCGACGCGCTGCGCGAGGGCGCCGAACGGAGCGTGTCCGAGCTGGCCGCCCTGACCGGCGCCTCGGAGATGACGATCCGCCGCGACCTGGAGGTCCTGGCCGACCAGGGAGTCCTGGAGCGTTACCGCGGCGGCGCCAGGGGCCTGCTTCTGCGCGGCCAGGAACCCCCGTTCGCCCTGCGGGCCCAGGACGCACTGGAGGCCAAGCGCCGGATCGCCGCTGAGGTCAGCGCCCTGATCGCCGACGGCGAGTCCGTCGTCCTCGACAGCGGCACCACCTGCCTGGAAGTAGCCCGGGCGCTCCGCGACCGCCGCCTGACCGTGATGCCCCTGTCGCTGCACGCCGCCAACGAGCTCACCGGCGCGCCACAGCTCACCCTGCTGCTGCCCGGCGGCCAGCCACGCCCGGGTGAACTGGCCCTGACCGGCCCCCTGACCGAGGTCTCACTGGCCGCACTGCGCTTCGACACGGCCGTCATCGGCTGCTGCGGCCTGACCGCCGCCGACGGCCTGACCGCGTACGACCTCGCCGACGCCGCCGTGAAACGCGCAGCCATCGCCTCCTCGCGCCGCGTCATCGCCGTCGCCGACGGCAGCAAGCTCACCGGCAGCGCCCTCGCCCTGGTCGCCCCCGCGACCGCCCTGCACTGCGTGGTGACCGACCAGGACGCACCCGAGGGCCCCGTCCGCGAACTGATCGCAACCGGCGTCACCGTCCACAGGGCCTGAGCCGCCGGGGCCCCAACGGGGTCAGTGGCCCAGGGTCGAGCCGGGCCGAACAATCATGATGACGGTGACAGCTGCCCAGAGCAGGTTGAAGATCCCGACGAACATCGCCAACTGCTTGGTGTCCTTCACGGACGCCCCCGCACCGTCGGGGCCGCCCTCGATCAGCCGGGCCTGACGCGGCAGCACCAGTGCGCCCAGCACCACGGCTGCGAGCAGGGTGAGCACGATGGAGACGATCACCCAGGTCTGGCCGGTCACCTTCATCACCCCGGCCGCGGCGAAGCCGAACAGCGGCACGGCGATCCCGACCAGCGCGTAGATCCTGCAGATGCGGTACAGCACGCCCATGGTCGCCTCGGCGTCGCCGGTGCCCGGTGAGGCCAGCGCCCGTCGGGCGACCGGCGGGAACATGCTGGCCGCCACAGCGACCGGGCCGATGGCGACGATGGCGGCGAGGATGTGCAGCGCCAGGAAGAATTTAGTCACCCGGGGAGTCTAGGAAACCGCTGACGACGGTCCTCCAGCGGCCCACCGGTGCACCCCGGGGCCCGGACTGTTGTTAACGTTGTCGCGTGATCGAGAACCTGCCGTGAGCGCGGCTCTGCTCGCGGTGAACCCCACCAGCGGGTCCTCTCTGCTGTCGTCCTTCGGGGCCCTGGCCGTGGTGGTCGTGACCTTCGCCGAGGCCGGGCTGCTGGTCGTCGGCTTCTTCGTGCCCGGGGACACCCTGCTGTTCCCGGCCGGGGTGCTCTGCGCCACCGGGGCCGGCAACGGGCCGCACCTGACGCTCTGGCAGGTCCTGCTGGGAGCCGCGGCGGGCTCGATCGCCGGCACCCAGTTCGGCTACTACCTGGGCCGTCACGGCGGCCGCCCCGCCCTGGAACGCATCGACAGCCGCAGGCTGAAGTCGGTGCTGGAGCGCAGCGAGGCCCTGCTGTCCCACTACGGCCGGCGCAAGGCCATCGTCATCGGCCGCTTTGTGCCCATGGTGCGCACCGTGCTCGGACCCGCCGCCGGAATGCTGGAGGTCCCGGTGCGCACCTTCACCCTGTGGCAGATCATCGGCGGCCTGGCCTGGACCCAGAGCATGGTGCTGCTGGGCTTCTGGCTCGGGGCCGAGGTGCCCGGCATCGAGAACTACCTGCTGCCGCTGGTCGCCCTGGTGGTGGCGGTCTCCCTGCTCCCGCTCCTGCTGCAACGCCGACGCCCGCGTCCCTGAGATCGTCCGGCGTCGTCGGGGCGCCATTGCTGCGGTCATGCCATTTTCTTCCCGTTGACGTGCAACGCGATCTGGGCTGTGAGGAGTCTGGGTGGGTGAGAGATGTGGTTCGGACTCACAAGCAAGGAAGTTCATCACAGTGACTCATGTTCTCCGCAGTCGTATCGCCTCCGCCGCGGTCGTGGTGGGAATCGTCTGCGCCGGCGCCCCGGCCCTGGCCGCACCCGCAGTTGCCGCTCCCCGGCCGTCCCTGACCCAGCGTCAGACGCTCCCGGACACGGACGTCGTCTCGCGCGCGATCGAGGTCCGCTACGCCGACGCGCACTGGAACTGGACGGCCTGGAACGACAGCACCCCGGTCGCCTTCGGGAGCGCCCAGCCCCAGTACCAGTGCGCCGAGTTCGTGGCCCGGGCGATAGCCGCCGCCGGGCTGGTTCCGGGGCTCGGCCCCGACGACCCGCAGGACGCCTACTTCCACTACACCGCGCCCAACGGCAAGGTCTACGACCTGCTGCTGATCTCCGAACTGCCGCAGTACAACAACCTCTACGCCTACCTGAAGGACAGCGGCGTCGGCCAGGACGTCGGCGACCAGCCCGGGCAGGCACAGCCCGGCGACTTCGTGGTCACCTACCTCGGTCCCGGAGGCACCCTCAGCCATGTCGGCCTGGTCGCCCAGGCCGCCACCGACACGACCGAAGCGACCGTGGACGCCCACAACAACGCCCGGCTCGACTATGGCTACCACTACTACTCCCCCTCGCACCTGGTCCGGTTGGTCCCCAACGCCCTGCTGGAAGTCTGGGCCTGGACCGCCGAGCAGCGGCTGCTGCACCCGGCCCCGGCGGCCCCGACCACACGCGGCCCGCAGTCCCGGCTGGCCCTGCCCACCGACCCGGCGGGCCCCCAGGTCTGACCGTGCCGAGGGGGCTGCCCGGCTACAGGCCCGGCAGCCCCCTCCCACCGTGCTTCGACACACAGCACTACCGTCAGTCGATGACCTTGCGCAGTCGGTCGGCGAACGCGGCCGGATCTTCCATGAAGCCGCCGTGGCCGCCCGGGAACATCACGGGCTCGACCTTCAGCTCAGCGGCCAGCGCACGGGAGGTGCGATCGCAGAACTGGCCCGCCGAGGTCTCGCCGATGCCGATGACCAGGCGGGCCGTCCTAGCGCGCAGAGCGTCCAGGTCCGGCACCCAGTTGGCGGTCGAGCGCAGCTCGTGCAGGTAGAAGAACCGTTCGCTGGCGGCCTCGTCCGGGGACTTCTCTCCCCCGAACATCTGCAGGAACACCTCCTCGGGCATTACCAGGCCGGCGTTGGCCAGGAACTTGCGCACCGCGCCGAGAGTGTCCCCGCCGACGTAGGTGGCGATCGTGTCCTCGGTCGCGGCCGCCTGCTGCTCACGGTCCTCCAGCAGCTGTGCCAGCGGAGGCTCGTGGGCGATCACGGTGCGTACGAGCCCCTGGTGCTGCGCCTGAAGTAGCGCCAGCGCGGTGACGGCCCCACCGGAGGAGCCGAGCACCACTGCGGGCCCGGCGTCCACATGGCGGATCAGCTGGGCCAGATCGTCGGCGCGCAACTCCGGGCTGGAGTCGGCGTCCGGATCGTCGAGGACGCTGCCGAAGTGCCCGCGCGGATCCATGGTCAGCACGCGGTGGTCCGCGGCCAGCAGGTCGGCCAGCGGCGCGAACGGCGCCGAGTGCATCGGCGCACCGACGATCGCCACCAGCGGACCGCTCCCGCGCAGCTCGTAGTACAGCCGGGCGCCCGGCACGGCCAGCGTGCCGGATGTGACGTCAACAGACGCGCTCATCGATTCCTCCAGGGTCAGCGGAACTACGTCACAGCCTTGGACGCCTGCGGCCCCCGAAACTCATCGGTCCCGGTAATCCAGGTGCGGACGGTCGGCGCGGTGGTGTGTGATCGGGGGATGACGATTGCGCTGGGCAGGCCGGGAGTCCACGAGTTGGGCGAGGCTGTGGGCGCCCTGCGGGAGTGGCAGGACGACGGGGCGCCGATGCAGCTGCATCCGGGAGACCTGGGCTGGTTCTGGCGGTTCGGTGCGGAGGCGACGGCCGCGGCGGTCCGGACCTGGAGCCGGGACGGAAGGATTCTCGCCGTCGGACTGCTGGACGGCCCCGAACTGCTGCGGCTGACCATCGCGCCGGACGCTCATCGGGACGACGAGCTGGCGCGGCAGATGGTCGAGGACGTGATGGATCCGGAGCGCGGCGTGCTGCCGAAGGGAAAGGCGTACCTTGAGGCGCCGATGACCGTGCTGCTCCAGGATCTGCTGCCCGAGGACGGCTGGAAGGCCGACGAGCCGTGGACACCGCTGCGCCGCGACCTCACGGAGCCGGTGGAGGACCTGGGCGTGCGGATCGAGCTGGTCGGGCCGCAGCAGGCTCACGTCCGGGCCGCCGTGCAGCGGGCGGCATTCGACAACTCGTCGTTCACGGACGGGCAATGGCACGCGATGGCGGCCGAACTGCCTTACGCCGAAGCCCGATGCCTGGTCGCGTACGACGCCCGGGGAGACGCCGTGGCGGCGGTGACGGTGTGGTCGGCCGGCCCGGGGAAGCCCGGGCTGATCGAGCCGATGGGCGTGCACCGGGACCACCGCGGACACGGCCACGGCAAAGCGATCACCGTCGCTGCCGCAGCCGCGCTCAGGGAGTTGGGCTCTTCGAGCGCGATCGTCTGCACCCCGACAGCCAATGCCGGCGCCGTCGCCACCTACAGGTCAGCCGGCTTCCGGCAACTCCCCGAGACCCGGGACCTGTCCCGGGACGCCTAGGGGTGTCAGGCTTCGGGGATCGCCCGGCCGAAGGTCTCCAGGGTGATGGCCTCGGGCTCGGGGCCGCCGCGTCAGCGCTCCATCATGCGCATCTGGGCCTCGTTGTGGGTGTCCCCGGCGGCCGGAGGGAGACCGGTGAGCTTGGCGAGCTGCTCCTCAGTGAGGCGGACGGCGTCCGCGGCGGCGTTCTCCTCGACCCGGGCCACGCGCCGGGTGCCGGGGATGGGCGCGATGTCGTCGCCCTGGGCGAGCAGCCAGGCGAGGGCGACCTGAGCCGGGGTGGCGCCGATCCGGTCGGCGACGGCGGCGACCTCGTCGGCCAGGCGCAGGTTGTGCTGGAAGTTCTCGCCGCTGAACCGCGGGTTGCTGGCCCGGAAGTCCGAGGAGTCGAACTGCTCGGTGGAACGGATCGTGCCGGTCAGGAATCCGCGTCCCAGCGGCGAGAAGGGCACGAAGCCGATGCCCAGCTCGCGCAGCACCGGCAGCACCCGGGCCTCGGGGTCACGGGTGAACAGCGAGTACTCGGACTGGACCGCGGTGACCGGGTGGACGGCGTGGGCGCGGCGGATGGTGTCCGGCCCTGCCTCCGAGAGCCCGATGTGCACGATCTTGCCCTCGGCGACCAGCTCGGACAGCGCCCCGACGGTCTCCTCGATCGGTGTGGCGGGGTCCACCCGGTGCTGGTAGTACAGGTCGATGCGGTCGGTGCCCAACCGCTTGAGGGAGCCCTCGACAGCGGTGCGGACACTGTCCGGGCTGCTGTCCGGGCCCTGTCGGCCGGTGTGGGAGATCAGGCCGAACTTGGTCGCCAGCACCACTTGGTCCCGGCGGCCCTTCAGCGCCCGGCCGACGAGCTCCTCGTTGGTGTAGGGGCCGTACACCTCGGCCGTGTCGATGAAGGTGACGCCCAGTTCCAGGGCGCGGTGGATGGTGCGCACGGACTCCGCGTCGTCGGTTCCGGCGCCGGTGTATGCGGCGGACATGCCCATCGCGCCGAGGCCGATCCGGGCCACGTCCAGGTCACGCAGTTTGATGTGCTGCATCGCTTCTTCTCTCATCGTGGGTGGCCGAGGGGGAACTTGCGGTCGGTCACGGGCGTACTGCCACCTTGAGGCTGGTGCGCTCGTTCATCGCCCGGTAGCCCTCGGCGATGGATTCCAGAGGCAGGGTGCGGTCGAAGACGCGTCCGGGGTGGATCGAGCCGTCGAGGATGTGCGGCATCAGCTCCTCGATGTAGGCGCGGGCCGGGGCGACGCCGCCGGTGAGGGTGATGTTGCGCAGGAAGTCGCCGAAGCCGAAGGGGACCTCGGGATACTGGGGGGCGCCGACACGGCTGATGGTGCCGCCGGCCCGGACCACGCCGAAACTCTGCACGATCGCGTCCTTCAGGCCCACGCATTCCAGGACCCTGCGGGTGCCCTCCCCACCGGTCAGCTCCCTGACCCGGGCAATGCCCTCCTCGCCGCGGTCGGCGACCACGTCGGTGGCGCCGAAGTCACGGCCGAGCTCGGTGCGCACCTGGTGGCGTCCCATCAGGATGATCTGTTCGGCGCCCAGCAGCTTCGCGGAGATCACCGCGCCCAGCCCCACGGCGCCGTCGCCGACGACGGTGACGCTGTCGCCGGGCCGGACACCGGCGGTCCGGGCCGCGTGGTAGCCGGTGCACAGGACGTCGGACAGGGTCAGCAGGTCCGGCAGCAGCTCGGAGTCCTCGCCGACCGGCAGCTTCACCAGCGTTCCGTCGGCGTGGGGAACGCGGGCGGCCTGACCCTGGCCGCCGTCGACACCGTTCACACCCCACGTGCCGCCGTGCACGCACGAGGTCTGCAGGCCTTCGCGGCAGTACGCGCAGGTGTTGTCGGAGTAGACGAACGGGGCCACCACCACATCGCCGGGCCTGAGACTGCGCACCTCGGAGCCGGTCTCCTCCACGACGCCCAGGAACTCGTGCCCCATCTGGCGGGGCTGGTCCGTGGGCGCGAGGGACTTGTAGGGCCACAGGTCACTGCCGCAGATGCAGGACAGCACGATCCGCACGACCGCGTCGGTGGGCTGGTGGATCTTCGGGTCGGCAACGTCCTCGACACGCACGTCGTCGGCCGCGTACATCAGTGTTGCTCGCACGAGCAGGTGCTCCTCAATAGGTCAGTGGGGGTTCAGCAGGGCGGCGCCATCCGGTCCACCGTCGCCCGCCTTCGGCGAGGCCGCCAGTCGGACTCACCCCTACCCAGTCGAGACTGCCCCAGTACGGCCGTACCAGGCAGGCCGAGATCTGCCGGGGAGCCGCCAGCGGGGGTATGACAGGGCCCCCCTCGTGGGCGTGTCGCGGTGGCGGCGGCGGGGACACTGGGTCCATGGCACCCGAGCAGCACAGCAGCGGCGAGGAGCTGGGACGCTTCCTGCGCGCCCGCCGCACCCAGACCAGCCCCCAGTCCGCCGGCCTCACCCCCGGCCCCGGCGTGCGCCGCACCCCCGGGCTGCGGCGCGAGGAGCTGGCCACGCTCGCCGGGGTCAGCATCGACTACTACACGCGGCTGGAACGCGGCAAGGAGACCCGGCCCAGCCCGGCCGTGGTCGACGCCCTCGCCCGCGCCCTGCAGCTCGACGACGCCGAGCACCAGCACCTGCACGACCTGGCCGTGCGCGCAGCCCGGTACGCACCCCACCCCGCCCCGGCTCCCAGCCGCACCGTGCGCCCCCACCTGAAGCTGCTGCTGGAGGCGGTGCGCCCCAATCCCGCGTACATCGTCAGCCGCAGCATGGACCTCCTCGCCCACAACCCCGGCGGCCTCGCCCTCTACGCCGGCATGGAGGACTGGCCCGCCACCCAGCGCAACCTCGCCCGCTACCTGTTCCTGCACCCCGCCGCCCGCCGGACCTTCCCCAACTGGGAGAACCAGATCCGCGGCTGCGTCGCCCGCCTGCGCGCCCTGGCCGGCACCGACCCCGACGCCCCGGACCTCACCCGCCTGGTCGGCGAACTGCTGCTGAAGAGCCCCGACTTCGCCGGACTGTGGGAGCGCTACGAGGTCACCGGCCGCAGGAACACCACCAAGACCTTCCAGCACCCCCAGGTCGGCACCATCACCCTGGTCTTCCAGGGCATGGCCCTGGAGGGCACCCCCGGGCACCGCCTCGGCGTCTACACCGCCGAACCCGGCACCCCCGACCACGACGCGGTGCTCCTCCTCGACATGACCGCACCGCAGGCGACGGCCCAGCCCCGCGCGCACCACACCGCCTGATCGGTGCGTCTCGGCCTTCCCCTGCCTGACTGAGGATCAGGTGAGCTGGAAGGCGTCGGCGAGGATGTCGAGCTGGACGGCGAGCAGGGTGGCCGGTCGGTGGCCCATGCCGGTGAACTGACCGGCCGTCTCCAGGCTCACGGTGCCGTGGATCTGCGGCCAGGCCGTGATGGCGCCGGTCAGTGCGACGGTCGCGGCGGGATCGTCGGACGCCAGGCCGGTCCACTGCTCCACCCACGCCGCCACCTCGGCATCCTCCTTGAGCCAGCGTCCGAACTCGCCCATGAGCGGGTCCAGCGTGCGCAGTGGCCGCCCCTGGGCGAAGACCGAGAGGAAGGGCCCGATGACCGCTCGCGCCCGCGACACGGTCTCGGCCGGCGCCGTGAAGCCCGGTACCGGAGTGCCCTGGACGAGCAGGTACAGATGCGGGTGGGCGACAGCCCAGTCGCGGAAGGCCACCCCCAGGGCGTGGAGCGCCGCCCTCCCCCCGGCCGAGGCGTCGACGGCGTGGATCGCGTCGGCGGCGTCCTGGTAGGCGTCAATGACCATCTCCGCCAAAAGCTCGTCACGGCTGGCGAAGTACCGGTACAGGGCCGGACCCGACATGCCGATGTCCTTGGCGATACGCAGCAGCGCCACGCTCCCGACCCCGCCCTCGGCGAGCTGGCGTACGGCGATCTCCTTGATCTCGGCGCGGGTCTGCTCGCGGTAGCGCTCTCGCGGGCTGCGGGTCTGGGCCGCCATGGGCGTGTTCCTCCTCTGCGGCCGTTCCACGAAGGCCCGGCGGGTCTCTAGCAAACGCTTCAGTCTATCGCGATTGCTATACCCACGCTGCCTCGGCGACCGCGATGAGGACCTCGACGGCGCGGTCGATCTCGGCCTCGGTGTTGTAGTAGTGCGGGGAGAGCCGCACCAGCGGGTGGACGTCGCGGTCCTCGGTATCGAACTGGTTCTGCACCGGGTCGGTGGTGCTGACGTTGATGCCCTGAGCAGCAAGGGCAGCCGCGACCTGGGCCGTGGCCATGCCGTCGACCTTGCAGGTCACGATCGCGCACCGCTGCGCGCCGAGGTCGTGGGTGGTGATGCCGGGCACGGCGTCCAGCCGGTCGCGCAGCCGGGCGCCGCGGGCGAGGGCGCGTCGGCCGATCTCGTCCGTGCCGAGGTCCAGGGCCTGTTGGACGGCGGCGCTCAGCCCCAGGACGTTGGCGTAGCTCAGCTCCCAGGTCTCAAAACGCCGCGCGCCGTGGTGCCAGTCGAAGCCCCGCTTGCCGTCCCAGGTGGCGGCGGCGATCTCGACCACGTGCGGCTCCAGATACCCGAGTGCCTCGGGGCGTACCCACAGGAAGCCGGTGCCGCGTGGGCCGCGCAGGAACTTGCGGCCGGTGGCGGAGAGCATGTCGCAGCCCAACTCGGCGACGTCCACGGGGAACTGGCCGACGGACTGGGTGGCGTCGAGGAGGAAGGGAACGCCCGCGGCCCGGGTGATGCGACATGCTGGTCCACGTACGGCTGGTCGAGCAGGGCCACGCCGTGACCTTCCTGCCCGACATGTTGCGGCTCGACCGCACCCCCGGCCTCGTCCTCGACGGCTCCGCCGGCCACACCCGCACCGTGCTCGCGACCGTACGCGCCGCAGCCGGGAAGCACCCCCGGATCCAGGCCTTCCTCACCGCGATCCGCCAACCATTCTGAGCCCCGGTCACCTGACGACGCTCAGCGGGCCGGAGTCGGCACGATGAGCACCTTGCCAACGGCCCGTCCCGATTCGGCGAAGCGCAACGCCGCCGCTGCCTCGGCCAGCGGATAGGTGCTCGCGATACTCGCGCTGAGCCTGCCGTCGCGCATCAACGCGAAAGCCTGCTCCATGTCCTCGCGCAGCTGCTTGCGCCAGCGGTCGAGGTGGCGCTTCTTGCCCGCCCAGAGGTTGAAGAAGTACGCGTGGCGACCGTTGGGCATCGCGTTCCACAGCATCAGCCGTCCGACAAGCGTGAGCACCGTGACGAAGCCGCTTCCCGGCTTGTCGCGAGTGGACGCGCTGCCGTAGGAGACCAGCGTTCCGCCCGGCGCGAGCATCCGCCAGGAGTCCTTGATCCCGGGCCCGCCCACATGGTCGAACACGGCATCCACGCCCCGCGGCGCGATCCGCCGCACCTCGGCCGGGACGTCTCCGCGATAGTCGACGGGGACGGCCCCCATCGCGCGCACGGCCTCCAGGTTCCGGTCCGAAGCAGTGCCGATGACCTCGATGCCCGCCGCCCTGGCCATCTGCACGAGCACGGAGCCGACGCCGCCGGTGGCCCCGTGCACCACGACGGTCCCGCCGGGGCGCACCTTGGCGGTGCGGTGCAGCATGCGCCAGGCGGTGACGCCGTTGACCACCAGGGTCTCGGCGTCCACCGCACTGACCCCCTCGGGCACCGGGACCAGGTCGGCCACGTCCAGCACGACGCGATCCGCCCAGCCGCCCACCTTGGTCAGCGCCGCGACCCGGTCGCCGACCCTGATCCCCGCCTGCCCCCGCGCCGACCCGGAACCTCCGAACTCCTCGACGACGCCGACCAGGTCGTATCCGGGCACGAACGGGAACTTCGGCATGTCGTAGTACTTGCCGCGCCGCATCTGCTGCTCCGCGAAGGACACCCCGCTCGCCTCCACACGCACCAGCGCCTGGCCGGGCCCGAGCGGAGGCAGCTCCCGGCTGCGCAGTTGGAGGGACTCCGGCTCACCCACGGCAGGAAGCACGATCTCTGTAGCTTGCACGGCACTCTCCTTAGCTCCAGTAGCTTCTGTTATACACCGTAGCTTAAATTACAGAGCAGTGCAGCATCTGATAGCAGGCATTTTGCGGGGGTGGACGGCTCTGGGAGGCGTTCAGCGCGCTGCGATGCCCTGGCCGCGGTAGATCTCGTCGTAGTAGTGGATCACCAAGGGGCGGGTGAGCATCGCCTCAAAGGTGGCGGTGAAGCCGTGTGCGGTGCGCCAGGCGAGGTAGTCGGTGTAGTTGTGCGCCTCGGTCCACTGGGTCAGGCCGGTGACGTGGTCGGCGTCGTTCTGGTCGCGCAGGATGCGGATCTCTTCGCAGCCCTCGTGTTCGAGGCTTTCGCCGAGGATGTCCAGCAGCAGTTTCGCGACTTCGTCGCCGCGGCCGGGTCGGGCGAAGAGCTCGGCGGTGACCAGTGTGCTCACGGGGGCTCTCCTTCGATGGCGGGGGCACCGTACGGCGCCCCCGCCGAAGACATTGCGCGCTGCCGCTACAGGAGAGTCAAACGGCGGTGTTCTGGTGAACTCTCCGGCAGGGGGAGGGTTTCAACCACGGGACAGCCCCTGCTCGAACCGCGCGGTGTCGCCCGCCCCGTGCCGCACGATCTCCGCGTCGCCGCTGGAGAAGTCGATGACCGTGGTGGGCTCGGTGCCGCAGTCGCCCGAGTCCAGCACCGCGTCCACCACGTGGTCGAGCCGTTCCTTGATCTCCCAGCCCTGTGTCATCGGCTCCTCCTCACCGGGGAGCAGCAGGGTGCTGGAGACCAGCGGTTCGCCGAGCTCGGCGAGCAGGGCCTGGGCGACCACATGGTCGGGGATCCGCACCCCCACCGTCCGCTTCTTAGGGTGCAGCAGTTGCCGCGGCACCTCGGAGGTCGCCGGAAGGATGAAGGTGTAGCTGCCGGGCGTGGCCGCCTTGATCGCGCGGAACACCTTGTTGTCGATGTGCACGAACTGCCCCAGCTGCGCGAAGTTCCGGCAGACCAGGGTGAAGTGGTGACGGTCGTCGAGTTCCCGGATCGACCGGATGCGGCCGATGCCGTCCCGATTGCCCAGCCGGCATCCCAGAGCGAAACACGAGTCCGTCGGGTAGGCGACGAGCGAACCGGACCGGACCAGATCCGCCACGCCGCTGATGGTGCGCGGCTGCGGATTCTCGGGATGCACGTCGAAATACTTGGCCATTCGCCGAGCCTACGGGATCCGCCTGCCGGATCCCCGCCGCCACGATCGCCGACCGTGGGTCACTGGCCCTTGCGGAGGGCGATGTAGGCGGTGCCCAGCTTGACGCAGGAGGTCTTCGGGGTGCCTGCGGGTATGGTCACGGTGGCGGCCAGGTGCTGCATCAGGGTCAGCCGTGTCTCGTCGTTGATCTTCGCCTTCTGCAGCGCCGCCAGCACCGAGTCGACCGTGTTCACCAGGGCGGTGCCCTGCTCCGTGCAGTCGCCGGTCAGCGCCTTGAACGCCTTGGTGTAGCTGGCCTGGGCATGGGCGGTGCCGTGGACCTTCATGTCCTCGTCGCGCAGTTGCGCCGCGGGGTTCATGATGCTTGCCGTTGCCTGGTAGGCGCATCCCGCCAGGGACAGCAGGGTCGCGACGACGGTGAGCGCACGGGCGCAAGATCGAAACATGCCGGGCAGCATGCCACAGGCGGGTGATCGCCTGTCAGCTGTTCCGGGAGGGCGGCGCGACCTTTTGAGGGACGTGCTATTCGGCGGCGGAGAGTGGTCAAGGGCGTGACAGTGTCGACAATCCCCCGAAGGCCGCCCTCGGTCGGGGAGCGCACACAGGTCGGGGCCATTGTCCTTACGAAATCATGTCCTCTCCCCTGAGCGGCTGTAAGCACCCTGCGGGCACGGGCTATGGTCCCGATGGCAGGAAGCAGGTGCGCTCATGACGACTATTCAGAACAGCCGCGCCGGTAGGCGGCAGGCAATGCGACGAATTCGGCCACGGAGAAATCCCGCCGGGCCACTCCTCTTTCTGACCTGGGTCGGGGCCGGCCTCGTGGTCTGGCAGTGGTGGCGGGACACCCCTGCGGTCATGCAGACAAGCTCCGACTGGCTGCAGGGCGCGGGCCGGATCACCGGACTCCTGGCCGGGTACCTGATCGCGCTGGTGGTCCTGCAGATGGCCCGGGTCCCGGCACTGGAGCGCCGCGTCGGCTCCGACCGCGTCGCCCGCTGGCACGCGATGACCGGCCGCTACTCGCTCTCGCTGCTGGCCGCGCACATCGTGCTGATCCTGCTGGGCTACGCGGCGGAAGCGCACACCGGGGTCATCAAGCAGACCCTGGACGTGGTGCTGCACGACCCCGACATGCTCAAGGCGACCTTCGGCACCACGGCGCTGGTCCTGGTCGGCGTCGTCTCGGCGGGGGCCCTGCGCCGCAGGATGCGCTACGAGACCTGGTACTACCTGCATCTGCTCACCTACGTGGGGGTCTACCTCACCTTCTGGCACCAGCTGAGCAACGGCTCCGACTTCGCCGCGAGCCCGGTGGCCCGCTCGGCCTGGTACGTGCTCTACGGCTCGGCCGCGGCGCTGCTGGTGTGGTACCGGCTGCTGGTGCCACTGCGGCTGAACCTCCGGCACCGGATGCGGGTCGAGCGGACCGTGGAGGAGGCGCCCGGTGTGGTCTCCGTGCTGATCAGCGGAAAGCGGCTGCACCGCCTGGGCGCGGAGTCCGGACAGTTCTTCCGCTGGCGCTTCCTCACCGGCGGCCTGCGGTGGAGCGCCAACCCCTACTCGCTGTCCGCCCCGCCCCGCCCGGACCTGGTCCGGATCACCGTCAAGGCGGTCGGCGGCCACAGCAGCGCGCTCGCCGGGCTCCGCCCCGGCACCCGGGTCTGGGCCGAGGGCCCGTACGGCGCGATGACGGCGGCCCGCCGCAGCCGCGGCAAGGTGCTGCTGCTGGCCGGCGGCGTCGGGATCACACCGATGCGGTCCCTGTTCGAGACGCTGCCCGCGGCGCCGGGCGACCTGACCCTGCTCTACCGGGCCAGGGCCAGGGAGGATCTGGCCTTCTGGGACGAACTGACCGGGATCGCCAGCGAGCGCGGAGCCAGACTGGTCCACGCCGTCAACGGCCCCGGCGGCGCCCGTCCCGAGATCACCCCGGAGACGCTGCGCGCGATGCTGCCGGACGTGGCCCTGCACGACGTCTACCTGTGCGGGCCGCCCGGCCTCGCCGAGGAGATGTACAGCGCGCTGCGCGGGGCCGGGGTCCCGGACCGCCGCATCCACCACGAGTCCTTCCAGTTCTGACGGAGTCGTACCCGACCGCGACAGATCGAGCTGACCACATGAAGAAGAAGCACCCACTGCGCCGCATGCTGATGGCGACGGCGTCCACGGTCTCCGGCGTCATCCTGCTGCTGGCGCTCAAGCCGACCTCGGCCCCGGCGTCCGCGGCGGCGGGGATGCCCGCGCCAGCCGCGACGTCCGCCGCGGCGAAGGGCGCGGCGTCTCCGCCGTCCACCTCGTCCACCGCTGCGGGCTCCAAGCAGACCACGGCCGCCGCCGCGGCGCAGACCCGGACGATCACCGGTACCACGGTCCAGACGCAGTACGGCCCGGTCCAGGTCCAGATCATGGTCACCGGCAAGCGCCTCACCGGAACCACCCTGGTGCAGTACCCCAACAGCAGCGGCAGGAGCATCCAGCTCGCGGCGAGCTCGCTGCCGGTGCTCACCAAGGAGGCCGTGGCGGCGCAGAGCGCGAAGATCGACGCCGTGTCGGGCGCCAGCTACACCAGCGCGGGCTACAAGAAGTCGCTGCAGAGCGCCCTGGACATGGCCGGAATCTGACCCCTCCGACAGAGCGTCAACTCTGTCGCCGAAGGCACGACAGGAGCCTCCACGCTGCGGAACAATGCCGCCATGACGGAACTCCTCCCCGGCGCCAATGTCCCTGTTCCCCTCGACCCGCTGACCCTGGTGGTCCGCTGGTCGAGCGGCTCGGTGCTCGACGCCTCGGCCGTGCTGGTGGGCGCGGCCGGCAAGGTCAGGACCGATGCGGACCTGGTGTTCTACAACCAGCCCGAGGCGGAGGGTGGCGCGGTGCGCCACCAGGGCGGAGCGCCGGGACGCCAGACCCTGCTGGTCCAGCCGCAGCGGCTGCCCGCGGATGTGGAACGGGTGGTGATCGCGGCCAGCCTGGACGACGGCAGCTTCGCGGAGGTGCGCGACCTGGCGCTGGAGCTCCACGATGCCGGTGGCGCGATCACCGCAGTCTTCCCGGTGCGGACGGCGGGCAAGGAGACGTTGCTGCTGCTCGGCGAGGTCTACCGGCGCCAGGGCGGCTGGCGGCTGCGGGCCCTCGGCCAGGGCTACGACACCGGCCTGGCGGGACTGGCCGCCGACTTTGGCGTCACCGTGGACGAGCAGCCGCCGTCGACAGGGACCGCGCCTCAGTCCGCCGCCGCCCCCGCCGCCGACCCGGTCTCGCTCCGCAAGGAGATCGTGCGGGTGAATCTGGCCAAGCGGGGCGCCGCCGGAGTACGGGCCCGGATCGCCCTCGTGCTGGACCGGTCGGGGTCGATGCGCCCCCTCTACAACGGCGGCACGGTGGGCCGCCTGGTGGAACGGATGGCCCCGGTGGCCGCCGTGATGGACGACGACGGCTCCCTGGACGCCTGGATCTTCGCGGACCACTGCGCCCGGCTGCCCGCGCTGCGGATCCCCGAGATGGCCGGGTGGATCAGACGCAATGTCTACATCCGCTCGGGGCACCGTCAGCTCCCGGAGCTGCCGGGCGGCCGCCTGCGCCCCGACCACCTGGTGGACGTCTTCGGCGGCAACAACGAGCCCGAGGTGATCCGCGACATCCTGGCCTACTACGCGGAGCGGCCCGGCGACCCGGTGCTCGTGCTGTTCTTCTCCGACGGCGGCATCAACCGCAGCCGGCAGATCCAGGAGCTCCTCACCGAGGCCGCCTCCCGGCCGCTGTTCTGGCAGTTCATCGGCCTGGGCAAGTCCGAGTACGGCATCCTGGAGCAGTTCGACACGCTGCCCGGACGCGTGGTCGACAACGCCGGGTTCTTCCAGGTCGACGACTTCGACCGGATCACCGACGCGGAGCTCTACGACCGCCTGCTGAGCGAGTTCCCGCAGTGGCTGGTCGAGGCCCGTCGGCTCGGCATCGCCTGAGCCCGGTCGGGAGGGTGGGTCAGCCGCGCGGGCGGCGGGCGCGGCCGCGCCGTCGGTCCAGCGGACCGCGTTCCGGCGGCAGCGCGAGTCCGAACGTGACCGAGACCCGCGCGCCGCACATCGGGCTCCGCCCGATCTCGACCGTCCCGCGCGCCGCCGCGGCGGCGCGACGGGCGATGTCCAGGCCGAGTCCGGTGGACGCCGCGCTCGCGCCGCGTACCAGGGCGTCCTCCGGGTCCGGGATGCCGGGACCGGCGTCCTCGACGGTGAGCAGCACCAGCTGGGCCGCGCGGACCAGCCGCACCGCGAAGTCCGTACCGGGGGCTGTGTGCCGGAAGACATTGCCGACCAGGGCGTCCACCACGGCCGCGAATTCGTCCTCGGGCAGGTCGACCGGGGCCTGCTCGGCGGTCACCTCGACCAGGCAGCGGCGGTCCTGCTGTTCGGCCAGGGTCGCCCAGAAGCCGCCACGGTGCCGGACCACCTCCGGGGTCGCGCAGGGGACCGCCGTGCCGTCCGCTGGCCGGCCGGCGCCCATCCGGGCGACCGCGAGCGGGGTCCGCGCGGTGGTGATGACGACGTGCAGCTCCGACTCCAGCTGAGCGACGGCCGAGGTGATCCTGGCGGAATCCGCGGTGGGGGCCATCCGCTCGGTCGCCAGGTGCAGGGCGGTCAGCGGTGTGCGCATCCGGTGCGACAGGTCGGCGACCAACTCGCGCTCCACCGCCAGCAGTTCACCCATCCGCTCGACCATGGCGTTGAACGCCTGGCCGGCCTCGTACAGTTCGGGCGGTCCCATCGGGTCCACCCGGGTCTCCAGGTCGCCCTGGCCCAGGGCGTGGGCGGCGCGGGACAGCCCGCGCGAGGAGCGGACCACCCGGGACGCGAGCCGGTCGGACACCACGACCGATCCCAGGACCAGTCCCAGCGCGAGCAGTGCCATCACCGACAACGAGGCCGTGACACCCCGGTCGAGCGCGTCCTTGGGGACGAACTCCTGGACCACCGCTACCCGTCGCTGTCCCAGCAGCACCGGCTGGAGGTAGACCCAGCCGCCGTCGGGGAGGTTCTGCGCCAGCGTCTCGCCCTGCTGCTGCGCCCGCTGCAGCAGGGCGGCGGGCGCGTGCGCGGTGCCGATCGACTGGCCGCCGGGCAGCTGGACGCTCAGCCGTCCGGTCGGGTCGATACCCAGGACGACCTGGCGCAGCTGGGCCGGATCGGCGGTCAGGGTCAGCACCGGGGCAATGGCGGCGGCGCGCTGCTCGGCCGCGGTGACCGCCCGGTTGCGTGCCTCCGAGCGCACCAGCAGGGCGAGGGGTATCAGGAAGGACAGGGCCACCATCGAGGTGACGGCCAGGGCCACCCCGGCGAGCGTGCGCCTCACCGGGGCGTCACCAGCTTGATGCCGACCCCGCGCATGGTGCGCAGCAGGCCCGGGGCCGCGGCGCTCTCGCCGAGCTTGCGCCGCAGCGAGGACAGGTGCACGTCGATGGTCTGGTCCTCGACGTAGGGCTCGCGCCACACCTCGGCCAGGATGCGTCGCTTGGACACCACCAGGTCGGCGTTGGCGGCGAGGAACGACAGCAGATCGAACTCGCGCCGGGTCAGCAGGACTTCGCGTCCGTGCAGGTGGACCGTGCGGGAGCCGGGGTCGATGTGCAGCGGGCCGATCAAGACGGGTGCGCGGAGCAGCCCGGGGGCGTCCTGGAGAGCGCCGGACCGCGCTTCCGGGTCGGTGCTGCGGGTTGAGCGGCGGAGCACCGCGGTCAGCCGGGCCACGAGCTGGCCGGCCGAGAAGGGCTTGACCAGGTAGTCGTCGGCGCCCGCGTCGAGCAGCCGGATGATCTCGGCATCGTCGTCCCTGGCTGTCACGATCAGCACCGGCACCTGGGAGATGCCGCGGATCATGCGCAGCGCGTCGCTGCCGTCGAGGTCGGGCAGGCCGAGATCGAGGATCACCGCGTCCAGCGGGTCGCGGGTCACCTCGCGCAGGCCGCCGAACCCGTCGGCGGCGCTGCGCACCGCGTGCCCGCTGCTGGTCAGGACGTCGATCAGCTCGGCACGTATACCCGGATCGTCTTCCACGACGAGGACGCTGGCCATGGCGCACACCGTAGCCGATCGACAGAGAGCGGACAGGAAGCGGTCGGTGGACGGCGGTGGGGGCGGGCCCGCCATGATGGGGCGGTGTCCCGGTTCCTTCGCTTCTTCGTCGTCTGGCTGTGCTGCACCGCGCTCACCGCCACCGCCGTCTTCCTGACGGTGCGTTTTGTGCTCGGCTCCACGGCGCCGCTGCCGCCCAGCACCGCGGGGGTGACGACCGTGCTCGCGCTGGCCACGGCGAGTCCGGGGGCGCCAGCCTCCACCGCGATCGGCACCCCGGCGTCGACGCCGGACGCCTCGCCCTCGGCATCGCGGCCCAAGCCTTCCCCGTCGGCGACGACCCCCTCGGCGTCGGCCGCGCAGCCGCGGCAGTCGTCCACGCCGGCCGCGGGGCGGGTGCCGACCGCGGACTGCACCGGTGGCGCCGGGGTGCACAGCTTCAGCTCCACCGGGGGGCAGGTGGTGGTCCGGTTCGGCTCGGACGCCCTGTGCCTGGTCTCCGCCGTACCGGCGCTGGGTTTCACCACCAGCACCACGCAGTCCTCCCCCGGAACCCTAACCGTCACCTTCAGCGGCGCGCACCACCGTTCGGAACTCACCGCGAGCCTGCAGCCCCAGGCGCAGGAGGTGACCCGCGAGGTCTCGTGGTGACAACGGGGACAGGGGTGAGGGAAGTGTGGAGCCTTCCTTAGCGCAACATGAAGTTGCCGCTGACCACTGCTTCTGGCGCTGTGGGCCGCCTAGGGTCGTGCCGCCGGACCACTCCGGCGAACGATCCCGACCACGAGGTGCCGCTGATGAGTCCGTCCCGCCGTTCCCTCTCCCGCCACGCCGCCTCAGGGCAGCACCGGGCCGAGCGCGGTCCACGGCTGCGCTTCGCGGTGACGGGTGCCGCGGCTGTCGCCGTACTCGGCGGCGGCACCGCGTTCGCCTGCCTGGGCGTACCCCACGCCGCACCGGCTGCGAGCGCGACGGCGAAGGCGCTGGACCACCTCGGCGCCACGGGCGTGTCCGCCCGGGCCACCGCCGCGCCGGCACCGACCACCGCCGCCCGCTCCACCCTCGTCCCTGCGGCCCGCCGCAGCCAGCCCGTACACCGCCACAGTGCGACGCCGACGCCCGCCTCCACGCCTTCACCGAGCGCACACCCGAGCGCTCCGGCGTCGGCGCCCGCCCCAGTGGCGACGCCGGCCGCGACAACCGGGACCGCCGTCCAGCAGGTGCTCGCCCTGATCAACAAGGCCCGGGCGGCCCAGGGCCTCGCCCCGTACACCCTCGACTCCGGCCTGAACGCGAGCGCCGCCGCGCACAACTCGGTGATGGCCTCCGGCTGCGGCCTCTCCCACCAGTGTCCCGGCGAGGCGGCCTTCGGCGACCGCGAGATCGCGGCGGGGGTGCACTGGACCTCGGCCGGCGAGAACATCGGCGAGGGCGGCGGCGTCGCCGACACCGACGCGGCGAAGGCCACCAGCGCGGTCGGCCTCACCCAGATGATGCTGGACGAGAAGGCCCCGGACGACGGCCACCGCAGAAACATCCTGAGCACCGGCTTCAGCCGAGTGGGCATAGCCGTCCTGCGCGACGCGAACGGCACAGTCTGGCTCACCCAGGACTTCGCGAACTGACCCCGGGCGGCAGCGATGGTCGCGTGCGCGGTGGTGTTCAGCGCGGGATCGCCCAGTCCGGCGTCCAGGTACCGGCGTGGTCGTGGCCGACCTTTGGGGTGGTGAGGTGGGTGCGGAGGGTGGTCAGGGCTGGGTGGGGGTTGGTGCGGTGCCAGAGGAGGGAGTGGGGGTAGACGGGGGTGGGGTCGGTTACCGGGATGCGGCGCAGGGCGTGGTCGGTGGGCCAGATCAGGCGCGTGAGTCCGCCCATGAAGGTGGCCAGGGACGGGGTGTCGGCGATGGTGTCCAGGAGGGCGTCGGAGCCGAAGTTGGGGCCGGTCGCCTCGATGGTGAGGCCGAACTCGGCGACGAGGTCGTCGTAGTAGGCGGCCCACTCGGTGCCGGGGACGATGCCGGGCATCCAGATCCGGTGGCCGACGAGTTGGGCGAGGGTTACCGAGCGGGCGCCCGCCAGGGCGTGGGCGGGGCCGGTCAGGAGCAGAAGTGGCTCGTCAACCACTCGGACGGACTCGATGTCTTCGGGGAGGGGTCGGCCGGGTGCGGCGACGGCGCGGAAGGAAGCGTCGATCTCACCGGACCGAATAGCGGCGACGGCCGCCTCGATGTCCAGCAACATCAGCACGTCGAGCTCGATGTCGGGGTGAGCGCGGTGGAAACCGCGCAGCAGGCCCGACGCCGCGCCGCGCGAGTTGATCACGTCGACGCGCAGGGGACGGCAGTCGGTGCGTACGGACGCGGCCGCGCGTTCGGCGACGCGCAGCAGTTCGCGGGCGTGGGGCAGGAACGCCTGCCCGTCGATGGTGAGCTCGGCGCCGCGCGGGGTGCGGGTGAACAGCCGCACGCCGAGGCTGCGCTCCAGCGCGGCGATGCGCTTGGAGACGGCCTGCTGGGTGACCGAAAGCTCGGCCGCGGCCTCCTGGAACTGCCCCGCCTCGGCGGCGGCGAGGAATGTCCGGACGGTGTCGAGGTCCATGCCGACACCCTAGGGGCACAACCGATAGTTGTAGACGTCAGCGGGCGAGCAGCGTCAGTTCGAAGGAGTACAGCGACGCGCGGTAGACGTGGGTGCCGTACTCGACCGGCTGGCCGAAGTGGTCGTAGGCAGTGCGCGTCATGGTGAGCAGTGCCGCGCTCCGCGTCTCGTGCAGCAGCCGGGCCTCGGTGCTGGTGGCCTTGCGTGCCCCGATCGTCTGGTCGGCAACCCGCAGTTGTACCCCGGAGTCGCGCAGCAGGTGGTAGAGCCCCTGTTCGGCCAGCCGCTCGGCGGTGATCTCGGCCATGCCGACGGGCAGGTGGTTGCGCATCAGCGCGAGCGGCTCGTCGTCCGCGTACCTGAGCCGCTCCAGGAAGATCACGTCCGAGCCGGGGGCCACCCGGAGCGCGGCTGCCACGTCCTCGGCCGCGGGTCTGGTCTCCAGCGTCAGCACCTCGGTGTGCGGGTTGCGGTGGGCGTGGTCCAGGTCCTCGTAGAGGCTGGTGAGCTCGACCCGGCGGCGGATCCTGCTGTGCACCACCTGGGTGCCGACGCCGCGCTTGCGCACCAGCAGCCCTTTTTCCACCAGGTGCTGCATGGCCTGGCGCATGGTCGGCCGGGACAGCCCCAGCTGGTCCGCGAGGGCGACCTCGTTGTCCAGGCGTGCGCCGGCGGCCAGGCCGCCGGACTCGATGAGCGCCTCGATGCTCTGGGCGACCTGGTAGTAGAGCGGCACCGGACTGGACCGGTCGATGGTGATCATCTGGGCGAGGGAAGGCACGTCCGGCTCCACATGCGGCTGGGTGTCGAGTCGCCACGAGGGCGCGGCATGACGCATTCTCCTATGGTCGGGATGTCAGGACCAGCGAGGTCCCCGGACTGCGGTCGGCCGTTCACTGCGCCGGCAGACTGAGCTGGAAAGAGTAGCGGGAGGCCCGGTAGACGTGGCTGCCGAACTCGACGGCCCGGCCCTGCTGGTCGTAGGCCGTGCGCTCCATCGTGAGCAGGGTCGCGCCCCTGGTCTCGTTCAGCATGCGTACCTCCGGAGCGGTGCCGACGCGGGCGCCGATGGTCTGGGTGGCCGCGTGCAGGTCGACCCCGGCCCCGCGCAGCAGTTCGTACAGGCCGTGCTGTTCCAGGGCCTCGTCGCCGAGCAGTTCGGCGTGCTCGACGGCGAGGTGGTTGCGCAGGCGGGCGATGGGCTCGTCCCTGGCGTAGCGCAGCCGGTCGACGACCAGCACCGGTGCGCCCTCGGGCAGCCCCAGCGCGCGGGCCGTCGCACCGTCGGCCGGCTGGACGCCGTTGTGCAGCACCGAGGTGGTCGGGTGCTGCCCGCCGGCGGCCAGATCCTCGTAGAGGCTGCTGAGCGCGACCTTGCGACGCACCAGCGGTCGGACCACCTGGGTGCCGACGCCGCGCCTGCGCACCAGCAGCCCCTTGTCCGCCAGGGACTGCATGGCGCGGCGCATGGTCGCCCTGGACAGGCGGAACTGGCCGGCGAGCTGGATCTCGTTGTCCAGCATGGTCCCGGCCGGGAGCCGGCCCGACTCGATGGCCCGCTCCAGCTCCGCGGCGACCTGGAAGTACAGCGGTACGGGGCTGGCCCGGTCGATGCGCACAAGGCCTGGCGGCAACGACATCGGGCACCTCTCCTCTTTACTGTCCGGTCTTTCCCGTCCGGCGCTCATCAGTATGTCAGTACTTATGGACATAGTCTATTGCATGTTTGTCAGGACAAACTGTTGACACGCTGTTCACCTGGGAGTTACATGGTGGCCCAGAGCCGGGTCACCCCGGTTTCCCACCGCAAGTCACCAGGTCACAGGCGCTGAGGGAGTTCCGATGCCGGAGATGTTCGACGTGTTGACCATGGGTCGGATCGGGGTCGACATCTACCCGCTGCAGACCGGGGTCGGCCTGGAGGACGTCGAGACGTTCGGCAAGTACCTCGGCGGCAGCGCCACCAACGTCGCGGTCGCCGCCGCCCGCTACGGGCGGAGCACCGCGGTGGTCACCCGGACCGGGGCGGACCCGTTCGGCCGCTTCCTGCACCGGGCGCTGCTCGGCTACGGCGTCGACGACCGCTATGTGTCGGACGTCCCCGGACTGCCGACACCGGTGACCTTCTGCGAGGTCTTCCCGCCCGACGACTTCCCCATCTACTTCTACCGCTACCCCAAGGCCCCGGACCTGGAGATCCGGCCGGAGGAGCTCGACCTGGACGCGATCCGCTCGGCGGGCGTGTTCTGGGTGACGGTGACCGGCCTGTGCCAGGAACCGAGCCGATCGGCCACCCTCGCCGCCCTGGAGGCCCGGGGCCGGGCCGGGATCACCGTGCTGGACCTGGACTACCGCCCGATGTTCTGGGAGTCCCGGGAGGAGGCGCGCCGCTGGGTGCAGACAGCCCTGCCGCACGTCACCGTGGCGGTGGGAAACCTCGACGAGTGCGACACCGCCGTCGCCGAGCGGGACCCGGTTGCCGCCGCCAAGGCGCTGCGCGACCGGGGGGTCGACCTCGCCGTCGTCAAACAGGGCCCGCGCGGCGTGCTCGCCGTCGACTCGAGCGGCAGCGTCGAGGTCCCGCCGGTCCCCGTGCAGGTGGTGAACGGCCTCGGCGCCGGCGACGCCTTCGGAGGCGCGCTCTGCCACGGCCTGCTCGCCGGCTGGGACACCACCAGGACCATGCGGTTCGCCAACGCCGCGGGCGCCATCGTCGCCTCCCGCCTCGCCTGTTCCGATGCCATGCCGACCTCCGCCGAGGTCGAGGCCAAGCTCATGGAGAACGCACATGTTCGCTGACCGGTTCGCCGATATCGTGCAGGCCCGGGTGGAACGGCCGGAGGCCGTCGCCGAGGCGGCCGCCCACCGCGTCAGAGCCACCACCCGGGCGGGCGGGAGCAGCCGCCTGGTCCTGGTGGCCGCGGACCACCCGGCCCGCGGCGCACTGCGCGCCGGGGACCGGCCGCTGGCCATGGCGGACCGCTCCGACCTGCTGGAACGGCTCTGCGCGGCGCTCGCCCGGCCCGGCGTCGACGGCGTGCTCGGAACCCCGGACATCATCGAGGACCTGCTGCTGCTCGGCGCCCTCGAAGGCAAGATCGTCATCGGCTCGATGAACCGCGGCGGACTGGCCGGCACGGTCTTCGAGATCGACGACCGGTTCACCGCCTACGACGCGGAGGCGATCGCCTCCTCCGGCCTGGACGGCGGCAAGATGCTGCTCCGCATCGACCCGGAGGACCCCGCGACCGCGCCGACCATGCAGGCCTGCGCCAACGCGGTGTCCGACCTGGCCGGCCGGCGACTGATGGCCATGGTCGAGCCGTTCATCTCGCACCGGGTGGACGGCCGGGTCCGCAACGACCTGACCCCCGACGCGATGACCCGCGCCATCACGGTCGCCTCAGGACTGGGCGCCACCTCCGCCTACACCTGGCTGAAGGTCCCCGTGGTGGACGAGATGGAGCGGGTGATGGCCGCCTCCTCGCTGCCGGCCCTGCTGCTCGGCGGCGAGGTGCCGGAGGACCCCGACGCCGCCTTCGAGAGCTGGCAGAAGGCCCTGGCCCTGCCCACCGTGAAGGGCATCGTGGCCGGCCGCTCGCTGCTCTACCCGTCCGACGACGACGTGGCCGGTGCCGTGGACACCGCCGTCGGCCTGCTCTGAGCCTCATCCGATCTGAGCCCGAATCCGAGAGGAGGACCACCTGTGAACGGCAAACTTCACCTCGCCGCCGGGAGCACGGCCGAGGGCCCGTACCGGCTCTCGGTCACCCCCGAGCTGGCGGGCTGGACCTACTCCGGGCTGCGCGTCCTCACCCTGGCACCGGGTCAGCGGCACCTGCTCTCCACCGGCGAGGACGAACTGCTGGTGCTGCCGCTGGAGGGCGGCTGCACGGTGACCTACGAGCCGGGCACCGCCGACGCGGAGGTGTTCCGGCTGGCCGGCCGGCGCGGCGTCTTCGACCGCGTCACCGACTTCGCCTACCTGCCCAGGGACGCGCGGGCGGAGCTGGTCAGCGAGCGCGGCGGCCGGTTCGCGCTCCCCTCGGCGCGCTGCGGACGCAAGCTGACGGCCCGTTACGGACCGGCCGAGCAGGTGCCCGTCGAACTGCGCGGCGCCGGAGCGTGCAGCCGCCAGGTCAACAACTTCTGCACCCCGCAGAGCTTCCAGGCCGACCGGCTGATCGCCTGCGAGGTGCTGACCCCCGGCGGCAACTGGTCCTCCTATCCCCCGCACAAGCACGACGAGGAGCGCGAGGGGGAGACCGAGCTGGAGGAGATCTACTACTTCGAGGTCCAGCCGGGCCCCGGCGGCCCCGGCCTCGCCTACCAGCGGGTCCACGGCACCGACGACCGCCCGATCGACGTGCTGGCCGAGGTGCGCAGCGAGGACGTCGTGCTCATCCCGCACGGCTGGCACGGCCCGTCCATCGCCGCCCCCGGCAACGACCTGTACTACCTGAACGTGATGGCCGGCCCCGGCGCCGAACGCGCCTGGCTGATCTGCGACGACCCGGAGCACGCCTGGATCCGGGACAGCTGGCGCGACCAGCGGACCGACCCGCGCCTCCCGCTGACCTCGGCGACACAGCCGACCGAGCCGACCCACCAGAGAGGGTGACCGCTGTGACGGTTCGACAGGATGCCGTTCGTCTCACCACGGCGCAGGCGCTGGTGCGCTTCCTCGCCAACCAGTGGACCGAACGCGACGGTGTGGAGCAGCGACTGATCGAAGGCTGCTTCGGCATCTTCGGCCACGGCAACGTGGCCGGGATCGGCCAGGCGCTGCTTCAGGCACACCAGGACGGCAGTGCGGACCTGCCCTACTTCCTGGCCCGCAACGAGCAGGGCATGGTGCACGCCGCGGTGGGCTTCGCCCGGATGCGCAACCGGCTGTCCACCTTCGCCTGCAGTTCGTCCATCGGCCCCGGCGCCACCAACATGGTCACCGGCGCGGCGCTGGCGACGATCAACCGCATCCCGGTGCTGCTGCTGCCCAGCGACTACTTCGCCACCCGGGCCGCCGACCCGGTGCTGCAGCAGCTGGAGGACCCCCGCTCGCAGGACACCTCGGTCAACGACGCCTTCCGCCCGGTCTCCCGCTACTGGGACCGGATCCACCGGCCCGAGCAGCTGATCCCCTCGGCAATGGCCGCGATGCGGGTGCTCACCGACCCGGTCGAGACCGGCGCGGTGACCCTGTGCCTGCCGCAGGACGTCCAGGCCGAGGCGTACGACTGGCCACTGTCCTTCTTCCGGCGTCGGGTCTGGCACGTGGCCCGCCCGGCGCCCGAACCCGCGGCTCTGCACCGCGCCGTCGAGGCCCTGCGCGGCGCCCGCCGACCGTTGATCGTGGCGGGCGGCGGCGTCATCTACGCCGAGGCCACCGAGGAGCTGCGCCGCTTCGCCGAGGCGACCGGCATCCCGGTCGCCGAGACCCAGGCCGGCAAGGGCTCGCTGCGCTGGGACCACCCCTGCGCGGTCGGCGGCCTCGGCGCCACCGGCACGCTGAGCGCCAACACCCTGGCCCGCGAGGCGGACGTGGTGCTGGGCATCGGCACCCGCTACTCCGACTTCACCACGGCCAGCCACACCGTCTTCGCCGACCCCGAGGTCACGTTCGTCAACCTCAACGTCACCCCGCTGGACGCGGTCAAGCACTCAGCCACCGCCCTGGTCGCCGATGCCCGCGCGGGGCTGGCGGCGCTGACCGGCGCGCTGGAGGGCTGGCAGGTGGCGCCGGAGTACCGCGAGCGCACCCAGGAGCTGGCCGCCGAATGGGCCAGGATCACCGACCAGTGCTACCACAGCGAGCACGGTCCGCTGCCCGCCCAGACCGCGATCCTCGGCGCGCTCAACGAGCTCATCGGCGAGCGCGACGTGGTGATCAACGCGGCCGGCAGCATGCCCGGTGACCTGCAGATGCTGTGGCGCTCCACGGACCCCAAGCAGTACCACGTCGAGTACGGCTACTCCTGCATGGGCTACGAGATCGCCGGCGGCCTCGGCGTGAAGCTGGCCGACCCCAGCCGCGAGGTCTTCGTCCTGGTGGGCGACGGCTCGTATCTGATGATGGCCCAGGAGATCGCCACCATGGTGTCCGAGGGCATCAAGGTGATCATCGTACTGGTGCAGAACCACGGCTTCGCCTCCATCGGCGCCCTGTCCGAGTCGCTCGGCTCACAGCGCTTCGGCACCAAGTACCGCTTCCGCCAGGAGGACAGCGGGCTGCTGGACGGCGACGTGCTGCCGGTCGACCTGGCCGCCAACGCCGCCAGCCTCGGCGCCCTGGTGATCAGGGCCACCGGCGTGGACGGCTTCCGGAAGGCGATCGAGCAGGCCAAGGCCGCCCGGGTGACCACCGTCGTGCACATCGAGACCGACCTGCTCTCGCCCAACCCGCCCGCGCAGGGCTGGTGGGACGTACCGGTCAGCGAGGTCTCCGAACTGGACAGCACCCGCAAGGCCCGCGCCGAGTACACCGCCGCCAAGCGCGCCCAGCGCCACTACCTCTGACCGAACCAGCTGTCAGGAGACACCCCGTGAGAACCATCGAACACTGGATCGGCGGAAGCACCACCTCCGCCGGCTCGACCCGCACCGCCCCGGTGTGGGACCCGGCCACCGGGGAGCAGCAGGCACAGGTGCTGCTCGCCGAGCCCTCCGACGTGGACACCGCGGTCGCCGCCGCGAGCAAGGCGTTCGAGTCCTGGGGCGACGTCTCGCTGAGCCGCCGCACCCGGGTCATGTTCAGGATGCGCGAACTGCTGGAGCGTCACGAGGGCGAGCTGGCCCGGATCGTCGCCTCCGAGCACGGCAAGGTGGTCTCCGACGCCCGGGGCGAGATCATCCGGGGCCGCGAGGTGGTCGAGTACGCCTGCGGGATCTCCAGCGCGCTCAAGGGCGGCTACTCCGACCAGGTCTCCACCGACGTCGACGCCTACACCTTCCGCCAGCCGCTGGGCGTCTGCGCCGGCATCACCCCGTTCAACTTCCCGGTGATGGTGCCGCTGTGGATGCACCCGCTGGCCATCGCCTGCGGCAACACCTTCGTGCTCAAGCCCAGCGAGCGCGACCCCTCGGCCTCGCTGTTCGTGGCCCAGCTCTACGCCGACGCGGGGCTTCCCGACGGCGTCTTCAACGTCGTCAACGGCGACAAGACCGCCGTGGACGCCGTCCTGGACCACCCCGGGGTCGCGGCGGTGTCGTTCGTGGGCTCGACCCCGATCGCCCGTTACGTGCACGACCGCGCCGCTGCCTCCGGCAAGCGGGTGCAGGCGCTCGGCGGCGCCAAGAACCACGCCGTGGTTCTGCCCGACGCCGACCTGGACTACGCGGCCGACCACCTGACCGCCGCCGCCTTCGGCTCGGCCGGCCAGCGCTGCATGGCGATCTCGGTCGCGGTGGCCGTCGGCGCCGCCGGGGACGCGCTGGTGCCGCTGCTCGCCGAGAAGGCACGGGCGGTCCGGGTCGGCCCCGGCCAGGACCCGGCCAGCGAGATGGGCCCGCTGGTCACCCCGCAGGCCAGGGCGCGGGTCACCGAGGCCGTCGCGACCGGCGACGCCCAGGGCGCGGTGGTCGTCGTCGACGGCCGCGACCTGGAGGTGGCCGGTCACGCGGGCGGCTTCTTCGTCGGGCCGACGCTGCTGGACCGGGTGACCGACCGGATGGACGTCTACCGGGACGAGGTCTTCGGTCCGGTCCTGGTGGTCGTCCGGGTCGACTCGCTGGACGAGGCGCTGCGGCTGATCAACGCGAACCCGTACGGCAACGGCACGGCCATCTTCACCTCCGACGGCGAGTCGGCCCGGCGCTTCCAGCGCCAGGTGAGGGTCGGCATGATCGGCATCAATGTGCCGATCCCGGTGCCGATGGCGCACTTCTCCTTCGGCGGCTGGAAGGACTCGCTGTTCGGGGACACCCACGTCCACGGCCCCGAGGGCGTCGTCTTCTACACCCAGGGCAAGGTCGTCACCAGCCGCTGGCCGCACGTGCAGCGCCCGCTGGAGGCGGCGTTCAACTTCCCCACCGCCCACTGACCCCTACTACCTACTGACCCCACCGCTCACAAAGGAGTGACCGGCAATGACGAGCACACCCAACAAGCTCATCCTGGGCTCGGCCCCCGACTCCTGGGGCGTCTGGTTCCCCGAGGACGAGCACCAGCTGCCGTACCGGCGCTTCCTGGACGAGCTCGTCGAGGCCGGCTACGACTGGCTGGAGCTCGGCCCGTACGGCTACCTGCCGACCGATCCCGAGCAGCTCGCCGACGAGGTCGGCGGCCGGGGGCTGCGGGTCTCCGGCGGCACGGTCTTCGGCGCCCTGCACCGGGCCGACCAGTGGGACGAGATGCTCGCCACCACCCGCCGGGTCGCCGAGCTGACCGCCGCGGCCGGCGCGCACCACCTGGTCTTCATCCCGCCGCTGTTCCGCGCCGAGAAGGGCGGCGCCTTCCTGGAGCCGCCCGTGCTCGGCGACGACAGCTGGACCGTGCTCACCCGGGCCGCCGACGCGCTGGGCCGGATCATCAGCGAGGAGTACGACGTCCGGCTCTGCCTGCACCCGCACGCCGACAGCCACATCCAGACCCAGCCGGAGATCGAGCGCTTCCTGGAGGGCACCGACCCGCAGTACGTCTCGCTCTGCCTGGACACCGGGCACGTCGTGTACGGGGGCGGCGACAACCTGGACCTGATCCGCAGGTATCCCGAGCGGATCGGCTACGTCCACATCAAGCAGATGGACCCCGACGTGCTGGCCGCCGTCGTGGCCGAGGACCTCTCCTTCGGCGAGGCGGTCAAACGCGGAGTCTGCGTCGAACCCCCCGCCGGAGTACCGGAGATCGGCCCGGTCACCGAGGCGCTGGCCGGCCTCGACGCCCCGCTGTTCGTCATCGTCGAGCAGGACCTCTACCCCTGCGCCCCGGACGTGCCGCTGCCGATCGCGGTCCGCACCAGGAAGTTCCTGGGCGGTTGCGGACTCGGCGCGGCCGGCACCCGGATCGGCTGACCCACTCCCCCACCCACCGAACCACCACAGTTCCCCTTCTCGCACAGTGAGGTGCACAGAGATGAACCGTTCGCAGAGATCCACCCGCGGGACCGTCCTCGTCGCCGCAGCAGCGGCAACTGCCCTGCTGGCCGCCGGGTGCAGCAGCACCGGCGGCGCCAAGGCCACGTCGAACTCGACCGGCATCTCCGCCGGCAAGGCCACCACCGCCCACATGACCTTCGCGATGGTCACCCACGCCGCGGCCGGCGACACCTTCTGGGACATCGTGCGCAAGGGCGCCGAGGCCGCCGCCGCCAAGGACAACGTCACCCTGCTCTACTCCAACGACCCGGTCGCCTCCAAGCAGGCCGCGCTGATCAGCAACGCCATCGCCTCCAAGGTCGACGGGATCGCGCTCACCCTGTCCACCCCCGACTCCATCATCCCGGTGGCCAAGCAGGCCGAGGCCGCGGGGATCCCGGTGGACGCCTTCAACCAGGGCGAGAACTACTGGCAGCAGGCGGGCGCGATCGGCTACTTCGGCTCGGACGAGAAGGTCGCCGGCGCCGCCCTGGGCGAGCGGCTGAACACCCTGTCCGCCAAGCACGACCTCTGCGTCATCCAGCAGCAGGGCTCCGTCGCCCTGGAGGACCGCTGCGCGGGCGTGAAGTCCACCTTCAAGGGCACCACCGACACCATCTACGTCAACGGCGCGGACATGTCCTCGGTGCTGTCGACCCTGGAGGCCAAGCTCCGCCAGGACACCAGCATCGACCAGGTCACCGCGCTGGGCGCGCCCATCGCCCTGACCGCGCTGCAGGCGATCAGCGCCGCGAGCAGCAGCGCCAAGGTCAACACCTTCGACCTGAGCAAGGACGCGGCGGCCGACATCAAGTCCGGGAAGATCGAGTTCTCGGTCGACCAGCAGCCGTACCTGGAGGGCTACCTCGCCATCGACGCGCTGTGGCTCGACAAGGTCAACGGCAACACCATCGGCGGCGGCAAGGTGACGCTGACCGGCCCGGCGTTCGTCGACTCCACGAACATCGCCTCGGTCTACCAGTACGCGCAGAACGGTACGAGGTGATCTGACCATGACTGCCCCTGTCACCACGCCGAGCCCACCCCCGGCCGCCGCGCCGCGGGGGCTCGCCGGGCGCGACTCCCAGCGCTCGCTGCTGCACCGCTTCCTGGCCCGCCCCGAGGTCGGCGCCCTGGTCGGCGCGATCGCCGTCTACGCCTTCTTCTGGGCGGTCGCCCCCTCCTTCCGACCCGCGGGCTCGCTCTCGCTGGTGCTCTACCAGGCCTCCACCCTGGGCCTGATGGCACTGCCGGTGGGACTGCTGATGATCGGCGGAGAGTTCGACCTCTCCGCCGGCGTCGCGGTCACCACCTCGTCGCTGGCCGCGAGCATGTTCAGCTACCAGCTGACCACCAACGTCTGGGTCGGCGTCAGCCTCGCGCTGGTGCTGTCCCTGGCGATCGGGCTCTTCAACGGCGTCATGCTGGTCAAGACGAAACTCCCGAGCTTCCTGGTCACCCTGGGCACCTTCCTGATGCTCCAGGGCCTGAACATCGCGATCACCAAGCTGATCACCGGCAATGTGGCCACCAACGACATCTCCGACATGGCCGGCTTCAAGACGGCGCACGCCGTCTTCGCCGCCGACATCCACATCGGCGGGGTCGCGGTGAAGGTCACCGTCTTCTGGTGGCTCGGGTTCGTCGCCCTGGGCAGCTGGATGCTGCTGCGCACCAAGTTCGGCAACTGGGTCTTCGCCGTCGGCGGCCAGAAGGACAGCGCCAGGGCCGTCGGCGTCCCGGTGGCCCGCACCAAGATCATCCTCTTTATGCTGGTCGGCCTGGGCGCCTGGTTCGTCGGCATGCACAACCTCTTCCAGTTCAACTCGATCCAGTCCGGCACCGGCATCGGCAACGAACTGCTGTACATCGTCGCCGCGGTGATCGGAGGCTGCCTGCTCACCGGCGGGTTCGGCTCCGTGGTCGGCCCCGCCATCGGCGCCTTCATCTTCGGCATGGTGTCGCAGGGCATCGTCTTCGCCGGCTGGGACGCCAACTGGTTCCAGTTCTTCCTCGGCCTGATGCTGCTGGGCGCGATGCTGCTCAACACCTGGGTCCAACGCCAAGCAGCCCGAAGGTAGGTGACCACAGTGCCGAACAACTCCCAGCCCACGGCCGGGCAGCGCGAGGATGGACAGCCCATCGTCGAACTGCACGGCGTGGGGAAGCTCTACGGCAACATCCGCGCGCTGCGCGGGATCGACCTCACCGTCACCCCCGGCAAGGTGACCTGCGTCCTGGGCGACAACGGGGCCGGCAAGTCCACCCTGATCAAGGTCGTCTCCGGCCTGCACCGGCACGACGAGGGCGAGTACCTGATCGACGGTAAGGCGGTGCACCTCGACTCGCCGCGCGAGGCCCTGGACCGGGGCATCGGCACCGTCTACCAGGACCTGGCCGTCGTCCCGCTGATGCCGGTGTGGCGGAACTTCTTCCTCGGCTCCGAGATGACGCGGCAGCGCTGGCCGGTGCGCCGGCTGGACATCGAGCGGATGAAGAAGATCGCCGACGAGGAACTGTGCGCGATGGGCATCGAGCTCAACGACCTCGACCAGCCCATCGGCACGCTCTCGGGCGGCCAGCGCCAGTGCGTGGCGATCGCCCGCGCGGTCTACTTCGGCGCCCGGGTGCTGATCCTGGACGAGCCCACCGCGGCGCTCGGCGTCAAGCAGTCCGGGGTGGTGCTGAAGTACATCGCAGCGGCCCGCGACCGCGGTCTCGGCGTCATCTTCATCACCCACAACCCGCACCACGCCTACATGGTCGGCGACCGCTTCACCGTGCTCCGTCTCGGCGCCCTGGAACTGGACGCCGACCGCAGCGAGGTGAGCCTCGAAGAACTCACCAACCACATGGCGGGCGGGGCCGAACTCGCGGCGCTCAAGCACGAGTTGGCCCAGGTCCGCGGCGTCGAGACCGAGGGGCTCCCGGAAGCCTCGGAGCTCTCCGCGCCGCTCCCGCAACTGGAGAAGGGCAGCCACGCATGACCGTCAGGATCGGTGTCATCGGCACCGGCAACATCGGCTCCGACCACATCCGCCGGCTGACCCGGGTGTGCACCGGCGCCCGGGTCACCGCGGTCACCGACATCGACGCCGTGCGCGCCGCCGAGGTCGCCGCCGAGTACGGCGCGCACGCCCTGGCCACCGGCCGGGAGGTGGTCCGGCACGGCGAGGTCGACGCCGTGCTGGTGGCCTCCTGGGGCCCCACCCACGCCGAGTACGTGCTCGACGCCATCGCCGCGGGCAAGCCGGTGTTCTGTGAGAAGCCCCTGGCCACCACCGCCGAGGACTGCCTGCGCATCGTCGAGGCCGAGATCGGGTACGGCGCCCGCCTGGTCCAGGTCGGCTTCATGCGCCGCTACGACGCCGGGTACCGGGCCCTGCGCCAGGCCCTGACCGCCGGCACCGTCGGCACCCCGCTGATGGCGCACTGCGTGCACCGCAACCCCGCCGTGCCCGGGAACTACACCTCGGACATGGCGATCCAGGACACCGCCGTGCACGAGATCGACGTACTGCGCTGGCTGCTGGACGACGAGATCACCTCCGCACAGGTGCTCACCCCGCGGCGCACCCGGCACGCACGCCAGGAGCTGCAGGACCCGCAGATCCTGCTCCTGGAGACCGCCGGCGGCGTCCGGATCGACGTCGAGGTATTCGTCAACTGCCGCTACGGCTACGACATCCAGTGCCAGATCGTCGGCGAGGACGGCACCGCCTCGCTGCCCGACCCGGCGCAGCCGGTGCTGCGCACCGAGGGACAGCTGCGCTCCGGGATCCTCCAAGACTGGCGGGACCGCTTCGTGAACGCCTACGACATCGAGATCCAGGAGTGGGTGGACTCGGTGGCCGCGGGAACGGTCTCGGGCCCCACCTCCTGGGACGGCTACGCGGCGTCGGTGATCACCGACGCCGGGGTCGAGGCACTGCACTCCGGCCGGATCGTCCCGGTCTCCATCAAGGACCGTCCCGCGTTCTACGCCTGAGCCCAGGAGCCAAGAATGATGCATCGTCAGCTGCGGACCGCGCTCGTCGGTCTGGGCCGCATGGGCCGCATCCACGCCGGCAACCTGGCCGGCCGCTGCCCCTCGGCGCAACTGGCCTGCGTGGTCGACGCCTCGCCCGAGGCCGCCCGCCGGGTCGCCGAGGAGCTGGGCGTCCGGTGGACCACCTCCTACGAGGACGTGCTCGCCGACGGCGCCGTCGACGCGGTCGCGATCGCCACCCCCACCGGCAGCCACGCCGAGCTGAGCGTGCAGGCCGCCAAGGCCGGCAAGCACGTCTTCTGCGAGAAGCCCCTCTCACTGGACCGGCAGGCCGCCGTCGACACCATCGAGGCGGTGCGCGCCACCGGAGTGGCCTTCCAGGTCGGCTTCCACCGCCGGTTCGACCCGGACTGGGCGGCCGCCGCGGCGCGGATGCACGCCGGCGAGCTGGGCCAGGTCCATCTGTTCCGCACCTCGCTGCGGGACATGACACCACCGAAGGCGGAGTTCCTGGGCGGCTCCGGCGGCTTCTTCGTCGACATGACCATCCACGACCTGGACACCGCCCGCTGGATGGTCGGCGAGATCGTCGAGGTGACCGCACAGGGCGCCGTGCTGACCGACCCCGCCATCGCCGAGATCGGCGACCTGGACACCGCGGTGGTGCTGCTGCGCTTCGAGAACGGCGCCCTGGGCGTCATCGACAACAGCCGCGCCGCCGGGTACGGCTACGAGTGCTCCACGGAGGTGATGGGCAGCAGGGCCACCGTCCGCATCGACAACCCGCACCACCGCAACTACGAGTGGCGCACCCCGGGGTGGAGCTCCCGCGACCTGGTGCGCGACTTCGAGCAGCGCTACCCCTACGCCTACGCCGAGGAGCTGGAGGCATTCGCACGCTGTGCCCTGCAGGGCACACCGCCGGCGGTCGGCGGAGAGGACGCCCTGGCCGCCTTCGACCTGGCCCAGGCCGCCGACCTCTCCTGGCGCGAGGGCCGCACGGTACGGCTCACCCCGCTCCGCACCGCGGACGGCGTACGCTACGAAACGGCCACTCCTGACGGAAGATAGACGTATGAAACCCCTGGCCGTCCACCATGTATCTGTCACTGTCACGGACCTGGACGCAGCGGTCGCCTTCTACACCGAGGTCCTCGGGCTGACGGTCCGTCCGGACCGACCGACGTCCATCGGCCCCGGGGCCTGGCTCGACGCGGGCGGCCAGCAGGTCCACCTCATCGCGGGAACGCCCCCTCCCGCCCACGGACAGCACTTCGCCCTGCTGGTCGACGACCTGGAGGCGGCGGTCGCGCAGGTGCGCGAAGCGGGCTTCGCGGTCAGCGAACCGGTGGCGATCGGCGCCGCCTTCCAGGCCTTCCTCGTCGACCCCTCCGGCAACGCCATCGAGCTGCACGGGCTGCGCCGGAACCGCAGCAGCTGACCCATCGGGGGCTCTCAGTCGAGGACCGGCACGGTCGCGGCGTCCGGTGGCATGTTGAACGGCGTGACCACCTGGATCGCCGAGGGCAGCGAGGGGCCGTCGTCGGGCAGGGCCTGGTGCGCGCGCATGATGGTCTGGCAGGCCCGACGCATGTCCTGGCGCAGGTCGTGGTGGAGGACCGCGGAGAGGCGGCGTTCGCGCAGCAGGCGGGTGTTGTCGTGGTCGAGGTCGTGGGCGATGAACACCGCGCACTCCCGCCCGAGCGCCTCGAAGGCGTCGAGGGTCGCCAGGTTGCCCCCGCCCACCGAGTAGACGGCGACGATGTCCTTGTCGCGTTCGAGTGCCTCGACAACGAGGTCGTACTGGGTGGCGTCGAGGCCGTCGCTGTCGGTGACCTCCACCAGGGAGCGTCGTGGCTCGGCAAGCCGCATGGCACTGCGGAAGCCCATCTCGCGCTCCTCCTCACCCCGGAAGGAGCCGCGGCTGACCGTGGTGAGCACATGGCCGGGCCGATCGCCGAGCCACCGCCCGAGGAGGTAGGCGGCGGTGGCGCCCGCCGCGCGGTTGTCGATGCCGACGTACGCCAGCCGCGCACTGTGGGGCAGGTCGGTCACCAGGGTGACGACGGGGATGCCTGCCGCGACGAGCCGTCCGACGGCGGCCGCGATCTCCGGTTCGTCCGGGGCCTTGAGGATCACGCCCTGCGAACCGCGCTTGGCGATCCTGTCCAGGATGCCGACCAGCTCACCGGGAGGGCAGGTCTCACGGAAGTGGAAGCGCGAGCGCACCAGAGCGGGGTGCAGGGAGGGCAGTTCGGCCTCGAGCGCGTCCCGCACCGCACTGGAGAACCGCTCCGGGGTCTGCATCACGATATCGATCATGAAGGTGCGGCCCCCGAGCCGGACCTGGCTCTGCTGCCGGTCCAGGTCCTTGACGGCCTCGTGCACCTCCCTGACGGTGCTCTCCGTCACGTTGCCGCGCTGATTGAGGACACGGTCCACCGTGGCCGTGCTCAGTCCGGCCTGACGGGCGATTTCCCTGATCGTGTAGCGGTGTCGCATGACTGATTCCAGAATTCCGATGATGGGTTTTTGATGTGGTGACAGGCATTGAATGATGGGTTCGAGTTCTCAAGACTGGCAGAAATCCTCGGACTACGAAAGGGAACCGGATGTCTCCCATCACTGCGGGAGCGCGAACGTGGCTGACCGAGGCGGACTGCGATCTCGACGTGTTCCGCTCACTCGTGGAACAGAGCACGGACCCCGCCGACCACCCCTCGGCCGAGCGCGTCGAACAGAACGTCCCGCTCTACGACAGCGATCGGCTCCGCTCACTGGCGACCACCTCGGAGGGCCGCCGGGGCGTGCAGGAGGAGCTGGTCCGGGCTCTGCTGGAGGGGCCCGGCATCGTGGTCCTCAAGCGCGCCTTCGTCGACAGGGCCGTCGTGGAAGCGGCCTCCGAGGCCTTCCGCGCGCTGATCGAGGAGGAGCGCGCCACCGGAGCGGCCCGCGGTGACCACTTCGCCAAGCCCGGCGCGAACGACCGCGTCTGGAACGCCCTGGACAAGGTGGCCGTGCGGGCGCCCGAGGTGTTCGCCGACTACTACGCCAACGATGTCCTGGAGCTCGTCGCGGAGGCCTGGCTCGGCCCCGCCTACCAGGTGACCTCCCAGCTCAACGTGGTCAACCCGGGCGGCGCGGCGCAGCACGTCCACCGCGACTACCACCTCGGCTTCCTCTCCCAGGAGCACGCCGCCGCCTACCCGGCGCAGGTCCACCGCCTGTCGCCGCTGCTCACCCTGCAGGGCGCGGTGGCCCACTGCGACATGCCCGTCGAGTCCGGCCCGACCCTGTACCTGCCGCACTCGCAGACGTACGAGCCCGGGTACCTGGCCTGGCGGCTGCCGCAGTTCGTCGAGTACTTCGGCACGCACCACGTCCAGCTCCCGCTGGACAAGGGCGACGCGGTCTTCTTCAACCCGGCGCTCTTCCACGCCGCCGGACACAACCGCTCGGCCGACATCAGGCGGATGGCCAATCTGCTGCAGATCTCCTCCGCCTTCGGCCGCGCGATGGAGACGGTGGACCGTGAGGCGATGGCGAACGCGCTGTTCCCGGTGCTGCTGCGGCGCAAGTCCGAGGGCGCCTCGGAGGACTGGCTGCGCCGCGTGATCGCGGCCACCGCCGAGGGCTACCCCTTCCCCACCGACCTCGATCTGGATCCGCCGGTCGAGGGGCTGGCCCCGCCCTCCCAGGCGGACACCGTCCGGCAGGCCGTCGCCGAGGACTGGGACCCCGAGCGGCTGCGCCGCGAACTGCGGGCGGCCGCCGACCGCCGCCGGCGCTGAAGGGACACAGCACTCATGGGACTGCTTGAGACCCCGCTGCTCAAGGACCGGGTCGTCCTTGTCAACGGCGGCAGCCAGGGCGTCGGCGCGGGCATCGTGCGGGCGGCCGTCCGGGAGGGCGCGCCCGTCGTCTTCACCGGCCGTCGGGCCGAGGTCGGCGAGAGGCTCGCGGCCGACTCGGGCGCGCGCTTCATGCGCGCGGACCTCAGCGATCCGGCGCAGGCGCGCGAGAGCGCGGTCCGGGTCGTCGACGTCCACGGGCGTATCGACTGCCTGGTCAACGCGGCCGGGCTGACGTCGCGCGGCTCGCTGCTGGACACCACGCCGGAACTGTTCGACCAGCACATGGCGATCAACCTGCGCGCACCGTTCTTCGCGATGCAGGCGGCAGTGGCCGACATGACGGCCCGCAGGGCGCCGGGCACCATCGTCAACATCATCTCCAACTGCGCCCACGGCGGCCCGCCCCACCTGGCGCCGTACTCCGCGGCCAAGGCCGGCCTGGCCGGTCTGACCCGCAACGCCGCCCATGCGCACCGCTGGGACCGGATCCGGATCAACGGCCTCAACATCGGCTGGACGGACACCGAGGGCGAAGACGCCATCCAGCGCGCCTTCCACGATGCGGGCGACGACTGGCGGGAGAAGGCCGCCCGGGCGCAGCCCATGGGCAGGCTCGGGCAGGTCGACGAGATCGCCGACTTCGTCGTCCTGCTGCTCTCCGACCGCAGCGGCGTGGTGACCGGCTCGGTCATCGACTGGGACCAGAACGTACTCGGCAGCCTGGACTGAATCGCCCTCGGGCAGAAAGAGCAGGATTCTCATGCGTATAGGCATCATGGGGCTGGGCCGCATCGGCGCCTTCCACGCCCGGACCCTCGCCGGGCTGGACGCGGTGGACTCCCTGGTGGTCACCGACCCGGTGGCCGCGGCCGTCGCCACCGCCACCGAGCGCTTCGGGGCCACCGCCGCCGACTCTCCCGAAGCCCTGCTCGCCGCCGGCGTCGACGGTGTCGTGATCGCCGCGGCGACCGACGCGCACCCCCAGCTCATCCTCGCCGCCGTGGAGGCGGGCATTCCCGTCTTCTGCGAGAAGCCCGTGGCGCGCGGGGTCGAGGAGAGTCTGGAGGTGCTGCGTGCGGTGGAGGGCAGTGGCGTCCCGGTGCACATCGGCTACAACCGGCGCTTCGACGCGGGCTGCGTGGCCGCGCGCCGGGCCGTGGTCAGCGGTGAGCTCGGCGACCTGCACACCGTACGGTCCACCACCCTCGACCCCGCCCCGCCGCCACCCGCCTACGTGGCCGTCTCCGGCGACATCTTCCGCGACTGCAGTGTGCACGACTTCGACATCGTGCGCTGGGTGACCGGCCGCGAGGTGACCGAGGTCTACGCGACCGGAGGCAACCGGGGCGCGCAGTACATCCGTGACGCGGATGACGTCGACACGGCCTCCGCCCTGCTCACCCTCGACGACGGCGCCATCGCCGTCATCTCCAACTCCCGCCACAACGCCCGCGGTTACGACGTGCGCCTGGAGCTGCACGGCATGAAGGACAGCATCGCGGTCGGCCTGGAGGACAGGCTGCCGCTGCGCTCCGTCGAACCGGGCGTCACCTTCCCGGCCGGGACCCCGCACTCCTTCTTCATGGACCGCTTCGCCGACGCCTACCGCGCCGAACTCACCGCGTTCACCGAGGTCGTCGCCGGCGCCCGCCCCTCCCCCTGCACGGTCGCGGACGCCGTCGAGGCGAGCTGGATCGCCGAGGCGTGCACCCTGTCGCTGCGTGAGCACCGTCCCGTCCGACTCGACGAGGTGCGTAAGGGATGACGGACGAGCCTTTGCGGATCGGGATCCTGGGCGCGGCCCGGATCGCCGAGCTGTCGATCGTGGGGCCGGCCCGTGCGACCGGCCACCGCCTGGTCGCGGTGGCCGCCCGCGACCGCGACCGGGCCAAGGCCTTCGCCGCCGCGCACGGCGTGGAGCGGGTGGCGGACTCCTATGCCGGCCTGGTCGCCGATCCGGAGATGGAGGTGGTCTACAACCCGTTGGCCAACGGCCTGCACGGGCCGTGGAACCTGGCCGCGCTGCGGGCCGGCAAGCACGTCCTCACCGAGAAGCCGTCCGCGAGTAACGCGACGGAGGCGGCCGAGGTCCACCGGGCCGTCGCCGAGGCGGGCACGGTGTTCATGGAGGGCTTCCACTACCTGTTCCACCCGGTCACCCGGCGCCTGCACGAGCTGCTGGGCAGCGGGGAGTTGGGCGAGCTGCGGCACGTCGAGACCGTGATGGCCATGCCCGCGCCGCCGGACGACGACGTGCGGTGGTCGCTCCCGCTGGCGGGCGGCGCGCTGATGGACCTCGGCTGCTACAGCCTGCACGCCCAGCGCATGCTCACGCCCTGGGCAGGTGGGGAACCCCGGCTGGTCGCCGCGCGCGGCGGCGAGAAGGCGGGGGCTGCCGCGGTCGACGAGTGGCTGGACGCCGATCTGGAGTTCCCGGGCGGCGCCACCGGTACCGCCCGCTGCCACATGGCCCACCACACCTGGCAGATGAGCTGCCGCGTGGTGGGCTCGCGCGGCGAGGCCACGGCGGTGAACTTCGTCCAGCCGCACCTGGACGACCGGGTGGTGGTACGGACGGCGGCCGGTGAGCGCACCGAGGAACTCGGCCGCCGGTCCTCGTACACCTACCAACTCGAAGCGTTCGCCGCCCACCTGCGGCACGGTGCGCCGCTGGCGCTCGACGCCGACGACGCGCTGACCACCATGCGGCTCATCGACGACACCTACCGGGCGGCCGGGTTCCTGCTCCGGCCGCGTACGGTCCTTCCGGCCGCAGTGTGAGCCGGGCCGGGCTCCGGATCCGCGGGTTCAGCCGGCCGTGGTCGTGGTGCCGCGGACGACCAGGTGCGGGGCGATGACGGTCTCCCCCTCGGGGTCCGGTTCGCCCTCCAGCCGGGCGACGGCCCGGCCGACCGCGATCCCGGCGAGGCGTTGGACGTCCTGGGCGACGGTGGTGAGGTCGATGTGGGCGAGGCGGGCCAGGCGGCTGTCGTCGAAGCCGACCACGGAGATCTCGGCGGGGACGCGGACACCGCAGCGCAGCAGGGTGTCCAGGACGCCGGTGGCGCAGCGGTCGTTGAAGGCGAGGACGGCGGTGGGGCGCGGCCCGGTGGTGAGCAGGGCGCGGGCGGCCGCGGCGCCGTCGTCCTCGGTCAGTCCGCCGGGCAGGACGCGGACGTGCTCGGCCAGGCCGTGGCGGGTCATCGCGGTGCGGTAGCCCCGGCGCCGGTCCGCGGCGCCGGGGGCCCTGCCGCCGTCTATGTGGGCGATGTCGCGGTGGCCGAGCCCCACCAGGTGGTCGACGGCCTGGCGGGCGCCTTCGTCGTCGGCGGTGCGGACGACGGCCACCTGACCGGCGGACGACCGCAGCCGTCGGGCGACCGAGACCACCGGCAGCTGGCCGGCCAACTCGGCCAGTCGCGCGGCGGGGGCCTGCGGGCCGAGCAGGATCAGCGCCTCGCAGCGATCGGCCAACAGGGTTTCCACGGCTTGCTGTTCGCTGCGACTGGGGGCGACGGCGCTCAGCGCGATCTGGTAGCCGACGGGTTCGGCCGCCGCGTAGAGGCACTCCACCAGGTCGGTGTGGAACGGGTGTTGCAGGCCGAACTGGACGCCGAGCAGGCGTGACCGGTGGCTGCGCAGCAGGCGTGCACGGGCGTCGGGCCGGTAGCCGATCTCCTTGGCGGCCTGCAGGATCCGCTCGCGGGTGGCGGCGCTGGCGCCCTTGGTGTCGCGCATGACGGTGGAGACCAGCGCCGTGGACACGCCCGCGCGCGCGGCGACGTCAGCCAGGGTGGGCCGCTTCCCGCTCGTGGCCGTGGGGCTCGGTGGCACTGGTGACCTCCGTGGTCGATGTCGTCTCCGGGTCCGATGATCCCAGACCGGCGGCGGGAGCCGTAGCCCCAGAGAACTATAACGTTCTATAGCCGTTGGCGACGACCTCTTGACAGAGGAGCCCGCCGACTGGCGTACTGCAACCCTGACGTCTAGAACGTTCTAGAAGGTGAGGGTGAGTGGCGATGTACACATTGGCGGTCTGCGCCGAGATGGTCTTCCGGGACCTGCCGATCCAGGAGCGGGCCGAGCGCATCCACGAAGCGGGCTTCCAGGTGGAGATCTGGGACTGGACCCGGCACGACCTGGATGCCCTCGCCCGCACCCCGGCCCGTTTCTCGTCCATGACCGGTTACATCCGCGGCACCCTGACCGACGAGGACGGCGCGGCCGAGCTGCTGCGCACTGCCGAGGAGTCGGTCAAGGCCGCCGAACAGCTGGGCTGCCCCCGGCTGAACCTGCACGGGACCGGCCTGGACGACCAGGGTCTGCCCGTCGTCCCGGTGACCGGCGAGGCCGACGGCCCGATGTGGGTCGCCGCGCACCGCACCCTCACCCGGATCGCCGAGCTGGGCGAGAGCGCCGGGGTCGTCTTCACCCTGGAGAACCTCAACACCGCCGTCGACCACCCCGGCGTGCCGTTCGCCAGGGCCGCCGACACGCTGGCCCTGGTCGCGGCCGTGGACCGGCCGGGCCTGCGGATGAACCTGGACCTGTACCACGCCCAGATCGGCGAGGGGAATCTCATCGAGCTGGTCCGCAGGGCGCACGGGCTGGGCCTGATCGGCGAGATCCAGGTAGCGGACGTACCCGGCCGCTGCGAGCCGGGCACCGGGGAGATCTCCTACCCGGCCGTCGCCCGCGCCCTCGCCGAGCTGGGCTACGACGGCACGGTCGCCATGGAGGCCTGGGCCTCCGGCGACGACGACCTCGCCCTGGAACGCTTCCGCTCCGCCTTCACCCTCTGACAACGACGTACGGAGAACCCTCATGACCACCACCACGCAGCAGCCCCTCGCCGTCGGTCTCGTCGGCGCCGGACGGATGGGCTCCTTCCACGCCGAGTCCCTCGCCCGGCGCATCCCCGGCGCCCGGCTCGCCGCCGTCGCCGACCCGGCCCCTGGTGCCGCGCAGCGCCTCGCAAACCGGCTGGGCTGCCCCAAGGCGCTGACCGACATCGGCGCGCTGCTCGCCGACCCGGAGATCGACGCCGTGGTCATCGCCACCCCGGCCCGCACCCACGCCGATCTCGTCGAGGCGGCGGCGCGGGCGGGCAAGGCGGTCTACTGCGAGAAGCCCATGGCGGTCACCCTCGCCGAGGCCGACCGCGCCATCAGCGCCGCCGAGGAGGCCGGCGTCGCGCTCCAGGTGGGCTTCAACCGACGTTACGACGCCGGGTTCCGCGCCGCCCACGACAAGGTCGCAGCCGGTGGCATCGGCACCCCGCAGCTGCTGCGCTCCCTCACCCGCGACCCCCGGCTGGTCGACCCGGCCCCCATCCCGCCGTGGACGATCTTCCTGGAGACCCTCATCCACGACTTCGACACCCTGCGCTACCTCAACCCCGGCGCCGAGCCCGTCGAGGTCTTCGCCATGGCCGACGCCCTGGTCCGTCCCGACTTCCGGGACCGCGGCCTGCTGGACACCGCCGTGGTCACCATCCGCTTCGACAACGGCGCCATGGCCACCGCGGAGGCCAACTTCCAGGCCGTGTACGGCTACGACGTACGCGGCGAGGTCTTCGGCTCGGCCGGCATGCTCACCATGGGCGACATCCGCCGCACCCACCTGACCTCCTACGGCGCGGACGGCGTCACCGCCGACTGCGTCAGCTACGACCAGGACCTATTCCACGACGCGTACGTCGCCGAACTCGCCGACTTCGCCGGCTGCGTGCGCACCGGGACCACCCCCGCCGTCACCGGCCAGGACGCCCGCGCCGCGCTGTCCATCGCCCTCGCCGCCATCCAGTCGGTCACCACCGACGGCCCGGTCCTGATCGACGACATCAAGGAGTAGTGAGCCCGCTCTCTGCGGCGCTCCCGTCGACAGCGTCGGCGGCGGTCCGGTACGCCGCCGAGGCGGCCTCCCGCACCGGCAGCGCTCGGTGCGTCTCGGAGAGGATCTCCACGCCCACGATCCGCGACCTGGGCACGGCCGCCAGGTCGGCGGGCGGGGTGCGGGCGCGCTCGGTGTGCCAGACGTCGATGATCAGGCCACCCGCAGGGTGCCCGGCGGCCTCGACGAGCCGGGGCCTGACTGCCCGTCACGTCCATCGAGACTGCGGGGCAGCGCTGGCAGGCGGACACCCAGGACTGAGCGGCGACCGGGCGGCGGTACACGGCCCGGTCGCCTATCTGTGCGTTGGCTTTGCATTGCCGGTCGTACTGGACAGCAGATGACCGGCCGTCATGGCGGCGCGGCAGCGGCGCTCTTCCCTGCCGACACACCTGCTGAAATGGCCTCAATACGGGGGAGTTGGATAAATCCGGCAAAACGGACTTAGCGCGCTCCGTGCCGCCTCCAAGTGACCGCCGTCACTGTCACAGGGGCGAAAACCGGGACTACAGGGGCCGTTTGAGACTCAGGTCACGTTCAAACTGTGGCGTGTCGCACTTTCCGCCGAAAATTCTTGCTCCTTGTGTGAAGGCCGTGTGACCGTGCACGAGGCAGGCGAACAGAGAGACCTGCCGGGAGCCAGGCGAACCGCGCACCGAGCGCCGGTCCATCGCCGCTGAACGGCTCCCTCGCTCGGTCGGGCCAGTCCCGAAGCCGCCGGGCGGCCCACCCCCCGCGTCGCGACGCCGCCAGGCGAGCGCGTGGACCGGTGCGCCCTCGGCCACGGGCAAATCCCGTCGACATCGGAGTTCCATGCGTCACCGTATCCAGCCTTCGCTTGCCCGTTTCCGCCGGCGCGTCGTCGCCATGCATCCGAACAAGCGGCTTTTCGCGGGCATCGCCGCTGCCCTTCTGGTCACCGGCGGTGCCACCGGTACCGCCGTCGCCGTCGCAGGCGGCAGCTCGGGCACGACCCACACGGCAGCGGCGGCGAGCAGCAGTCAGGCCGCCGCACGCCCGTCCACCGACGCCGCGAACCGTTCCGAGCAGCGCACGACGCTGACGGCTCCGTCCGCCGCCGCATCGCAGTCCGCTGCCGCAGCGGCCGCCAAGGCGAAGGCCGCGGCCGCCGCCCAGGCAGCTGCAAAGGCAAAGGCCCAGGCCGCAGCCCAGGCGGCCGCCAAGGCCAAGGCCCAGGCCGCGGCTGCAGCAGCTGCCAAGGCGAAGGCCGCGGCCGCCGCCCAGGCACAGGCACAGGCAGCTGCCGCGGCGAAGGCCCAGGCGGCCGCGAAGGCCGCCGCTGCCGCGAAGGCTGCCGCTGCGGCCGCTGCGGCGAAGGCCGCCGCCACGCCGACCTACGCAAACAACCTGTCCGGCTGGATCGCGGAGGCGCAGAGCATCCTCGCCGCCAACGGCGACCACGTTCCCTCTGCCGCCGCCATCACCGCCCGGGCGATGACCGAGTCCTCGGGCAACCCCAACGCCGTGAACAACTGGGACTCCAACGCGGCCGCGGGCACCCCCTCCGAAGGCCTGATGCAGGTGATCCAGCCGACCTTCAACACCTACGCGCTGTCGGGCCACACGGACATCATGAACCCGGTCGACAACATCGTCGCCGCGGTCCGCTACGCGAACGCCACCTACGGTGCGTTCGAGAACATCGCCTACGGCAGCAGCGGTTACTGACCCGACCACTGACGCCCAGCGGCACAAGCCTGCCCACGACGAAGACGTCGTGGGCAGGCTTGTGCCGGTTTTAGGTCAGCGGGCGGCCAGGAGTTCGAGCGTGTCGATGACGCGGTTCGAGAATCCCCACTCGTTGTCGTACCAGGCGACCACCTTGATGTGGCGGCCGTCGACGCGGGTCAGCGCCGAGTCGAAGATCGACGAGGCCGGGTTTCCGGTGATGTCCGAGGAGACCAGCGGGTCCTCCGAGTACTCCAGAACGCCGGCCAGAGGTCCCTCCGCCGCGGCGCGGTAGGCCGCCAGCACGTCCTCACGGGTCACGTCGCGGGCGACGGTGGTGTTGAGCTCGACGATGGAGCCCACCGGAACCGGCACCCGGATCGAGTCGCCGGACAGCCTGCCGGCGAGGTTCGGCAGCACCAGGCCGATGGCCTTGGCGGCGCCGGTCGTCGTCGGCACGATGTTGACGGCGGCGGCCCGCGCCCGACGGGCATCGCGATGCGGTCCGTCCTGGAGGTTCTGCTCCTGCGTGTAGGCGTGCACGGTGGTCATGAAGCCGTGCTCGATGCCCGCGAGGTCGTCGAGCACCGAGGCCAGCGGGGCGAGCGCATTGGTGGTGCAGGAGGCGTTCGAAACGATGGTGTGCAGGGCCGGGTCGTAGGCGCCGGTGTTCACGCCGAAGGCGAGGGTCACGTCCGCGCCGTCCGAAGGCGCGCTGACCAGCACCTTCCTGGCGCCGGCGTCGAGGTGGGCGCGGGCGGCCGTGGCCGAGGTGAAGCGGCCGGTGGCCTCCAGCACGATGTCGACGCCGAGCTCGCGCCACGGCAGCTGCGCCGGCTCCCGCTCGGCGAGCACGGTGATCCGGCGGCCGTCGACGACCAGGGTGTCCCCGTCCACGGTCACCGGGCGTCCGAGCCGGCCGGCGGTGGTGTCGTAGGCGAGCAGCCGCGCGAGGGTCGCGGGCTCGGTGAGGTCGTTGACGGCAACGACCTCCAGCTTGCTGTCCCGTTCCAGCAGGGCGCGCAGTGAGTTGCGGCCGATGCGGCCGAATCCGTTGACGGCGATACGAGTCATGGGTGGTGTCCCTTCCAGTCACCACCAGGCTCGCGCGCGGCGCCGGTCCGTGGCAGGGGCGTGAGTGCCATGGTTCGAAAGGATCTCGCCACCCTGACGTGGCCGAGCTACTCGCCGCGCGCGAAGGTGCGCCGGTACTCGCTGGGCGTGGTGCCGAGAATCCGCTGGAAGTGCAGCCGCAGATTGGTGCCGGTGCCCAGTCCGACGTCGACGGCGATCTGCTCGACGCTCCGCTCGGAGCGTTCGAGCAGCTCACGGGCCACGTCGAGGCGGGCGCGCATGACCCACTGCATCGGGGTGTAGCCGGTGTCCTCCACGAAGCGCCGGGAGAAGGTGCGCGGCGACACCGCCGCGTGCCGGGCGAGTATCTCCAGGGTCAGCGGTTCGCCGATGCGGTGCAGCGCCCACTCCCGGGTGGCGGCGAAGCGCTCCCCGAGCGGCTCCGGCACGCTGCGCGGCACGTACTGCGCCTGGCCGCCGCTGCGGTAGGGGGCCGCGACCAGGCGTCGGGCCGCATGGTTCGACGCCGCCACGCCGAGGTCGCCGCGGAGGATGTGCAGGCACAGGTCGATGCCCGACGCGGCGCCGGCCGAGGTCAGCACACTGCCCTCGTCGACGAAGAGGACGTTCTCGTCGACGCGGACCAGCGGGTACGCCGCCGCCAGCACATGGGTGTAGTGCCAGTGCGTCGTGGCGCGCCTGCCGTTCAGCAGGCCGGTGGCAGCCAGCGCGAACGCGCCCGTGGAGATGGCGGCGAGCCGCGCACCGCGGTCGTGGGCGGCTGCCAGTGCGTCGACGACGGCTGCTGGCGGTGGCTCGCGGTCGGGCGACCGGTAGCCGGGGACGAGCACGAGCTCTGCCCATGTGAGCGCTTCGAGCCCGTGGGCGACGTGGTAGGACAGGCCGTCACCGCCGGCCACCAGACCGGGCGAGGCGCCGCAGACCCGCACCTCGTAGGGCATGCTCGCGCGGGTCGAGAAGACCTGCGCGGGGATGCCGACGTCGAGCGGCTTGGCGCCGTCGAGCACCAGGACGGCGACACGGCGCAGGGGCGAGGCGGACACGGGGACAGGCTAACGCTGCCTCGGGCCGCTACTCGTCCAGGACGCGGGGCAGGCCGAAGTGCGGTGCGGTGGTCGTGTCGAAGCGGGTGATCTCGCGGACCCGGTCACCGGCCAGTGCGACCACCTCAATGCCGCTGATGTGCAGCCGACCGGTGGTCGGGTCCCGCCGGTACTCGCCCCAGGCAGGCTGCCGGTTCGCGTACACCGGCACGATCCGTGCGATCCCGCGGCGATGTGGGTCCACGGCGGTGAAGAAGCGGCGGATCGCCTCGTGGCCGCGGTACTCGAACGGCAGCGGTGGCATCCGCACCCACGCGTCGTCGGTCATCATCGCGACGAGCGCGTCGACGTCGAGTTCGACGAACGCCTCGACGAAGCGGTCCAGCAGCTCACGCTCGGCGGCGCTGCCCGGCTCCGGCGGCGGCGGTCCGGTGGTGTGCGCGCGGTCCAGGTTGGCCCGTGCCCGTTTGAGGGCGTTGGTCACGGTGTCCTCGGTGACCCCGAGAAGGTCGGCGGCTTCCCGGGCGCGGTAGCCGAGCACGTCGCGCAGCAGCAGGGCAGCACGCTGGTTCGGTGGCAGCAACTGGACGGCCGTCACAAACGCCAGCGAGATCGCCTCCCGCGACTCGTAGCGCGCCTCGGGACCGGGAACGTGGTCGGGCAGTTCGTCGAGCAGCAGGTCCGGGTAGGGCTGCAGCCACAGCACCTCTCCGAGACCGTACGGCTCGGGCGGAGCGACGGGCAACGGCTCGGCAGTCGGTCGGCGCCGGGTCGTCGCGCGCAGCACGTTGAGGCACCGGTTGGTGGCGATCCGGTACAGCCAGGTCCGCACCGACGAGCGCCCCTCGAACCCGCCCAGGCCCACCCACGCCGCGAGCAGCGTCTCCTGGAGCACGTCCTCGGCGTCCTGCAGCGAGCCGAGCATGCGGTAGCAGTGCACATGCAGCTCACGGCAGTGCGGCTGCACCAGTTCGGCGAACGCGTCGCGGTCGCCCGCGCAGGCCCGCGCAAGTAGCTCGGTCGAGGCCGGCATCCGATCCTCCGTGGTCGTTTCTCGTCTGGCGTCATCCTCTCGTCCGGTACTGACACCGGCGGTCCGCGGAACTGGTCGCCACCGGGTGACCAGAAAAAGGAACCGGGTGTGTCTGCCCCTTCGACAACCGATAGACCCGACAGCGGAGGAAGCCATGTCGACCCTGCCCACCCTGACCGACCGCACCGTTCTCATCACCGGTGCCAACCGCGGCATCGGCCGCGCCCTGCTCGACGAGGCCCTGGCGCGCGGCGCCAGACGCGTCTACGCAGCGACCCGTACGCCGTTCACCCACGCCGACAAGCGGGTCGCTCCGCTGCTGCTCGACGTCACCGACGCCGCGCAGATCCAGCTGGCCGCCGAGGAGGTGGACGTGCTCGACGTCCTCATCAACAACGCGGGCCTGGCCCGTGCCGACGACCTGACCGACCGGGGCGTGGTCGAGGAGCACCTGGCCGTCAACCTGTTCGGACCGCTCGCCCTGACGCAGGCGTTCCGGCCCCAGCTCACCCGCTCGGGCGGGCAGGTGGTCAACGTGCTCTCCGTGGCCGCGCTCGCCTCCCTGCCGTTCATCCCGGCGTACTCCGCGTCGAAGGCCGCAGCGCTGTCGATGACACAGTCGCTGCGGGCGATGCTGGCCCCACACGGCATCCGGGTGCACGCCGTCCTGACCGGTCCGGTCGACACGGAGATGTCGTGTGACCTGGAGGTGCCCAAGGCCGACCCCGTGGCGGTCGCGGCAGCGATCCTCGACGGCGTCGCCGCGGGCCAGGACGAGATCTTCCCCGACCCGATGTCCGCCGATCTCGCCCCGCGCTGGGACCAGGACACCATCAAGACGCTCGAACGCGCCAACGCTCCCTTGCTGATCGTGTGAATCCCCGCGGGGCTTCGGACTCCCCTCAACTGCCGCCCGGAGCAGTCGTCCCCTGATGGTCGCTCAGGATCCGGGTGAGCTGTCGAACCAGCCCGTCGCGCTCGTCGGCGGACCAGGAGGACAGCAAGCGGTCCTGGGCCTCGGCCAGAAGGGAGTTGAGCCGTTCGAAGTGGTCCATCCCGGCGGCGGTGATGGTGACGACATTGCGTCGGCCGTCGGCCGGGTCCGGACTGCGCGCGACATACCCTTGCTGGGCCAGGGAGTTCACTGCCGCCACGACGTCGCTGCGGTCGATGCCGGTGCAACGACCCAGGTCCGCCTGGCTGGACGGGCCGAACTCGGCCAGCGCCGCGAGCATGGCGTAGTGGTGGCGCCGCGAACCAGTGCCTGCCAGCGCCTGATCGGTGAGCCGATTGGCGAGGATGGCCACCTGATTGATCAGCCAGCTGGGCAGGACCCGCAGTCGGGCAGGCGTCAGGTGCTCACCGGTTTCCATGACCCGAGAATAGCAAATTATTGGCGCGACCAATGTTGGCGTGACCATCAAGCCGGAGTACGCTGAGGGAAAGAACTCGTTGGCGCGACCATCAAATCCCTATCCGGAGGATGACATGCCCGAGAACCCGAACCCCACGCCGCGTCCCAGCTTCGGCCGCGCCCTCGGCGAGGCGGCGCGCCAGCTCACCAAGCTGCACCGGCGCGCCCTCGCCGACTGCGGAACCGACTTCCCCAGCTGGATGCTGCTCACGCTCCTCGATGAGCAGACCACGGCCATCACCGTGGACCAGGTGGCCGTCGAGCTGGACCGGCGGATGGACCTGGCCCGGCCGGACGTCATCCGCCTGCTGGAGCACACCGCCGACGCCGGCCACATCGCCTACCGACCCGAGGACGCAGTCGGCACCGTCGCCCTGACGGAAGCGGGAGCCGCTCGGTTCGCGAGCATCTACTCCCATGCCCGCACGGTCACTGACGCCGCCTCAGCCGGCATCGACCCCGACAGCCTCGACGCGGCCGTCAACGTCCTCCTTACCGTCGAGGAGCGGGCAGCATCGCTCCTCGTGTCGTAGCGCAGCCTCTGCCGCCCGGCGCTCAGGGCGAACAGGGGCGGGTCTCGGTCCAGTTGACCATCAGCCGGCGCTCGGCGAAGAGCCATTCGCCGTCCTGCCTGACGAATTCGTCGAGATAGCGGATGGACGCGATCATGATCGTGCGCTCGGCATCGGTCCCATACGAGACGTGGTGGGCCAGGCAGTAGCTCTCACCGCTCGCCCGGTCGCCGTTGAGGGAGACCGTGCTCTGGCCGTTGAAGTGGGTGGTGGCCTTGTAGGTGTTGAGGTTGTCGAACACCGGGGCGAGGGCGTCCCGCCCGTGCAGTTCCTGGGTGGGCTCGGCCGCGGTCGCGTCCATGAAGACCAGGAAGCGGGTGTCCTCGGTGAACAGGGCCATCTGGCCCTTCGCGTCACGCTGGTCGGCGCAGTGCGCGTAGGCGTCGACCAGTTCGCGGATCGCCAGCCGGTCGGCCGCTTCCTGAGGTGAGATCGGGGCGTGGGAGGACATACTGGCTCCCCTCGTGAAACTATTTGACATATGTATAAGAGCACTGGTTGTGGAGGATCGCAACCGTGAGCGGTCGGATCGATCCGCGTGTCACGCGGACCACGCACGCCCTGAGGCAGGCCGTCATGGACCTCGCCTCGGAGCGGCCCGCCTCCCAGATCACCGTCGCCGAGCTGGCCGAACGCGCCGGGGTCACCCGGGCGACCTTCTACAACCGCTACAGCACGCCGCTGGATCCGCTCATCGAGGCGCTCTACGCCGACCTGGAGACCGGGCACCAGCTGGAGGACCGGCGTCGCGCCGAGGGGTACCGGGGCCCGGAGCTGCTGCGTCTGGCCGTTTCGGAGGTGGCCGACCATGTCGAGCGGTTCGCGGCCGTCTACCGGCACGCCCTCGGCGATCCCGCGGACCGTGGCGTCTACGACGCGCTGGTGCGCCACTTCCACCACTACGCCCTCTCCTATATGGCGCGCGCGGCCGGCAGCAGCCTTCCCGATGTCAATCGCGAGGTGACCGCGCAGTTCCTGGCCCACGGTTTCGCCGGAGCGATCAAGGCGTGGCTCAGCGACCCGACCGTCACCGAGGAGGACCTGGTCGACGCTGCCGTGGCGTCAGCACCCGCCTGGTGGGCGGCCGCAGGAGCCGCCCCGCTCGATGGCCGGGACGGATGACCGGCAGCAACCACCCGCGACAAAAGGGGTTGGGCGGGACGGCCACCGGTTGGTACCGTGCAGGCGGACCTTGAAGCCGTCATCAGGAGGTGAGACCCGTGAACGCAGTAACCCATGGGTGCTCCCCGTTTCCTTCATGGTCGGGCGGCTGACGTAGGTGTCGCCGGGAGTGCCTGAACACCAGGCTCTCCTGAAAGGCAGTCACCTATGAATACTGTGCATTTCACTGCGGGCATGAGCGAGCACCCGGTGGTGGTCACCCGGGTCGCGGAACGGCAGTGGCACGCTCTGGCCGAAGACCAGGTGGTCGGCCGCGGCCACGTTGCGCACCGGCCCGACGGGCGGATCTTCCTCAGCATCGACTCGTGGCACAGCGCGGTCTTCGACCGACTCGCCGAGGCGATGCTGGCCGACCTGCCGCGGCCGCTGTACACCGTGGTCGACGAGGCGGACCGCGACCTGACGTCCGACTGGGAGCGGGTCGGTTTCACGCCCCGGCGCCGCGAGTGGGAGTACCTCGTGCCCACCGACCCCCGGGTCACGGGGCTCGACGCGGGCCAACTGCCGCCGGGCGTGACGATCGTGCCCGCCGGCAGGGCGGCGGAAGGCCCGCTGCGCGCGTTGGACCGCGCCGTTCGCGAGGAAGTCGAGGCCACCGTCGGCTGGCACACGATGCCGGCGGAGGTGCTGCCCCGCCCGAGCGGGACCACTCTGCTGGACCCGTCGAAGTACGCCGTGGCAGTACGGTCCGACCAGTACGTGGGCCTGGTCAGGCTGGCGACGGTGACCCGGCAGCCACGCATCGGGCTGATCGCGGTCCGGACCGACCAGCACCGCCGCGGCACCGCCCGGGCACTGCTGGCCCACGTTCTGGGTTCGCTGCACCGCTCCGGCATCGGAACGGCATCGGCCCAAGTGGACGAGTCCAACAAGGCGGCCACGGCGCTCTTTGACGGCGTCGGCGCGCAACGCGCGAGCAGCAACCTGGAGTTGGGCATATGACGGCAACAGCAGGAGGCATCGAGGTCGAGGGCACGGTCATCGAGTGCCTGCGCAACGCCACCTTCAGGGTGGAGCTCGAGAACGGGCACAAGGTCCTCGCGCACATCAGCGGGAAGATACGGAAGAACTACATCAAGATCCTGCCGTACGACCGGGTACTCGTGGAGCTCAGCCCGTACGACCTGAACCGCGGGCGGATCCTCTTCCGCTACCGGACGTAGCCGGGGGCGGGGGCGGGGCATGCATCCTGCGGTCCTGGTCAGCGCTCGGCTCACCAGGACCGCAGGACGGGCTTGTTTTCGCCGATAACAATATTCTGGTTGCATCGATACGCTGCTGTGTTATCGTTGATGTCATGAGTACGAGATCGCTGATAATAGAGGCGACTGCGGCCCTGCTGGCGCAGTCACCGAACGGTGACGTGTCGACCCGTGCGGTGTGCGAGGCGGCCGGGGTGCAGCAGCCGGTGCTCTACCGGCTGTTCGGCGACAAGGACGGCCTTCTGTCGGCCACCGTCGACTACGTCTGGGACCAGTACCTGGAAAGCAAAAGGGCCGCCAAGGAGTCCGAGGACCCGCTGCAGGATCTCAGGGCGGGCTGGGACAGTCACACGGCCTTCGCAGTCGCGCACCCCAACGCATACAAGCTGATGTTCGCCCCGGCGCTGCGCTCCATGCCCGAGGCCGCGGAGGAGGCCATGCGGATCCTCCGCGGGGTCCTGGAACGCCTCGCCGTCCAGGGCCGACTGCGGGTCACTCCCGACGTTGCAGCGCGCATGGTCATGACGGCCAACACCGGCGTCGCACTCGCCCTGATCACCCGCCCCGCGCTCTATCCGGACCTGAGCCTGTCCACTCTGGTCAGGGATGCGATCCACCAGGCCATCCTGGTCGATTCCGATCCGGGCGCCCCGGCTCAGGACGCACGCATCGTGGCCGCCACCACCCTGCTGTCCGCGTTGAACGAACTCACCCCGCAGCCCTTCACGACCGTCGAGGCAGCACTGCTCGGGCAGTGGCTGGCGCAGGTCATCGCGTCCACCGGCTCGCAGTGAAGGCGTCCAGCCCGGACCTTTCCCGCCTGATCCCCCACTTCTCACCCACCTTCTAAGGACCTGACATGTCTGACACCATCTCGCGCGTGGCCCTGATCACCGGCGGCTCCGGCGGCATCGGCCGCGCGGTCGCGGAGCGCCTCGCCAAGGACGGCATCGCGATCGGCGTGCACTACGCCGGGAACAAGGCCAAGGCCGAGGAGACCGTCGCCGCGATCACCGCAGCCGGCGGCAGGGCGATCGCGGTCGGCGGCGACGTCGCCGACGAGATCGAGATGTCCGCTGCTTTCGACGCCGTGGAGCAGGAGTTCGGCGGCCTGGACGTGGTCGTCAACACGGCCGGCATCATGCTGCTGTCGCCGATCGCGACGCTGAACCTGGACGACCTCGACCGGATGCACCGTACGAACATCCGCGGCACGTTCGTGGTCTCCCAGCAGGCCGCCCGCCGGGTCCGCCCCGGCGGCGCGATCATCAACTTCTCCACCTCGGTCACCCGCCTGCAGTTCCCGACCTACGGCGCCTACGCCGCCAGCAAGAGCGCCGTCGAGGGCATGACCCTGGTGCTGGCCCGCGAACTGCGCGGCAAGGACATCACCGTCAACGCCGTGGCTCCCGGCCCGACCGCGACTGCGCTGTTCCTCGACGGCAAGGACCGGACCACCATCGACAACCTGTCCAAGGCCGCCCCGCTCGAACGCCTGGGCACCCCCGAGGACATCGCCGAGTCCGTCGCCTTCCTGGCGGGTCCGGCGCGGTGGATCAACGGTCAGGTGCTGTTCGCCAACGGCGGTCTCGCCTGACCGCCGCCTCCCCCATTCGGCTATTCGGGGCCCTCGACACCACCACACGCAGGGAGACAGCAATGTGCAACATCGTCGTGATCACCGGCGCCTCCAGCGGCTTCGGCGCTCTCACCGCCCGTGCCCTCGCAGACGCGGGCAACACCGTCTACGCGGGCATGCGGCAGACCGCCACCCGCAACGCGCCCCAGGTCCAGGCCGCCGACGACTACAGCAAGGAGCACGACGTCGAGCTGCGTCCGATCGAACTGGACGTCAACTCCCAGGAGTCCGTCACCGGTGCGATCAATCAGGTCATCGCCGAGCACGGCCGCGTCGACGTCCTCATCCACAACGCCGGCCACATGGTCACCGGCCCCGCCGAGGCGTTCACCCCCGAGCAGCTCGCCGAGCTCTACGACGTGAACGTGCTCTCGACCCAGCGGGTCAACCGTGCCGCGCTGCCCCACCTGCGCACGGCGGGCAAGGGGCTGGTGATCTGGGTGTCCAGCTCAAGCGTCAAGGGCGGAACCCCGCCGTACCTGGCTCCCTATTTCGCCGCCAAGGCCGCCATGGACTCCCTGGCCGTCAGCTACGCCGCCGAGCTGGCCCGCTGGGGCGTCGAGACATCGATCGTGGTGCCCGGCTCGTTCACCAGCGGCACCAACCACTTCGCCCACTCCGGTCGCCCCGACGACGACGCCGTCGAGGCGCAGTACGAGACGAAGTACGCCGGCCTGATGGGCCAGATCGCCGAGAAGCTCGCCGCGCTGGCCCCCGAGGGTGCGGACGCCTCCCTGGTCTCCGACGAGATCACCCGCATCGTCGCGCTTCCCGTCGGGGAGCGTCCGTACCGGGTGCACATAGATCCGGCCGACGACGGCTCGCAGGAGGTCTCGAACGTCGCCGACCGCATCCGCCGCGAGTTCCTCACCCGCGTCGACCTCGCCGACCTGCTGTCCGTGCAACCGGCGATCGCATCGTAGCGCTGGTGGCGTTGGCGGCCACGATGGCCGTGATGGCGAGCCAGTCGGTGACCGGCAGGCGCTGGCCCAGGATGATCCAGCCGATGAGGGCGGCCATCACCGGGTGGGCGCTCATGAACACCCCGAAGAGGTGGGCCGGGACCTTCCGGAGAGCGAGCATGTCGACCAGGAAGGGCACCGCCGACGAGAGCACACCGGCGGCCGCGGCGCAGGCCAGTGCCTTGAGGGTCAGCGGGTGGTGGGTGAGGACCAGCACGCCCACCGGTATGTAGAGGAGACCGGACAGCGCCGCCGCGGCGGCCGGCCCCTCGGTTCCGGGCAGGCGGGTGCCGATGATGCGGTTGAGCAGGATGTACGCCGCCCAGCAGGAAGCGGCGGCGAGGCCGAGCCCCAGACCGAGGTAGTCCGAGGTGGGCTTGGGACGGAGCAGCGCCAACACAGCTGCTCCTGCGACCACGGCGCATCCCAGGTCGACCGCGCGGCGGGAGGCGGCCAGGGCTATGGTCAGCGGGCCGAGGAATTCCAGCGTGACGGCGAGGCCGAGTCCGACGCGGCTGATGGCCGTGTACAGCGTCAGATTCATGGTCGCGAAGACGAGTGCCAGCAGGATGACGGGCCACCACTGCTGCCAGGTGAACCTGCGGAAGGCCGGGCGCCCTGACGCCACGAGCACGACCGCGGCCACCCACTGGCGCACCGCCACCACGCCCACCGGTCCGATCGTGGGAAACGCCAGGGCCCCGGTGGCAGCCCCCAGCTGGTTGGACAGCGCGCTGCCGAGCATCATCGCGATGCCCGACAGCGGGAGCCGTCCCGCCGGTCGCTCAACGGCTGCCTGTTCCGTGGGCAGGGAGGTCGTCATAGTCCGCAGGATGCTCCCGCCCACGGAATACGCAAAATGCATGAAGGTGAGCAGCTATACGCTGAAGGTATGGATGTGGAACTGCGGCAGCTCCGCTGCCTTGTGGCGATCGTCGACACGGGCAGCTTCACCGACGCCGCCCTGGAGCTGGGCGTTTCGCAGGCTGCCGTCTCCCGCACTCTGGCCGCTCTGGAGAGCGTCCTCGGCACGCGGCTGCTCCACCGCAGCAGCCGGAGCATCGCCCTGACGCCTGCCGGCGCCCTGGTCCTGGGGCGGGCCCGTCACCTGCTCGCGGAGGTGGACGACCTGGTCCGGGAGGCCGCCAGTGGGCACACCAGGCTGCGGATCGGCCACGCCTGGTCGGCGCTGGGGCACCACACCGCCGCCTTCCAACGCCGCTGGGCCGCCGCCCACCCGGAGATCGAGATGCAGCTGATCCGCACCAACACCTCCACCGGAGGGCTGGCGGAGGGCGTGTGCGACCTGGCGGTCGTCCGCGGGGCGTTCGACGCCCAGCGCTTCGCCAGCACCGTCGTCGGACTCGAACGCCGGGTGGTCGCCGTCGCCGCGGACGACCCATGGGCCAGGCGCCGCTCGATCGGCCTGGACGAGACCCGCGAGCGCACCGTGGTCATCGACCGCCGCACCGGGACCACCACCCCCGAACTGTGGCCCACCGGTGCCCGCCCACCACTGGAGTACACCAAGGACATCGACGACTGGCTCGCCGCGATCACGACCGGCCGCTGCATCGGCATCACTCCGGAGAGCACCGCCACCCAGTACCGGCGCGAGGGGATCGCCTTCCGTCCCCTCCGGGGCACCGCACCCGTCCCCGTCCACCTCGTCTGGCACCGCCACGACCCGCACCCGGCCACCGCCAACGCCGTCGCCCTGATCGCCGAGCTGTACGCGGGGGCGACCACCGCGACGTCAGGACGCGGCTGATGGGGCATGAGCGTTGTGAAGATCAATGTGCTGACCGTTCCCGCCGAGCAGCGGGAGGAGTTGGAGAAGCGCTTCGGCGCCCGGGCCGGGGCGGTGGAGTCCTCGGAGGGCTTCGAGTGGTTCGAGCTGCTGCGGCCGGTGGAGGGCACGGACAACTACCTCGTCTACACCCGCTGGCGCAGCGAGGAGGACTTCCAGGCGTGGATGTCCGGCTCGATGCAGGCCGCACACCGCGGCGGCGGCCAGCGCCCGGCGTCCACCGACTCCTCGCTGTGGTCCTTCGAGGTGGCCCAGCAGGCGGCACCGAAGGCACTCTGACCGGGTCCCGATCAAAGCCGGTCGGCCCGCTCAGGTGCTCGGTGGCCCGACTGTGGGGTCGCTCAGCAGTTCGCCGGCCGACCGGTGGATTTTCGCCAGCGCCCCCATCAGATGCTCGCGTTCGGTCTCGGTGAGGTCTGCGGTCACCTTCTCCTCGATCAACCGCCGTTCCGCCTCGACCGGCTGCTGCAGCGCACGCCCCGCATCGGTGAGCCAGAGCCGGACGAGGCGGTTGTCCCGGTCGTCGCGGCGACGGTTGAGCAGCCCGGCAATGGTCATCCGGTCGGCCATCTTGACCACGGTGGGCGTCGTGACGTTCAGCGCTGCGGCGATCTCGCCCGGCGTGCTGCCGTCGCGCTCCCACAGGACTGCGAGCAGGTAGTTCTGTCCCAGGTGCAGGCCGTGACGCCGCATGGCCCCGTCGGCCACGGCTCGGAGCACCTTCGACGTTCTGCCGTGCAGGTCCAGGAACTCAGACATGGCGGCCTTTCGGTGTTGTACGGGGCTGGCCGATCGGCCCGCCGACAGGTCAATTGACGGCTAATCATGAACCGGCTAACGTCTCCCCCGAAATCGCTAGACGGCAATCGATTTTAAGGGAGCCCCGATGATACTGGTCACCGCAGCCACCGGGAACATCGGCCGCGAGCTCACCCGGGAACTCGACGCGAATGGCGCCAAATTCCGCATCCTGGTCCGCGACCCCGCCCGCGCCGCCGGACTGTCCGAGCGCGCCGAGCGCGCGGTCGGTGACCTGGGTGATCCTGCGACACTGACGCCCGCCTTCGACGGTGTCGACAAGCTGTTCCTGCTCACGCAGGGCATCGGCACCCACCACACCACCCTCGCGATCGCCGCCGCCGAGGCCGCTGGGGTGAGCCACATCGTGCACCTGTCCTCTTTCAACGTCCTCGGCGACCCGATGCCCGCCATGGGCCGCTGGCACCACCAGCGGGAGGAGATCATCCGCGCCTGCGGCATACCCGCCACCTTCCTGCGGCCCGGCGGCTTCATGACCAACGCCCTCGACTGGCTACCCACCATCCGTGAGGGAGGTTTCGTCCTCGACCCGGTCGGCCCGGGCCGCTACGCGCCGATCGACCCGGTGGACATCGCCGCGGTCGCCGCCCTCGCCCTGACCGAAGACGGCCACCAGGACACGGAGTACGTTCTCACCGGCGACGAGTTGTTCACCGTCGCGGAGCAGGTCCGGATCATCGCCAGGACGATCGGCCGCGACATCGAGGTCCGCGAAGCAGCCACACCCGCCGACGCCGTCCGGTCCCGTTTTCCCAACGGCGCGCCACAGGCACTCGCCGACGCCATCACCGAGGGGTTCACCCTCATGCGCGCCGACACCGTCGGATTCCGAACGGACACCGTGGAACGACTGCTCGGCCGCCGACCGCGAACCTTCGCGGACTGGTGCGCGCGCAACGCCGACCTGTTCCGACTGCCCGCAACAGCATGAGTCCAGGCTGGTTACGAGGTGACGCCCGCAACGGCGGCTGCAGCACGGTGGTAGAAGCCCGTTGTGGACAAGACTCTGGACTTCCCCGTTCTGCCGCAACTGTCAGCAGCCCGGGTGGCTGTCGGTCGTGGCCTCAGTGCTGGACCAGGCCGCCGATCGGGGCGGCAGCGACATGCCCGGTTGCCGGAACGGTCCGCGCCAGGGCGAGGCCGATGTCGACCAGCGACGACCGGCACAGACAAACGACGTCGGGGACTGGAGTCCAGACCGACTCGGCGGTCTCGCCGTTCGGCTCAGGCCGGAGCTGCCCGCCGGTGATGCGGACCTGGTAGAAGATGCCGACATTCTGGTGCTCGACTCCCGCACGCGCGGCGGCCGCGGGGATCACCCTTGAGTCCACGCCCAGCAGGCGTTCGACGACCACGTCGCAGCCGGTCTCCTCAGCGACCTCCCGGATCACCGCATCGAACGGATCCTCCGCGTGCTCGACCCCACCGCCCGGAAGCGTCCAGTTGGATTCGCCCTCGGGTGGTTCGTAACGCGCGAGCAGCACCCGCCCGTCCTCGATGCACACGGCGTACACCGCCAGCCGGGAACTCATCCCGCATCCCTCCCTCCGGGCACGGCGCGCCGGCCATCTCGACCAGGCGCGAACCGGCCAACAATCGCAAGGGGCAAGTTGCCCTCAGCTCTTGACGGCCTCTGCGATCCGCTGGGCGGCCTGGGCGGGCGTGAGGTGTGGGGTGTCGATGACCTCGGCGTCGCTGTGCAGCCAGGTACGGGCCGCCTCGGCGTACGGCTCAAGGTACTTGAGACGGAACGGGGAGGGGACGGGAGTGGCCCTCTCGATGCGCCTGCGGAGAGTGTCCTGGTCCGCGTGCAGGACGAAGTGCCGTACCGGAATGGCATATTGGGCGAGGCCCGTGCTGATCTCGCGCCAGTACTCCTCGACCAGGACGGTCATGGGCATCACCAGAGTGCCGCCGGTGTAGTCGAGTACCCGGCGCGCGGTCTCGACCACGAGCGGGCGCCACGGCGGCCAGTGCTGGAAGTTGTCCGCATCCGGCAGCCCTGGCCTGATGTCCATGAGCGTCTCGCCGACCTTCTCTGCGTCAAACACCAGCGAATCCGGGATCAGCTGCTGCACGAGTGCACTGGTCGTCGTCTTGCCTGCGCCGTGGGTGCCGTTGAGCCATACGATCATGGACCCAACGCTAGCGCCGTGCGGGTCGCGGGTTCGGGTACAGCAGAAATCCGATACGGCTTCGGCAATTCCTCGGGCGGTGTCGATCCAGCAAACGAACACATGTTCGATGTATGGTGGCGGTGTGCCTGCCGATGTCTCCCCGCCCCATGACCTGGTCGCCCTCGAAATCGAGCGCCGCCGGGCCTACCGGGAGCTGCTGACCTTCAGCGACAGCACCGCCGCCCAGCGGCTGCGCGAGTTCCCCGACCCCGAGCAGTGGTTCGAACGCCAGCAGTGGCCGGCCGAGCTCGGAGCCCGGCTGGAGGAACTGCGCGAAGCCGAGCGCGAAGCCGCGCTGGCTGTCCACCGCCACCCCGCGATCGCCGAGGCCCTGGCCGAGCACCGCTACCGCCAGCTGCGCGAAGCCCTGCAGCAGGCAGCAGACCTCCGCGAGGCCGGCGCCAACTCCGAGGGCGAGCGGACGTAGGCACACCCCCATCACTGTCCGCGGTCCAACCGATCGAGCGGTCACACGGCAACACGCCCATCCGGGCACGCTCCCCCGCCGGCCCGCACCCGGTCGGCATCCTGGTAACCATGACTCGAAGACGGCGACGCACCGACCGACAGCCGCGCCCCCTGCCGACCCCCGCCGTCCACGAGGACCGCGCCCCCGACCCCGGGGACGAGGACCACGGGACTGCGCCGCTGACCGCGGTGGTCCTGGATCCCCAGTGCTGCCAGGTCGAGCGCCAACGACGGCTGGAGGGCACCTCCATCCTCGTCCTGACCACGCATCAGACCGGCTGCCCCGTCTGGACCGCCCGCTGATCTTGCTGGTCCTGCTCGTGGCTGCGGCCGGGGGTGGCGGGCGAGGGGCGCCCCCCGGGGCTGAGCGGGGGTCAGGAGGCGACGCTGAGGACGAGCTTGCCGCGGGTGCGGCCGCTCTCGCCGCGGGCGTGGGCCTCGGCGGCCTGTTCCAGAGGGAAGACCTTCTCGACCTCCACGCTCACCTCGCCGGCGTCGATGAGTCCGGCGATCCGGGTCAGGGCCGGACTGTCCGGCTCGACCAGGAAGGCGCTGGTGCGCAGCCCCCGGGACCGGGCCGCCTCGTGCAGTTCGGGCGAGACGCCGGCGGGGATGGCGACGATCAGTCCGCCGGGACGCAGCACGTCGAGCGAGCGGGTGCTGGTGTTGTCGTGCGCCTCGCCGACCAGGTCGATGACCACGTCGATGTCCTTGGTGGCGTCCTCGAAGCGGACTGCGCTGTAGTCGATCAGCTCGTCGGCGCCCAGGGCGGTGAGCCACTCGTGACGCGGGCTGCTGGCGGTTCCGGTGACGTGGGCGCCCAGGTGCTTGGCGAACTGGACGGCGAAGTGTCCGACGCCTCCGGCTGCGGCGCGGACCAGCACACGCTGGCCGCGACCGACGTCGGCGGTGTCGACCAGGGCCTGCCAAGCGGTGAGGGCCGCGAGCGGTACGGCGGCGGCCTGCTCGTGGCTGATGCTCCGCGGCTTGCGGGCGAACTGGCGGGCGGGGGCGGTGACGTACTCGGCATATCCGCCGGCCGTGCGGGGGAACCACGGCATCCCGTAGACCTCGTCGCCGGGCTTGAGGGTGGTGACGCCGAAGCCGACCTCCTCCACGACGCCGGAGACGTCCCACCCCAGGGTGAACGGGGGCTCGCCGAGCACCTGGGCCATGCCACCACCGCTCCGGGTCTTCCAGTCGACCGGGTTGATCCCGGCGGCACGCACCCGAACCAGCACCTCGGTCGGCAGCGGCACGGGCCGGGGCACCTCCGCCACCTGCAGAACGTCGGGGCCGCCGAACGAGTGCTGCACCACCGCGCGCATCGACAACATGGGCCGTCTCCCTTGAAGCAAATATGCCGAAAAGCCGCTTACCGGCCCTCGGTCCAACGGGTTTGACCGTAGCCCCGGCGGGGTGGTTACCATCAAGGGAACCTACTTCCCATCGGGAAGCATGCAGCTGAGGAGCGCCCTGGTGACCACCGACTGCCCGACCGGCCAGCACGCCCATCACGACGTCTACTCGGCCCAGTGCCCCTGCCGCGCCATGCTGGACCTGCTGGCGAACAAATGGTCCGCCCTGGCCATCGGTGCCCTGGACGACGGCCCGCTGCGCTTCGGCGCGCTGCAACGACTCCTGCAGGGCGTCAGCCCCAAGGTGCTCACCCAGACCCTGCGACGCCTGGAGGACGCGGGGCTCGTCGACCGCACCGTCTACCCCGCAGTACCCCTGCACGTGGAGTACGCCCTGACCGCCCTCGGCCACAGCGCAGCCGTACCCCTGCGCCTCCTACAAACCTGGGTCGAGGAACACATCGACAACGCCACGAACGTGCCGGGCCACCGGGAGACAGCGCCGTCGGCGGCGAAGTAACCGCCGGTGGGGCCGCTGAGGCCGGCCACGGCCAGATGCACGATCACGACAGTAGTTCACCCTGCGCGGCTCTTCGGGAGCAGCTCAGGATCGCGATGGGGCCGATCAGTCAGGCCGTTGCCCTGCCGTCCTCACCAATCGGGGCAGGCAGGGATCGCAGCCGCTCGGACAGGCTCCGCGCTGCCGCCGTGTCCGAGCCCGCGAGCCATCGGTCGAGCCGGGCCAACCGACCTCGAGCGGTGGCCCGCAGTCGCGCGGCCGGGATGCGGTCCAGGACGTCCAGGGCCCCACTGACACACATCGAACCATCAGGCCCGGCACCCGAACGGAAGGGGCGCCGGGTCTTCGCGCACCGGGCAGATGCGTCAGAGTGAATCCCGCGCCAATACCCACCCCGGAGGCTGACAGCGGGGCTACGGTGTCCACTCCTGGACACTCGCCCCTGCGACCTCTGGAGGACTCGGATGCCCCGCGCGTCACAGACGGTCGACGAGTACTGGGACACCTACAAGCCCACCGCGGAGGTGAAGCCTCTGCCCCGGACGTGACGCTCTTCGAGTGGACACAGCACGGCCACAGCCCGGGCGCCGAATGGCTGGGCAGACCGGCGACTGCCCTGGAGCTTGGTGCCGCGGAGTGCAGGGAAGCAGTTCACCTGGCGCGGCTCGGCGTCCACGTCACTGCCCTGGACTTCTCCACCGCGCAGGTCGAAAGGGCCCGTGCCTGGTGGGAGGGCACCCCGAACCTGGACATCGTGCGGGCCGAGGCCTGCTGGTACCTGGAACGGGCCGAGCAGCGCTGGGACGCGATCTACTCCGTATGGGGTGCGGCCTGGTTCACCGACCCCGAACAGCTCTTCCCCCTCGTCCACCGGAGTCTCAACCCCGGCGGCGTCTTCGCCTTCGCCCACGCCGAGCCCCTGGAAGGCCTCTACGGCCCCGAGGGCATGTACGGCAACGGCTTCAACGGCCGAAAGCTCACCGTCATGCGCTGGTCCCACTCCCCCGCACAGTGGGCCGACCTCCTCAAACGCCACGGCTTCACCGGCATCGCGACATCCTCGACGCCCCCGACCCCCGCGACGTCGGCACCCTCATGGTCCGCGCCTACGCGCCGACCCAGTAGTCACATCGGTCATGTGACGCTCCCACCGCCGCGCGGCACGGTCTCTTGAGGTCAGAAGCCGAAGTCCGTCAGGCCCGGGTGGTCGTCGGGGCGACGCCCCAAGGGCCAGTGGTACTTGCGCTCCGACTCCTGGATCGGCAGGTCGTTGATGCTCGCGTGCCGTGCTCGCATCAGGCCCTGCTCGTCGAACTCCCAGTTCTCGTTCCCGTAGGAGCGGAACCAGTTGCCCGCGTCATCGCGCCACTCGTAGGCGAATCGGACCGCGATCCGATTGCCGGTGAAGGCCCACAGTTCCTTGATCAGCCGGTAGTCGAGCTCCCTGGCCCACTTACGCCGCAGGAACGCCACGATTTCGTCGTGTCCCGTCGCGAACTCCGCCCGGTTCCGCCAGCGGGAGTCCTTGGAGTAGGCCAGCACCACTCTTTCGGGGTCCCTGGTGTTCCAGCCGTCCTCCGCCAGCCGAACCTTCTCGATGGCGGTCTCGCGGGTGAACGGGGGCAATGGGGGGCGTGTCGTCATCTCTTCTCCTCAGTCGAGCCGTTGCGGTTGGTCACTCGACATCGACCACGATCCTGCTCCGGGCGGTGCCGCTCTCCACGGCCGCGTGGGCGTCGGCGACGGTGGCAAGGGTGAAGCGCCGGGGGTCCAGCAGGGGCTTGAGTTCGCCCGCGTCGGCGAGCGCGGCGGCCTCACGCATGATCTCTCCGTGGTGCTCCCGCCCGCGGCCGGTCAGCATGGGCAGCAGGGTGAAGACACCCGAGTAGGTGGCCCCGCGGAAGGAGAGGGGGGCGAGGCTGTGGGTACCCCAGCCCAGGGCGCTCAGGACGTGGCCGGTGTAGGTGCGCACTGCCGCGAAGGACGCGTCGAGCACAGAGCCGCCGACGGTGTCGAAGATGACGTCGAAGCCCTCGCCGCCGGTGTGCTCGGCGACGTACTCGTCCGTGGAGGTGGTGGTGTAGTCGATCGGGGTCGCCCCCAGGGACTTGACGACGTCCAGCCGCGAGGAGGACGCGGTGGCGAAGACCTCGGCACCGCGGGCTCGGGCGATCTGGACGGCCACGTGGCCGATGCCGCCGGCGCCGCCGTGGACGAGGACCTTCTGTCCCGCACGGACCTGCGCCCGGTCGACCAGGCCCTCCCAGGCCGTGATGACGACCAGGGGCAGGGCCGCCGCCTCACGCAGGGTGAGCGAGGCGGGCTTGTGGGCGAGCAGGCGGGCGTCGACGGCCGCGTACTGGGCGAGCGAGCCCTGCAGGTCACCGACACCGCCGGTCATGCCGTAGACCTCGTCGCCGGGCGCGAAGCCGGTGACGCCAGCGCCGACCGCCTCGACCACGCCGGCGAGATCCATGCCGAGGACGGCCGGCAGCGTGCGCCGGGCATGGGCGGCCTTTCCGGCCCGGATCTTGGTGTCCAGCGGGTTGACGCCACTGGCCCTGATCTCGACCAGCACCTGGCCGGGGCCGGCGGTCGGCTTCTCGATCTCGCCGAGGACCAGCGGAGTGTCGAACTCGTGGAGGATCACTGCGCGCATGACTGCGCCTCTTTCCTGTCTTGCCACATGAGTTGGGAAGCGGGGTGCGGTCCGCGCGCTCGGGTGTGGCCGGCGACGAGCAGACGCGCTGCTGATTTCGCCTCGTCCACGACCGTGCGGTCCTGGAGCAGGCGGCCGGAGGTCAGGGCGCCGTCGATCAGGAGTCCGAGGTGTCGGGCGAGCGACTCGGCGGCGCGGGCGCCGGCCTTGTCGCTCAGCTCGGTCAGCCATGCCTGACGGCGCTGCGTGTGCTGCACGGTGATGGCCCGCGCCTCCGAGTCCAGGTCTGCCTCGACCGCCGCACTGACGAACGGGCATCCGAAGAAGCCGTGCCGGTCGAAGGCGTCCGTCAGCGCGTCGAACAGCCCGACGAGCTGCTCACGCGGGTCGTCCCCCGCGCGTGCGGCGGCGTCCTGCAGCTGGGCCGTCCAGGAGTCGTCGGTCCTGCGCAGGTACGCCGCGACCAGCTCCTCCTTGGTGGGATCGGCGGTGCTGCAGCGGAAGGTTGCCGAGTTCTGGCGACTCGGACGGCCGGTCGCGGCGATCTGCCACGGTCCGCTGGTGCTCGCCCGTGCGCAGGACCCGGCCACCGGCCGCAGTGTGCTGCACGGGCGCCGCACCACCTGCCTGCCCGAGTACCTGGAGCGATCCGCCTATCTGCTGACCGCCTGGCGCCTCGGCCGCTACTACCGCACCTACCCCGCCTACGTGCAGGACGAAATCGCGGCCGCGCTCGCCTCGCCTGCCGACTTCCGGCGCGGCCCGCGCACGCCGTCACAGCGCGGCACCGCCACCGACCATCGCCCGGCGTTCGTCGTCGAGGACGGCAACTACCTCTCGGCCCGCTGGCCCGGCGACGCCTATCTCTTCGCAGAGCGGTTCCTCGCCATGCTGGAGAAACCCGCTCACAGCTGATCGGTTTCTGACAACTCTTCGCTACCGTCCCCGCCATGCTGAACCAAGTCATGGAGCTGCGGGTATGAGTGACGCAGAGTCTGCCGTTCCCGGGGACGGGAAGCGACGCGAGGGCCGGAGGAAGGCGTCGAGGGTTCTGTCGTTCGCCGCCGCCGGCGTCCTGATCGTCGGAGTCGCGGGTTTCGGCTACGCGTACGAGCGCCTCAACAGCAACATCAGGACCGCCTCGCTCTACACCGACACCCCGCATGTCACCCAGGCAGGCGGCAGCCAGCAGAACAGTGGTCTGGGCACCGAGAAGCCCGACGCCTTCGGCCACACCCCACTCGACATCCTGCTGATCGGGTCGGACACCCGCAGCAGCGCCGCCGACTGCCGGATCGGCGGCGACTGCGGGCCCGGTGCGAACGCCGACGTCGAGATGCTGGTACACCTGTCGGCGGACCGCAGCAACGCCACGGTGATGAGCATCCCGCGCGACACCATGATGGACACGCCGGCCTGCACCGACCCCGCGACCGGGAACCACACGTCCGGTTCCTACAGCCAGATCAACAGCGCCCTGCAGTACGGCCCGGCGTGCTCGGTAGCGGCGGTGCACAAGCTCACCGGGATACCCATCGACCACTTCGTCATGATCGACTTCAGCGGTGTCGTGAATATGTCCGACGCGGTCGGCGGGGTGAACGTCTGCGTCGACAACAATGTCTACGACCCCTACTCGGGCCTCAAACTCGCCAAGGGCACGCACACCCTGCAGGGTGCGGCGGCGCTGGCGTTCCTGCGTACCCGGCACGGCTTCGACGACGGCAGCGATCTGGGGCGCACTTACGCCCAGCATGTGTTCATCACTCAGATGATCAACAAGATCAAGAGCGCGGGCACCCTCAGCGACCCCGCCGCGCTGTGGCGGCTGGCGAACGCCGCGACCAAGGCACTGACCGTGGACACGGGCCTGGGCAGTCTCGCCAAACTGATCGGGCTCGGCGAGGATCTGGGCAAGGTGCCCGCGGACCGGATCACCCTCACCACGATGCAGACCCACGCCGACCCGCAGGACCCCAACCGGGTCGTCGTCGACGCCAAGGCGCACCAGCTGTTCGACGCGATCATCAACGACCGGTCCCTCACCGCGACCGGCGTGGCGCCCACCACGTCCGCCGCTGCCACGGCCTCCACCGCCGCGGCAGCGACTGCCCCCGCCCCGACCGCGACCGCGACCAAGGCGGCGCCGCCGAGCCCGGCCCGCACCAGTGCGCCTCCAGCCCTGGACGGCGCGCACGCCCAGATCGGCAACCAGGTCAACTCCTGTGCCCACGTGGGAAACCAGTACACCGTTCAGGTCAACGGGGTCGGGATGACGCCGATCGAGGCGTACGCCGCGAGCCCGGGCGTCAGCGACACCGCGCCCTGATCAGCAGGCCGCGTGGGCTCACATCTGCTCGCGCGCCAGCTCCTCCAACAGGGTCAGCGCATCCTGCAGGCCGTCCTCCATGCCGGAATCCAAGTGACCGTCCCGGTTCGCCTTGGTCTGGTGCTCGACCAGGATCTCCAGGTAGGTCAGGCCGTCCTTCTCGGTGAACGTCGTGGTGGTGAGCGCCTGGGCGTCCGGAACGCCGGAGAAGGTCTCCGTGGTGACCAGGCGCTCGTCCGGGACGACCTCCCGGTACTCGCCGTAGAAGGCGAACTCGTAGCCGTTGAAGGCCTTGGCCTCCCAGCGCCAGCTGCCGCCGACGCGTACGTCCATCTCGACGCCGGTCACCTCGGCGCGGTTGGCGTGCCACCAGCGGCGCAGCAGCTCGGGGGTGGTGAAGGCCCGGTACACCAGCTCCCGGGGCGCGTCGAACTCGCGCGTGATCAGGATCTGCGTGTCGGTGGGGGTGGTGACGGTCGCCCGCCGGTGGTTCGTCGCAGTCATGGTTCCTGCTCCTTGTCCGTCGTTTCCGATTCAGCTGGTTGCGATCCGTGGCGTCCGGGTTCCGCCTGCTGCCCCTTGAGGTCGTCGAGCACCGCGTCCAGGAGTTCGAAGCGTTCGTTCCACAGCCGTTCGTAGTCCTTGACCCACTCGTAGACCTCGCGCAGCGGCGCCGGTTCGAGCCGGTACATCCGCTGCCGGCCCTCGTCGCGGAACCGGACGAGCCCGACCTCGCGCAGCACCCGCAGGTGTTTGGACACCACCGGCTGCGCGACGCCGAGCTGCTCGACCAGGTCGGTGACGGATCGCTCGCCCCGGGCCAGGGCGTCGAGGATCTCCCGCCGCCGGGGTTCGGCGACGGCGTTGAACGCGTCCGTCGTGGTCGCAGCTCTCGCCATGGATCCATCGTATGCCCATATCGGCATACGTCAACCTGTCAGATAATTGTCAGATTGTGGCTCTGCCTCCCCCGATCGATGTTTTCCAGGATCGGGGCTGTTTAGGATCACGGTCATGCGTACATGTGTCCTGGTGGCCGAGGACGACACCATGCAGGCCGAACTCGTCCGGCGCTATCTGGAGCACGAGGGTCACACCGCCCTCGTCGCCCACAACGGGCGCGCCGCACTGGAGCAGGCCCGCCGCCGTCGCCCGGACCTGGTCATCCTCGACGTGATGATGCCCGACATGGACGGCCTGGAGGTCTGCCGGACGCTGCGCCGGGAGAGCGAGGTGCCGGTGCTGATGCTCACCGCCCGCACCAGCGAGGACGATCTGCTGCTGGGCCTGGACCTGGGCGCCGACGACTACATGACCAAGCCCTACAGCCCCCGGGAGCTGATGGCCCGGGTCCGCACCCTGCTGCGCCGAACCCGGGACGGCAGCCCCTGGCGGGACGGGGTCCTGCACGTGGGCGACCTCCGCGTCGACCCGCAGGGCCACCGGGTGACCATCGGCACCGCCCAGGTGGAGTGCACCCGCGGGGAGTTCGAGATCCTGTCGGCCATGGCGGCGCAGCCCGACCGGGTCTTCCACCGCTCCCAACTGCTGCAGGAGATCCACGGTTTGGACCTCGGCACGACCGAACGCGCCATCGACATGCATGTGATGAACCTGCGCAAGAAGATCGAGGCCGACCCCCGCCGTCCGGCCCGCCTGGTCACCGTGTTCGGCGTCGGCTACAAGCTCACCGACGGAACGGGCGGGCGGCGACGTGCCCCGTAGCGTCCCTCTGCGCAGGAGCCTGGTCGTGCGGCTGCTGGCCACCTCCGTGCTGGTCGCCGTCTGCTCGATCGCGGCGACCGCGTGGCTCGCGGTGAAGTCCACCTCGCGGGCCATCGAGCAGCAGCAGAGCCAGGCACTGTCCCAGGACGCCAACATCTACAGCACGCTGCTGGACTTCGCCGCCACCCACCACAGCTGGGACGGAGTCGGTCCCACCGTCGCCGCGCTGGCGCGCTCCACCGGCCGCCGGGTCGCACTCACCACCTCCGCACGCGCCCCCATCGCCGACTCCCAACCCGCAGGGGACGCTGCCGCCGCCGGCCGCTCAGCACTGCCGTCCCAGGCCTCCGCCGTCGTGGACCCCCTCAACGTGGACCCCGCGCTCGCGCCCGGCTCCGGGGCCAGCCGGATCGCCGCCCAGGCCACCGGTCCGTTCCAGCTCAGCGGCAAGGAGCAGGCGGACCTGCTCAACGCGGCTGACACGACGGTCAGTTGCCTGGAGGAGATGGGGCAGACCGCCCGGATCAGCACCAGCCCCGGCGGGCGGCCGAGCGTCATCACCAGCAGCGGCTACGCCGGCCTGCTGGTGATCGACAAATGCAACTCCAAGCTGCTGCTCTTCCCCACCGAGAGCGAGGCGAAGGCACTCGCCGAACTCGACGGCCTGGTCAACTCCTGTCTGACCCGGCAGGGGATTCCGCCGGTCGAGGTCGACCTCGACTACTCCTGGACCGGGCGGCCGACCACCTCCAAGAAGGCCGCCCAGACCATCGCGACCTGCATCGAATCCGGTCGCCGGGAGCAGCTCGCCCCCTATGTCGCCCCTGCCGCGCTGCTCTTCGTCACCAGCCCGGCCCGGACCCCCGGCTCGGTGTTCGACCTGTCCCGGGCCAACACGATCCGCATCGTGGAGGTGACCGCGCTGGTCCTGGCCGTGACCGTGGCCGTCACCGTGCTGGTGGCCACCCGGCTGGTCCGGCCGCTGCGGGCCCTGGCCGAGGCGGCCCAGCGGCCCGACGAGCCGCATGCCCGGGTTCCGGTCCGGGGCAGGAACGAGATCGGCTACCTCGCGGCCGCGCTGAACGACCTCTCGCAGCGCCGTGAACGCATCGAGCAGCAGCGCGAGGCGATGGTCAGCGATGTGGCCCACGAACTGCGCACGCCGCTGAGCAACATCCGCGGCTGGCTGGAGGCCGTCCAGGACGGCGTGGCCGAACCGGATGCGGAGCTGGTCTCCGCCCTGCTGCAGGAGGCCCTGCTGCTGCAGCACATCATCGACGACCTGCGCGACCTGGCGGCCGCCGACGCGGACACCTTCCGGCTGCATCCCGAGCCGGTCCGTCTGCGCGAGGTGCTCCAGCAGGTGGCCGCGGCGCACCAGGACGCCGCCCGGGCCGCCGGCATCACCCTGGAGACCCGGACTGACGGCGACATAGGACTGGTGGCCGATCCGCTGCGGCTGCGCCAGGCGGTCGGCAACCTGGTGTCCAACGGCATCCGGCACACTCCCGAGGGCGGCAGCGTCACCGTGGGAGCCCGCCAGGACGGGCCGCAGACGCTGATCGAGGTGGCCGACACGGGTACCGGGATCAGCCCCGAGAACCTGCCGCATGTCTTCGAGCGCTTCTGGCGCGCGGAGAAGTCCCGCAGTCGCCAGACCGGCGGCAGCGGTCTGGGGCTGGCCATCGTGCGCCAGCTGGTCGAGGCCCACGGCGGAACGGTGACGGTGACCAGCACCTCTGCTGCCGGAACGGTCTTCACGATCCGGCTTCCGGGGTGACCCCCCGTAAGACGTCTTGACTGTACCCGTCCAGGCTGCTTCTCTAATACCTCACACGCCACTTGGTCTAAACCAATCGTGGCCATCGCCTGAATCGATTCATGACAGAGAGAGGAAGCACGCGTATGTCCGCACGCAGAAAGTTCGCCTCCGTATTATCCGCACTGGGGGTGGTCGGAGCCGTCGCGGTCTCCGGATTCACCACCGCCTCGCCGGCGGTCGCGGCCTCGTCCCCCAACGCCTGGCCGGCGCATGTGTTCGCTCCCTACGCGGACACCTGGTCGAACAATCTGACCCTCACCGACGCCGCGAATTCCTACGGCACCAAGTTCTTCACCATCGCCTTCGTCGACGGAACCGGCTGTCAGTGGTCGATCGGCGGGCAGGCCGCCCTGCAGACGCAGATCGACAACCTCCGCGCCATCGGCGGCGACGTCTCCGTGTCCTTCGGCGGCTACACCTCCGACCAGAACCTGACCGAGATCGGCGACTCCTGCTCCACCCCCGAGGCCGCGGCGGCCCAGATCGAGTCGGTGGTCACCACCTTCAACCTGTCGCACCTCGACTTCGACATCGAGGCGAACTCGCTGACCAACTCCGCCGGCATCGACCGCCGTGACAAGGCGCTGGCCGAGGTGCGCTCCTGGGCGAGCTCCAACGGCCGCTCGCTGTCCATCTCCCTGACCGTGCCGGCCACCTCCGGGGGCCTCAGCGGCTCCGGGGTCAGCCTGCTCGACAACGCACGCTCCAACGGCTTCACGCCGGACGTCGTCAACCTGATGACGATGGACTACGGGACCTCCGGCGTGGACATGGGCAGCGCGGCCAACCAGGCCGTGGACGCCGCAGCCGGCCAGGTCGCGAGCGCCTTCGGCATCTCCACCGCCGCGGCCTACGCGAAGCTCGGCGACACCCCGATGATCGGTCAGAACGACAGCGCGGGTGAGATCTTCACCCTGGCCAACGCGAGCAGCGTCGAGAGCTACGACGCGTCCAAGGGCATCGCCCTGCTGTCCTACTGGGACGAGAACCGCGACAACGGCGGCTGCCCCGGGTCGACCACGGCCTCCGGCACCTGCAGCGGGCTGAGCCAGTCCACGGGCGACTTCGCCCGGGCCTTCCAGCCGTTCACCGGCGGCGGAAGTTCGGGCGGCGGCAGCGGCGGTGCGTTGCCGGGGACCTGGACGCAGTGCGCGTCCGAGAACGGGACCTGCGCGGTCGACGGCTACAAGACGGTCGCCTTCGGCGCCAACGGCAAGTTCACCTACGGCACCCTGGGCAACTCCACCGCCTGTACCACCGGGGTCTTCGGCGACCCGGCACCCGGCACCGTCAAGGCCTGCTACACCGAGACCCCACCCCCGGCGGCCAACACCTGGACCTCGTGCGCCGCCGAGAACGGCACCTGCTCCTTCGCCGGTGTGATGACCGTCGCCTACGGAGCCAACGGCAGCTACGCCTACGCCACCCTCCCGGGCGGCACCGCCTGCTCCAACAGCGTCTTCGGCGACCCGGCTTCCGGCAGCGTCAAGTCCTGCTACGTGATCGCGCCCCCACCGTCCTTCACCAGCTGGACGTCCTGCGCCGCCGAGAACGGCACCTGCTCCATCAGCGGCACCCATGAAATCGCCTACGGCGCCGGTGGGCAGTACTACTACCGGACCGTCAGCAGCGCGACCGGGTGCAGCAATTCGGTATTCGGCGACCCTATTCCGGGGACCGCCAAGAGCTGCTACGTGCAGTAGCGCGAGCAGAGTGGACGCACATTCCCGATGGCGGCGTGCAACGCCGAACAATGAATCGTTACATGCCGCTGTCGACCCATCAGGAGACCCCCATGCATCGCGCGTACCGCCTCGCGCTGACCGTCAGCGCCTGCGCAGCCCTGCTCGTCACCCCCGTTCTCGGTACGCCCGAGCGGGCGACCGCCGCGTCGGCGACCGATCCGGGCAGCGCCTACAACCTCTCCCCCACGTCGCGGACCCTGTCCCCGGCCTCCGTCCACAGCACCGCGGGCAGCGTCAGCAGTCCGTCCAACCTGCTGTCGGGTCAGTCCACCCGGCTGACCGGCAATGGCTCGGCGGTCACGCTGGACTTTGGCAAGGAGGTCGGCGGCATCGTCACCCTGCACTTCGCCGGCTCCAGCGACGCCGGCCAGAGCGTCGGACTGGCCTTCACCGAGTCCCCGCAGTACGTGGGCACCAGCAGCGACAACTCCGCCGACGGCACGGACGGCGCCATCTACGCCTCCGTCTCGGGCTCCGGCAGCTACACCATGCCGACCGACAAGCTCCGCGGCGGCTTCCGCTACCTGACTCTCTTCCTCAACTCGTCGGGCTGGGTGGACATCAACGGCGTCTCGCTGGCCTTCACCGCGGCGCCGGGCGTCGCCGACCCCGCCGCCTACCCCGACTACTTCTACTCCAACGACGACCTGCTCAACCGGATCTGGTACGCGGGCGCCTACACCGTCCAGTTGAACACCATCGACCCGGCCCAGGGCCGCGTCTACCCGCCGGTGTCCTCGGGCTGGGAGAACAACGGCTCGGTCGGCTCGGGCAGCGAAGTGCTGGTGGACGGCGCCAAGCGGGACCGCTCGATCTGGTCCGGCGACCTGGGCATCTCCACGCCCACCGCCTACGTCAGCACCGGCGACACGCTCGGCACCCGCAACTCGTTGAACGCGCTCTACGGGGACCAGAAGTCGTCCGGTGAACTCCCCTGGGGCGGACCAGGGTTCAACCTCTACAGCTCCGACACCTACCACATGTGGGCGCTGATCGGCACGGCCGGCTACTACCTGGAGACGGCCGACAAGGGCTGGCTCGACGGCATCTGGTCGCAGTACCAGCGCGGCGTCGACTTCATCACCGCCAAGGTCGACGGCAACGGACTGCTCAACGTCACCGGTACCCAGGACTGGGCCCGCGGGGACCAGGGCGGTGAGAACATCGAGGCCAACGCGATGCTCTACCACGTGCTGGCGACCGGCGCCTCGCTGGCGCAGGCCGAGGGCAACAGCTCGCTGGCGAGCAGCTACAGCAGCCAGGCCGCCGCCCTGCGGACCCAGATCAACGCACGGCTGTGGGACTCGGGCACCGGAGCGTACCGGGACAACCCCAGCAGCTCCCTGCACCCGCAGGACGGCAACTCCCTCGCTGTCTGGTACGGAGTCGTCCCCTCCTCGACCCAGGCCACCAGCATCGCCGCCTATCTGCGCTCCAACTGGAGCAGCATCGGCGCGAAGACCCCGGAGTTCAACAGCAACATCTCACCCTTCGCGGGCTCCATGGAGGTGTACACGCACTTCACCGCCGGCGACGACACCAACGCGCTGAACCTGATCCGCTCCGAGTGGGGCTACATGCTCAACTCGCCCATCGGCACCGGGAGTACCTTCTGGGAGGGCTACGGAGCCGACGGCACCCTGTCCGCCTACCCCGGCTCGTTCACCAGCATGGCGCACGGCTGGTCGACCGGGCCGACCGGCGCGCTGACCACGGACGTGCTCGGTATCGCGCCGACCAGCCCGGCCGGCGCCGCCTACCAGGTGGTTCCGCATCCCGGCGACCTCACCCATGTCGAGGGCACGCTGACCGTGGCGTCCGGCAAGTCCGTCCACGTCAGCTACGACCATCCGGCTGCGGGCAGCTTCAGCATGCAGGTCGACAGCTCCAGCAACACCGGATCGACCGGCGTGATCGCCGTCCCCAGGTTCGGGCAGGACCATGTGGTGAGCGTCAACGGCGCCGTCGTCTGGAACGGGAGCTCCTTCACCGCCACCGCCGGGATCACCGGCGCCGACCAGGACGCCAACTTCATCTACCTCCGCGGCGTGTCACCGGGCCCCTACACCGTCGGCTACCCCGCCACCGGCAGCATCGCCCCCACCCAGTACCAGGCCCTGCCGGGCACCTGGACCCAGTGCGCGGTCGAGAACGGGACCTGCGCGGTCGACGGCCACAAGACGGTGGCCTTCGGCGCCGCGGGGAAGTTCAGCTACGGCACCCTGGGCAACTCCACGGCCTGCACCACCGCGGTCTTCGGCGACCCAGCACCCGGCACCGCCAAGGCCTGCTACACCGAGACCCCACCACCCGCGGCCAACACCTGGACCGCCTGCGGCGCCGAGAACGCCACCTGCTCCTTCAGTGGCGTGATGACCGTCGCCTACGGAGCCAACGGCGCATACAACTACGCCACCCTGCCCGGCGGCGCCTCCTGCACCAACGCCACCTTCGGAGACCCGGCACCGGGCACCGCCAAGTCCTGCTACCTGACCGGGGCACCGCCCTCGTTCACCACCTGGACCGCCTGCGCCGCTGAGAACAGCACCTGCTCCTTCAGCGGCGCCCACGAAGTCGCCTACGGCGCCAACGGCCAGTACTCCTACGGCAGTTTCACCGGAGGAACCCCCTGCGGCAACAGCGTGTTCAACGACCCCATCCCCGGCACGGCGAAGGTCTGCTACGTGCAGTGACCCGAGCCGTACAGCAGCACTGAGCAGAGCGCCCGCGGCCGACTCGAACACGGGGTCGGCCGCGGACGCGTCGATTCCGCGGTCCGAAGGCGTCCGCAGGTAGGGTGAGCGATCATGCGCGTGCTCGTGGTGGAGGACGATCCCGGACTGGGCCCGGCGATCGCAGCAGGGCTGCGCGCCGCGGGGTTCGCGGCCGATCTCGCGGAACGGCTCGCGGAGGCCGACCTCAAGGTGTCGGTCAACGGCTACGACTGCGTGATCGCCGACCGCGGCCTGCCCGACGGCGACGCCCTCGACCTGCTCAAGGGGTGGCGCGGCGACGGCCGTACCTTCCCGGTGCTGATACTCACCGCCTTCGGCACCCTCGACGACCGGGTCTCCGGATTCGAGCACGGCGCCGACGACTACCTCGTCAAACCGTTCGCCATGGCCGAGCTGGTCGCCCGGGTGCGCGCGCTGTGCCGACGGGACCAGCCGCCGCGGCTGCCGGAACTCACCGTGGGCGACGTGACCATGGACCTGCCGCGTCGACGGGTGCGCCGCGCCGGGGTGCTGCTCACGCTCACCGCCAAGGAGTTCGCCGTGCTTGAGGCGCTGATGCTGCGGGCCGGTCAGGTGCTCACCCGCAGCGAGCTGATCGAGAGCTGCTGGGACGAGATGAGCGACCCGATGTCCAACGTGGTCGACGTGGTGATCCGGCAGCTGCGCCGCAAGCTCGGGCCGCCCGACCTGATCGAAGCCGTCCGCGGCACCGGCTACCGCATCGGGGAGCCGGAGTGACCGCCGACCGCCCCGCCGTCGCCAGGCTGCGCCGGCTGCGCTGGTCGATGACGCTGCTGTACGCGGCCTGCAGCGCCGCCTGCCTGATCGCGCTGGTGTTCATAGCCGCAGCCATCGACACCCGGTCCCGGGCCCACAGCCTCGACTCGGAGGTGGCCGGCCGCGCGGAGGCGTTGTCCCGCGCCGTCTGGATGGACCAGGGCGTGCTGCACCTGGAACCGCTCGCTGAGGACGAGCTCGCCGGCGTGTCCACGGTGACGGCCGTGATCCAGCGCACCGGCGGCGGCCCCCTCCGGGTGCGATGGGTCCGACCCTCGTCCGGAGCCGCGCTGCCCGGCGCGGCAGGGCTCGACTCGCTGTGGGCGTCCACGCTGGAGGCCCAGACGACGTTCCTGGCGACGAAGCCGGGAACCGACGGCAGACAGCTGCGCTGGGCCGCCGCGCCGGTGTGGGACGTCAACGACATCGGCGCCGTCGTGCTCACCGCGATCGACCCCGCGCCCGGGGAACAGAGCCACGAAGGGTTTCTCCGTCGGCTGGCCGCAGGCTGCGCCGTCCTGGTGCTCCTCTCCGCCGGAGCCGGTCATCTGCTGTCCGGGCGAAGCATGCGCCCGGCCCTGCGGGCGCTGGACCAGCAGGAGCAGTTCCTGGCCGAGGCAGCACACGAACTGCGCACCCCGCTCGCGATGCTGCGCCTGGTGACCGAGGCGGGCAGCGCCGCACCGGAGCGGTCGCCTTCGGCGATGGCCGAGTCGGTCCGGCTGGTCGACCATATGGGCCGGCTGGTGGCCGGGCTGCTGGTCCGGGCCCGGATCGAGGCGGGCTCCCGTCCGCTGGAGCTCACGCCGCTGCGGCTGGACCAGCTGGTCGAGCAGGCGGTCGACGAGTTCCCGGACAGCGGTGCAGCCGTCTCGGTGACGACCGAACCGACCATCGTGCGGGGCGATCCCGACCTCCTCGCCCAGGCGGTGCGCAACCTGCTGGAGAACGCACTCCGCCACGGCGCGTCGGCGGACCGCGCGCCCGGGGACGGGTCGGCATCGGTGCAGGTGTACGTCGCGGCGGGCACCGTGACCGTCCGGGACCACGGTCCGGGGATCCCCGTCGCGGAGCGCGAGCTGATGTTCGCGGACCGGGTCGCGGGCGGCCGCGGCGGCACCGGCATCGGCCTGGCGATCGTGCGGTGGGTCGCCGAGCTCCACGGCGGAACGGCCGACGCGACCGAGGCGCCCGGCGGCGGGGCGCTGCTCACCCTCGCGATTCCCGAGCACACCCCTTCCTGACCGCTTCATCGTCTCCTCATGGACCAGTCCGCATCCTGGGGCCGTGAAGATCTCCAGCACCTCATTCATAGGCGCAACCGCACTGCTGCTGACGCTCACCGCGTTCACCACCGCATGCTCCGGTTCCGGACCGGCCCTCACCCACCGGGTGCTCGACCACGCCCAAGGCGCCGACCTGGCGGTGAGCAAAGCGAAGAACATCCTCGTTCCCGCGCACGGCGCGCTGCTCGGCCACTACTACGGCGCGGGGAGCATCGCCCAGACCGATGCCCGCATCGGCAGGAAGCCGGCCGTCCACCTCGTCTACTACAACTGGACGGACGACTGGGCGGCCTCCTCCACGACGCGCGCCGACTTCGCCGACGGCCGCATCCCGCTGGTCAACTGGGAGCCGTTCGACGTCGACTTCAACGACATCATCAGCGGAAAGCTGGACGCGACGATCCGGGCCCGCGCCGACGGCGCCAAGGCGCTGGGCAAGAAGTTCTTCCTGGACTTCGCGGCCGAGATGAACGAGGAGGAGGGCTGGGGCGGGCACGACCCGGCGAAGTACATCGCCGCCTACCGCCACATCCACGACATCTTCGTCGCCCGCGGCACGACCAACGTCGTCTGGGCCTGGTGCCCGAACGTCACCGACAGCGCCGACGCCCCGTCGACGATGAGCTACTACCCCGGCGACAGCTATGTCGACTGGACCGGGGTCGACGGCTACAACTGGGGGACCTCGGACCCGAACTTCGAGTGGCAGAGCTTCAAGGACCTCTTCGCCGACATCTACGCGAAGCTCGCCGCGAAGGGCAAGCCCATCATCATCGGGGAGATGGCCTCCGACGAGGCCGGCGGCAGCAAGGCGCAGTGGATCGACTCCATAGTCCCCACCCTGAAGTCCAGGTTCCCGCTGATCAAGGCGTTCGTCTGGTTCGACATCGACAAGGAACGGCACTGGCAGATCAACTCCTCGCCGTCGTCGCTCGCGTCCTACGCGCGCATGGCGAAGGACCCCTACCTCAATCCCTGACCGGCACCAGGTCTCGCCGCAGCCGCACCGCCGCTGCGGCGAGGCCGTTGTCCGTCCCCGGGCGCAGCTCAAGGGCGGCGAGGGCGGCGCCGAGCAGCGGTGGGGCGGTGCTGACCACCGGGCGGGCCCAGGGCGCCTCGTCGGCCAGCCGTCGCTCGATCCGGGTGAGCAGGTGCGGGTGACGCGAGGCCAGGACGCTGCCGCCGAGGACCACCTCCGCGTCCTGGTCCCCGCTGTGGGTGGTCCCGCTGGGGTCGGTGGCTCCGCCCAGGTCGAGGCGGCGCAGGACGGTGAGGGCCATGGCGGCGACCTCGTCGGCCAGGCGGTCCACCAGTGCCCGGGCGGTCCGGTCGTCCTGGTCGCAGGCGGCGAACACGGCCGGGCAGAGTTCGCTCAGCCGCAGCGGGGCGATCTCGCCGCTGTGCAGGCCCGCGGTCGCCTCGGCTACCTCGCTCACCCCGAAGTGGCTGGTCACAGCCTTGCGCAGCAGGGTCTGCGGGCCGCGCCCGTCCTCGTCCCTGACGGCGTGCCAGAGCGCGGCGGCGCCGATGTCGACGCCGCCGCCCCAGTCGCCCGAGATGGGTCCCAGGGCCGGGAAGCCGGTCGTGGATCCGTCCGGGGCGACGCCGACGCAGTTGATCCCGGCGCCGCAGACCACGGCGACGCCCCAGGGCCGGCTGGCGCCCGCGCGCAGCACGGCGAAGGTGTCGTTGTCGACGCGTTGGACGGCGGCCCAGCCGCGGGCGGCGACGGCCCGGCGCAGGGCCTGGACCTCGTGCGGCAGGTCGGCCCCGGCGAGGAAGGCCGCTATGGCGTCCACCGTGATCCCGTGGCCGAGTCCGGCGGCGGTCAGGGCCCGGGCCCGGATCCCGGCCAGCAGGTCCATGGCCGTGTCGAGGCCGTCCGCCTGGGGGCGGAAGCCCAGACCCCGGGCCCGGCCCAGGACTGTGCCGTCCGTGCTGAACACGGCGACGTCGGTCTTGCTGTTGCCGCCGTCGACTGCCAGCAGCAGACCGTGTGCAGTTTGACGATCCATCAGGCCCACCGCAGGTGTGCGCGGTTGGCGGCGACGAGTTTGTGGGCGAGTTGCTCGGCCATGTCGATCTGGCCGATCAGCGGGTGCGCCAGCAGCGCGGTGGAGACACGCTCGACGCCGCCGCGCAGGGCGGCGCTCAGCGCCAGTTCCTCGTAGGCGCTGACATGGGCGATGAGTCCGGCGAACAGCGGGTCCACCGGGTCCACCGGGAGGGCGGTCGCACCGTGCGCGCCGACCCGGCTGGGGACCTCGATGACGGCGTCGTCGGACAGGAACGGCAGCGTGCCGTTGTTGCGGACGTTGGCGACCAGGGTGTCGCCGGTGTCGGCGGTGAGCGCGTGCACCAGTTGGAGGGCCGCCTCGGAGTAGTACGCGCCGCCGCGCTGGGTGAGCAGGGCGGGCAGCTGGTCCAGCGCGGGGTCGGCGTAGAGCCTCAGCAGTTCGCGTTCCATGCCGGCGACCTGCTCGGCCCGCGACGGTTCGACCAACTGCTCGGCCAGGACCTCGTCGTGGGCGTAGAAGTAGCGCAGGTAGTAGGAGGGGATCACGCCCAGGCGGCGGACCACGTCGATCGGCATGTGCAGCCGGTCGGCGAGGGCCTGGCCGTGGGAGGCGAGCAGCTGCGGCAGCACGTCCACGCCGTCCAGCCGTACCGAGCGCTCCCAGGTGAGGTGGTTCAGGCCGACGTGGTCCAGGGTGATCCGCTGGTGGTCGACGCCGAGCCAGTCGGCGAAGGTGCGCTGGAATCCGATGGCGACGTTGCACAGTCCCACCGCCTTGTGCCCGGCGTCGAGCAGGGCGCGGGTGACGATGCCGACCGGGTTGGCGAAGTCGACGATCCAGGCCTCCGGCGCGAGCCTGGCGACGCGTTCGGCGATGTCCAGGACGACGGGGACGGTGCGCAGGGCCTTGGCCAGGCCGCCGGCGCCGGTGGTCTCCTGGCCGATGCAGCCGCACGCGTGCGGCAGGGTCTCGTCGATGTGGCGGGCGTCCTGGCCGCCGATGCGCAGTTGCAGCAGTACGGCGTCGGCGCCCTCGATGCCCCGGTCGGGGTCCGCGGTGGTGGTGATCTCGGCGGGGTGGCCCTGCCGGGCGAGGATCCGCCTGGCCAGCGGGGCGATGACGGCGAGCCGGTGCGAGTCGGGGTCGACCAGGGCGATCTCCCGGACCGGGAAGCCGAGCCGGGCGAAGCCGTCGACCAGTTCGGGCGTGTACGTCGATCCGCCGCCGACAACGGTGATCTTCAACCTTTGACTCCTGTCAGGGTGACGCCCTCGATGAAGGCTTTCTGGGCGAAGAGGAACACGAGGATCACCGGCGCCATGGCGATGACGGTGGCCGCCATGGTCAGGTTCCAGTGCACCGCGTGGGAGGTCTTGAAGCTGGCCAGGCCGACGGCCAGGGTCCAGTGGGACGGTGTCTCGCCGGTGTAGATCAGCGGGCCGTAGTAGTCGTTCCAGGCGTTGAAGAAGGCGAAGAGGGCGACCGCCACGACGGCGGGGCGCATCATCGGCAGCACGACCCGGGTGAGGACCTTGAGTTCGCTGCAGCCGTCGACCCTGGCGGCGTTGAGGTAGTCCTCGGGGATGGTGAGCAGGAACTGGCGCAGCAGGAAGACGGAGAACGCGTCGCCGAACAGCGAGGGAATCACCAATGGCCAGATGGTGCCGGTCAGATGGAGCCGGGCCCACATCAGGTACATCGGGATGACCAGGACCTGCGGCGGCAGCATCATCATGGTGATGACGGCGAGGAAGGCCGTGTTGCGGCCCTTGAAGCGGAAGCGCGCCAGCGCGTAGGCGACGGGGATGCTGGAGAGCAGCATGGCCGCCGTGGCGGCGACCGCGTAGACCACCGTGTTCAGCAGCCAGGTGCCGAACGGGGCGGTCGAGAACACCGCGGTGTAGTTGGACCACTGCCAGTGCCGGGGCCACAGTTGGGAGCTGAGCGACTGCTGGTCGGTCATCACCGAGGTCAGCAGGACGAAGACGATCGGCCCGATGAAGGCGCAGGCCAGGCCGACGGCGACGGCGTGCTGGGCGATCCAGACCAGGACCTTGCGGCGGCGGGCCCGGCTGCGGGCGGCCCGGTGCGGCGAGATGGCGCGGGCGGGCGCGGTGCGCGCCGGTGCTTGGGTCGTCACAGCGGGGACTCCTGGGTGTGCTGGGGGTCGTATCCGGAGGCCCGTCGGAGCAGGACCAGGGTGCAGGCCATCGCGACCACGAAGAGCACCACGGCCATGGCGCAGGCGTAGCCCGCGTGGAACTGGTTGAAGCCGGCGGTGTAGAGCTCCTCGGGGAAGGTCATCGTGGAGCCGTCGGGGTAGCCGGGGGCCGCCTGGATGCTGCCGTTGGCGACATTGGCGGCGACGACGGCCTGGGTGAAGTACTGCAGCGCCGCGATCACGCCGGTCACGCTCGCGAACAGGACGACCGGGGAGATCGCCGGCAGGGTGACGTAGCGGAACCGCTGCCAGGGGTTGGCGCCGTCCAGTTCGGCCGCCTCGTACTGCTCGGCGGGGACGTCGAGCAGCGCCGCCAGGAAGATGACCATCACCGTGCCGCTGCCCCACAGCGAGAGCAGGGTCAGCGCGGGCTTGGACCAGGTCGGCGAGTCGAACCAGAGCGGCCCCTGGATGCCGAACAGCCCCAGCAGGTGGTTCACCGGCCCCGAGGCCGGGTTGAACAGGCAGACGAAGGCGACCGTCGCGGCGACCGGCGGGGCCAGCGCGGGCAGGTAGAACAGGGTGCGGAAGAGGCCGGCGCCCGCCTTGAGGCGTGCGGTGACCATGGCCACGCCCAGGGCGAAGAGCACCTGCGCCGGAACCATGATGACGACCAGCCAGCCGGTGTTGCGGACGGCCTGCCACAGCTGCGGGTCGGAGTCCAGCATGAAGCGGTAGTTGCGCAGCCCGACGAACTGGGCCGGGGAGAACATGTTGGAGTTGGTGAAGGACAGCCAGACCGTCATGGCCAGCGGATAGATGAGGAAGACGGCGAAGCCGACCAGTCCGGGAGAGAGGTAGAGGAGGACGCGGAGCCGGTTGCGGCGGCGCCTGGTGCGCAGCGCCGGCGCTACGAGGGGCAGTGTGGTCATGGCCGGTGCCGTCTCACTGTCCGAGGCTGAGCGCGGCGTTGTTCTGCTTGTCGACGGCTTTAAGGCCGGCCTGGAGGTCGGCGATCTGGCCGGTCTGCCACTTGGTGGCGAACAGGCCGTAGTTGGTCAGGTAGGCGCCGCCGTCGGCGCTGGCCGGGGTGGTGGAGGTGAGCGGGTTCTTGAACACCTCCAGGAAGGTGGCGAACTGGGGGTCCTTGGACAGCGTCAGCGACGGGGAGTCCAGTGCCGCGAGCGTGGTGGGGACGTTACCGATGGCGTCGGCGAGCGAGGTCACCGCGTCGGTGTCGGTGGTGAGGAACTTGACCAGCTTCCAGGCGGCGTCGGGGTGCTTGGCGCCGCGCGGGATGCCGATCACATTGCCGCCGACGTAGCCGGAGCCGTAGAGCTGGGGCTTGGTGTCGGCCGCCGGCATGGGGGCGGTGGCGTAGTCGACGGTCGACTTGTCGTTCTTGATGAAGGCGGTGCGCCACTCGCCGTCCACCATCATGGCGAGGTTGCCGGTCTCGAAGGAGTTCTGCGCCGAGAACTCGTCCGGCATGCCTGCTTTGAACTTGGCCAGTTTGGCCTCGCCGAACCAGTCGACCAGGTTCTTCTGCCAGGTCATCGCGGCCGCGAAGGCGGGGTCGGCGCCGACGTTGGAGGTGCCGTCCGCCTTGAGCCAGCTGCCGCCCCAGCTGGTGACCAGGTGCTCGGTGAGCATCTGGTAGGCCCCCAGGTAGGGCATGAACCCGGCGGTTTTGATGGATCCGTCGGCGTTGAAGGTGGTGAGTTTCTTGGCGTCCGCGGCCAGTTCGGTCATGGTCTTCGGCGGGGAGGTGATCCCGGCAGCCGCGAAGAGCTTCTTGTTGTAGTACAGCCCGAAGGTGTCGGCCAGCCAGGGCATGGTGCAGCGCTTGCCGCCGAACGCGGTGTACGACTGGACGGCCTTCGGGATCTGGCTCATGTCGACGTGGTCGGCCGCGATGTCCGCGGTGAGGTCCTCGAACGCGCCCGAGGAGCACCAGCCGCCGACGTTGTTCGCGTTGAAGGACGCGTCCACGTCCGGGGCGGTGCCGCCGCGGATGGCCTGGTTGACCTTGTCGTCGGTCTGCCCGGGGACGCTCTTGACGGTGATGTACGGGTACTTCTGGTGGAACTTCGCCAGCACCGCGTCGACCGAGGCGATCTCGTGGGGGGACGAGAAGCCGTGCCAGAAGGTGATGGTGACCGGGGTGGTGTCGTTGGCGCCGGTGTTCGCCTGGGTCGTGCCGCCACCGGCGCTGCAGGCGGTCGCGACCAGCACGCCTGCCGCGACAAGGGTCATGGCACAGGTGCCTCTGGTGCGTCGGGCAGTCGCTCTGCCCTGGGTTCCGAACACATGGACCTCCGAAATGAATGTTGACCACTTATTGACCAGTTGGCACATCCTGAGCCATGCTCTGGGCAACGTCAAGGGCCTCCGAGGCGCTCGGCCAGGACACAGACGGGGTAATCTCCTCTGGTGTGGTCCAGATGCGAGGGAGACTGGTAAGCGGATGGTCAGCAACGAGAGCCACTGGCGGAAGCGGGAGCGGATCCGGGAGCACCTGCTCGACCTGGTCGAGGAGACCCGGGTCGGCGCGCCGATCCCCGGAGAGCGACAGTTGTGCGAGGAGCTCGAAGTGTCCCGTCCCACCCTGCGCTCGGTCGTCGACGACCTGGTACGGGACGGCCTGCTGGTCCGCGAGCACGGCCGTGGCGTGTTCGTGGCCAAGGCCAAGGTCGCCCAGCACCTCTCCCAGACCGCCGGGCACACCCTCGGCGTCGGCGGCGTGGACGGCATCTGGACCAGCCGCACGGTGGACTTCCGCAGCGTCACCGCCGGGCCCAGGATCGGCCGCAGGCTCCAGGTCTCACCCGGCGAGCAGGTACTGCGGATCACCCGCCTCCGGCTGGTGGACGGCGTCCCCATGTCGGTGGAGAACCTGAACGTCCCGCAGTCGCTGGTGCCCGGGCTGACCGCGCACGACCTGGAGGTCGAATCCTTCTACCGGCTGCTGGGAAGCAGGTTCGGCATCCTGCTCACCGACGCCTCGCAGATCATCGAACCCACCGTGGTCGACGAGGCGGAGGCGGAACTGCTCGGCGTCCCGCTGCACGCCCCGGCACTGCTCTTCGAGCGGGAGACCCGGGACGCGGACGGCAGGGTCGTGGAGTTCACCCACTCCGTCTACCGGGGTGACCGCTACCGCATCTTCACCCAGCTCTCGCTCGCCGCCCGGCCCGACAACGGCCAGGTCCTCGGCGGCTCCTGGTCGGCCGCCTCGACCGTGCCCGGCGCGGACACCCTCGTGGTGGACCCGTACTGGACCGACAAGCAATAGGCGGTCCCACCGCAGCAAGGCCCTACGCGTCGGCCGGTCCGGCCGACGCGGCGATCACACACGCCTCCGAAGGGATGGATCATGCTCCGTCGCACCATCGTCATGGCCACCGCAGCCACCTGTGCGGTCGCCGCCGCCAGCGCCGCGGTCACCGTCGCCAACGCCGGGACCACCTCCGCGCACCGGACCGCAACGGCGTACCGCGCCGCGTCCACCACCTCCGGCGTCGCGCTGGAGACCTGGCTCTACGGCGGCTCCACCGGCGACAGCGAGTGCACCGCGGCGTCCGAGTACGCCGACAACCGGGTCCTGACCGGAGCGCTCAAGCCCGAGTACTGGAGCGTCACCAGCAAGGGCACGGTCACCCTGGAGACCGCCACCACCGGCACCTGCAACGGCTACAGCGCCGCCAATGTCGCCGACCTCAAGGCCCACTCCGCGTACCAGTACCCGACCATCTCCGGCATGACCACCGCCGACGTCCACGCCCTGGTGAGCAGCGGCAGCAAGCGCAGCGCCGCCGTCTCCCAGCTCACCTCGCTCGTCGCCGGCGCCGGCCTCAGCGGGGTGGACGTCGACCTGGAGGACTACTGGTCCTGGAGCACCGCCGACTTCACCAACTACAAGACCTTCCTCGGCCAGCTCGCCACCTCCCTGCACGCCAAGGGCAAGAAGCTGCTGGTCGACGCCCCCGCGATGACCGCGGACGCCTCCTTCTACGACTACGCGGCGGTCAGCGCGGTGGGCGTGGACGAGCTGGAGATCATGGCCTACGACGAGGAGTTCGACACCGCGTCCGGCGCCCGCTGCCTGCCGATCACCCCGTACGCCTGGCTCAAGCAGGTGACCACCTACGCCCAGAGCAAGGTGACCGACCCCAACAAGCTGGTCATCGGGCTGCCCTCGTACGGCATCAGCGCGCCCGACCCCTGCGACCTCAACAACGCCACCGGCAACATCCAGTACAGCGACATGAAGAAGAGCCCCGGCTTCTCCACCGACCCGGCCACCGTCGCCGCCCGCCGCGACGCCTCCTCCGGCGAGATCCGCTGGGTCTCCGGCGGCACCCTGTACGACTACGTCGACAGCACCGCGCTCAACGCCAAGCTCGCGGTACTGAAGTCCCTCGGCGTCACCAAGGTCTCGGTCTGGTCCCTCGGCGGCGGCAACCCCTGGTTCACCGGCTGACCAAGCGAGAGGGGATCGCGCCTGCGGCCGGCCGTAGACGCGATCCCCTCTTGTCCTGAACGCCTCATCATCCCCTCATGATCCGGACGGCATCCTGGAGCCGCCGCTATCGTGCGGCAGGGACACCGGAGGACAAGTCACATGACGCATCGACAGAGTGCAGCGAGATCACGCACCCGCGGGACCACTGTCCTGGTTCTGGCGGCGCTGCTGACAGCGCTTCCCGCTTCAACCGCCCTCGCCTCCACGGCCGGTGCCGTACAGGCACCGACCGCGCTGACCCGAGCGGCGATCCTGCTGGATGCATCGACCGGCCTGGACGACCCGCAGAAGAAGGAGATAGCGATGGAGCTCGTCTCCAGCGCGGAGAACTCCTCGCTCGACTGGAGGGCGCAGTACACATACATCGAGGACATCGGCGACGGCCGCGGCTACACCGCGGGCATCATCGGTTTCTGCTCGGGCACCGGCGACATGCTCGAACTCGTCCAGGCCTACACCAACGCGCAGCCGGACAACGCCCTTGCCCCGTACCTGCCCGCGCTGCGCCAGGTCAACGGCAGCGCCTCGCACGACGGCCTGGACCCCGGCTTCACCACGGCCTGGGCCACTGCCGCCGCCGACCCGGTGTTCCAGCAGGCCCAGGACGCGGAGCGGGACCGCGTCTACTTCAACCCCGCGGTGCAGCAGGCCAAGCAGGACGGTCTGAGCACGCTGGGCCAGTTCATCTACTACGACGCGGCCGTGATGCACGGCCCGGACGGGCTCGCCTCGATCCGCGACACGGCCATCGGCCAGACGCAACCGCCTGCGCAGGGCGGCAGTGAGACCGACTACCTCAATGCCTTCCTCACCGCCCGGCGCATCGAGATGAAGAAGGAGGCGGCCCACAGCGACACCAGCCGTATCGACACCGAACAGCAGGCCTTCCTCGACAACGGCAACTTCGACCTCAACACCCCCCTGAACTGGCAGGTCTACGGCCAGAGCTTCTCCATCAGCGGCTGACGCGCTCGGTGCCATGCCGTGCCAGATGGGCGTTCTCGGCCATGGTCCAGGCGGTGGTGGTCAGCAGGTAGAGGCCGGCCGCAAGAGGGACGATCGCCGCGAAGAGCACGGTGCCGAAGGAGAGGTACGGCAGGATCGCCGCACCCGGGGTCGCCGGGTCCACGGTGCGGCGGGCACGGCGCCAACCGAGGTGGCCGAGGGCGGCGAGCAGCGCGTAGAGCGTGAGGAAGACCGGGAGTTGACCGGGCCCGGCGCCCTGGATGTGCGCCCCCAGCGGCACCCCGGCGAGGGTCCTGGTCAGCAGGGTGTTGGCGTGCCCGCCGAGGCTCCGCAGGGTGAACAGGCGGTACATCACGCTGAAGACCGGCCACTGCAGCAGCATCGGCAGGCAGCCGGCGAGCGGTGAGACGCCCTCCGTGCGGTAGAGCTCGGCCTGCGCCGCACGCAGGGCCTCCGGCTTGCCCTTGTGACGCCGGTTCAGCTCGGTGAGCTGCGGGGCGAGTCGGGTGCGGGTCCGTTCTCCGCGCACGCGGGCGCGGGACAGGGGGTGCAGCGCGAGCCGCACCAGCAGGGTGAACACAATGATCGCGGCGGCGGTAGCGGACACCCCGAGGAGCGGGTGGACGGCGCCTGCGAGGCCGGTGACGAGGTGCTGGGCGATGCCCGTGGGGACATCGAGGAACGCGAGGACGGACATGCTGGCTGAGCCCTCCGAAGGCCGGGAACGATGGGTTGCGGAGGACAGCCGCGTGCGGCGGGGCGCTGCGGTGAAAGGGGGGCAGAAGTGCGGGCCCGACGGCTATGCGGCTGCCGGGGCCGTACCCGGGGCCCGGGGGCGGCGTCGGCCGCGTGCGTCGGGGTCGCGTTGGGGCAGGTACGCCGTGCGCCAGGCGCGTCGGCGGACCGCAGTGCTGCGTACAGTGTGCGGGGTCGGGCCGACCGACCGAGCGTGACCGAGAACGGTGATCGCCAGGGCCGACGCGAGCAGCAGCCCGACACCGGTGGCGAACGCCCCGGTGGCGAGCACATGCAGTCCACCGCCGCTGTTGAGCGGGAGCAGCAGTCCGGCAGAGGTGCCGGCGAGGCCGAGCAGCGCAAGGAGGCGCAGCAGGGAGGCTGTAGCGCGGTCCATGGCTGTCTCACCCCTTTCGCTGTCGATCGAGCCCTCGAACGGAGGGTAGCAGGAGGCCGATCCCGATTGTCGGGACGGGATTACGGGGTGGTGTCGGCGATGGCGAGGAGTTCGGCCGGGCTCCAGGGCTTCCCGGCGCGCTCGCCGGTCAGGAGGAGCACCCGATCGCCCTCGGTCCACTCGATGCGCGATCCTGCGGCGATGCCGATGTGCCCGTGGACCCTGACACGGACCGGGGCGGCGCGGTTGTAGGCATCAGTGACGGCCAGGTCGGACAGGCCGCCGACGGCTTGGACGAGCGTGAGGGTGCCCGGCTGCGTGTGTGAGATCCACACCTGCGTGCAGCCGGTCAGGATGCGAAGCGAGGTCTGGTAGGCGATCAGTGGGGAGGAGCGGAACGGGATCCAGTCCGGTGCCAGAGCGGCTGGCTCCAGCGCGCGGCCGCCGTCGAACCAGGCAAGCGGTGAACCATTGGCGGCGTCGACGAGCGTGCGGGCCCCCAACGGCGCGCGCAGCCTCCCGCTCACGGCTTGCGCAGACGACACGGAGCACTCGCCGACGTGTCGCTGCGCCGCAGGCGGGATGGTGCGGCGCAGGCGGAGCGCCACCTGCCGAGTGCTCTCCTGCGCGTCCAGCTGCACTGTCTTCCCGTCGCATGCGCCGAAGTCGCCACCGACCGTGAGCGTTCGGCCGTCGGCACCGACGAGGACGGTCCCTTCATAGTCGATGTAGCTGACGGTCGGACCGGCAAAGTCTCCATGCATCCAGAGGGCCCCACAGACCATGGCGCAGATCAGGAGCAGCGCACCCGTCGTCCCGAGAGCCTGGCGCCTGTTGAGTCTCATGGGCCTGTGACGTTTCCGCGGGGGTTCGGGTTCCCCCGGAACAGCCGGCCTGCCCGTGCTGCTGCGCGCGGATTCAGTGGTGTCGCAGAGTGAGGCGGTGGCGGGTGTGCACCGGTCGCGGCGGTGTCGGGCGTTCAGTGCCTTCGGTGGCCTCCGCGGCCGTGGCCCGGCTTCCGATCACGAAGCCGAGGATGGTCATCCAGATCGGCGATGCCAGGAACGAGATGAAGCCGAGCCCGCCGATGGCCGGCAGCACGCCGATCACGATGGAAAGCCAGCCGAGCCAGGCGGGCAGGGTCGATCCGGTCAGGATCGCCGCGCCCGTGGCCAGTGCCAGCACCGAGAGGCCGATGAACAAAGCGACCTGGTTGTTGTTGTCGATGAAGTTGAGCGACCTCACCATGTCGGCCCGGTTGTTGTGGCTGGCCTGGATGAGGGCGAAATGGCTGATCCCACTGACGGCGAATCCGCCGATGAACAGGATGCCGCCGGCGAACGCGGCGGTGGGCAGCCAGGTGTGACCGCCGTCGGCCTCGCTCAGGGCGATGCGCAGCGCGCTGACGAAGAACGTCAGGAGGACCAGGCCGGCGCCGATGACGTAGATCCCGGCGAGCGCCGCGCTCCCGTGCGCCTGATAGTAGGCGATGACCGAGGCGGCCGAGGCGTTCTGGTTGGGCGGGCTGGGGGCGAGGACGAAGAAACCCAGCACCATGGAGACCAGAAAGGCGAGGGCGAGCGGGCCCATCCAGCGGGCCATTCGTTCGTCACTCATGGCGAACTCCCTTCGGCGCTACCGCTGAGTGCAGGTCGTAGCGCGCGAGGGGCGGAGGCTGCGACTGCGGCGATGCGCGGTCGCGATTTTTGTGATAAGGGCCACATAAGCATGACATTGTCGGCAGCGCCGCGCCAGCGATGGCACTGTCGTGCGCGTCAAGGCCGCAGGATTGCGGGGCTATTGACATGCACATGCAATCAAAGCTTAACCTGCCACCCGCTACCGATCGGTAGCGTCAGTGGCGTTTCGGACACCGGAATCGCACGGTCACTCGCCCACGTACCAGTGACGCACACCGGAGAGCGCATGCGGCCGACCTCACCGCTGGCGGACATCGTCATCGGAATCACCCCCTTCCATGAACCGGACGCCGGGCTCGCCGCCGCCGTCTGCCGTGCGGGCGCCTTGGGCGTGCTGGATCTCGGGGCCGGTGACCGCCGGTCGCGCGAAGAACTCGCCGGACTCCGGAAGCAGGCTCCCGGCCCGTTCGGCGTCCGGGTTCGGTCCGGCTGCCGGATCACCCCCGCTGACCTCCGCGACCTCGGAGACGGCGGCCGGCTCACCGTGTTAGTCGACGCGGACACCGCCGGCTGGGATCTGGCGTCCCTGGTGAGTGTGCACCGGGTGCTGGTCGAGGTGACCGATCTGGAGCAGGCGCGTACGGCGGTCCGCGGCGGGGCGCACGGGTTGATCGCCCGTGGCAGTGAGAGCGGCGGCCGGGTCGGTGAGTTGAGCACGTTCGTGCTGCTGCAGCAGTTGCTGGCAGAGCCGGAGATCCAGGTCCCGGTGTGGGCCTGCGGCGGGATAGGACTGCGTACCGCGGTCGCGGCGGTGGTCGGCGGGGCGGCCGGGGTGGTGCTGGACAGCCAGCTCGCGCTGCTGGCCGAGTCCGCGGCGCCGGAAGAAGCTGCGGCTGCCGTACGCGGGATGGACGGCTCCGAGACCACCGTGGTCGACGGGTACCGGGCACTGCGGCGCAGCGGCCCTGGATCGTCGTCCGGCAGCACCGCTCTGACCGTGGGTCAGGAAGGCTTCCTGGCCGCCGGATTCGCGGCGCGCTTCGGGACGGCCGGCCGGGCGGTCCGCGCCGTGCGCGACGCCGTACTGGACGGCCTGCGGGGCGCCGCGGCCTCCGGGGCACTGCTCGGGCCCGGTGCACCACTCAGCGAGGCGCTGGGCACCCGGCTGCCGGTGGCGCAGGGGCCGATGACCAGGGTCAGCGACCAGCCGGAGTTCGCGGCCGCCGTGGCGGCCTCCGGCGCGCTGCCCTTCGTGGCGCTGGCGCTGGCGGGGCCGGAGCAGACCCGCGAACTGCTCGCCCGGACTGGTTCGGTCCTGGGCGAACAGCCGTGGGGTGTGGGCGTGTTGGGCTTCGCGGCAGAGGAGGTACGGAGCGCCCAGCTGGCGGAGGTGCTGGCGGCGCGGCCCAGCCACGCGATCATCGCGGGCGGACGTCCGGCCCAGGCGCGGGTGCTGGAGGAGGCGGGGATCCGTACCTTCCTGCATGTGCCCTCCCCCGGCCTGCTGCAGCAGTTCCTGGAGGACGGCGCGCGCAGGTTCGTCTTCGAGGGCTCCGAGTGCGGCGGACATGTGGGGCCCCGGCACAGTTTCCCGCTGTGGGAGGCCCAACTCGCCGTACTGGAGGACTATCTGGACACGGCGGCGGAACCGCCGACGGTAGAGGTGCTGTTCGCGGGGGGCGTGCACGACGAGCGTTCGACGGCGATGGTCGCGGCGCTGACGGCGCCACTCGCCGGGCGCGGGGTGGCAGCAGGCGTGCTGATGGGCACCGCCTACCTGTTCACCGAGGAGGCGGTGGCCTGCGGAGCGGTGCAACCGGCCTTTCAGCGGCAGGTGCTGGCGGCGCGCGGGACGGAACTGCTGCAGACCGCGCCCGGCCATGCCACCCGGTGTGTGCCGAGCCCGTTCACCACGGAGTTCGGCCAGGTGCAGGAGCGGCTGCGGGCCGACGGGACCCCGGACCGGGAGGTCTGGGAGCAGTTGGAGCGGCTGAACGTCGGCAGGCTGCGGATCGCCAGCAAGGGCGTCGACCGGGTGGCGGGCGCGCTCGCCCCGGTGGACGAGGCCGGACAGCTGGAGCGGGGCATGTTCATGGCCGGGCAGGTCGCCGTGCTGCGCTCGGTGCCGACCACGCTCGCTGAGCTGCACACCGCGGTCGGCACCGGTGCCGCCGCGTTCCTGGCCGCCCGCGCCCAGGAACTGACGGAGCGTCTGGGCCTCGCCCCCGCGGTTGCGACGGAACCGGAACCGGCGCCGCTGGACATCGCGGTCGTCGGGATGGCATGCATGTTCCCGCAGGCCCCGGACCTGGCAACGTTCTGGGCCAACGTGGTGGCCGGGGTGGACTCGGTGACCGAGGTCCCGGCCGAGCGGTGGGACCCGGAGCTGTACCACGCACAGGACGGCGCTGCCGGCACCACCCCGTCCAAGTGGGGCGGCTTCCTGCCGCGAATCCCCTTCGATCCGCTGAGCTACGGCATCCCGCCGTCCGCACTGGGGAGCATCGAACCGGTACAGCTGCTCGCACTTGAGGCGGCGCGACGGGCCCTGGTGGACGCCGGTTACGACGGCGGCGGCCCGGAGGGCGGCCGTGCTTTCGACCGTTCCCGCGCCGGTGTGGTGTTCGGCGCGGAGGCGGGCAGCGACCTCTCCAACGCCGGGGTGCTGGGGGCGGTGCTCCCGGCCTACCTGGGCAAGGTGCCGGAGGCGATAGCGGAGCAGCTGCCGAAGCTCACCGAGGACTCCTTCCCCGGCATGCTGGCCAATGTCATCTCGGGGCGCATCGCCAACCGGCTGGACCTCGGCGGGTCCAACTTCACCGTGGACGCAGCCTGCGCCTCCTCGCTGGCGGCGCTGGACGTGGCCTGCAAGGACCTGGCTGCGGGCGGCAGCGACCTGGTGCTGTGCGGCGGAGCGGACCTGCACAACGGAATCAACGACTACCTGCTCTTCGCCTCGGTGCACGCGCTGTCGCCGACCGGCCGCTCCCGTCCCTTCGACGCCTCGGCGGACGGCATCGCCCTGGGCGAGGGCGTGGGCTGCCTGGTCCTGAAGCGGCTCGCGGACGCGGAGCGGGACGGCGACCGGGTGTACGCGGTGGTCAAGGGCGTCGGCAGCGCCAGCGACGGCCGCTCGCTGGGCCTGACGGCGCCGAGGCCCGAGGGGCAGCGGTCGGCGCTGGAGCGCGCCTACCGCAGCGCCGGGATCGGCCCGGCCGAGGTCGGCCTGGTGGAGGCGCACGGCACCGGGACGGTGGTCGGCGACCGCACCGAACTGGCCACGCTGAGCGAGGTCTTCGCGGAAGCCGGTGCCACGCCCGGGAGTTGCGCGCTGGGATCGGTGAAGTCGCAGATCGGGCACACCAAGTGCGCGGCGGGAGTGGCCGGCCTGATCAAGGCGTCGCTGGCGCTGCACACCGGGGTCAAGCCGCCCACCCTGCACCTGGACCGGCCGAACCAGGCGTGGCAGCCGGACCGCAGCCCGTTCGTGTTCCACGGCGAGGCCCGGCCCTGGGTGGAACCGCCCGCCGAACGCGCGGCCGGTGTCAGTGCGTTCGGCTTCGGCGGCACCAACTTCCATGCGGTCCTTCGGGGTTACGACGGCCCGCCGCCGGTGCACGGCCTGCAGGAGTGGCCGGCCGAGCTGTTCACCTTCCGGGGATCCAACCGGGAGCGGGCGCTGCGCGGCGCGGCCGAACTGCTGCGGCTGGCAGAGGCGGAGGGCGCGCCGTGGCGGCTGCGCGACCTGGCGCTGGCCGCCTCCCGACGCGCCGAGTCGGCGCACGGACCCGTACAGGTCGCGCTGGTGGCCTCGGACCCGGTGGAGCTGGCCGGGCTGCTGCGCCGCGCGCTGGCCGGGGAGCACGACCCCGCGGCCGGGCTCCACCTCGCCGAGGAGGCGGGTTCCGGGACCGGGGAGGTGGCCTTCCTCTTCCCCGGGCAGGGCAGCCAGCGGCCTGGGATGTTCGCGGAGCTGTTCGCCGCGTTCCCGCAGACGCAGCGGCATCTGATGCTGGGTCGGGAGCACACGGACGTGCTGTACCCGCCGCTGGCCTTCTCGCCGGAGGCGCGGGGTGAGCAGCGCGCGGCGGTGACCGACACCAGGGTGGCCCAGCCGGTGCTCGGCATGACCGGACTGGCGGCGTACGAGCTGCTGGGCCTGGCCGGAGTGCGTCCGCAACTGGCGGCGGGCCACAGCTACGGCGAGCTGGTCGCGCTGTGCGCCGCCGGGGCGCTCGCGGCCGAGGACCTGCCCGCGCTCAGCGCCGAGCGGGCCCGGTCGATCCTGGACGCGGTCGGCGAAGGCGCCGACCCCGGGTCGATGGCGGCCGTCACGACCGGGGCCGAGGAGGTCGAACGGGTCCTGCTGGCCGCCGGACTGGCGGGACGCGTGGTGGTGGCCAACCGCAACGCGCCGCGGCAGACGGTCGTCTCCGGCGCGACGGACGAAGTGGTCACGGCCGTACAACTGCTCCGCGAGGCCGGACACGACGTCAAGCGGCTGCCGGTCGCCTGCGCCTTCCACAGCCCCCTGGTCGCCGGCGCGGGCGAGCGCTTCGCCGAGGCGCTGGCCGCCCGTACCGTGCGGGCGCCGGAGTTCCCGGTGTGGTCGAACCGGACAGCGGCCGCCTACCCGGCGGACTCCGCCGGGGTGCGGGCCGAGCTGGCGGCGCAGATCGGCGCACCGGTGCGCTTCGTGGAGCAGGTCGAGGCGATGTACCTGGCCGGCGCACGTGTGTTCGTCGAGGCCGGTCCGGGATCGGTGCTGACGCGGCTGGTGTCTGCGGTGCTCGGGGACCTGCCCCATCACGCGGTATCGGTCGAGGGGAGGCGCGGCGGGCTGCCGGGCTTCCTGGACGCGCTGGCGGCGCTGGCCGTCGCGGGCGTGCCGGTGCACACCGGCCGACTCTTCCGCGGCCGCGACGCGGTGGACGCGGGCCGGGCGCGGGCACCGCGCCGGCCCGGCTGGACGGTGGACGGGCACCTGGTGCGCACCGCCGCCGGCGAACTGCTGCCCGGTGCGCTGGCACCGGCCCGACCTGTACCGGAGGCCCTGATGACGAACCAGGCACCGCATTCCGACGGCCGGCAGTCCGGCACGGACGCGCTGGTCTCGGAGTTCCTGCGCAGCAGCCGTGAGATGGTCGCGGCCCAGCGGGACGTACTGATGACCTACCTCGGCGCCGCAGGCGTCACGGTCGCCGCCCCGGCGGCGCCCTTGGCGGTCGCGGCACCGGCGCTGACGGCGGCGGTGACCGCACCGTTCGTCGCAGAACCGGTCGTAGCACCGGAGCCCGCCACCGCAGCGCCCGCACTGGGTCCGACCGACCTGCTGCAGACCGTGGTGGAGGTGATCAGCGAACGCACCGGCTACCCCGCCGACATGATCGAACCCGACCTCGACCTTGAGGCCGATCTCAGCATCGACTCCATCAAGCGCACCGAGATCATCGGCCTGCTCGCCCGCCGACTCGCGACCGAGGGCGCCGGCGCCGACCTCGCCGCCCTGGGCGACGACCAGCTGGAGGAACTCTCCGGCGCCCGCACCGCCGCCGCCATCACCGGCTGGCTCACCGACCACCTCGGCGCCCCTGCGGCGGAACTCCCGGATGCAGCAGTACCCCAGGCCCCCGAACTGGTCTCCGTACAGGTGTCCGAGCAGCCGACCGTCGCCGGACACGAACCACTGCGGCTGCAGTTCGCGACGGTACCGCTGGCACCGCCCACCGGGGCGCCGGAGTCACTGGCCGGCAAGCGCTTCGCCCTGCTCGGCTCGGACGGCGACGGAGTCGCTGAAGCCCTGGCGGCACAGCTCGCCGCACACGGCGCGCAAGCGCTCCCGCTGGACGCGGCGCACGAACTCTCCGCGGACGACGGCCCGGTGGACGGGGTTCTGCTGCTGGATCCGCTGTCCTCGCACGGGACGCCGGTGCTGCCGGCCTGCGTGCCCGCACTCCAGGCCGCCCTGGCGCGCTCGCCCCGATGGCTGCTCGCCGCGCGCAAGGCGTCGCCCTCGGGTGACGGTCGGGCGGACGGACTGCGCGGGCTGTTCCGCACCCTGGCCCGGGAGTACCCGGAGACCACGGCCCGCCTCGTCGAGTTCCCGGCGACCGGCGGACCCGACCCCGCGCAGGCCGCGGACGCCCTGCTGGGCGAACTTCTGACGGACGATCACGAACCGGTGGTGCTGCACGGCCCGTCCGGCCGCCAGGGCCTGCAACTGGCCGAGTCGGGCCTCGGCGTACTCGGCAGCACCGGGGCGGGCCCTGCCGGTGACGGCGTGGCGGAGGCCGCGGCGCTGGGCCTGGACCGGGACGCCGTGGTGCTGCTGGTAGGCGGAGCGCGCGGGATCACCGCGCGGCTGGCGGCGACACTCGCCTCGGTGACCCGGTGCCGTCTCGAACTACTCGGCCGCACCGCACTGCCGGACGGCCCCGAGGACCCGGCGACGGCCACCGCCCGCGACCGGTCCGCCCTGCGGGCCGTGCTCGCCCGGCAGGGCGTGCCGCTGGCCGAGGTCGACCGCACCGCCTCCCGGCTGCTGGCCGGACGCGAGGTCGCGGCCACGCTCGACGAACTGTCGAGCCTGGGTTCGCAGGCCCGCTACCAGGCCGTGGACGCCGCCGATCCGGCGGCGCTGCGGCAGGCGGTCAAGGAGGTGTACGCCGAGTACGGCCGGCTGGACGGTGTGGTCTACGCCGCAGGCGTGATCGAGGACAAGGTGCTCGCCGAGAAGGAGCCGGAGTCCTTCCGGCGCGTCTTCGCCACCAAGGCCGACGGCGCCAGGACGCTGCTCGACGCGCTGGCCGAACTGCCGGCCGGGCCGCGCTTCACGGTCCTCTTCGGCAGCATCGCCGCCGCTCTGGGCAACCGCGGACAGGCCGACTACGCGGCGGCCAACGACGCCCTGGAGGATCTGGGCGCCCGCTGGTCGGACGCCACCGGACGGCGGGCGCTGACCGTGCACTGGGGTCCGTGGGCTCCGGACGGCGCCCACGGCGGCATGGTCTCGGAGGAACTGGCCCGGGACTACGACCGACGGGGCGTCAAGCTGATCGACCCGGGCGCGGGCACGCTGGCGCTGCTGCGCGAGCTGGCCTGGGGCGAGGAGTCGACCCGGTCCGTGGTCTACACGGCCTCGGGCTGGTGACCGCGGCAGTGACGGCACCCGCAACACAGCAGACCCCGGGCACCGGGCTGCCGCCGGTGGCCATCGTCGGCATGGCGGTACTGCTGCCGGGCGCCCCGGACCTGGCGGCCTACTGGCGGAACCTGGTCGGCGGCGTCGACGCGATCACCGATGTCCCCGAGGGGCGCTGGGACGCGTCCTACTACGACCCCGGGGCCGCGAGCGGCCCGGCCGCGCCGGACCGGCTCTACTGCCGGCGCGGCGGCTTCGTGGACGGACTGGCCGAGGTGCAGCCGACCCGCTTCGGCATCATGCCGAGCTCGGTGTCCGGCACCGAACCCGACCAGCTGATCGCACTCCAGGTCGCCTCCGCCGCCATCGCGGACGCGGGCGGCCCGGACCGGCTGCCCGACCGTGACCGGATCGGGGTGGTGCTGGGCCGGGGCGGGTATCTGACGCCGGGTCTGGTCCGGCTCGACCAGCGGGTCCGCAGCGCGCACCAGCTGGTGCGGACCCTCGGCGAACTGCTGCCGGATCTGACGTCGGATCAACTCGGCAGAGTGCGTGAGGCGTTCACCGACCAGCTGGGCCCTGACCGCCCGGAGTCGGCAATCGGACTGGTGCCCAACCTCGCCGCGTCCCGCGTGGCGAACCGGCTCGACCTGCGCGGCCCGGCCTACACCGTGGACGCCGCCTGCGCGTCCTCGCTGGTCGCCGTGGACCAGGCGGTCGGCGAACTGGCCACCGGCCGTTGCGACGTGGTGCTGGCGGGCGGGGTGCACCACTGCCACGACGTCACGCTGTGGAGTGTGTTCGCCCAACTGCGGGCATTGTCCCCGAGCCAGCGGATCCGCCCGTTCCACCGCGGCGCCGACGGCATCCTGATCGGCGAGGGCACCGGCGTGGTCGTGCTCAAACGGCTGGCCGACGCCGAGCGCGACGGCGACCGGGTGTACGCGGTGATCCGCGGCACCGGCGTGGCCAGCGACGGCCGTACGGCGGGCTTGGCCAACCCCGACCCCGGCGGCCAGAGCCGCGCGGTGCGGGCGGCCTGGCGCGCGGCCGGTCTCGACCCGGCGGCGCCGGGCGCGCTCGGCCTGCTGGAGGCTCACGGCACCGCGACCCCGGCCGGGGACGCCGCCGAACTGGCCACCCTGGCCGAGGTGTTCGGACCGGCGACGGCCGGAGCGGAGCGGGCGGTGCTCGGCTCGGTGAAGTCGATGATCGGCCACACCATGCCCGCCGCCGGCGTCGCCGGACTGGTCAAGGCGGCGCTGGCGGTGCACCACGGGGTGCTGCTGCCCACGCTGCACTGCGACGACCCGCACCCGGCCCTCGCCGCCACCCGCTTCCGCACCGTCGGCACCGCGCAGCCCTGGGAGACCGGCGTCGGCGCAGCGCCCCGTCGCGCCGCGGTGAACGCGTTCGGCTTTGGCGGCATCAACGCCCATGTGGTGCTGGAGCAGGCGCCCGACAGCGGGCTCGCCACGGCCCTGCCGACCCGGCCCGCGCCCACCGCCGCTGTGGTCACCGAACCCGAGCGCGTACTGCGGCTCGCCGCCGACACACCCGAGCAGCTGGCGGCGCTGCTTGCGGCCGACAACTCGGCCGTCCTCGCCGCCGGCCTGCCGGAGCAGGGCGGTCCCGCGCCGCAATGCCGGCTGGCGATCGTCGACCCGACGGCCAAGCGTCTGGAGCTGGCGCGGCGCGCGGTGTCCAAGGGGCGGGCCTGGCGCGGCCGCAATGACGTGTGGTTCGCCCCGGAGCCGCTGCTGGGCACGGGCCGCTCCGGCGGTGGCCGGGTGGCGTTCCTCTTCCCCGGCCTGGAGGGCGAGTTCGTCCCCAGGGTGGACGATGTCGCCGACCACTTCGGACTGGCCCGTCCGACCTCAGCCGACGGTGCGACCGCCGACCGGGTGGGCGACATCGGCCGGCACGGCGCCGACGTGGTTGCCGTCGGCCGACTGCTGGACACCGCCCTGCGCCGGATGGGCGTGCGGCCCGACGCGGTGGCCGGACACAGCGTCGGTGAGTGGACCGCGATGATCGCGGGCGGGCTGTACTCCGGTGCCTCGGTGGACTCCTTCCTTGAGTCCTTCGATCCCGACTCGCTGCGGGTCCCCGGGCTCGCTTTCGCCGCGCTCGGCGTCCCCGCCGAGCGGGTGGTCGACGCGCTCGCCACGGTCAAGGGAATGTCGGACGTGGTGCTGTCGCACGACAATGCGCCGCAGCAGTCGATCGTCTGCGGCCCCGAGGAGCCCGTCGCGGAGTTGGTGCGCTGGTTCCGCGCACGCGGCGTCCTGGGCCAGGTGCTGCCGTTCCAGTCCGGCTTCCACACCCCCATGCTCGGCCCTTACCTGGACCCGATCCGGCAGGCCGCCGAACGCTTCGAGCTGCACCCCCCGACCGTCCCCGTCTGGTCCGGCACCACGGCCTCGCCGTTCCCGCAGGCCGACGCCGACGTGCGTGCACTGTTCGTCCGCCACCTTCTGGAGCCGGTGCGGTTCCGTCCGCTGGTCGAGGCCCTGTACGAGGCCGGTTTCCGGGCGTTCGTCCAGGTCGGCACCGGGCAGCTGGGCTCGCTCGTCGGCGACACCCTGGCCGGTCGGGAACACCTGGTGGTCGCGGCCAACTCGCCGCACCGCGACGGTCTTTCCCAGCTCCGCCGGGTCGCCGCCGCGCTGTGGACGGACGGCGCCGAGCCGGACCGGACCGCCCTGCTCCCGGCGAGCACGACCGTGCGGGAGCGCGCGCACACGACCGTAGCGCTGGAGCTCGGCGGGGCACTCGTCTCACTGGCCCCCGCCGCCCTCGCCGCGCTCCGCGCCGACCTGACGCCGGCCCGCCCCACCATCGGTGTCCAGGAGCCGGCCTCCCTGGCCGCGCTTGCGGACCGCTTCCCCCTGGCGGCCGAACTCGACGCGCTGCTGCGCGACACCAGCCAGGTCGCGGCCGAACTCATCGGCGCTGCCCGGCAGTCCGCAGGCCGCGGCACACTCCAGCCGCCGCCCCCGCCGCTCCCCCACCGACCCGCGCCCGTCCGCACCGTCCCGCTGCAGGTGTCCACCGACGCCATGCCGTACCTGCTCGACCACTGCTTCTTCCGTCAGCGCCCGGGCTGGCCGGACACGGCCGACCGCTGGCCCGTCGTCCCGGCCACCACGATCGTGCAGCATCTGATGGACGCCGCCGAGCAGATCTCGCCCGGCCAACTGGCTACCGGTGTTGGCGAGCTGAGGTTCGGTCAGTGGGTGCCGGCCGCGACTCCGACGGTGGTGGACATCACCCTCAAGGACGCGGGTCCCGGCCGCCTCGCCGCCGACTTCGGCGGATTCGCGCGCGGCACCGTCGAGTTGGCGGACCGTCATGCCGCGCCGCCCGCCGCGTGGCGGACGGACCCCAGCGGCGAACGCAGGCCCGAACTCAGCGCCGCCGGTCTCTACGACGAGCGATGGATGTTCCACGGACCGGCGTTCCAGGGCCTGACCGAGCTCACCGCGCTCGGGGAGTCCCATGTGCGCGGCGTGATCACCGCGCCGTCCGCACCCGGGGCGCTGCTGGACAATGTCGGCCAGCTGCTGGGCTACTGGATCATGGCCACCCGCACCGAGCGGACCGTCGTCTTCCCGGTCGGCATCCGCCAGTTGCGCTTCTACGGCCCGGCACCCCGGCCGGGCACCGAGGTCCACTGCCACATCTGGGTCACCCGGATCACCGACACCGTCCTCGAAGCCGACGTGCAACTGCTCGCCGGAGGCGCCGTCTGGGCGGAGGTGGTCGGCTGGCAGGACCGACGGTTCGACAGTCATCCCGAGACCCGACCCGTCGAGCGCTTCGTCGAGCGCAACACCCTCTCCGCCCCGCAGCCCGGCGGCTGGGTGCTGCTGCACGAGCGCTGGCCGGACCTCGCCTCCCGGGACCTGATCATGCGCAACCACCTGGGCTCGGACGAGCGGGCCCGCTACGAGCAGCAGCCGCCGCGCGGTCGCCGCGCGTGGCTGCTGGGCCGGATCGCGGTGAAGGACGCGGTGCGGCACCGGCTCTGGGAGCAGGGCGAGGGCGATGTCTTCCCCGCCGAGATCGAGGTGCTCAACGAGCCGAGCGGCCGTCCCTGGGTGTCCGGACTGCACGGCCGCTCGCTTCCGGACTTCGACGTGTCGCTCGCCCATTGCGCCGAGGCGGCGGTGGCCCTGGTCCGCCCCTACCGACCCGGCGGGAGCCGGGTCGGCGGCCCGGGGGTGGGCATCGATATCGAAGAGGTCACCGAGCGCCCCACCGAGACCCTTCGGATCGCGCTCGGCCCCGCGGAGCTGGACCTGCTGGCGGCCTGCCGCAGCACCGACCAGGGATCCGAGGCCCTCTGGTTCACCCGGTTCTGGGCCGCGAAGGAGGCCGCAGCCAAGGCCGAGGGCACCGGACTCCAGGGCCGGCCCCGCGACTTCACGGTGACCGCCGCCGACCCGTCCGAACTGCTGGTCGTGGTCACCGGCCCGGCCGGACCGCGCACCCATCGCGTGCACTGCACGCAGCTCGCCGCCCCGCCAGGTCTGCCGGTCCGCAGCTATGTCGTCGCCTGGACCGCGGACGACGACCGTTCCGACCCCGACGAGAGGACAGCGCCGAAGTGACCACCAGCGGACAGACCCTGGACCAGTACGGACCCACCGAGCAGGAGGTCCTCTCCGAGATCACCGTCATGCTGGCCGCACTGCTCGACGAGTACGGCCTCGACGACGCCGAGGTCACCATGGAGTCCCGGTTCACCGGGGACCTCGAACTGGAGAGCATCGACCTGGTGACCCTGGCCGGACAGCTCCAGGAGCGCTGGGGCGACCGGATCAACTTCGCCGAGTTCATCGCAGGCATGGAACTCGACGAGATCATCGACCTGACGGTGGGCCGGCTGGTCGGCTACGTCGTGGACCGGCTGCGGACCGCCGGGCGGAGCTGACCGTGGCCTTCCTCGACCTCGACGGTCTCGACGTCCATGTGCAGCGGCTCGGCCCGAAGGACGGCGGCCCGCCCGCGGCCACCGCCGTCCTGCTGCACGGACTGCTCACCGACAGCCTCGCCAGCTTCTACTTCACCCTGGCCCCCGCGCTCTCCGCCGCCGGCGTGGAGGTGCTGATGTACGACCAGCGCGGCCACGGCCGCAGCGGGCGCCCACCGACCGGCTACCGCCTGGAACAGTTCGTCGACGACCTGGAAGCGCTTCTGGACCGCCTCGAACTGACCGGTCCCGTCCACCTGCTGGGCAACTCCTTCGGCGGGACAGTGGCGTTCGGCCTCGCCGCCCGGCGCCCCGAGCAGGTCGTGAGCATCCTGGCCGTCGAGTCCGAACCGGCGTCGCCGGCCTGGGCCGCCAAGCTGGACGGCCTGCTGCGGCGGGCCGAGACGGAGTTGGCGCAGGACGTGAAGCTGGCCTGGGTGACCGAGCAGCACGGCGCCCACACCGCCAGGCTGGCCCGCTCGGCCGGCCGACTGCTGTCCGGCACCTCTCTCGCCCAAGACATACCCGCCAGCCTGCTGCCCAGCGAGGCGGAGCTGCGCGCGATCCGCTGCCCCGTGCTCGCGGTCTACGGCACCGAGTCGGACCTGGCCGAACAGGCGGACTGGCTGGACGAGTTGCTGCCGGGCTGCCGCAGCGCCTTCGTCCCCGGCCAGGAGCACTCGGTGCTGATCGAGGCCCCGGACGTGGTCCGCGAGCTCACCCTGCGCTGGCTGCGGGAGCTGGGCACGGACCTCCGCAACCCGGCCACGCGGCTGGAAGGAAGCGTCCGGTGACCCGGTTCCTCTTCGTCGTCCCGCCGCTCGTCGGGCATGTGAACCCGGCAGTGGGTGTCGCGGCCGAGCTCGCCGCCCGGGGCCACGTCACGGCCTGGGCAGGGCTGCCGGAACTGATCGGCGCTCTCGCCGGTCCGGACGCCGAGGTCTTCCCCTGCGCCGTCGTCCCCGGAACCGCACCCGGCGAGGCGCTGCAGCGACCGCCGGACCTGCGCGGGCCCGCGGCGCTGAAGTTCCTCTGGGAGGACTTCCTGGTCCCGCTCGCAGAGGCGATGACCCCTGGCGTGGCGGCCGCGGTGGACCGCTTCCGCCCCGACGTCCTCGTGGTGGACCAGCAGGCGGTGGCCGGCGCGCTGATCGCCGAGCGCCGCGGCCTGCCCTGGGCCACCTCCGCGACGACCTCGGCCGAGTTCACCGGCGCCCTGGACGGAATGCCGCTGGTGGACGCCTGGATCTCCGGCCTCCTCGCCGACCTGCGCAAACGCATCGGCGACCCCGAGGGGACCGGCGACCCGCGCTTCTCGCCGCAGCTGACCCTCGCCTTCACCACCCCGGAACTCACCGGCCCGGTCACCGCGCCGGGCGGCCCGATCCGCTTCGTCGGCCCCTCGATCACGGCACGGCCCGCAGCCGACTCCTTCCCCTGGGAGTGGCTGGACCGGGACCGCTCAACGGTGCTGGTCAGCCTCGGCACGGCCAACACCGACGCTGGCACCGCGTTCCTGACGGTCTGCCAGGAGGCGCTGCGGGCCCGCGCCGACCGACTGCAGGCAGTGATCGTCGATCCGGGGGGTGTGCTGGGGAAACCCGCGCCCGACCGCGACGTCCTGGTCCTGCCCTCCGTCCCGCAGCTGCGACTGCTGCCCCGCACCGCCGCCGTGATCTGCCATGCCGGGCACAACACCGTCTGCGAATCCCTGTGGCACGGCGTGCCGTTGGTCGTCGCCCCGATCCGCGACGACCAGCCCGTGGTGGCCGCACAGGTCGCATCGGCCGGGGCAGGCGTCCGGGTCCGCTTCGGCCGCACCGGCGCGGCCCGGCTCGGCCAGGCGGTGGACGCGGTGCTCGACGATCCCGCCCACCGCAGCGCGGCGCAGCGCATCGGCGCCTCCTTCCGATGGGCCGGCGGCGCGGCGGCCGCGGCCGCCCACCTCGAACAGCTCGACCCAAGTGCTCGGCGAACGGACGACAGGACCCCATGAACCGAAAGCAGCAGGTCGCCGCAGTCCGGCCCGCCTACCGGGCAGATCTGGCGAAGGGCACCCAACGGTTCTTCGAACCGCGCCGCGACGACTGCCCGTGGTGCGGCTCCGCCCGGTTGCAGGTACGGCTGCGCACCACCGACCTGCTGCAGCACAAACCGGGAAGCTTCGTCCTGGACCGCTGCCAGGACTGCGGGCACATCTTCCAGAACCCCCGCCTCAGCGGTCCGGGCCTGGAGTTCTACTACCGTGACTTCTACGACGGCCTGGGCGAGCAGCGGCTCGGCGGAGTCTTCGGCAACCGCGTCCGCGCCTACCGCAGCCGCGCCCGGTCCGTGGCCCCCTACACCGCCGCACCGGGCACATGGCTGGACGTCGGCACAGGGCACGGCCACTTCTGCGAGGCCGCCCGCGAGGTCTTCCCGGGCACCGTCTTCGACGGTCTGGACCTCAGCGAGGGTGTGGAGCTGGCACAGCGGCACGGCCGGCTGACCCACGCCTTCCGCGGCCCGTTCCCGGAGCTGGCGCCCCAACTGGCCGGAACCTACGACGTGGTGAGCATGTTCCACTACCTGGAGCACAGCACCGACCCACAGGCGGAGCTGACCGCCGCCCTCAAGGCGCTGCGCCCCGGCGGACTGCTGCTGATCGAGGTTCCCGACCCGGAGTGCCGCTACGCCCGTCTGCTCGGGCGCTGGTGGCTGCCGTGGCTGCAGCCGCAGCACCTCAACCTGGCACCGGCGGCCAACCTGCGGCACCGCCTCGGCGAGCTGGGCTTCACCGTCCTGCTGGAGCAGCACGGTGCGGCGCACGACCCGGTGGACCTGCTGGCCGCCTGCTGGCTCTGGCTGGACGCCAGGGCGCCTCGTGAGGACGCACCGTGGCTGGCGGGGCCCCCGCCCGGACGGCTGCGGCGCGCCCTGCGCGGAGCCGTCTTCCTGGCCGGGGTGCCGCTGCTGCTGCTCGCGGCGCTGCTCGACCGCCTGGTCCCGCTCCTCCCCCACCGCGCACGCGTGTCCAACGCCTACCGCCTGCTGGCCCGGGCCGGATCCGACAAGCGCTGAGACCCGCTCTCCGTGGTGGATTCGAAATGCGCTCATTTTGATTTTCCTGACCCGGAAGAGGCTCCATTACCGCTGTCTTACACAAAGCTCCCGGGACAGACTCCCACCCTTCCGGCAGGGCAGTCTGTATCTCGCCCAAGCGAAAGGGAGCAGAAATGCCCGGCATGCGAATCAAAGTCAGGGATCGTGCGGCGCGGCGCAAGCGCCGACTCGTGATCGGAATCCCGCTGGCGCTGGCAGTCGCCGCGGCTGGCGGGCTGGCCTTCGCGGACGTCACGCCGAAGACGACCCCGGTCAACGGGACCGCGTCGACTTCCAACGGGGTGGCCATGGCCCCCGCATCCGCGGGTGTCACCGCACCCAACATGATGAGCAACAGCACCCTCACGGCGAACATCTCCGTCACCACGGTCAAACTCGCCTCTGCCTTCAGCTACCTGTCGCCGTCCAGCAACGGCATACCGACCTGGACGCGGACCATCACTACGGTCGCGCCCAACGGCACCCTGCAGGTGGCCTGGCAGGCGGCCAACTCGGTCCACATCACACCCGTCAACCGCTGGATGCAGCGGCGCGGGCCGGACGTGGTGATCACCGGGGCCCGGGAGATCGGCGGCCTGATCGCCTTCAACAACGGCTTCACCCTGCTGACCCGGGTCTCCGACCACAACAGGTACGGCGAGACCGCCGCAGCGTTGATCCGGGTCGCCAACAACCACGTGGTCTTCATCGTCAAGCTCACGGGTTCCTCCAGCCATGACACCTCCCCGGTGCTCAACAGCCAGCTCACCTGGAACGGCAGCCAGTACACGGCATACTTCTCCGTGCACAGCACGTCCAACTCCGGGCAGTGGGGCGACAAGTTCGTCCCGGTCAGCAGCTCCGGCCGGATGATGTCCGGCGGCTGGGAGTGGGGCTGCCGCGGCAACGTCGGACGCTCCCTCTCCTCGGGCTCCAACTCCTACGGGACCTGCTGGGACGACGGCACCTCCGGCGCCTCGAAGAGCAGCAGCCTGGACCAGATGACGACCTCCAGCGGCCAGGTGGTGGCCCTCTCCGCGCGCGGCCCCGTGACGTGGAAGAAGAGCAACCTCACCTGGAGCGTGAACCCGCGCTGGAAGACCAACCAGGTCGTCATCGTCTTCCTCAGCGGCAGCCACTGGAAGCACGCCAACTCGGTCTACCTGACCAGCGACCAGACCACCCAGAACCTCAACGTGCACATCGCGCCCTACGGCAACAGCGCGATGCTGGTCACCTGGGACTCGTACCGCAACGGACAGTGGACCGGTACGCACTTCCGGCTGATCGACTCCTGGGGGCGGTTCCTGACGGCGGATCTGGTCCTGACGATCCACGTCTCCGGCAACATCGTGGTCCTCAGCAACGGCGACCTGGCCTGGGCGTTCGTCCAGCAGAGCCCGGCCTGGTACCACGGCGACGGCAACTGGCCGACCACCACGCGGCTGTTCCTGGCGCGTCTGCGGGTCAGCTTCTCGAGCTCGTCGTCGTCCATGCCGAGCATGTCCCCCTCGTCGACGCCCTCGATGATGACCAGCATGGCGCCGAGCTCCTCCTCCAGCACCAACGCCGGCTCCCACTGGTGATCGGCTGATCAGCGGTCGGTAGCAAGCGCAGACAAGACACCGGGTCCCCCGAGCAGACGCTCGGGGGACCCGGTGTCTTTGTCGTGGGCCAGCGCCAATAGTTCGTCTCCATAGGGATGGAATAAAGCCGGACGCTCTGTTCCATCATGCCCGGTTCGCCAAAATGCGCACCGAACTGACAACCCACGCTTTGAATGCGGAGGTATCGGGCTGATCCGAAGGTTGGCCGGGGGCCTCGAATCCCGTGTGTACGTACTGGCATTCACTACTGGGTCCGTTCGCACCGCAGAGCACCGGCTGTGGTCCGGTGGCATCGAGGAGAGCGCTGCCGTCGTCGACCACGCTCCCCTACCGGTCGTGCCCTGGCCCCCTCCACCGCGCCGCAACTCCGCGTCATGGCACTGGAGGCCACCCGCCCCGGGAGCCGACTCCGTCGGGGACAGGAGGCGGCACACACGCGAGGGTGCCGCAGGCTCCGTGAGCAGCCTGCGGCACCCTCAGTGCGGTGGTGGTGCTGGTGGAATCACATGTGGTGGTGATGGTGCCTGCCGCGACCGCCGACCGTGGCAGTCGGCATCGCGGATGCCGGCGCCGTGGTCGCGGCTCCGCCGGTACCGGCTGCCGGAGCCGAAGCGCCCGCGGGGATGCAGGTGCTGGTCGCCGCAGCCGCCGGTGCGGTGGTGGCAGCGGCAGCCGGTGTGGTGGCGGCTCCCGCCGCCGCGGCCGATGTCGCCGTACCAACCGCAGGCGTGGTGGCACCGCCTGCCGCCGCAGCCGATGTCGCGGCGCCGACTCCCCCTGCTGCCGGTGTGGTTGCCGCACCCGCCATACCCGCCGCAGCGGAGGTGGCGGTGCCGACTCCCCCTGCTGCCGGTGTGGTTGCCGCACCCGCCATACCCGCCGCAGCGGAGGTGGCGGTGCCGACTCCGGCCGCAGTCGTGGCAGCAGCAGCCGTCGTGGCAGCCGCAGCCGTCGTGGCAGCAGCCGCTGTCGTGGCGGCAGCAGCCGCGGTGCAGGTGGCGGCCGCGACCGGGGTCTGGCCGAGCGGGGTGAACGTCGCCGCGGTGACGACGCCGGCGCCGTCCGTGGTCAGCGTGATCGGGTTGGCCACGTTGAGCAGGCCGCCACAGTTCAGGTTGGTGAAGCTCTGATTGGCCCGCATGGCCAGGAAGGTGAAGAGGTTGGTGGCCATCGCCGCGTCCACCGAGGGGGCGTTCTGGAAGATCGCCATGTCCTTGAAGACCCGCTGGATGCCGTTCGGGGAGCCGAAGAAGTTCTGGCAGTAGGTGGTGCCACTGCCGGCGTCGGCGCCGAGCGCAGCCTGGTCCACGCCCTGACGGTAGAGGTTGGTCTTGTTCGGGTCCTGGTTGGCGTTGTTGAGCGTCATCGGGTCGGTCAGCGGCACCAGGGCGATCGGCGCCTGCTGGTTGGCCGCGGCCGAGAGCTCGTCCAGCGGAAGCGCCGCGGACGGCATGCCGTCGCTCGACTGGTCGGGGCGCGTCCACGGGGTGCAGCCCAGGGCCGGGTCGATGAACTGGGTGAGCAGCAGGTTGTCGCTGCCGTTCGCCAGGTCGACGAGGTTCTGGTTCTGCAGGGCGGCCTTGCTGGCGGCGTTGTTCTGCGCGATCGTGCCGTTGCCGGTCGCCACGTAGTGGGTCACCACGTTGTCGCTCTGGTCCTGGTCGACCACCGAGAAGTCACGTGTGGTGGGGCAGGGTTGGCCGTCCTTGGCCGTTCCGGCGGCTGGGACCTGCAGCATGTTCGCCTGGATCTCCTGATTGGCCGTCTGGAAGAACGCCGGCGCGTTGCAGTAGGAGAACTGCCCGAATATGGAGCCCTGGGCGCCGTTGATGCAGTTGCCCTGCTGGAGGGCGTTGGCGCCGTTGGCCGACTGCAGGGTGAGGTTGGTTCCGTTGAAGCCGAACCAGATGCCCACGGTGGATCCGGCGGGCACCTGCGGGGTGACCGTGGCGGCGGCGGGCTGGGTGCCCTGGTCGACGACCAGGGGGTCGTACAGCGTCAACTGACCGTTGTTGGTGAGGATCGCCGCCTCGACGAAGGCGGACTGGCCGGCGTTGGCCTCGTTGCACGGGCCGCCGGCCGCGTCCGTCGCGACCAGCTGATAGGGCGTGGCCAGCCCCTGCGCCGTCAACGGATTGGCCGGAACGACCAGCGAACAGTTCGGGTTGGGCGCCGCCGCGGCATTGTTCGCCGCGAGAGCCGTCGCCAACCCGCCGGCCACCACGGTGAGCACCACGGACAGGACGGCCCACATCGACCGCCTCTTGCGCTGTTTGCTGCGCTGGTCCCCCGAGCGGCGCGTCCGCTGGGACGGCATGCGCATGGGTTGCGGGCGCCTGCGTAGTGATCGGTTGCTTGTCATCGAACCACTCCTATCCGACTGCCGTGTCCTGCTGCGTTCGCGGTCCGCACTCGGGGACGGCAGCTCCTTTCCGCACGGGGGGCGGTAGTTCCGGTGGCCGATAGTTGCAGAACCGTAGCCAGGCGCTCTAGCGCCATGGATATCAGGGCATATACGGACAAGAGCCCACCCTGGGATCACCCTCAACTACCGCCCCAGGAGGCCCGGCCGCGGTCTGTACAGCGGGTAAACCCCTGGTGGGACAGGTCCTTGAGGGTATTTCCGGAACACCGGCGGCTACCCGCGGACACCTGTGCCGACCGGCGGTGAGGGACTCCTTACAAGGCCGTTACAGGTCTGTACCGCCGGATCCGCGGACCCCTGAAACGACGTCAGGAAGGGGCCGGGTCGGTCCCGTCTGTCACGTTCGTGAGCGGACCCGACGGCAGGGGCTGCTCCGCCCAGATGGTCTTGCCGCGCGCCGTCTGACGGGTGCCCCAGCTCCGGGTGAGCTGGGCGACCAGCAGCAGGCCGCGGCCGCCCTCGTCGAAGGTGCGGGCCCGGCGCAGGTGCGGGGCGGTGTTGCTGCCGTCGGAGACCTCGCAGATCAGCGTGCGGTCGCGGACCAGGCGCAGCTGCACCGGTTCCTGGCCGTAGCGGATGGCGTTGGTGACCAGCTCGCTGACGACCAGTTCGGTGACGAACGCCGCCTCCTCCAGGCCCCACCCCGCGAGTGTCGTGCCTGCCCATTTGCGCGCCTCGGCGACGCAGGCCGGATCGTCGGCGATGTCCAGCGTGGCGACCTGATCGGCGCCGAGGAGCCTGGTGCGCGCGAGCAGCAGCGCCGCGTCGTCCGCAGGGTGCTTACTGAGCAGGGTGGTGAAGATGGAGTCGCAGGCGGCGTCCAGCGAGGCGGACGGAGCGCTCAGGGCGCGGCGCATGACATCGAGTCCGGCGTCGAGCTCGCGCTCGCGGGACTCGACCAGTCCGTCCGTGTAGAGGGCCAGCAGGCTGCCCTCGGGGAGTTCCAGCTCCGTAGCCTCGAAGGGCAGGCCGCCGACGCCCAGCGGCGGCCCGGGCGAGAGCCGGACCACCTCGGGTGTGCCGCCGGGCACCAGCACTACCGGTGGCGGGTGCCCGGCGCTGGCTACCGTGCAGCGTCCGGAGACCGGGTCGTAGACGGCGTACAGGCAGGTGGCCCCGGTCACCGCAATGCCGCTCTCCTCCGGGTGGCCGCTGCCGACCCTCGCCCGAGCGGCGTCCTCCTCGGCCCCCAGGTGCGAGACCAGGTCGTCCAGATGGACCAGCAGCTCGTCCGGGGGCAGGTCGACGTCGGCCAGCGTGCGCACGGCGGTGCGCAGCCGCCCCATGGTGGCGGAGGCGTTGATCCCGTGTCCGACGACATCGCCGACCACCAGGGCCACCCGGGTGCCGGACAGCGGGATCACGTCGAACCAGTCGCCGCCGACGCCGGCGCTGGGGTCGGCGGGCAGGTAGCGGGAGGTGATCTCCACCGCGGCCTGCTCCGGAAGCCCCGCCGGGAGCAGGTTCCGCTGCAGCGCCAGCGCCGTCGCGTGCTCGCGGGTGTAGCGGCGGGCGTTGTCCACGCACAGGGCGGCGCGGCTGGCCAGTTCCTCGGCGAGCAGCAGCTCGTCCGGGTCGAAGGGATCCTGGGACCCGCGGCGGATGAACACGACCACGCCTAGCGTGAGCCCGCGGGCGCGCAGCGGCACCGCCAGGTACCAGCGCAGCTTGAACCGCCGCACCATCGCGGCTCTGGCCTCGTCCTCGGCGAGCCAGCGATCGTGGTCCGGATCCCCGGGCCCGCCGAGGACGGCGAGGCCGGTGGCCAGCGCCCGCGCCGCCGGTGAGAACGGCGGATAGGTGTCGATCCCGCCCAGCTCGACCACGGTCTCCGGGACCCCCGCGTTGATCGACTCGTGCGCGATCCGGCGCAGCGCCACCGAGCCGTCGACCGACCTGAGGACCGGCTCCGCTCCCTTGAGCACGTCCTCCAGCAGATCCACGGTGACCAGGTCCGCGAACCGGGGCACGGCCAAACGGGCGAGTTCGGCGCCGGTCAGGGCCACGTCCAGGGAGGTGCCGAGGGAGGTTCCGGCCTCGTTGAGCAGCGACAGGCGCTGCCGGGCCCAGTGCTGCTCGCTGCTGTCGAACGCCGCGATGGCGACGGCACACACGGTTCCGGAGGGGTCGCGCACCGGCCACATCCAGCTGGTGCTGGAGTACTCGCGGCTCGTCGTGGGGAGCTTGATGAGGCTCTCGTAGCTGACCGGCGCACCCGTCTCGACCACCTGACGCAGGTGTCGCAGGTATCCCTCGGCGGCCTGGTTCTCGGGGAGCGTCTCGCTGAGGAGACGGCCCCTGAGCTCCGGCTCCTGGGCGCCCATGATCCGACCCGACGCCGGGTTGAGACGCCAGTAGCGCACCTCGGTGTCAAAGATCGCCATGGTGACCGGCGACTGGGCGAAGGCCCACTCCACGACCAGCCGGTCCGCGGCGTCCCCGCTCTCCGGTTGAAGCGAACCGGCATCGGGCCCCTCGGCGTCCATCCCGGTCCACCAGCTCCTGTCGTCCCGCACGGCCCCCTGCCAGCGTGATCCACCCGCTGCCCGTTATCAACTCCGAAGGATCGCTGCGACGTCCTGGGCCCGGTACCGCCGCGCTGCCTCGCGGACTCCCCGGTCCCGGGAGACGCGGGTCGATGCGCCGAGGCCGACCACGACGGCCGCGCCGATCAGCGCCCAGCCGGCGAAGGCCAGCACGACCGCGACGGCGGCGCAGGACACGGCTGCGGCCACCCGGGTACGGCCGGCCGTCAGCCGGGTGGCCGCGGCCGTGCACCCCAGGTAGACGGTGAGGAACAGCGTGGTCGGCAGGGCCACCAGCTGCGCCGTGCTGACCAGGCCGCTCGCCGAGGCGCCGAGCAGCAGCGCGCCGCTGCCGAAGACACCGAGCTGCAGGCCGCGTGAGGGCCGCCCGGTGGGTACCGGGTTGCGGCGGGCGCGCAGTTCTGCCGCCAGAGCCGCGGCGCCCGAGAGGTAGGCGTTGGTGGCGGCGAGGGTCAGCACCACGGCCGCGGCCGCGGCGATCACCGGCCCCGCCGGACCGACCGCGACGCGCAGCAGATCGGCGAGCGGGACGGCGCCGCCGGCCCGGCCGCCGAGCACCGAGATCGTCGCGAACGCCAGTGCGAGGTAGACGACCGCGGTCACGGTGAAGGCGGCCAGGATGATGCGCGGCAGCTGCCGCGAGGGGTTGCGCAACCGGGTGACCAGCGGGGCGATGGCCTCCCAGCCGACGAAGGACAACATCAGCACCGAGGCCGCACTGCCCAGCGCGGACCAGCCGTGCGGCGCGAACGGCGTCCAGTTCGCCGTGCGCGCGGCGGGCGCGGAGCCGATGACCGCGACGGCGATCATGACCACCAGGAGGGCCACCAGCACCAGTTGGGCGGTGGTCGTGGCCCGGGCCCCGCCGAGGGTCAGCGCGATCACGACGGCCAGCAGCACCGCGGCCGCGCCCTCGCTCATCACCCGCCCGCCGCCGAACGGGGCCGCGACATAGCTGCCGCCGATCAGGCAGACCACCGGCGCACCGCAGACCACCCCCACCAGGAAGCACCAGCCGACCGCACGTCCGGCCCGGGGGCCGAGACCGGCTTCGGCGTACGCTGCCACGCCACCGCTCCTCGGCAGCAGCGTGCCCAGGGCGGTGAACACCCGCGCGAGCAGGGCCGAGAGCGCCAGCAGCCCGATCCAGGCGAGGATCGACGCGGGTCCGGCGAGGTCGGCGGCGAGGCCGGGCAGCAGCAGGACGCTGGGCCCCAGCAGGGCGCCGATGTAGAGGGCGGTACCACGAACGGTGGACAGCTGCGGTGTCTGCGACATGCGAGAAGCATGCTCCAAAAGGCGCGGCAGGCGATGGCAAATATCTGCGCCCAGAGCTACCTGGACGGTGGAATATTCGACTGATCAGACCTTAGAGTAAATTTCATGCCAGAAGATCGCTTGGACAAGACCGATATCGCCATCCTTGATCGCCTGCAGCGGGACGGGAGGATCGCCAATGTGGACCTCGCCGAGGCCGTCTCGCTGTCCCCCTCCTCCTGCCTTCGCCGCACCAAGGCCCTGGAGGGGGACGGGATCATCGGCGGCTACCGCGCCGAACTCGACCGCACCCGGGCCGGGCTGGGCCTGACCGTGTTCATCGCCCTCAAGGTCGCCCAGCACTCGCGGGAGACGTCCCGTCAGATCGAGGCCGCCCTCGTCGCCATCCCCGCCATCGTCGCCTGCCACGTGGTCTCCGGCGAGGCGGACTTCCTGGTCGAGGCGGCGGTGTCGGACCTCGCGGCGTACGAGCGGCTGCTGCTGGACGACATCCTCGCCATCGAACCGGTCACCGACGCGCGCAGCACCTTCGCCATCCGCACCGTGCTCAGTCGCGGTCCGCTCCCGCTCGACCACCTGGCCCGCCCGACCAGGCACTGATCACCGGCCGGTGACCTGGACGGTGACGGTGAAGGTCCGTTGGGCCGGGGTGCACGCCATGGCTTCTCCGCAACTGGTGCGCGAGGCGGTCACGGTGACGGTTCCGCTGCGCAGGGCGGTGAAGCCGGCGCTGAGGGTGCCGCAGCCCGAGCCGGGGTGGCAGCCGGAGGCCGTCGGCGTGACCGCGGGGACGGCGGGGCCGAGCGGCCGGAGCACCGCGACGGCGGAGCTGGTCGGGGGCTTCCAGTAGGTGCTGTGCAGGGTGATCTGCAGGGTCGAGCCCACCAGGAGCGTGACGGTGGTGCCGGAGGCGTGCTCGTCCAGGGTGACCTGGCGCGGGCTCGGACTCGGGCTGCTCGGCGAAGCGGACACGGGCGGCTGGGGCGCCTGTGCTGCCCGGGTGGAGGCGCAGCCGGCGAGGCACAGCGCCCCCAGCAGAAGGGCGGCGGCACCACGGTGTACGGAAATCATGGTGGCCCTCTCGGTCGGTGCGGGGCGGTTCGGGGATGGGACGGCTGTGTCCCGGGAGGGGTTCCCTCCCGGGACACAGTCAGGGCGCCTGGATCAGGAGACGGTCACGTTGTCGTAGTAGGTGTACGTGGGGTCGCCTGCGTAGTTGTCGTCCTTGCTGGTCAGGGTGAGGGTGTAGGAGTGGCCTGCGGTGATCGTGGCGGTCTTGGTGATCCAGCCGGAGGAGGACACGCAGGTCTTGGCCAGCACCGTGGTGGTGGTTCCGGAGGTGTTGTCCTTCAGCGTGGCGGTGGCCCAGTCGTAGGTCACGGTGTCCGGGCAGGTCACGTTGTAGTCGAAGGACAGCTTGGTGCTGCCGGTGGGCGCGGTGAAGGTCTGCGCCACCGAGGAGGTGTTGGACGGGCTGGTGGAGCCGACCATCGCGCCGTAGCTGCCGCTGTGGGCCGCCGACGCGGTGACCGCGGTGATCCCGGCCGAGGTCCAGCCGGACAGGCTGCCGGTCTCGAAGCCGCCGTTGGTCACACCACCGCCACCGCTGGAGCTGGTGACCGCCCAGGTGAACGAGGCGCTGCCGGAGGCCGACGTGCCGTCCGTGGCGGTCACGGTGACCGAGGAGCTGCCGGTGGCGGTGGGGGTGCCGGAGATCAGGCCGGTGGAGGAGCTGATGGACAGGCCGGCCGGCAGGCCGGTGGCCGAGTAGGTCAGCGTGGAGCTGCCCGAGTCGGTGGCGTGGATCTGCAGCGAGACCGCGGTGTTGACGGTGGTGCTCTGGCTGCCGGGGTTGGTGACGGTCACCGTGTTGCCGGTGCTGCCGCCGCCGACGATCGGGTGCGTGATGGCGCAGGCGTTGGTGTCATTGGACCAGCTGGCCTGCTCGGCGAAGGTGCCGGTGCCCATGGTCACGTTGGCGGCGCCGCCCGCGGTGCCCGGCGACAGCCAGGCGCACTCGTCGGAGTTCTCCTGGCCGTTGTAGGAGCTGCCGGTGTTGTTGGTCCAGCCCCCGGCCGGGTTCTGGTCCGACATCATCTCGTGCCACTCGTGGCCCAGCGTCATGGTCCACCCGTCCAGCGTGCCGGGCGAGTTGATGAAGCCCACGCCGCAGCCGGAGCCGGAGTCCATGTTGTAGGGCTGGTTGCTGAAGGCGATGTCGCCGTAGCTGGAGGAGACCGCGCCGCCGGTCAGGGTGGAGTCGCCGTTGTAGTCGTGCCAGGCGCAGTACTGGCCCTGGTAGCTGTCGGGGTTGGTCCCGTGCGGTGAGAGGATCACGTAGTAGGCGTCACGGTTGGCGGCGGCCGTGGTGTTGCCGAAGTGCGCGGCCGCGTTCACCGCCTCGACGCCGAGCTGGTGGCCGCTGGCGGCGCTGGGCGACGCGCCGGCGTTGTCGTACCACACCCCGGCCAGCACACCCCCGGTCTGGTAGGGGATGAAGGTGGCGTTGCTGGGGCAACTGGTGGCGCCGGTGGACACGTTGGGCCCGTCGCACCACTGGGTCAGGTCCGCGGACCACAGCTCGCTGCCGGTGCCGATGCCCTTGAACATCTCCTGGGCCACCGGGGCGGCCCCGTCGGCGTCGCCGGAGAACGTCGAATCCCCGGCGGAGTTGGTGCTCTTGGTGCCCCACTGGTTCCCGTAGAAGACCAGGTACACCTTGGAGTGACCGCTCTGGACGCCGATGCCGTCGATGCCGCCGCCGTAGGACAGCGTCTCGGGGCCGGTGGCCACGTTGGGCGAGATCTGGGCGGCCGCCCAGTCCTTCATCCTGGTGTTCTGCTGCCGGGTCGGCACCACGCCGTGGCGGTAGGAGTGCTGGTAGGCGGGGCTGTAGGGGTTGGCGACCGAGTGGGCCTGCGGGTGCGCGCCGGGCGCGGCACCGGCCTGCGGTGCGGCGACGGCCAGGCCGACGGCGGCCAGCGCCAGACCGAGCAGCCCGGTCAGGACCGGTCGGCGTGGGCGCAGCGGGGTGTGGGGTGTCCCCATGGCTGAGGGTTCCTCTCATGCTGATGGCGTGTACGCCGGTGGGCGACACGGGATCGCGTGCATGGAACAGGGGTTGAGCATTCGGTGCCGGCCGCTCCCCCGGTGCCTGGCCCACGACAGCTCCGCGGTGTCCCGCACCGTCCCGGGGCAGGCGCAGTCCCCCCTGTACGGGGCGAGGGGTGTCGCCCCGTAGAGACTTCGCCTACAAAAGGAACGGACGGCGTGCCGGCGGAGCTGTCGTGGAGTCAGGGATCAGGCAGTCCCGGGGGATCTCCCATGTGACACCACCTCAAGTGGTGTATGGGCTGCCGGGCAGAAGCAAAGCAGAATTGACGAACGGGGGTCAATACCCGGTCGGGCAGGCAATTCCAGGGTGAAATACTAAGAACTCCCTAAGATTGCAGATGAGAACCACTACAAACCTTCGAAATCTCCCGCACAGCCCACAGTAAAAACATTGGGTTCCCACAGTGCGACCCTCGGCGGCGGCTGGTCTCCCCGCCATTCAGAATGGTCCAGACCATTGACGCGTATGCATCACTATGGTGGAGTGTGTCCCCAAAGGGCACCTAAACCCCCAGAATCTCGCACGCGCGACCTCACCTCTCCGGAGCTGACATGCGGTCAACTTGGTGCAGAACAGCCGTAATCTGGCTCGGCGTAATGGCAGCCCTGATCCTGTCGGTGTCCGGATCCGGGAGCACCGCGGTCGCAGCCGGGACGAACATCTGCAACAGGTACTGCGACGGCCGCGACCCCGCCCTCTCCCCGCAGGACCGGCAGCCGGTGACGGCCACGATCTACGGCCGGAGCATCGTGCTGCACATCGACGACACCGACGCGATGGGCTGGGCCTCGATCGGCACCGCGAGCCCGGGCGACGAGGTGTGGCTGGACCGGTCCTTCGACGGCGGCCGGACCTGGAGCTCGGGCAGCAAGCTGGGGGACACCACCGTCCCCTCCGGGCAAGGGGGTTGGCGCACCCTGATGGACAACGTCGACGACTGGAACAACCTCGGCGTCGGCGCGCTCCGGGCCTGCGGCAAGGCGGGCGACCGCACCGAGATCGCCTGCACCCCCTGGGCCCGTACCACCTGGAACGCCTACAGCCGCCCGACCGCGGCGGTGACCGCGCTGATGGAGTCGTACAACCTCGGCACCGGCCTGTTCGACACCACCGGCTGGTGGAACTCGGCCAACGCACTGACCGCCGTCATCGACAACATCCGGGTGACCGGGATGGCCAGCTACCAGTACGCCATCTCCACCACCTACAACCTGCAACTGTCGGCCCAGAGCGGCAACTTCACCGACGACTACAACGACGACACCGGCTGGTGGGGGCTGGCCTGGGTCGACGCGTACGACCTGACCGGCGACAGCAGGTACCTGAACACCGCCCGCGCCGACGCGGACCGGATGGCGCAGTACTGGGACTCGGTCTGCGGCGGCGGAGTGTGGTGGAGCACCTCCAGGACCTACAAGAACGCCATCGCCAACTCCCTCTACCTGGAGCTCAATGCCGCGCTGCACAACCGCATCGCGGGTGACTCGGTCTACCTCGGCCGGGCGCGCGCGGAGTGGTCGTGGTTCGTCGGCACCGGCATGATCAACGGCTCCAGCCTGGTGAACGACGGCCTCACCACCTCGACCTGCGCCAACAACGGCCAGGCCGTCTGGTCCTACAACCAGGGCGTGCTGCTCGGCGGCCTGGCCGAGCTGTACCGGGCCACCGGCGACTCGACCCTGCTCACCCGGGGCCGGCAGCTCGGGGACGCCATGACCACGACCGCGTCGCTGAACTCCGGCGGGATCCTGCGCGACCCGTGCGAGAGCGGCGACTGCGGCGCCGACGGCCCCTCCTTCAAGGGCGCCGCCGCCCGCGGGCTCAGCGCCTTCAACGCCCAACTGTCCGACCGCCCCTACTCCGCCTACCTCCAACGGCAGGCCGCGTCCGCCTACGCCAACGACCGCAACGCACTGGACGCCTACGGGCTCCACTGGGCCGGGCCGCTGGACAGCACGGACGCCGCCCGCCAGCAGAGCGCCGTCGACCTGATGAACGCGGCACCCTGACGCCCTGACGCCCTGACCCCCGACGCCCCGAAGCGGATCGGTCCGGTGGCGATGTGAGCGCCGTCGGACGGATCCGGCCTGCCAACACCCGCTGCATGGCCCACTCCCGACCCGAAGGACCCCCCACATGTCCCTCACCTCCCGTGGCAGATCAGCGCCCCGCAACCTGCTTGCGGCGCTCACAACGCTGGCCCTGCTGCTCGCCGCACTGCTCACCGTCCCCCTCACCGCGCCCCAGCCCGTGCACGCCGAGAGCAACGGGGTCGGCCAGAAGCCCGCACTGGGCTGGAGCAGTTGGAGCTACCTGACGCGAAAATCACGGTCAGCCCGGCAGACGGAAGGTGCGGCGGTGCCTTGTTGACATGCTTCGGGAACCGGTGGCGGCCGGCCTGCGCAAATGGTGCACTGTGGGCGTTGTCAGGCGGCGGTGTCGGGCTCGATGGGGCTGAAGGTGACGGCGAGCCCGAGGGCCTCTGCCTGGGCGGTGATGCGGGCCTTGGCGCGTTCGGGGTCGCGGCGGGTGTAGTAGTCGCCGCCGAGTTCGAGGTAGGGCACGCCCTGGGTGAGCATGTGCCACATCGCCGTGGCCATGGAGTGCTCGGTGGCGACCAGGGCTCTCATCGGGCCTCGGCGGGTGGCTATGCGGTGATAGCGGGCGCTGAGGAACGTGCCGCGGGAGCGGGAGACGGACAGCGCTGCGATGCCGAGGGCGCCCTTGAGGTAGGTGTTGCCATGTCTGGTCCTGGCGGGTTTGGTCTTCGGCCCTGACTGGTTGGAGCCGGGGGCGAGTCCGGCCCAGGACGCGAAGCATGCGGCGCTGGGGAAGCAGTCGATGACCGCACCGGCCTCGGCGACCATCACCTGCGCGGTCTTCTCGCCGATACCGGGCATGGTCAGCAGGAGGTCGATCAGGGGGCGAAAGGGCTCCATCACCACCTCGATCCGTGCCTCCAGTTCGGCGATGGCCGCATCGAAGCCGTCGATTACTTGCAGGTGCAGGCGGGTCAGGAAGGCGTGGTGGCTGGTGAAGCGGCCGGTCAGGGCCTCGCGCAGCTCGGGGATCTTCGAGCGCATGCGGCCCTTGGCCAGCTCGGCCATCGCCTCGGGGCCGGCCGTGCCCGCACACAGGGCCCCGAGCATGAGCCGACCGGAGACGCCGAGGATGTCGGTGGCCACCACGGACAGTTTGACGCCCGCGTCCTCCAGGAGCTTCTCCAGCCGCTGGTGCTCCTTGGAGCGGTCGTTGGTCAGCTTGGAGCGCAGGCGGGTCAGGTCGCGCAGTTCACGCACGGGTGGCGGCGGCACCAGTGAGCCGCGCAGCAGCCCGTGGGCTGCGAGTTGAGCCAGCCACTGGGCGTCGTTCACGTCGCTCTTGCGGCCGGGCAGGTTCTTCGCGTGGGCCGCGTTGACCAACTGCACTGGCAGTGCGTCCTCCAGAAGGTAGTAGAACTGCTTCCAGTAGTCGCCGGTCGCCTCCATGACGACCAGCGTCACGTTCTTGTCCAGGAGGAACTCACGCAGTTCGAGGACCTGGCCGGTCATCGACCCCCAGGTGGTCACCTCCCTGGTGAAGGTCCCCTTGCGCGCGCCGGGGACCCGGACGCACACCTTGGCGTCCTTCTTGCTGACGTCCAGCGCGGCGACGCGCTCGTGGACGACGTCCATCTCCCACCCCTCCGGGGTTGCCTCGGCAGTCGGTCGGACACCGCTCCGGGGAGGGCTGGGGTCAGCATGCAATCTGACGCTCGTGCTCGTGGCAACAATCCACGGTTCCCGTGGCCGCCCTCCGCCACCAGACTCAGGTGCGGGCTCACAGGCACCAGAGTAGATCCGGAGTCATCCGGAACGGACGACAACCATGCTGCCGTTCCCCGTGCGTGGCAGGGGCACAAACGCCGACGACGCCCCCGATTTTCCCGTCCCACCGCGAGGCCCGAAGGGCCGCTGAATGACTCAGGAAGAACCCCACCGCCTCCGCCATCGAAGCGCAGGCCGCGGCGCTCAGGAACAGCGGACTGAGCTCGGTCGGCTACAGCTACGTGAACGTCGACGACTTCTGGTACCAGTGCCCGGGCAGCCAGGGCCCCAATGTGGACGGTTACGGGCGCTGGGTGACCGATGCGTCGAAGTTCCCGGCCTCCGGCTCCACCAACGGCATCCAGGCGGTGGCCGCCTATGTGCACTCACTGGGCCTGAAGTTCGGCCTCTATGTGACGCCGGGCATCTCCCACCAGGCCGTCACGCTCAACACGCCCATTCTCGGCACGAGTTACCACGCGGACGACATCGCCACCAGCAGCAGCGAGAAGAACTACAACTGCGCCGGCATGGTCGGCATCGACTACACCAAGCCGGGTGCGCAGGCCTTCGTCAACTCCTGGGCCGACCAGTTCGCGGGCTGGGGCGTCGACTACCTCAAGATCGACGGAGTGGGCCCCTCCTACGTCTCCGACGTCCAGGCGTGGTCCACGGCCCTGCAGCAGACCGGCCGCCAGATCCACCTGGAACTCTCCAACCAGCTCAGCATCTCCGACGCCGCCACCTGGCAGCAGTACTCCAACGGCTGGCGCACCGGTGACGACGTCGAGTGCTACTGCGGCAGCGGCAGCTTCCCGCTCACCGACTACTCCAACGTCAAGCTCAGGTTCGACCAGGCCGCCACCTGGCAGCCGTTCGGCAGCACCGGCGGCTGGAACGACTACGACTCGATCGAGCTGGGCAACGGCAGCAACGACGGCCTCACCGCGCCCGAGCGGCAGACCCAGCTCAGCCTCTGGTCACTGGCCGCCTCGCCGCTGCTCCTCGGCAGCGATCTCACCAGTCTCGACGCCACCGACCTCGGCTACCTGAAGAACACCGGTGTGCTCGCGGTCGACCAGGACGGCGTGGACGCCACCCGGATCGGCAGCGACGGCGTCAGCCAGGTCTTCGCCAAACGGGAGAGCAGCGGCGCGTACGTCATCGGCCTGTTCAACACCAATACCTCCGTCGCCAAGAACGTCGGCGTCTCGCTGCTGAAGCTCGGTCTCTACGGCAGCGCGAACCTCACCGACCTGTGGACCGGCGCCTCGTTGGGGACGGCGAGCGGCAGCTACACCGCGACCGCCGTGCCGCCCGGCGGCGTGACGCTGATCCGGGCCGTCCCGACGTCCGGCACCGGCGGCACCGCCGAACTGGTCGGCGCCGGCTCGGGCAAATGCCTGGACGTGTACGACAACGGGACCGATCCCGGCGCCAGGACCGAACTGTGGAGCTGCGGCGGCGGCGCCAACCAGCTCTGGACGCCCACCTCCACCGGCGAGCTGCGGGTGAACGGCGCCACCGAGTGCCTGGACGTGACCGGTTCCGCGACCGCCGCCGGGACCGCCGTCGAGCTGTTCCCCTGCAACGGCGGCGCCAACCAGAAGTGGTCGGTGCGCTCCGACGGCACGGTGGTCGGCACCCAGTCCGGGCTGTGCCTGGACACCGCCTCGGGCGGCAGGGCCAACGGCACCGGCATCGTCATCCAGGGCTGCGACGGCCAGTCCTCCCAGCAGTGGTCCGGGCCGAGCGTCAGCACGACGGCCGGCTACGAGGCCGAGTCCTCGGCCAACACCCTCAGCGGCGGTGCCACGGCGCAGAGTTGCACCTACTGCTCGGGTGGCCGGAGCGTCGGCTTCGTGGGCCAGGGCGGCACGCTCACCGTCAACTCGGTCCGGTCCACGACCTCCGGCAACCACCAGGCGGTCATCGCCTACGCCAACGGCGACTCCACCGCACGGCAGGCGTATGTCTCGGTCAACGGCGGGGCCGCCCAACTGGTGACCTTCCCGCCCACCGGCGGCTTCATCGACCCCGGCTGGACGACGGTCACCCTGCCGCTGTCGGCCGGCAGCAACACCGTCACCTTCTCCAACCCCGGCGCCTACGCCCCGGACTTCGACCAGATCGACGTCATCGGATAGGGGTGGCGGCCGTGCTGACCCCGGATCAGATCTGGTCCGGGGCCAGCACGATGTCGAAGCGGACCCTGGCCCAGGCGGCGTCCCCGAGGTCGCGGCCGTCGGGGGCGGGGGTGCCGGGGGCCTGCTCCTCGAAGTCCTTGACGAGGGACTCCTTGACGCCGAAGACGCTGTCGCTGTCCAGCCGCTCGTCGCCTCGTACGAAGATGTGCGTCACCAGCGTCCGCAGCCCCTCCGCGCTCACCATGAAGTGCAAGTGCGAGGCGCGCATCGGCGAACGTCCGGTCGCCGCCAGCATCCTGCCGACCGGGCCGTCGTGCGGGATGGGGTAGGGGGTGGGGGTGATCGCCCAGAACCGGAACGAACCGTCCTCGGCACTGAAGAGGCGTGCCCGCCCCGCCGTGCGGTCGTCGTCGTACTGCACGTCGTAGAAGCCGTCCTGGTCGGCCTCCCAGACCTCGATCCGCGCGCCCGGCACGGGTTTGCCGCCGGTGTCGACGACGGTGCCCTCGACCCAGCACGGCTGACCCTTCGCACCCCCGGCGACGTCGCCGCCGAGCTCGACCAGCGGGGCGTCGTCGACGAAGAACGGGCCGAAGACGGTCGCCTCGGTGGCGTCGGCGTACGCCTCGTTGTTGATCGCGATGGTCTGCATCGAGGCGCCCAGCGTGTCCGACAGCAGGATGAACTCCTGCCGCCGCTCGTCGGTGATGTGCCCGGCCGCGGTCAGGAACTCGATGCCCTGCTGCCACTCGTCCTCGCTCAGCCGCACCTCGCGCAGGAACGCGTGCAGGTGCCTGACCGCCGCCTGCATCAACTGCCTGAGCCGCGGATCGGCGGTGCCGTCGAAGGAGGCGAGCACGCGTGCGGTCAGCTCCGCCTCGCGCGCCTGCTGCTCGGCGGAGACCGGCTCGGAAGTGTCGGCGCTCATCGGGGTTCTGCTCCTTCCCACGCCGCGTGCAGCAGGCGCGCGAGGTTGTCGCGGTCGACGGGGGTGGGGTTGTCGGCGGGCACGGCCTGCAGGATCGCCTCGACCGCGTCGGGGATGTCGGCCTCGCTCAGCCCGTAGTCGCGCAGGGCCGTCGGGGCGTCAAGTTCGGTACGGAGCTGGCGCAGACCCTCGACGGCCGTGGCTGCGTCGAAGGCGGCGGCGATGCGCCGCTCGGCCTCGGGTGCGTTCGGCGCGTTGAACGCCAGGACGTACGGCAGGACCACGGCATGCGTCTGCGCGTGCGGCAGGTCGAACCGGCCGCCCAGCACATGGCAGATCTTGTGGTGCAGCCCGGAGCCGGCCGACGCGAAGGCCACCGCCGCCAGGTAGGCGCCGTAGAGCGCGTACTCGCGTCCCTCCAGCCCCCGCGGGTCCGCGACCACCTGCGGCAGACCGATGCGCAGGGCGCGGATGCCCTCGCCGGCGAGCGCCCGGTCGATCGGGTCGGCGCGCGGCGCCCACATCGAGTCGACGCAGTGCGCCAGCGCGTTGAGTCCCGACGCGACGCTCATCGCGACCGGCAGGCCGAGCATGAGGCTCGCGTCGTAGACGATCGCGCGCGGCAGCACCCGGGCGTCGACCCCCGTGGTCTTCTTCGCGCCCTCGGTCAGCCCCCAGACGTTGGTGGCCTCCGACCCGGCGTACGTCGTCGGCACCGCCACGATCGGGATCCCCGTCGTGAGCGCGACCGCCTTCGCCAGCCCGGTGGTGGACCCGCCGCCGACGCACACGATCGCGTCGACGTCATGGGCGGCGGCCACGGCCCTGGCCCGCTCGGCCACCTCGACCGGTACGTGCATGACCACCTCGTCGTGGCGCACGGCCACCGGCAGTCCGGCCGTGACGGACCCGGCGAGCTCGCGCTCGCCCTTGCCGGCGATGACCATCACCCGCCGGGCGCCGAGGAGTTCGGTCTCCGCGGCGACCGCCTGCGCGGCCTCCCCCGAGCCGAACAGCACCCGCTGGGCCAGTCCCTCGTGCTCGAAGCGCATCCCTCAGACCCCGTTCCGGCCCAGCACGGACGCCAGCGCGTCGTGCAGTGCCCGCGCCGGGTCGGCCGGCAAGGAGCCGCTCCGCCAGGCGATGTGCTTGTCAGGTCGGACCAGCAGGGCTCCCGCCTCCTCCACCTCGCGCACCTTGGCCCAGTCGTAGTAGAGGTCGGTGACCTCGCGGCCCGGGCCGATGACGACCGTCGACAACGGTACGCCGAGTTCCTGTGCCACCTTGTCGGCCGCCGCCGCCCAGGCCTCGCCGGCGATGCCGGTGATCAGGGTGAAGCGGTCGTAGGGCGCCAGGTCCATCATCGCGAACCTGCGCCGGTTGTCGCCCACCCACGCGTGCGGCAGGTGCGAGCCCGGCACGGTCGACGCCTGGTAGTAGAGATCCGGGTCGCGGGTCGGCACGGGTGGCGGGGAGCCGTCGGAGACGATCGCGGACGACCGGTAGAACTGGCCGAGCTCGACGCCGTGGGCGTTGAACTCGTAGTTCTTCAGCTCCATCGCGGCGACCAGAGCGGCGCGCTTGGCTGCGCCCTCGGGGGTGTTGGCCTTGCGCTCCTCGATCTGCTCGACCATCTCGGCCTCGTTCTTCGCCTCGGTGACGCCCAGCGCCACGAAGATGTCGACGAACTCACGGCTCGACTTGTTGGCCCGCTTGACGATCCGTTCGGCGACCGGCGCGCGCTCGGCCGAGTAGGTGTCCAGCAGCGAGGGCGCGGCCTGGCCGCGGAGCACCGCGGCCAGCTTCCAGGCCAGGTTGTACGAGTCCTGGATCGAGGTGTTGGAGCCCAGGCCGTTGCTCGGCGGATGCCGGTGGATCGCGTCACCGGCGCAGAACACCCGCCCCTGCTGCAGGTGCGTCGCGTACATCTCGTTGTTGCCCCACAGCGAGGTCCCGGTGATCTCGACCTCCAGCTCCGGCATGCCGAGCAGGTTGCGGACGATCTGCCGCGCGGCGGCCTCGTCGACGGTCGGCGGCTCGTCGTCGATGTCGTAGCCCCACACGATGAGCCACTCGTTCCACGGTCGCACCATCCGCACCAGCCCGGCCCCGATGCCGCCCACGTTCGAGCCCGGCTGGACGACCCAGTAGAGCACCGAGGGGCGATGGCCCACGTACGGCGCGATGTCGGCCTTGAAGGTGATGTTCATGGACCCGGCGATGTCCATCCGCCCCTGGTACGGCAGCCCGATGTCGGCGGCCACCTTGGAGCGGGCGCCGTCGGCGCCGATGAGGTACCGGGCGCGGATCGTGTACTCGCTGCCGGTGAGCCGGTCCAGCACCCGCACGTCCACGCCGTCGGCGTCCTGGGTGTGCGAGAGGTACTCGGTGGAGAACCTTGCCTGGGTCCCGCGCACCGTCGCGTTCCTGACCAGGATCGGTTCCAGGTAGGTCTGCGGGATGTCCACGGTCAGGCACGGCGAGGCCAGCTGGTAGTCGGCCTCCCGGGCCGGGCTGGTGCCCCAGGTGCGGATCCGGCCGATCTCCTCACCGGCGATCGAGGTGCAGAAGACCGTGTCGCCCACCAGCGCGTGGTCGGTGGCGTCGGCGAGCACCTGGTCCTCGATGCCCATGTCCCGGAAGATCTCCATCGCGCGCTGGTTGGTGATGTGCGCGCGTGGGGTGTTCGCCGTCCACCGGTACTTCGTGATCATGATGTTCGGGATCCCGAGCTCCGCCAGGAACAGCGCCGCGGCGGAACCGGCCGGGCCGGACCCCACGACCAGCACGTCGGTCTCGACCACCCCCACCGGAACCTCGGTCTCGGTCTGGCCGTCGTCGAACACGGGCATCGCTGCGCCGCCTTCCGCCGTGACCGGCCGCTCTGCCGGTCTGTGACTGACACTGTCGTGCCGCCACGGCGGAATGCCGAAGCCGGAACTCCGTAGTCGGCGAATAACGACAGAACTGGCGTTTCTAGTCAGTCTGCACGGCTCGCGCCGCCACCGCCCGGCGTCGCACATCGGTGGCCCGCTCGCCGAAGCGGGCGCCGAAAGCCCGTGAGAAGTGGTCCGCCGAGACAAAGCCGCAGGCGTGCGCCACCTCGGCGATCGTCATCGACACGGCCCCGGGCTTGCGCAGCATGGCGCGCGCGGTCGCCAGCCGCCGCTCCAGGACGTACTTGGGCAGCGTGGTGCCCTCCTCGGCGAAGACCCGGGACAGCTGCCGCGTGCTGATGCCGACGCCCGCGGCCACCTGCGCCGCGCAGAGCCCCGGGTCGGCCAGCCGGCTCCCGATGAAGGCGCGCGCGGCGGCGAGATGCGCCGGCGACAGCCGGTCGCGGCCGCCGGTGGCCAGCGCCGCCACCAGTTCGAGCACCGTGTGCTCGTCGGCGGCCACCGGATCGACGGCCCGCGCCGCGCGGCCCACCTGGCGGGCGAGCGCTGCGGCATAGGCGCTCTCGCCCTCGCCGAAGTCGACGACGACCGGACCGGACAGCCGCCCGACACCCGTCACCTCGGCGAACACCTCACGGGGAACCTTGACGACCAGCTCCTCCAGCCCGCGCGAGAAACCGCGCACGAACGGCCGATCGGCGTCGCACATCAGCAGCTGGCCCGGACGCACCACCCGGACGCCGTCCCGGTGGTAGAAGAACGCCTCGCCCGCCAGGCTGAAGTACAGGGCGATCGCCTCGGCCGGCCGCCGCCGGATCACCTCGACGTCCCGCTCCACCACATGGGACGTCCCGCGCACCCGGGCCAGCTGGACCCGGTCGAGCTGGACGTTGATCTCGGTGGCCTCGAACGCGGTGGCGTCGATCGTCCGGCAGCGCAGACCGATCAGCGCCTCGGCGTTGTGGCCCTCCCACAACTCGATACGCCGCTGGTCGGGCAGCCCGACCGTGCTGAACTCGACCGGCCCCGGCCCGGGCGCCTCGGCGGTGAGGTGCGTCATAGCCACACCGTACCGTCGCTTCGTTCGGTACGGGATTCCCCCGGCCGGTCAGTCGGCCGGGTCCAGCGAGCGCGAGCGCTGCTGGACACCGGGTACGCCGTACGGGTAGTCGGACACGATCGGCGCGCTGGCCTCGTCCAGCTGCGCCGTCTCCTTCTCCGACAGGTGCAGGTCGGCGGCGGCCAGGTTGTCGTCGAGCTGTTCGAGCGTGCGCGCGCCGAGGATCACCGAGGTGACGGCGGGCCGGTCCGCGACCCAGGCCAGGGCCACCTGCGAGAGCGACACTCCGCGTCCCTCGGCGACCTGCCGCAGCGTGTCGATGACCTGCCAGGTGCGCTCCTGCGCATTGCGCGGGGCGTAGGCCTCCATGCCGCGCCGCGGGTCCTCACCCAGCCGGGTCGCACCGGTCGGGCTCTGGTCGCGCCGGTACTTCCCGGTGAGCCAGCCGCCGGCCAGCGGCGACCACGGCAGGATCCCGATGTTCTCGTTGCGGCAGACGTCCACCAGCTCGAACTCGATGTCCCGGATGAGCAGGTTGTACTGGGGCTGCAGCGTCACGATCGGCGCGCGCCGGTGGAACTGCGCCAGCAGCGACGCCTTCTGCAGTTGCCAGCCGAGGAAGTTGCTGACGCCCGCGTACCGGATCTTTCCGGCGCGCACCGCGTCGTCGAAGAAGCCGAGCGTCTCCTCGATCGGGGTCAGCGGATCCCAGGCGTGCGCCTGGTAGAGGTCGACGGACTCGACCCCGAGCCGCCGCAGACTCGCGTCCAGGGCCCGGGACAGGTGAGTGCGCGTCAGGCCGGCGTCGTTGGGCCGCTCCCCCATCGGGAAGCGTCCCTTCGTCGCGATCACCACCTGGTCCCGCGTCCCCCGCCGGGCCGCCAGCCAGCGGCCGATGATCTCCTCCGACACCCCGCGGGAGTACACGTCGGCGGTGTCGATGAAGTTCCCCCCGCGCTCGACGAACCGGTCGAGCTGAGCGTGGGACACCTCCTCGCTGCTCTCCTTGCCGAACGTCATCGTGCCCAGACACTGCGCGGACACCACCGTGCCGGTGCTGCCCAAAGTGCGGTACTCCATCGGTCCACCTCTCGTGTCAGGATCCGATGTCGAGTCTGCCGGTCCAGAATTAAGCTGTCCAACAGCAAAATCTGATGACTTTGAGCAGTAGAAGTGATGAACTGTGCGCCACCGGCGCCTCCTACCGGGCGCCGACCTCGTCGCGCCAGCTGTGGGCCGGGCGGTAGCCCAGGACCCGCCGGGCCTTGTCGATGGAGAGCAGCGTCTCGTGCGGGCCGACCTCGCGCCGCAGCGGGACGTCCGGGTAGACGGCCTTGAGCAGTTCGTCGTTGGGCCGCGACATGACCGTGTCGGGGCTGGCGATGATGAAGACGTCGGCCCCGGCGGCCTGGTGGTCCAGGGCCAGGCGCACGGCCTGGGCCCCGTCACGGGCGTCGATGTAGCCCCACAGGTTCCAGCTGCGCAGGGCCGGATCGGCGTCGTAGGAGGGGAACTCGGCGTAGTCCGCGACGTCCATCACATTGGAGAAGCGCAGCCCGACCATCTTCAGTTCCGGGTCCCAGCGGCAGAACTGAGCGGCCATCTGCTCCTCCAGGTGCTTGCCCAGGGAGTAGGTGCTCTCCGGGCTCGGCGGGTACTCCTCGTCGGCCGGCACATACGGCGGCGGGGTGTCGAAGGGCAGGCCGAGCACGGTCTCGCTGGAGGCCCAGACGATATTGCGGATCCCGGCGACCCGCGCGGCGGCGAACACGTTGTACGAGGCCGGCACGTTGTTGGCGAAGGTCGCCGCGTTGGGACGAAGCCCGGGCGCGGGGATGGCAGCGAGGTGCACCACCGCGTCCACCCGCGGGTAGCGGTCGTCGACCCCGGTGAGAGCGCCCACGACCTGTCCGAAGTCGGTGAGATCGACCTTGACGAAGGGACAGATCTGCTCAGCCGGCGCAGCCGTGTCGACATTGACGACCTGTCGGCCGTGTGCGGTCAGGTCCGCGATCACGGCTCGGCCGAGCTTCCCACTGCCCCCGGTGACGACGACGCGTCCACTCATGCGCTGCTCCTTCATCCGTTCCACCCGTTCCATCCGGTCGGTGCCGCTCCGATTGTCGCGCGTCGTCAGCTCCGGACCAGGACGGTCGCCAGGTCGGACAGGGCGGCGTTGGTCCCGGCCAGGTCGAAGGCGGCCGGGTCGAACTCGGTGGCGGTGTCGAAGCCGAGCCACTCCAGGCGTTCGTCGTGGTCCTCGTGCCGGGGGTCGCCGAGGATCGCGATGAGTTCCTGGTAGCCCCCGATGCCGCCGCAGTCCTCGGGCGGGCCGGCCCGGCGGCCGGTGAGACAGCGGGGGTAGGCGGTCCCCGGCTCGGCCGGGGAGATGGACTCGACCAGCAGGTCGTGCTCCCAGTTGTCGCCGAAGTCGTAGGTGTAGCGCAGCTTCGCGCCGACCCGCGGGGCCACCTGGTCGAGGCGCTGGGCGGCGGCGCTGCGGATGTCGAGGTCGCGGTCCGCGACGCCGAAACGGCCCTGCGGGGTTTCGAAGTCCCACAGGTGGTAGTCCTGCCAGCCGAACGCCCGCTGAATCACCTGGTGCAGCTGAGCCAGCGTGCCCCGCGAGGGCACCTCCAGGCGGCGCCAGATCGGCGGGCTGGAATCCCGCAGCGTGACCTTGACGGTATGGACGGAGTCTCCCCGCATGCACGTCATCCTTCGTCGAGTCCACGATCGGATCCCGTAACTGGATCCGACCGCATCGCGTTGAGTAGATCATGAAGAAGAAAACGCTGGCCACAGCGACACTCGCGGCTGCTCTTGTGAGCGGCGCCCTCCAAGTATCGGCGGCTACTGCGGCCCCCTCGGCAGGTACGGTATCCGCGAATCCGACCGGAACGGTCTCCAAGGACGGGACCCTCACCCTCTCGGGCACGTACCGCTGTTCGGCCGGGGCGGGCCAAGGGCCGGTCTTCGTGTCCAGCAGCGTGCAGGAGGAGTCCGTCCAGCACAGCGTCGGCGGCACCGCAGCAGTCTGCGACGGCCTGGAGCACACCTGGGTGAATCAGGAGAAGCCCGGAGACGGAACAACGTTGAAGCCGGGACCGGCCAACGTCTCGGCGGCCCTGATGCGCCTGGACAGCAGCAGCGGGCTACCCCTTCCGGCCATCCTCGCGACCGACCGGCACCAGATCGAGCTGCAGCCCGCGAACGGCTGAACCAGCGGAACGCCCCGGGGAGCCTATCGGCTCCCCGGGGACGCGGCTGCGGCGCAACCGGTCAGGAATGGAGAAGCACCCGTTCCGGGGCCGCAACTAGCGTGAATCCCATGAACTCCATCGAATCAGTCACCCTCGACGTGGCCGACCCCAAGGCCGCCGACCACTTCTACCACGAGGCCTTCGGTCTGGGCTCCCGGGTACTCCTGCGGGCCTCGGAGGCACCGACGACCGGCTTCCGCGGGTTCACGATGTCGCTCATCGTGTCCCAGCCGTCCACCGTCAACACCCTCATCGGCGCGGCCCTCGACGCCGGCGCCACGACGCTGAAGGCTCCCGCGAAGTCCCTCTGGGGCTACGGCGGCGTCGTGCAGGCGCCGGACGGCACCATCTGGAAGGTCGCGACCTCAGCGAAGAAGGACAAGGGCCCGGCCACCCGGGAGATCGACGAGATCGCCCTCCTGCTGGGAGTCGAGGACATGGCCGCGAGCAAGCGGTTCTACGTCGACCGCGGCCTCACCGTGGCGAAGAGCTTCGGCAGCAAGTACGTCGAGTTCGCCACGCCCTCCAGCCCCGTCAAGCTGGCGCTGTACGGGCGCAAGGCGCTGGCCAAGGACGTCGGCGTCGCCCCGGACGGCAGCGGATCGCACCGGGTCGCGATCGGCGTCGACTCCGAGCCGTTCACCGACCCGGACGGGTTCGCCTGGGAGGTCGCCTCGAAGTGAACCGGGGGAACCAGGGGCGCCGGCCATCTGGCCGGCGCCCCACGGCCTGCCCTACCCAACGAATCCGTCGAGCTGAGCGTGGAGCATGGACTTGAGCGCGTCGAGCAGCTCGTCCGCGCCGTCGGGTTCACCCCGGAACGCCTCCTGGATCACGGCGTCGGCGGAGAGGAACGCGACGTAGCAAGCCGTCGCGGCAGCCGGGCTGTCGGGGAGCAGCCGCCGTGCGACGAGGAACCGGTGCACCCCGGCCGCCATGTCGCGTTTGTGGCGGCGGTCGGCCTCACTGGTCCACTCGGTGAGGTGGCGGCCGAACCACAGGGCCCGGAATCCGGGCTCGGAGCGGTAGTGCTGGGCGAAGGCGTCCACCAGCACGTCCACCGGGTCGGACGGGTCCTCGGGCCGCGCCGTGGCCACGAACGAGTCCATCAGCGCCTCCAGCCGACCGAGGTGCTGGTCGGCCAGGGCCTCGACGATCGCGTCCCGGTCCGGCAGGTACTGGTAGAGCGCGCCGACCGAGACACCGGCCTCGGCGGCGACCCGGGTGATGGTCAGCGCGTTGATGCCCTCTTCCGCGAGCAGCCGGTCGGCCGCCACCAGCGCCCGGGCCACCTTGTCCTTGGCCCGTGCCTGGCGCGGGGTCCGACGCAACCGCGGTGCGGTGGAGTCGGCCTCGATCGGTTCCAGCTCGACCATGTGCCCCTCAAATCAAACGTGACTTTGGTTCAGGTTTAGGATAGCTTCTCGCCATGGTAGAGGCGAATCACCTCCGGGAGGAGCGGCGTGCCGTCGCCGCGACCTGCCGTGAACTGGCCGCGCGCGGGTTGCTGATCGGCACCGCCGGCAATGTCAGCGTGCGAGCGGGCGACCAGGTCGCGGTGACCGCGACCGGTCTCGTGCTCGGCGAGGCCACCCCGGACCAGGTGACCGTGGTCGGACCGGACGGCCGTCCGGTCGCCGGGGGCCTGGGCCTGGAGCCCACCTCCGAGCTCGAACTGCACCTGGGGATCTACCGGCGGTACGGGGCGGGCGCGGTGGTGCACACGCACGCTCCGCTGGCCACGTCGCTGTCCCTGGTCCTCGACGAACTGCCGTGCGTGCACTACCAGCAGCTGCTGCTCGGCGGCTCGGTACGGGTCGCACCGTTCGCCGTGTTCGGCAGCGGGGAGCTGGCAGAGCACGTGCTCACCGCGCTGGACGGCAGGCAGGCCGCGCTGATGGCCAATCACGGCGCCGTCGTCCACGGCCCGACACTGGCCGCGGCGGTGGAGAACGCGCTGCTGCTGGAGTGGGTCTGCGGCGTCTACCTGCGTGCCGCCGGGATCGGCACACCACGGGCCCTGGACGAGGGCCAGCAGGCAGCAGTCGTCGCCGCGGCTCTGCGCCGCGGCTACGGGACCACCCACCCGATGGAAGAGGAGAGCTCCCCATGACCCAGACGATCATCGCGCTCGGCGCACACATATTCGATGTCCAGGTACTCCCGGTGGAAGCCATCCCTCCGGGCCAGGACGCCGTGCTGGTCGACCAGATCCGGTTCAGTCCCGCCGGAACGGCCGCCGGGACGGCGATCACCCTGGCCAAGCTCGGCGCCGAGGTCCGCACCGCCGGGGCCGTGGGCACCGATCCGATCGGCGACCTGCTGCTGGCCCTGCTCGCCACGCACGGGGTCGACACCTCCCTGGTGCTCCGCCGCGCCGAGGTCCAGACCTCCGCCTCGGTGTTGCCGATCCGCCCGGACGGCAGCAGGCCGGCCTTCCATGTGCTCGGCGCCAACCTCGCCTACGGCCCCGACGACGCCCCCGCCGCCGAGATCGCGCACTCCACCCACCTGCACCTGGGTGCGCCCGAACTCATGGGCGGCGACGCCGCCGCCCAAATCCTCGCCCCCGCCCGGGCGGCCGGGGTGACCACCTCGGCCGACCTGCTCGCCGCCGGCGAACCCGGCCTGTTCGAGTGGATCGCCCCCGCGCTGCCGCACCTGGACTACCTGCTCCCCAACGAGGACCAGGTGGTCGGACTCACCGGCGCCGCCACCCTTGAGGAGGGCGTACGGATCCTGCTCGACAAGGGCGCCGGCTGCGTCGCGGTCACCCGGGGCGCGCGAGGAGCACTGGTGATGACCGCGGACACGACGATGGCCGTGCCCGCGTTCGCCGTGGACGTGGTCGACACCACCGGTTGCGGCGACGCGTTCTCCGCGGGATTCCTGCGCGGCATCGGCCTGGGCCGACCGCTGCGGGAGGCGGCCGTGCTGGGCTGCGCGGCGGCGGCTCTGGTGGCCCAGGGGCTCGGCAGCGACCACGGCACGTTCGACCTCGCCGTCGCGGACGGCTTCGCCGCGTCCACCCCCACTCTGGAGGTCAACTGATGCGCCGCACCGACATCGTGGTCGTCGGAGCCGGCCTGGCCGGTCTCACCGCCGCACGCGAACTGGTGGCCGAGGGCCATGACGTGGTCGTCCTGGAGGCGCGCGACCGGGTCGGCGGGCGGACGCTCAACCACGACCTGGGCCGCGGCAGGGTGGTGGAGGCCGGCGGCCAGTTCGTCGGACCGACCCAGGACCACATCCTCGCGCTGGCCAAGCAGGTCGGGGTCGACACCTACCCCGCCGCCGTCGAGGGGTCGGCCGTCTACGTCCACGGAGGCCGGGCCCAGCGCTACAGCGGCGACATCCCACCGGACCTGCTGTCGCTGCCCGACCTCGGCGTCGCACAGCTGCGGATCAACCAACTCGCCAAGAAGGTTCCCCTGGACGCGCCCTGGCGGGCCGCCAAAGCCCGACAGTGGGACAGCATGACCTTCGAGAGCTGGATCAGGAGCACCACGGTCGGCACCGGGGCACTGGACCTGGTCAACGCGTTCCTCGGATCGGCCTTCGGCGGCGCGGCATCGGAGGCCTCACTGCTGTTCAGCCTCTGGTACATCGCGGGCTTCGGCAACGAGACCACGCCGGGCACCCTGGAGCGCGGCATCGGCGTCAGCGGTGGCGCGCAGGAGTCCCGGTTCCTCGGCGGCTCCCAGCTGATCTCCCAGCGCATCGCCGAGCAGTTGGACGGGCGCGTGCTGCTCAACGCGCCGGTGCGCGCGATCGAGCAGGACGGCGACACCGTGACCGTGGCCACCGACGACGAGACCTGGCAGGCCGGGCAGGTCGTGGTGGCCGTCCCGCCGCTGCTGGCGGCCCGGATCAGCTGGCGCCCGCTGCTGCCGGCGCAGCAGGACGCGCTGTTCACCCGCATGGCCTTCGGCTCGCTGATGAAGTGCGAGGCCGTCTACCCCGAACCGTTCTGGCGCGCCGACGGGCTGAACGGCCAGGGCGTGTTCCGGCAGGCCTCGCCGATCTGCAGCATGTGGGACAACACGCCGCCCGAGGGCGGCCCGGGCGTCCTGATGGGATTCCTCGGCGGTCCGCAGTGGCGCGCCTGGGCGCACCGGCCGCCCCGGGAGCGGCGCGGCGCGGTGCTGCGCGCGTTCGCCTCGGTGGTCGGCAAGGACGCGCTGCAGCCCGTCGACTACTTCGAACAGGACTGGACCCAGGAGGAGTGGACCCGCGGCGGACCCACTTCGGTGCTCGCCCCCGGCACGCTCACCGGCCTGGGCTCATGGCGGGACCGGCCGTTCGGCCGCGTGCACTGGGCCGGCGCCGAACACTCCGACCACTGGAACGGCTACATGGACGGCGCCGTGCGGTCCGGCGAGGCCGCCGCGCACGCCGTCCTCGCCCACGGTTGATCCCACGACTGAGAGGAACACCCCGATGGCAGTCGACTACGAGGTCTCCGAGAACGCGGTCATCCCCGCGCCGGTGTCGCGGGTGTGGGAGGTGATCTCCGCGACCGACCGGTACGCCGAGTGGGTCCCCACCGTCCTGGAGGTGACCGACCATCACGGCACCGCCGAGGTGGGGCGCACCTACAGCGAGCGCAACAAGTCGCTCGGCCCGCTCACCACCCGCTCCACCTGGACCGTCCGGGAGGTCCGCCCGGGCAGGCGCCGGGTCGACACCGGTACGGGCTTCGCCCCGCTGCAGGACGTGACCAATGTCTTCGCGTTCGAACCCGTCGTCCTCCCCGACGGCGGCGAAGGCACGGCGATGACATACCTCGTCCGCTACCGCATCGGCCTCGGCCCGGTCGGCGCGCTCGTGCACCGCGTCGTCGCGCCCGGTCTCCGTGCCGACATGCGCAGCTCCATGGTGAACCTTTCTGATCTCATCCTCGCCGAGGGCCCCGGCCAGTGAATGCCGGGCACGAGGCTGCGCGCCGCATCAGCAGTCAGCGGCGCCGCAGTGACGGGTCGAGCAGCGCGGGCGGGGTGTCGAACTTCTCGTCCGCGGCGAGGTCGGTACCGGGGGCGACGATCTCGTCGATCGCGTCGAGGGTGTCGGCGGAGAGCACGGTGTCGGCGGCGGCGAGCTGCGCGTGCAGATGGTCCAGCGTGCGGGGACCGACGATCGCGCTGGTGACGGCGGGGTGCGCGGTCACAAAACCGAGCGCCAGCTGAATCATCGTCAGACCGGCCTGGTCCGCCACCTTGGCCAGCTGCTCGACCGCGTCGAGCCGCGCCCGGTTGGACGGGATGGCGAGGTCGAACCGCTGCGGCACGAGCGCCGAACGGTGGGTGGCGACCTCCCGGCCCGCGCGGACCGCACCCGAGAGCCAGCCCGAGGCCAGCGGGCTCCACGCCAGCACGCCGAGCCCGTACTCCTCGGTCACCGGCAGGACGTGGGTCTCGATGCCGCGCTGCAGGATCGAGTAGCTGGGCTGTTCGGTGACGTACCGGCTCAGGCGGTGCTCCCGAGCGGCCCACTGGCCCTGCACAATGCGGTACGCGGGGAAGGTCGAAGAGCCGAAGTAGCGGATCTTTCCGGCGCGCTGCAGGTCCGTCAGAGCGGACAGGGTCTCCTCGTCACTGGTGGTCGGGTCCCACCGGTGGATCTGGTACAGGTCGACATGGTCGATGCCGAGGCGGCGCAGGCTGTTGTCCAGCTCGGTGACCAGCCAGCGGCGCGAGCTGCCCCGGTGGTTGCGCTCCTCGCCCATCGGCATGGTCGCCTTGGTGGCCAGCACGATGTCCTCGCGACGGCCGGCAATGGCCTTGCCGACCATCTCCTCCGACTCGCCACTGCCGTACATGTCGGCGGTGTCGATGAGGTTGATCCCGCCCTCGAGGGCGGCGTCGACGATGGCGGTGGCCTCGTCCTGGGTGGTGCGTCCGATCTGGCCGAAGTTCATCGCGCCGAGCGCGAGCGAGCTGACCTGGACACCGGTGCGGCCCAACGTGCGGTACTGCATGAGCGGGTCTCCTGGACTCTGCGATAATCGAGCAAACGGAACCTTGCTCCGTTAACGATACGGAACACTGTTCCGCTTTGCAAGCCCAGCAGTGGAGGAGGACGAGCACGGTGAATCACGGCGACGAGCAGACCGGGCAGGCGGCCCGGCCCAAGCGGGCGGACGCCCAACGCAACAAGCAGACCCTGCTCGACGCGGCCGCCGCGATCTTCCTGACCTCGGGCGTGGAAGCACCGGTACGCGATATCGCAGCCAAGGCCGGCGTCGGAACGGGCACCATCTACCGCCACTTCCCGACCCGGGCGGACCTCATCATCGCCGTCTACCGGCACCAGGTCGAAGCCTGCGCCGAGGCCGGCCCGGCCCTGCTGGCCAGCAGCGCGACCCCGTACGCCGCGCTGGGCCAGTGGATCGACCTCTTCGTCGACTTCCTGGTCACCAAGCACGGACTGGCCGGCGCGCTGCGCTCGGACGAAGCCGGTTTCGATGCGCTGCACGCCTACTTCCTCGACCGGCTGGTACCCGTGTGCACCCAGCTGCTCGAAGCCGCCGCCGCCAACGGCGAGATCCGCTCCGACCTGGACGCCCTCGAACTCATGCACGGCGTCGGCAATCTCTGCATCGGCGCGGACACCGATCCCCACTACGACGCCCGTCGACTGGTCGGACTCCTGATCGCAGGACTGCGCCTGCCGCAGTAGCGAAGGAGGAAACCCACTCCTCGCCACTTCCAAGCTATAGCGTACGGGGGGGCTTGCGGCAAGGCCCTGGTCATGCCGCAGAATCGTCGGCCTGGGCCGTGATCTGCGGAAATGTTCCGCCAGGTCCTTGTGCTGCGAACAGACTCCATGGAGCTTGCCTTGGTCCCTTCGTCATCGTCCCCGTCCTCGTCCCCGTCCGAAAACGACTGGAGGACCAGAGAGCTGCGAGCGGAGAACGAGTACGTCAGCAGGCTGTACGACCGCCTCGACGCCCAGCGCGAGCTCGCGGCGCATCGGCTGCGGGAGATCCATCTCCGGGAAAGGGGCGGAACATTCCAGTCGCGTCTGGAGCGCGACGCGCTGGAGGTCCACCACACCCGGCGGATCTCGGAACTGCACGCGGCCGAGTACGGGCTCTGCTTCGGCCGGATCGAGAGCGCCGACGGCGAGCGGCAGTACATCGGCCGGATCGCCCTGGCGGACGAGGACCACGAGCCGCTCCTCACCGACTGGCGCGCGTCGGCCGCGGAGCCGTTCTACCGGGCGACGCCCGCCGCGCCCGGCGGTGTGGCGGGGCGACGGCACCTGCGCAGCAAGGGCCGGACCGTCGTCGACTTCGACGACGACGCCTTCGGCATGGGCGCGCTGGAGGGCCGGGACAGCTCCGAGCTCAGCGGGGAGACCGCCCTGCTCGCCTCGCTGACGGCGGCCCGGACCGGGCGGATGGGCGACATCGTCTCCACCATCCAGGCCGAGCAGGACCGGGTCATCCGCTCCGAGCTCGGCGGCGTGCTGGTCGTGCAGGGCGGTCCGGGGACCGGCAAGACCGTGGTCGCCCTGCACCGCGCCGCGTACCTGCTGTACACCCACCGCGACCGGCTGGCCAAGCGCGGCGTGCTGGTCATCGGTCCGAACCGGACGTTCCTGCGCTACATCGACCAGGTGCTCCCCGCGCTCGGCGAGAGCGAGGTCGTGCTCAGCAGCATCGGCACGCTCTACCCGGGTGTGACCGGGACCGACACGGAGACGCCGGCCGCGGCCGCGGTCAAGGGCGACGCACGGATGGCGCGGGTGCTCGCCGCCGCGCTGGACGGCCTCCGGTGGCTGCCGGAGGAGCCGCTGACCATCACCGTGGGCAGAAGGTCGGCTCACCAGGAGGAGCTCCAGATCGACCGGGCCCTCTGCGAGCGTGCCCACGCCGCCGCGCACCGGTCCCACGAACCCCACAACGTGGCCCACTTCGACCTGGTCGAGCGGCTCTCCTCGGAGCTGGCCCTGCGGATCGCCAAGAGCCGGGCCGCCGCGGACCAGGGCGCGGCCATGGATCTGGACGCGGTGGCCGACCTCGCCGACACGCTCGTCGACGAGCCCGACTTCCGGGCCCTGACCGAGAAGCTGTGGCCGCTGCTGGGCCCGGAGCAGTTGCTCACCGCCCTGTTCGGCTCCCCGGACCTGCTGGCGCAGGCCATGCCGGACTTCTCCGAGGCCGAACGCGTCGCGCTGCTGCGGCAACACCCGGGCCCGGACCCGGAGGCCGCCGCCTGGACCACAGCCGACGTCCCGCTGCTCGACGAGGCCGCGGAACTGCTCGGCCCGCTTCCCGGCAGCAAGGAGTCCCGCCGGGCCGATGCCGCCACCGAGGCCCGGGAACTGGAGTTCGCGAGCATCGTCCTGGACGACTTCGGCGTGGGGCTGGCCGAGATGGACGCGGAAATGCTGGCACGCCAGTACCGCGGCGAGGAGGCGCTCATCCCCCTGGCCGAGCGCGCGGCCGAGGACCGGACCTGGGGCTTCGGGCACGTGATCGTGGACGAGGCGCAGGAACTCTCCCCCATGGACTGGCGGTTGCTGACCCGCCGCTGTCCCGGCCGCTCCATGACGATCGTCGGCGACCTGGCGCAGACCGGTGCGCCGGCCGGGCTGAGCTCCTGGGGCGAGGCGCTCGACGAGTACACGGCGGGACGCTGGCGCACGGTCGAACTCACCGTCAACTACCGGACCCCGGCCGAGATCATGCGGGTCACCGAGGGCGTCCTGCGGGCGGTCGACCCGGCGCTCACCGGCCCCAGCGCGGTGCGCAGCGGTGGGATCCGCCCGTGGAGCCTCCGGATCCCCGCGGAGGGGCGGGGGCCGGCGCTGCGCGCCGCCGTCGAGAAGGAGATCGCGGCGCTGGACGGCCGCCGGATGGCGATCGTCCACGCTCCCGGGTGGCCGGCCGAACTGATCGACGCACTCACCGAGTTGGACGGCGTCACCGCAACTGACGACCCATCGGCACTGGACTCCCCCGTCGTCCTGCTGACGGCCGCCCAGGCCAAGGGACTTGAGTTCGACGTGGTCCTCGTCGTGGAGCCCGCGGAGATTCTCGCGGCGCACACCCGCGGCGTGAACGACCTCTATGTCGCGCTCACCCGCGCGACGAAGAGCCTCGGGGTCATCCACAGCCAGGAGCTGCCGGACATGCTGGAGGGTCTGGACCCCCGCTGACCTTCGGGCGCTGACCTTCGGGCGGTCTCAGGACCCGGGCGGGGATCTGCGCAGATGCAGGAGCACGCTCCGGGCCAGGAACAGGGCCGTCACCGCCCACAGCGCCACGCAGACCGGCGCCAGGGCGGCGAGGCCGGTCCGGGCCGCGGCCAGGCTCAGCGCGGTCGCGGCGACGCAGGCGGCCGCGAGCACCACGTCGACCAGGACCGCCCGGTACCAGAGCCCGCGCAGTCCGAGACCGCCGGCGCGCAGGCGCCGGTCCAGGCCGTGGTCGACCGCCAGGTTGCGTTCGATATCCGCCAGGATCCGCCGCTCCCGTTCGGTAAGGGTCTCGTCCATGACCGGCCACCTCCGGCCTGCCGCACCTCGCCGCACTCTTCTGCTTGTATCCAGTGTCCGCGCTGCGGCCCCGTCCGGCACGGCGGACCGCACCAAATGTAAGGGGTCAGCAGCCCTGCGTTCGTTACGGCAGCTCGGAGATGCTGTCGACCCGGTCCGGGTAGAAGGCGACATGGTCCTTGATCTCGGCGACGGCCGGGTACGGGGACTCGTAGACCCACACGGCGTCCACCGAGCGCTCGCCGCCGACCGGGATGCTGTAGTAGCCGGCCTCGCCCTTGAAGGGGCAGTAGCTGGCGGTGTCACTGGGCTCCAGCAGCGCGAGATCCACGTCGGCGCGCGGGATGTACTGCACCGCGGGGTACTTCCCCTCGCGCAGGGTCAACGCATTGCGGGTGTCGGCGACCGTACGGCCGGCCACCGTGACGACGACCCGGGCCGGGTTGGCCACAACGGTGATCGGATGGCTGGGGCTGGGCTGCAGAACAGGACGGTCGGTCATGGCGGAGGCTTCTCTCTCGGCAGGGGATCCTGTTGATCCCCAACGCTCCCACGGCGGAATCACTTCCCTCCGACGCCGGTTGTTCGAAGCATGACCGAAACCGACAAGACCCAGGACGCCCTGCTCCAGCTCCTCGCCGACACCAACGGCGGCGTGCTGGTGACCCTCAAGCGCGACGGTCGCCCGCAGCTGTCCAATGTCACCCACCACTACGACCCCGAGCGGCGCCTCATCCGCGTCTCCATCACCGACGACCGCGCCAAGACCCGCAACCTGCGCCGCGACCCCCGCGCCAGCTACCACGTCACCAGCTCCGACCGCTGGTCCTGGACCGTGGTCGAGGGGACCGCCGAACTGACCCCGGTCGCCGCGGCCCCGGACGACGCCACCGTCGAGGAACTGATCGACCTCTACCGCACCGTCAGCGGCAAGGAGCACCCCGACTGGGACGACTACCGCCGCGCGATGGTCGAGGACCGCCGCCTCGTACTGAAGCTCCGCGTGGACCGCGCCTACGGCCAGCCCGGGCCCGCCTGAAGCGCCGCGACGCACGCGGCGGGCCCGGCGGCCGGTTCAGGACACGTCGCGTCGCATGCTGGTGGTGACGGCCAGGCCCGCGAACAGGAGTGTGTAGACCGCCAGGACGATTCCGCCGCCCCAGCGGGGCAGCAGGTGCCCGGTCGTCATCGCCCTGGCCCCGGCGCCGAGGGCCTGGCCGGCGTTGAACGGCAGCCAGCGGGCGAGGCCGCCGATCAGCTGGCCGACGATGCCCTCGACCAGGGCGATCCAGGCCAGCGCGACGGCGATCGCGCCGACCAGGCTGCGGACGAGCGCGCCCAGGCCGACGCCGATCGCGGCGAACGCCGCGTTCCAGGCGATCCCGCCGCCGATCGTGGTCCACATCGCCGAGTCGCCCCAGGCGAAGGAGACGCCCTTGTCGGACCACCAGGCCGCCGCCACCCCGAGGCCCACCAGGCTGCTCAGCAGGCCGGACAGCACCCCGAAGACCGCGTGGACCAGGAGTTTCGCACCGATGACCCGTCCTCGCGAGGGCGTGGTCAGGTAGGTGTCGGTGATGGTCCGGTGCCGGTACTCCCCTGCGACCGCGAGGATCCCGAAGACCATCGTGAAGATCGAGGTCAGGCCGACGTGGGCGAGCGCCCCGCTCTGCGCGGCCAGGTCGGGCGGCTTGCCGCTCGACAGCACCAGGCCGCTGATGCCCGCGGTGACCAGCAGCGGCGCAGCGGCCAGCAGCAACCACAGGCTTCGGACGGTGCGAAGTTTCAGGACCTCGGTCCTGATGAGGCTGTTCATGTCTCTCGCTCTCAACCGCGTGCGGACGCCGTGCCGGCGCCGGCCGCAGGATCGGTGTCGGGGTCGGGGACGGGGACGGGATCGGACGTCAGCCGGAGGAACGCGGCTTCGAGCGTCTCCCCGTTGGCGCCGGTCAGCTCGGTCAGCGGACCCGCGAACCTCAGCCTGCCTCCGGCGACGATGACCACCCGGTCCACGGTCTGAGCCACCTCGCTGAGCACATGGCTGGACATCAGCACCGTGCGGCCCTCCGTGGCCAGGCCGCGAAGCAGGTCCCGCAGGTCGGCCATACCGGCCGGGTCCAGACCGTTCGCGGGCTCGTCCAGGACGAGCACCCGCGGGTCGCCGAGCAGCGCGGCGGCCAGGCCCAACCGCTGGCGCATGCCGAGTGAGTAGCCGCCGACACGCCGGTCCGCGGCGTCGGTCAGACCGACGCGGTCGAGTGCCTCCGCCACCCGGGTCCCCGGAAGACCGGCGGCCTCGGCGAGGATGCGCAGGTGGTCACGCCCGCGTCGGCCGGGGTGGAAGCCGGTCGCCTCCAGCACCGCGCCGACGACATGTCTCGGCCGGTCCAGGTCGGCATAGTGCCGGCCGTCGATCAGGGCCCGGCCCGCCGTCGGCGTCACCAACCCGAGGAGCATGCGGAGCGTCGTGGTCTTCCCCGCCCCGTTGGGGCCGAGGAAACCGGTCACCACTCCGGGCTCGACCTCGAAGCTCAACCGGTCGACGGCGGTCACGGAACCATAACGCTTCGTCAGGCCGTCCATCGTGATGCCGCCGGTCATGACGGCCTCCGTCGCGGACACAGCGGAAGATACGGGTACATCGGGGTCCTCCCCAGCACGGGCGTTGACGGCTCGATCGCCACGCCCGGTGCCTCGCCCCGGGCGTGGCCACCACCGTCCTGGACCGACCGCCGGGCCGTCGTCGCCCGCGCACGGCAACCGCGGCTACCGCGTCCGCGTCAGCCGGCCCGGCGGCTACCGCATCCGCGGTATCGGCGGGTTCCACCCGCGGCGGACGGCAGCACGAGTCCGCGCGCCTATCGTGAGGTCATGGACACCATCCGCCATCTACGTCTCGCCGCCCGACGGCATGCGCATCTGGCGGATGCGACGATCGCCCTGACGGTCTTCGGCGCCACTGGAGTGACGACCTTCGTCGGGCACCCCGCCGCGACGGCGGGCAACCGCACCGCGGCGCTCGTCTCCGCCGCGATCGCCTGCGCCGCGCTGGCCGCGCGGCGACGCCGGCCGCTGGTCACCCTGGCCGTGAGCGCGTTGGCCGCGGAGGTGTTCCTGCACCAGACCGGCGGTACCCGGGGCGAACTGCTGCTGCTCGCCCCGTCGATAGCCCTCTACACCGTCGCCGACCTCGTCGAGCGCCGACGCGGCCTGCTTCTGGGGGGTCTCGCGCTGATCGCGCTCGCCGCCTGGCACATGATCACCCACCCGGCCCTCGCGGTACTCGGCCCCGAGAACCTGGCCTTCACCGCCCTCGGCGGCCTGGCCATCGCCGCCGGGGACTCCTCGCGCAACCGCCGTGCCTACCTCGCCGAAGTCGAACAACGCGCACAGCGCGCCGAGGTCGAGCGCGAACGGGACGCCCAGCGGCGGGTCGGCGAGGAACGGCTGCGGATCGCCCGCGACCTGCACGACGCCGTGGGCCACCAGCTCGCGCTCATCAGCGTGCAGTCCAACGTCGCCGGGCAGGCCGTCGACACCGACGCCGCCGCGGCCCGCGAGGCGATCGCCCATGTGAAGGGGGCCAGCCGCAGGGCACTGGGCGAACTGCGCGACACCATCAGCCTGCTCCGCCAGCCAGGAGACCCCGTCGCCCCCACTGCCACTCCCGCCCCGGGCCTGGACGCGCTCACGGATCTGCTTGCCTCGCTGCGCGCCTCCGGCCTGGAGATCGACTGCCGAGTGCAGGGCCATGCGGTCCCGCTGGCGCCCTCGTCCGACCTCACCGCGTACCGCGTCGTCCAGGAGGCGCTCACCAATGTCTACAAGCACTCACGTCGGCGGCGGGCGCAGCTGACCCTCGCCTACGACGCGCAGGAGCTTCGCATCACCGTCGAGGACCTGGGGAACGGGGGCACGACCGCCGGACCGAAGGCCGCCGCCGACCCGCCCACCGCCGGACGACACGGAATCCTCGGCATGCGCGAACGGATCCTCGCCCTCGGCGGTCAGTTCACGGCCGGTCCGCGCCCGGACGGCGCGTTCCAGGTGGCCGCGGTTCTGCCGTGCCAACCCCTCGACCTCGCCCAGGAGCTCGCCCCGTGACCATCCGCGTAGTCATCGCCGACGACCAACCGCTGGTCCGCACCGGCTTCAAGGCGCTGATCACCCCCGCACCGGACCTGGACGTGGTCGGCGAAGCGGGTGACGGCCGCGAGGCCGTGCGTCTCGCCAGGACCGCCCAGGCCGACCTGGTCCTCATGGACATCCGCATGCCGATCCTCGACGGCCTCGCCGCGACCCGCCTGATCACCGGCGACGACGATCTCGCCGGGGTGAAAGTGCTGATCCTCACCACCTTCGAGATCGACGAGTACGTCTTCGAGGCACTGCGCGCCGGCGCCAGCGGCTTCCTCGGCAAGAGCGCCGACGCCGAGGAACTCCTGCACGCGATCCGCACGGTCAGCCGGGGCGACGCACTGCTCTCCCCCGCTGCGACGAGAACCCTCATCAGCCGATTCCTCGCCGCCCCTGCTCCCGCACGGCCCCAGGACGAAGCGGTGCGCCGAGGGCTGGAGGCGCTCACCGACCGCGAACGCCAGCTCACCGCGCTCGTGGCGACCGGACTGTCCAACGATGAGATCGCCAGGGACCTCGTCCTCAGCCCTGCGACCGTCAAGACCCACGTCAACCGTGCCATGGTCAAGGTCGGCGCCCGCGACCGGGCCCAACTCGTCGTCTTCGCCCACCGCAGCGGCCTCGCCGATTTCGGAACGGGTGTCGGACGGGAAGCGGAAAGGGGTCTTCCGGACAGGAGTTGAGTGAATATCGTCCCAGGGTCGGGTATGTGCGCGTGCGAGCTACTAAAGTGCTCGACTGTTGCAGGCCAAGGGACGGGCTTCACAGAAGGGGGGTGGGGAGAGTTCTCTGATCCGGCGTCACTCCGCCCTTCACTCAGACAAGGCTTGTCTTCCACATGCATCCTGAGCTGCCTTCTCCCCCGCGCCCGCCGCACCGAGTCTCCCACCGCCAGCGCCCGGGAACAGGGTTGGGTCCGCGCAGGCGGGCCGCGCCGGTCGGCGTCGGCGCGCTGCTGGCCCTGGTGTTCCTGGGCGGTTCCCAGGCTCTCGGGGCCGTGGTGCCCGTTTCGCCGAGCCCGCAGCAGACACCGCCGTTGACGGCCACCGGCGACAGCGCTCCGCTGAACCTCGCGCCGCCCCCGGCCGTTTCAGGAACGGCGCAGTTCACCGTGTCCACCCCGGTCGGCACCGCCACCACTGCGGCAGGATCGTCAGCCTCCCCCGTCCGGGCGACCGGGGCCGGTTCGGTCGGTATCCCCGCGGTCGTACTGGCGGCATACCGTCGTGCCGAGGCGAGCGTCGCCGTCACCACCCCCGGCTGCCACCTCGGTTGGACGCTGCTCGCGGCGATCGGACAGGTCGAGTCCGGGCAGGCCGAGGGCGGTGACGTGAGCGCGAACGGGACCACCCTGCACCCGATCCTCGGACCACTCCTGGACGGCAGCAGCGGTACCGCAGCGATCCGTGACGCAAGCGGGAGCTGGGCCAGGGCGCAGGGGCCGATGCAGTTCCTCCCCTCCACCTGGGCCGCGTGGGGCGCGGACGGAAACGGCGACGGCGTCGCCGACCCGAACAACGTCTTCGACGCCGCGCTGGCGGCCGGACACTACCTGTGCGCCGGGTCCCGCGACCTGAACCAGTCGGCCGATCTTCGCCGGGCGATCCTCAGCTACAACCATTCCGACACCTATGTGAACACCGTGCTGGCGTGGATGAGCTACTACCAGCACAGCGTCGTCACCGGCGTCGCACCGGCCACCCCGTCCGCCACGCCGACGGCGACCGCGACGGCTGCCGCAACGACCGCACCGCCCTCGTCAGCCGGCGCCTCGGCCACACCGTCCGCGACCGCCTCGCCCACGCCGCGTCCCAGCGCTTCGGCCAGTAGCGGTCGGCCGTCGGCTTCACCGAGTCCTGACCCCAGCGCGAGCACCAGCCCGAGCGCCAGCGGGACTCCGACGCCCACCGGGACGCCCACACCGTCGGCCACGCCCACCTCCCCGACCGGTTGCCCCACCACCGCCACGCCGACAACCGGGACTCCGACTCCCACGCCGACCCCCTCCACCTCCACGACGTCGACCCCGCCCGCCACAGCGTGCCCTTCGCCCACCCCCACCCCCACGGCGAGCCCCAGCACAGCCGTCCCCACAGCCTCCAGCACCCCGGCGGTGCAGTAGACCGATCGGGGCCATTCGGGCCAGTGCCCGCTTGGCCGCGTTCCTGACTGGTGATCCTGCTCAGCAGGCCCGAGGCGCCGAATCCAGGGCCTCGGGCGGCAGGCTTCAGCAGAAGACGTCATGCACAACCACATGCTCAGACGCACCACCAGGGCGGCCGCGGTCGCCGCCCTCGCCTTCGCCACCGCCGTCGGCACCGGCGGCGCGGCGGTCGCGGACCGCTCCGGGGAGGGGCCGGTCGACGTCTTCCTCAACGCATCGGGCATCCAGGCCCCGGACACCCACGCCAGCGGCCTGGTCAGCTTCCGGGTGCGGACCGACGCCCCCGACGGCCGCCAGCTCCAGGTGCTCCGGCCGCACCAGGGCGTGTCGATCGACCAGGTGCTGCACGACCTGGCCGGCGCGATCAGCCAGACACCGGCCACCGCGGCCGCCGCGATCAAGACGGTCAACGCCGAGACCGAGGCGCTCGGCGGGGCGTTCGTCTCCCCCACGGTGCGCGAGGAGTTCACCGAGGAGATCTCCGACGGACCGGTCTACCTGCTCGACTTCACCGCCTTCCTCGCCGACCCCACCAAGCCCGTGGTGAAGACCCTGGACCTGTGCGGCGACAGCGGACGGCACCTGCCCAAGTCACCCCACGCCCTGGTGATCACAGCTGAGACCGCAGCCGGACCGCGCTTCCAGGCCAAGGGCCTGGACAGCGTCAAGGACGCCATCCTGGTGCACAACGCCGCGCCGGAGCTGCACGAGATGGAGCTCCAGCCCGTGGCTCCGGGCACCACCGACGCCCAGGCCCAGGCGTTCTTCGACGCGATCGCCCAGGGCAAACAGCCCCCGCCGCCGCCGTTCACCGGTCCCGCCGCGGGCCTGGGCGCGCTGTCGCCCGGCCACACCGTCCTGCTGCGGACCCACGGCCTGAAGCCCGGCACCTATGTGCTGCTCTGCTTCATCCCCGACGACCAACTCGGCGTCCCGCACGCCTTCCTGGGCATGCACAAGGTCGTGCACCTGCACTGACCGCCGCCACCGTGGCGCGGGCCCGTCCCCGGACTGCACCCCGGGGCGGCCCCGCGACCCGCTGCCGCCCCGCGCGCCGCTCGCGGCCCGGGTCACCTGAGGCGACGATGGAAGAAGGACAGCCGGACGACGCATGGCAGGAGGCGGGCACCGTGAAGGTATCCGAGGGCGACAGGTTGCGATTTCCCGGGCGGCGGGTAGGCATGCCCGACCGCGTGGGCCAGGTGCTGGAGGTGCTGGGAGCCGACGGCGAGCCCCCGTATCTGGTCCAGTTCGAGGACGGTCACCGGGGCGAGGTCTTCCCCGGATCGGACTGCCGGGTCGAGACCCGTGCGTCCCGAGAGCCCGAGCACGCGTAACCGCAGTCGCGTTAACACGACCGTTGCAGGGTTACCTATTGAAGGATCGTTGAACAATCCCTACCTTATGGGGAAGACGCAGGACCCGCTCCCTTCCCCATGAGGTGCGCTATGACCGCAGTCTCCGCCAGACCTCCTGTGACCACCGCTGCCGAGGAAGCCGAGGGCCCGTTCGCCTGGTTCCGCACCCTGGGATCCCAGGGCCGCCGCGCCTTCGTGGGCGCGTTCGGCGGCTACGCGCTGGACTCCTACGACTTCCAGGTGCTGCCCCTGGGCATGGTCGCCATCGCGGCGTACTTCCACATCTCCAAGGGGCAGGCGGGGCTGCTGACCACGGTCACCCTGGTGGTCTCCGCACTCGGCGGCGTCTTCTCCGGAATGCTGATCGACCGCGTGGGCCGGGTCCGCACCCTCATGATCACGGTGGCCACGTACGCGGTGTTCACGGTGCTGTGCGGCTTCGCCGTCAACTACCCGATGCTGCTGACGTTCCGCGCGCTGCAAGGGCTGGGCTTCGGCGGCGAGTGGGCCGCCGGCGCGATCCTGGTGGCCGAGTACGCGTCGACCCGCTACCGCGGGCGCACCGTCGCCTTCGTCCAGTCCGCCTGGGCGGTCGGCTGGGGACTGGCCGTGATCGTCGCCACCGTGGTGCTCGACCATGTCAGCGGCGGGCTGGCCTGGCGCATCCTGTTCTGGACCGGCGCGCTGCCCGGCCTGTTCCTGCTCTACCTGCGCCGCGGCGTCGCCGACGCGCCGCTGACCGAGGAGCAGCGGCAGGCCAGGACCCGGACCCCGGTGTCCGCGGTGTTCCGCGGCGGGCTGCTGCGCACAACGCTCTTCGCCTCGCTGCTCGCCACCGGCGTACAGGGCGGGTACTACACGATCGCCACCTGGCTGCCGACCTACCTCAAGACCGTTCGGCACCTCAGCGTGGTGGGCACCGGCTCGTACCTCTTCCTGCTCATCACCGGAGCCTTCGTCGGCTATGTGACCGGCGGCTACGCCACCGACTGGCTCGGGCGGCGCAGGGCGATCGCGTTGTTCGCCGTGCTCAGCGCCGCGATCATCATCGCCTACACGCACATCCCGGCCGGTCAGAACAGTCTGCTGCTCGTCCTGGGCTTCCCGCTCGGGTTCTGTTCCTCCGCCATCTTCAGCGGCTTCGGCTCGTACCTGGCCGAGCTGTATCCGGGCGCGGTGCGCGGCACCGGGCAGGGCTTCACCTACAACGTGGGCCGGGCCGTGGGAGCGTTCTTCCCCACCGCGGTCGGGTTCCAGGCCGGCGGCCACGGCCTGGGCGGTGCGCTGACCTACGGCGCCGTCGGCTACGGCGTCGCCGTCGTGGCCCTGCTCGGCCTGCCCGAGACCCTCGGCAGCGAACTCAGCTGACACCTCGCCAGTTCCCGTCCTCCAGAAGGAGTCCGATGACCGCGACCACCGGTGTCCCGGACCTGAGCGGCTGCACACCCGCCGAGGCCAGAGCCGCCTTCCGCTCCGGAACCGCCGCCGTACCGACCTCGGGCGTCGCGCCCGGGTTCGCCCAGGCCAACCTGATCTCGGTACCGCGGGACTACGCCTACGACGTGCTGCTGTTCGCCCAGCGCAACCCCAAGCCGTGCCCGGTGCTGGAGGTGACCGAGACGGGTTCGTGGCACTCGCGGCTGGCACCCGGCGCGGACCTGCGCACCGACATCCCGCGCTACCACGTCTGGCAGGACGGGAAAGTCCAGGACACTGTCCCGGATGTCACGCACGCCTGGCGGGACGATCTGGTGACCTTCCTGATCGGGTGCAGCTTCAGCTTCGAGACCCTGCTGCGCGACGCGCGGGTACCGCTGCGCCACCTCGAACAGGGCGTCAACGTTCCCATGTACGTCACCGACCGGCCGTGCGTGCCGGGCGGGCGGCTGCACGGGCCGCTGGTGGTGTCGATGCGGCCGGTGCCGGCGCACCTGGTCGCCAGGGCCGTGCAGATCACCGCCATGATGCCCGCCGTCCACGGGGCCCCGGTCCACGTCGGACAGCCCGGGGCGCTCGGCATCCACGACCTCTCGGCCCCCGACTTCGGCGACCCGGTGACCCTCCAGGACGGCGACGTGCCGGTCTTCTGGGCCTGCGGCGTCACCTCCCAGGCGGCGGTCATGCAGGCAAAACCCCCGTTCGCGATCACCCACGCGCCCGGCTACATGTTCGTCACGGACGCCCGGGACGTCGACTACCGCATCGCCTGACCCGCCCGCACCGAAGAGCATCGAAAAGCAAGGACGTCAGCCCACCATGAAGCATCCGCCTCCGGTCATCGATCTCAACTGCGACCTCGGTGAGGGATACGGCCGTTGGACGCTGGGCGACGACGCTGCCCTGCTGTCCGTCGTGACCAGCGCGAACATCGCCTGCGGCTTTCACGCGGGGGACCCGAACACCATGCGGCGCAGCTGCCGGACGGCCGCCGAGAACGGCGTCGCCATCGGCGCCCACGTCGGCTACCGCGATCTCGTCGGCTTCGGCCGCCGACGGATGGTCCTCGATCCGGAGGACCTCATCAACGACGTGATCTACCAGATCGCCGCGCTGGACGGGTTCGCCCGCCTCGCGGGGAGCCGGGTCGGCTACGTCAAACCGCACGGCGCGCTGTACAACACGGTGGTCGCCGACCCGGTGCAGGCGACGGCCCTGGCCGAGGCCGTGCACCGGTACGACCCCGGGCTGGTCCTGCTCGGACTGGCCGGATCCCCAGGACTGTCCCGAGCGCGGGCCAGGGGGCTCCAGAGTGTGGAGGAGGCGTTCGCCGACCGCGCTTACGACCGTCAGGGGCACTTGGTGCCGCGCGGCCTGCCGGGTGCGGTCATCCACGACGTCGACGCGATCGTGCAGCGCTGCCTCTCCCTGGCGCTCCACGGCGAGGTCACCGCGATCGACGGCAGCGTCGTAGAGCTGCGGCCACGCTCGCTGTGCGTCCACGGCGACACTCCCGGGGCGGTGGCCATCGCGCGGGCGGTGCGGGCCGCGCTCCTGGACGCCGGGGTCCTGCTGGCCGCGTTCGCCCCCGAGGCGGCACGATGCGCTTCCTGAGCGCCGGCAGTCGCGCCGTCCTGGTCGAGCTCGACGGGCTGGAGGAGGTCGGCGGACTGCACGCGAGCCTCCGCGACGACCCCCCGCCCGGGGCCGTGGAGTTCGTCCCCGCCGCACGCACCCTGCTGGTCGCCTTCGACCCCGCCGTCACCACGCGCGAGAGCCTCTCGGCCGCGATCGCCGGTCACCGGATATCCACTGCCGAACCCTCAGACCAAGGGCTGGTGGAGATCCCGGTCGTGTACGACGGGGCCGACCTCGCCGAGGTCGCCCGCGCCACCCGACTGAGCAGTCGCGAGGTCGTCCAGCGGCACGCGGCCGGTCGGTACACGGTCGCCTTCGGCGGATTCGCCCCGGGATTCGCCTACCTCTCCGGTCTCGACCCGCTCCTGCTGCTCCCGCGCCGACCCGTCCCCCGGACCCGGGTGGCACCCGGATCGGTCGCCATCGCGGATCGGTTCACCAGCGTCTACCCCCGCGAGTCCCCCGGCGGCTGGCACCTGCTGGGCCGTACCGGGACCGCCATGTGGGACCTGCACCGGGACCCGCCCGCCTTCCTGGCACCCGGTCGCCGGGTGCGCTTCGTCGAGGTGCGGCCTTGATCGAAATCCTCCGCCCCGGACTCCTCACCACCGTCCAGGACCTCGGCCGCCCCGGCCACGCCGCCCTCGGCGTCGGCGCCTCCGGCGCAGCCGACCGCGGCAGCCTGCGCCTGGCCAACCGGCTGGTCGCCAACGCCGAATCCGCAGCCGCCCTCGAACTCACCTACGGTTCGCTGACCGTCCGCTTCCACGCCCCGGCAACCGTCGCGCTGACCGGAGCTCCGTGCCCGGCCGCCCTGGACGGGCGCATGGTGGGGATGAACGCACCTGTCCATGTGCGCACCGGACAGACGCTTGAGGTCGGCATGCCGGACGCGGGGCTGCGGACCTACCTGGCCGTGCGCGGCGGCATCGACGTGCCGCCCGTCCTGGGATCCCGTGCCACCGACACCCTCTCCGGCATCGGCCCGCCCCGAGCGGCCGCCGGCACCCGCCTGCCGATCGGCCGGGCCGTGGACGGGTATCCCGTCGTCGATCTCGCACCGGTGCGCAGCTACCCGGACGAGGCGGTGCTGCGCGTCATTCCCGGCCCCCGCGACGACTGGTTCGGTCCCACTGCGCTGACCACCCTGTGCTCCGCCCGCTACCAGGTCACCGCCGACAGCAACCGGGTCGGCGCCCGCCTGAACGGCCCGCCGCTGCAGCGCGCGATCCACCGCGAGCTGCCCTCCGAAGGCATGGTGGCGGGCGCCCTGCAGGTCCCGCCCAACGGGCAGCCCGTCCTCTTCCTGGCGGACCACCCCGTCACCGGCGGCTACCCCGTCATCGCCGTGCTCACCGATCAGGACATCGACCGGGCCGCCCAGCTCCGTCCCGGCCAGTCCGTCCGATTCCGTCCGGCCAACGCCGCTTGGGGTAGTGCTTTTGTTCAACGATCCCATGAGAGACTCGGAGGTGAAGCAGTCGGCGGAGCCTCGCGGGCGGGGCGGTGAAGGGACACAAGTGAGCACAGGCGCTCTCGGGACGTGGGTCTCCGGCCTCGAGAAGGACAAGGAACTGATCGGGCGGAGCAGCACCGCCGAACGCGTGGCCGGCATCCTCCGGGACCGGGTCACCGAGGGGTTCATCCCGCCCGGCACCCGGATGTCGGAGGAGGCCATCGGCGAGGCCCTGGGCGTCTCCCGCAACACCCTGCGCGAAGCCTTCCGGCTGCTGACCCACGAACGCCTGCTCGTGCACGAGCTGAACCGCGGCGTCTTCGTGCGCACCCTCAGCAAGGACGACGTGGTCGAGCTGTACCGGCTGCGCCAGCTCGTGGAGGGTGCCGCCGTCCGTGAGCTGGCCGGCGCCCCCGACCAGGTGATCGCGGCGATCCGCACCGCCGTCGAGGACGGCGAGCGCGCCTCGTCCGAAGGCCGCTGGCCGGACGTCGGAACGGCCAACCTGCGGTTCCACCAGGGGATCGTGCACCTGGCCGGATCCCCGCGGCTGGAGGAGTTCATGCTCCGCGTCCACGCCGAACTCCGCCTGGTCTTCCACGTCATGGACAACCCGCGCCGCTTCCACGAGCCCTATCTGGCACGCAACCGCGAACTCCTGGCCGCCCTGGAGTCCCGGAACACCCAGCAGGCTGAACTGCTCCTCTCCGTCTACCTCGCGGACGCGGAGCGACAGCTGGTCCGCGCCTTCGCCGACGCCGAGCCCCCCGGGCGGTGATTGTCAGTGCCGACCAATACGGTTCTGGTCATCTCAGCAGAATGATCAGTGCCGGGGAGGCGCAGCCATGGGGTGGGTGTCAGCGGGCGAGTACGAGGTCGCCCTTGATGACGGCAGGGTGGTGTGTCGCAACGCGGCCGGGCGGCGGTTGCGGGCGGTGCCTGCGAAGCTGAAGGACGATCCGGCGGTGCTGGAGCTGCGCGCCCTAGCCGAATGGCTGGATCGGCATGCCCGTGAGTGCCTGGCGGAGGTGGAGAGCTGGATGATCCGCTCCGAGCCGGTGCCGGCCGCACTGCTGGCCGCGGTCTGGGTGGACCCCGTGTGGCGCGGCGTGCTCCGTGACCTCGTCGTATGAGCTGGCCTCCCGCCCGGCCGTCTGGACGGACGGGGTTGTGCGGATCGCCGTGGCCGAGGACGCCGAGGTGACGCTGCGCACCGTCGACGGCGTGGTCACCGGCGCGGGCGACGTCAGCTGCAGCTGCCTGCTCGCTCCGGCCTGCCTGCACCGCGCCGCCGTCGTGAGCGCCGCTCCCCTGGCATCCGCCACTGACGACCGCGAGCTGCCGACCTCTCCCCAGCAGGACGAACCCCTGCCGGAACAGACCAGCACGGACCTCACCCCCGCAGAACTCAGGGCCGCCGCAGACCTCTGGCGTGCAGGCGGTGCCGTCCTGGCCGCCGGAATGACCGGAAGCGGCGCCGTCGTCCAGGCGGAACTCCTGCGCGCCGCGCACAGCGCCAGGCTCGCGGGTCTCCATCGGCCCGCCGCCGCAGGTGTGGGCCTCGTCTCGCTGCTTCGCGCCGCCCGGGCCGAGGACCCCGGCTACCGGCTCGGGGATCTGGTCGGCGCACTGCGCGAACTGCTCGGCACCACCCATCGCCTGACGGCCCGCGGCGACCGGGACGCCCGTGGCACGGCCCGTCAGGACTTCACCGCCGCAGGCTCGCTGCGGCTGTACGGACTGTTGAGCGAACCCGTCCTGACGGCCACTCATATCGGCGCGGTGACCTACCTTCTGGATCCCGACGGCACTGTCGCCAGCGTCGCCGACATACTCCCGCACCAGGGCGAACCCGGTGCACGCGCGGCCCGCGCGGCAGCCGGACGCGCTGTACGGCTCGGCGACGTCCGACTCAACCACACCGAGCTGTCCCGATCAGGAGTGCTCGTCTCCGGGGCGACCCGGTCCGCCACGGGGCGGCTCGGCTCGGGAGCCTCGGTACGGGCGGTGGGCACCACCGGAGCGGCCTGGTCCGAGCCACCTCTGAGCAGTCCGTGGCAACAGCCGCTCGGCGCGCAGATCCGGCGCGCCCTCGATGCAAGCACCCGGTCCGGAGCCCAACGCCCTGCCGGTGCGGACCTCCTGTTCCTCGATCTCGTTCTGCTCGGCCCCAGCGGCGGCCGACTCCTGGCCCGCGTCGAAGGCACCGACACCACCGCCGCCTTGCTCCCCGCGCATCCGCACCCCGATCTGCCCTACCGACGCAACCTCGCCCTTCTTGCCTCGCGTCCGGGGCTCGGCGTGCGCGCCATCGGGCGCCTCGTCCGCGCCGCCGACGCCCACGTGCACCTGCTCGCGGTGGAAATCGACGGCCGGCGCTACAACCTCGGCCTGGAGGAACTCCCCACGCTGCCTGCCACTCAGCCCGCGGCCAGGGTCGATGAACAGATCCCCGACGCCGACGCCGCGCCCACCCAACCACTCCTTCGACGCCTGGAGCGCACCGCTGTGTCCGGCCGTCGCGCCCTCGCACGCGATTCGGCCATTCCCACGGACTCCGCTCGCCTCCAGCGCAATGCCCTCCCCACCGCCGCGCTGCTCCTCAACGACCTGCACGCCGCCGCTCGCGACACCACCCGCGACACCTTCGGCCGGGTCACCGCCATCGACACCGACCGCTTCACCCGCTCCTGGCTGACGGCCGCCTGCTACCTGGATGCCTTCCCCGAAGCCCGGTGCTCGGCCGCATGGCTGCCCTCCTGACCGTCGGCGAACCAGGGAAGTCAGCGGAGTACGGTGCCCCCGTCGACGTTGACGACCTGTCCGTTGATCCAGGACCCCTCGTCGGAGAGCAGGTAGGCGACCATGCCGGCGATGTCGCCGGCCTGGCCGTGGCGGGTGCTGCGGGTCCGGGCGAGCATGGCCTGCAGCATCTCCGGGGGCGCGCCCGTCTCGATCTCGGAGGTCATGATCAGTCCGGGGGTGACGGCGTTGGCGCGGATGCCCTCCTTGCCCCAGCGCGAGGCCACATGGCGGGCGAGGGCGTTGATGCCCGCCTTGGTCACGGCATAGGCGGGACGCTGGGGCTCGCCGGTGAAGGAGGCGATGGAGGAGGTGTAGACGATCGCCCCGCCGCCGCGTGCGAGGAGTTCGGGGATGGCGTGGCGGCTGACCAGCATGTGGCCGCGCAGGTTGACGGCGACGGTGCGGTCCCACACCGCGAGGTCGATGTCGACGACATTGGTGTCCTTGCGCACCGAGCCCATGTCACCGGCGTTGATGTGCACCGCGTCCAGTCCCCCGTACGTCCGCACGGTCGCGGCGACCAGTTCCCGGACGGAGTCGTCGTCCGCGATGTCGAACTGCACCGCGACCGCCTCGGCGCCGGCGTCGCCGATCACACCGGCGGTCTGCTCGGCTCCGGCCAGGTTCAGATCACCGACCACCACCCGGGCGCCTTCCTGGGCCAGCCGCTGCGCCGAGGCTGCGCCAAGCCCGGTGGCGGCGCCGGCGACCAGGACGACCTTGTCCTTCAAGCCCTGCATGGCACTCTCCCCTGCTTCCGACCCGATGGCGGAATAGTGTTCGCACTCATCGAGAATGATATTCTCACAGGAGGCAAGTCCACCAGGCCAGGGGCTGCCCAGGTCACGTCAGGACGGCGCACCCGCGCTGTTCGAGTCCCGGCAACCAGTCCGGCCAGGGATCGATGAGGTTCCAGCGCAGGTCGAGCTTCTCCAGGGACGGGAGGCCGGCCAGGCCGACGGGCAGGGTGTCGAGGCGGTTGTTCCGCAGGTCCAGGTGGGTCACTGCGGTCAGGCCGGCGACGGACTCGGGCAGTGCGTGCAGCCGGTTGTTGCGCAGGTCCAGTCGGCTGAGGCGGCGGAGATTGCCGACGGACGGCGGAAGCGCGGTCAACTGGTTGTCCATCAGCCGGAGTTCGCGCAGGTCGGCGAGGTTGCCGATGGAGTCGGGCAGGCGGGTGAGCGCGTTGTCCATGAGATGGGCCTCGCGCAACTCGGCCAGGGCGCCGACCGACTCGGGGAGGGAGGCCAACCGGTTGTTGTAGAGGCGCAGTTCCCGCAGGCCGACGAGGTCACCGAAGCGGGCCGGGAGGCTGCTGAGCCGGTTGTCGGTGACGTTGAGGTAGCGCAGCCGGGTGAGCCGACACAATGAGGCCGGTAGTGAGGTGAGTTGATTGTTGCTCAGGTAGAGGTACCGGCTGAGACCCGCGAGCCCGCCGATGCTGTCGGGCAGCGACTCGATCCGGTTGTGTCCCAGATCGAGGGTGTGCAGCCTGCTGAGCCGGCCGATGGCCTCGGGGATCTCCCGGAGCTGATTGTCCGCCAGATTCAAGGTGTGCAGCCCGCGCAGACCGCCGAGGGACGCCGGCGCGGAGGTCAGCCGGTTGCGGTAGAGGCTGAGCAGTTCGAGCTGCGACAGCTCCAGCACGACGTCCGGGATCGCGGTGAGTCCATTGCCGTCGAGGCGCAGTTCGGCGAGCGACGGCGCGGACGCGAGCTCGGCGGGGAGATCGGAGATCGCGTTGAAGGACAGGTCGACGCTGCGGAGACTGCCGAGCTCTCCCGGCTCCAGCACCGGAGACACGGCCAGGCCCTGCCCTCTGGCGGACAGCCGGGTGGTGACCCCTCGTTCGTTCCGGCTGATTCGCGCCCAGCCCGCTGAGGTCATGTCGATCAGCTTAAGGGGGCGGCCGGAGTAGGTGTTTGCCTACCCGGGAAGTAGGCCCCGGTCCATGGCGCCTGCCGGGCCCCACGCAGCAGCATGATCTCCAGGCCGCAGCGCGCGGCCCTGGATGAAGAGATGGGGGTCGGCCATGTGGCCGTTTTCGATGCCCGTGGAGTCCTGGCCGCAGGGCGTGATCCTGGGGTTGCCCGCGGTCTGCGCGGTGCTTGCCGTCAGGGCGGAGCGGGCGCCGGGCCGTCCGGCTCGCGCGTCGGGTCCGTTGAGGTGGCTCGGCTGGCCGGTCGTCGCCGGGCTGTTGGGTGCGGCGGCGTACGGATGTGTCTCGCTGCTCCTGCTCGACCTGCACATTCCCGGAGGGGTTGGCGGCTCGGTCATCCTGAGCGTGCCGGACCTGGCGCCCCTCGGGCTGCTCCCGGTGACGCTGCTGCTGTCCGGCCTGCTGGCTGCCGTGCTGCTCCCCCGAGTGCCCGCGCCCGGGCGGTGGGCGCTGTCGGCGATCGCGGTGGTGACCGGCGAACTGACGGTGTGGATCAACCAGGTCGCGCATGGGCGGACGTCACAGCTGAACGTCCTGCCGGCGGCCGCGGGCGTCCTGGTACTGGTCGCGTTCGCCGGGATGGTCCTGCCTCGGCCGACGATCGGAGCACTGACACGTCCGGCCGGACCGAACGCGGCGAGGTCCACGCGGTGGGCGTTGCTGCTGCCCGCCGTCATGGTGATGTTCGGTGGTCTGCTCGGCGTCGATCCCTGGGTGGTCGGGCCGCCGGGTACCGGTACCGGGCCTGCGGTGGCGATATACCTGCTGGGCCTGGCTCTCCTGGTGGCCGCCATGGTCGCAGCGGTGCGCCGACCGCGGGCGTCGGCGGACCTGGTGGCCCTGGGACTGGTCGCGATCGGCGCCTACGGCTGCCTCCAGGGCGTGTTCGGAGGATCCCTGGTGGTGGTGAAGACCTTCGGCAACGCACGTTGGCCGCTGCCGGGCGTCTCCGCTGACGCGGGCAACCACATGGCCGTGCTCGGCGGGATCCAGGGGGTGCTGCTGCTGACCCTGGGCCTGTGGCTGCTGCCGCTGACGGTGCTGCCGGATGCCCGGCGACTGCTCGGACGGCAGCCGGATCCGGTACTGGCCCGGCGGGTACGGGAGTTGACCGAGACCCGGGCCGAGGCAGTCACCTCGGCGGCCGCGGAGCTGCGCCGGATCGAGCGCGATCTGCACGACGGCGCGCAGGGCCGGCTGGTGGCGATCGGGATGAATCTGCGGTCCGCCGAGGAGTTGTTCCTCAGCAGTCCAGAGGAGGCCGCCGCGCTGGTCACCGAGGCCCGGGTCGCGTCGGCGGCCGCATTGGAGGAACTGCGCGGCCTGGTGAAGGGGATCTGCCCGCCGGTGCTGGCGGACCGGGGTCTGGGAGAGGCGGTCCGGGCGCTGGCGCTGGACCTGCCGCTGCCCTGCGAGACCGAGATCGATCTGCCCGGACGGCTCGAGACCCCGGTGGAGTCGGCCTGCTACTTCGCCGTCGCCGAGGTGGTGACCAACGCCGTCAGGCATGCCTCGGCGAGCGGCCTACGGATCCGGATGGCCCGCACCGGCGGGCTGCTGCGGATCGAGGTGGTCGACGACGGGCTCGGCGGTGCGGACGCCACCCGGGGCAGCGGGCTGGCCGGGGTGGAGCGACGACTGGCGGCCTTCGATGGCATCCTGGCGATCAGCAGCCCGCCCGGGGGGCCGACGATCGTGGTCATGGAGGTACCGTGCGCATAGTCGTCGCGGAGGATCTCTTCCTGCTGCGGGAGGGGCTGGTCAGGCTCCTCAAGGCGCACGGGTTCGAGATCGCGGCGGCCGCCGACAGTGCGCCGGGCCTGCTCGGCGCACTGCTGGAGTTCCGGCCGGACCTGGCGATCGTGGACATCAGGCTGCCGCCCACCCACACCGACGACGGGCTCCGCGCGGCACTGTCCGCCCGGAAGCGGATCCCCGGGCTGCCTATCCTGCTGCTCTCGCAGTACGTCGAGCAGATCTACGCCCAGGAGCTGCTCGCCGACCAGGCGGGAGGGGTCGGCTACCTGCTCAAGGACCGGGTGTTCAGCGACGGCCAGTTCGTCGACGTGATCCGTACGGTCGCCGGCGGCGGCACCGTCATGGACCCCGAGGTGGTCACCAAGCTGCTGGGCCGCCGCAACCGCAGCGAACCCCTCTCCCGGCTCTCGGACCGGGAACGCCAGGTGCTCGAACTCATGGCCGAGGGGCGCACCAACAGCGCCATCGCGCACCGGCTCTTCATCAGCGACAAGGCCGTGTCCAAGCACAGCACCAGCATCTTCACCAAGCTGGAGCTCGCGCCCTCGGACGACGACAACCGCCGCGTCCTGGCGGTGCTCGCCTACCTGATGTCCGCGACGAGGCGCTGAGCGGCAGGCCAGCGGCCCGAATTCATGATTCTGCGGACACGTTGGCGGTCAGCAGCCGCAGAATCCTGCGCACCTCGTCGAAGTCGTGCGGGTTCAGGCCCATCGCGTCGCCGATGGCAGCAGGGACCTGCAGGGCGCGTTCGCGCAGCTCGTGCCCCTGCTCGGTCAGGCTGACCTGGACCGTGCGCTCGTCCTCCGGCAACCGCTCGCGACGCACCAGGCCGCTCGCCTCCAGGCGCTTGATCAGCGGGGTGAGCGTCCCGTAGTCGAGCTGCAGGGCGGCGCCGATGTCCTTGATCGGCACGGTTCCGTGCTCCCACAGGACCAGCAGGGCCAGGTACTGGGGGTAGGTCAGCCCCAGGCTCTCCAGCAGCGGCCGGTAGCGGTGGGTGACCGCCCTGGACGCCGCATAGAGCGCGAAGCAGAGCTGATCGTCCAGCAGCAGGGAGAAGCCGTCCTCGGCCTCGCGAGGTGCGTCGGCAGCCTTCATCATGGATAACGGCCCTTTCCGATCGACGGCCATCCCACAGTGTCCCATGAGGCGATTACAACTTCAGCGATTACCTTGTGCACACTGTACTTGTGCACGAGGTAATCGCGTACTAGGTTACCTCTCAGGCGGAGCCCATCGGGCTCTCACCCCAAAGGAGTCGGACATGACCGATTACACGCCCGTCGCACCTGTACTGGAGCAGGCCGCGGCCGAGTTCGCCGCAGCGACCGCCAACCCGCCCTACCTGTTCGACCTCGGACCCGTCGAGGGCCGCAAGGCCGTCGACGAGGCCCAGTCCGCCGTGATCCCCGAGCCTGCCGCGGACGAGGAGTGGATCACCGTCGCCGGTGGGCCCACCGGCTCCGTCCGGGCCCGGATCGTCAAGCCCGCCGGCGCCTCCGGCACCCTGCCGGTGATCCTCTACATCCACGGCGCGGGCTGGGTGTTCGGCAACGCCCACACCCACGACCGTCTGGTGCGCGAACTCGCCGTCGGCGCGGGGGCCGCGGTGGTGTTCCCCGAGTACGACCTCTCCCCCGAGGCCCGCTACCCGGTCGCCATCGAGCAGAACTACGCCGTCGCCCGCTGGATCGTCACCGACGGCGCCGCCAAGGGCCTGGACAGCGCCCGGATCGCGGTCGCGGGCGACAGCGTCGGCGGCAACATGGCCGCCGCACTGACCCTGATGGCCAAGGAGCGCGGCGACGTTCCCCTGGTCCAGCAGGTGCTGTTCTACCCGGTCACCGACGCCGCCTTCGACACCGGCTCCTACCACCAGTTCGCCGAGGGCTACTTCCTGCGCCGCGACGGCATGCAGTGGTTCTGGGACCAGTACACGACCGACCCCGCCCAGCGCGCCGAGATCACCGCCAGCCCGCTGCGCGCCACCACCGAGCAGCTCGCCGGACTGCCCGCGGCGCTGGTCGTCACCGGCGAGGCCGACGTGCTGCGCGACGAGGGCGAGGCCTACGCCAACAAGCTCCGCCAGGCCGGCGTCCCGGTCACCGCCGTCCGCTACCAGGGCATCATCCACGACTTCGTCATGCTCAACGCCCTGCGCGGCACCCACGCCGCCGAGGCCGCGATCACCTTGGCCGTCATCACCTTGCGCGGCGCCTTCGGGACGCGCTGATCCCGCGACGGCCGGAGGGCCTCGCGCGTTCGGGCAGGGTCAGCGGGCGGTGAGTGCCTGGGCGCCCAGGACCGCCAGCAGGGCGAGCTTGTCGTGGCTCTCGCTGCCGGGGGTGGCGGTGAGCACCAGGAGGGAGTGGGTCCGGTCCGGGTCGAGCAGGATCTGGCAGTGCAGGTCGATGCGGCCGACCTCGGGGTGGATGAACCGCTTCTGTTCGGTGAACCGAAGTCCGACCTGGCGGCCGTTCCAGAGTTCGGCGAACTCCTCGCTCAGTCCGGTCAGGGTGCGGGCCAGCTCCGCGGCCGGTGACTGCGGACCCTGCTGGGCCGCTGCGGTTCGCAGTTGGGCGACCTGGACCCGGCTGTGGTGGGGGTGGTCCTCGACGGGGTAGAGGCGACGGGCGCCAGGGTCGGTGAACCAGCGGTGCACCGCGCTGCGGGCGAGGCCGGTGTGCCGGGTCTCGTCGCCGAACAGCGCGACGGCGGGACCGGTCTGGGCGAGGGTCTCCCCCATCGCGCCCATGATCTGGGCCGGGGTGTCCTGCAGCCTGTCCAGTACCCGCATCAGTCCTGGGCTGACGTGCTGGGCGCGCAGGGCCCGGCGCGGGGTGCCGTGGCCGGCGAGCAGGAACAGGTGGTCGCGTTCGTCCAGGGACAGTCTCAGGCCGCGGGCGAGGGCGGCCGTCATCTGCTCGGAGGGCTGCGGACCGGATCCGCGTTCGAGCCGGGCGTAGTAGTCCGCCGACATGCCGGACAGCTCGGCGACGTCCTCACGGCGCAGGCCGGCGGTGCGCCGGCGGGAGCGGCTGGGCAGGCCGACGTCCTCGGGCTGCAGGGCTTCGCGCCGAGTGCGCAGAAAGCGCCCGAGCTCGTCCGTGTCCATGTCCGCTCCCGTTCGTGTGGCGCCGCTGGATCCACTATCGGTGGGCGTCCGGTCCGTTAACCACTGTCCGGCATTCAGTGGCTCGGCGGTTCCTGGTTGCCTCCTCGCGCGCGGCGTCTACTCGGGTCCACCGCCAGTGCGGCGGACGAGCGGATCAAGGAGAACCTCATGGCGAAGTGGACCGCGGCCGATCTTCCCGACCTGTCGGGCCGTACGGTGGTCGTCACCGGCGCGTCCGGCGGGATCGGCCTGATCACCGCGCGGGAGCTGGCGCGGGTCGGGGCCCGGGTGGTGCTCGCGGTGCGCGACGTCGCCAAGGGCAAGGCCGCGCTGGCCGGGATCGCCGGCCATGCGGAGGTACGGCGCCTGGACGTGTCGAGCCTGGACTCGGTGCGCTCCTTCGCCGACGGCTGGACCGGGGAGCTGGACGTGCTGGTCAACAATGCGGGCGTGATGGACATCCCGCTGAGCCGAACGCCGGACGGGCTGGACCTGCAGACCGCGACCAACTACGTCGGGCCGTACGCGCTGACGCGGCTGCTGCTGCCGCACATCACCGACCGGGTCGTGCACATCGCCTCCCAGCTGCACCGGATGGGCCACGCCCGGCCGGACGACCTGAACTGGGAGCGGCGGCCCTACCGGCAGCTGGACGCCTACAACGACTCCAAGCTCGACCTGATGCTGTTCTCGCTGGAGCTGCAGCGGCGGCTGACGGCCGCCGGCAGCCCGGTGCGGTCTCTGGTCGCGCATCCCGGGATCGCCACCACGAACCTGGCGAGCCATTCCGGTTCCAACCGGATCAACCGGCTGCGCTTCCTCCTCAACGACGCCGAGCACGGCGCACTGCCGACGCTGTTCGCCGCGACGCGGGACCTGCCGGGCAACTCCTACGTCGGCCCGGACGGCCCGGGCGGCGTCAAGGGCCACCCGAAGCTCGGCAGGCCCTCCCGCGCCGCCCGCGACAGCGGGACGGCGGCCGAGCTCTGGCGCGCCACCGAGGCACTGACGGGCTTGCGGGACTGACGCGGGGCGCTCAGGGGACCTGGCGCAGATAGAGCGCTCCGCAGGTGTGGCAGAACTTCTCCCTGGTGTGGCCCCAGGCCTCGTCCGAGATCTTCTCCGCGGCGGGGTCGAGCCGGACCCCGCACAGGGCGGTGGTGCCGTTGTCCCGGATCATGTGCCACTGGACGATCGGTCCCGCGGTCCCCCCGCCCGCGTACTCGGCCATCATTTCGTAGATGCCCATGACGTTCTTCTCCTCGACAGCTGATACCTCTCTGATACCCCGGTGCCCCGCGAACACCACCCATTGACCGCCGTCAGCTGGGATATCTAGGGACGCAGACCCACCTGCTTCAGGCCGACCCGGCAGAGGTCGTCGATCGCGGCCGCGTCACCGCGTCGCCAGGCGTCCGCGAGGCCCCCGGCCGGGATCTCGACCGCGGCCAGGTCGCGCAGCGGGCCGGTGAGCGCCCTGAGCGCGAACAGGTCGGCGCCGCCGGGGCCGTCGAGGAGCCGGCGCGCCTTGACCGTTCCCCGCACCCAGCGCAGCCTCGGCGGCAGCCACAGCAGCAGCACCATCAGGACCGGCACCACGATCAGGACAAGCGCCACCAGGAACGCCAGGTGCCCGACCGAGTGCTGCACCGACTCCCCGGCGTTCGCCAATCCGCTGCCGGCCCCGGCCGCCGACAGCAGCGGCCGCTTCAGGGTGTCCCCGACCAGCGGCACCCTGGCCGCCGCGTTGCCCGCGTCGGTGAGGCCCCCGGCGAGCTGGTCGCCCGCGCTCTGGGCGGCCCGCCCCGGGCCGGCCAGCAGCATGATCGCGTCATGGACCAGCAGGGCGAACCAGACCGACACCGCGATCACGGCCAGGGCCAGGAGGTCGGCCACCACCTGTCGGGTCCTGCGTGCAGGGAGCTGTGCATAGATTCTCATGGTGTGTTCCCGTTCCGCCCAAGGATGTCAACGGTCACTGCTACGCCTACTCTGACGCCGACCCGCCATCGCCGGGCCGCGAAACGCCAGCCGCTCCTGAAGCTCGATCAGATGCCGTTCCGTCCTAGCCTGCCGCCCAGAAGACCATGCCCGCGACCACCGAGCCGAGTACGGCGCCTGCCAGGCACTGGGCGCGGGTGTGGTCGCGCAGGACCACGCGTGACCACGCCACCACCGCCACGACGGCGTAGCCGAGCAGCGCCCACGCGCCGAAGGCCACCGTCAGCATGGCGACGGCGCCGCCGCCGGCGCTGGTGTGGAGGGAGATCTTCCACCGGGTGGTGATGACGGTCACCGGGATCATCGTCGCGAACTGGCCCAGGATCATCGCCGTCAGCGGACGCGGAGCGCCGCCGAGGTACATCAGGGCGAGCCCGACGCCCACCGACAGCATGATCAATGGCAGGATGACCACCCGCCTGGCCCGGTCGCGGACGTACCGGTCGGTCACCCGGCCGCGGCGCATCCCGGCAGTGATGCCCAGTTGCGGAAGCACCCCGGAGAACAGCGCGCCGACCAGTCCCCAGGCGGCGCCTGACAGGCCGTAACGAATCGCGCCGAAGCCCACCATGACCACGAGAATGATGTTCGTGGGGTCCACGGCCCGGGTCACGAACCGGGCCCAGGCCGGGGCGTCCGGCCTCGGGCCGGTCGGCGCGGATGCGCTCGCCGTGTCGGTGAGCGGGGTCTGCGTCATCAGCTCGGGCTCCTCGTAACCAGGGGTGTGCCCGGGCACGCTAGCGCATCCGCGGCCGGACCGTGGTGTCGCACGGCGCCGGAAACCGGCCTGGTTGACCCGGCGTGCCCGGGGTAGTCGAGTCACCAGTACGGCGTAGGGCTTTGACGCCCCGTTCCGTTTCGCCCGGACCCCGCGGAATGCAAGCACATGATGCTGCAACCGTCTGAGAGGCCGGGTCATGATTGTCTGGGTTGTTCTGCTTCTGCTGGTCCTGGTGCTGTTCGGGGTCGGCTTCTCCGTCCACCTGCTCTGGATCGCGGCGATCGTGCTGTTGATCGCCTGGCTGCTGGGCTTCATGCGCCATGGCCGCAGCGGCGGCGGGCGCCGGTCCGGGGGCCGCAGGTCCGGCTGGCGCCGCGGGTAGCGATCACGCGCGGCCGACCGCCACAAGCTGGGTGGGGGTCTCCTCCCCGTCACCCAAGTGACCCACCCCGCGTCCGAGGCGACGGGGTGGGTCCGGGCAAGCGCGCCGGCTACCGGGGTGTCGGCGACGGGTTGGCGGGCGAGTACTGCGGCTCGCTCCAGCGCAGGGGCAGTGCACCGGGCAGTTCGACCACCGCCGTCAGCTCGAAGGTGACCGACCGCTCCTGCCAGTCGGTCCGGGCCTCCCCGGTGAGCAGCAGGAGATCGCCCGTCTTCCAGTCGGGGAGGACGAGCCCGGCACGCGGGTTCAGTTCCAGGTTGCCCAGCGTCATATAGGCGCCGTTGCCCGGGTACTCACGCCAGCGCAGCGCCGTCGGCGAGAGGGTCTCGACGAAGCCGGGGTTGCCGCCCCGGTGCGAGGCGTCGGCCCGCCCATCGCGGTCCGCGGTGGCGAGGAAGAAGGTGTCGGCGGTGCCGACGACAATCTGCTGCCTGGTCGTCAGCTCGGTGCCACGGTGTGCCGGTCCGGGCCGGGGAGCCGGGGTGTCCCGGACCGGGTGACGCTTCTGGATGTACTTGGGGCAGTTGGAGAAGACCTGCTCGGCATGGAGGACAAACCCCAGGTCACCTCCGCGCGCGGTGCCGTTGACGCGCATCCTCCGCCGTGTGGCCGGTTCGAGTGCGATCGTGCCCACCCGCACGTCCGGCCCGCCCAGCGCCTCGCGCAGCGGATCGTCCGGGTGCGGCACGGCGGCGACGCTCACCGTCCGCTCGTCGGGGACGGAGAGGAACCCCGGCTCGCCGGCGAGCACCGTCGCCCACATCCGTCCGGCTCCGTCGGCCGCGCCGACGACCAGCAGCTGGCGCTGCGCCAGGAAGCTCGCGGCCACCACCGGAACCGTGTCGCGAAAGCTGCGCTCCAGGTGATCGGCCCGTTCCGTCTCGCCGGCGAGCGCCTGGGCGGCGCGCTCGCCGCTGTGGTAGCCCACGGCAGCCACGGTCTAGAAGAAACCGCAGGTGGGAGCATCGGCGAAGGGGGCCTTGCCCTCGTCCGCGACGCCGCTGCTGGTGAAGACCTCCAGCCGGGTGCCGTCCGGGTCGCTGAAGAAGACACCGCCGGAGTCGCGGCCCTCCCCGTGCGGGACCACGCCGTCGTACTGGAAGGTCGCGCCGCGCTCCTTCAACGCCCACTCCGCCTCGCGCACCTCCGCCACGGTGTCGACCTCGAACGCGAGGTGGTGCAGCCCGGCCCGGTCGCGCTCGTGCGCCCCGGCGGCCTGCTGCCAGATGGTGAGCAGCAGCGTCCCTTCCTTGCCGAGCTGGGCAACGCGACGCTCGGGCGCGGTGCCCGGGGCCGAGCCGCCGAGAACCTGCAGGCCGAGGACGTCGCGGTAGAACGCGACCGAGCGGTCCAGATCGGTGACGTTGATGCCGACGTGTCCGGTGCGGAGGGAGGCGGGCATGGCAGGGCTCCTGTTCCGAAGGCGATGTTCTAACCGTTCAGTGTGACCATAACGGTTAGCCATCGCTCCATGCAACCGTTCCAAGGAACCTGAACAGTTAGACTGGGCGCATGGACGCCCTCGTCGACCCCCGGCCACTGCGCGGCGAACCGCTGTCGCTGGACCTGCTGAACACCCGCTGGCACGACGACCAGCTGTTCCATCGGCCCGACGGCCTCGCCGTCTGGCTCGCCTCCAACGGCCTGACCGGCCGCGCCCCCGCCGGCCGGGCGACGCTGACCGCGCTTCTGGAGGCCCGCGACGCCCTGCTCGCGCTCCGCGCGGACCCCCGCGACGTCACCGCGCTGAACGCCGTGCTGGCCCACGGCCGGGTCCGGCGCACCCTGGGCGCCGACGGCCTGCCGCACCACGAACCCGAGGTCGCCGACCCGTCCTGGCTGCCGGCCTGGCTGGCCGCCGACGACTACCTGGACCTGCTTGCGCGCGGGCCGCAGCGGATCCGCGAATGCGCGCACGAGCGCTGCATCCTGACCTTCTTCGACACCTCGCAGAACGGCCGCCGCCGCTGGTGCTCCATGTCCGACTGTGGCAACCGGGCCAAGGCGGCCCGCCACTACGCCCAGCAGAAGAGCTGAGGGTCCGCCGCCTACCCGGACGCCGGCGGACGGGCCGTGGTGCCCCGGACGACCAACTGGGGCCGCAGCAGCACCTCGCGGTCGGCCACCGGCTCGCCGTCGAGTCGGGCGATGGCCCGCTGCACCGCCAACGCCGCCAGTGTGCCGGTGTCCTGACTGACCGTCGTCAGCCGCAGGTAGGGCAGGCGGGCGATCTGGCTGTCGTCGTAACCGACGACGGACAGCGTGTCGGGGACCGCGATCCCCCGGCGGGCGAAGACGTCCAACAGCCCTACCGCGCTGCGGTCGTTGTAGCTGATGACCGCGTCCGGCAGGCCCTGGTCGGCCAGTTGGTCCGCCGCTGCGGCGCCGTCCTCCTCGCGCTCGCCGGCGGCGACCGTCCGGGCCTGGTCGCCGAGCCCGCGGGACTTCATCGCCGCGCGGTACCCGTTGCGCCGGACCGCCGCGCCGGGGGCCCGGCCGCCGTCCACATGCACGATGCGGCGGTGCCCGAGTTCGGCCAGATGGTCGACCGCGATCCGCATCCCGTGGGCGTCCGCCGCCCGGACGACGTCGACGGCCGGATGGGTGGACGGCTGGCCGACCACGACCACCGTCAGCTGCTCGGCCAGTGCTCCGAGCGCGGCCCGCGGCACCAGTGCGCCGACCAGGATCACCGCCTCGCAGCGGTACGACAGCAGCGCGTCCACGGCCTGCCGCGGCGAGCGCGTGCCGGTGATCGCGCTCAGCACCACCTGGTAGCCGTGCGGCTCCGCCGCCGCGTAGACGCCCTCGGCGACGTCTGCGTGGAACGGGTTGTTGAGCGCCAGGGTGACGCCCAGCAGCCGGGTCCTGCGACCCGCGAGCAGGCGGGCGCGCCCGTCCGGCCGGTAACCCATCTCCTCGGCGGCGGCGAGGACCCGCTCCCGCGTCGCCTGGCTGGCGCCGGCCACGTCGCGCATCACGATGGAGACCAGCGCCCGGGACACCCCCACCCGGGCCGCCACGTCCTCCAGCGTCGGCGCTCGCCCGGCCCGGGGCGGCCGGGTCGGTTCCTGCGGCATCTGACGCCTTCCCACTGCTTCCCAAAGCATTGACTGCGGCGGCCGAGTCTACGATAGTTGCCGAATCTAGAGCGCTCTAGTCGAGTCCGAGGAGCCCGTATGAACACCACGCCGATCCGCGACCGGATCGCCGGCGCCCCCATCTCCTGGGGGGTCTGCGAAGCCCCGGACTGGGGCCACGAGATCGCCCCCGCGCGGGTGCTGGGCGAGATGCGCGAGCTCGGGCTCCGCGTCACCGAGCTCGGCCCGACCGGCTACCTCGGCGCGCGCCCGCAGGACGTGCGCGAGCAACTGGCCCGCCACGACCTGCGGCTGATCGGCGGCTTCCTGCCGGTTCCGCTGCACATCGACCCGGCGCTGGACCTCACCGAGGCCGTCGACGCGATCACCACCCTCGCCGAGGCCGGCTCCGAGGTGGTCGTCCTCGCCGCACGGTCCGCGGACGGCAGTTACGACCGCAAGGTGCCCCTGTCCGATCAGGAGTGGCCGGTGCTGCTCGGAAACATCGAGCGGCTGCAGGCGGTCATCCGGGACCACGGCATGACCCCGACGCTGCACCCGCACGTCGGCACGGCGATCGAGGACCGCGCCTCGGTGCTGCGCCTGCTCGACGAGAGCGACATCGCCCTCTGCCTGGACACCGGCCACCTGCTCATCGGCGGGACGGACCCGCTGGAGCTGCTGGAGCGGGCCGCCGACCGCGTCGCGCACGTGCACCTCAAGGACGTCGACACCGCCGTGGCGAAGACGGTCTCGGCCGGGGACAGCGACTACATGGGAGCGGTCCGCGAGGGCCTCTACACCCCGCTCGGCTGCGGCGACCTGGACATCCCCGCGATCGTCAGCGCGCTGGAGAGCGCCGGCTACCAGGGCTGGTACGTGCTGGAACAGGACTGCGCCCTGCACGGCGAGCCCGAGCCCGGCGCGGGTCCGGTCCTCGATGTCCGGCGCAGCATCGAATTCCTCAACGGCCTGTGACGGACCGGGATGTGTCCGTGAACTCCACCGCAATCCGCGCAGCTGTGGAGGATCGCCGCCATACGGTCGTAACGGAGCTTCTGTGAGAATTTCTTACGGAATCCCGTAGCCAGGGCTTCCGGAACCGTACGAGAGAGGCCCGCGCGGGTGAAGATCGACATATTCAGCGAGATCCAGGACCCGAAGCCGTAGCGGGAGGGCCACGAGCACGAGCGCATCATGCAGACCGTCGAACAGGCCGGGCTCGCCGACGAGTTGGGTTACGGCTGCTGGTGGCAGGTGGAACACCACGGAGCGGAGGAGTTCAGCCTGTCCTCGGCGCCCGAGCTGCTGCTCGCGGCCTTCTCGCAGCGCACCGAGCGGATCCGGCTCGGACATGCGGCCGTGCTCGCGCCAGGCGCGATCAACCATCCCATCCGGGTGGCCGAACGGACCGCGACGCTCGACCACCTCAGCGGCGGCCGGGTGGAGGTCGGCCTGACCCGGTCCACGGCGCCGGAGTGGCGGCTCTTCGGTGTCGACGCGGCCACCGTACGGGCCCAGGTGCAGGACGCCTTCGAGCAGGTACCGAAGCTGTGGAGCGACGAGAACCGGGTCAACGGCACCGTCCCCGTCCTGCCGAAGCCGTACCAGCGGCCGCATCCCCCGCTGTGGCAGCCCGCGTCCACACCGGCGTCGTTCGAGGAGGCAGGCAGGCGAGGCGTCGGGGTTCTCGGCACCACGCTCTGGGAACCGCTGGACCGGGTCGCCCGACTGGTCGAGCTGTACCGTGCCGCGATCGCGCGCTGTGAGCAGCCGGTCGGGTCCTTCGTCAACAACCAGGTCGGCTTCTTCACCTTCGTGCACTGCGCCGAGACCGACGAGGAGGCGATGCGCGGCGGAGCCGCCGCGGCGGCCGCCTGGTACACGGCACGGGCGCTCAGCTTCTTCGAGGCAGCCGATGCGTTCATGGAGAACCTGACGTTCCAGCAGAAGCTCATGGACGACCCCTCCGGCGGCGGCCTCGCCGGTCAGTTCCTGCGCGAGGATGCCGCTGCGGCGGACGGTCCCAACCGCGCCCAGATCGCCGTCGGCCGTATCCTGCAGGGCGAACAGATTCCCGATGAGGAGCTGTTCGAGGCCCTGAACGAGCAGGACTCGTTGATCGTGGGCAGCCCGGAGACCTGCCGCAAGAAGCTGCGCGCCTACGCCGACATCGGCATCGACCGGCTGATGTGCTTCCACCGGGTCGGCGGCATTCCGCACGACCGCGTCATGCGGAACATCAGCCTGATCGGCGACCTCATCAGCGAGTTCGACCAGGACTGAGGTGCGATGTGCTCTCCGTCCCAAGGGCGGAGAGCACATCACCGACCCGACTGTCAGCGGGTCCAGCGCAGTTGGCGCTGCTTGCCCTCCTCGTACCCGGCGTGCCCGCCGAGCGACCCGGGCACGCCGACCTCCCACCAGGCCCCGGACTCGGTCCAGGCCGTCGGCGAGGTACGGCAGACCAGCACGGCGGGCCGCCGCTGCTCCCGCGCCAGACCGCGCGCCCGCGCGTAGGCGTCGCGCAGTTCGCCGACCCCCGCACCCGCCGGCAGGTCGACGACCGCGCACCCCAACGACGCGGCGTGTGCGGCGAAGTCCACCCGCACCCCGTCAGGCCCGGCGCCGGGGCCCGTGCAGTCGGCGAGCAGGTTGTTGAACCCTTCTGCGCCCTGGTTGGTCTGCAGCCGGTGGATCACCGCGTACCCGCCGTTGTCGCAGACCACCGCGACGTACGGATGCCCGGCGAAGGTGGCCGAGTACAGCTCGGAGTTGAGCATCAGGTAGGAGCCGTCCCCGAGCAGGGCGGTGACCAAACCGTCCGGGTGCGTCCGGGCCCGGGCGAGGGCCGCGCCCCAGGGGCCGGCGATCTCGTAGCCCATGCAGGAGAAGCCGTACTCCAGGTCCATCGTGGCGCCCGCAACCGCTCCCTCGACCGCCGGGCCGGTCCGCCAACCGCCGTTCAGCTCACCGGGGATGCCGCCGGAGGAGCCGAGCACATAGTCGTCGGGACCGCTGGCGTCGTTCACCACCCCGACGACCTGGGCGTAGCTGAGCGCCCCGTCGGGTGCAGCGCCGGCGCGCAGGCTGTCGATGTGCGCGTCCCAGCCGGCCCGCTCCTCGGCGGCCCGGCTGGTCCAGTCCGGGTCCGCCGCCCAGCCGTTGAGCGATCCGTCCAGTTCGGCGAGGACCTCCCTGGCGTCGCCGGCGACCGCCTGCCCTGCGTGCTTCACCGCGTCGAAGCGCGCGGCGTTCACCGCCACCAGGCGAACTCCCGGGCTGAACAGGCTCCATGAGGACGTGGTGAAGTCCTGCAGCCGGGTGCCGACCGCGAGCACGACGTCGGCGTCGGCAGCTAGCGCGTTGGCCGAGGACGATCCGATCGTGCCCAGCGGACCGGCGTTGAGCGGATGCGGATCGGGCACCATGGTGCGCCCGGCAGCCGTCTCGGCCACCGGCACGCCGTGCGCGACAGCGAAGTCGAGCAGGGCGGCCGCCGCACCGGAGTAGCGGACGCCGCCTCCGGCCACGATCAGCGGACGCCGCGAGGTCCGCAGGATCGCTGCCGCCGCGGCGAGTTCACGGGTGTCCGCGCGGGGCCGGGGCACCCGGTGCAGCCGGTCGCGGAACATCGCCACCGGGAAGTCGAACTCCTCCACCTGGACGTCCTGCGGCAGCGCCAGCACCACCGGGCCGCAGTCGGCCGGATCGGTGAGCACTCGGGCCACCTGCGGCAGCGACGCCAGCAGTTGCTCGGGCCGGGTGATCCGGTCGAAGTAGCGCGACACCGGCCGGAACGCGTCGTTGACGCTCACCGTCGCGTCGCCGAACTGCTCGACCTGCTGCAGCACCGGGTCGGGCGCCCTGCCGCTGAAGGTGTCACCGGGCAGCAGCAGCAAGGGCAGCCGGTTGGCGTGGGCCAGTCCGGCCGCGGTGACCATGTTGAGCGCTCCGGGCCCCACCGAGGAGGTCGCCACCATCACCTGGCGGCGGTCCATGGCCTTGGCGAACCCGGCGGCGGCCAGCGCCATGCCCTCCTCGGTCTGCCCGCGCCAGGTCGGCAGCCGGTCGCGCACCTCGTGGAGAGCGGTGCCGAGGCCGAGTACGTTGCCGTGCCCGAAGATGCCGAACACCCCTGGGAACAGCGGCACTTCGGTGCCGTCGAGCAGCTCGGAACGCTGTGCGACGAGCCAGCGGACCAGCGCCTGCCCCGTCGTCAGTCGGACGGTCTCGGTCATCTCCTGCTCCTTTCGCCGGCCGCCCGGCCGGTGGCGGAGGTGACCGGGCAGCGCGGGTCGGTCGCCGCGTCCGGCCAGGTGTCGCGGACCCCCGCGTGCGCGGGGTCGTCGCAGAACGCCATGGATCGCGAATCGCCCGGTCCCGCGAGGACGTTGAGGTAGTACATCGGGTATCCGGGCGCGGCCACGCACGGCCCGTGGTAGCCGTACGGCACCAGTACCACGTCGCCGTCGCGGACTTCGATCGTCTCGTCCAGCTCGGGCAGGCCCGCCTCGCCGTGTTCGGGGCCGGTGTAGGTGCGGTGCGTCCCGAAGCCCACCCGGCCCGGGGTGACCTGGTCCAGACCGGCGATCCGGTAGTAGTAGATCTCCTCGTTGACCACCGTGCACGGCTCGGTGCTGTCGTGTTTGTGCGGCGGGTAGCTGGACCGGTTGCCGGGCGGGGTGATCAGCTCGCAGCAGATCAGTCGCTCCGCGTGGTCCCAGGCGCCGGGCGTGCCGAAGTTGGTCACCTGTCTGGTGGCCGTTCCGGCGCCGCGCACCTCGACCGGCACGTTCTCGGCCGGACCGTAGGCGGCCGGCCTGCGGGTGGAGCACCGGGCGGACGGGACGGCGACCTCGGCGCGGGCGGTGGCGGTGAGCGTCACCAGGCTGTCCCGCCCCGCATAGGCGAAGTCGGTCACCCTGCTGAACACCGACTCGCGCCCGACCAGGTCGAATTCGGCCTCGAGCGCGCCGTCGGCCGCGGCCACCCGCACCGTCACGGCTCCGCCGGAGAGCGGCAGCAGGAAGACCTCCGCGTCGCCGGTCTGCACGGTCTGGGGGAGGCCCGGCGCCAGTTGGAGCACCCGGAGGCCCGCCCAGTGCCAGCCCGCGTCCTCGGGTGTGATCGTGGTGGCGAGACCCGAGGCGGGGATGTACCGGGTCACGCGTCCGCCCGCTCGGTCGCGGCGCGCAGTACCTTGGCCGCGGCGGCCACGGTGCCGGCGACGTCGCCGTCGTCCGGGTAGAGCACGGTCCGTCCGACCACCAGACCGCGGACGGTGGGCTGACGCAGCGTCGGGCCCCAGGAGGCGACCTGCTCGGCGAGGTCCGGTCCGGGCACGCCACCGAGGACGACGCACGGCAGCGTCGTCGCCCCGTAGACCACGTCGGGGTCGTCGCAGGCCGGGGTCTTCAGCCAGGTGTAGGCGCTGGTGGTGCCGAGCGCCGAGGCGATGGCGACGGCCCGGGCCAGGGACGGCGCGTCCTGACGGAGCACCAGCCTGCCATCGGCGTCGCGCCGGTACGGCAAAGGTTCGACCATGGCCACCAGCCGGTGCCGGGCCAGTTCGGTGACGGCCTGCGCGCACGCCTGCAGCGTGGGCACGGTGCCGGCGTCCTGGTCGTCGATGCGCAGCAGCATCTTGCCGCCTTCGAGCCGGCAGGCTGCGATGCTCGCCGCGTCGTAGCCGGTGAACCGGTCGTCCATGGTCCAGGCTGCGCCGTCGAGGCCGCCGCGGTTCATCGAGCCGATGACGACCTTGCCCTCCAGGGCGCCGAGCAGCAGCAGTTCCTCGACAATGTCGGGGGTGCCGAGGACGCCGTCGACATCGGGGTGCTCCAGGGCGGTGACCAGGCGCTCCAGCAGTCCGCGGCGGTCGGCCATGGCCATCGGGTCCTGGCCGGAGCGCAGCGCGCCGCGGGCCGGGTGGTCGGCGGCGACCAGGAACAGGGTGCCCCGCTCGTTGACGAAGGCCTCGGGCCGCCGTCGTCGTGCGTAGGCCTCGGCGACCGCCTCGGGGTGGAGGGTCCTGGTGTCCAGCAGTCTCTGCCAGCGCTCGTCGCTGATGCGGGTCATGATGCGGATCCTTCGTGGGCGTGGTGGCCGGACAGCATCGTCTCGATCTCGGCCAGGGTGGGCATGGCGTCGGCGCAGGCGAGGCGCGACGCGACGATCGCGCCGGCCGCGTTGGCGTAGTGGGCGCAGCGCTCGGGCTCCCAGCCGGAGAGCAGCCCGTGGATGAGCGCGCCGCCGAAGGCGTCGCCCGCGCCCAGGCCGCAGACCACCTCGACGCGCTGCGGCGCGACGGTGGTCATGCCGTCCGGTGTGGCGACCAGGACGCCCTCGGCGCCCATCTTCACCAGGGCGAGTTCGACACCCCGGTCGAGCAGTCGGCGGGCGGCCTCGACCGGGTCGGCGGTGCCGACGGCCACCTCCACCTCGGCCCGGTTGCCGACCACGACGGTGACCTGTTCGAGCATCCGCTGGTACTCGCGGCGGGCGTCCTCCGGGGAGGGCCAGAACATCGGGCGCCAGTCCAGGTCGAGCACCGTCCAGCGGCCCTCGGCCGAGTCCGGGCGGCCCCGGTGGGCGAGCAGCTGCAGCTGGGTCTGCCGGGCCGGCTCGACCGAGACTCCGGTGCCGGTGACCCAGAGCAGCGGAACCTCCGCGACCAGGTCCCAGGGCACGTCGGCCCAGGTGAGCGTCAAGTCCGGGGCGGTGGGCAGCCGGTAGAACAGCAGCGGCGGGTCCTCCGGAGGGTTCAGCTCGCAGAACACGACGGGGGTCAGCAGGTCCGCGGCCGTTCCGACATGGCGGGCGTCGACGCCGAAGGCGGTGAGGGCGTCGCGCACATAGTCGCCGAAGGCGTCGGGGCCGACCTTGGTGAGCACCGCCGTCGCGTGGCCGAGCCTGGCGGCGCCGACCGCGACATTGGTGGCGGTGCCGCCGAGGGATCTGGCGAAGGTCGTGACCTGCGCCAGCGGCACGCCCGCCTGCTGCGGGTACAGGTCCACACCGACCCGGCCGACGGTCAGCGCCTGCACATCGGAGGTCATCGGTACAGCTCCGGCCGGTCGCGCAGGGACACGGTCTGCGGCAGGCCGCTGTCCAGCGCCCGGACGCCCGCCGCGGCGACCGCGGTGGCGGCGTAGCCGTCCCAGGCCGACGCTCCGCGCGCCGGGGCGCCGGCGGCGACGCCGTCGATCCAGTCCTGCAACTCGCGGCGGTAGGCCTCGGCGAACCGGGGGCGCCAGTCAGCGGGAACGCCCCGGGAGACCTGGCCGGCGCTTCGGCGTACCGTCGGCGCGGGCGAGTCCAGCAGTACTGTGCCCTCCTCGGCGACCAGTTCGCAGCGCACCTCGTAGCCGTAGCCGGCGGTGACGAAGACCTCCACGTCGATGAGCACGCCCTCGGCCGAGGAGAACACCAGGAACAGCGGATCCTGGGTGCCGCCGGATCGGGCCGAGGCGCGCGGGCGGTGCACCGTGACGGTGTCGATCTCGTCCCGCAGCAGCCAGCGGGCGATGTCGATCTCATGCACCGCCGAGCCCGTGATCAGCATGGCGGTGGGTGTGCCGCCGGGACCGGCGTTGCGGTGGACGCAGTGCATCGCCAGCGGCCGGCCGATGTCTCCGCCGTCCACCGCGGCCTTGATGTCCAGGTAGCCGGGGTCGTAGCGGCGCATGAAGCCGACCGTGACCAGCCTGCGGCCCACATCCTGCTCGGCGTCGAGAATGCGCAGGCAGCCGTCCAGGTCGGCCGCGAGGGGCTTCTCGCAGAGGACGGGCTTTCCCGCGGCGAGGCAGGCCAGCACGAACTGCTCATGGGTCGGGTCGGAGGAGGCGATCAGCACGGCGTCCACCCGGTCGTCCGCGATCAGCTGCAGCGGGTCGTCGAAGACCCGGGCCCCGTAAGCCTTGGCGACCGTGCGGGCCTGTTCGGGGTCGTAGTCGGCGACCGCGGTGACCTCGCTCCCCGAGACGACCCGGCTCAGCAGCCGGGCATGCTCGGCGCCCATCACCCCGACGCCGATCACGCCGATCCGGACTGGCATTGCTACTCCTCGCTGATCCTCTGGACGGTCTTCCGGGCGTTGGCCCTCGACAGCGGTTCGAGTGACAATAATGGCAAATAAGTGCCCGCGGAAGTGCCGTCCCACAGCCGCCCCCTGCATCCGCCCGCCCGCCTGTCCTACGCTGCCACCTGGCGAGCCCCGCCCCAGCGACCGAGGAGACCGATGCCGCCGCTCCAACCGACAGCGCTGTTCCACCAGCTCAAGGCACGCCTGCTGGAGGACATCCGCAACGGGCGGTACGGCCCCGACGGCCGGCTCCCCACCGAGCACGAGCTCTGCGAGCTCTACGGGCTCAGCCGCACTCCGGTGACCCGGGCCCTGTCCGAGCTGGCCCAGGAGGGGGTGGTGCTGCGGCACCGGCGGCGCGGGACCTTCGTCAATCCGCAGTGGCTGGCGGGCAGCGGTGAGACCCCCCGGCTGCGTGTGCTCGCCACCGGCACCACCGGCCCCGACCAGCTCAGACGCGCGGCGGGCGACTGGGCCCGGCTCGACCTGGAGACGGTGGAGCTCCCCGAGCTGCACGACGCGTTCCTGCGCGCCGTCGCCGAGGGCCGCGGCCCCGACCTGGCGGTGCTCGACTCGGTCTGGGTGCCCGAGTTCGCCCGCGCCGGGTTCCTCACCCCGCTGACCGACCTCGACCCGGACTGGATCAAGGACGAGCACGACACCGACTTCCTCCAGCCCTTCCGCGACGCCTACCGCTTCGACGGCGCACTGGTCGCCGTCCAGGCCCCGTCCGACGTCACCGGCCTGTGGTACCGCCGGGACTCCCTGGCGCGCCTGGGCACCGAACCGCCCAGGACCTGGCGCGAGCTGCACGCCCTCGGCCGGCGCCTGGCCGAGGACTGCACCGGCGACGCCCATGCGCTGGCCCTGCCCGGGGGCCGCGCCGCCGCCGAGACCACGACCTACGCCCTGCTGGCGCTGCTGGCCGCCAACGGCGCCGGCGCCGTGCTGCGTGACGACGCCGTGGTGCTGGACAGCCCGGCGGCCGTGGAGACCATGCGCTTCCTGCGCCGCCTGGTGGACGAGGGCGTGGTCTCCCCCGAGGTCGTCGGCCACGCCAAGGACCAGGCTGTCCGGCTGCTGGCGCAGGGCCGGGCCGACCTGTGCGTCGGCGCCAGCTACCAGGCCGGCGACCTCGCCGAGGAGTCCGGGCTGCCGCTGGCCCGGGTGCACGAGCGCTTCGGCTTCGCGCCGATGCCGCGCGGACCGCACGGACGCTCGTCGGCGCTGTGCGGGGGGATGGCCTACCTGGTGCCGCGTCAGGCGAGGTATCCGCAGCAGGCGATGCGCTTGCTGCGGGCCGCGGTCGAACCGGACGCCCTGGTCCGGACCTGCCTGCTGACCGGGCAGCTGCCGCCGCGCCGCTCGGCCCTGGACGCCGTCTCGGCGGTCTCGCCCTTCCACGCCGAGACCGCGCCACTGCTGGCCGGAGCGGTGCTGCGCCCGTCGACCCCGGTGTATGCGCTGGTGTCGACACGGCTGCAGTCGCTCGCCGAGGACGTGATCACCCGCCGGCTCGGCCCGGCACCGGCGGTGGCCCGGGCCGGGGACACCATCAGCGTGATCACGGGGCTGCCCGAGCGCTGAGAACAGATCTTGACATGCGGGCGGATCTCCCTGCACATTTGCCATCTCTGAATGGCAAATGCTGAGAGGCCGCCCATGCGCATCCGCACCGTCGACTCCACCGATCTGTTCCTCGGCCCCGCGCAGGCGCCGCGGCAGGTGGTACGGGTCACCCTCGTGGCCGGAGACCGAGGGGTGGCCGGACCGGTACGGGTGCGCGTCGAGGGTCCGACCGTCACCACCCCGGTCGTCGAGACGGTGACCGGACTCGCCCCCGGCGAGGAGCGGGTGGTGGAGGTCGGGGTGCGGATCGCCGCCCCGCACAGCGAGGGCTCGGTGCACCGGGTGACCGCCGTGGCCGAGTCCGGCCAACCGCACGCCGCCGAACTGCACTCGACCGGCCTGCGGGCCACCGCGGAAGCGCGGATCGAGGCGGCCGCCACCGGCTGGACCATGTGGATGGTCTCCCACTTCCACTACGACCCGGTCTGGTGGAACACCCAGGCGGGCTTCACCGACCAGTGGCACCGGCTGCCCGATCTCCCCTGGGTGGCCGAGATGCGACTTCCCCATGTGCGGACCGCGTTCGACCTGGTCCGGGCCCATCTGGAGGCCGCCCGGCACGACCCCGACTACCGCTTCGTGCTGGCCGAGGCGGACTACCTCAAGCCGCACTGGGACGTCTTCCCCCGCGACCGCGCCGACCTGCGCCGCTTCCTCAGGGAGGACCGGGTGGAGCTGGTCGGCGGCAACTACAACGAGCCCAACACCAACCTCACCCACCCCGAGTCCACGGTCCGCAACGCGATCCACGGCATCGGCCTGCAGCGCGACGTGGTCGGCGGCGACCCGCGCTCGGCCTGGATGGTCGACGTCTTCGGCCACGACCCCTCGTACCCCGGACTGATGGCCGACGCCGGACTCGACTCCTCCGCCTGGGCGCGGGGCCCGTTCCACATGCACGGGCCCCGCACGCACACCGGGGACATGACCCGGATGCAGTTCCCCAGCGAGTTCGAGTGGATCTCCCCCACCGGGCGGGGCGTGCTGACCCACTACATGGCCGGGCACTACACCGCCGGCTGGGCCCTGGAGCGCGTCTCCTCCGCCGAGGAGTCGATGGCGCGGGCCTACGAGCAGTTCAGCCGGCTCAAGCAGGTCGCCGCCACCCGCAATGTGATGCTCCCGGTCGGCCACGACCACAACGTCCCCTCCCGCTGGTGCACCGTCGTGCACCGGGAGTGGGCCAAGCGCTACGTCTGGCCGCGTTTCGCCGTCGGCCTGCCCCGGGAGTTCTTCGGCGCCGTCCGGCAGGAGCTGGCCGAACGGGGCACCTCGCTCAGCCCGCAGACCCGCGACATGAACCCGGTCTACACCGGCAAGGACGTCTCCTACATCGACACCAAGCAGGCCCAGCGGGCCGGCGAGGTGGCGGTGCTGGACGCCGAGCGGCTGGCCACCCTGGCGTCCCTGGTGGGCACCGACGCCGCGCCACGCCCCCGCTTCCCCGTCGAGGCGCTGGACAAGGCCTGGCGCCAACTGCTGTACGGGGCCCACCACGACGCCATCACCGGCACCGAGTCCGACCAGGTGTACCTGGACCTGCTGGGCGGCTGGCGGGAGGCCTTCGAGCTGGGCTCGGCGGTGCGCGACGCGGCCGTCGACCACCTGGCCGCCTGCGTGGACACCCGCGGCGGCGGACGGGCCGTGCTGGTCGTCAACCCGCTGTCGTGGACCCGCGACGCCATCGCCAGAGTCCGCCTGACGTACCCTCAGCCGGGCACCCCTGGGGTCGCGATCCACGACACCGGCGGCTCCCCGGTCACCGCGCTGGCCGAGGGCGTACGGCGCCACCCGGACGGCACCCTGGCCGAGGTCACCCTCAGTTTCCTCGCCCGCGACCTCCCCTCGGTTGGCCACCGCCTGTACCGGGTGCTCGACAGCGCCGAAATCCCGGCCGGCTGGACTGCACGAACCGGACTGCGGCACGCGGAGAACGCCGCCTTCCGGATCGAGGCCGACCCGGCCCGGGGCGGAGCCCTGGACCGCATCCTCGACCGCCGAACCGGCCGGGAGCTGCTGCGCCCCGGCGCCCTCGGCGCCGAACTGCTGGTCCAGGACGAGCACCAGGACCACCCGCAGTGGAAGGAGGGCCCCTGGCACCTCCTGCCCAAGGGCCCCGGCCGCGCGGCGGGCGCACGGCCGGCCGAGGTACGCGTGGACGAGGGCCCGCTGGGTCAGCGCCTCGTCTCCACCGTCCGGATCGGCGAGGTGACGCTCACTCAGGAGGCCTACCTCTGGCACGGTGTGGACCGCATCGACTTCCGCACCCAGGTCGACGGCTCGCTCGACAAGGAGCGCCTGCTGCGGGTCCGCTTCGGCCTGGACCTGCCCGGCGCGCTGCCGGTGGCCGAAGTGGGCTACGCCGTCGTCGGACGGTCCTTCGGCTTCCCGCAGTCCGACGCCTCCCCGCACCTGTGGGCGCTGGACAGCCCCGCGCACACCTGGGCCGGGCTGAGCGCCACCGCCAGGATCGCCCTGCACGGTCCGAACGGCTCCCGGCAGGACCACGCCATCGGCATCGCCGAGGTGGTGGCACCCGAGGGCGGCGCGCACGCCGGAGAGGTCCGGGCGCTCCTGGTCCGGCTGGCCGGTCAGGGAGTGACCGCCACCTGCACCACGCCGGGCGGCCACCGCTACGGCTCGCTGGAGGTCGACTCCAACCTCCCGGACGTGCGGATCGTGCTCGGCGCGGACAACGCCTTCGCCGAAGCGGTCCTGAACGCGGTCGAGCCCGCCCAGCGCTGGGCCTACTGCGGCGAACTGGCCCGCGCCGGGCGGGTCTTCGTCCCGGCCGCCACCGCGCGCCGGGAGGCCTGGGTGCCCGACGCGGACCTGTGCGGGCCGCGCGACCTGCCAGTGCTGATCGTCTCCGGGCCCGAGGGTGAACTCGCTGACGCGATCGGCGCTTTGGCCGCCGACCTCGCCGACGGCGTCATCGACGTGTCGCTGACCGCTGAACTGCCCGGCACCGCCGAGCCGTTCGAGGACTACTCGGCGGCCCTGCTCAACCGCGGCACCCCCGGCTTCGTTGCGGAGACCGACGGCACGCTCTACCTCAACCTGATGCGGGCGCACACCGGTTGGCCCAGCGGCGTCTGGCTGGACGGCCCGAGGAGCACCGTCCCTGACGGCAGCAGCTTCTCCCAGCAGCACTGGACCCACACCTTCGACTACAGCCTGGTGGCCAGCCCCGGTGACTGGCGGCAGGCCGGATTCGTCCGCGCCGGGCAGGAGTTCAACCACTCCCCCATCGCCCGCGAGACGGAAGAGCACGACGGAATCCTGCCGCCACGGGCGAGCCTGCTCTCAGTGGAACCCGCACAGGTCGTGCTGGCCGCCCTCAAGCCGCGCGGCAACCCGCGCGCCCCCGGCCTGCCGGACGCCTGCGACCCCGCGGACGGCGTGACGCTCCGACTGTACGAGTCCTCCGGGCAGCCTGCGGCGGCGCGGGTGCGCCTGCACGGCGGGCTGGTCGACCCGGCCCGCACCGACCTGCTGGAGGAGCGGGCAGTGCACGGCGCGCCGACCGAGCTCGACGGTGAGGTCACCCTCGGCCTGGCTCCCGCAGACGTGGCCACCCTGACCGGCCTCCCGGTCCTCGCGTCCCTGCTTGACCCCGAGACCCGCAGCGAGCCGTGGCGCGAGCCCGTCGAGCCGGTCTTCACCCGGTACTGGATGCACAACAAGGGACCCGCGCCGAGCGGCAACCTGCCGGTCACCGTGCATATCTCGCCGACCGCACTGCGGCTGAACGCCGAGGCCGACAGTGCAGCACTGCAGATCACGGTCAGCTGCTCGGTACTGCCCGCGTCGGGAACGGTTACCCTGGACGTCCCCGACGGCCTCGCCGTCGAACCGCATGACAGCCTCGACTACGACCTGGCCCCGGGCGGCTTCGCCGAGTTCGAGGTCTCCGTCCGAGCGGACGGCGGAGACCCCGGCACCTACTACCTGGGGGCCCGGATCCCGGACCATCTGGGCCAGTTGCTGGAGGACACAGTCGCCGTCGAGCTCGGGGCCACAGAGACGGACACCGACCAGGACTTCGTCCCCGTGCTCGGCGAACTCGGCCCACAAGGCCTGGCGCTGCCGCCCGGCGGCGAGGGCGACCTGCTGCTCCGGCTGACCGGCACGACACTCGGCGAGGTCCACGGCGAGGCCCAGCTGATCAGCCCGTACGGCACCTGGGGAGACGCCGCCGACCTCACCGTCACACCGTGGACCCAGCTCTTCACCGTCCCGGCGGGCAGCACGGCCGAGCTGCGCTTCCCCGTCCGTCTCGCCACGACTGCCCGTCCGGGCAACCGCAGTTGGGCCCTGGTGAAGCTGGCCTGCCACGGCACCGTCCGCTACACCCGAGCCGTACCGGTCGAGGTGGTCGACCGGCCTTGACCATCGGGGCTCAACGGCCGTCGCTCACCAGGACCTGGTAGCGGCGGCCCACCGTCTGCCCCGGAGCGATCGCCAGCGGCCGCTCGAAGGCGAGAGCCGCGCCGACGCCGGGGTACTCGGCGATGCGGACGAACCAGCGGTCGTCGTCCTGCAGACCGCTGAAGGTCAGGGTGTAGGCGGCGTCCCCGGCACCGGCGGACACGGTCAGCGATGGCTGCGCCGATCCGTTGACCGCGTCCTCGGTGCGCAGCGGTCCGGCTGTGATCTGCGCGTCGGCGGACGGCGGGAGGCGCCAGAAGAACCCGCCGTAACCCGCGCCCTCCCCACGGCCGTTGGCGGCAGGGCTGCGCAGTTCGACGGGTGCGGCACCGGGGTTGGTCAGGGCGGTGGCCACGGTGAGCAGCCAACTTCGGCCGTCACCGATGTCCTCCGCGCGCAGGGTGCGCCGTTCCAGCAGCAGCGTCGCCCCGGTGCGGTCCGTCCAGCGCAGCTCCTCGTCCACCGCGTCGGCTGCCCGGCTGCGCCATCCGGTGTGCTCGATCCGGCCGTGGTCGTCCAACGGGACGTACCCCTGCCCGTGAACGTAGCTGCGGCCGCCCCAGAGGTTGGTCCCGGCCACGTCGGGCATGGCCAGGGACGCGCCCAGGTGCCAGCGGTGGTCCTCGGGCAGCAGGTCCGTCACGACAGTGCCGGCGAGGGTTCGCACCGGGTGCAGGTAGGGGCGGGGGACCAGGTCGGCCGCGAGGTCGGGGGCGATCACATAGTCGGCGACGGCATGCCGCCCCGCGTACAGGGTGATCACTTCGCGGGCCCCCTCTCCGCAACGGTGAGCTGCAGCACGGGTTCGCCACGTTCGTCTCCGGCAGGATGGCCGATCAGCGCGGTGAAGTGGGGAGTGCGTACCAGCACACCCTGCTCCACCGACTCGGCCGTCACCCGGAACGGGCCGCCCTCCGCATCCTCGGCGGGACCGTAGCTCAGCGCGAACACGGCGAGGCCGGGCGGCGCTTCCGAGCCGAGCGGGTGGACGAGCACCTGGTTGGTCTGCGTGACGCGCCGCCAGCCGCTGTCCGGGTTGCCGTATCCGCGCGGGTCGTCGGCGAGCGCGAACGCCACCTGCTCCTGGGTCAGCCCGATCGTCTCCGGGCTGTTGAAGTGCGTCCGTCCCGCCGGCGGGTTGACCACCTGCAGACCAGCCGCAGCGGTGACGGCCATACCCCCCGCCAGCAGCGACCCCGCGCCCACCTCCAGGACCGCGCCCGGCCGTCCCAGGTCGAACGACGCGCCGCCCGGCTCGGACACGGCCACGATCTTGCGCTGCCGCTCGCCCTCGGCCTCGGCCTCGACGTAGGGCAGACCGGCGAGGAAGGCGAGTTCGGCGTCAGCGGGCAGGGGCGCACGGTCGAGTACCGCGACGACATGGATCCGCTCACCGTCGGAGACGTACAACTGCTGCACTGCCAGCAGCACCTGATCGCGCGTCACCACCGCCTTGGTCACCAGCTTCGCGGCGAGCCCGGCAACGGACGCGTCGCGACTGCGCATCGGGCCGAGCGGGCGGGTGAGCAGCAGTGAGCGGCCGTCGGCATAGCGCACGACCGGCCCGATCCCGTGCTGGTGATCGGTGATCGACTCGATCACCACCGTTCCGCCCGCATCGATCTGATAGGGCGTCAATTCCTCGGTGAGTGAGACCGACGCCTTCCCGTGCCGCAGTGAGTACGGCGTGTGGTGCGGCACGTCGGCGCCCCGGTACCACTCGCCGTCGTCCTGCCAGAGCCACACGCTGGCGAAGGCGAAGTGCCCGCTGGGCGCCCCGGTCGCGGCGAGGGGGTAGTAGGAGACCCGCCGGTCGCCGAGGTAGCGGCCGAGGTCGGCGCGGATGTGCCGGCTGAAGAAGCGCAGGCCGAGCATGCCTTCGGAGCCGCAGTGCTGCTCGCTGTAGCGCGGGCCGCCGAAGTCGAACCCGCGGGCGGAGAGCCGGCATTCCAGGTGCCGTGCGATCTGCTCGCCGTCGTCGAGGAAGCACTGCTCTCTGCTGACGCGGTGGGCCTGCGCCAGGAAGGTCAGCGAGATCGGCACGTAGTTCTGGTCGTGTCCGGCACCGTGTTCCAGCGGCAGCAGAAAGCCCCGGTCGGGTACCCGGGCCGGCCGGATCACCTCGCTGTAGAGCGCCATGGCCTCCCCGGCGATCCGCTCCCCCTCCTTCTCCCGGTGCACGCCGCGCAGATGCCGTCCCAGCATCAGACCGCCGGCCACCGCGCCGATCGCCTGGTTGGCGGTCTGCTGCGGGTTGAACAGGCTGACCTGGGTCAGCCAGCGCCAGTAGCCGACGGCGGTCTCGGTCAGTTCGGCGTACTGGCCCTCGGTCAGCAGTCCGCTGCCCAGCTCCAGCACATTGACCGCATGCAGCATGGCCCAGACCGTGCTCGGCCAGTCGCCGAAGGGGTGCTCGCCCGTCGCGGGCACATAGCGGGCGTAGGCTTCGCCGCTGTTGCGGATCCGGAGGAACGCCTCGCCGGGGTTGTCCGTCCGGAACACCCGGTGGGCCAGGAAGTAGTCCATGCTCCGCCGGACCGCGTCCACGAGCTCGGCGTCCCTGCGGTGGCCCCGGTGCCAGGCCAGACACAGCAAAGACGTCACGCCCAACGACATGTCACCGATGTCGTCGTCGGCCGCCGGGTCCTCGAAGTTGCCGTCCGGCTGCTGGTGCAGCATCGCGGCGGCGACCGCGCCGTCCAGCACGGTCCTGAGACGGTCCGCGTCGACGGGCAGGTCGTGCACGGCAGCGTGCTGGCTCGGCAGGTACACCGGGTTCATGGGTCCGGTCCCTCTCAGGTCGTCGAGATCAGGTCGTCGGGAAGTCCGGCCCGGTCCATTCCAGGTCCAGTCGGGAGAACAGCAGACCGCGCGCACCGGCTTGGACCACCGCGTCCTCGATACCCACGATGGTCCGGCCCTCCGGCGAGGCGCGCACAAACGGCTCGGGGACGGACCGTGCCGCAGGCCCGCGCTGGATCGCCTCCAGCACCTCGGTGAAGGTACGGGTGGCGCGCAGCGGGCTGCACAGCACGTCCTCGGCCGGGTCGTCGTCCAGGTGCGCGATCAGGTCGTCGAGCAGGTCGATCCGCCCGCCGGTGGTGTCCACCGGTCCGGCCCCGGTGTGCAGCCGCAGCCGGTCCTGGGTGTAGTGCAGGGTGGCCCGGCCGCCGGTGCCGAAGACCTCGACGTAGGGCTCGAACTCCTGCCGCGCGCACAGGGTCACCGCGGCGGTCACCGGAACTCCGCCGCTCGTCTCGATCCGCGCGCTGATCGTGTCGTCGGTCTCGATGGGGTGGGCGTGGTAGGGCTCGACCGCGACCGTGCTGACCGGCCCGCCGTCACCGGCCGCAGCCAGACGCAGTGCGAGCGCCAGCCCGTGCGCGAACGGATTGGTCAGTGCGCCGTCCGCCACCACGACGTCGCCGAGCCTGCGATGGCCGGCCCAGGCCGAGCGGGCGTAGTAGTCCGCGTCCCGTCGCCAGGCGCCGACGACGCTGATCCGCTCAATCCGGCCGAGTTCACCGGCTTGTACCCGGTCGAGCAGGTCCCGGGCCACGAAGGAGCCGAACGCCTGGAAGCCCACCTGGCAGTGCCGCCGCTCGGAGTCGGCCACCGAGACCAGCCGGTCGTGCTCGGCCACCGCGGTCACCGGCGGCTTCTCCAGCAGCACATGTGCTCCGAGCCGCATGGCCCGCTCGGCGAGCGCGGCGTGCGTGTGGATGGGCGTGGCGATGACGGCGATGTCCGGACGCAGCGCGTCCAGCAGTCGTTCTGCATCCGTGTCGAAGACCCGGCCCTCAGCGGTCCCGCTCTCCGGGCCGCTCGGTTCGCGTCGGTCGGCCAGACCGCACAGCGCGAGCCGGCCGGCCTGCTCGCGGGAGAGCAGGCCCTCCAGATGCACCCGGCCGTGGCCGTGGATCCCGATCAGCACCACGCGGGGCACGTCCGCTCGGGAAGCGCCGCCCATCAGGTCACCGCCAGTCGCTCGGTGAGCCGCAGCGCACCGTGCACCGGGGCGGTGTCCAGGGGGTGGACCAGCGTGTCCGGCAGGGCGGCGCCCAACTGCCGGACGAAGGAGTCGAAGAGCGGGGGCTGGTTGAGGATGACCCCGCCGGCCACGACCACGTCGTCGACCGCCACGTCACGGGCGGCCATCCGGACCACGAGTTGGGCCAGCGCGCCCGCCGCGTCCTCCACGACCACCTCGGCGAGAGCGGAACCCTGTTCGAGCGCGTCGAACACCAGCGGGGCGCGCCGGCCCCAGACGCTGGCGCCGGAGTCGGCCGCCATCGCCTCGGGCAGGTCGGTGACCTCCGCCACCTCGAAGGAGCGCAGCAGCAGGTCGGTCAGCAGGTCCTGCGGTTCGCCGCGGTCGCGGGCGCCGAGGCTGGCCCGCACCGCCTCGCGCAGCAGCCCGGGGGCGCTGCCCTCGTCACCGAAAAGCCAGCCCCAGCCTCCTATGTACACGGGTTCGCCGGAGCGGTTCCGGCCGACGGCGACCGAGCCGGTTCCGGCCACCAGGCCGACACCGGCGGACAGGCCGACCGCAGGGATGAGTAGTTCGGCGTCATTGAGCACCAGGCACGGGACGGGCAGCAGTCGCTCCAGTTCGGCCCGCACACCCGCGCAGTCACGTTCGCTGTCGCAGCCGTGCGCGCCGACGGCGACCGCCGAGACGGTCGTCGCCGGAGGCAGCGTCTGCCCGATCAGATCTGCCAGGAAGGCCGCGGCCCGGCGGAAGTCGCCGGGGTGCCAGCCCTCGCTGGAGTACACCCGGTCGGCGATGACCGTCGACCCGAGCGCAGCGCGGATGTGCGTCTTGGTGCCGCCGACGTCGATCCCGACTCGGACGTCGGAGATCAGGTCCGGCACAGCGTTCCTCTATCTGTCCGGCACGCCGCTGTCGGGCATGCCGTCATGTTGACGGAAGGTGAAGTCACAGAGCGGCTGGGACCCGCCCTGTTCGTTAAGCAGTAAACTTACTATCCCCGGAGGTTGTCAAGAGACGCCGTGCGATCATCATCCGCGGATCAACGAAAGCGGAGGTAGGCATGGTCGACACAGGCCTCAGCGACAGCGCCCGGGAGGTCTTCACCGCGCTCGCGGGGCACGGCAGGGCCACCCGGCCGCAGCTCGCCGCCTCCTGCGGGCTGTCCAAGCCCACGGTCTCGGCCGCGGTCGCCGAGCTGGAGGGGGGAGGGCTGGTCGAGCGCAGCGGCACCTCGCACGGGGCCACCGGGCGTTCCGCCGCCGTCTACCGGCTGGGCCCGGCCGCCGGGTACGCCCTCGCCGTCGACCGGGGTTCCACCCAGGTCGCCTTCCGCGCCGTGAGCCTGGACGGACAGGTGCTCGACGAGGGCCACACCGACGATCCGGCCTCGGCGGACATCATGATCCGCACCGCCCTGCACCGCCGGGACGGCAGCGGCCCACTGCGGGCCGTCGTCGCCGCCGTGTCCGACGTGGTCTCCCCCGACGGCGCCGGCGATCCCGAGACCGCGGACCGTGTGCGTGCCTCCACCGCCTCGCTCGGGCTGCCGCCCGGCACCACCGTGTTCACCGAGAACAACGTCAACTGCGGTGCCATCGCCGAGCTGCACGAAGGGTCGAGCGACTCCCGCGACACCTTCGTCTACCTGCAGGTCGGCTTCGGCATCGGCGCGGGCGTGGTGGTCGGCGGCCGGCTGCTGCGCGGTGCGAACGGGGCCGCCGGTGAGGTCGCCCGGCTCGCCTATCCCTGGGCCGACGACCTGCCCGCGGGCCGGGAGGCGCTGGAGGCCCGGCTCGGCTCGCCGGGCCTGCTGCGCCGGGCTCGCGCACGCTGGTCGGACGCGCACGGACCGGTCCCGGACAGCGCCGCCGCCCTGTTCGCGCTGGCCGGAGAGGCGCATCCACTCGCCGCCGAGCTGGTCGCCGAGCACTCCGCCGAGGTGGGCAAGCTGGCCGCGTCCATCTGTGCGGTGCTCGACCCCGGCCTGGTGATCCTGGGTGGCGGCGTGGGCACCAACCCGCTGCTGCTCCGCGGCATAGTCGACACCATCGACGCCCTGAGCTGGCCCACCGAGGTCATCGCCAGCCGGCTCGGCGACCGGGCCACCCTGGTCGGCGCCGCGCACATCGCTCGCGAGCAGGGCATCCGGGACGCCGTCACCGCTTCGTGACCGGGCTCGCCTATTGACACTATTGACACCGGACAAAGGGCTCCTTAAGGTCGCGGCAAGCGCTTTCCGAATCCCTGGGACGGATCGTCCGGAAGGAGCGCCGCGCACGGGCAGGAGAGACTCTCCCCAGAACGTCGCCCAGCGATCCAATGCCGACGGCAATGCCAGCAGCACCGCACCGAAGTCCCAGGAGCCAAGCACATGGCGTCAGCCATTCCAAGCTCTCCGGTTGACCGCGCGCCGGAGCACACCCAGTCCACCGAGCGCGGCCCGGCACCGGGCGGTCCGCCCGCCGCCGGGAGCAGTACCGAACCCAGGAAGGCCAGGCGCAGCAAGCACCGGAACAACCGCGTCGCCTACGCCTTCCTCGCACCGTGGTTCATCGGCATCTTCGGCTTCACCCTGATCCCCATGGGGTACTCGCTGTACCTGTCGCTGACCAAGTTCGACCTGCTCACCTCACCGAAGTGGATCGGACTGGCCAACTACAAGGCGCTGTGGCAGGACCCGCAGTTCCTCAAGTCGGTCACGGTCACCCTTGAGTACGTGCTGTTCTCGGTGCCGCTCAAGCTGGCGCTGGCGCTGGTCGTCGCGGTCGCCCTGAACAAGGGCCTCGGCGCCCTGGGCTTCTACCGCTCGGTGTTCTACCTGCCCTCGCTGCTCGGGACGAGCGTCGCGGTCTCGGTGATGTGGCGGCAGATCTTCTCCCAACAGGGCCTGTTCAACCAGTTCCTGAGCTGGTTCGGCATCCGCGGCGCGGACTGGATCGGCGACCCCAGGTTCGCCCTGTGGACCCTGATCCTGCTGTCCGCCTGGCAGTTCGGCACCCCGATGCTGATCTTCCTGGCCGGGCTGAAGCAACTGCCCAGGGATCTCTACGAGGCGGCAGCCCTGGACGGCGCCGGCCGGTTCCGGACCTTCTTCCAGATCACGCTGCCGCTGCTGTCCCCCATGGTGTTCTTCAACCTGGTGCTGGAGACCATCAACGCCTTCCAGGCGTTCACCCCGGCCTACGTGGTCAGCGGCGGCAGCGGCGGGCCGATCAACTCGACCCTCTTCTACACCCTCTACCTCTACCAGAAGGGCTTCGGCAGCCTTCAGATGGGCTACGCGTCCGCGATGGCCTGGGTGCTGTTCCTGGTGATCGGAGTCTTCACAGCGATCTACTTCGCGATGTCACGGCGCTTTGTCACCTACGCCAACTGAACGCTTGTCACCACTCCCAGCGCAAAGCAGGCGAAAGGACAGAGATGGCACTCCTCCCCCAGTCGGGACAGCAGCGGACCTGGAACCACTGGCGTCTCCACACGATTCTGCTCACCGCCGTCATCGTGATGATCTACCCGCTCATCTGGATGGTCGGGGCCTCGTTCAAACCCGAGAACCAGATCTTCACCACGCTCAACCCGCTGCCGCTCCACTTCACCCTCAGGGGCTACACCAGCGGCTGGACCTCGACCGGCACCTCGTTCACGGTGTACCTGGCCAACTCGGCCACCGTCGCGATCGGCGCGGTGCTCGGCAATCTCATTGCCTGCTCGCTCGCCGCCTACGCGTTCGCCCGCCTGGACTTCGCGTTCCGCAAGCTGTGGTTCGCGCTGATGCTGGGCACCCTGATGCTGCCCTTCCAGGCGACGCTGATCCCGCAGTACACCATCTTCTTCAAACTGAACTGGGTGAACACCTTCCTGCCGCTGGTGGTACCGCAGTTCCTCGCCACCGACGCGTTCTTCATCTTCCTGATGGTGCAGTTCATCAGGGGCATCCCACGCGAACTGGACGAGGCGGCCGCCATCGACGGGGCCGGGCACCTGCGGACCTTCGTCTCGGTCATCCTGCCGCTGCTGCGGCCGGCGCTGATCACCACCGCCGTGCTGACGTTCATCTGGACCTTCAACGACTTCCTGCGCCAGCTGGTCTACCTGTCGAACAACACCCGCTACACCGTGCCGCTGGGCCTGAACGCCTTCATCGACCGGGCGAGCGGCTCCAGTTACGGCGACATGCTCGCCATGTCCGTGGTGAGCCTGGTGCCCACGATGGCGGTGTTCCTGCTGGCCCAGAAGCGCCTCGTCGACGGCGTGGCGAACTCCGGAATCAAGGGCTGAACCCTCACCTCGCTCCACTCACCCTCACCCCACAGCACAGAGAGTAGTCACGCCATGTCAGAAATCCTGTCCAGAAGAGGATTCCTCGGTCTCGCCGCCGCGGGCGGCGTCGCCATGACGGCCTCCGCCTGCGGCTTCACGCCCACCACCAGCAGCAGTTCCGGAGCGTCCGGCAGCGCGGGCAAGACCCTGGTGTTCCGCTGGTGGGGCGGCGACTCCCGCAACCAGGCGTACCAGGCCGCACTGAAGATCTTCACCCAGAAGACAGGCATCGCGGTCACTGCCCAGTACTCCGGCTACGACGGCTACTTCAACAAGCTGAACACCGAGTTCGCCGGCGGCAACCCGCCCGACATCTTCCAGATGGACACCGCGCTGGTCAGCACCTACGCCGCCAAGGGCGTGCTGATCGACCTGGCCTCCTACATCCCGGGCACGATCCAGCTGGACACCCTCTACTCCCCGCTGCGCACCGCCGGCACGGTCAAGGGCAAGAACTACGGCGTCGCATCCGGCTCCGGCTACGCCCCCGTTCTCTATGACAAGACCGTGCTGGACAAGCTCAAGATCGCCGCTCCCGGCGACAACTGGACCTGGGACGACTTCGCCACCATCACCGGCGAGATCTCCAAGGCGTGGGGCGCGAACAAGTACGGCGCGCTGGACGCCTCCAACGACGACTCCGGCGCCTTCCAACCGTGGCTGCGCCAGCGCGGCAAGGACCTCTACACCGCCGACGGGGTCCTCGGTTTTGACTCCAGCGACCTGACCGAGTGGTTCACCTTCTGGGCCGGCTTGCGCAAGAGCGGCGCGATCTCCCCGGCGACCCTGCTCGCCAACGCCGGTGAGGCCAGCGGCACCCACCCGCTGATCGCCGGGCAGGTCGCCATGACCACCGGCTGGGGTCTGGCGCAGATGCAGCCGCTGACGCAGCACACCCTCGACCTGGTGGTCGTCCCCCGCGGCAGCAACGGCAAGACCGGGCAGGCTCTCAACGGCGGCGTGCTGCTCTCTGTCCCCACCAAGAGCCAGAACCCAGCCGGTGCGGCCAAGCTGATCGACTTCTTCCTCAACGACGCCGACGCGATCAAGGCCATGGGCACGCAGCGCGGCTTCCCGCCGTCGGCGAAGGCCAAGGCCATCCTGCTGCCCACCCTGACCGCCTCGCAGAAGCGGGACGTCAACTACGGGGAGTACGTGGCCGCCCAGGCGACCAAGGACGGCCTGACCGCCGCCCCGACCGCGCCCCCCGGATACGGCGACGTCAAGACCGCGCTCGACGCGGCGGCCCAGGGCGTCGCCTTCGGAAAGCTCTCGATCAGCGCCGGCGTCACCCAGTTCTTCAGCGCCGCCAAGACGGCACTGGCCAACGCCAAGTAGCACGTTCCTGGACCTGGGTGGTCATCGCCTGGCGCTGACCACCCAGGTTCCTGGTCTACCCGATGGCGACCACGCGGGCCCACTGCGGCGGCGAGTCCGGTACGTAGTCGGGATTGCTCTCGTCCCACGACCGGGGCGCCGACTGCCGGGCGAAGAGCCCGACCACCGTCCGGCACGGTGGTCGGCTGTCCGGCCAGGGTGTCTGACCATCCGTCAGGACGACGATGACATCCGGTCGGGGCTGCGCTCGCAGCACCTTGGCGAAGCCCGCGCGCAGATCTGTGCCTCCACCGCCGACCAGGGAGATGCCCTCGGCACGGCACAGCGGGACCACGGTGTGGGCTGCCGCTTCGCACGACACCACGGTGACCTGGTCCCGACGGCCGCCCACCGCACGGGAGATCGCGGCGACCTCCAGCAGCGCGCTGCCCAGTTCGGCGTCGCTGACCGAGCCGGAGGTGTCGATGACCACGGCCACCCGGGGCGGTCTGCGCCGCAGACTCGGCAGCACCAAGCCGGGCACCCCGGCCGCGCGCCGCGACGGACGGCCGTAGGTGTAGTCGTCGGCTGCGCCGGGGCCGGAGACCGCCGACCGGACCGCCGCCCCCAGCAGGGCCCGCCACGGTTGCGCCGGGTGGAACACCTCCTCCGCCCACCGCTGCCACCCCTTCGGGACGCTTCCCGGACGGCCGCTGATGCCCTGCGCCACCCGGAACCGGACCGCGTCCCGCTCCTGCTCACTGAGTCCGTGCGCGCCGTCGGGCCCCAACTCCCACTCCCGGTCCAGTCCGTCGGCGCCGCTGCCGCAGTCCAGCCAGGCCATGTCCTGGGTATAGGGCCCGAGCCGGAACTGACGCAGGTAGTCCTCCATCAGCTCCCCCTCGGACAGTCCGAGGGACCTCGGCATGACCGCGCCCTTGGGCCGGACCAGCCCATCGCCGAACACGTCGTCGTTGATCTCGCAGTCCGCGGCGATGTTCATCCGCAGTCGCTCCCCCGGGCTGGTCAGACCGTGCTCCCGGGCGAACCGGTCGCTGCGCCCGTGATGGTCGCGCAGCAGGTGCGACACCTCGTGCACCCATACCGCGGCCAGTTCCTCCACCGGCATGCGGGCCACGAACGCGGGCGAGGCGTAGCAGCGCCAGTGCCGGTCGACGCCCATGGTCGGTACCTTCCGCGATTCCACGATGTGCAGGGCGAACAGCGCGGTCGCCAGGTAGGGCCGGGCCCGGACCGCGTGCAGGCGGGCGGCGTAGAGCTTGTCGAGGTCCAGGGACACCGGTGCGTCGAGTGTCATCGGCGGGCCTTCGCGACAACCGCCACCTTGGCCGCCGCCTGGTCCGCCCGCCGGGACAGCGCCACCGCTCCGGCGAGCCGTTCGATCGACGCCGGAACGTCCCAGTCCTGCTGCCGCAACGACGCAAGGGTGGTCGCGGGGACCACCACAAGGTCCGGGGCGCCTGTCTCCATCGCCCGGACCAGCAGCTTCCACGCCGCGTCCCAGCGGGCCCGCTCCGGGCGCTTGCGGACCGCGGCCACCACGCCGTCGAGCACGGCCTGGCGGAGATCCCCCCGTTCGGGCAGTTCCGCACCCGTCGGGTCGGCGAGCAGCGACTCGGGATCCGGCAGGTCCATCCGGTCCAGGCTCGCCAGCAGCTCCAGCCCGGGACCGTCCCCCACAGTGCCCCTGACCAGCAGCGAGAGCACATCCCGGGAGGAGCCGGCCGCAGTGGCGAAGGCGATCAGGCACAGGCTCATCTCCCAGCTGCGCGGCGACGGCCAGGGTCCGCCCCTGCGGGTCTCGTTGGTGGGCAGCCGGTGCACTAGCGCGGGCCGGGCGGAGAGCAGCCCGCACACCGCTCGGCGGGCAAAGGCCACCGCGTGCGACAGCAGCTGCGGGTCGAGCCGGGGCAGCGTGGCCCGGGGCCAGGTCCCGCCGAGGCCGCGCACCACGACCTCGTGGTCGTGGGTCCACTGGAGGTGGACGAAACGGTTGGCCAGCGGCGGGCTCAGCTCCCAGCCGTCGGCTGCCGAGGAGCGTGGGTTCGCCGCGGCCACGATCCTTATGCCGGGAGGCAGTTGGAGCGTGCCAATGCGCCGCTCCAACACCAGCCGGAGCAGGGCGGCCTGAACCGCCGGAGGTGCGGTGGAAAGCTCGTCCAGGAACAGCAGCCCCCGGCCGGCCCGTACCAGTCGTACGGCCCAGTCCGGCGGGGCCATCGGGACGCCGTGTGCTGCCGGATCGTCCCCGACGATCGGCAACCCCGAGAAGTCGGACGGCTCGTGGACGCTGGCGATCACGGTGGTCAGCGGAAGGTCCAGGGCGGCGGCGAGCTGGGTCAGCGCCGCGGTCTTGCCGATCCCCGGCTCCCCCCACAGGAGCACGGGCAGGTCGGCGGCCACGGCGAGGGTCAGCGCCTCCAGTTGGGTATCGGGGCGCGGTTCGGTGCTGCTGTCGCGCAGCAGAGTCAACAGCGCGCCGGCGACGTCGAGTTGGGTGGTGTGTGCGGAGTCGGAAGAGATGCCGGTAGGGGCAGGAGGAGCGCATGCGGGCATGTTTGATCACCTGTGGGTTCGTGGCGGGCTGAATGGGTGCGAAACGACCGGGGCGCCCGGTCAGTAGAAGGTCGTGTGGCGCAGCTCGGGACAGGGGTCGCCGGCTCAGCGACGCTTCGGGCGGATCCGGCCGGATCCGGGCCGGGGCGCGGGTCCGAACAGGCTCGCCCGGAACAGTCCGTAGGTGATCCGCTGCAGCGCGGCCGCCTCCAGTTCGTCCCGCAGCTCGCCGCTGCGTAGCAGCGCCTCGGGGCCCAGCAGGCCCTCGACGACAGCCAGCGCACCGGCGGTGTCGCCGTGGTCCAGGCGTTCCCGGACGCCGGTGAGGCAGTCCGGGCGCCGGTGCGCTTCGTCGATCGCTTGCAGGCAGGGCAGCGGCGTACCGGTCAGCGCGATCAGCAGTTCCTCCCTGCGGATCTCGGCAGGGTCGTGGTCCAGCGGCGCCAGTACGCCGTTGACCAGGCCGATTCGGTGTTGCTCTCCCCGGCACTCCACCCGGCGCGGTTCTCCGGCCCGGTCCGGGGGCCGGTACGAGCGGGTGGGTGAACGACCGGGTTCCAGTGCTGAGGCGACCAGCGGGTGCAGCCGATCGATCTCGATCGCACCGGTACGGATCAGTTCCAGATCCGGCAGCACCCACGTGGCCGCGTCGGGCAGCACCGGTGGTGTGCCGGAGGCCCTGCCGACGGCGGACGGCACCGCGACCCGCAGAGCGGGCGGTCCGTCCTCGTCCAGGTCCAGGTCCAGCCGGCGTCGCCGCCCGAGCCGAACGGTGAAGGTGCCGACGGGCCGTCCCTCGGCCCGGAGCAGGATGCCGCCCTCGGCCGCCCACCGGCCGACGGCGCAGCCTTGTTCCTGCGGCAGCAACCCCAACAGTTCGGGGTCCGGCTCCGGACCGCCGTCGCCGAGTCGCTCGGCTCCGGATCGGACCCGCAGCTCGTCGGTCCTGCGCGCGTCCCACAGATGCCGGTGCAGGTCGAGCCGGAACCGCCGGTCGGGACGCGGATGCGGGTGGCGCCGCTCCCGGACTCCTCCGGCGGATCCGTCCCACAGCGTGAGGCTGATGCGCTGACCGGCGTCGGCCCAGGCCGGTGCGGTCCGGGCCACCAGGTACACCTGGCCTGCGCCGTCACCCGCCGCGGCGTCGTACCAGGCCAGAGCCACGGTCAGCCCCGGGCGCAACAACCCGTCAGGAGCGATCCTCGGCATGTGCCAGCGCAGCAGGTCAGGAGCCAGATGCCGGAGATCGTCCCGCACCCGGGCCGCGCACTCCCGGCCGTACATGCGGGCCACGGAACGCAGGTTGAGATCGGTGTCGAATCCTGCGGCAGCACACGCCCCGGCCCAGTCCCCGGCGCAGCGGCGAGCGGTCGCAGTCTCGATCATGGACGGCGGCACGGCGTACTCGCGCACGCGCCGCCAGAAGGAGAGTCGGGTGGTATCCCCGTTCGCGGTCTGAGTGAGCATCAGCACTCACCTTGCGCGGACGGGACCCCCGATCTGATAGCAGAGGGATTCATCATCGCCGGGAGTGTAGCGCTCCCGATCCGGATCCACCAGGTAGTTCCGGATGCCCCGCAGCAGGTAGGGCCCGCAGCGAAGCTGATGCAGCGTCAACGTTTCTCGTATGCGCGGACCCTGAGTTGGGCATACTGCTCGGGTGGCCGAATATGTCGAGTTCTCCTTCGCGGATGGAACGGTGGTCGCGCTCCAGGCGTTTCCCCCAGTTGGTCAGGGCACGGACGACTACGCGGTGCCGGGATTCGGCTCGTCGCTGCCTGTGTCTCGTGGACGCCTGGTCACAGCCACCGACACCGCGCTGCGCACCGTGCTCGCCCCACTGGTTCCGGTGCTGGAGAGCATCCATGACACGGTCGCCGCAGCGCCGAACCCTCCGCAGCGGCTCCAGGTGTCCCTCGGAGTCCGAATCGGCCATGATCTCAAACTCGGGGTCGTCGGAGCCACTGGTGAGGCGAGCCTGACCATCACCGCCGACTGGGATCTCCCGCGGCCGGCCCCGACCCAGTCGCCATGACCGTGGGGTGGTTCTCCTCGCACCTGGCCGCCGACGAGCGTGCCGCCCGACCCTCCCTGGTCACTCTCCTCGGCGCCGCGGACGGACGGCCGGTCGGCGGCGGGGTGTACCTTTCCGCCCGCTCCGTGCTGACCTGCGCGCACGTGGTGAACGATGTCCTGGGTCGGCCCCCCTTCCACCAGGCGCCACCGCAGGATGCCTGGATCGAGGTCGCCTTTCCAGGTGCGCCGGCGGCACCGCGGATCAAAGGAAAGGTCAGCACCTGGATCCCGGCGCGCAGGCCCGGGCAGCAGCTCGCCCTCGCGGCGGTCAAGGGCGACCGTACCTGGGCCGGTGATCTGGCCCTGCTGACCCTTTCCGATGACCCGCCTGCCCAGGTGCGCGCGATCGACTGGCGACCGATGAAGGTCGGCATGTCCGTACGCTCCTGGTACGGCGGAGGCGAGGAGTTCACCTTCGCGGAGGCGCTGGTACGAAGCATCGACGCTGACGTCGCACTGCTCGACGGTGATCTCCGGGGAGCGGCCATCGGCCCCGGGTACAGCGGCGGCCCGCTGTGGTGCCAGTCGCAGCAGGCCGCCGTAGGCCTGGTCCTGGGTGTCATCCCGCAGGCGTCGTCGACGTTCGCAGTGGATCAGGTCGTACGCCGGTCGCTGGCTGTCCCCTGGCAGGAGATCGAGCGCGCGTTGACAGCGCAGACCGGCGGGAGTGGTGCGGTCTCCTCCACCGGCCCCGGCACGGGTGACCGTCGCAGCCGTCGCTCGCGGCACGCCGACGACTCCTCGGTGTTCACCCTGACATCCGTCCTCCACGAGGTCATGTCCACGGCTGTCCTGGTCGAGCAGGCCCGCAGGCTGTCCCGGGAACTGCGGCTGGAACTCCCTGAGGCGCCCGACGAGCCCGGGCCCGGCATCCGCGAACTGGCCGAGCTGCTGCTGGAGATGCCGCGCGCGATGGCTGTGCTGACCGAGGGCCTTCTCGGACCGAACCGGGAGGGTTCACGCAGGCTGCTGGCGGTGGGACGGGCTCTGCGGGCCCCAGGGATGCTCTCGGTCCACGAGTACGACTGGCTCACCGGCCTGCTCACGTCGCAGGAGTACGCCCATGTGGTGGAGGCCGCGCGGGCCGCTCTCCCGTACTCCTCGCTGTGGAAGGAGTACCAGCCGCCGGAGGCCGGGGCCGGCACAGCGGCTGCGCTGATCGAGCGGCTGGAGGAGTACTGGGGTGACAGCATGACCGTGCCCGAGGCAGGCCTCCGAGTACCTGCTCTGATCCGCGTGGTCGAGTTCCTGGCGGCATCGCGTCCCGAACCCCTGTCCAGGGCACTCCGGGACTGGTCCGCCCAGGTGGCACGTCGGCTGGGCGTGTCCAAACAGGCCCTGCTGGAGCGGCGCGCGGACGCGAGGACTTGGGCTGGATCGGATGCCCGGACGGCTTCCCGGCGAACCCGGCCCCGACTGGTCGTCGAGTTGTCCCGGCAGAGTGCGGACCGCTATCGCTGCGCCGGCTGGTACGCACCGGGCGACGGAAGCATCCGCCGGATCCTGGCCGATGAGCAGGCCCGCTCGCCGGCCGAAACCGCGGCGCTGCTGCACGAGGTCCTGAACGGCACGAGTACGGCGCGTGGCACGGACAGCCTGCCGGTCATCGAAGTCGTGCTCCCCCTGGACGACCTCGACCTCCCGGTGGACCAGTGGGAGAGCACCGACACCACCGGCCTCCCCATGGTGCTCGGCGTCGAATACCCGCTGGTGCTGCGCTGCCTCGAACCCCGCCATCGCTCCGCCGGTCACTACGCGAACTGGCGTCGACGCTGGAACGCAGTGGACCGGGGCGGCTGGGAACGGCTCGGCAGCGACCTCGTCTCGGTCCATCAGGTCTACGGCGTGCTGAAGACCGACCTGTCCGTGTCCCGGGTCGTCCTCGAGTGCACCCCCGAACTGCGCCCCGCATTGCGGGCTGCCTGCGTCCTTCTCGGGATCCCCGTGGTGCTCTGGGACCGGGTCCAGGACCACCCCGGGCGCGCGGACCGGTTGACCGCGCTCATGATCAATGGTTCGACTCGCGAGTTACCGCTGCGATTGCGCCGGCAGCGTGCGCAGTCCCTGGCCGCTGCCGCCCCGGCGGCACTGACGCCCAGTCTGATCTGGGACGACATCGATCAGCCGATGCCGGAGTCCCGATGGCGCGACCCTTCTCGGGGAGGAGAGCAACCATGAGCTTCGACAGTGCTGAGCAGTGGGACGGATACCTGGAGCATGGCTCCGCCGAACCATGGCAGCTCTTCCGGGGCGACGGGATCCCGCGACGACCCGACCTGCCGCCCCCGCCGCCTTGGCGGACGTTCACCGGTGGGGCTGCCGACAGCTCCGCCCGGAACCCGCCGCTCCCGGCACGCCCCTATCTCATCGAGCCGGCCCACGCCAACGTGGTCAACGCCGCACTGCACTTGCGGCGACCGCTTCTGGTCACCGGTCACCCCGGCACGGGGAAGTCGTCACTCGCCGACGCGATCGCCCACGAGCTGTCCCTCGGCAGTGTGCTGCGCTGGAACGTCAACAGCCGTTCCCAGGTCGTCGAGGCGCTGTACCAGTACGACGCCATCGGCCGGCTGCGCGAGGCGGGGAGCGGGCTGCCGTCCGGTCCGGACCGGACCGGCGGCAATGACGTCGGGCACTTCATCCGGCTGGGACCGCTGGGGACCGCCCTGGTACCCCGCACCCGCCCGCGGGTCCTGCTCGTCGACGAACTCGACAAGGGGGACATCGACCTGCCCAATGACCTGCTCTCCGCGTTCGAGGAGGGCGAGTTCGTGATCCCGGAACTCGCGCGCCTCCCCTCCGGCACCGAGGTGTCCGTCCATCCGGCCGACGGCGGACAACTGGTGCCGGTCACTGACGGCCGGATCCGTTGCCGGGAATTCCCGGTCGTGGTGATCACAAGCAACGGCGAGCGGGACTTCCCGCCCGCCTTCCTGCGCCGCTGCCTGCGGCTGGAACTTCCCGACCCCGACGAGACCCGCCTGCGTGCCATCGTCGACGCGCATCTGGGCGGCCAAGCGCTGTCGGGCGCCGATGAACTGGTACGGCTCTTCCTCGCCCGCCGGGCCCCGGGAGAGCTGGCCACCGACCAACTGCTGAACGCGGCGTTCCTCCGGCTCAAGGGCGTCGACCTGGACGCGGAAGGACTCATCGAAGCCGTGCTCCACCGCCTGGGCGGGGCGGTGTGAGGGTTGTACCGGGAGCTGAGCCACTGCCTCGGGCAGGAGTCGGGCGACCTCACCCCTGCCGAGCTGCTGGACATCCTCTGGCTGGCAGGCCGGATGCCGCCCGCCGTCCTTCCCGGCGCGCCCCACGGACCGGATGGCCACAGGGGTATCCGGTCCCGTCGTGGGACAGCGTCCGCGCCGGACCGCCCCCGGGACACCCGGGCGCCGGAGGGCGCCGCGGAAGAAGAGGCGGACCCGGGCAGCTCCACACACCCTGACAGCGGCCCCGGTGCGCCCGAAGTTCCTGCGGCGACCCGGGCTCCTTCCGACGCCTCTGCCTCGGAGATCCACGCGTCCCCGAGAGCGGAACCGGAATCCGCCGCCTCTCCAGCTCCCGAAGCCCCGCGCAAGGCGCTGCCGGTCAGCCTCCCCCGGCCGCGCACCATTCCCGAACCGCTGCGGTTCGCCCGTCAGCTGCGCCCGCTGAAGCGGAACCGCCCCGCGCTCCACCGCCGCCTGGTCGACGAGCAGGCGACAGTGGAACGTGCGGCGCAGGCGGGAGTCGTCGACGTGGTGCTGCGCCCGGACGCAGAGCGATGGCTGGACGTGGTGCTGGTGGTCGACGAGAGCACATCGATGCTGCTGTGGCGTGACCTGTCCGCGGAACTCCACCTGCTGCTCGAACGGCTCGGTGCCTTCCGCACCTTCCGGGTGCTGGGGCTGAGACTGCGTCAGTGCTCCTCGCCGGTCCTCACCTGCCGGCCGTTCAGTGACGAGACCGAACTTCTCGACCCCGGGACGATCCGTGACCCCAGCGGCCGGACGCTCACCCTGGTCCTCTCCGACGGCGCGGCGCCCGAATGGCGCGGAGCGGAACTGCGACGCATCGTCGCGCGCTGGGCCTCCTGCGGGCCGACTGCCGTGGTCCACGCCCTCCCCTCGCGAATGTGGCCGGGGTCCGGGCTGTCGGTGCAGCGCTGGGAGGTCACCAACCCGTACCCAGGGGCACCCAACACCGTCTGGCGGGTGAGCGATCCCCTGCTGCCTCCGGAAGTGCTGGCGTTCCACGGCGTCCCGGTGCCGGTCCTGGAGGTTGGGCCGGACTCCCTCGGGACCTGGGCACGGCTGACTACCACGGCGGAGGGCAGGGCGGTGCTTCCGCTCTGGGACCTCACCGAACGACCGGAGCCGACGGGAGACGCTGTCCCGCCGCAATTCCGGGAGCACCCCCAGTACCGGTCTCTTGGGGCGGAGCAGCATCTGCCGGCGCAGCGGGGCCGGCCGACGGTCCCGCTCCGCGCCTTCCGGAACGCCGCCTCGCCCGAGGCCTACCGGCTGGCCGGCTGCCTGGCCGCCCTCGTACCGCTCACCGTGCCCGCGATGCGGTTGGTCGCCCAGGCGGTGCAACCGCCGCTGGACAGCTCGCACCTGGCCGAGGTCTTCCTCAGCGGCCTGTTCCGGCAACTGATCCCACCTGACGCCTCCCCTGGCGGGGCGGAACCCCCAGAAGCGGAATCGCGTCGCACGGCCCGCCGGAGCCAGGCCGACAGCATGCTCTTCACCTTCGACGACATCGTCCAGGACATTCTGCTGGACGCCGTCCCGACCGCGGAGATCCTCGAGACGACCCGCAGGGTCAGCGACACCGTAGCCGAGCTCCTGGGCAGATCACCGGATTTCGCTGCCTGGTTGAGCCACCGCGACGGCCCTGACGAGCTGCCGGACATCGCCCGTGCCTTCGCCTGGTTGAGTGCCCCACTGCTCGCCCGACTCGGCCTCACCGCTGACCCCCGGACGGACGACCTGGACGAACCGGACGTCCCGGAGATCGAGCCGCCCGAACAGGCCCGCAACCCGCTCTCCCCCTACTTCGACGGCTGGGACCTGTTTCGCGCTTCCGTCAACTTCGACCGCGAGACCCCGCGCCCGGGGTACATCGCCCCCTACATCAGCCTGGTGGTGGGCGACCGGTACCGGCTCGGTGCACGCATGGCGGAGAGCACGACGACAGACGTCTACGCGGGTGCGACATCCGGGGGAACCCCCGTCGCCGTTCGGATCGCCTGGCACAACCGGCCCCGACAGCGCGGCGCGGCGCGGCGCCGGATCGCCGCCGAGGGCGCCGCCCTGAGCGCGGTCGCACATCCCTGCTTACCCGTCCTGCTGGACTTCGGTCCGGGCGGCGACCCACCCGCCACCGATCTCCCCTGGCTCGCGATGACCCTGGGCGCGGCGAGATCAGGACGACGTCCGCTCACCCTTCGAGAGCTGATGCGCCACGTACGCGGAACGGAGGCGCAGTCGGTCGCCTTCCACCTCGCCCATCTGCTGGCCGATGCCCTGACCGTGTGCCACGCCGCTGGGGTGGTCCACGGTCGACTCACCGCCGATCGGGTGCTGATGACCGGAACCGGGCCGCTGATCGTCGGCTGGGGTGCCCACTCCAGTGCCGCAGAGCCGGCCGACGACCTGCTCGCCCTGGGCCAGTTGATGCTCCAAGCCTCCGCTCCACCATCGCTCTGGCAGGACGACCCCACCGAGACGGCACTGGCGGACACCCTGGGAAGACTCGATCCGGGACTCACCGCACTGATCCGCGGCTGTCTGCGGACGTCACCGTCGGAGCGCCTCAGCGCCCCCGAGCTGAGGGCTCTCGCCGCGTCCCGCCTCACCAGTGACAGCATCGGCCAGCCCATCCGTGAGCTCCTCCCCGCAGTCGCACAGGAACTGCTTGACGCAGGGCACACGCCCGCGCCACCGATCACCGGCTTGCCCGGGCCTCCCCCGGAAGCGGACCGCGGCCGCCAGTCCAGACGTGCGATCCGGCGGCTGGACGCAAGGGCCAACAGGCCCGACGTCCTCGCGCCGGCAATCGCCGACCCCGTCCCCAGGAAGGCGCCGGCGACCAGGGCCGCCGCGCCCGGCGGGACACTGATCTGGCATCCGGGGAACGTCGGCCCCGTGCAACAAGGTCGGCGACGCAAGCACGGCCCTGTTCCCACCCCCGGTCCCGCTCACCCGACCGTGATGGTGTACTCGGTCTCCCCTGCGGTGGGCTGCTCAACGGTGGCCGTGCAACTGGGCTCCGCGCTGGCGGTGCTCGGCAGAAAGCAGAAGCCCCAGGAGCACGTGCTCATGCTGCTCGTGGATCGTTCCATGGGCGTCCTCGGTTACCGGGCCCCGCTGTCCGCACCGGATCTGGGCGACACCCTCCTGCTCGGACCCCAGTCCCCTTCGGAGGCTGTGACGCCACCCGAGTGGATCAGCCGGTTCGGTCACCGTCCGCCGCCGCGGTGGCTGACCCGTCAGGACTCCAACGGACTGCACATCGTCTACCGCACCACGGACGTCCTGACCGTGATGCCCATGGGGACACGCACGGTTCGCGAAAGCGTCGACGAACTCAGGCACCTCGGCCTGGTCCTGCTCGCCTACCGTGCCAGAGGACGGAGTCCGGACGAGTTCCGACGCGACGCCAAGATCGACCGGCTGGTCGTCGCCACGGACACCAGACCGGGCAGCCTGCGGGCGGTCAGGACCGAGTTGGACCGAATGCGCGAGTCGTTTGCCACCGAACTGACGCGTGATGCGCTGGTCGTGGTCTCCGACCTGTGCGGAGCCGAATCCCCTGCCGCTGCGTCAACCATCGCCGAGCACCTCGGCATATGGGCGGACCAGGCCTTCGTCATGCCGTACGACCCCACGCTGGGTAGCCGCGGGCTGGTCGACCACGCGGAACTCGATCCCACGAGCCGCCGTGCCTACCGGGATCTGGCCCGCGCGGTGCACGCAGGTCTCCCGCCGACGCGCTGACCGGCCGCCCCCCTAGCCGTCCGCCCGTCCGACCTGGCTGAGCAGCCAAAGCTCGGCTTGGCCGGACGGGCTCCGGATGATGCACCGTCACCTGGTGGATTCAGCGCCGAGCATCGCGCACACCACGGCGTTCACCAGGGCCTGATCGGCCGCGCCCGTCCTCGGCTTGGCGAGGCCGAAGATGGTGGAGGTGTAGACCGAGGCGGTGCGGTGGCCGGTGCGGTCGGTGAAGTCCTCGCTCGAGTAGCCGGGTACCTGGCCGACGTGGCCCCAGACGGTGCCGCAGGGCGTGACGATCTGCTCCAGGCCCAGCCCGTAGCGGTTCGGATTGCCGGGCTCCTCGGGGACCGTGGTGAGCATCTCCTTGAGCTGCGCTGGTGGCAGGAGCTTGCCGGACATCAACGCGGCGTCGAATCGGGCCCACTCGGCGGCGGTGGAGACCATGCCGCCTGCGGCCCATTCCGTGCTGGCGTTGATCCAGGTGGTGTCCACATACCCGGCGGGCCGGGCCGGGCCGGCGAACGCGGTGCCGGCGGGCGTGCCGGGAGGCAGCAGCGAGGCGATGTGCGCAGCGTCGGGTTCGTAGCCGTGCGCGAGACCGGAGCTCTTCCGCTGGGCGGAGCCGGTAGTCAGATAGGTGTTCTTCAGGTGCAGCGGCCTGGCGATCCGCTCCTGGACCAGGGTGCCGAGGCTGCGCCCCGAAGCCTTCTCGGCCACCAGGCCGAGGACGATGTAGTTGGTGTTGCTGTAGGAGTACTGCGTACCGGGCGCGAACAGCGCAGCGTGCTTGACCGCTGCGGCGATCAGCTCCTGCGGGCTCCACGTCCTGGTGTCCTGGCCGGTGAACGCCTTGAGGACGTCGGGATCGTTGACGTAGTTGAACAACCCGCTGGTGTGATTCAGCAGCATCCGCAGGGTGATCGCCTGCCCGTCGGGGACGACCCCGGGCAGCCACTTCTCAACCGAATCGGTCAACTTGAGCCGACGCTCGGCCTCCAACTGCAGCACCAGCGTGGCGACCATCGTCTTGGTGTTGGAGCCCATCCGGAACTGGTCGCCGACGGCGAGTGCATGGTCGGACCGCGACCAGGACGCCTGTCGGCTGACCTCGACCGCCGGTCCGCGGCCGTCGTCGACCCGCACGATCACCCCGGGAGCCCCGGCGTCCACGTCCTGCTGGGCCAGTTCGGCCAACCGGGACGGCACAGTGGACGTACTACCGGTGGTCTGCGGCGCAGCCGTCGCGGAAGCCGCGCAGAGCGTGACCGCGCCGGTCAGGACGGCGGCCGCCGCCAGGGTCGATACAGCGCGCCGGTGGTGACGGGGCGACAGGAAGTTCTCAGTCATCGGTGCTCCTACTGGAGGGCCGGCACGGCTCCACGGAACCGATGATCGCCGGCCCGCAGGAGACCCGCGCTCTTTGCGGACACCCGTCAGCCTGGTCGAACGCGAGCCGCAGAACGATGGGGCAATCCCCCGAGGCACGCCTAGGGCCAGCCCTACACCAACGGTGGTCAGCGCCAGGCGCTGACCACCTGCTCCGGTCCCCAGACCAGGTCGACGGCATCGCGGCCGAGGTCGGGCGACGTTCCGGAGAGTGAGGCCACGACCAGACCCGTGCGTCCCGGGGTGAAACCGGGAACCAGCGGTGCCGCACGGGTGAGTCCGGCGAGATCATGGTGGTCGAACGGGCCGGCCAGCCACTTCACCGAGCCGACGAACGCGACCTGCTGGGCAATCGGGGCGCGATCCGTGCCGACGAGGTCGACCTCGGGGTCGAACCGGCGATTCCACCAGCCTCCGACCGCCTCCACCTGCTCCCACGGCAACAGACCGTCCAGTGCCGCGATTTCCAGTGACTGGCGGACAAGCGGCTCGACGGCGCGGCCGCGCCACGCGGTCCAACGTCGTTCGACCAGGCGGAAGGCCGCCTCCGGCCGACCCCGGCGGACCTGGTCCTGGGCCGCGCGCAGAACGGCCACATACAGGCGCAGGTTGCTGTCGGCGATGCGATAGAGCACAGGCTTGCCCGGTTGCGTCGACAGCGGTTCGTCCACGGCCAGGACCCTTTTCCCGTTCACGAGACGACGCAACAGCGGGGACAGCGAGCCGGAGGGCAGCGCACCTTGACGGCCCCCGGCTGTCGCGGCGATGTCGGCATGGGTGCGGTCGCCACCGCCGACGGCTTCCAGCACACGGCGCGCCTGGTCGGGTGCCGGGAACTCGGCCAGGAGCGAGGATTCCGGGACACCGAAGACCGGGGAGGCAGGGTCCGCGCACTCCTGTTCCAGGAAGGACAGTGCCGACGTGCCGTGCGGCCAGGCACGGAGAATGCCCGGTAGACCGCCCGAGACCAGGTGGGCGTCCACCGCGTCGGCAGCCGCCAGACCGAGAGCTTCGCCTGTCTCGGCCGGGTTCAGCGGGCCAAGTGTGAGGTTGTCCGCGCGTCCGTAGAACGGGCGGTCGTATGCGGTCAGCCGCTCCATCATGTGCAGGTCGCTGCCGAGCAGCAGAAGCAGGACGGGGTGCGAGGAGAGCAGGCGGTCCCAGGCTGTCTGCAGTGCGCCGTCGAAGAGGTCGTCCTGTTCGGCGAGCCAGGGCAGCTCGTCGATCACCACGACGGCCGGTCGCTGGGGCAGCACCGCAGCCAGGACCCGGAATGCGTCGGGCCAGCTCCCCGATGTGCTCGCGGGCACCAGCTCCGGGTTCGCCACCAGCGAGGACTCTCTGAGCGCGGTGAGGAACTCGATCACCGCCTCCGTCGCCGACGCACCCTTCGTCGCCGAGAAGAACAGGTAGGGCACGTCGGCGCGGTCACAGAACTCCTGGACGAGACGTGACTTGCCGACCTGTCGCCGCCCCCGTATGGCCACTGCCGCGCCCGCACCCGAGGCTGCGACACGCTCGAGACGTTTGTCGAGCAACGCCAGTTCGACCCTCCGGCCGACGAAGGATGTCGCTCTCACCCGCGCTCCTACGAGGTAGATTGAATCTACGTAGATCCAATCTACCTGATTGAACGGGCGTGCGCTTCGATGTCGGTCTCGGTCAGCCCTGGATGCGGGCGGCCAGGACGGCGATGTCGTCGTCGGGGACGGCGGGCATGACTGTGGCCAGGACGTGGTTCAGCAGGTCCTCCAGGGATGTGCTCCCGCGCTGGGGGCGTACTCGGGTGAGCCGGGTCAGGGAGGCGTCGATGTCCTCGGTGCGGCGCTCGACCAGGCCGTCGGTGTAGAGCATCAGCACCTGTTCGGGGCCTAGGGGGTGGACGACTGCCTGGTAGTCGCCCAGGCCGGTGCCCAGCGGGGGTCCGGTGGGGACCTCCAGCAGCTGCGTCGGGCCGTCGGGGCGGAACAGGGCCGGCGGCAGGTGTCCGGCGCTGGCGAAGGTGGCCCGGTGCCGGGCGGGCTCGACCAGGGCGAGCAGGCAGGTCGCGGGGCGGGTGGCATCGCTCTCCGCGGTGAGGTGGTCCAGCTGGCGCAGGATGCGGTGCGGCGGCAGGTCGGCGGCCGCCACGTAGCGCAGCAGGGTGCGGTAGGCGCTCATGTCGACGGCGGCCTCCACGCCGTGGCCCATGACGTCGCCGATGACCAGCAGGGTCCGGCCGAAGGACAGCCGGATGGTCTCGAACCAGTCGCCGCCGACCATCGCGGAGCTGCCGCAGGGCAGGTAGCGGGAGGCCAGTTCCAGGTTGGCGTGCGGGCTGCCCGGCTCGGCCAGCAGTGCCCGCTGGAGTTCCATGGTCAGGTCCTGGGCCAGGGCATGGCGCCGGGCGTTGTCGATGTTCCGTGCCGCCCGGTCCGCGACCGCCTGGATCATCGCGCTGTCGTCGTCGAAGGGCGTGCCGTGCCCGGGCCTGAACAGGGTCAGCACGCCGACGAGCCGGTCGCTGGCCCGCAGCGGGACGTGGAGCACCAGCCCGGCTCCCGCATCGACCTCGCAGGGCCAGCCCTCGCCGGCCGGTCCGCCCCGGCCGGCGGACGGCCGGCGGTCCGGGAACGCCTTGCCGTTCGCCAGGCACTGGGCGGTCGGGCACCCGGGACGGTGGCGCACCCATTCGCCGACCGGCGCGAGGGTGCCCAGGCGGCGGGACGCGGGAACGGCCGCCAGCGCCTTGCGCTGCGTCCGCAGCGGCCCCGAGCCGACGGTCGGTCCGGTCGGGAGCGCCTCCGGGGGCAGGATCTCCACGATCGCCAGATCCGCGTAGCGCGGGGCCATGAACTGCGCCAGCTCCGCGCAGGTGACCTCCAGGTCCAGGCTGGTGCCGATCCGCTCGGCCGCCTCGTTCAGCAGCGCCAGCCGGTCCCGCTCGGCGATCAGGGCGCGCAGTCCGTCGGCGTCGAGGGAACCAGTGGGCAGTACGGCGTCGCCGTCGCCCAAGCCGGTGCCCGCTCGCTCCGAACGCACCCACGCCTCCATGGTCCGATCCCCGTCCCGGAAAGGCAATCATCGGACCCTGCGACCCCGCACGCATCCCGGCTAGGTGTGATGTAGCCGACACTTCGCCATCCGGTGGGGTGGATGTCATGCTCCGGGCGCCGGCGCCGATGTCGATGTGTCGTCGGGGTCGGTCGGGGGCTGGTCCGCAGTCGCCGGCCGGGCGGTGTCCTTGCGCGGTCGGCCGCGGCGGGGCAGCGCGCCGACGTCCCCCGGCAGGCGTCCGGCCTGGGCGAGGGACTGGCGCAGCAGGTACTCGATCTGGGCGGTGGTGCTCCGCAGTTCGTCGCCGGCCCAGCGGGCCAGCGCGTCGTGCACCGCCGGGTCGAGCCGCAGCAGGATCTTCTTGCGTTCGGTCACCGTGCTGCTTACTGGTAGAGGGTGCCGGTGTTCACCACGGGCTGGGTGGCGTGGTCGCTGCAGAGCACCACGAGCAGGTTGCTGACCATGGCGGCCTTGCGTTCCTCGTCGAGGTCGACGATTCCCTGATCGGCGAGGTCGTCCAGGGCCATCCGGACCATGCCCACGGCTCCTTCGACCAGCCGGGTGCGGGCCGCGACCACGGCGTCGGCCTGCTGGCGGCGCAGCATGGCCTGGGCGATCTCGGCGGCGTAGGAGAGCCGGGTGATGCGCGACTCGATCACATGGACGCCGGCGGAGGCGACCCGGGCGCTGATCTCGGCGGAGAGCTGCGAGGTGATCTCGGCGGCGTTCTGACGCAGCGACAACTGCTCGGCGCCGCGGGCGTCGTAGGGATAGTTGCCGGCGATGTGGCGCACGGCCGTCTCGGTCTGGATGGCCACGAACTGGACGAAGTCGTCGACCGCGTACACCGCTTGGGCGGTGTCGTCGACCTGCCAGACCACCACGGCGGCCATCTCGATCGGATTGCCGTCGGCGTCGTTGACCTTGAGCACGGCGGTCTCGTGGTTGCGGATCCGGGTCGAGACCTGACGGCGCTTGGTGAAGGGGTTGACCCAGCGCAGGCCGGTGTCGCGGATGGTTCCGGTGTAGCGGCCGAACAGCGACACCACCCGGGCCTGGCCGGGGGCGACGGGGGTGAGGCCGATCAGCACCAGCACCCCGGCCGCGATCAGCGCCGCCACGTAGATTCCGGTGCCGCCCGTCGAGTTCGCGGCCAGCACCACCGCGCCGACGACCAGGGCCAGGCCGACGGTCAGCGCGAGCCAACCCGCCCAGGCCCGCGCGGCGTACTCGCTCACCGGTGGCTGCGGCATCCGGGCCCGGATCTCGCCGGGCTCTCCCATGGCCATCTGACTGCCTCCATCGTCTCAATTCAATGTGCTAGCTAAGTGTTATCACTTTTTCTGGCTGTCCGCACCCGGGCGGCCCGGGACTCCAGGTGGCGTTGCTCGGCGATGCTGGCGGTGGCCTTCGCGGCGCGCCGGTAGTGCTCGTACGCCCCGGAGGTGTCGCCGAGTCTCTCCAGCAGATGCGCCCGCACCGACAGCAGCCGGTGGTGCCCGGCCATCCGCTCGTCCCCGTCCAGCGTGGACAGCAGCGCCAGCCCGGCCGCCGGGCCCTGGGTCTCGGCGAGCGCGATCGCCCGGTTGAGGGTGACCATCGGGTTGGGCGCGATCCGTTCCAGGATCAGGTAGAGGGCGTGCACCTGCTGCCAGTTGGTCTCCTCGGCGGTGGCCGCGTCGGCGTGGGTGGCGGCGATGGCGGCCTGCAGTTGGTAGGGCCCCAGGGACGGGCCGGCCAGCGACGCCTTGACCAGCGCTGTGCCCTCGTCGATCAGCCCCCGCTCCCACCTCGTACGGTCCTGCTCGTCCAGCGGCACCAGGTCGCCGGCAACCGTCGTCCGCGCATCCCGGCGGGCGTGGGTGAGCAGCATCAACGCGAGCAGCCCGGTCACCTCGTCGTCCCCGGGCAGCTGCGCGTGCACCGCCCGGGTCAGCCGGATCGCCTCGCGCGCCAGGTCGGCGCGGTGCAGCTCGCTGCCGGAGGAGGCGGTGTAGCCCTCGTTGAAGATCAGGTAGAGCACCTGCAGCACGACCCGCAGCCGTTCCTCGCGCTCGGCGCCTTCCGGCAGGCTGAACGAGCTGCCGGCGGCCCGGATCCGCTGCTTGGCCCGGCTGATCCGGGCCGCCATGGTGGACTCCGGCACCAGGAACGCCCGGGCGATCTCGGCCGTGGTCAGGCCGCCGACCGCGCGCAGCGTCAGCGCGGTCTGCGAGGCTGCGGTCAGCGTCGGATGGCAGCACAGGAACAGCAGCAGGAGCGTGTCGTCGGTGTCCGGAACGTCCTCCGGCACCACCTCGCCGGCCGTCGCCGACTCCCGCTCGCGGCGCGCGTGGTCGCTGCGCATCTGGTCGACGAGCCGCCGGGACGCGACCGTCACCAGCCAGCCGCGCGGGTTGTCCGGCACCCCCTCGGCCGGCCACTGCACAGCGGCGGCCAGGACGGCCTCCTGGACCGCGTCCTCGCACCCTTCGAACTGGCCGTGCCGACGTACCAACGTGCCGAGGACCCGCGGCGTGAGCTCACGCAGCAGGTCCTCGATAGCCGATGTTGTCATGCCTCCAATGGTCCGTCAGCGAACATCACCTGACGCACCTCGACACCCAGGCCCTGGATCGCGGCGTCCGGGATCTGCGCCGCCAGCTCGATCGCCCGCTCCTTGTTCTCGCAGTCGACCAGGTAGAAGCCGCCCAGGAACTCCTTCGCCTCGAGGAAGGGTCCGTCGGTGACCACCGGCTGGCCGTTGCGCACGGTCACCACGGCGGCCTGCGACGGGTCGACCAGCGCCTGGGTGGTGAGCAGTTCGCCCGACGTCTTCAGCGACTCGATGAACGCGCCGTGGCCGGCGCCGATCGCCGCCTTCTCCTCGTCGCTGAGCGCGTCCAGCACGGCCGGGTTGATGTGCAGGCTGATGAGGAACTGCATCTCGTACTCCTCGTGGTTCGCGAGCCCCGGCGGGGCTCCTTCGACCGGTTGGTCGGAGCCGCGGCCGTCGTCTTGACATCCCCCGCCAGAACCTTCGCACGAGTTTTTCCACCTCAGCTCGCGCACCGCGCCGTCATCGCTCCTTGGACTCGACCCGTCCGAGCGGGTCGGGGTCGGCCGCCAGCGCGTCGAGCGCCAGCTGCCAGGCGGAATCGCCGGGGTAGAGCTGGGTGCGGAGGTAGGCCGAGCTGAGCCGCTGGAGCACGGACACCCGCTCGGGGTTCTCGTCCGTGGTCTCGGCGACGTCGTACCCGGCGACCCCGCCGAGCCCGTGCTCCGCGTCGAACAGGGTGAGCAGCGACTTGGGCCCCGGGGAGAGGTAGTACGGATCGGTGTGCCACTCCGGGCCCCGAACCGTCAGGTGGGCGGAGGCGTCCTTGTCGCCGGCGACGACCAGCGCGGGCGCCGTCATCGCGGAGAAGTCCGTGGTCGAGAAGAACGAGTAGTTCTCGGCCGTGAACTCGGTGAGGGCGTCGCCGCCCCGGCCGGGCGCGGCGAGCAGCACGCCCGCCTTGATCCGGGGATCGGCCAGGTCCACCGCCGTTCCGTCCTGCGGATCGGTGAGCCTGGCGCCCAGCAGCAGGCTCGCCGTGTGCCCGCCCATCGAGTGGCCGGCCACCGCGATCCTGCTCCGGTCCAGGCGCCCGGGGAGCTGGGGGACGGCGGCCTCGACCGCGTCGAGCCGGTCGAGGATGCGGCTCATGTCCTCGGCCCGGGACCGCCAGTACAGCGGCGCCCCGGGGGTGTCGGAGGGCAGGCTCAGCGTCCGGGAGCTCAGATGCGTCGGCTGGATCACCACGAAGCCCTGCGCCGCCCAGTAGTTGGCCAGCGGGGCGTAGCCGTTCAGGGAGGAGAGGTGGTTCGAGTAGCCATGACCGTGCGAGAGGAGGATCACCGGCAGTTCGCTCCCGGTCACGGGCGCGGAGACGCGCACCTGAAGGTCCACGGCTCGGCCGGGAGCGGGCAGCACCACCGGACCGACCGAGAGGACGGGAACGGGTGCCGGTGCGGGTGCGGTGTCAGCGGGAGAAGTCGATTCACTCATGATGCGCATTGCCTTTCAACGGCGGACCACGCCGCAAGCGGAACGTTGTTCCGTTCAACATACGGAACAACGTTCCACTTTGTCAACGGCCGCCTACAGGGCCGTCGCCGTCACCCAGTGGGCCGCCAGACGTACCAGATCCCCTGGCCGTAGCTGCTGTCCGCGTTCACGGTGGCGACCAGGGTGTAGCCGTGCCCCTGGGACAGGGCCGGGTCGATCTGGCGGTCCAGGCCCGCCGTCGGGCCGTAGCGCAGGACCACCAGGTCGAAGTAGCGGTCCGTGATGGCGGCGCGGTACGCGGGGACGCCGGTCAGGTAGGCGCCCTTCTTGTCGGTGTAGCCGAAGAAGTAGGTTCCGCTCCACTGGTACGGCTGGACCAGGTCCGACAGGTAGTAACGGGGAACCTCCGACTCCTCGGCGAGGTAGCGACCGGTGACCGGGCGGACCTGGGTGCGCAGCACCTGTTCCAGGGTGGTCGAGTCGGGCCACTGGCGGAACAGCTGCGCGGACTGCAGCATGCCCAGTTCGGCGGCGAGCAGGCACACGCCCAGGGTCAGCCCCAGGCGACGGGGGCTGTAGCGGCCGACCGCCGCGATCCGGGCCAGGCCGTAGCCGGCGACGGGCGCCGCGAAGAACAGCCCGAAGCCGACATGCTTGTGCAGCGAGGTGAGCGTGTGCAGGTGGATCTGGTAGGCGGGCGCCAGCAGGGCGGTACCGGTCAGCACCGTTCCCAGCAGCACGCGCGTCAGCCGGGTGCTGCCGCTGCCGGCCCTGATCAGCAGCACCGTCCCGAGTACGGCCAGGACGAGGACCAGACCGCCGTACTCGAAGGAGAGCTTGAGCAGCAGACCGGCGGAGTCGGTGCCGGCGACGCGGGCGGTGGTGGTGGTGCGGACACCGACCAGGAAGGTGTGGCCCGCGAGCGCGAGGACCAGTGCTGCTCCCCCCACGGCGGCGGCCACGGCGAGGAGGCCGCGCAGCAGTGCCCGCCACCAGTTGCGCTCGGGTATGGCGGCCAGCACGACCAGGGCCACCACGGTGGGGGCGAACAGCAGCGCCGCGTACTTGGTGGCACCGGCCAGGGCCAGCGGCAGGCCGGCAAGGACGGCCGTGGACCAGTGCAGGCGGGCGGTGCGCACCGCGGTCCAGGCGGCGACCGCGAGCAGGGCCAGCGCCATGGCGTCGTAGGTGGCCAGCCGTCCCAGGAACAGCACGGGCGCGCTGAGGGCGAAGACGACCGCGGCCAGCAGGGCGGCCGGGCGCCCGAACAGACGGCGGGTCAGCCCGTGCAGCAGCACCGTCGTGCCCAGCATGAAGAGCAGGCTGAGGGCTCGGGCTCCGGCGAGTCCGGCGACGCTGTCGGCGAGCGCGCCGAGGACGGGGTAGAGGAAGGGCGCACCGGAGAAGTAGGAGGCGTAGTTGTCGTAGGTCGGGGTGTGGTGCAGCCACAGGTCGAGCTCCCGGTGCCCGGAGTACAGGTACAGGGCCTCGTCCTGGAAGGCGCTGTTGTGCAGGCGCAGGCTGAGGACCGTCTGCAGGACGAGCAGGCACAGCAGGGGCAGCCGCACCAGCCAGGCAGGCTGGTGCGGCCGGCTCGGCCTGGCGGTCGCGGGCGGACGGCGCAGCGGGGCGAGAGTGATCACGTCAGTGGTCCTCACTGGACAGCCCGTGCAGCAGTCGGGCGGCGGCCGCGCTGGTGAGAGGGTCGGTGACGGGCGACCAGCGCGCGGCGGCGCTGGAGCTGGTGTCCGTCTCCGGGCCGGTGAGCTGGTAGACGACGGCGACGATGTCGTGCCGGGCAGCCACGGCGGTGGCGAGGTGGTCGAGCCAGCTCGCGCGCAGGGCGGGCTTCCCGGCCACGCTCGCGGTCACCAGCAGCGGCTTTCCCGGGTGCGCTGCCGCGGCGGCGGCCAGCACGGTGGCAGGGTCGGCCCAGCGGGTGCCGGGATACTCGAACAGGGTGACGCCGACGGCGTCGATGCTCGCCGGGGCGGGACGGTAGGACTGGTCGTGCGCCGGGTCGGCGGGGTTCCAGACCAGTGCCGCGTTGTCTGCACCGGCCTCGCTGAGCAGCTTTCTGATGTGCTGCCAGGCGCGGGCGGAGTCCTGCGGGATGCCTCCTCGGGCCACGGCGGAGCTGATGGCGTAGTTGCGGTCGTCCTCCGGGAGCACGGTGAGGTAGAGCGGGTGGCCGTAGTGGGCGAGTTCACTGCCCCAGCTCAGCAGCGCGGCGTCGTCGATACCGTTGTTGACGGCGGTGAGCGACGAGTCCAGCGAGCTCTTCCCGTTCGTGGACAGCTGCAGCGTCACCCAGGGGATGCCGCCCTGGGCGCGTACCGAATCGGCCCAGGCGGTGTCGAAGCTCGCGCCGACCTCCTCGGTCCGCGACTGGAGGCCGAAGGCGGTGCCCAGGCTCTGGCGCAGGGAGAGGGCCTGGGCATCGGTGGCGCTGCCGATTCCGGCGTACGGGTGCGCCGGCAGAGCCGTAGGCGCCGTCACCACGGGGAGCGGGGCGGCGCCGGCCGTGGTGAGGACCGCGACGCCGCCGGCCGCGACCAGGACGGTGGCGGCAACCGCCACCAGCGGGCGGCGGGGCCGGCGGCGATGGCTTCCCGTCGCGGGCTTCTCCTCGCCCCGAACGACCGGAGGAGGTTCCTCGACTGCGGTGCTGCTGCGGGCGGCACGGGCGTCCTGGAGCACCAGCCACAGGTGCGCGCCGATCATCAGGCACAGGTAGGCGAGCCAGAAGGCGGCCAGGTAGTAGGCCGGGGAGTGGTGCACCGCCACGGCCAGGCCGAGCGAGGCCAGACAGGCGGCCAGGCCGAACAGGTGCCACCGGGCGGTGCGCCAGGGCGAGGCGGCGGTGCGCTGCTTGGGGGTGATGGTGAACAGTCCGCGGCTGCCGACCAGGGTCATCCAGGCAGCCCGAATCAGTGCCGGGAAGGAGCCGAAGCCGACGACGACACTGCGCCAGCTGGTGGTGCGCCAGGCGGCGTGCACGAAGGCGAGGCCGGCCAGCAGGTAGTAGGGGACGAAGTGGGCCATGAAGGAACCCAGGGTCGCACCGCGCACCCCCGTGGTGCCGGTGGTCAGATAGAGCACCGGGGCGACCAGGAAGACCAGGTCGCGCACCCCGGCCAGGTAGTGGGTGACGGCCAGACCGTACTGGAACCGTTGCTGGGCCCGGAGACCCCCTTCCTTGGGCAGCAGCAGGTCGCGCCAGTGCGAGCGGAGCACCGACAGGGTGCCGCGGGCCCATCGCTCCTGCTGCTTGAGGTAGGAGGGCAGGTCGACCGGACCGAGCCCGACGGCGAGCACCTCGGGCAGGTAGACGCTGTGCCAGCGCGGCGCCAGCCGGATGGAGGCGGCGAAGTCCTCGGTGACGGAGTCGGTGGGCAGGCCGCCGATCTCGTCCAGCGCCGCGGCCCGCAGCACCACGTTGGTGCCGCAGATGAACGCGGAGTCGTGCAGGGCCTTGCCGGGGCACAGCAGCCGGTAGAACAGCGACTGCTGGTCGTCGGCCCAGCGGGCGACGGGGTTGTGGCGGTTGCCGTAGAACTGCCCGGACTGCACCCAGCCGACGCTCGCGTCGGCCATCGGCGCCAGGCTGTGCAGGAAGAAGTGCTCGCGGGGGATCTGGTCGGCGTCGAAGACCACCAGCAGCGCGTCGCCGTAGGCCCCGAGCTGCTCCCTGGCGTGCTCGATGTTGCCGGCCTTGGCTCCCCCGCCGACGGTCCGGGTCACGCAGATCACGCCGAGCCGTCGGCACAGATCGATCACCGCGTCACTGCACGGAGCCCCGGCGACGCCACCGTCGTTGCAGACCACGACGGTGATGGCGGCGTGCGGGAATTCGGCCAGATAGCGCTGCCTGGCGGCGAGGACCCCGCGCAGGGTGGCCTCGACGACCTCGGGGCCCTCGTCCACGGTGGGGACGAACACGAACACCGGCAGTCGTGAGGGGTCCAGGTCCTGACGGACCCGGCGCGCACGGTGCGGCCAGACGGTGGCGTGCAGGCCCACCGTGTGGACGGCGGCGTGCAGTTCGGCCAGGAACAGCGGCAGGCCGATCCACCAGCCGGTCCAGGTCCATGACAGCACCGACAGTCGCCAGGACAGATAGTCGACGGCGCTGACGTACACGCCCAGGGCGAGGGCGATCAGCCGCAGGTCGCGCCCGTGCCAGCCGCCGATCCAGGCGAACCCGACCCCGAGCAGGAGCGTGGCCAGCGACAGCAGCGGGCCCGGTTGGTACCAGGCGACGGCCGCCGCCCCTAAGGCGATGACCAGGCGACTGGCCCATAAGGTGCGCGGGCCCGGTTCGGTGTAGGGCCCGGCGGGCTGGACCTCGGCGGCATAGCTGCCGTGCAGGTCGGGGCCCGGGGCGAGCCTGGGTTCGGTGAGCGCGGACGGCTGCGGTTCCATGGTCGGGGTGCTCATCAGTTTCCTCCGGAACAGCTGATGGTCGGGCTGGTCACCTGATGGGTGTCGGTGAGAGAGCCGTTGCCGCCGGTGAAGGCGACGAGCACCTGGGGTGGCAGGCTGACGGTCTGGTCCAGGACCTGGACGCCGTCGCTCAGGCCGGCGGTGTAGTTCTGGCGCCGTCGGTGGTGAGGGTGGCGGTGCCCGCGCACGGCAGTACGACTGCGAGTAACACCGACGTCGCACCGCGGGTTCTGCGGGCACGCCGGATGACCCCCCCCACTCCATGACCCCCGGTCCTCGGCCCGCTGCAACCGCTCGGGCGCGGGTATTGCGAAGACCCTGTTATCCGACTGTCGGCTCTTCGCTTCACCAGAAGAGCACGCCGGAGGGTGACTGCACGCGTACTTGCAGTAGAACTTACGTGGACATCACACACATGTAACCTCCCGAACGGATCACCCCACGCCTGCCGTGTCCGAGCGAGGGGGTTGCCGTGGGCACGAGCGGCGTAGCTCGCGGGCATAACGACGACCGCGACAGCAGGGCGGCGAGGCTCTGCTCGGTCACCGCTGCATACCGGCAATTCCCCGAAACAGTGCCCGGATATGACGCCCACTCACAGATCATCCGACAGGGGATAAGATCCGGATCCGCATATGAAGTGAGTCACATCTTAATTTCTCTTACGCATTGCTACATAACATGACTCGCACAGCAAACACCCAGCGAGAGATCAGGGCGAGCCATGTCACGAAGAAAACTCAGAACCGGTGGCGTGATCGCCGCCGCCACCGCACTGGGCTCGCTCGGTCTGACCCTGGGCGGGTCGGCGACCGCTGCCGGTACCGTGGTCAATCCGGTGCGACCGGTCGACGCGACCGATGTACAGAAAGATCCGAGTCATGGATTCGGAGTTCTGGTTTCCGGGGACGCCCAGCTGACCGGGGGCGAATCCGAGACATCCATGGCGGTCGGCGGAACACTCACGTTCGGCGGCTACAACCTGGCCTCCAAGGACGCGGGCTCGGCGACTTATACAGCTCCCGGCGACACGGCCCCGACCAGCCTGGTCGCGGGAACTGTCGATTTCTCGGGATCGACCGGGGTCCTCCAGGTCGACCAGGGGATGTACGCCAAAATCGGCGGCTCACCTGCGGTCTTCCCCTCCGGCGGAACGACGGGCATCGACGCGCCCGGTTCCACCGGGGACGGCTCGCCGCACATCGTGGTCAATTCCTCGGAGCCGGCCGCGTCGGTGCTCAGCAGTTCCGGATTCGATCTGCCGTCGCTGTTCACCCAGTACCGGACGCTCAACACGCAGATGGCCGCGCTCACCGACACCGTGTCGCTCCAGGACCAGAACGGCGTGACGGCCTGGAACGGCACGGACTCGAATGTCAGCCTCACGCTGCAACCCGGCCAGAACGTGTGGAACGTGACGGCGGCGCAACTGGCCGCGATCCAGAACATAAACCTGAGCGGCCAGGCATTGGGCAGCGGTGCCTGGTTGGTGGTCAATGTCACCGACAGCGGCAACATCGATCTCAAGGGTGCCACCAACGCCTTTCAGAACAACCCGACCGATGTGCTGTGGAATTTCACCACGAACGGCACCATCACGCTCGACAGCGGGCGTCAGTTCTCGGGGACTCTCTACGCACCGAACGCCGCAGTCGTCGACAGCGACGGCCAGAACCTGGAAGGCGATCTCGTCGCCAGGGAACTGACACACACCGGAGCCGAGATCAACGACCGCCACTTCGTACACGGAGTCGAACTGATACCAACGGCCACAGTGACGCCGTCCTCAAGCCCGACCCCGACGGCCACCGCCTCCGCAAGCCCCACTCCGACCCCGACCGCCACCACATCAACCCCGGCGGCCTCAGCGACGCCCAGCGCCTCGGAATCGCCGTCTTCGAGCCCGACTCCGTCAGCCACCGTCCCCGCCGTCAGTCCCACCCCGACCGCCGCCACATCGACCGCGGCGGCCACACCCACACCCTCGACGCCCGCCCCCACACCCACACCCACGGAAACAACCTCCGCAAGCCCGACCCCGTCGGCCACCAGCACCCCAACCGCCGACACGTCGTCCCCGGCGGCCACACCCACGCCCACATCCACACCCACCGGCGCGGTATCAGCCTCCTCAACTCCAACCCCGTCGGCCAGCAGCAGCCCAACCCCCATCCCGACCGCCACCGCGTCGTCCGCTGCGGCAACCCCGACGCCCTCAGCGCCCACCCCGACAGCCACCAGTCCGGAGACAACGTCCTCCAGTCCGACCCCGAGCGCCACCGCGCCCGCCACAAGCCCCACCCCGACCGCCACGACCGCCACGGCAGCCACGAGTTCGTCCGCTGCGGCCACGCCGAGCCCCTCGGGGGCTGTTTCGGAGTCCTCGTCCCCCGGGCCCGGGTCCATCACGACGCCCGCAGCCGGCGAGACGCCCGGCGGTAACACCGGGCAGCTGGCTCACACAGGAGCAGGTCCGCTGGTGCCCATGGCGCTCGCCGCACTTGGAATGCTCACGGCAGGCGCCCTGATCGTTCTCGTCGGTCGTCGCCGGAAGCGAGCGCACTGATTCCGTAGGGGTCCGGTACGCAACCTGAGCCCCACGGCGGCGCAGACCGGACCGGACCTCAACCGAGCCTGGAAACCTGGTAGTGGCTGATGTACCAGCCGTTCTCCGTCTGCACGACCAGCAGGCTCAGGTAGAGGGTGAGCGTCGGCCGGTCGGTGAACGAGAAGTCGACGCTCATATAGCCGAGCACCAGGCCGTCGGCGAGCCGCCTGGTCTCCAGGATCCGGTAGTCGGCGGCCATCCCGATCGGCTGGGAGGCGTAGTAGTCGGCGATGCCCTGTCGGCCCACGCTGTACGGATGGAGACCCTGGAAGATCGCGTCTTCGGCGAAGTTGGACGCGACCCGCTCCGGCTGGTGCGCGTCGACGGCCGCCTTCCACTCGTCGAGGACGCCACGAAGGATCTTCTCGTTGTCCGCTGTGCTGTTCATCAGTTTTCCTCCTGAGTCATTCAGCGGCCCTTCGGGCCTCGCGGTGGGACGGGAAAATCGGGGGCGTCGTCGGCGTTTGTGCCCCTGCCACGCACGGGGAACGGCAGCATGGTTGTCGTCCGTTCCGGATGACTCCGGATCTACTCTGGTGCCTGTGAGCCCGCACCTGAGTCTGGTGGCGGAGGGCGGCCACGGGAACCGTGGATTGTTGCCACGAGCACGAGCGTCAGATTGCATGCTGACCCCAGCCCTCCCCGGAGCGGTGTCCGACCGACTGCCGAGGCAACCCCGGAGGGGTGGGAGATGGACGTCGTCCACGAGCGCGTCGCCGCGCTGGACGTCAGCAAGAAGGACGCCAAGGTGTGCGTCCGGGTCCCCGGCGCGCGCAAGGGGACCTTCACCAGGGAGGTGACCACCTGGGGGTCGATGACCGGCCAGGTCCTCGAACTGCGTGAGTTCCTCCTGGACAAGAACGTGACGCTGGTCGTCATGGAGGCGACCGGCGACTACTGGAAGCAGTTCTACTACCTTCTGGAGGACGCACTGCCAGTGCAGTTGGTCAACGCGGCCCACGCGAAGAACCTGCCCGGCCGCAAGAGCGACGTGAACGACGCCCAGTGGCTGGCTCAACTCGCAGCCCACGGGCTGCTGCGCGGCTCACTGGTGCCGCCGCCACCCGTGCGTGAACTGCGCGACCTGACCCGCCTGCGCTCCAAGCTGACCAACGACCGCTCCAAGGAGCACCAGCGGCTGGAGAAGCTCCTGGAGGACGCGGGCGTCAAACTGTCCGTGGTGGCCACCGACATCCTCGGCGTCTCCGGTCGGCTCATGCTCGGGGCCCTGTGTGCGGGCACGGCCGGCCCCGAGGCGATGGCCGAGCTGGCCAAGGGCCGCATGCGCTCGAAGATCCCCGAGCTGCGCGAGGCCCTGACCGGCCGCTTCACCAGCCACCACGCCTTCCTGACCCGCCTGCACCTGCAAGTAATCGACGGCTTCGATGCGGCCATCGCCGAACTGGAGGCACGGATCGAGGTGGTGATGGAGCCCTTTCGCCCCCTGATCGACCTCCTGCTGACCATGCCCGGTATCGGCGAGAAGACCGCGCAGGTGATGGTCGCCGAGGCCGGTGCGGTCATCGACTGCTTCCCCAGCGCCGCATGCTTCGCGTCCTGGGCCGGACTCGCCCCCGGCTCCAACCAGTCAGGGCCGAAGACCAAACCCGCCAGGACCAGACATGGCAACACCTACCTCAAGGGCGCCCTCGGCATCGCAGCGCTGTCCGTCTCCCGCTCCCGCGGCACGTTCCTCAGCGCCCGCTATCACCGCATAGCCACCCGCCGAGGCCCGATGAGAGCCCTGGTCGCCACCGAGCACTCCATGGCCACGGCGATGTGGCACATGCTCACCCAGGGCGTGCCCTACCTCGAACTCGGCGGCGACTACTACACCCGCCGCGACCCCGAACGCGCCAAGGCCCGCATCACCGCCCAGGCAGAGGCCCTCGGGCTCGCCGTCACCTTCAGCCCCATCGAGCCCGACACCGCTTCCCAATGAAGTTGTCAAGCAACTGCGGTGACTGGCGGTGCAACTTGGTAGCACCGTCGGTCACGGATCAGAGCCCAGAAGACGTTGACGCGTCGGCGGGCCAGGGCGATGACGGCCTGGGTATGGCGCTTGCCCTCTGCGCGCTTGCGGTCGTAGAAGCGGCGCGAGTTGGGGTCGCAGCGGATGCTGATGAGCGCGGAGGTGTAGAAGACGCGCTGCAGGCCGCGGTGGTACTGCTGAGGGCGGTGCAGGTTGCCGCTGGTCTTTCCGGAGTCGCGTGGTGCCGGTGCCAGGCCGGCGAACGCCGCGAGGCGGTCCGGGTTCGCGAAGGAGTCCATGTCACTGCCCACGGCGGCCAGAAACTCGGCTCCGAGAAGGGAACCGATGCCGGGCATGCTGGTGATCACCTCGGCGAGCTCGTGCTGGCGAAACCGGCCCTCGATGAGCTTGTCGATCTCCGCGATCTTCCCGTTGAGAGCCACCACCTCCTCTGTGAGCGTGCGCACCATCGCGGCGAGGGTCCCCTCGCCGGGAACCGCGGTGCGCTGGCGCTCAGCGGCCTCGACCGCGGCAGCGGCCAGGGCCTCGGCGCCGCGAACCTTGCGGGCACGCAACCACTTCGCGAGCCGGGCCGCCCCCAGGCGCCGGATCGCGTCCGGGGTCTGATATCCGCTCAGCAGCACCAGCGGCCCCGTGTTGGTCAGCTCCAGAGCGCGCTCCAAACCGGGGAACATGCTGGTCAGCATGCCCCGCAGGCGGTTGACCGCGCGAGTTCGGTCGCAGACCAGGTCGGTGCGCCGATTGGTGAACAGGCGCAGTTCGATGCTCGCCTCGTCGCTGGGGCGCATCGGCTTCAGGTCCCGGCGGATGCGGGCCTGGTCCGCGATGACCAGCGCGTCGCGGGCATCGGTTTTGCCTTCGCCGCGGTAGCCGTCAGTGGCCCGGTTGACCGCCCGCCCGGGGATGTAGAGCAGCTCCTGTTCGTGGTTGACCAGCAGAGCGATCAGCAGGGCGGCCCCGCCGTCGGCCATGTCCACCGCCCAGGTGACCTGGTCTGCCAGGGCGAGGACGTCGGCGAGGAGTTGGAGGAGCTCCGGTTCGTCGTTGGCCACCCGTCGGGACAGCAGCTTGGCGCCGTCGGTGTCCAGCACCACGCAGTGGTGGTGGGTCTTGCCGCTGTCGATCCCGGCCCATATTCGGCTCATCGTGCTCCCAAGAGTCGTTCCTGCAGTGCGTACCACGGACGACCTCGCCGGCATTGCCTTACGCAGCGACTTGTTCGCACTTCCCAATCAGCGGCCCGGTCGTCGTGGGGTGCCGGGCGGCGAAGCGAAGTCAGCCATGGACGGCAGCCGCCTGAAAGCCACACCCGGCACCCCTGGGCGACCCAACCCTACGAATGGCTCGATCAACCCGTCCAACAACGTAAGGCCGCCTGACAACGCCCACAGTGCACCATTTGCGCAGGCCGGCCGCCACCGGTTCCCGAAGCATGTCAACAAGGCACCGCCGCACCTTCCGTCTGCCGGGCTGACCGTGATTTTCGCGTCAGTGGTGTGAAGGTCAGCGCCCGGCGCTCTGGCCCCCGTCGACGTGCAGGATCTCTCCGGTCACGAACGAGGCGTTCTCCAGGTAGAGGATCGCGTCGACGACGTCCTCGACCTCGCCGATCCGGCCCAGCGGATGCAGCGCGGCGAGGTCGGCATGGGTTTCGGCCGGGTGCATCGGGGTGCGGATGATGCCCAGCGAAACAGTGTTGACCCGGATTCCGCGGGACGCGTACTCGATCGCCAGCGACTTGGTGACCGCGTTCAGGCCGCCCTTGGTCAGCGATGCCAGCGCCGAGGGGACATGCGAATCGGCGTGGTCCACCAGGCTGGTGGAGACGTTCACCAGGTGACCGCCGCCGCCCTGGGAGAGCATCGCCGCCACCGCGCTCCGGGAGACCTCGAAGAAGCCGCGGAGATTCAGCTCCGCCACCGCCCGGTAGTCCTCGTCGGTGTACTCGGTGAACGGCTTGGCGACGAAGATCCGGCGTTGTTGACCAACGTGTCGATCCGTCCGAACCGGGCCAGCCCCTGCTCGATGACGCGGGCGCCGACGCCCGGCTCGCCCAGGTCGCCGCGCACCGTGAGCACCTCGGGATCATCGGACGGGGCGATGGAGCGCGATGTCGCCACCACTCCGTAGCCGAGCTTGCGATAGGCGGTGACCAGGGCGGCTCCGATGCCCTGGGAGGCGCCGGTGATGACGACGACGTGCTGTGTGGTGCTCATGGCCGAGTGCTCGCTTTCGAGAGCGCACGGCTCTCCCTCCCCCGCTACGACAGAGATCCTCCCTGGTGGTAGCCCCGGCCTCACACCGCATGTCGGGGATGGACGGCCCTATAATCCGTTCCATGATCGTGAACGCTGCCGTCGGCCAGGACCTCGCACCGAGCGGCGTGCTGCGGGTCTCCGTCAATCTGGGCAATCCGGTTCTGGCCCAGGGCACCCCGGCGGCACCGACCGGCGTCACGGTCGACATCGCGCGCGAGGTCGGCGCGCGGCTTGGCGTGCCGGTCGAACTGCTCTGCTTCGACGCGGCACGGAAGTCCTACGAGGCGATGGCGACCGGCCGGGCCGACATGTGCTTTCTGGCCGTCGAGCCGGCACGGGAGGCAGAGGTCGCCTTCACTGCGCCGTATGTGGTGATCGAGGGCGTCTTCGCGGTGCCGCGCAGCTCAGCTCTGGCCACGGTCGCCGATGTCGACCGGGCCGGCGTCCGCATCGGCGTGAAGCGCGGGTCCGCGTACGACCTCTTCCTCTCCCGCACGCTTCAGCACGCGAGCGTCGTGCGCGGCGAGGAAGGCGTCGACGAGTTCCTCGCTCAGGAGTTGGAGGTCGCGGCCGGTATCAGGCAGCCGATGACGGAGTTCGTCGCGGCCCATCCCGAGTACCGGCTGATCGAGGACCGGTTCATGCAGATCCGGCAGGCGGTGGGCACGACCAGGACCGGGCGGCCGGAGACCGTCCGGTTCCTCCGGGACCTGGTCGAGGAGCTGAAGGCGAGCGGGTTCGTCGCAGCCGCGCTCCGACGCGCCAACCAGTCCGACACCCTGGTCGCCCCGCCCGCGTAGGCACGCCCCTGACCGGCTACAGGGAACGGCGAAGCCGGTCGACGGCGCCGCGCATGGCGGACGGGTCCGGCTTGCTGTCGTCCATCGGGTCCTCGGGCTCGCGCTGGTAGGTCAGGTCCTGCCAGATCTGTCCGACCGGATCCGGGATCCCTTCGGTCGAGTCGGGCTGCGGCGGAAGGTGCCCGAGCGCTCTCAGCGTCTCGGCGGAGACCGCGCGCAGCTGCGGCTCGCCGTTCCAGTCCTCCGGCCCGTCCAGCAGGTCCCGGAGCTCCTCCGGCGACACCGACGACGGCTCCCGACCGCCCTGGTGGGCCAGCACGTACAGGGCCACGGCCAGGGTCTGCAGGTCGACCTCGGCGGTCGGCGCCACGTCGCGCTGTCGCCAGGCCGGGGCCTGGAGCTCGGCCGCCCGGTGCACCGCCGCGGCCCAGCCCGGAGGGGTCGGTCCCGACGTCAGACCGTCGAGCGCATCGGACAGGGTCCGCTGCACCACCGGATGCGGATCGACCTCGCTGCCACCCAACGGACTTCCCTCCAGGACGCAGGACCGTGGCCGCCGCCGAGCCTATCCCTGACCGGCCAGGTCAGCACGTCAGGAAGGGTGCGGGAGACGGTAGACCGAGACGTGGGACCGCGACTCGCCGGTGAACTCGGCCCCGTCCCAGTTCGCCTGCCTGGACTCCAGCTCGAATCCGGCCAGTTGGGCCATGAGGTCGAGCTCGGCCGGCCAGATGTAGCGGTGCTTGCTGCGGTGCAGCCGGGCCTGCCGGCCGTCGTCGAACGTGAAGTGGTGCGACACCAGGTGCTGCCGCAGGATGTCGTAGGTGTCCAGGCCGATGTAGCCGGCCTGGACGTCGAAGAGCGCCCCCTGCTGGCCCGGCGGCAGCACACGCAGGTCGGGTACGCCGAGCTCGATCACGAATCGGCCGCCCGGCGTCAGATGGCAGGCGGCATTGCGGAAGCAGGCGACCTGCTCGGCCTGGGTGAGCAGGTTGGAGATGGTGTTGTAGACCAGGTAGACCAGCGTGTACTCCCCCGGAGCGACGGCGGTCGCCATGTCACCGACGACCACCGGGATCGTCGCCTCGTCCGCCTTGGTCCGAAGTCGCTCGATCATCGGCAGCGACAGTTCGATGCCGGTCACCGGCACGCCGCGCTCGGTCAGGGGGACGGCCACCCGCCCGGTTCCGACGGCGAACTCCAGCGCGCGCCCGCCGTCCGCGAGGTCGGCGAGGAAGGCCACGGTCGGCGCCAGCAGCTCGGGCGCGAACATGCCGCTGCCCGGTGTGTCATAGCGCTGGGCAGTGTCGACGTCCCAGGTCTGCTCCTGTTCCATGCCTCCACCATCGGCACCAACAGGCGCACTGTCCAACGAATTACGCCACCGGCTCAGCTGCCCCGAGGTCCTCGGCCCCGGCCAGCTCGATGGCCCGTTGGGCCAGCCACTGGTCGTGGACAGCGCTGGGAGACCGTAGCAGTGAGCGTTCGAGCAGTGCCTCACTGCGGGTCAGACGCTTGCGTACGGCGGAGACCGAGACGGACAGCGCAGCCGCGGTGGGGCCGATGCGCGCGTCGAGGCGCAGCCAGGTGGTGAGTGTCTCGGCGATGCTGGCCGGAACGTCGGGGGCGCTCACGGGACGGAGCTGTCGGTGGGCCCAGGCCACGACGCTTGGCAGCACAAGGAGTTCGTCCAGGCTGGGCGCCGTCCTCCCGGCCCCGATGGCGTCGTGCTCCGGCGCGGGCGGGATATCTGTGGCGATCGCGCGCAGAGCGAGTGCCAGTGCGGCTTGGTCGGCGAGCCGCCGCAGGTCCAGGCCCAGCAGCTCCTGAATGCAGGTCAGGCGTCCGCTCAGGGTGTTGCGGTGGATCTTCAGGTGGGCCGTCGCGTGGGAGTGGAAGCTGAGCCATGAAGCGGCGGTGGCCAGGAGTTCCGTACTGTCCGGGTCCTGCGGGCGTCTGGCCCGGTGGGCGCGGATCGGTGCGAGGAAGGCCTCGGCCCAGGCGACTGCGGCGGAGCCGATGGTCAGGGCCAGGTCGGGGTCGGCTGCGAACGAGGACTGTCGGTCGCAGCGATCGCGCGCGGCGGCGAGGGCGTGGAACGCCTGGGCGTAGCCGGTGGCGGTGTCGCGCAGCGGCAGGGCGTTGCTGACCCCGATCCAGCAGGTGGCCTCCAGCTCGGGGGGCCAGACCCAGCTTGGGGCACCGTCGGCGGGCGCGAGCATGAGGATGTGGTCGGCGTACACCGGACACGGCACGATCCATGCGCCCTCGGCCACCTGGGCCAGCTCCTCGGCCATCCGGGCGCGCACCCTGGGCGGTCCCTCGATGACGTAGATGCGCACCGTCGCGGGCAGAGCCGGTCGCAGCGCCCCCGCGACCTGGCGCGCAATGGATGTCTGACCGTTCATCAGCAGATGCAGGACTGCTTCGCGATTCTGGGCGTCCGCGATCCGCAGCCGACGCTGCTGCCGCCGGGCGTGTTCCGCCGGCCAGGTCAGACTCAGCACGGAGGTGGCGTCCGCGAGCAGGACCGGAAGCTCTGGCGCTGCCGGTCGGGACGTCACGGCGACGAGAAAGGGCGACCGGCCGCCCCGCGACCTGTCGAGAGGAAGGACGATGCAGGTGAGCCCGCCCTGGTCGATGACCACGGACCCGCGCCCACGCACAGCCATCTCCCGCACTGCGCACAGAGCCAGACCGTGCTCGGCCTCACCGAGGGGGGCCTGCGGCGGGTGGCTCAGCGCGCCCGCGGAGTCCATCAGGAGGACGTCGGCCCCGGTGCGGGCCGCCAGCCAGCTGAGCACCAGTGCGGTGCCGCCGCCGCGGGCAGCGCGCTGCATGTCCAGCACATCGTCGGCCCGCCGGATCCGTCCGACGGTCGCCGTGTCCGCCGGCCGACCACCCTGCACGCCGCTCCCTCACATCGACCATCGAAGTCCGTTCGACCGGAGAGTATCCAGGTCATGACAGGGACACAATGCGCTCGCTGTGCGGTTCGACACCGAAAGGACCGTTTCACCGTGCAGCAAGGTACTTCGCGCCGCCCGTAGCTGTCGTATGTTCTGCGACGACGACACGGGCGGTCCGGGTCCCTCACGGGGGAAGGGACCCGGGCCCGGGACTGACCCGCTGTTACACGCCGCCGCACAGGTAGAGCTTGCCCAGGCCCTTCGCCTGGCCCTGCACCGGTGCGCAGTTGGTCCGTACCCAGGCGCTGATCTCCACGGCCGCGCTGTTCCCGGTGTGGACCTTGGCCGGTACGAGCGCGTAGTGCACCTCGCCTGCGGTCACGTACCGCTGGAACTGGGCGATCGTGGTGGAGGGCACCAACCCCGAGTAGCCGCCGAGAGGCAGGACTGAGGCGTCCTCGGCCAGGATGTACGGGGTGGCGGCGCTCCAGGACCAGGTCGCCATGAGGTACTTCGCCCCCTGGCGGTGTGCCGTCAGGTAGGCGTAGAGACTGCGTTGCTCCTTGTCGAGCTTTCCCGACACGCCGCTGACGCTGTTGCCGTTGCGCAGTGCGGCGGCGCCGACGGTGCCCAGCCAGGAGTGCCCGTAGCGGGTCTGGAAGACCGAGGCGGACCAGGCGGCGGGCGTCACCAGCATGGCGGCCAGCCCCAGCGCGGCTCCCGCCGTCACCAGACGTCCGTTCCTGCCGAGCCGCAGCAGCGCGATCGCGGCACCGGCGAGGACCATCGCGGTCGGCGCCGCCCAGACGAGGTAGAGCGGGTAGCGCATGGACTGGACCAGCGCCCACACCGCCGTGACGCCGATCGCCGCGGGAAGCGCCCAGGCGTGTCGACCGCCCGCGCGGAAGGCCCGCCAGAACGCCGCGAGGCCGGCGCCGGTCAGCGCGGCGAGGGGCGGGGCCAGTACGCCGAGGTAGTAGGTGTGACCGTTGACGCTTCCCACGCTGAGCACCAGGGTGAACACGGCCAGCCAGCCGCCCCAGACCAGATAGCCGGACCGGCCCCGGTCGGTGCGGGGCCGGCCGCGCCGCCACAGCAGTCCGCAGCAGAGCGACAGCAGGGCGACCGGGTAGAGCCAGGCGATCTGGGTCCCGAACTCGCCCCAGAAGAGTCGGAACAGCCCGCCGTCGGAGCCGGCCGAGCCCGACTGCGCGGCCACGGCGCCGGTCTGCGCGGCGCTCACACCGATCCCTTGGAAGCGGGTCAGGAAGTTGTATCCGAAGACCATGCTGAAGACGGAGTTGTTGGTGGTGCCGTCGATATAGGGCCGGTCCGCGGCGGGGGTGAGCGCGACCACCGTGCAGTAGGACAGCGAGACCGTCAGCGCCACCGCGGCTGCCGTCCCCGCGCGTACCAGTCGGGTGCGCAGCGCCACCGGGGCCGCGTACAGGTACACCAGGCCCAGCACCGGCAGTACCGCCCACGCCTCGACCATCTTCGCCTGGAAGGCCAGCCCCACCCAGGCCGCCGCTGCCAGCAGATGCCGCAGCCGTCCGTCCATAGCCGCCCGCGCGGTGGCGTCGGCGGCGAGCAGAAGCAGCAGGGTGAACAGCGCGTCCTCGGTGACCGTGCGGAACAGTCCGGCGACGATCGGCGTGAACGCGAACGCGGCGGCGGCCAGCAACGCGGCGTTCGCCCCGGTCCAGCGGCGCACCGCTCGGTGGAGCACCAGGATGCTCAGCACACCTTCGATCGCCTGCGGCAGCAGCAGCGTCCAGGTGTGGAAGCCCAGCAGCCGGGCGGCGAGGGCCTGCGGCCACAGGTAACCGGGGAGCTTGTCCAGGGTGATCGAGGCGGCCGGGTCGAAGGAGCCGTAGAAGAACGCCTTCCAGCTTCCCGACATGCTGCGCACCGCGTCGGCGTAGAAGGCGTGGTAACGAGCGTGTTCCCAGTCCCAGCAGAACGCGACGGCGGCGACTGCCGCGATGAGCAGCAGAGCCGGTCGGGCGTGGCGGGGCCGGGCGGGGCCGCGGGTCGCCAGGGAGGGCTCCCTCCCAGGGGCGGTCGGGGTGGTGAGAGTGGGGGCCATGCTCGGCATGGTGTGTCACGGAGCTGTGCGGGAAGGTGAGCGGGTCGCGGCAGGTGTGAGCGGGTTCTCATGTCCAGGCGATCAGCCGACCGGACCCCGACCACCACGAGGAGCGCGCATGCAGGCACGCCCCTGTCCTTCCGTCCTGTGCTTTTCCTGGCTCCTTGCCTGAAAAAGAACAGGTGGGGCCGGTAGTCGTGAAATCTGATTCAAAGGGTAAGAAGCTCTCTTCCTCGGCGCGGAAATCGGGTGGCACACTCACGCGCCATGACCGCGATTCCACCGAGCACCCTTACCCGTTCCCTACCCCCGAAACCGGCGCCCCGGACGGCCGGCCGGTTCGCGGGGCAGGAGCGGTGGCTGACCCTGGGCGCCGCGGTGTTCGCGCTGGTCTCGGCCCTGGCTGTGCTGGCCCAGTGGCGGATTCACGGTTACCCCTTGGTGGACATGGTGGTGTACCGGGCGGAGGGCCGCAGCGTCCTCGACCACACCAGCCTGTACGGCATGCGCGTCGCGCCGTGGCACTTGGCCGCGACCTACCCTCCGTTCGCGGCGCTTCTCTTCGTCCCGGCGGCCTGGCTGCCGGTCTCGGTCATGCGCTGGATCGTCATGGGCGAGAACCTCACACTGGTGGGCGTACTCGCCTGGCTCTCCTGCCGCCTGGCCGCCTGGCCGCGCCCGGGTCTGCGGCCGGCGGTGGCCCTGGTCGCCGCCGGAGCCGGCCTGTGGCTGGAGCCGATCTGGACCACGTTGAAGTACGGCCAGATCAACCTGCTGCTGGTGGTCCTGGTGCTGTGGGACCTGCTGCGCCCGGACGACCGGCGCAGCAAGGGTGTCGCGATCGGCATCGCAATCGGAATCAAACTCACCCCGGGAGTCTTCGCGGTCTATCTCCTGCTGACCCGCCGCATCCGGGCCGGCCTCGTCGCGCTGGCCACCTCGCTTGTCACCGTCCTGCTCGGCTGTGCGGCGCTGCCCCGTGCCTCGTTCGACTTCTGGACGAAGGACCTCTACGACACCAGTCGCGTGGGCAGGACCTGGATCGTCGACAACCAGTCCCTGAGCGGCCTGCTGGCGCGGCTCCTGCACACCCCGCAACCGGGCCTGCCTGCGACGATCGCCGCTGTGGTGGTCGGCCTGACCGGCCTCGCCGTGGCAGCTTTCACGGCTCGAAGGGCAGCGGGCCCGCAGCGTGCCGGGGCCTGGGGCATCGTCCTCTGTGCGGTCACCGGGCTTCTCGCCTCGCCGATCAGTTGGACCCACCACTGGGTCTGGTGCCTGCCGCTGCTGGTGCTGTTGTCCGCGGAAGCCGCGCGCGAGGCGCGGACCGCCAGAGGCTGGCGCCACCTGGGATGGCGCATCACAGCCGTCGCCGTCTGGATCGCGTTCGCATCCAAGGCCATGTGGCGGGTCAACGGCAGGCACACGGCCGACCTGCACCTGCCGTACTGGAAGATGCTGTGCGCGGACATCTACCCGCTGCTGGGACTGGCGCTGCTGGCCGTCGCCGCCGCACGCCTGCTGGTGCTGCCGGTGGGTCCGGGTCGGGTGCGGCAGGAGTCGATCAGTTCTGGCAGCTCGCCGAACTGATACTGCGTCAGTCCTGGCAGAAGCAGCAGCCAGAGTGCATCCAGGCGTTGTTCGACGAGCTTGCGCCGGTCCATAGCGTCGGAGACCGAGTGGACGCCGAACAGGGCGCAGACCACCGTTTCGGCCGCCTGCGCCAGGTCGAGGCCGGTGCGCAGCGATCCCTCGGTCTCGGCCTGCCCCAGCAGGTCGGTCACGACGTTGATCCAGCCGACGAACGGTTTCGGCAGCCCGGCGTCGATGGACTGGCGTTCGCTCCACAGCCGGCCCCCGGCCCGCACGATCACGTCGTCGCGGAAGGCGCGCACCACCGCGTAGCTGAGCGTCAGCAGCCGCTGCAGCGCCGGCACCGGCAGTTCCTGCGCCCAGTCCACCATGGGCTCCCAGGCGGCGAAGTGCGCCTCGACGACGGCGGCGGCCAGTTCGTCCTTGCTGGCGAAGTGGAAGTACAGCGCCCCGCTGGTGCACTGCGCCTGACGGGCGATCGCGTTGACACTGGTGACGGCATAGCCCTTGGCATCGAACAGCTCCGCTGCCGAGCGCAGGATCAACTCCCGGGTGCTCTGCGCACGTTCCTGCACTCGCGCTCCTTGTCTGGGCCGTGCGGTGCGCGGAAGCCCGAGAACTCCACGATAGCGTGCGCGGAAACCCGGATGGAGCAGGTCGACGAGCCGTACCGGTGCCGGGTTCCTACAGTGTCGGGCATGGGAGCCAGTGAACCCGGCCAGCCTTCCGGCCCGGCAGGCCCGCATGTCACGTCGGGGGTGCCGGTGACCCGGCAGCAGGTCCACCGCGCGGCCGACGCGGAGGTCCTGATCACCGCCCGGGCGCGGGCCGGTCCGCACCGTTTTCGCTGCGCGGCCCGCTGGCCCAGCGGCCACCGCACCGCGGTCGGGGGCCGGCACAGCCCACTGCTGGTGGCCGAGTCGATCCGGCAGGCCTGCCTCTGCCTGGCCCAGGGCTACTTCGACGTCCCCGGCGACACCCAGTTCGTCATCAAGTCCCTGGCCTTCTCCATCGATCCGGGCCAGGAGCCGGCCGCCCGCGGCGCGGCCACCGATCTGGTGATGGACGTGGACGTCGGCGACCTGCGCCTCGACCCGGCCACCGGGCAACTGGTCGCCCTGACCATGCGGGCCGCCTACCGCACCGCGGACGACGCCGACGTCTTCGCCACCGCCGCCGGTACCGCGCGGCTGTTCACCCCCGAGCAGTACACCGCCGTACGCGCCGCGCCCGCGCTCGTCCGGCCCCTGCCACCCGCCGACGGCCCGCTGCGGCGCCCCGCCCCGGACCAGGTCGCCGTGGCGCGCACCGCCGACTTCGTCATCGCCGAGGACGCCGACGGACGCTGGTTCATCGCGCCGGCCGATCCGCAGCACCCCTTCTTCTTCGACCACCCCGCCGACCACCTGCCCGGCATGCTGCTGCTGGAAGCCGCGCGCCAGCACGCCCTGCTCCAGTGGCAGCCCGCATCGAAGCACACGGCAAGCGAGCCGATCTCTGGCTCGACGCCTCCTACATCACCATCGCCTACCACCGGATCGGCCGGGCCGACAGCAGGCACCACCGCATCCCCCTCGCCCACGTCACCGGGATCCGCTGGTGCCCGGCCAGCGCCCTGGTCCCCGGCTTCATTCAGTTCACCGTGGCCGGCGTCGGCGCCGACAATACGTCCGTGACCTTCAGCCGTGCCCAGCAACCCGAGTTCGCCGCCCTCAAGGCCGCCGTCGAACGGGCCATCCCCACCCACCACAGCAACGCCGCATAGCGGCCCGCCCCCGCGCGTCTCCCCTTCGGCTGCCCGGATCCTCGCCATCATCGACCTGTGACCACCTTCGACTTCCTGATCCGGCTGGCTACCGGGGCGGGTTGCGGTGCCGTGATCGGGGTCGAACGCCAGTGGCGGGCCCGGATGGCGGGCCTGCGCACCAATGCCCTGGTCGCCACCGGGGCCACCCTGTTCGTGCTCTACGGGGACAGCACCGGAAGCCTGGACAACGCCACCCGCATCGCCGCCTATGTCGTCTCCGGCATCGGCTTCCTGGGCGGTGGCGTGATCCTCCGCGACGGCGCCTCCGTACGCGGACTGAACACCGCGGCCACACTCTGGTGCTCCGCCGCGACCGGTGTCATGGCCGCCGGCGGCCACCTGGTCCTCGCCTGGATCGGCGCCGCCACCGTGCTCACCATCCACCTGGTGCTGCGCCCGGCCGGACGGCTGATCGACCGCGTCCCGCAGGACGACCCCGACACCGAGGGCACCGAGGCCACCGTCCACCTGGTCTGCGAGCGCCGGGCCGAGACACACGTCCGCGCCCTGCTCCTGCAGGCCCTCGCCGGCAGCGGCCTGACCTCCACCGGGCTGCGGGCCACCCGCGAGGGCGAGGACACCACCAGCCTGCGCGCGACCGTCGACGTCAGCGGGGACCCGGCCCGCGCCCTGGAACAGCTCATCGCCCGCCTGTCCCTGGAGCCCGGCATCCGCGACCTGCACTGGCACCTGGACGACGGCGACGACTCCACCCGCGGACGCGCCGCACTCGCCTGAGCGGACTGGCCGACTACTCCTGCAGGCGCGGGTCGTCGATGCGCCGTCAGCCAGGCACCACGGGGCTCGGCGCGATGGCGGGGAGCCGTCAGTCGTAGCGATAGAGCCCAGCCCTGACCAGGCGTGCGTTCAAGGCGGCGACCGAGTGCGGCGCCAGGACGGACACGTCCGTGTCCTCCAGCGCGTGGATGGACTCGCAGACCTCCCAGTGGGTTCGGTAGTCGTCGGAGGCGGCCAGGGCGAGAGTATCCAGGTCTCGACCATCACCCGCCCGGCCGTCAACCGCCACGCGACAGGTCGCGCGAGCCCGGCAAGCGTTCCGTCCGTCTCGGCCAACCCGATCGCGGCCGCACATGCGGCCTCCAAGCGTCTTGGATCAACTGCAGCCCTCAACTGCCCTACATCCTCGGCCCCGAGGCATCAGCCGCCTCCAGCAGACCACGCATGTCCCCTTGGGCCTGGGAGCCCTGGTCACCGACGCACGCGCAGGCGCCGGTGAGCCGGGAGCGCCCAACGGTCAGCTGGGGTCGCAGGGATAGTCGACCCAGCCCGTGCTGTTGGCCCATGAGACGAGTGCTGGCCAGGTCTGCGGGCCGACACTGCCGTCCACTGTGAGGTCGTCGCAGGTCTGGAAGCGCTTGACCGCCGCGAGCGTGGCCGGTCCGAAGCTGCCGTCCTCGGCGATCGTCACGTAGTACAACGACAGGTTGAGCAGGCACTGCAGCACGTACACGGCTGAGGAGTTCGTGCTGTACTCGTTGGTGATGGGCTCGTTCGTGGTGTGGCCGCCGCAGGAGACGGTCGCCAGCGGGCTGACGACGGCGGGGCGAACGGAGGCAGCCGTCGCGCTGCCGGCGCCCGACATGCCGAGACCAAGAGCGAGAGCGGTGGCGGCGAGTGAGACCCCGATCTTCTTGCGGACCATGTGCGCTCCTTTTTGGAAGGGCTGGTGCGAGACAGCAGCCGGTCGGGAGCAATCACTCCCGATGGTGCTTGACGACGACTCTCGCCGAAGAACGGAGGAGTGTCATTGACGGTCCACGCAGTGCCCTTGATGCCCCGTGCACTATGTAGCGCGTCGATACTGCTCGCGGTAGTCGCGCGGTGCCGCCCCGTACCTTGCCCGGAATGCCCGGCTGAATTCCTCCGGGTGCCGAAAGCCCCATCGGGCGGCCACGGCATGGATCGGGAGTTGAGCCCAATGGAGGTCGGTGAGGTCCCGGCGACAGCGCTCCAGCCTGCGGTGACGGATCCAGGCCGATACGGTGGTGCTTTGCCGCTGGAAGAGCAGGTGCAAGTAGCGCACCGAGATGTGGTGCGCGGCAGCCACGGTGGTAGGTGACAAAGCGGCGTCGCCGAGGTTGTGTTCGATGAAGGCGTGGATGGCGACCATCAGGGCCTGGTGGCGGCTCTCGGGGGTAACGGCGTCTGCTGCGTCCAGGTGGTGGGCCAGGAACACGGCGACCAGGTCGGTCAGCACAGCGCCCAGGCGACTGGCGTCCGGCACCTGCAAGGAGCCGTACTCGGCTGTCAGTCGGGTCAGGAACTGGGACAGCAGCGCCCCTGTGCCCGATTTCCCCGGCAGTGCGGTCCCCAGCAGACGATCGGCCTTCGCACTGGGCAGGGGCAGCGCCGATCGAGGTATGTCGATCATGATCCCCTCCACCATGCCCTCCTCGCCGAAGGACTGGGCGCTGTAGGGGTGAGAGGTGTCCGACAGCAACAGGCTGCCCTGGCTCAGGATCGTCTCACGCCCGCACTGCGACATCCCGCGATCGCCTCGCAGGGCCAGGTGCAGGTGGTACAGCTGTGGGTCGGACCGGCGGACCAGGGCTGAGGTCCGACTGATCCGCATCGGAGGATAGGCCAGAACCGACACCCGCGAGGGGCCCAGGTGCAACTCCGTGGCCTTGGCCCGGAAGTCCTCGGTGTGGTCACTGCTTACCAGGGCGGGCATCGCGGATCGCAGGATCATTTCGCGCCACCACTCGAACCTGTCGCCGGCAGGCAAGTCCTCATTGCACCGTACGGTCTCGATCAACACGCATCCCCCGAGAGTCCATGGTCATATCTGATAGCGCGCCGTCAGCAAATGAGCGTCCGGGTGGGATCCCGGCGGCGCTCAGCGCCGCTGCGGAGGATCCTCGGGGAGCCCCCCTGCCGTGTCGACCGTTTACGGGCAAGTGCCGAGAATGTGGTACGAACAGCGCTCTGACCTGCCACTCTTCCTTACCCAATGACAATGGAATGGCACGGATCGTCAGGTACAGTACAAGAACTGACGGAGAATCAGGGGGCGTACATGACTCGCTGGAAGGCGCTACCCGAAGACTTGGACCCGCTGGCAATGCAGTTGGTCGTCCGACTGCGGCAGATGAAGGACGAGAGCGGCCTGAGCCTCGCCCAGCTCACCGAGCGGACCGGCTACAGCACCTCGTCGTGGGAGCGTTATCTCAGCGGACGCGCCCTCGCTCCGCGCCGGGCCGTCGAGGCGATCGTCGCCCTGGTCGGCGCTGATCCGGTCTCCGTGCTGGTACTGCTTGAGAGGGCGCGAGAGGCCTGGCCGACCGGTGTACCGCAGGAGCCCGATTCCGACCCGACCGGATCACCGGACAGGGATCCGAAGGATCTCACCGCACCCACGCCCCCACCGCGGTACCCGACACTGACGCAAGCGCGCCTCCTCCTGCCGCCGCGCACCGTGCTGGTCGCCGTGGTCTCCGCCATGGTCGGGGCGATCGTCACGCTGACGGCCGTACAGACCGGGGCCCGCATGTCGGCGCACGCGGCGTCGGCATCGGCGATCGCGACCCCGGGAACCACAGCATCGGCAGTGCGGTACAGCTGCCGCTTCACCCGGACCGGCGGCAAATGGTACGCGGGCAACGCCACCACCAGCAGTGACGTCGTCATGGACGGCATGGCCAACGCTGAGGTCGCCGAGGTGCAGTGCCTGCTCCAGCGGGCGGGATTCTCCCCCGGCGGTGTGGACGGCATGTTCGGCCCAATGACCCTCCGCGCGCTCCTGAAGGAGCAGCAGATACGCCATCTGGACATCGACGGACAGGTGGGTCCGCAGACCTGGGCGGCACTGCGAAGATGAGCGGGGCAGTCACGGCGTGCCGGCGCCTCGCAGACGAGCTCCAGGGCCTGCGGGACCGAGCGGGCCTGAGCCTGGCGGCCCTGGCGGCCAGGACCCCGTTCAGCAAGTCGTCCTGGGCCCGCTACCTGGGCGGCAAGGCGCTGCCTCCATGGCAGGCCGTCCTGGCCCTGGGGGACCTGGTCGGTGCTCCTGAGCACCAGCTGCGGGCGTTGTGGGAGCTGGCCGAGGCGGAGTGGAGCCGACGGGAGTCCGTCCGGGCCGCCCCTGAGCCGCAGTCACTTCCGGCGACCGAAACGCCGGAGACGGACTCGACCCCGGGCGAGCCGCTCGCCACGGGCACCCGCCGACCGCCGGCCGGGCGGACGCTCCGGATCAGCGCGGCGCTCGCCTGCGTGGCGGCCCTGGGTCTCGGGGCGTCCCTGAGCCTAGGTCAGCAGGGCGCGCCCACTCGCTCAGCCCCGTCCCCGGGCACGGCGGCGGCAGGCACAACGCCCCCGTTCCGCTGCACGGGGACCGCCTGCGACGGCGCCGACCCGATCGCGATGAACTGCGGCATCCTCCCAGAGAGCCTGGGGATCTTCCAGACCCGGTCGGGGGCGGGGATGGAAATCCGCTACAACCCCCACTGCCACGCCGCCTGGGCCCGGGTGTGGCACAGCCAGGTCGGTGACCGCCTCTCGGTCTCAGTCGGCGGGAAGCACATCAGAACCGTGCGTGTGCCGGACACCGTCACCGCCCAGACCTTCCTCTACACCCCGATGATCCCCGTCCTCGTCCACGGTTCCTCCGTCCGAGCCTGCCTCACGCCCCTGTCCACTGGGAAGCCCGAGTGCCACACCGCACCGGTGCCGTGAGCACGCGCGTCAGGCGCGGAAAATAACATGAGCAGTGCTCTTGTTTCGCTACTCGCCGGTATCTAGCATCTGAGCCCAACCGGCGCTCTTCCCCGCCGCGCACCACCTGGTGCACCTGCTGGGTGGTTCACCTGCTCTCACTGGAGACATGCGTGAAGAGACCAGCACTCGCCAGAGCCGCCGCGATCACCGCGGCCGTCCTCATCGCCGCCTTCGGCGTCACCGTGACGCCCGCAGCCGCAAGCACCAGCAGCAGCACCACGGCGATCGTCGCCATGGGAGACAGCGCCATCTCGGGCGAGGGCGCCGGCACGGACACCAACGACGCCTACGTCACCGGAACCGACACCCCGACCGACTACTGCCATCGCAGCACCAAGTCGGAAATCTTCGAGACGGGCCTGTCCGGAGTGACCCCGATCAACCTCGCCTGCTCGGGCGCGCAGACCGGAGACATCGTCAGCAACGCGACCTACGCGGCCATGCACAGCGGAGATGGTGGGCGGGCCTTGTCCTCGTCCCGTGGGCGGCGTGGGCGTACCTCTCGCTGAAGGGTGGCTGAGGCGGGCCGGGCTCAATGGGGGCTTGGCCGTCCGGACCGGAGGAAGGTGGCCAGCGAGTCGTCGAGCTCGGTCCACCACGGGGTGTGGTGCAGCGGGGCGACGGTGCCGGTGCAGGGGGAAGCGAAGGCACGGTCACGGTAGCCGGTGATGCTCTCCTCCTTGTGGTGCTCCCAGGTTGCGAAGTGCTGACGGGCGAGTTCGAGGTCGAAGGAGGGGTAGTCGGTGGCCGCCATCAGGTCGCGCAGGTAGTCGGTCTGGAAGTCGATGTCGTCCATGGGACCGTGGAGCATGTCCTGGCGGTCACGCCAGTGCGCGATGTCCGCCTGCATCGCGTCCGCCGAGGGCAGCGGGATGCGTCCGAGCACCACGTCGCGCACATAGAAGGCCTGGGCGTCGAACATGGTGAAGGTGTAGTACTGGTCCTGCATGGCCAGGTACATCAGCCTCGGGTTGGGTGTCCAGACCACGCCCTTGTAGAGGTCGGCCGGGTAGAGCATATTGCCGGTGCTCAGCCGCAGTTCCTCGTCCACGAAGGGGAAGTGGTGCCGGTAACCGGTGCACAGCACGATCGCGTCGACGTCGCGGGCGGTGCCGTCGGTGAAGTGCGCGGTGCGGCCCTCGACCCGGTCCAGGGCGGGGACCTCGCTGATCCCGTCCGGCCAGCCGAAGCCCATGGGCTGGTTGCGGTAGGAGATGGTGATCGACCTGGCGCCGTACTTGAGGGTCTGCAGGGCGATGTCCTCGGCGGAGTAGCTGCTGCCCAGGATGAGCAGGTCCTTGTCGGCGAACTCCGTGGCGTCCCGGAAGTCGTGCGAGTGCAGCACCCGCCCGGGGAAGGTGTCGAAGCCCGGGTACTCCGGCATGTTGGGGATCGAGAAGTGGCCGGTGCCGATGATGACCCGGTCGAACTCCTCGGTGCGCGCGGAACGGTCGCCGTACGACTCGACGGTGACCTGGAAGGTATCGCTGGCGGCGTCGAAGGAGATCCGGCGGACCGCCGTGTCGAACTGGATGTACTGGCGGACGTTGCTCTTCTTGGCCCGGCCGGTGATGTAGTCGTACAGGACCTCGCGCGGCGGAAAGGACGGGATCGGTCCGCCGAAGTGCTCGTCGAAGGTGTAGTCGGAGAACTCCAGGCACTCCTTGGGCCCGTTGGACCACAGGTAGCGGTACATGCTGCCGTGGACGGGGTCGCCGTGCTCGTCGAGTCCGGTGCGCCAGGTGTAGTTCCACAGACCGCCCCAGTCGCTCTGCTTCTCGAAGCAGACGATCTCGGGGACGTCGGCACCGCTCCGGCGGGCCTCCTCGAAGGCGTGCAGTTGGGCGAGGCCGCTGGGGCCGGCACCGATGACGGCAATGCGGGACATGGTGATCCTCCTGGGAACGGGCATGCGGGGCTAGTCAGGAGCGCGGGCGGGTCTTGTCGGGGTCGTAGAACGGGAAGTCCACGACGCGCGCGGCGATGCGTTTGCGCTGGCCGTCGAGCTTGCCGATCGCGACCGCGGTGCCCGGTTCGGCGTACTGGACGGCGATCCGGCACAGTGCGATGTTCTTGCGCAGCACAGGTGAGCGGGTGCCGCTGGTGACGACCCCGACCTGGGAGCGTCCGACGTGGACCGGGTCGCCGTGGCGGGCGGGCTCGTTGCCGTCCAGCTCCAGTCCGACGAGGGTGCGCTGCGGACTGGCCTTGCGGGCGAGCAGGGCTTCGCGTCCGACGAAGTCGTCGTCCTTGGTCTTGAGCGGCACCGTGAACCCGATGCCGGCCTCGAACGGGTCGGTCTGGTCGCAGAACTCGTATCCGGCGAAGACCAGTCCGGCCTCGATGCGCAGGATGTCCAGCGCGTCCAGTCCGAGCGGGGACAGGCCGTGCGGCAGGCCCGCCTCCCAGACCGCGTCCCACAGCGCGGGCGCGTGCCGGGGATGGACCCAGATCTCGTAGCCGAGCTCTCCGGAGTAGCCGGTGCGGGACACCAGCAGCGGAATGCCGTTGCGGTCCCCGAGGCGGCCGATGGCGAAACGGAACCAGGCGAGGTCGGTGAAGGCGGGCTGGGTGGGCGGTGTCCAGATGATTGCGGCCAGCAGGTCCCGGCTGGCCGGGCCCTGCACCGCGAGATTGTGCAGTTGGTCGGTGGAGTGCTTGACCCAGACCCGCTCCAGTCCGAGGCGTGCCGCCTGCTCCCTCAGCCAGGCGCCGTCGTACTCGTCGCCGCCGACAAAGCGGAAGTTGTCGGCGCCGAGGCGGAAGACGGTGCAGTCGTCGATCATGCCGCCGGTCTCGTTGCACATGGCCGAGTACACGACCTGTCCGGGCGAGAGTCTGCGGATGTTCCGGGTCAGCGTCGCCTGCAGCAGTGCCTCCGCGTCCGGGCCGAGCACTTCGAACTTGCGCAGCGGGGTCAGGTCCATCACCGCGGCGCGCTCCCGGCACGCCCAGTACTCCTGCTCCGGGCCGTGGTTGTCGTAGCGGGTGGGGAGCCAGTAGCCGCGGTACTCGGTGAGCTGCCGGGTCAGCGCGCGGGTCCGCGGTGCGAAGCCAGTCTCCTGACTGAGCGTCACTTCGGCGTCCGGAGTGACCCGGTGAGCCACGGCCATGGAGAACGTCCTCTTCGAGTCGTAGACGCGGATGTGCACGTCGGTGGGCATCCAGGCGTTCGAGGGGTCGACGTCGTCGGGGCAGGCCGAGGAGGCGCAGACGAGGTCGGTCATCGCTCTCATCAGGACGTAGTCGCCCGGGCGGGACCAGGGCTCGTCGAAGACATAGAGGTGGTCGTCGTCGAACATGGTGTTGTAGAAGAGGTTGAGTGCGGGCCAGCCCGCGCGCGGGGCGACCCGGTACCGGGCCAGCCGGTTGTTGAAGTTGTCGGTGCAGTTGGGGTGGCCGGGGTAGCCCAGGTCCTCGTAGTACCTGGCGTTGCAGGCCAGCCCGAAGGAGTCGTGCCGCCCGACGGTGTCCCGGACGATCTCCACCAGCGGTTGGGCGTCCTGGTCGAAGAAGGTCGCGAACAGTCCCGGCCCGGGGTAGGCACTGCCCGTCAGGGAGCGGGTGGTGGTGGCGTCCAATACCCGCTCCACACCGTCCTGGAGCCGGCGGGCGTTGAAGGCGAGGAAGTCCGAGCACTGGCGGCCCTGGACGTCGATCACCTGGATGTACTGTCCGGCCCGCACCTCGTAGCTGCGCGCGGTGGCCGCGTCGATGCGCAGGTCGAGCACCGGATCGGCCAGCGGTTCCGGGAGCTGCGGCTCGTACGCGGGACGGACCTTGGCCCGGCGGACCTCCAGCAGCAGCTCCGAGGGAGGGTTGGCGGACGCGTCGTCGACCCGCATCGGCGCGGCCGGAGCGGCGACCAGCGCCGTGCACGCGTGATCAGCGGTGAATCCCTGGCGGGATCCGGCCGGTGACCACTCGCCGAACAGCCGTACCGCACCGGCGCGTTCGGGATCGATACCGCGCCCGGCCAGGAACGCCAGCACGGCGGCTGCTCCGCGCTGCTCGGGGTCGTCGGCGACCCGGCGCAGTCCGCCCAGCACCCGGGCCGGCGTGTCCGCCCTGGTGCCGAGGCCCGCGCCGTCGGCTCCCACGGCGTCCACGACCGTCAGCTCCGCGGTCTGCCGTCCGTGCGGGTCGATGACGTCGAGGCGGTCACCGCCGTCGAGCCGGACGGCGGTGACGGCGCCGGGGCGGACCCGGAAGCTCTCAAGGCCGGCATCCCGGGGTGCGCTATCGGGCAGCACCGGGCCCAAGGCCGGCAGGGCCTGCGTCATGAGTGCTGCCGTTCCGCGACCGCCTGCGGCAGCTGCTGGTAGAGCCTGCTCAGCCGGCGCCGGTGGGTGGGCCGGTACAGGATCGCGGCGACCCCGAGCAGCACCGGGACCAGCAGCAGCCGCCCCGGGTCGACGACCGCGAGCACGCCCGCGGAGACCGCCGCCAGCAGCAGGGCGAGCAGCACGACCATCCTCATCCGCCGGACCGCGGCGGCGAATTCGGTGAACCGCGCGGCGGACCGCTGGTCGGCCCGCCAGGCGGAGCCGCAGTCCGGACAGTGCCACGTATGGCCGGCCTCGGCACTGCGGATGGTGCCGCCGGTACCGCAGGCGCAGGTGATCGTCAGGTTCATGCTGCGACCTGCTCGACCGGCCCGACGCCCTCGACAGCATCGACCGCGCTATCACGCAGCCGGAACGGCTTCTTGTCCTCGACCACTTGCCGGTAGGCGTAGAGCAGGCAGGCCAGGGCCAGCAGGCCGATGCCGACCAGCAGTTGGCCGGATCCGCCGTACCCGGTGATCCCGAAGGACAGCGATCCGACGACGAGCAGCACCGCGTTGAGCACCGCCAGGACCCCGGCCAGGACCACCCACCCCGTCTTGAGGCGCAGCGGCCGCGGCCAGCCGGGCCGGTCGCGCCGCAGCAGGACCACCGCGGACAGCGCCAGCACATGGCACAGCACATAGCCGAAGTTGCTGGCCGCGAGCACGGCGACGGTGCTCGGCAGCAGCAGCACCGCGAGGATGTTGGCCACCACGTCCACGTACATGCCGCGGTTGGGCACGTTGTGCCGGCTGAGGTGTCCGAGCCAGCGGATGGTCATCCCGGACTTCGACATGCCGTACAGGGTCCGGGCCCCGCCGGCGCTGGCCGCGTTCATGCCGAGGACGAAGCTGCCGATCATGAAGACGACCACCAGGTCCGACCATCCGTGACCGATCTCGCGGTTGAGCAGTCCGGTGTAGAAGCCGAGGGGTGAGCCGGCCATGGTCTGCTGGCCGACCACGCCGCCGAGCGCCAGCGGCAGCAGCGCGTACACGGCCAGCGAGAACATCGCCGAGCGCTGCAGGGCGAGCCGGGTGTCGCGTTTGGTGTCGTGGTACTCCGGCGCGAAGGTCGCGCAGACCTCCACTCCGTACGCCGACCAGGAGTTCAGGTACAGCCACACCAGGGCGAGCTGCACGGTGCCCCAGGCGGACACGCCCGCCCCGCCCAGCCCCCAGCTCATCCGCGACCAGGCGAATTCCGGCAGGAAGAAGGGCACCAGCGCGAACAGCGCCAGAGGCACCATGAGCAGCCCTCCGGTCAGATAGCCCAGGATCTTGACCGGTCTGACGCCCAGTGCGTTGACGATCCAGATGCCCAGGATCAGCGCGACCGCGATGACGCGTGGCAGGTCGAGGTGGACCACTCCGGAGACGCTCCAGGTCTGGCCGGGGAACCACTGCGCCTGCACCAGGCTGCCGATGGTCATGCCGAAGATCGCCAGAACGGAGGACCAGCCCGCCCAGTAGCCGGCCGCCGACATCGGGCCGGCCAGGGTGAACCGTTTGCGCCAGCCCTCGAAGGCGTACATGGAGATGCCGCCGGAGTGGGTGGGGAACATGGTGGCCGGCTCGGTGTAGATCTTGTTCTGCAGCACGGCGATGACCATGGAGCCGAGCCAGACGGCCAGCGCTCCGAGGGCGCCGAGCTGTCCGGCGGTGTAGCCGATGTTGGCGATGATGAACCCGGGGTTGGACAGCGCCATCACGAAGCCGTCGTACCAGTGCATCGTCTTGAGCAGTGCTCGGTCGTCGACGGTGATGGTGGCGGAGGAAGTGGACGAGCCAGAGGAGGTTGTCATGGTGCGTATCTCCAGCCTTCGGTGAGCCAGTGTGCGGCGGCGTCGCGGTAGCGGGTGAGCCCCTTGTAGTCGGTCATGTCCTGCGGGAGTTCGGCGAGCACGGAGCCGAGGCGGCGGCGCCATCCGGGGATCCGGGCGAGTTCGGTGAGCGAGGCGAGGTAGGTGCGGATCAGGAAGAGCACCGCCCCCGACTCGGCCAGCCGGATCAGGTGCTGGACCTCGACCCGTAGGTGCAGCCGGTCGGGCAGCCGGTCGTCGTCGACGACCAGGCGCCGGTCGCGCCCCCACTCCGGGTAGGTCTCGGTGGAGGCGTCCAGCCGACGGTCGACGGTCATGGTCCAGTTGGTGCGCCGGAACTCCTCGCCCGGCTGAAGCCGCATCAGGAACTGCTCGGCCCGGGTGATCACCCGTTCCTCGTGGATCCGGGGCACCGGTCCGTGCACCTCCAGGAAGCGCATGCCGACGTCGAAGCCCAGCGACCAGTCGGCGGCGAACGTCACCAGGCCGGCGTCCGCCCACAGCGAGCCCTCGCGCTGGTCCAGCAGCACGATGTCCTCCTGGACCTGCTGTCCGGCGAACCCGAGCGGGCCGCCGGGCAGCGAGGCGTCGCCGCCGTAGGTGAACTCCTGGTCCGTGCCGAGCAGTTGATTGCGCCAGCGGTACCGTGCGCCGTCGCGCTCCAGGGTCATCTGCTGCGGGTGGGTGGCTGCCAGCTCGCGCAGCAGGGTGAGCAGGGTGTCCCAGGCCGCTGCCCGCATGTGCGGCAGCACGGTGCACCGGCTCGGGTCGCGCCGCAGGATCGCGGCGCGCTGCGCGAGTTCGTCGCGGTACTCGTCGTCGATGTCCAGCACCCGGTCGCCCCAGCCGCCGGCCTCGGTGGGGGTGAACCGGCGGGCCGGCTCGACATTGGTGCTGTAGCGGTAGCTGTCGTCGCGGAAGGGGAAGGGGAACCGCGCGATCCGCGGGTCCAGCACAGTGGTTGTCACAGGTCGAGCTCCAGTTCCTCGTCATGGCTGCGGGAGACGCAGGCCATCACCGCGTCGCCCGCCGCGCGCTCCTCCGGCGACAGGTACAGGTCCCGGTGCAGGGGCCGGCCGCGGACGACCCGGAGCCGGCACTCCCCGCAGACGCCCTGGCGGCACATGTGGGGCACCGCTGTTCCGGCCCGCTCCAGGGCTTCGAGCAGGCTCACCCCCGCCGGGACCGGGATCCGGGCCCCGGTGCCGGCGAGTGAGGCGGTGAAGGGCTCCCCCGGGTCGAGCGCCGCCGAGAACCGCTCGGCGTGCACCCGCTCCTGCGGCCAGCCGGCGCGCCCGGCAGCCGCGTGGACGAAGTCGAGCAGGCCGGCGGGCCCGCAGACGTAGAGGTGGGTGCCCAGCGGCTGCGACCGCACGGCGTCCTCCAGGGCGCGTTGGAACTCCGCCCTGCCGGGGAACTCCCGCAGGCGTTCCCCGCACAGCTCCCTCAGCTCGGCGGTGTGCGCGCCCGCACCGGGGCGGTGCGCGTACAGCAGCTCGAACGGGCGCCCCCACTCGGTGGCGGCCCGCACGTGCGACAGCAGCGGGGTGATCCCGATGCCGCCGGCCACGTACAGATGCCGGCGTGCCGTCGCCACCGGGACGAAGGCGCTGCGGGGCCGGGAGACGCCGAGCAGGTCGCCCACCCGCACCCGGTGCAGGAAATCCGACCCGCCGTCACCGTCGGGGCGCAGCAGGACGGACACGGAGTAGAACTCCGGCTCCCTGCCGGGGCCGGTCAGCGAGTAGGCGTTGCGGCGGGTGCCGCAGTCGACCACGATGTGGCTGCCCGGCGGGAAGGACGGCAGCGGCGCGCCGTCCGGGGACCGCAGCCGGAGCGTCCGGATTCCGGGGGCGGCCGGTTCGGCGTCCGCGACCTGCAGCAGCAGGCCGGCTTCCCGGGCCTGGACCGCGGTCGGGGACAGATCGACGCTCATATCGCCTCCGCGTCAGCCATGAACCCGAGGTAGGTTCCGGTCCGTCGGGACACGTGGTGGTAGATGGCCAGCTCGCGACCGCACCCGCCGCAGCGCACGCTCTCGTCGACGGCGCGGTCGGTCGCCGTCACCTGCTGGCAGTGCGGGCAGTGCACCCGTTTCCGGCGGGCGCTGGTGACATGGACCCGGATCTCGGCGGGAACGGCGCCGTGCATCAGGGCTTCGGAGCGCGCGGGCAGCACCTCGGCCTCCGGGCCCGCCAGCATCAGCCGCCAGCCCACCAGCGCCGTCCGCAGCTGCTCGCGCAGCGCGGCGAGCAGTTCCTCGTCGGCGCGCTCGGCGTGGCGGGCCCAGCAGGGGCCCGCGGTGCCGATGTCGCCGACGTCGCTGATGTCACCGATGCCGCTGATCCAGCGCTCGGCGGTCTCGCGGCCCTCACGGCCGAACGACAGTACTGCGAAGGACTTTCCGTCGGTGTCGACGGCGGGTGGCGTGGCCTCCCACCGCGGCACGCTCGTGTGGGCCCCGGGCACGGCGGGTCAGGGCGCGAAGGAACGGTGGCCGGTGTAGAAGCCCAGGGCCCGGTCCGGCGTCTCGAAGACGACCGTGGTGCCCTTGGGGAAGAAGAGCACGTCCCGCGGCTTGGCGTGCACCACCTGGCCGGTGGCCTGGTCGGTGAGGGTGAACTCGCCCTCGATGACGATCTTCATCTCGTCGTAGGTGTACTCGTAGACCAGCGGGGCGGAGGCGATCAGTTCGAAGAAGCCGGAGCACAGCACGGAGCCGCCCGGGTTCTGGTGCACGTCCCCGATGAAGGCTTCGCAGCCCTCGACGTTCATGCTCGGCAGGTTCTCGAATCCGCCCTCGACCTTGCGGATGGGTCCGTTCTCGGCGTCCATCTCGACTCCATTCGGCCGTTCATTGCTGTGAAACAGACAGTAATGTCAGTGGACTCCCGCTGGGTTACGCGCTCGTATCGACCCCGTTGCCTGCGGCGGCCAACCCGTTTACAGAGCGGCAACAGGGCCGACATGGCCAACGTGTTTAACTTCATGAGACTTAATGTCATGACAGTAGACAGTCTGTTGGATGATCCGATGGATGAGGAGACGCCGTGTCCGCCCAGCTGATGTCCGCTCCGTCCGCAGCGGTCCCCGCCCCCGGCGTCCCGGCGCCGGCCGGCACCCAGTCCCTAGCCTCGCTCGCCAAGGCCGACGGCGTGCGCTTCCTGCTGGCCACCTTCACCACGCTGACCGGCAAGCCGTGCGCCAAGCTGGTCCCGGTCGAGGCCGCGGACGCCCTCCAGGGCGACGGGGTCGGCTTCGCCGGGTACGCCGCCGGCGCCATGGGACAGCAGCCCCGGGACCCCGACATCATCGCGGTCCCGGATCTCCGCTCCTACGCCCCGCTGACCTTCCTCCGCCCCGGCCTGGGCATGGTCCACTGCGACCCGCATGTGAACGGCAGCCCGCACCCCTTCGCGCCCCGGGTCATCCTGCGCGCCCTCGCCGAACGCGCCGCCGCCGAGGGACTGTCCCTGGTCACCGGCGCCGAGGTGGAGTACTTCCTGGTCCGCCGCGCCGAGGACGGCACCCTCAGCACCGCGGACCGGCTCGACGACGCCGACCAGCCCTGCTACGACGCGCGCGGGGTCACCCGGATGTACGACCACCTCACGGCGGTGTCCGACGCGATGGTCCAGCTGGGCTGGGGTCCGTACGCGAGCGACCACGAGGACGGCAACGGCCAGTTCGAGCAGAACTTCCACCACGCCGACGCCCTGACCACCGCCGACCGGGTGGTCACCCTGCGGTACATCCTCCAGGTCCTGGCCGAACAGCGCGGCATGACGGCCACGTTCATGCCCAAGCCCTTCACCGACCGCACCGGCAGCGGGATGCACCTGCACCTCTCGCTGTGGGACGGCGACCGCCCGCGCTTCCCGGCGGCCGAGGGGAGCGACGACGCGTACGGCATGGGCCTGAGCCCGGAGGCCTACGCGTTCACCGCCGGACTCCTCACCCACGCGCCCGCCCTGCACGCCCTGATCGCACCGACCGTCAACTCGTACAAGCGCACCGGCGCCACCACCACCGCCTCCGGCGCCACCTGGGCACCGCGCCACGCCACCTGGGGCGGGAACGACCGGACGCATCTGGTCCGGGTGCCGGACGCGCACCGGGTCGAGCTGCGCGGCGGCGACGGATCGGCCAACTCCTACCTCGCCTCCGCCGCCGTGCTCGGCGCGGGCCTGGACGGCGTACGACGTGGACTCGACCCCGGCAGCCCCGGAGCTTCGGCCGACGCCCCGGTGCTCCCCCGCACCCTGCTCGACGCCGTGCACGCGCTGGAGGGCGACGAGGTGCTGCGCGGGGTGCTGGATGCCGCGGACCCCGCCGCGGGCGTGAGCGACTACTACGCGCAGTTGAAGCGCGAGGAGTTCTACAGCTGGCACAACACCGTCTCGGCCTGGGAGATCGACCGCTATCTCACCTCCGTCTGACCCGTCCCGTCCGCCTTCGTCGAGAGGCAGTGCTCATGTGCGGAATCGCAGGCATCCAGGTCCGCGACCCCTCCCTCGAACCCCGGCTCGGTGAACTGCTCGCCGTGATGCTCCATCAGGCCGCCGAACGCGGCCCCGACTCCGCCGGAGTGGCTCTCTACGGCGACGCCCGGCTCACCCCGCCCGGCCACGCCGCGGTCAGCCTGACCGGCCTCCGGGTGCCGGCCGCCGAGGCCACCGCCCGGCTGGGCGGTGACGCCGACGCGGTCGCCGCCGGCCAGGCCCTCGTCGTGCGCTCGGCCACACTGAGCACCGAGGAGCTGGAACAGACTGTCCGCCGGACCTTCCCGGAGGCCGTGGTCACCGGCCGCGGGTCGGGCCTGGCCGTGCTCAAGGGCGTCGGTCACCCGGACACGCTGATCGAGGAGTTCGCGCTGCGCCGCGCCGCCGGACGGCAGGGGGTCGTCCACACCCGGATGGCCACCGAGTCCGCCGTCACCCCCGAGGCCGCCCACCCCTTCTCGGTCGGCGGGAACGTGTGCCTGGTCCACAACGGCTCCTTCGCCAACCACGCCACCATCCGGCGCGAACTGCTGGCCGAGGGCGCGCTGTTCGACAGCGACAACGACTCGGAGGTCGGCGCCCGTTTCATCGCCCGCCAACTGGCCCAGGGCGCGGACCTGGAGAAGTCGCTGCGCCTGCTGTGCGAGCGGTTCGACGGCTTCTACACCCTGCTGGTCACCACCGGCGACAGCTTCGCGGTCGTCCGCGACGCCATCGCCTGCAAACCCGCCGTCGTCGCCGAGACCGACGCCTGGGTGGCCATGGCCTCCGAGTACCGGTGCCTGGCCGCACTGCCCGGCATCGAGTCGGCCCGCATCTTCGAACCCGAGCCTGAGAGGGTCTACCTGTGGCAGCACTGACCGCGACCGGGGTGGACCTGCGGTCCGTGTCCGTCCGTGAACTCAACCACGCACTGCACCGGGCGACTTCGGGCACCGCCTGGCGCATCGCCCACCCGGACGGCGCCCACAACCTCGCCGTCGGCCTCGACACCGCCGTCGACGTCGTGGTCGACGGGCACGTCGGCTACTACTGCGCGGGCATGAACCAGCACGCCACGGTCACCGTCAACGGCAATGCGGGCACCGGCGTCGCCGAGAACATGATGTCCGGGACGGTTCGGGTGTGCGGTAACGCCTCCCAGGCCGCCGGCGCCACCGCCCACGGCGGTCTGCTGGTGGTCGACGGCGACGCCTCCGCGCGCTGCGGGATCTCCCTGAAGGGCGCGGACATCGTCGTCGGCGGCAACGTCGGCCATATGAGCGCGTTCATGGCCCAGGCCGGCCGCCTGGTGATCTGCGGCGACGCGGGCGACGCGCTGGGCGACTCGATCTACGAGGCCCGCATCTATCTCAGGGGCAGGGTTCGGTCGCTGGGCGCCGACTGCGTCGAGAAGCCGATGCGGGACGAGCATCTCGCCGAGCTGGCTCAGCTGTTGAAGTCCGCGGGGCGCGACGAGGACGACCCGGCCGACTTCCGCCGCTACGGATCCGCGCGCGGCCTCTACCACTTCAACTCCGGCAACAGCAGCGCCTACTGACCGCAGCGGCCACCGCCACCCGCACACCGCCAACCCCGGAGACCTCCATGAACCAGGACCTCGCCCAGCAGGGCCTGCGCGAGTCGGCGACCTTCGACCGTGCCACCATCCACGCCATCCAGCGCGCCGCCGAGACCGGTGTCTACGACATCCGCGGCTGGGGCGCCAAGCGCAGGCTGCCGCACTTCGACGACCTGCTCTTCCTCGGCGCCTCCATGTCCCGCTACCCGCTGGAGGGTTACCGGGAGCGCTGCGGCACCGACGTGGTCCTCGGCGACCGCAACGCGACGCATCCGCTGCACCTGGACACCCCGGTCACCATCGCCGGCATGAGCTTCGGCGCCCTGTCTGCGCAGGCGAAGGAGGCGCTGGGACGCGGCGCGAGCGAGGCCGGCACCTCCACCACCACCGGCGACGGCGGGATGACCCCCGAGGAGCGCGACCAGTCCAAGCAGTTGGTCTACCAGTACCTCCCCTCCCGCTACGGCATGAACCCGGACGACCTGCGCAAGGCCGACGCCATCGAGGTGGTGCTCGGGCAGGGCGCCAAGCCCGGTGGCGGCGGCATGCTGCTCGGCCAGAAGATCACCGAGCGGGTCGCCGGGATGCGCACCCTCCCGGTCGGCATCGACCAGCGCAGCGCCTGCCGCCACCCGGACTGGACCGGGCCCGACGACCTGGAGATCAAGATCCGGGAGCTGCGGGAGATCACCGACTGGGAGAAGCCGGTCTACGTCAAGATCGGCGCCAGCCGCACCTACTACGACGTCAAACTGGCCGTCCAGGCAGGCGCCGACGTCGTCGTGGTCGACGGCATGCAGGGCGGCACGGCCGCGACCCAGGAGGTGTTCATCGAGCATGTGGGCGTGCCGACGCTGGCCGCCGTTCCGCAGGCCGTCCGGGCGCTGCAGGAGCTGGGCGTGCACCGCAGGGTGCAGCTGATCGTCTCCGGCGGCATCCGCGGCGGCGCCGACCTCGCCAAGTGCATGGCGCTGGGCGCCGACGCGGTGGCCATCGGCACCGCGGCCCTGATCGCGCTGGGCGACAACCACCCCAGGTACGACGACGCCTACCGCGAACTCGGCTCCGCCGCCGGGTACTTCGACGACTACCAGGACGGCCGCGACCCGGCCGGCATCACCACCCAGGACGAGGAGCTGGCCGCCGGGCTGGACCCGGTCGCGGGCGGCCGTCGCCTCGCCAACTTCATCCGGGTGATGACCATGGAGGCCCAGACCATCGCCCGCGCCTGCGGCAAGTCCCACCTCACCCATCTGGAACCGGAGGACCTGGTGGCACTCACCATCGAAGCCGCGGCCATGGCCCGGGTGCCGCTCGCGGGCACGGACTGGATACCCGGGGCCGGGCTGTGAGCCCCGACGTGGAGATCGCGGTGGTCGGCGCCGGCCTGATGGGCACCGCCACCACGTGGGCCGCCGCCCGCCGGGGCCGTACGGTGGCGCTGCTGGAGCAGTTCCGGCTCGGCCACGACCGGGGCAGCTCGCACGGCAGCGCCCGCATCGTGCGCCGCGCCTACTCCGACCCGCTGTATGTGACCATGACCGGCCGGGCCATGGCGCTGTGGCGGGAGCTGGAGCAGGAGTCCGGCCGGACCCTGCTGCGGATCACCGGCGGCCTGGACCACGGCAGGCTGCGCCGGCCGGACCGGATCGCCGCCGTCCTCGACGCCTGCGGCGTCGCCCACGAGCTGCTCCCCGCCGCCGAGGCCGAACGCCGCTGGCCCGGCCTGCGGTTCGACGGCCCGGTACTCCACCACCCGGAGGCCGGCACGGTGGACCCGTCCGAGGCCATGGACGCCTTCGCCTCACTCGCCCGCCGAGGCGGAGCGGACATCCGCGACGCGACCCCGGTGCGCCGGATCAGCGTGGAGGCGGACGACCTGGTCCGGCTGGAGACCGCTGCAGGCACGTTGACCGCCCGCACGGTCGTGGTCGCCGCCGGAGCCTGGATCCGCGACCTCCTCGACGGCCTGGTGCCGCTGCCCGAACTGACCGTCACCCAGCAGCAGGTCTTCCACTTCCCGCGCCTGGACCCCGCGGCCGTGCCCTGGCCCGTCATCGTGCACAAGGACGCCCTCTCCACCTACAGCCTGCCGGGAGGCCGCGACGGCGGCCCCGACGACGGTCGCAAGATCGCCGAGCACGACGCCGGCCCCCGCACCACGGCGGCAGACCGGGACGGCAGGGTCGACCCTACGGCCCGCGACCGGATCACCGCCTACGTACGGGACTGGCTGCCGGGACTGCTGCCGGAGCCCTTCAACGAGACGACCTGCCTCTACACCTCCACCGCGAACGAGGACTTCGTCCTGGACCGGGTCGGCCCGGTCGTGGTGTGCTCCCCCTGCTCGGGCCACGGCGCCAAGTTCGCCCCGCTGATCGGCGAGTACGCCGCCGACCTCGCCACCGGCCGGCCCGGCCCCGACCCCCGGTTCTCACTGGCCGCGCACGGCGCACTGTCTCCTCACAGATGACGTCGTCCAATGCGGCACAATGTCCGACATGACCACCGACTCCGAGTCCCGCGATCCCGCCGTAGTCCTGCCGGACCGGGAGGTGGAACCCGGCGGAGCGGCCGGTCCGCTGGAACTGGAGGCCGTCATCGCCCGTCAGGTCCGCCGCTACCGCGTCGCGGCCGGCCTGTCGGTCGGCGACATGGCGACCCGGGTCGGCATCTCCAAGGCCATGCTCTCCAAGATCGAGAACGCCCAGACCTCCTGCAGCCTCACCACCCTCGGACGCCTGGCCATCGGCCTGAACGTGCCGGTGACCGCGCTGTTCCGCGGTGTCGACGCCGAGCGCGAAGCAGTCTTCGTCCCCGCCGGACACGGCGCCCGCATCGCCCGCCGCGGCAGCCGCGTCGGCCACCTCTACGAGCTCCTCGGCGCCCTGCGCGGCCCCCACAAGCGCATGGAGGCCGTCCTGGTCACCCTCACCGAGTCCAGCGAGGTCTTCCCGCTCTTCCAGCACCCGGGCACCGAGCTCCTCTACATGCTCGAAGGCGAAATGCTCTACGGCCACGGCGAGGCCAGCTACACCCTCCGCCCCGGAGACGCCCTCCAACTGGACGGCGAGGGCACCCACGGCCCCCAGGAACTGATCGAACTCCCGATCCGCTTCCTCTCCGTAACCGCCTACGGCGACCACCCGCCCGAGTAGCCGCTCCCCGCCCAGCCGACGCTGCGTCAGGTGTCGAGCGAGGCCCAGAGCTTGGTTGCCGCGCTGGTGGCGACGAGGCGGTTGGGGTCGCTCGGGGCGGCTGCCACCGGCATGGTGACCGTGGTGACGTCGCTGGTCTTGATCTTGTCCAGGCCGACCGCGAAGTTCACCAGCTTCGACAGGGAGCCCAGCTTGGTGTCCACCGTCAGGCTCTGGGTGGCCGTCTCCGCCAGGGAGTAGAGCTCCGTGGGGTCGGTGAACGCGTTCAGGCTGCGGATCTTCTTCAGCATCTGCTTCACCAACTGCTGCTGCAGCGTGATCCGCCCAAGGTCGCTGCCGTCCCCGATGCCGTGCCGGGTGCGGGCGAAGGCGACCGCCTGGGTGCCGTTGAGGGTGTGGGTGCCCTTGCTGAGCTTGAGGTGGCTGTAGCTGTCGTCGATGTTCTGACTCACCGTCACCCCGCCCAGCGCGTCGACCAGCTTGGCCAGGCCGGAGAAGTCCACCTCGATGTAGTGGTTGATCTTCAGGCCGGTCAGGTGCTGCACCGTCTTGATGGCGCAGACCGGCCCGCCAACGGAGTACGCGGTATTGAACATCACCCCGGACACCGCGTACGTGGTCGCACCCGACGCGGTGGTGCAGGACGGGCGGTAGACCAGGGTGTCGCGCGGGATGCTGACGACCGTGGCCTTGGTGTGCGAGGCGTTGATGTGGACCACCATCGCGGTGTCCGAGCGCGCGCCGGAGGCGGCGTGGTCATGGACCACGGCGGAGTTGCTGCCCGAGCGGGTGTCGGAGCCGAGCACCAGGATGTTCATCGAACCCGTGGCCGCCGTGGAGCCGGGCATGGTCGCGCTCGCGGAGACGGAAGCCGAATCGGAGGCCGAGGCGCCGTCGTCCAGCGCGGAGGAGATGTCCACGGTCTTGATGTTGTGGTCCAGGCGCCAGTACCCGTAGGCCGCTGCGCTGCCCGCGGCGAGCAGCACCACGGAGAAGGCGGCAATCACGATCTTGAGCGTGCGGCGTCTGTGCCTGCGCGCTCGCAGCTCGGGTTTCGGCTGGGAGCTGTCTCCGTCAGGCACCTGTGTCGTCCGTCCGTTGCGTGGGGGTGATCAACGACGAACGTACGTGCGGCGGGTCCGCGAGCGACATGATTTCCGGCGTCTTCACTACCAGGTCACATGATTGACAGCCTCCCCTCAGCTGCCCTCGCAGGAATGGGCGGCCCCGGCGGCGGGAGCACCGTCGGGGCCGCCGGCACTGCGGCTGCGCTCAGTCGGTGGTGCGGGTTCTGCGGCCGGCGAAGTAGAAGGCGACGCCCAGGAGGAGGAAGCCAGCCAGGGGGATGACCTGGGAGAGGGTGTAGGCGGCGCGCTGTCCGGCCCAGCCTGAAGGTGCGTCGTCGACCTTGGCGCCGGTGAGCCAGTCGGTGGCGAAGCCCGGGTAGACGAGCGTGATCGCACCCAGGAGGAGTAGCGACACGGTGGCGACCACGCACAGCGCGATCACCGGCTTTCCGCCGGGAACCCGGTACGGCCGTGCCGCGTCGGGGAGCTTGCGCCGCAGCACCAGCGCGGCCGGCAGGATGCCCAGGTAGGAGAGCAGGGTGGTGGACAGGGCGAGTGCCAGGACGGCCGCGAAGTACTTGGCGGCGCTGCCGGACAGCTCATGCGCCAGCACGCAGACGGTCGACGCGACGATCCCGGAGAGCACGTTGACCCGCACCGGGGTGCCGAAGCGCGCCGAGATGACGCCCAGCGATCGCGGGGCCGCGCCGTCGTAGCCGGAGACGGCGAGGGCCCGGTCGCTGCCCATCAGCCAGGGCACGGCGCTGGTCAGCAGAGCGAGCAGGAACGCGGCGGCGACGATGTCGGCGATCACGGTACCGGCCCCGGTGAGGGTGACCGTGCCGTCGGCGGCGATGTGGCCGCCGTAGACGGTGAAGGCGGCCCGCATGGCGTCGGTGAACCCGGTCAGGCCGGTGACGCTGGAGGTGGGCAGGACGGTGAGGATGCCGACCACGGGCAGGAGGTAGCCGAGGACGGCGCCGATGCCGCCGCGCAGGATCCCGATCGGGACGTCACGCTGGGGGTCGGTCATCTCCTCGGCGGCGGAACTGGGCACGTCGAATCCGACGAAGTTGAACAGCAGCACCGGCGTGAGCGCCAGGAACACGGCCCAGCTCGGTCGCAGGTCACCGGCGTGGATGCCGTGGAAGCCGTGCCTGATCGCGTATATGCCGACGGTGACGACGGCACGTCATGACCAACATCGACAGCTGACGACTGACGACTGACCCCGGAACGGCGAAGGGCCCCGGACGCGGCGGTGTCCGGGACTCTTCGCCCACCCTTCGCGTACCGCGCAAAGTAGACTGATCGGGCATTTCAGAAGCCGGGTATCCCCTATCGCTGGGAGCGCTCGCATGGCGGACCAACCGGTGCCCGGCCCGAACGGCTACGACCCACGGACGAGCCCGGCCGCGACCGTCCGGGTGTCCCGGCCTGCGGCGGCGCCGGCCCAGGTCGAGCCGTCGGCCGGCCGGAACGACCTGCTGGCCCTCAACGGCATGGGCAGCTTCGACTGGGACCTCGACGCCGGGACCTACCACCTCGACGAGGTCGGCCTCGAGGTGTTCGACCTGCGGGCGGACGAGTACGACGGCCGGCCGACCTCACTGGCGACGCGGGTCTCCCCCGAGGACGGCCACCGGCTCGACGCCGCGGTGTCGCTGGCCATCCAGGCGGGCCGGCTGACCTTCGCGGCCTACTTCCAGGTGGTCTGCCGCGACGGCACCCGCCGCTGGGCACACACCCAGGGCCGGATCCTGCGGGACGAGCAGGCCTACCCCTACCGCGTCGTCGGCATCGTCCGCAACGCCGACGAGGAGCTGGCGCACGCCGAGGCGATGCGCACGCTGGGCGCCGACCGGCGCCGCCAGACGGACTCCGTGCGGGCCACCACCGAGGCCCTCGCCCGCGCTCTCACTGTCGAGGACGTGATCCGCGTGCTCACCGACAGCGAGGGGCTCCGGCGGTTCGGCGCCGACGGGCTCGCGCTGGGCCTGGTCGAAGGGAACACCATACGGCTGGTCGCCGCCACCCACCCGCCCTCGCCGGCGCTCCGGGCGCAGGACGACTTCTCCTTCACCCGGTTGGACGACCGGCTGCCGCTGGCCGAAGCCGTCCGCTCCGGACGGCCGCAGTTCGTCGGCGACCAGGACGAGCTCTGCGCCCGCTACCCCAGGCTGCGCCCCTACGCGGACCAGATGGGCATCAACGCGGGCGCCTTCCTGCCCCTGATCGCCCAGGCACGCACCCTCGGGGCGCTGGGCCTCTACTACGCCGACAGCCATGAGTTCAGCACCGAGGACCGCAACATCTGCATCGCCCTGACCAGCGCCGTCGCCCAGTCACTGCAACGCGCCGTGCTGTTCGACCAGGAGCGCGAGTTCGCCACCACCCTGCAGACCACCATGCTGCCCCGGCGGATCCCGCGGATCAGCGGCGGCGAGGTGGCCGTCCGCTACCGGGCCGGACGCAGCGGACGGGAGGTGGGCGGCGACTGGTACGACGTGATCCCGCTGCCGCACGGCCGGGTCGGGCTCGTCGTCGGCGACGTCGAGGGGCACGACAGCCACGCCGCCGCCATCATGGGCCAGCTGCGGATCGCCCTGCGCGCCTACGCCGCCGAGGGCCACGCCCCGTCCACCGTGCTGGCCCGGGCCTCGCGGTTCCTGGCCGAGCTCGACACCGAGCGCTCCGCCACCTGCATCTACGTGGAGGCGGACCTGGAGACCGGCGCGCTCCGGCTGGCCCGGGCCGGCCATCTCGAACCGCTGCTCCGGCATCGCGGCGGCCGCACCAGCTGGCCCGCGGTGCGCGGCGGACTCCCGCTGGGGATGGCCACCGTCTTCGAGGCGGACGACTACCCGGAGACCCGGCTGCACCTGAACCACGACGGCGTCCTGCTGCTCTGCACCGACGGTCTGGTCGAGCGGCCCGGCCAGGACATCGCGGAGGGGATGGACACGCTCGCCGAAGCCCTGGAGTCGGGACCGCTCTGCACCGAGGCGCTCGCCGACCACCTGTGCCGCGAAGGCTCCGGCCACTCCGGGACCGAGGACGACATGGCGCTGCTCCTGCTGCGGCGCACCCCCGCTCCCGGCGGCCGGGTTCCGATCCGCGCGGTGCAGCACATCCACCAGGCCGATCCGGAGGGGCTGGTCGAAGCCCGCGCCGTGCTCCGGCAGACCCTGTCCGCCTGGGCGGCCAGCGGCCCGATCAGCGACATCGAGCTGGTGGCGGACGAACTGATCACCAACTCGCTGGTGCACACCGACAGCGGGGCGACCCTGACCGTCGAGCTCCTCGGCGACGCCCGGCCCCGGGTCCGCCTGGAGATCCAGGACTCCTCCAGCGAGTGGCCGCGACGCCGGGTCCCCGGCGAGACCGCCACCTCCGGCCGCGGGCTGCTCCTGGTGGACGCCCTGGCCGAGAGGTGGGGGGTGCAGCCGCTGGGCTCCGGCAAGAGCGTCTGGTGCGAGTTCCCGCTGACGCCGCCGCTCAGTCCAGCAGCCGACGGGTCCGCAGAGCCAGGAAGAACTCGGTGACGTGCTCCAGCCGGTCGAGGTCCCGCCCGGTCAACTCCTCGACGCGGCGCATCCGGTAGGCGAGGGTCTGCCGATGGATGCACAGCCGCGCGGCGGCCTCCTGCCAGGAGCGGTTGGCGTCGAGGAACACCTCCAGCGAGCGTACGAGCTCCGTCCCGTGCTCGGTGTCGTAGCGGACCAGCGTCCCCAGCACTCCGTCGACGGCGGCCTCCGCCTCACCGAGCGTGCGGGGCAGGAAGAGCGGCATGTCCGTGCCGTAGACGGCCACCGGCGGTCCGCCGGTACGGGACGCCTCGCGGGCCCAACGGGCCTGGCGCACCGCGTCGGGGATTCGTTGCAGCGAGTGGACGGCCCCGCTGGCACCAATGCGTCCTGCCTGTCCCAGCTCCTCGGCCAGGAGCTTCAGGGCGGTCTCCGAGCCGTCGATCAGCACGGTCAGCCCGTCGTCCGCGGCCACCAGCAGGAAGCCTGATCCGCGCGCCGCCAGAGCGCGCCGCAGCTCCGCCTGGCCGGCCCCGGCCGCCGGCTCCGTGGTGACGATCCGCCAGGGCGCGTCGCCCAGGCGCAGTTCCCGCAGGCTGCGCAGTGTGGCCAGCTCCGAGTCCACCTCGCCGCGGATCAGTTGGGAGAGCAGTCGGGATCCGCTCTGGAACAGCCGCTCCTCGGCCGCCTCGTGCCGGTCCGCCTCCAGCGAGGCGACCGCCGCCACATGCTGGAGGACGACGAGATCCGGGCTGCCCGTCTCGACCACGCCGACCAACAGGGTCCGGCCACCGGTTCCGACGGGCTGGACGAGCACGGTGGCGTCGCCCCAGGCCGCGCCGGTCTGAGCCGGCAGCGGCCCGGTACGGCCCTGGACCAGCGTCCTGACGATCTCGCGCAGTTCCTCCGGTACGGACGGCTCGCCCGTGCCGGGAGCGGGCCGCAGGGTTCGGCCGTCCACCAGGTACAGCCGCGCCCCCACCTGGCGGCCCAGCCGTTCCAGCAGCCCGGCCCCGCTGTCACCGCTGAGAGCCGTGGCGCGGTAGCTCTCGTAGACGCGCATGATCTGGGCCAGGCGGGCGAAGCCGTCGCGCTGGTTGGCGTCGGCGACGGTCTGGGCGAGCAGGACGAAGGGGACCTGGTAGGCCGTCTCCAGGACCGGGAAGCCCAGCGCGTCCGCGGTCCGCAGGGCGGCGGCGGTCAGCGGCGGGGCGTTCATGCCGGCGCCCACGGCCATGCCGCTGAGCCCGGCCCGCGCCAGCCGGGTCAGGAACTCGACCTGGCGGTCCTGCTCCGAGGGGATGTTCAGGCCGGTGGTGAGCAGCAGCGCGCCGGATCCCATCCACTCCCAGGGCTCGGCCAGCTCGCAGGTGTGCGCCCACAGCACCGGCCGGTCCCCGCCGGCCGCACCGGCGAGCAGGGTGCTGTGCAGGGAGGGGATCCCGGCCAGGTCCCGCGCGGTGATCCCGGCCGCTGCGTCCGCCACGTCCCGTCAGCCCCTTCCGCTGCCGCGCTCGGCGGCCTCCACGACGTTGGCCAGCAGCATCGCGCGGGTCATCGGGCCGACCCCGCCGGGCATCGGGGCCAGCCAGCCGGCGACCTCCCGTACCTCGGGGGCCACATCGCCGACGAGCCGTCCGTCGACGCGGGTGATGCCCACGTCGAGCACCGCGGCGCCGGGCTTGACCAGGTCGGCGGTGACCAGCCCGGCGACGCCCGCCGCTGCGACGACGATATCGGCGCCGCGCAGATGGCGGGCCAGGTCTCGGGTGCCGGTGTGGCACAGGGTGACGGTGGCGTTCTCGCTGCGGCGGGTCAGCAGCAGCCCGAGCGGCCGGCCCACAGTGACGCCGCGGCCCACGACCACGACCTCGGAGCCGTCCAGCGGTACCTCGTGGCGTCGCAGCAGTTCGACGATGCCGCGGGGGGTGCAGGCCAGCGCCTCGGCCTTGCCGATCGCGGCATGGGCACGACGGCCCGCCGTGGTGACGGTGCGGATCGCGGTGGCGCCGTGCCGGGCCAACTCCTCCAGTACGGCGGCGATGTCGTCACCGCCGTCGAGGAAGACCACGGCCGTGGGTTCGCCGAGACCGCCGGCGAGGGCCAGCAGTTCCAGGGTGGACGAACGGACCGCACCGTCGGCGTGGTCCGCCAGTACCAGGACGTCTGTCATGGTTCGGCTCCTTTTCTCCTTGAGTGCGATCTACTTGTGTGCGGCGAGGAAGTCGGCCAGCTGCGCTGCGCCCTGGCCCTCGTCGGTGACGACGGTTCCGCGCTGCCGCGCCGGGCGCGGGGTGGTGTCGAGCACCCGGGTGGCGGGGGCCAGGCCGGGGTGCGTGGCATCGAGACCCAGGTCGGAGAGGTCCCAGGTGAGGACGGGCTTCTTCTTGGCGGCGAGAATGCCCTTGAAGGTGGGGTAGCGCGGCTCGCCGGACCGGTCGGTGACCGACACCACGGCGGGCAAGGCCGTTGAGAGCTGCTCGCTCCCCCGGTCACCGTCCCGACGGACCGTCAGCAGTGAGTCACTCAGCTCGATTTGGGCGGCGAGCGTGGTGTGGGCCACCCCGAGGCGCTCGGCCAGCATGGCCGGAATCACGGACCCTGCCCCGTCGGTGGAGGCCATTCCGCACACCACCAGGTCATAGCCGAGGGCCTGCACCGCCTTGGCCAGGACCAGCGAGGTGGTCAGGTAGTCGGCACCCGCGAGGCACTCGTCGCTGACGTGCACCCCCCCGGTCGCCGCCCATGGCCAGGGGCCTTGCGCAGGGCGTCGGCTGCGTCCTCCGGACCCATCGTCAGATGGGTGACCTGGGCGCCGGGATGCTGTGCGGCCAGCAGCAGGGCCTGCTCGACGGCGTACTCGTCGAGCTCGGACAGCCTGCCGTCGCACAACTCCCGGTCCAGGAGGCCGTCGTCAGTGAAGCAGCGGTCACCCGCACTGTCGGGCACATGCTTGACCAGGACCACGATGTTCATCAGCTGCTCCTATGGGTTTCAGGTGAAGACGACGGTGCGGTGCCCGTTGAGCAGCACCCGGTGCTCGGCGTGCCACTGGACCGCACGGGCCAGCGCTCCGGCCTCCAAGTCACGGCCGAGAGCGGCCAGTTGCTCAGGGGTCAGCCCGTGGTCGACCCGGGCGTAGGCCTGCTCGATGATCGGGCCCTCGTCCAGGTCGGCGGTGACGTAGTGCGCGGTGGCGCCGACGACCTTGACGCCGCGGGCGTGCGCCTAGTAGAGCGAGCCGACCACGCCGTCCGGGTTGAGCAGCGGGAACAGCTCGGCGGTGGAGTCGGGGCCGAGCAGCTGGGTGCGGATGCCGTGGCCGCGCGACACGGAGGCCTGGCGGCGCAGTTCCTCCCAGCGGTCGGCCCTGGTGGCGAGGTGGATGGTGCCGGTGCGCTCGTAGCCGGTGGACAGACCGGTGTCGGCCTCCAGGGTGCGGAACACCTCCAGGCTGCGCTGGACGATCTCGCGGGTGCCGTAGGTCGGGCGGGCCTGGGTGACCAGGCCGGCGGCGTGCCAGGTCGTGCCCGAGGTCAGCTGCTTGCGTTCGAGGACGACCACGTCGGTCCAGCCCCGCTTGGCGAGGTGATAGGCGGTGCTGCAGCCGATGACGCCGCCACCGACGATCACCACCTGGGCGCGGGTCGGAAGGGTTCGGTCCACCTGGGGGTCTCCTTGGTACGGACGGACTGGGTCCGTGGGGTGGTGCGGGACGGGGGTGCCGGGACAGCGGCACCGGAGCACCCCCGGCCGGTACGAGTCTGGGCGCGGCGGGGGGAGGGCGGGTACTGGCCTGGCTCGACAAGCGGACGGCTCGTCTTGTGCGCGTGGATGAACGAGCGACGGAGCCGGGGCAGCGCAGGGCAAAGCACCCCGCCGGGCGGGGTCGGCGGGGTAACGGAGGTACTACGGCTGCCCGGCGGGCGGGCGGAACGGCAGCGGCGCGGTCAGACCCAGCTCGCGGCCGATCAGCTCCCCTACGGCGAGCTGACTGGCTGTCAGCGCCTCGGGCGTGCCCAGCAGCATGGCCTGCAGACCGAAGCCGTCCAGCAGGGCGAGGATCCGGGTGACGGTCGCGTCCGGGTCCGGACAGGCGAACTCGCCGGCCTTCACCCCGTCCGCGACCACCGCGGTGAACTCCTCGCGCAGCTTGCCGTAGAGGCTCTCCACGGTGCTGCGCAGGCTGGGGTCACGCACCGCGTGCAGCCACAGCTCCATCCACAGCAGCCACTCCTCGCGCAGCCCGGTGTCGGCGGGCAGCGAGTAGGTGATCAGGTCGGCCAGCCGCTCGGTGATCCCGGCCCGGGCGCCGGGGGTGCCGCTGAGGCGCAGCACTCCGGCCCGGTCGTAGGCGTGCACCAGGGCGGCGTCCAGCAGGTCGGCCTTGGTGGCGAAGTGGTAGTGGACCAGGGCGGTCGAGACCTCGGCGTCGCGCGCGATGTCGCGGATCTTCGCGCCCTCCAGCCCGTTGCGGGCGATGTGGGAGCAGGCGGCTTCGATGATCCTCGCCCGGGCGCCGGTGGTGGTTTCGCTGTCGCTCTTCATGTCCGGGAGACATCATGCCCGAGCAGACCGGTGTCTGCCAGCGACTCCCGCAGCCGGTCGGCGAACCAGCCGACGGCCACCTCGCGGCTGGAGAGCGGCCCGAACTCGAAGCCGGGATTGGCGCTGCCGCGCTGCACCCGGACCACCACGCCCTCGTCCTCCCCGGTGACCAGGTTGTTGATGGCGATGTTCAGTCGCTGCACGACCTTGGTGCGCAGCCCGGAGCCGGCCGCGCGGTACTGCGACATGCAGATGTGGCTGAGGTTCGGGGACTCGGGCACGATCCGCCACACATTGACCTGGTCGGGGTACAGGTCGAGCATCGTGTTGGGGTAGATCAGGGCGTAGCGCCAGACCCGGGCGTCCTCCTCGGACAGGCCCGGCATCGGGCGCACCAGCTTCTGGTAGGCGCGCTCCACCCGGTTGCCGGAGGGCTCGTCGCGCAGCGGGGCCTCGAAGAAGGTGAAGCCGGGGTGGGGCGTCGCGGTGTACTTCTGGTACTGGTAGAGCCTGGTCAGCCCGGGGTGGGCGGTGGGGACGTGGTAGCCCTCCAGGTAGTTGTCGATCAGCACCTTCCAGTTGGAGCCCTGGTCCCACTTGGGGTCCCAGGCGTGGACGCCGAGGCCGGGGCCGAACTGCTCCAGCGGACCCTTCAGATAACGCCCCGCCAGCTCCTCCAGCCCGGCCAGCTGCTCGCCGAGCGGGGTCGCCGCCAGGTCCAGGTTGACGAAGACCAGACCCATCAGGGTGTCCACCTGGATCTTGGGTAGCCCCAGCCCGGCGCGGTCCAGGCAGTCGAAGCTGCGGGCCTCGGGCGCGGCCAGGAACGAGCCGTCGTAGCGGTAGGTCCAGCCGTGGTACGGGCAGCGGATGCCCTTGGTCTCGAAGGCGCCGCGCCCGGTGCCCAGCACCGCGCCGCGGTGCCGGCAGGCGTTGCGGATGCCATTCAGCTCGCCCTCCTGGCCGCGGACCACCATCACCTCGTAGCGGCCGACCTTCTGGGCGATGTAGCTGCCCGGGTTCGGCAGATCGCTGACATGGCCGACGACCTGCCAGGTCCGTTCGAAGACGGCTTCCTGCTCGGCGTCGAAGGCGGCCTGGTCGTGGTACAGCCGGGCCGGCAGCAGTCGGGTCTCGCTCATCCGGGACTCCTCGAAATTGGGGGGCTGACTTTCAAGTCAGCCTGACTCTAGAATCAGCGGCATGAGACGTCAACGACTCCGCTGGCTCGGTTTGACCGCCGAGCCGGAACGCGACCTCCCCCATACACTCGCTGTGCTGCAGGCACGCGGAACGCCCAGCGGGGAGGCGGTACGGGAGCAGCGCCGGCTGGCCGAGCGTTCCGTCCTGCACGGCACCGAGCGGAGCTGGCTGCGCTATCTGGACGACGCTGCGCTCCAGGTCCCGGCGGCTCCCCCCGCCGACCCGGTGGTGCGCGCCGCGGCCGTCGTGGTCGCCGAAGTCGTCCTGAACCACCACCGACTGCTCGCCGGGTTCCCCGGCCCCGCCTACGACGACGCCGCCCTGGAAAGACGCCGCATGCGCGCCTTCCTCGCGGAAGTCCATGCGGAAGACCGTGCCCAAGGAGGCGCCACATGATCACCCAGTCCGCCGTACGGATCCGCCCGCTCCCCGGAGCCGCGACCCGGCTGCTCCTGGACCAGCGCCAGGAGTGGGAGGGGCTCGCCGACTACCTCCCCCGGCACGGCTACGCCCGCTCCCCCGACTCCGCCGAGATCCGGGCCCTGGTGGACGCTGCCGACCTGCGCGGACGCGGCGGAGCCGGCTTCCCGACCGCCGTGAAGATCGCCGCCGTCGCCGACTCCCCGAACCCGGTGCGCTGCGTGGTCGCCAACGGCGAGGAGGGCGAGCCGGCCAGCGTGAAGGACCGCTACCTGCTGCGACACCGCCCGCACCTGGTCCTGGACGGTCTGATGCACGCCGCCCGCGCGGTCCGGGCCGACCGGGCCTACGTCTACGTCTCCGACGCGGCGTCAGCCCGCAGCGTGCGCACCGCACTTGCCGAGCGGCCGCCCGCGGTCCCGGTGCATGTCGTCACCGTCCCCGCCGGATATGTGGCCGGCGAGTCGTCGGCCGTGGTGCGCGCCATCAACGGCGGGCCCGCCAAGCCGACGGCCAAGCCGCCGCACCCCTACGAGCAGGGCGTGGGCGGGGTCCCGACCCTGGTGCAGAACGTGGAGACCCTCGCCCACCTGGCCCTGCTGGTCAGCCACGGGGTGGACGCGCACCGCGCGCACGGCACCCCCGAGTGCACCGGCACCTTCCTGCTCACCCTGTCCCCGCCGCGGGGACCCGCGGTGCTCACCGAGACGGCCTACGGCACGGTCCTGGGCGACGTCGTCGCCGAGCACCTGGGCCCGGTCGACGTCACCGGGGTGCTGATGGGCGGCTTCGCCGGCGGCATCCTCGGCCCCGAGGCGCTGGGCCTGCCGCTCACCCACGACGCCGTCCTGCACGCCGGCGGCCTGCTGGGCTGCGGCGCGGTGGCCCTGCTCGGCCCGGACGACTGCCCGATCTCCGCCGCCGCGGACATCGCCGCCTACTTCGACCGGGAGAACGCCGCCCAGTGCGGCCCCTGCATCAAGGGCACCGACGCCATGGCCGCGGACCTGGCCGCGCTCGCCTCCGCCCGAGCCGGAACGGCCGAGGTCGACCGCCTGGAACGCCTCTCCACCAACCTGCGCCGCCGCGGCGCCTGCGGCCTGCTCGACGCCGCCTGCGCCGCGACCGCCTCCCTGCTCAGCCGGCACCGCCCCCTGGTCGACGCCCACCTGGACGCAGCCTGCCCCGACTGCGCCGCCAACCCTCCATGCAGCGACGACACCCGTTTCCGCATCACCTGGTAACACCGGAAAGAGGAACCACCCATGAAGATCGACGTCGACGGAAACAAGTGCCAGGGCTACGGCCTGTGCGCCGAGGTCGCCTCCGCCCTGTTCGTCCTGGACGACTTCGGCTTCGCCGCCGCCTCGGGCGACGGCACCGTCCCCCCGGAGCAGGTCCAGGCCGCCCTGCAAGCCATCAACGAATGCCCCGCCTCAGCAGTACGCCGACTCGACTGAGCCGCTCCTACGGCGCCGTCTGCTTCGCCTTTAGGGGCGCGGGGCTCTGCTGTCTGAAAAGCGTGCGCGACAAGCCCCGACGGCCCGGTCACTCCCTCGACGGAGCGCACCCCCCCCCACCGCGGGGGGGCTCAGTCCTTGATCTCGCAGATCACGGCCCCGCTAGTCACCGTGGCTCCGATCGCCGCCGAGAGCCCGACGATCGTCCCGGCCTTGTGGGCGTTCAGCGGCTGTTCCATCTTCATCGCTTCGAGGACGACCACGAGGTCGCCCTCGTTGACGGCCTGCCCCTCCTCCACGTTGATCTTGACGATGGTGCCCTGCATCGGTGAGGCCAGGGTGTCCCCCGAGGCCGCCGAGCCGGCCTTGGAGGTGGTGGCGCGCCGCTTGGACTTGGCGGCCGGCCGGGCCGAGCTGGTGGCCAGGTTGGCCGGCAGGGAGACCTCGATGCGCTTGCCGCCGACCTCGACCACCACGGTCTCGCGGGTGTCCGGCTCGTCCTCCTCCCCGCTGCCGCCGGCGAAGGCCGCGATGGTGTTGACGAAGTCGGTCTCGATCCAGCGGGTGTAGATGGTGAAGGGCTCGCTGGCAAACGCCGGGTCGGTGACCACCGCGCGGTGGAACGGGATGGCGGTGGCCATGCCCTCGATATTGAACTCGGCCAGCGCGCGGGCGGCGCGCTGCAGGGCCTGGGTGCGGGTGGCGCCGGTGACGATCAGCTTGGCCAGCAGCGAGTCCCAGGCCGGCCCGATCACACTGCCGGACTCCACCCCGGAGTCCAGCCGCACCCCAGGGCCCGAAGGGGGCTGGAACACGGTCACGGTGCCCGGGGCGGGCAGGAAGCCGCGGCCGGGGTCCTCGCCGTTGATGCGGAACTCGAAGGAGTGGCCGCGCACCGCCGGGTCGCCGTAGCCCAGAGCCTCCCCGTCGGCGATGCGGAACTGCTCGCGGACCAGGTCGATGCCGGTGACCTCCTCGGTGACCGGGTGCTCCACCTGCAGGCGGGTGTTGACCTCCAGGAAACTGATGGTGCCATCGGCCGCGACCAGGAACTCGCAGGTGCCCGCCCCCACGTAGCCGGCCTCGCGCAGGATGGCCTTGGAGGCGGCGTACAGCTGGGCGTTCTGGGCGGCGGTGAGGAACGGCGCGGGGGCCTCCTCGACCAGTTTCTGGTGGCGGCGCTGCAGCGAGCAGTCGCGGGTGGAGACCACCACGACGTTGCCGTGGGTGTCGGCCAGGCACTGGGTCTCCACGTGCCGGGGCCGGTCCAGGTAGCGCTCGACGAAGCACTCGCCGCGCCCGAACGCGGCCACGGCCTCGCGGACCGCGGAGTCGTACAGCTCGGGGATCTCGTCCAGGGTGCGGGCGACCTTCAGGCCGCGGCCGCCGCCGCCGAAGGCCGCCTTGATGGCGATGGGCAGCCCGTGCTCGCGCGCGAACGCGACCACCTCGTCGGGTCCGGTGACCGGGTCGGCGGTGCCCGCGACCAGGGGGGCGCCGGCGCGCTGGGCGATGTGACGGGCCGCCACCTTGTCGCCCAGGTCGCGGATGGCCTGCGGCGGGGGGCCGATCCAGGTCAGTCCGGCGTCGATGACGGCCTGGGCGAACTCGGCGTTCTCGGACAGGAAGCCGTAGCCGGGGTGGACCGCGTCCGCGCCGGAGTCGGCCGCGGCCTTGAGGACCTTGGCGATGTCCAGGTAACTGGTCGCCGGGGTGTCCCCGCCGAGGGCGAAGGCCTCGTCGGCCGCGCGGACATGCAGCGCGTCCCGGTCCGGCTCGGCGTAAACAGCGACCGCGGCGATACCCGCGTCACGACAGGCCCGGGCGACGCGGACTGCGATCTCTCCGCGGTTGGCGATGAGCACCTTGCGCACAATGGCTCCCGGATGGTCGACGCACGGTCTACAGGAAGAACTGCTGCAGTGGTCTCCATCCCGCAGGGGACCGCGACGTCCAGGCGGCGTCGGGACGGTGCCGACCTCCCGCACGACACCAGGACGGCAGGCTGTCCGAGTTGGCGAAGGAGACCGTGTCCCCGCTCACGCCGCTGAACAGGACCGCTGTGAGCGCGGCCAGTTCCTCGGCCACGAGCGAGCCTCTGACGACGCGCACCAGGGTGTCCGGGACGGTGGGTTCGGTGAAGGTGGTCATGGCGGGTGCCTCCGGGGTTACTGGGGCGGGTTGCCGTGCTTGCGGGTGGGGAGGTCGGCGTGCTTGCTGCGGAGCATGTGCAGGGAGCGGATTAGCACGTGACGGGTTTCGGCGGGGTCGATGACGTCGTCCACCAGACCGCGCTCGGCGGCGTAGTAGGGGTGCATCAACTCGTCCTTGTACTGCTTGACCATCTGCGCCCGCATCGCCTCGGGGTCGTCGGCCCCGGCGATCTGGCGGCGGAAGATCACGTTGGCCGCGCCCTCGGCGCCCATCACCGCGATCTCGTTGGTCGGCCAGGCGTAGGACAGGTCCGCGCCCACGGAGCGGGAGTCCATCACGATGTACGCGCCGCCGTAGGCCTTGCGCAGGATCAGCTGGATCCGCGGCACCGTGGCGTTGCAGTACGCGTACAGCAGCTTGGCGCCGTGCCGGATGATGCCGCCGTGCTCCTGGTCCACCCCGGGCAGGAACCCGGGCACATCCAGCAGCGTCACCAGCGGGATGTTGAACGCGTCGCACATCTGCACAAAGCGCGCCGCCTTCTCCGAGGCGTGGATGTCCAGGACCCCGGCCAGGGACTGCGGCTGGTTCGCCACGATCCCCACCACCTGGCCGTCCAGCCGGGTCAGCGCCACGATCACATTGGTCGCCCAGCGCTCGTGGATCTCCATGTACTGACCCTCGTCGGCGATCTCCTCGATCACCTTGCGCATGTCGTACGGACGGTTGCCGTCGGCCGGCACCAGGTCCAGCAGCGCCTCGCAGCGCCGGTCCACCGGGTCCTCGGTCATCTCCGCCGGCGGGGTCTCCCGGTTGTTCTGCGGCAGCATCGACAGCAGGAACCGGACCTCCTCCAGGCAGCCGCGCTCGTCGTCGTAGGCGAAGTGCGAGACACCCGAGATCTCCGAGTGCACATCCGCGCCGCCCAGCCCGTTCTGCGAGATCTTCTCGCCGGTCACCGCCTGGACCACGTCCGGGCCGGTGATGAACATCTGCGAGGTCTCGCGGACCATGAACACGAAGTCGGTCAGCGCCGGGCTGTAGGCCGCGCCACCGGCGCACGGGCCCAGCATCACGCTGATCTGCGGGATGACGCCCGAGGCCCGGGTGTTGCGCTGGAAGATCCCGCCGTAGCCGGCCAGCGCGGTCACGCCCTCCTGGATCCGCGCACCGGCCCCGTCGTTCAGCGAGACCAGCGGCGCACCGGCGGCGATGGCCATGTCCATGATCTTGTGGATCTTCTGCGCATGCGCCTCCCCCAGCGCCCCGCCGAAGATCCGGAAGTCATGCGCGTACACGAACACCGGACGACCGTGCACCGAACCCCAACCGGTGATCACACCGTCCGAATACGGCTTGTTGTCCTCCAGTCCAAAGCCCGTCGCCCGGTGCCGGCGCAGCGGCTCGACCTCGTTGAAGGAGCCGTCGTCCAGCAGCAGCGCGATCCGCTCCCGCGCCGTGAGTTTGCCCTTCGCGCGCTGCGCCGCGGTGGCCGTGTCGCTGGGACCCGCGACGGCCTGCGCCCGGATGGCCTGCAGCTCCACGAGACGGACCTGGATGTTCATCTCCGGCCCCCGACCTGGCTGGTGTCGACCAGATGGGTGATGAGCTCCGCAGCCGCAGCCGCGCCGTAGGCGCCACGCAACCGTGTGCTCAGGTTCTCGGCGTCGAGGCGGTAGTCCTGCGGACCGACGACTTCCAGGGCGGCCGACGCGAGCGCACATCCGAGCCTGGCAGCGGGTACAGCGGACAGTCCCCAGCTGACAGCAGCGAGGAAGCCGGCCCGGAAGGCGTCCCCGAGTCCGGTGGGCTCCACCGGTTCTGTCGCGGGCACGGCCGGGACGAGCTCGTCCGGTCTCCCGGAGCGCTGCACCAGTACCCCCTCCGCTCCCCGTGTGGTGATCCAGGTGCCGACGACGGAGAGGATCTCCTCCCGGCTGCGTCCTGTGTGCTTGCACAGCAGCGTCGCCTCGTACTCGTTGGTGAACAGCAGTGCTGCGCCGTCAATCAGTTGGCGCAGGTCGGCCCCCTCCAGGTTGGCGATCTGCTGCCCGGGGTCGGCGGCGAAGTCCAGGCCGAGTTCGCGGCATTCCCGGGTGTGACGGAGCATCGCCTGCGGGTCGTTGGGTGAGACCACGACCAGATCGAGTCCACCGGGCAGGGAGGCCACAAGTGTCAGGTCGATGTCCCGGGCCTCGCTCATGGCGCCGGCGTAGAAGGAGGCGATCTGGTTCCGGTCCGCGTCCGTCGTGCAGACGAAGCGGGCTGTATGACGGGAGGCGCTGACGCGTACATGTGTCGTGTCGACGCCGTGGCCCTGGAGCCGGACGCGGTAGTCCTCGAAGTCCGGGCCGACGGCGCCGACGAGCAAGGGGGTCAGGCCCAGGCGGCCCAGGCCGAGGGCGATGTTCGCGGCCACGCCCCCGCGCCGGATCTCCAGGGTGTCGACCAGGAAGGACAGCGAGACCCGGTCCAGTTGTTCGGCCAGCAACTGTTCGGAGAACCGGCCGGGAAAGACCATCAGATGGTCGGTGGCGATGGAACCAGTCGCGGCAATGCGCATGATGCTCGCTCCTTGAACCGCAGGTCGGTGGGAGGGGCGGGAATCAGGCCCCGTGGTCGGCCACCCGCGCCTGGATCAGCGCTTCGGCCGAGGGGGATCCGGGGCCGACCTCGGGCATCTGTACGTCGGTTGTGCTGAAGCCGGCCGCCTCCAGGAGCGCGGTGAGCTCCGCGAGGGTGCGCTCGCGCCCCCCGAGGACGACGAGCATCTGCAGGTCGGAGAACTTTCCGGGGTGGAACCCGGCAACCTGGGGAATGGCCTTGTCGATGAGGAGCAGCCTGGAGTGCGGCCCCATGGCCGCGCGGACCGTGTTCAGGATCCGCAGGGCGTCGTCGTCATCCCAGTCGTGGATGACCCGGGACAGGATGTAGCAGTCTCCCCCCGTGGGGACGGACTCGAAGAAGCTGCCGCCGAGGACGTCGGCCCGGTCGAGAACGTTCCGCGCGGCGAGGAGGTCACGGGCCTGGGCCACGCCCGCGGGCGTGTCCAGGAGGATTCCCCTGAGGTGCTGGTGTCGCTCCAGCAGGTGCGCCAGGAGACCGCCCATGCCTCCGCCGACGTCCACCACCGTCCGGTCGCCGCTGAAGTCGTGGTGGGTGAGTACGTGTGCGGGTGCTCCGGTGCCGGCCATGGCGTTGAACGCGGCGCTGGGAGCCGCCTCCTGCGCGAGGAAGGCGAAGTGCGACATCCCGTAGACATGGTCGAAGGCCGCCTCTCCGGTGCGCACGGTGTGCATCACCTGGGCCCAGGCGCTGAAGCTCTCCTCCCCGTTGACGATGATGAAGTAGCGCAGGCCCCCCGGGGCGTCGGAACGAAGGGCCGCGCCGACGGGCGTGGTGGCGAAGGTGCGCCCGGGAAGCTCCCGCAGTACTCCCAGTGCCTCCAGCGCCCGGCAGAACCGGTAGAGGGCTCCGGGATGCGCGTTGGTCTCCTGCGCCAGGTCCTCGCTGGTCCGCGGGCCGTGGGCGAGCGCGTCGGCGAGGCCGAGTTTGGCGGCGACGTACAGGCTCTGGAACGCCCAGGGCGCCGTGGTGACCACCAGTTCGCTGAGTGCGGCGGTGTCGGGGGGCGAGGAGGGAGCAGCCTCGGGTGCGACTGCCGGTGCGGATGTGGTGGGGCTGTTCATGACTGGCCTTCCTCGGGAACAGGCTCCGGGGCCGCGGAATGGGGTATGGCGAGGCCGTACCACCAGCCCAGGTGGATGAGGCCGTGGGTCACGGCATGCCCGATGCGTCGCAGGAATCCGCTCTGCGGAGCGGGGCTGAGGTAGTACCAGGGCGAATCCCCCGACGGGGGCGGGCCCATGGGGTGACGGGTGTCCCGCAGGTGCCTAGGCATTGCGTTCCCAGCGGTAGAACTCCTGTGCCATGGCGTCCTTGGGCTCGCGCCAGGTCGTCGGGTCGTAGGCCGCGACGAAGGGACGCAGTTCCTCGCTGATGCGCCGGAACTCCGGGTGGTGCCGCGCGTCGGTGACCGCGGACTCCACCGGCGCCTCCCCTTCGACCAGGTGCAGGTAGACCTGGCCGAACTGGAAGAGGCTGCGCGACCGGACGCCGATGGTCTGCGGCAGGTCCGTGGTCCGGTCGGAGTTCGCGAAGATCTCCGCGATGTCGGGCGCGGCGTCCGGCAGCATCCGGGCGACGATGAGGCTTCGGTACATCCGTCTCTCCTGTGGTCGTGTGTCAGATGAGGAAGTCGGGGACGTCCTGGCCGAGTAGGACGGATCCGGCCCGGCGCTGTGCCTCCAGGCCGAAGGCGATGTGCTGCGCGGCTGTCTGGACGTCGCGGAAGAACCGCTGGAGCGGCGCGCGGTCGTAGAGCTGGCTCGCCCCGCAGGCCCGCATCGCCGAGTCCGCCACGTCGATCGTCGTACGCATGGCGTGTTGCACCGAAGCGGTCAGCAGCGCCCGGGACCCGGGCGACGCGATGCCGTCCTGCGTCTCGGCCCAGACCTGTCGCACCGCGTCGTGGACAAAGGACCGGGCCGAACGGACGGCCGCCTCGCAGCGCACGATCTCGGCCTGAATGATCGGGGTCTGCGCGAGCAGGGTCCGTTCGGTGTTCCGCTTGACCAGGACGATGTCGCGGTACTCGTCGACGATGCGCCGCGCCGTGCCCAGGGGGAAGCCGGCCATGGCGACCAGCAGATAGCTCATGTAGGGCAGGCGGTAGAGCGGACCGTCCTCCTGTGCGGGCCCGAACGGGTCGAACGTGAAGCGCCGGGGGACGACGACGTCGGTGGCCTCGATGTCGTGGCTGCCGGTGCCCCGCAGGCCGGCGACGTGCCAGGTGTCGTGTATCCGGACGTCGGCGCTGGGCAGCAGCGCGAACCGGGGCCCCCCGGCGCCTTGCCGGAACCCCGCCACCAGGTAGTCGGCGACCGAGCATCCGCTGGTGTACGGCCAGCGGCCGGTCAGTCGGATCGCGTCGTCCCCGCTGGGCACCGCGCTTCCGTGCGGTGCCATCGACCCGGTGATCAGGGGTGCGGGCCGGGTGCCCACGACCTCCTCGGCCGCGTCCCGGTCCAGCCAGGCCAGGTAGCCGGCGCCCTGGCCGATCAGGACGGTCCAGCCGGTGGCGGCGTCGCCTCGGCTCAGCTCCTCCACCACCCCGATCAGGGTCAGCGGGTCGGCTTCCAGGCCGCCGAGGGAGGCCGGGGCCATGAGGCCGAACAGGCCCGCGTCACGCAGTTCCGCGACCAGGTCGGCGGGGACGGTGCGGCCGGATTCCACCTCCAGCGCCCGGCCCGGCAGGTCGGCCGCTATCCGGACGGCTGATTCGAGCGGGGAGCTCTGTGTCGTGGTGACGGACATGACGCCCTCTCTCTGCTTCGTTGCTGCGGGGAAGTTGGCGGTGCAGGACGGGCGGCGACTCACACGCCGAAGAACGCGGGGGCTGTCTGCAGGCCGAGCCGGGCGTTGGCGATGCGTTTGCGCGAGTCGAAGGAGAACGCCACATGCTGCGAGCCGGCGACGAGGTCGCGCATGCAGCGCTGCAGCGGGTTGGTGTTCAGGACCCCGGCGGTGCCGACGAGCCGGAACAGGGCCTGCACGGCTTCGCGGCCCACGTCGTAGGCGTGGATGACCGAGGCGGCGAGCCTGGCACGCTCCGCGTAGTCGCCCTGGTCCTCGGCCAGTGAGCCGATCAGTTCCTCCACCGTCTCCAGGACGTGCCTGCGCGCAGCCGCCAGCGCCGTCTCGTGCTTGAGCAGCGTCACCTGCACCGCGGGGTCGTGGATCCACGGCCGGCCGGTCGACTGCTGGACGCGCTCGCGCAGTTGCGCGTCGGCCTCCTCCAGTGCCCGCTTGGCCACGCCCAGGGGAAAGCCGGCCATGACGGTGAGCAGGAGGTTGTAGGCGGTCAGCCGGTAGAGGGGGTCGGGGTGGTTCGCGCGGTCGAAGTAGGGGACGGACGTGTGGGCGGCGGGCAGGTCGAGGTCCTCCGCGACGATGTCGTGACTGCCGGTTCCGCCCAGGCCGGCGACGTGCCAGGTGTCGTCCACCCGGGCCTCGGAGGCCGGGAAGTAGGCCACGCCCATGACCGGCATGCCCCAGTCGTTCGTCTTGGGCTGTCCGTCCTGCATGACGATGAAGCCGCCCATGAACCAGTGCGCGTGCAGGCTTCCGCTCCCGAAGGGCCACCGCCCGGTGAGCTGGTAGCCGGTGCCGTCGGGCCGCGGGACCGCCTGTCCCAGCGGGGCCTGGCCGCCTGCCACGACGAGGTCGGGATTCCCCGCCAGGATGCTCTCGGCGACCTCGGGTTCGAGCCAGGCCAGGAAGGCGTTGCCGATGTTGCCGATGAGCAGCGACCAGCCGGTGGCGCCGTCACCCCGGGAGACCTCCTCGACGATCTCGATGATCGTCCGGGGTGCGACCGCCATTCCGCCCAGGTCCAGCGGCATGGCGAGGCGGAAGAGGTTGTTCTTCGTGAACTCCGCGACCAGGTCGGCCGGCATGGTGCCGGCGGACTCGATCTCCAGGGAGCGGGCGGGCAGGGTCGCCGAGATCCTGCGCGCGGTGTCGGCCAGTGCCTGGTCGGATCCGGCCCGGGTGGGGACGTCGATGCTCATGACCGGTTCTCCTTCGGGGACACGAGCTGCTCCTGCGCACGGCGTTCGAGCCGCTCGCGGATCAGCTCCATCTGGACGATGCTGTTGCGGTTGATGTTGTCGGTCATCCAGGCGTCGTCGACGGGTGCCTCCGGTTTCATCGCGAAGTCCTGGGTCCAGTCCATCCGCACGCCGTCGGGTGTCTCGGTGTAGGACCAGCGGATGTGCATGTGCGCGAAGGGCCCCGTCTCGATGCGGCGGGCGCGGACGGTGCGGGTCAGCGGATCCGCCTCCCGTTCGGAGACCCAGCTCCAGACCTTTCCCTGCTCGTCCGGGTGCATGGTCAGCCGGAACCGCACCCGCTGACCCTCACGCTCGAGGATCTCCACCGACGCGTACTCGCTGAACAGCTGCGGCCAGTTCTCCACGTCGTTGGTCACCTCCCAGACGGTGTCCAGGGGTGCCGCGATGACGACGGAGTTGCTCGTGTGCCCGCTCATGCTCATCCAGCCGATCCGTGTCGGGAGTTGACCAGGTCCCGCAGTTCGCCGGGGGACTCGCACTGCTCGGCGTCGGTGCCGAGGCGGACGCCGAGCAGCCTTTCCAGTTCGGCGACGATCCCCAGCACACCGAGCGAGTCGACGTCGAGGTGGTCGAACGTGGGCTTCTCGGAGCTGAGGACGACTGCCTCGACCTGTGCCCCGGCGCACTGGGCGATGACACCGGCCAGTACCTCGTAGCTCAGAAGTGGATCGGACATGGTTCTCCTCCCGGATGGGTTCGTCGGTCGGTGGTGCGGGGCGGTGGTGCGGGGCGGTGGTGCGGGCGATGACGACGGATCAGGTGGGTCGCCGGACCAGAAGCGCGGAGTTGCCGCCGGAGATCCCGCGGGCGAGGACCAGGGCCGTCTGTGCGTCCGTCGCCCGGGGCGCCGCGGTGACCAGGTCGATGTCGAAGCAGGACCCGGTGGCGTACGGAGTGGGCGGGACAAGCCCGTCGCGCAGGGCCAGCACCGCCAGTGAGACGTCCAGCGCCGCGGCTCCCGCGTACGCGCGGCCGAACCCGGCCTTGGGTACGGTCACCGGGATCCCGCGCAGCCCGGAACCGAAGACCTCTTCCAGCGCTGCCACTTCCGCCCGGTCGGCAGCCGGGACGCCGAGCCCGTCGGCGAACACCATGCCGACCTCCTCGGGCGGGCACTGTGCCTCGTCGAGGGCGGCCTGGATCGCCTTCGCCAGGCCCTGTGCGCTCTCCTCGTGCCTGAGCATGCCGGTGTACGTCGCTCCGTGGCCGGCGATCCTGGCCTGCGGCGCCGCTCCTCGGCGGAGTGCGGCCTGCTCCTCCTCGAGCACAAGCACGGCACCGCCCTCCGCGGGGACGTATCCGCAGGCGTCCGCACCGAACGGGAGGTACGCGTCGGCGGGGTCCTCCTTCGAGCTCAGCAGTCCGTGGCCGTACTGGCAGGCCATGGCGAACGGGGCGAACGGGGCCTCTGCCCCGCCTGCCAGCATCGCCGTCGTCCCGTAACGGATGTCCCGGGCGGCGTGGGCCAGCGCGTCCAGCCCCCCTGCCTCGTCGGCGACCAGGACCCCGCAGGGGCCCTTCAGGCCATGACGGATCGACAGCTGGCCGGTGCTGGCGGCGTAGAACCAGGCGATGGACTGGTAGGGGCCGACGTGGCTGGGCCCACGGCTCCACAGCAGTTCGATCTCGCGCTGCCCGAATTCCACTCCCCCGGCGGCGCTCGCCGTGACCGCGCCGAAGGAGTAGGGCGGTAGGTCCTGCGGACGCAGCGCCGCGTCCTGCAGCGCCAGATCGGCCGCGGCCAGCGCGAACTGGGTGAACCTGTCGGTCTGTACGGCGACCCTGGGATCGATCACCTCGGTCGGCCGGAATCCGGGGACCTCCCCGGCGACCTTCAGCGGGTACGCCCCGGTCGGGTAGCGGGTGAGCGGACCGAGGGCGCCCCTGCCCGCGAGCACCGCCGTCCACAGTTCCCCGGTCCCGATGCCGCTGGGCGCGATCACGCCGATGCCGGTGACGACGGTGTGCCGGCTCATCGCCTGCTCCCTTCGCGGGTGAGCACGACGGCGGACTGGAATCCGCCGAAGCCGCTTCCCACCGACAGCACATGGTCCAGCCGCGCCTGCCGCGCGTGGAGCGGGACGTAGTCCAGGTCGCACTCGGGGTCGGGGATCTCGAGATTCGCGGTCGGCGGGATGGTCTCGTTCTCGATCGCCAGCACGGAGGCGGCGAGTTCGATCGCACCGATGGCGCCGAGAGAGTGTCCGACCATCGACTTGATGGAACTGACACTGGTCGCGTAGGCGTGGGAGCCCAGCGCCCGCTTGATCGCCGCGGTCTCGTGGCGGTCGTTCTGCTTGGTTCCGGAACCGTGGGCGTTGACGTAGTCGATGTCGTACGGATCCACCCGGGCATGGTGCAGGGCCTGTGTGGCCGCCTCCGCCATCTCCAGCCCCTCCCTGGTCAGCCCGGTCATGTGATAGGCGTTTCCGCGGGTCGCGAAGCCGCTGACCTCGCAGCGGATCCGCGCGCCCCGGCGGCGCGCGTGGTCGGCCTCCTCCAGGACGAGGACGGCGGCGCCCTCCCCCATGACGAAGCCGTCACGGGTGAGGTCGAAGGGCCGGGAGGCGTGGGCCGGATCGTCGTTCCGGGTGGACGTCGCCCGGATGGCGTCGAAGCAGGCCACCGTGATCGGCGAGATGGGGGACTCGGCCGCCCCGGTGATCACCACGTCGGCCTTTCCCTCCTCGATCAGTCGCAGGCCGTACCCGACCGCGTCCAGCCCCGAGGTACAGCCGGTGGAGACGGTGTGCACCACGCCGCGGGCCCCTGCCAGGTCGGCGATCTCCCCGGCCAGCGGCGCCGGGGAGAAGACCCGGAAGAGGTCGCGTGAGACGCTGCGGTGGTCGACCGCCCATGATCTGCCCCGGTCGCTGGCCGCCACGTACTCGGTCTCCAGCCGGGTGGTACCGCCCACCGCGCTGCCCATGGAGACCGCCGTGCGCCAGGACCCGCTCTCGTCCGGGTCGAGTTCCGCGTCGGCCAGCGCCTCCGCCGCGGCGACCACGCCGAACTGCACATACCGGTCCATGCGGGCGATCTCGGCCGGCTGCAGAAAGCTGTCGGCGTCGAACTGGCACTCGGCGGCGATACGGGACCGGAATCCGGTCGCGTCGAACAGGGTGATGGCGCGGGTGGCCGTACGGCCGGAGGTGAGCAGCTCCCAGAACGCCTTGGTGCCCGTCCCGCCGGGTGCCACCACACCGACTCCGGTCACCACCGCGCGCCGGGTCACGCCGGCTCCTCGGTGTCCACATGCCCGAGCTCGGGCCGCGGGGCCAGCGGACCCAGGTGGAAGACGATGCGCGCCTCCTGCTCCCCGGTGTTGCGGACCCGGTGGCGGACGTTCACCGGCACCAGGAGTCCCTGGCCGGCGCGGGCCAGGTGCGGCCGACCGTCCAGGTCGACCGTGACCTCACCACTCGTCAGGTACAGGAACTCCTCGGAGTAGGGGTGGTAGTGCTCGACCACCCGTTCTCCGGGCTGCAGGATGGCGACCCCCATGAACCCGGAGGTGCTGCCGACGGTGGCCGGGCTCAACAGGGTGCGCAGATCGCCACCGCGTTTGCGGTTGGCGGGGACCTCATCGATGTCGACGACGCGGACGGGCTTGCTGGTCACGTGGGCTCCAGATCGCGAAGGGGTGTTGACGGTGCCGTGTCCCGCGTTCACACGGGCGCCCGGACGGCGGCCGGGAGCTTGGATCCGAACAGCTTTCGGGCGTTGTCCTCACGTACGGCCTGCCGCTGCGGCTCCGCGACGTCGAGGCCGTCGACGAGCTGCAGCCCCTCCTGAACCGCCGTTCCCGGCAACGGCGGGGAGTCACTGCCGTAGAGCACCTTGTCGGGGCCGAAGACCTGCAGAGCGAGTTCCAGCGCAGCCGCGCTGGGCGTGGCCGTGTCCACCCACAACCGGCGGAGGTAGCTGCTCGGCGGCGCCTTGAGCGCCGGGGTGCGGTGACCGGCGGGGCCGCTTCCCGGCCGGCCCGGCCCCGCACCGGCCCAGTGCTCGGGCGACCAGGCCCGGTCCAGTTTCTCGCCGAGCAGGGCCAGCGCCCCTCCGGCGCCCTGGCCGATGAGCCGCAGGTCGGGGTGGTGGTCGAACCAGCCGCCCAGGATGCAGCAGGCGAGGCCGATGGTGACGTCGCTGAACCTGCCGAGCTGCTCCACCGCCATCAGGTCCGCGAGTCCTGTCCCGGCTGCCGGAGCCGCCGGAGCATGCATGAGCACCGGAGCGGCGGTCTCTGCGGCCAGAGCGAAGAAGTCCTTGGCGTCAGGGTGGTCCAGATAGCGTCCCGCGACGCTGGTATTCGCGATCAGGCCGACGAACTCGGCCTGATCGAGCCGTCGGGCTGCCGCGGCCAGGTGGGCGTCCCCTCCGAACGGGTTGACGTAGACGTAGGCGCGCAGCCGCTGGGGGTGGCGTGCGACCAGTTCACTCGTCCAGTCGTGGAACCGGGCGAGGTCGTCCTCGCTCTGCGCGTAGTTGTCCACACCGGGCAGCGGGACCATCGCCCCGGCTCCCACCGGGCTCCCGATCACGGTCAGCTCCACCCCGGCGGCGAGCTTGGCCTCGATCATGCCTTCGGCGTCGCCGAGCGACCGCGGCATGGGGAATCTGCGCAGCGACTCCGGCGGGCTGAGATGACCGTGCACGTCGATGGTCACAGCCCAGGGCCCTTCTCGTCCGCGCCGCCGACGGTGCGTGAGATCGCGGCGCAGTCCAGGTCTCCGTCGCCGCGCCGAACCGCTTCCTCATGGGTGGCCAGGGCAGCCTCGACCAGGGGAAGTCCCAGGCTGCCGGACTGCGCCTCGGCGACCGCGAGAGCGAGGTCCTTGGTCATCAGGCGCAGCCGGAAGTCCGGATCGCCGTACCTGCGCGAGACGAGGCGGCGCGCCTTGTACCCCATGACCGGGGTGGCGAAGCCGCCGGCGGTGATGGCGTCGAGCACCACCCCGCGGTCCAGGCCGGCGCTCTCGCCCAGGGCCGTGGCCTCGGCCATGGCCTGGACCTGGATCCCCATCAGCGTGTTCATCAGGAGCTTGAGGCGCATCCCGTCGCCGGGGCCCCCGACGTGGAGCACCTCCTTCGCGAGCAGGTCCAGGGTGCCGCGCACCCGGGCGAGGTCCTCGGCCGATCCGCCCACGTAGATCCGCAGCGCCCCGGTCCTGGCGTGCTCGCCGTTGCCCAGCAAGCCCAGGTCGAGCACACGGGGAGTGCGTTCGCGGACGACCGCGAGCGACCGCGGCGCGATCGTGCTCGCCGAGGCGAGAACGGCGTCGACGGGACCCGCGGTCAGCACTCCGTCCGGGCCCAGCAGGACCTCCTCGGTCGCCGCGCCGTCGGCGACCGAGACCAGGATCAGGTCCGCCCCCTGAGCGGCGGCCCGCGGTGTCCTGGCGTGGACGGCACCCCGCTGCTCCAGGGCCGCGCCGCGCTGCGCGGTACGGTTCCAGACGCGTACCCGGACGCCACTGTCCAGCAGCCGTCCGGCGATGCCCCCGCCCATCACGCCGAGTCCCAGCACCGCCACGGTGGTCGCGCTCACGCCGGCACCCCCAGTCGACGGTCCGTCAGCATCCGCACGGTGATCCGCCGCAGGAAGGCCCGGAACCCCTGCGGGTCCTCCAGGTCCTCGTCCGCGGTCACCAGGGGGGCCAGCTTCGCGCCGCCTCCCGAGCGGACGGCCGCCAGGGCGATGCGGTCGAGTGCCTCGTCGGTGTCGCCGTGCACCTCGACCAGCCGGAGCACGACGTCCGTCCGCTGGAAGATCGTCGTGCGGGCGAGGATGGTGGCGGCGTCGGGCCGCAGCACGCGGGTGGCCGCCAGAAGCTGCGCCACCTCGGCGCCGGCCCCCTGCCGCACCGGGTACAGCAACGCCAGCCGGCGCTCGTGCAGGTGCTCCGGGACCTCGGGGAGGAGCCCGGGGGGCGTTCGACGATCGTGCACCAGCGGCAGGACCGACCGCTCCTGGAACGCACGGATGCTCTGCGCGTCGGCGAGGTTCCGCGGGATCTCCAGGTGCGGGTTCAGTGCCTCCTCGACCGCCTGGATCTGGGGCTGCCCGGCGAGGTGGGCCAGGGCCTCGTGCAGGTCCCCCTCGACGTCGATCACCCGGATCACCCGGTTGCCCGCGAGGAACACCGAGGTACGCCTGAGCAGGGCCGGGCCACCGGGGCGCCGGCCGGCTGCCGGCCGACCGTAGCTGGAGAGGATCTCGGCCACCTGCGGCTCGCTGCCCGGCTTGACCGTGAACGAGAGTGCGTGTCGTTCCATCAGGCGCTCCTGCGTGCGGTGTCGGATACGGGACTCAGCCCCACACGGCTGAGCCATTCGGCCTCGGTGGTCGCCCGGAAGCGGCGGTTGCGCAGCTCGACCTGCTCCGGATCCAGCTCGTGGTGGAGGCGCCCGGAATGCCAGGCCGCCTGTGCCGCCGCCGTCACCACGGGAAAGCGCTGTTCCTCGAACGCCCGCAGTCGCCGGGCCAGATCGCCGCTGTCGCCCAGGTCGGCGTCCTGCAGCAGGTCCGCCAGCGCGACGGCGTCCAGCAGCGCCTGGCCGGCGCCCTGACCGGTGGTGGGCACCATGGGATGCGCGGCGTCGCCCACCAGCAACGTGCGTGCCGTGGCCCAGCCGGGGGTGGGCAGCCGGTCCAGGATCGGGGTACGGACCACCTGGTCCGGCGGTGTGGCCGCCACCAGTTCCGCGGTCGGCTCCGGCGCGGCCCGGAAAGCGGACAGCAACCCGGCGTGCTCCGCGGCTCCGTGCACCCGCGTGCGGTCGTCGGCCCCGAGTTCCGACGCCAACTCGTCGGCCAGGGTGGCGACCCAGTAGGTCCGGCCGCCGGTGAGCGGCCATGAGCCGAAGGTGGCTCCGGTGCCGAGCACCTGGCGGGCGGTGGACGGGCGCAGGCCCGCCGGCGCCACGTTGCTGACAGCACGCCAGGACGTGAAACCGGCACGGCGCAGGGGGGCGTCCCCCAGCGTCTGGCGGCGCACCACCGAGTGGAGTCCGTCCGCGGCGATCAGCAGCTGGGCCCGGTCCCGGGTACCGTCGGCGAGCAGCAACTCGACGCCGTCCGCTGCCTCGCGGTATCCGGTGGCGATCGATCCCAGCCGCAGGTCCTCCGGTCGCACGGCCGCGTGCAGCGCCCGTTGGAGCTGTGACCGCAGCACGGTCACGCTCGGGGCCCCCATGGCCTCGGACACCTTCGACTGCGGCCACCCGCCGATGCGCTCACCGTCCCAGGACAGGAACTCCCAGGTCCGTACCTCTTCGCCGGCGGCCACGACCTGACGGTCCAGCCCCAGGCGCCGCAGTGCCAGCACCGCTCCCGGATGCAGACCCAGGGCGGAGCCGGCCGCGTCGAGCCGGCGCTCGCGCTCGTGGACGGCGACCTCGAAGCCGGCCTCCCTCAGCGCGATGGCCGCGGCCATTCCGGCGATGCCGCCGCCCGCGACGGCGATCCGTCCGCGGACCATCACAGCGCCCCGGCGTGCTTGCGGGTTTCCCTGCGCACGGTGAAGCGCCGCGACTCGCGTGCGGTGGTCTCGGCCACCAGCGGACCGGCGAGCTCGTGGTGCCCGGCACCCGATTCCCAGGCGAGGAAGTCCGCGCCGGAACGCCACTCGCTGGTGATCACCCATTCGCGGGGATCGGTGAGCGACTGGCACACCTGGTCCACCAGGTGCCCCTCGACGGTGGCGACGTCGGCACAGATGCGGTCGTAGGCGGCCAGGAACCGTTCCCGGGCCTCCTCCTCGACCGTGAGGAAGAACATCACCCGCAGGTGGTCCGTCTCGACGGTGGGTTCCTGGATGCTCATACTGCCTCCCAGTGCCGGGTCCGATGACTGCGCTTGACGGCGTCGACGATGCGCGCCACGCGCCAGCCGTCGTCGAGGGTGGGGTAGTCCACGGGCCGTCCGATGCGGATGGTGTCCAGGAAGCTCGACGCCAGCTGTTCCCAGCGCTGGAGGCCGACCTCATGACGGGTGTTGGCGCCGGAGCCGGACATCTCGTCGACCGCGAGCCGTTCGGCGGGTTTGCCCGGTCTGAGGACCGAGAGTCCGGCCGTGCCGTTCCAGACCAGGGCGCCGTCGTCACCGATCACCGCGATCTCGTCCTCCGCCGGGCCGGTGAGGTGCGTCGACTCCCAGAACCGCGCCCGTGGCCCGGTGCTCGTCTCGGCGAGGAAGTCGTAGCCGACGTCAGCGGTGACGTCGTGGTGGGCGGCGTCACCCGGATCCCGGCCCTGGTTCTCGCGGGCCCAGGTGAACGCGTCCAGGGTGTGGTGGAACTCGGGGCCGACCTGCGCCCGGGTCACATCGTGGGACAGCCGCCCGGACACGGCGGTGAGCTCCGCGTCCAGGAGCCAGCGCACGCGGTCGATGACATGAGTGCCGTGCTGCATCAGGCCGCCGCCGCCGACCTGCTCGTCGTAGATCCAGTTCATCGCCATCCGGGGGGCTCCCAGGGCACAGGTGCTGTGCACCTCGCGCAGCTGTCCCAGGCCGCCGGCTGCGATCAGCTCCCGCATGCGGACCAGGCCGGGGTCCCCGCGCCAGATGAATCCGGTCGCGTGGCGGACGCCCTGCTTGTCCGCGGCGAGCAGCATCTCCTGCGCCTGTCCTGCGGTCATGGCCACCGGCTTGTCGCACAGCACATGGCAGCCTGCCGCGACGGCGGCCAGCACCTGCTCGTGGTGAGCGGCGGGAAGCGAGGCGACGGACACCACCTCGGGTCCGGTGGCGCGCAGGAGTTCGTCGAAGGTGTCGGCCACCACCGGAACCCCGTAGCGGGCGGCCAGGTCGTCGGCCCGGCCACGGGTGCGGCTGAAGATGCCGACCACTTCGGCGCCTGCGCGCCGGAATCCTTCGAGGTGCAGCTCAGCGGCCCATCCTGCGCCGATCACCGCCACTCGTGTGGGTGTGCTCATGGGAGCCTCTCGCCTCGGTCGGGCAGGGACGGGCCGTGCAGGGACGGAGCGTGCAGGGCGGGGGCGCTCAACCAGGGGTCGAGCCGCTGGGACAGCCGGGCCGCCTCGCGCCACCTGGCCAGCCGGGTGATCCGGCAGCCGACGAACTGCGCCGCCTCGATCTGATCCGGCGTCAGGGCCCCGTTGCTCGGGGCTGTCACCGAGAGGCCGTAGGGGTTGCCGCCGATCCGGCGCAGCGCTGGGTGTGTGTATCCGGTCGGCACGATCAGCGAGCCCCAGTGGAACATCGTGTGATAGAGGGCCAGCAGGGCGGCTTCCTGCCCGCCGTTGGGGAGTGAGGCGCTGGTGAATCCGGTGACCGGTTTGTCGGCGAGCCGACCGTTGAGCGCGAGCGGGCTGCTGGTGTCCAGGAACTGCTTGAGCCTGGCGGCGATGTTGCCGAACCGGGTCGGTGTCCCCAGGAGCAGTCCGTCGGCCCAGTCGAGGTCCTCGAGGCCCGGCTCGGGGAGTCCCCGGTCGGCGGCCCGCTGCGCTTCGCCGGGCTCGGCCTCCTCGCGCAGAGCGAGCACCCGAACCTGCGCGCCCTCCGTGCGGGCCCCGTCGGCCAGGTGCCGGGCGATCTCGGCTATCACCCCACTGGAACTGAAGTAGATGACGGCGATGCGAGGTTGCATGTCCCTGATCCCTTCTGCCGTGATCCATCCTCACGTGCAGGCCCCCGCAGGAGCGTCAGGGCAGTACCGTCACAATCACCCGGCCCCGGCGGCCTCCGGTGAACGCAGAAGTGGGGTCCAGGGTGGTACCGACGCACGTCGGTACCACCCTGGACCCCACGATTCCGGGGAGTCCCCTGCTACCCGCCGATATGGGGGGCGCGGGCGGCGGAGGATCCGTCCCGCACCACCTCGCCGGTGAGGTTCCCGTTGGCGCCCGAGCCGAGGAAGACGATGATCCTGGCGACGTCGTCCGAGTCGGAGAGCCTGCGGCTCGGCGTGGCGGCCGCCAGGGCGTCGGTGACGAACTGGGGGATGTTCGGACGGCTGTCGGTGAGGGTGAACCCGGGGGCGACCACATTGACCAGGATCCCGTCCCGGCCCCCTTCCCAGGCAAGGCTGCGGGCCATGCCGTACAGGCCCGACTTGGCGGTTCCGTAGGGACCGGGTCCGGGGACGCCCTCCTCGGCGACGCTGGAGGAGATCAGCACGATGCGGCCCCAGCCGCGGGCGCGCATGCTCGGCAGCACCGCGCGGACCTGGGCAGCCGCGCCGACGAGGTTGGCATTGATCATCGCCTCCCACTCCGACAGCGGGACGTCCTCGAAGCGGATGCTGGGGTCGGGAGGCCCGTCACCGCCCCAGCGCACGGCATTGGCCACCAGGACGTCGATGCCGCCCCAGTGCTCGATCACCGTCGTCGCGGCCTGCTCCACGGTGGACAGGTCCTCGAGGTCGAGTCGCACGACGAGCGCCTGCCCCCCGGCGGCCTCGACCTCAGCGGCGACCTTCTCGGCCTTCTGCGGGTTGTTGCGGTACGTGATGGCCACTCGGGCGCCCTCGGCGCCGTAGGCACGCGCGGTGGCGGCCCCGATCCCGGTCGATGCGCCAGTGACCAGGACCACGCGGTCCTTGAGTCCAGTGTCCATGGTGGGAACGTCCTCTCGTCATGCGGAACAGGGTGCGAACCAACGCGCAGGTCAGGCGGCCGACGGGGCCGGCGCCGGGGTCCGGGCCGCTAGGGCGCGGACCGCGTCCAGCGCGGCGGCCTGCGAGGCGTCGTGCGTCTCGCGGAACTGGGCCAGGAAGGGCATGACGGTGGCGTGCGTGAGCTCGGTGTGCACGAACTCCACGTCCTCCAGCCCCAGCGCGGAGAAGTACGCGCGCAGGTAGGGCTCCTGGAAGTCGAAGGGCTCCCGGGGCGCACCCGGTCCGTAGGCCCCGCCGCGTGCGCTGAGCACGACGGCCGACTTGCCCCCCAGCGGCAGCCAGGGCAGGGTGACCCGGTCGATCCAGGCCTTCAGGGCGGCCGGTACCGAGAAGTTGTACATCGGAGTACCGAGCACCACCACGTCCGCGGCCAGCAGCTGCTCGATCAGCGGCCGGGTGGCCGCCCAGGCGGCGGCCAGCTCCGGCGCGGCGGCGACCGCGTCCATCGCGTCGAGGTCACGCACGCCGTTGACCGAGGACTGGGTGGCGAGCCGGACACGTGCTTCGTCGATCGGTGCCACCGGATCCGCGACCAGGTCACGGTAGACGTAGGCACCGTCCGGGTTCGCGGCCCGCCATTCGGTGGCGAAGACCTGCCCCAGCCGGCGGGAGAAGGAGTCACCGCGTGCGCTGGCGTCCAGATGCAGCAGAGAGGCCATGCCGTTGATCCCCAATCGAGATGATTTTGATTCGAGACCAGAGTATTCAGAAATCGTTTCAAGTCAAGATGATATTGGTTGTTTGCTAGTCTGTTGACTATGGCTGCCCCCTACACCACCGACGTCCCCGCCGGCCGGCTCCACGAGGATCTGCACTGGCTCTTCGCCCGGCTCAAGCAGGGACTCGCAACGGCCGAGGCCGCGGCGGTGCGCCCGCACGGGCTCAACCTGTGGGGGTACACGGTGCTCATGGCCATCGTGGAGGCCCCTGCGCGCAGTCAGCTGGCCCTGGCGCAGGCCGTGTCCGTGGACAAGAGCAAGCTGGTGGCCATCCTCGACGAGCTCGAGGACGCCGGTCTGGTGCGCCGCCGTCCCGACGCCGCGGACCGCAGGGCCCGCATCATCGAGGTCACCGAGCAGGGCCACCGCGCCCTGGACGCCGCCCGCGCCGACGTCGAAGCGATCGAGAACCGGCTGCTGGCCGACCTGGACCGCCCCGCGCAGACCATACTCAGGGACGCGCTGCGCCGGCTTGCCGGGGAACCCATCGTCCGCATCGAGGAAGGACGACCCCCCACCACCGCCTGCGCACCCCAGGAAGCCTGACCACCCGTTCATGCCTGCAGCGCGCGGCCCAGTTCGGCGCGACCGCGAATACCCAGCTTGCGGTAGGCCCGGGTCAGATGGGTCTCGACGGTGCGCCGGGTGACGAACAGCTCCCTGGCGATGGACCCGTTGGTGCATCCGGTGGCGGCCAGCGCGGCCACCCGGCGCTCGCTGCCGGTGAGTGCCCCGGTCCCGAACTGATCGCTCCTCCTCGGCAGGGCTCCCGCGGTGAGCAGTTCCGAGAGCACCCGCTCGGAGAGCGTGGCCGCGCCGATCCTCTGCGCGAGACGCAGTGCGCGCTTCAGCGTCTCCCTCGCCTCACGCTTGGCATTGCCCCGGCACTGCACCACACCCAGGGCAGTGAGCGTATAGGCCAGCTCCAGCTGCGTGTCGCTGGGTTCAAGGATCTCCACGGCCCGTTTCAGGGCCGACTCCCCCTCCGGTCCCTGCAGGACCAGGCCCTGGGCGCGCAGCGCCACCGCGACCGTGCGCGGGCTTCCCCACAGGTACGCCGCCCGCAGTTCCTCCTCGGCCAGGCGCCCGGCCTCCTCGGTGTCCCCGAGCTTGTTCCACATCAGCGCGGTCTCGGAGCGCCACCGCAGCACCGCCGGATTGGTCACCCCCCACTCCTCCAACTGGCGTCCGCTGCGGGTCAGATCCTCCGCCGCACCGTGGAAGTCCCCCTGCGCGGCACGGACCCTGGCGCGCATGGCCGCCAGCAACGGGTAGGGCCACACCTCGGGGAGCGTGCCCGAGTAGCCGCGGGACTCCAACAGGACGGACGCCTCCTCGGCCTGGCCGGTCTCCACCAGGGTGGCCACCAACGGCACCAGTACCAGTGCCTGCAGGGGATCGGTGTACCCAGGGTCCCCGAGGAACTCCAGGGCGTGCCGCGCATCCTGCTCCGCGTCGCGCAGCCGGCCCGCCTCGAAGCGGGCGCCGGCCCTCGCGACCAGTGCGACGACGGCGGTGAGCAGACCTCCGGCTTCGAGCGGCGCTGCCAGGACCGTGCTGCACCAGCGGTCCACCAGGCCGAGTTCGTCCGCCCACAGCAGGGTGAGCAGAGCGAGCAGCAGAGCCGTCCAGTCCTGGCAGCCGCGGGCGCCGTCCGCGAGCAGCCTGCGGATCCGGGAGACGGCGTTCTTCGCTGTCGCCTCGCCCCTCGCCGCCGCCCGGGCGGTGTGCACCGCCGTCACCAGAAAGTCGTCGCCGGCCTGTCCGGCCGCGACACCCGCCAGCAGTTCCGGCTCCAGCGTGGACGTGGCGCGCCCGAGCCGGGCCACCAGGACCGCCCCCGCGTCCAGCCGGTGCACGAGGCCGTCGCGCGACTGCGCGGGTGGATGCTCCAGCAGGCGCGCCCGGCACTGCGCAATGACCTCGCCGGCCTCCTCGGCCCGGTTCACCCGCACGAGCGCCTGCGCGCAGGTGAGGGCGGCAGCGACCTGACGCTCGGGCGAACGCGCGGCGGACAGGCCGGGCCGCAGTCGCTGGGCCAGGCGCAGCGGGTCCGTGATCAACTCGATGTGGTCGAGATCCGTCTGCAGCTCCTCACGCAGCGGGCCCTCCACCGGTTCGCCCAGCGCGCGCAGCAGCAACTCCCTGGCTTCGTCCAGGCGGCGAGCGCGGACGGCCTCGGCCGCAGCGGCGCGCAGGACCTGCGGGGCCCACTCCGTGTCCGCGGGTTGCGACCGCAGCAGGTGGTGGGCGATGGCGTCGGGCGGTGCGTTGCGCTCGTGCAGCGTCCGGGAGATACGGCCGTGCACCTCCTGCGGGTCGATGCTGGCCGGCATTCGGTGCAGCGCACCACCGACGACCGGATGCACGAAGGTCCACGGTTCGGAGGCAGTGAGCAGGCCCATCCCGCAGAGCATGTCCAGGACGGTGGCCAGTTCCGACTCGGAGACCCCGGCGGCCTGCGCCACGAGGGCCCGGTCCTGGCGGCCTCCCAGCAGCGCGACGGTCTCGGCGACCCGCAGCACGCACGCGGGAAGGTGCGCCAGCCGGGCGCGCACCGCTCGGCCCACCACCCGGTCCAGCTCACCCGGGGACTGCTGAGCCGCCACGTCCGTGGCCGCGGTCAGCAGCCGTCCCTCCAGCAGGGTCGCGAGCAGCAGCGGATTGCCCCCGGTGAGTTCGTGGATGCCCAGCACGAGCGGGGCCGGAGTGGGGCCGAGCGTGCGATCGGCGAGCTCCTGGGTCCCGGCGACGCTCAGCGCCGCGCACCGCAGGACGGTCCACACCCCGGCGCCCCGGAGCCCGGCCGTCACCAGCGGGGCGGTGTCCGGCTCACCTGCTCTGCGCGTGACGGCGATCAGCACCGGCAGCCCCTGAAGCCTGCGGGCCACGTAGGCCAGGGCCTGCAGGGAGGCCGCGTCGCAGAAGTTGAGGTCGTCCACGGCCAGGATGACCGGCGCCTGGCGGGCCAGTCGGCGGATCCGGCGCAGCACTCCGTCCAGCAGGTGCAGGTCGACCGGCAGATCGGGGTCCAGGGCCGGGAGTTCGGGTTCCAGCAGCTGGCGCAGCACACCGTAGGGGAACTCCGACTCGAGCACACTGCTGCGGGCGGTGCACACGGTGAGCTGACGGCCGCAGGCCAGTCTGGCGAGTTCGAAGAGGAGCTCGGTGCGGCCGGTTCCGCACTGCCCCTCGATGAGCAGGAGACCCCCGACGCCACGGCAGAGGTCGTCGATGAGGCGGTTCAGTGTGAGTGTCTGGGACCAACGTTCTGTCAGGATGTGGTTCACAGTTTCCCCCTGTGGTTGTGCTGCACCCGCTGTCCTCGGGTGGAGGCCCGGGCACGGTCGACCGCCCGGGCCTCCAGCACCGGATGACTGCAAGGTGCCCCTCGCGTCAGTTGATGCTCTGGGCGAAGCGGAAGAAGTTGGTGGGGTCGTAGCAGGCCTTCACCCGCTGCAGCCTGGGGTAGTTCTCCGCGTAGTAGGCGGAGGACCAGTCCGCCAGCAGCGGATCGAGGTAGTTCACATAGCTTTCCCTGTTGGAGTAGGGGTCGACGGCGTTGAAGCCCCCCGTGGCCCAGGCCTGGGCGGCGGACTGGTCGGACACGCTGGGCGTGGCGCTGGGCAGCCCGATGTCGAAGCTCACGATGAACTGCGAGTCGCGGTGCACGTAGGCGGTGTCCGTACGCCCGAGGTCGTTCGCCCTGCCTCCCAGGACGATCGCGCGCATGAAGCGGGACTGCCCACTGGTTCGGTTGGCGTCGAAAGCGGCCAGCAGCGCGTCGATCCCCGCCGTGGGCAGCGGGTCGCTGAACAGCCGGCTGCGGTCCAGCGACCATCCGAACCGGCCGAGCTGTCCGTCGCCGGTCGTCCCCACACGGTGGCACTGGGACACCGTCAGGTTGCTGCAGCCGTACCAGTTCAGCATGCCGTTCGTGTAGCTGAAGTCAGCGGAGGTCCGGCTCGCCGGAGCATGGCCGACCAGCGCGACCAGGGCGTCCAGAAGCGGCCCGGCCGCCGCCGGATTCCCCATCCACACGCCGGCCACGCTCACCAGGGGCACATTGCCCGCCGCGGCGTCGAACAACGCGATGGCCGGCCCGGAGCTGAGCTGCCGGGGCCCGTCCAGCGCCCACTCCTGCCATCCGGCCAGGACGTCGGCCGCCTGGTCCCAGGTCCAGGTGAGGGTGAAGTTGGTCATGGTGGTCACTGCGGTCGGCGCCATGCTGTACGAGGTGACGACCCCGAAGTTCCCACCGCCGCCACCGCGCAGCGCCCAGAACAGGTCGGCGTCATGCTTCGGCGAACAGGTCACCACCGTTCCGTCGGCGAGGACCACCTGGGCGGAGAGGAGGGTGTCGCAGGCCATGCCCAGCAGGCGGGTCTCCCAGCCCAGGCCGCCGCCCTGGATGAAGCCGCCCGACCCGACCGTCGGGTAGAGGCCGCCGGGCAGGGCCAGCCCGGAGCCTGACAGGCCGTTCAGGACGTCGATCTGCAGCGCGCCGCCGCCTACGGTCGCCGTGCCGCCGCTCAGCTGGACGCCGTTGATTTGCGACACGTCCATGACAAGGCCGGGGCCCAGAGAGAAGCCCGAGAAGCTGTGCCCGCCGCTGCGCGGCGTCGCCGGCAGGCCGTTGGCCCGGGCGAACACCAGACACGCACTCACATCCGCGGCCGAGCGGCAGTACGCGATGGCCGCCGGATTGACGGAGTCGAACTGGGACCACTGGATCTGCTTGGCCGTCGCATAGTTAGTGTCCGAGGGCAGCACCAGCGGCCCGCTCAGACGCCCCGCCAGGCCCGCCCAGTCGGGCGCCGCGGCCTGCGCGAACACAGCGGGCAGCGCACCCGACGCGCCCACCGCCGTCGCCGCTGCGGTCGCCGCCGCGGTCGCCCCCAGACGGATGAACGATCTCCTGCTGACCATGAATTCAAGCCTCACTTCGCTCAGGACGTGACAAGCGGCCGCCTGTCACGCAGTGCAGGGTGTGCGCGGGTGTCACACCCGTACTGCCTCGACCAGGCCGTGGATCAGGGTCCCGCCGGTGTTCTCGGCCTGGACGACCTTGGTCAGCCGGAAGCCCGCGCCGGCGAGCAGCGCGCCCCAGTCGCCCTCCGTGCGCTCCTTGCCCCCGAGGATCACCAGCATGAACAGGTCGGCGAGCATGCTCGGATGCAGGCCGCCCTCCTCGGGGACCACGCTGTCGATGACCACGAGCCGGCCGTGCGGCGGCATCGCCTCGTGCACCCGCCGCAGGATCCGCCGCGAGTCGTCGTCGTTCCAGTTGTGCAGGACCCGGGAGAGGATGTAGGCGTCCCCTCCGGAGGGGACCGAGTCGAAGAAGCTTCCGCTGACCACCTCGACCCGGTCCGCCACGCCCAGTTCGGCGAGATGCTCCGGAGCCTCGGTGGTGACCACCGACAGGTCGTGCAGCACCCCGGTCATACCCGGGTGCCCCTGCAGGACGGCGGCGAGCAGCGTCCCGATCCCGCCGCCCACGTCGACCACCCGCCGGACACCGGCGAAGTCGTACCGTTCCAGTGCCGCGACCGCGGGCGCCAGCGAGGTCACGCCCATGGCCCTGTTGAACAGTTCGTTCTGCGCGGGGTTCGCGTCCAGGAAGTCGTAGTACGCGGCACCGTGGACCCGGTCGAAGGCCGGCCGCCCCGTGCGGACGCTGTGCAGGACCTCGGTCCAGGCGCCGAAACAGGCTCCGCTCTGCAGCATCACGCCGTAGCGGAACCCGCCGGGCGCATCGCTGCGCAACATGCCGCCGGCCTCGGTGAGCGAGAAGCGCCTGCCGGGATGGCCGGCGAGGACACCCAGCGCGGCCAGGACCCGGCAGAAGCGGTACAGCGCGTCCTCGTCGGCCTCGACAGCGGCGGCGAGCTCGGTGACGGACATGGGCTCGGAGCCCAGGAGATCGGCCAGCCCGAGCTCGGCCGCCACATAGATGGTCTGGCCGATCCACGGTCCGCCCATCTGGTACAGCTGCATCAGGTCCAGGCTCATGGAAGGGGCTTCGGTCGACACAGGGTTCCTCCTCGGGTTACGGATCATTCCGGGACTCACGAACAGGGAACTCATCCGGGCCAGAAGTCGGACGTACGCGCAACGGATGGACTGCCCAGTGAAGCGGCTCGGACGAAATGTCGGTACCGGTCGCATATATAAGATCCCCCCGGAAATCGCACAAAGCTAATCACCAAAGGGGGCAGGGCGCCAGATAGCTGGCTCGAAATATGCCCAAGACGGCGAGAAATGGTTGCGAGTCGAACAGTGATGCACCTGAAGTGCAAATTTGCCCCGATTCGCCCGGCCCTGCCAAGGCAAGAGTTCTTACCGAGTGCCGTCCGGGCCTTCGGCCGAAGCGGAACGGACCGGCGCACTCCTGTCACCCCGGAGGCACCAGTACAAAGACCACGATATTTCTGTCCGCACCATCGTTCCGGTCCTATCTAATTGCCGCGCCTAGCATTCGCCGGAATCCCGGCGCATACTGGATCGGCAGCTGCGAGATATCCGCCCCCCATTCAGGAGGACCCATGTCGGCCGGCAATCGCGAAACACCCGATCTGATGGCGCTTTACCATGCGTCGGGCCCGTGGATCAGCCAGACCCTGTTCGTGGCCGCTCAGCTGGGGCTCGCCGACCTTCTCAGCGACAGGCCCAGGCCCGTGAGCGAGATCGCCCGGGCGACCGACAGCAACGAGGACGCCCTCTACCGCTTCTGCCGGGCACTGACCGTCTTCGGCATGCTGACCGAGCACCCCCGGCGGTCGTTCGCACTCACCCCTTCGGCCGCGGTGCTCGCACGGGACGCGCCCAACGGCTTCCGCGACGGAGTGCTCCTGCAGAGCGGCGCGGTGTTCCGCGCCTGGGGCGACGTGCTGCACACCGTCAGGACCGGGCTCCCCGCCTTCGACAAGACCTTCGGCATGGACTACTTCGAGTTCCTTGCCTCGAACCCCGAGGAAGCCGCCCTCTTCAACCGGGCCATGGGCGCCACCATGGCCGGCGCGGTAGCCGCGATCCAGCGCTACGAGTTCGCCGGATGCCACACCGTCGTCGACGTCGGTGGGGGCGACGGCAGGCTCATCGCCTCCGTCCTGGCCCGCCACCCCCAGCTGAAGGGCATCCTGCAGGACCTCCCCGAAACCGTCGAGCAGGCCCACCGGCAACTGGTCCCCGCCGGAGTCGCCGACCGCTGCGCGCTCCTCGGCCAGGACTTCTTCGAAGCGGTCGCCCCTGGCGGCGACGTGTACCTGCTCTCCCGGGTCCTGCACGACTGGAACGACGACAAGGCCCTGCAGATACTGCGGCAGGTCCGCACCGCCATGCCCCCGCACGCCCGCCTCGTCATCGTCGACAGCGTCCTGCGCCCGACGGACGACGAACAGCTGAGCGTGCTCGGCGACCTCCTGATGCTCGTCATCCTCGGGGGGAAGGAACGCAGCGAGGCCGACTGGACCGCTCTCCTGGACTCGGCCGGATTCGACATCCGGCACATCACCGACGACCCCGGAACGGAGACGACCCGCGGGCACAGCATCATCGAAGCGGTACCGCAGCCACGCTGACGGCACCGCGTGCCCGCTTCACTCCTCCCACTGGTGCGGGCCGCCGCCGATCCACTGGACGCTGCCCTCGAGCTCCAGGTCGAGGTCCTCCAGGCCGGCGCGGCGGCAGAACTCGGCGACGTCCCGCAGCGAGTGGGCCTTGCCGACCTCGACGCCCAGGATGTCGACGCGCCGGAACGGCGGAGTGGCGTCGACGACGGGATGGACGACGACATGCGGGTGGTGGTGCTGCGGGTCGCTCATGTTCCCAGCGTGGCGGCAACGGCGCAGCTCGGCATCCCGAGGCCGATCGGGACCGGGACGGTTCAGATGCTGAGCGCCACCGGGTGGATCTCGCTGGCCGGGTGGCCGCTCCTGGCGTGGATGCGCTGGACCGCTTCCGCGGAGGGGGCCTCCGACAGGCAGTACACCGTGCCCGAGACCGGGTCGGCCCAGGCCTTCTCGAAGTGGACGCCCTCCTCGCCCTCGATCGCGAGGTCCGCGTTGTGGGCCTCCTTGAGCTGCTCGGCCGTTATCCCGACCATCCCGTGATGGACATCCATGAACGTGGTCATCGCCCTGCACCTCCGGTATCGGGACGGGGCTCGGCGGAACCCCGTCAAGAATTCCAGCCAAGAACCATGGTCCGCCCGATGAGGGACGGTCGCCACGCCGCGCCCTGCCCGCTCACCCCGCTGCCGCGGCCGCCGCCAGCTCCTCCATCGACTCCCGGACGACCTTGGTCAGCGGCCCCTCCGCGGAGTCCTCGATCCAGCGGGCGAACGCCACCCGGAAGGCGGCCATGCCCGTCTCCGCGACCAGGCGCGCGGGCCAGCTGCCGAGGCCGCGCTCGCCCAGCGCCGCGGCGATGTCCCCGGCCATCGCGGCGAGCTTGACCAGCTCGCGTTCCTGCAGCTCAAGGTGGGCGTCGATGACGGCCTGACGCAGCTTCACGTCCTCGGACCGTTCCTGGATCATCCCTGCCGCCGCCTCCAGCCCGAGCGAGACCACCGCGAACGGAGGCAGCGCTGCCGGCGCCTCGGCGATCGCACGCACGACCACCACCCGCAGCAGGTCCGTGCCGGCGAACAGCACGTCGCGCTTGTCGGCGTAGTGGCGGAAGAAGGTGCGTTTGGTCAGACCGGCGCGTTCGGCGATCTCCGCGACCGTGGTCTGGTCGAAGCCGCGCTCGCGGTACAGCTCCATCGCAGCGCGCCCCAGGCGGCCACGCGCGTCCGGCTCCCATCGTCCCATCCCCCCATCATAGTGATGACATCTGGTGTCATCATGAGTAGAGTGATGACACCAAGTGTCATTGACTCTTCGGAGGTCTCCCTCATGCACGTTTTCGTCACCGGCGCTTCCGGCCACCTGGGCTCCGCCGTCCTCCCGGAACTGCTCGCCGCCGGCCACCGCGTCGTCGGCCTGGCCCGTTCGGACGCCTCGGCCGCGGCGATATCCGCGCTCGGCGCGGAGGTACACCGCGGCGACCTGGACGACCTCGACGGTCTGCGCGAGGCCACCGCGGCCGCGGACGGCGTCATCCACCTCGCGTTCAAGCACGAGGCGATGCGCAGCGGCGCCTTCGCCGACGCCGTGGATGCCGACCTGCGCGCCGTCCAGGCCATGGGCGACGCCCTGGCCGGCTCCGGCACCGGAAAGCCGCTGGTCATCGCCGCGGGCACGCTGATGCTCGCTCTCGGCGGCATCGGCGGACGGCTCGGCACCGAGGCCGACACCCTGCCGTCCGGGCCACGGGCCGACACCGAGAACGCGGTGATCGCCATGGCCGAGCAGGGCGTACGGTCCTCGGCCGTGCGGCTGCCCCCGCTGGTGCACAGCGACCTGGACCACCACGGTTTCACCCCCGCGCTGATCGGCTTCGCCCGCGCCAACGGCTACGCCGGCTACCCCGGCGAGGGCGACAACCGCTGGCCGGCCGCCCACACCCTGGACGCCGCCCTGCTGTTCCGCCTCGCGCTGGAACAGGCCCCCGCGGGCACCCGGCTGCACGCCGTCGGCGACGAAGGCGTGCCGATCCGGCAGATCGCCGAGGCCATCGCCCGCAATCTCGACATCCCCGCCAAGTCCGTCCCCACCGAGGAGGTGCCCGACTACTTCCGGTTCCTCGCCGCCTTCATCGCCCTGGACAACCCCACCTCCGGCGCCCGCACCCGCGAGCTGCTCGGCTGGGAGCCGGCCCACCCCGGCCTGATCGCCGACATCGACGCGGGCCACTACTTCGCCCCCACGGGCGGGCCGGAGCGCTGACGGACTCCGCCACCCTGCTGAACAGCCGGTGCATTCGGGGGACCCCGCCGCCGCCGGACGACGGCCCGCACCAGCGGTGGGTACGGTGCGCCGCGGGGACCTGACCTGAGGAGGCGGCGCATGGACCGGACCGTGATCGCACACCTCGCGGAGGTGCGCGAGGACCTGGCCACGCTCTACCGGGACCTGCACCAGCACCCGGAGCTGTCCCTGCAGGAGACCCGCTCGGCCGACCTGCTCGCACAGCGTCTGCGCAACGCAGGCTTCGACGAGGTCGCCGAGCAGGTCGGCGCCACCGGCGTGGTCGGCGTGCTGCGCAACGGGGACGGCCCGGTGGTGATGCTGCGCGCCGACATCGACGCCCTGCCGGTGCAGGAGAAGACCGGCCTGCCCTACGCCAGCCGGGCGCGCGGGGTGGACCCGGAGGGCCGCGACGTCCCGGTGATGCACGCCTGCGGACACGACATGCACGCCGCCTGCCTGGTCGGCGCGGCCACCCTGCTGGCCGGGGCGCGCGACCGCTGGCGCGGAACGCTGCTGGTGGTGTTCCAGCCCGCCGAGGAACTCGCCCGCGGCGCGCGCGCCATGGTCGACGACGGCCTGTTCGAGCGGTTCCCCGCACCGCAGATCGTGCTGGGACAGCATGTGGCACCATTGCCGGCCGGTGTCATCGGCTACGGCACCGGCCCGGTGATGGCGGCCGCCGACTCGCTCAGCATCACCCTGCACGGCCGCGGAGCGCACGGCTCGCGCCCCGAGGCCTCCATCGACCCGGTGCTGATGGCCGCGAGCGTCGTCACCCGGCTCCAGGGCATCGTGGCGCGCGAGGTGCCGCCGGCCGAGTCCGCCGTGGTGACTGTGGGCCGCCTGCAGGCGGGGACCAAGGACAACATCATTCCCGACACCGCCGAACTCGGCGTCAACATCCGCACCTACACCCCGCAGACCCGCGACCTGGTCCGCACGGCGATCGAACGCATCGTCCGCGCGGAGTCCGCCGCCAGCGGCGCCATGACCGAACCGACCCTGACCTGGTTCGCCAGCACCCCGGCCCTGGTCAGCGAAGCGGCCGCGACCAAGGCCACGATGGCCGCCTTCACCGAGCACTTCGGCGAACAGCGGATCCAGACGATGCCGCTGGTGAACGCGAGCGAGGACGTCGGCGTCTTCGGCGAGGTGCTCGGGGTCCCGACCGTCTTCTGGTTCTGGGGCGGCCTGGAGCCGGAGACCGTCATCGCCGCGATGCGGGAGGACCGGTTCGACCAACTCCCCGGCAACCACTCGCCCTTCTTCGCACCGCTGATCGAACCCACCCTCAGCACCGGCGTCGAGGCCCTCACCCTCGCCGCCCTGACCTGGCTCGACACACCCTCAGTCTGAGTCGGTCCAGCGCGGAAGGTCGCTGCCCCAGCGGGTCGACGCCCGCGCCCAGGTCCTGGGGGCGCCCTCGTAGTGGACGGGCGGGAGGGCGTACCGCAGCCGGCCGTAGTCGGAATCCGTTTCGGCCAGCCACAGTTCCGGATCGGCGTCCCCGGCCGACACCGGAGTGCTCTTGACGCTCCGCACCAGCCAGGCCGCCGTCCCCGCCAGCGAGAATCCCAACTCCACTCCCCCGCCGCCCGACTGACGCTCACTCAGCGCTCGCAGTACACCGGCGGCGAGCAGGTAGCCGGTGCCGTGGTCCAGGGCCTGGGCGGGCAGGACGCCGGGGCGGCCGTCGCTGCCGCGCTCGATCGCGGCGATGCCGCTCGCGGCCTGGACCAGGCTGTCGAAACCGCGCCGCCGCGCCCACGGTTCCGACCCGCCCCAGGCGCGGAGGTGGGCGACGACCAGGCCGGGGCGGCGCGCCGACAGGGCCTCGGGCGCGAGCCCGTGCCGGTCGAGCGCGCCCGGACGGTAGCCCGTCACCACGACGTCCGCGGTGTCCAGGAGGGCTTCGAAGGTCTGCCGGTCATCGGCCGCCGTGAGGTCCAGCAGCGTGGAGCGCTTGCCCATACCGGTGTCCGTGTGGGTGTCCGCGTCCTCGGGGAGCGACGGCTGGTCGACGCGCAGCACGTCCGCGCCGAGCAGCGCGAGTGTGCGGGTCGCGACCGGGCCCGCGATCACCCGGGTCAGGTCGAGCACCCGCACCCCGCTCGCGGGCAGCGGTCCCGGCGGCAGCGCCCGGGGCGCGCCTCCCGGCGTCCGACGCATCGTCACCAGCGGGCGGCCGTCCAGCAGATGGGCGCCGTCGTCGGCCGACTCGGCCACCGCGACGGCCAGGCCGCCCCGGGCGTAGACGGACTCCTGGACCGACCGCGCCGGCCGCGACGCCAGAGTCCGTGCCAGCGCCTCTGCCAACTCCTGGTCGTCGCCGGTGTCCTGGACGCCCAGGGCGTCCAGCAGCCGGGCCCGGTGGTGCGGGTAGTTGGCATGGGTGCGGACCCAGCCGTCGTCCGCGCGCCAGAAGCCGGACAGCGGTGCGAAGGCTGTGGGGGTCCTGCCGTCGATCCGCAGATGGCGTTCGCTGACAAACGCGGTCGCCACCGCCGCCTCGTTCACCCGTACCGCGGGGAGCGGGACCCCGTTGCGCAGGGCCAGCAGCTCCGCCGCCGCCAGCGAGCAGGCGCCCACGCAGGCGCGGGCCAGCTCGCGCACGGGCAGACGGGCCGGCAGGACGTCCCCCGCGCCGTCGTAACGGACCCCCGCCGCGAGCTCGGCGCGGCCCCCCAGCGCGGTCCAGGCGTCAACGGTCGCAGCATCGTCTGTGTACGTCATCCGGCAATTCTGGCGGACGGCGGCGAGACGCGGCGAGCCCGGTCAGCCGCGCAGGTCGGCGAGCTCGGACGAGTCCAGCACCCGGGCGATGCGCCAGAGCCCGATCCAGCTCTCCGGGAAGACGGACCGGTCGACCAGCGCGGCGTGCGCCCGCGCGTCGGGATCGGCGCAGGCGTCGGCGCAGACGACGACCTCGTAACCGGTGTCGTACGCCCAGCGAGCGGTGGACAGCACCGTACCGGAGGTCGCCACACCGGCGATGACGACCCGTTCGACGCCGGCCGCGCGCAGCCGGGCATCCAGGTCGGTGCTGGCGAAGGCTCCCATGGTGGACTTGGCCAGCACCGGTTCGTCGCCCTCGGGCCCCAGCAGCGGGTGCAGTTGGCCGAGCATCGCCTCGTGGACGATGTGGAACACCGGCAGCCCGGCGGCCCTGGCCGCCTTCAGTGCCTTGGCGGCGTTCGCCGCGACGTCGTGGTCATGGCTGAAGTTCTCGACGATGTAGGTCGCGAAGTCCAGCGCGAGAAATGCCGTCCGCACCGGTGTCGTCTGATCGGCCGTGGTCATGCGTTCTCCCTCAGCGAGGACGTCGGGGCGCACAATCGGAGAGTGCGCCCCGGTTACCCGGTTACGCTAGCATAATCGGAGACAGCGCCCCGGTTGGTGCCCAGAGGCCCGAACCGCAGCCGGACCCAGGGACGGAGACCCGCGTGCAGGCCGAGCAGAGACCGCTGCGCGCCGACGCCCGCCGCAACCGGGAGCGGCTGCTGGAGGTGGCCCGGCAGGCCTTCGCTGCCGAGGGACTCGCCGTCCCGCTGGACGAGATCGCGCGCCGGGCCGGGGTGGGTCCGGGCACCCTCTACCGGCACTTCCCTACCAAGGAGGCGCTGTTCGAGGCCGTCGTCCATGCGCGGCTGCGGCACCTCGTCGACCAGGCCCGGGCCCTGCGCGACAGCGAGGACCCGGGAGCGGCGCTGTTCCTGATGCTCGACCGCATCGTCGCCGACGCCGCCGCCAAGGCCGACCTGGTCGACGCCCTGGCCGGAGCGGGCGTCGAGGTCCGGACCGCGGTGGCCGGGTCGGCCGCGGACCTCCGCGGCGAGATCGGCCATCTCCTCGCCGCCGCCCAGAAGGCGGGCACGCTGCGCGACGACATCGACATCGCCGACCTGATGACCGTCCTGTCCGGCGTACTGCTGGCCCTGCGCCACCCGGCCACCCGGGTCACCGACCCCCGGCGCACCCTGGCGATCCTGCGCGACGGCCTGCGCGCCGCGCCTTCCGTTCCGGCGGTCAGTCCACCGCAGGGAGCGGGTTCTGCCGGGCCGCCTCCGCCCGGTGCCGGAGGATGACCAGGGCGAGGACGGCGAGCAGCACCAGCCCGGTGGCCAGGCTCATCGGACCCGTCCCGAGCTGGAGTCCGTCGCCGTAGGGGGCCGGGACGCCGAGCCAGTCGGCGAAGGACGCGCCGAGCGGGCGGGTGATGGTGTAGGCGAACCAGAAGGCGAACACCTCGTTGAGGCGCAGCCACCTGTACCCCGCGGCCGGCAGCAGGATGACCGCCAGGAACACGAACGTGGAGTCCAGGGTGCCCAGGCCGAGCGGCCCGGCCACGAAGTCACCGGCAGCGGTGCCGAGGGCGAAGGTGAAGATGACGGTGAGCCAGTAGTACACCTCGCGCTGCCTGGTGGTGATGGAGTGCATGTCCAGGGTCTTCTGGCTGCGGTACCAGGCGATGAACACCGCTCCTTGCAGACCCAGCAGCATCACCGTGGACCCCCACAGCGGCATCCCCAGGTTCTTGTTCAGGTAGTCGGCCGACATGGTGCCGAAGATGCTGACGGCGGTCACCGTCAGCCAGTAGACGGCCGGGACGTACTTCCTGGTGGCCACCTGCCAGACCAGACAGACGGCGAGCAGCCCCATGGCTCCCAGGATGGCCGCGTTCCTGCCGATGTAGTCGTTGAAGAAGACGTAGTCGGAGAGCGCCTCTCCGAACGCCGTCGTCCCCAGTTTCGCCACCCAGAAGATCAGCGTGACTTCCGGAACCTTCACCAGGAGGTCCGTTCGGACCCCGGGTACGATCGTGCTCTGTCCCATGGGACACCCTCTCCTTCATCCGCCCGGGGCTCCGCCTGCCTCCGGGGTGCACCGAAGAGTACGAACCCACCCCTGTTGTGTGGATCGGACGATCGTCGCCATTTCGCACGGACCGTACGACCTTTGGATGACCCGGCCGCCCACCTGCGCCTTCCCGCAGAATGGGCGGAGCCCGGCCCCGGTGCCCGGAGTTGACCTCCCTGTAGGCTTCCGACGGTGATTCCCCTGAGCCCGCGACCGCGCTCCGCCGCAGGCAGGCCGCACCCGGCGCTCACCCTGGCCGTGCTGGTCGGACCGCCGCTGGGTGTCGCCGTCGCCGCGACACACGCGCTGCTCTACGACGACTCGGACCCGCTGCGCTGGACCCTGGCAATGGCGACGATCTGGCCGCTGCTGCTGCGCCACCGCGCGCCCGTCCCGGTGTTCTGGCTCTGCTGGGCGGCCGCGGTGGGGTCGTGGGCGCTCGGGTCCGTCGAGGTCCCGGCCTTCGCGGTGCTGGTCGCCTTCTACACCGTGGTCGCCCTGCGCGGGGCGCGGTACTCCGTCGCCGCAGCGGTGGCCGTCGAGGCCGGCGTCGTCCTGGTGGCTCTCCAGATGGCCCCGCCCGGCAGCCTGAACGACGCCGTGATCATCCTCACCGGCCTGGCCGCCGCGGTGTTCCTGCTCGGCACCACCCTGCGCAACCAGCGCCGGTACCTGGCCTCCGTCGAGGACCGGGCGCAGCGCCTGGAGCAGGAGCGGCTCCAGCAGCAGCAGCTCGCCGCCGCGACCGAGCGGGCCCGGATCGCCCGCGAGATGCACGACATCGTCGCCCACGGCCTGGTGGTCGTCATCGCCCTGTCCGAGGCGGCGGCCGCGACGGCCGGGACCGATCCGGAGGCCGCCCGCGGGCAGATGCTCCAGTCCGCGTCCGCCGGACGGCAGTCCCTGGCCGGCATGCGCCGGCTGCTGGGCATGCTGCGGGCGGACGACGGGGCGGACGACGCGGCGGACCTCGCCCCGCAGCCGGACCTGGACGCGCTGCCGCCCCTGGTCGAGGAGACCCGCCGCACCGGTCTCGACGTGCGCCTCACCGAGACCGGCAGCCGGGAGGCCCTGAGCGCGGCGGTGCAGACCACGGTCTACCGGATCGTGCAGGAGTCGCTCACCAATGTGGTCAAGCACGCCCCCGAGGCGTCCAGGGCCGATGTGGTGCTGCACTGCGGCCGCGACCTGGTGCGCTTCTGTATCACCGACGACGGTTGGCGAGTACCCTCCCTCCGCGGGGAGCGCCGCATCGCGATCGGCGCCGGGGACGGACTCACCGGGATGCGGGAGCGGGCGGCGATGTTCGACGGTGAGCTGTACGCGGGGCCCACCACGGACGGCTGGGCGGTTGCCGGTGAGCTGAGACTGGAGGATCCGCGGTGACGATCTCGGTTCTGCTCGCCGACGACCAGGCGCTGGTGCGGATGGCCTTCCGCGCCCTGCTGGACACGATGCCGGGGATCACTGTGGTCGGCGAGGCCGCCGACGGCGACCAGGCGGTGGACCTGGCCCGAAAGACCTGTCCCGACGTGGTGCTCATGGACATCCGGATGCCCGGCACGGACGGAATCGAGGCGACCCGGCGGATCGCCTCGGAGACGGCCTCGCGCGTCCTCCTGCTCACCACCTTCGACCTGGACGACTACGCCTTCGACGGGCTGCGCGCGGGCGCCTGCGGCTTTCTGCTCAAGGACGCGGTCCCGGCCACGCTCGGCGAGGCGATCCGCGCCGTCGCCTGCGGGGAGGCCGTGCTCACCCCGCGGATCACCCGCGGCCTGGTGGACCGCTTCGCCCGGATCGCCCCCTGGCCCCGCGACGAGCACGCCAGCACCCGCTTCGCCCAGCTGACCCCGCGCGAGCAGGAGGTCTTCCGGCTGATCGCGGCAGGACTGAGCAACGCCGAGATCGCCGAGCGGCTGTTCCTGACCGAAGCCACCGTCAAGACCCACATCACCCGCATCCTCGCCAAGCTGCAGCTCCGCGACCGGGTCCAGGCCGTCATCTTCGCCTACGAGCACCAGCTGCGCGGCCGAGCGGGCTGAGCGATGTCACATCCGGTCGGGCTGTTCTGTCCAAGGGGTGTAGCAACCACCACCAAGGCACAGGAGTTCACACCATGGATGCTCGCCTCAACCTCTTCACCAGCGCCGTCGGGGCCCAGGCCCTGAAGTACGTCAACTCGGCGGGGAAGGTGGTCTCGGACTCGACCCTGCCGGCCGCGACGCAGGAGCTGGTGAAGCTCCGCGCCAGCCAGATCAACGGCTGCGGCTTCTGCACCGACATGCACACCAAGGAGGCCACGCACGCCGGGGAGACCTCGGTACGCCTCAACCTGGTCGCGGCCTGGCGTGAGGCCACGGTCTTCACCGACGCCGAGCGCGCCGCGCTGGAGCTGACGGAGCAGGGCACCCGTATCGCCGACGCCGCCGGCGGCGTCACGGACGAGGCCTGGGCCAACGCCGCCAAGCACCACGATGAGGAGCAGCTCGCCGCCCTGGTGTCGTTGATCGCGCTCATCAACGCCTACAACCGCGTGAACGTCATCGTCCGGCAGCCGGCCGGCGACTACCAGGTCGGCATGTTCGGCTGAGCCGTACCTGAACGAGGTCCCGCACCGACGTTCCGGGAGGAACAAACCGCCCAGGTGGTTTGTATACTGTCGAGCGTCGAGCCGACGAAACCAAGCACAAGGGGTGGTGGAGGATGCAGGAGCGGGCCTTGCGTACGCGGATGTTCCTGGTGGAGAGGGCCGCCGAGGTGTTCGCCCGGCGTGGTTACCGAGGCGCCTCGCTCGACGAGATCGCCACGGCGGCCGGGGTCTCCACCGGAGCACTGCACTTCCACTTCCCGACCAAGGTGCAGCTCAGCGATGCCGTCCGCGCGGCCGGGCAGCCGGCCCTGCGCCTTCTCGTCCAGAGTCTCGACACCCGTCGCCCGGCACCGGTGCAGCAACTGATCAATCTGTCGCAGCTGGTGCTGGAGTGGCTCGCCGGAGATGTGAAGGTGCGGATCGCCGTCCGGATGCACCATGAACTGCCGCCGGCCCCGGAGTCGGGACCCGACTTCTGCACGGACTGGCTGTACGAGATGCGCGTGCTCACCGCCCTGGCCGCCCGGAGGGGGAACCTGCTCCCCGGGCTCGACCTCCCGGAGGTCGACGCGACGATCGCTGCGGCGACCGCGGGCGCGGAGCTGCTCGCCGGGCGACAGGGACGCTGCCGCGGCGTCTCCGAGGTGGCGGCGACCTGGCGGCTCATCCTCCCCGGACTGGTGGGCGAGGCGGCGGCCCGTGGCCTCGATCCGTACGGCGGCCTGCATCTGGGAAACCGGTCCCGGCTCCCGCAGATCAGCCGGACGGCGCCGCCGACGGCCCCCCGGCTCCCCGTGCGCGTGCCTGTGCCCCGGAGATGAGCAGTTCGCAGGAGCGCTCCGCCTTCGCCTGTGCCCGGTCCGGCCGGCCGAAGGTCCGAGCCATCGCCTGAGCTCCGAGCAACGCGCCCACCAGGGCGAAGGCGAGGGCGTCGGCCTCCGCCCCGGCAGCGGGCGACGGTGGGCGGCCGCGCTCCCCCCGGGCGGCCAACTGCGCTGCGAGCGCGTCGATCAGGAGCCGGTACCGCGGGGCCGGAGGATTCGGGCAGCCCTCGACGATCAGCCGCAGCCCCGCCCGCACGATCAGGTCACCGTCCGCCAGCGCCGCCAGCTCGCGGGCGAGGCCGTGCGCGCTCGCCTCGGCCGCGGCCCGGACGAATCCGCTCACCAGCTGCGCCTCGCAGGCGTCGACGACCACTTCGGCGAGTTCCTCCTTGGCGGCGAAGTGGAAGTACAGCGCGCCCCGGGCCGTACCGGACCTGCGTACGATCTCGGCCACCCCCGCGCCGACGTAACCGCGTTCGCCGAAGGTCGACGCGGCGCCGGCGATGATCGCGCCCCTCGTACGCTCCGCCCGCTCCTGCACCGTCGGGTACCTCCCTGTCAGCGCCGGGAACGATTGCCCCGACTGTAGCCCCAGCAAATCCTTGACCCAAATAAAAACCGGATGGTAGGTTTTTTTTATGGCCAGAGAAGCCGTGCTTCAGCCAGAGGGGGGACCATCCATGTCGCTCAAGGAAATCGCCTTACCGTCCGCTGTCACGGACCACCGGACAGCAGACCGTTCAGCCGACCGCACAGCGCCCGAGCCCAGTGGGCCGGGGAGCACGATGGTCGAGGACTTCTTCGCCCGCACCGTACCGCGCAAGCTCGTGCACCGCTCGGCGATATCCGAAGTTCTCGTCACCGCCTGCCGGGCGGTCGCATCCGACAGCTTCACGGTGGGGGCCCAACTCCCGCGCGCACACAGCTTCTACGGTCCGGTCGCGGCCCGCTGGCACGATCCGCTGCTGGTGGCCGAGGCCATCCGCCAGGCCGGCCTGGTCGTCTGCCACCAGGAGCTCGGCATCCCCCTGGACCACCAGTTCCTCATGCACGAACTGGCCTACGACATCGACCTGAACGGGCTGCTGGTCGCGGACCGGCCGGCCGACCTGGTACTCGCCGTCGAGGTCCGCGATCTGCGCCACCGGGCCCGGACCGTGTCGGGCGCCCGCCTGGAGATGACGGTCCACCGGGACGGGCGCTGGCTGGGCACCGGCGGAGCGCGCTTCGACTGCGTCTCCCCCGCCGCGTACAGCCGAATGCGCTCGATCGGCGGTTGTCCTCCCGAAGCCGCTGGCGCACCGACCGGAACCCCGGCCCCGGCCCTGCCGACACCCCTCGCGCCGGCCGCGGTCGGCCGCGACCGTCAGATGGACGTGGTCCTCTCCCCGGCCACCGGGCCGGCCGCATGGCTGCTGCGGGCCGATCGGTCGCACCCCGTGCTCTTCGACCACCCGGTCGACCACGCCCCCGGCATGCTGCTCGCCGAGGCGGCGCGGCAGGCGAGCGCCGCGCTGCTCGGCCGACCCGAGGCCCTGCCGGCCGCCTTCCGTATCGACTACCTGAGCTACGTCGAGCTGGACGCCCCCTGCGTGGTGCGTGCCCAGGTCCTGGAGCAGGCCGGCGACCTCGCCCAGGTGCGGGTGACCGTCGCCCAGGGCGGGGAGGTGGCGGTCCGCGGCCGGGTCACCGTCGTGACCGGGACCGGTGCCTGACCGGACGTCGCGTCCCCTGCTCGTGACGGGGGCCACCGGGTTCGTCGGCAGCGCTGTGGTCCGGGAACTCGTCGCACGGCAGGACCGCGCGACCGCCGGCGCCGCGGCCGGATCGTCCGGGCACAGGTTTCTGGCCCGCCGTGTCCCGGCGGGCCGCCCGGCCGGGGTCGGTGAGTGGCGCACGGCCGACCTCGACGACCCGACCACGCTGCGGGGTTGCTGCGACGGGATCGACACGGTGCTGCATCTGGCCTCCCGGATAGGAGGTGACCCGGAGCAGTGCCGGCGCACCAACCTGCTGGGAACCGAGGCCCTGCTCGCCGAGGCGCACCGGGCCGGGGTCCGCCGGGTGGTCCTGCTGAGCACCGCCGCCGTGTACGGCGACGGCCCTCACCGCGGCTGCCGGGAGGGCGAGTTGACGCCGGCCCCGGTGTCCGCGACGAGCCGCAGCAGGCTCGCCGCGGAGCGCGTGGTGCTCGCGCACGGCGGAACGGTGGTCAGGCCGCATCTGATTCACGGGCCGGGGGACCGCTGGGTGCTGCCGGGCATCGCCGACCTGGTGCGCAAGGCACCCGCCTGGCCCGCCGGAGGCCGGGCCAGGGTGTCGCTGGTCGCGGTCGAGGATCTTGCCAGGGCCCTGCTGGCGCTGGCGCTCGACGGCGGGCATCCGCACCTGGCCGGACGCGTGCTGCACGCCGTCCATCCGGAGCCCGTGAGCGTACGGGAGTTGATCGGCGCGGTCTGCGGACTGCTGGAACTTCCGCTTCCCGGAACGGAGCTGGACCGCGACCGGTTGACGCGTCGTCTGGTCGCGGCGGGTGCGGATCCCGCGGACCGACGGCCCGCCCTGCTGACCGTCGACCGCTGGTACGACGGCGACGCCCTGTGGCGCTGCACCGGTGTCGAGCCGGGGCCGGGATTCGCGCACCGGCTCGGGGAGCACTCCGGCTGGTACCGGGCGGCGCTCGGCGTGGGAGCCCGGTCGGTCTGAGTCAGCGGCGGCTCGCCGCCAGCGCCCGGTGCACCCGGTTCCCGACCTCGGGGACCGGGCCCAGCGCGTCCACCCGGAGCAGCAGGCCCGCCCTCAGATAGTGGTCCACCAACGGGGCGGTCTCGCTCCGGTACAGCTCCTGACGGCGCAGCACAGTCGCCGGTTCGTCGTCGGCCCGCCGGTGCAGCGCGCCGCCGCAGTGGTCGCACTCCCCCGCCCGCAGCGGGGGCGCCGTGTCCTCGTGGAAGGTGTGGGACGGGTCGCGGCCGCACACCCGCCGACCGGCGATCCGCCGGACCACCTCGTCGTCGGGGAGGTCGAGGAGCACCGCCGCGCTCAACTCCTGTGCGCGGGAGGCGAGAATCCGGTCCAGCGCCTCGGCCTGCTCGGTGCTGCGGGGGAAGCCGTCCAGCAGGAAACCGTCGGCGGCGTCGCCGTGGGAGAGCCGCTCCTCGGCCACGGCCACGGTCAGCGCTGTGGGCACCAGCCCGCCGGTGGCCATGACGGCGCGCACCTGTTCGCCCAGGGCCGTCCCCCGTTCCACATGACCCCGGAACAGTTCCCCGGTGGAGATGTGCGGGACGTCCAGGGACGCGGCCAGGAGCAAGGACTGGGTGCCCTTGCCGGCACCCGGCGGGCCGAGCAGAACGAGGCGCATGGTGAACCTTTCCGATTGGGTGCCGGCCGGGCTGTCCGTCCGGCGCCGGACGGACAGCCCCCTGGCCGGTGGACGGGCGGTCAGCGGGTGGAGGCCTGCTGCGGCGTCTCCGGTGCGGCGATCCGTACCGGTGCCACCGGTGCGGTCACTGCGACCGCGGGGTCCTGCACCCGCCCGGGTCGGCTGCGACTCAGCATCGCGACCAGCCCTGCGGAGAGGATCATCATGGCACCGGCCAGCCACAGGCCGGGCTTGGTCGAGCCGCTGTAGTCCTTCAGCCAGCCGGTGACGTACGGCGCGGCGAATCCACTGAGGCTGCCCACCGTGTTGACCAGCGCTATCCCTCCCGCAGCCGCCCGCCGGCTGAGCATCTCGGTCGGCAGCGCCCAGAACACCGGGATCGCGGACAGCACGGCCACCGCGCACACCGAGATGGCGGCCATGGTGGGCAGCGGACCGCCGAGGTAGAGCGCGCACGGGATGACCGCGCCGGCGACCAGCGCGGGGACGGCGACGTACGGGGCGCGCGACGGCGCCCGCTGGGCCCGCTTCGCCCAGCCCACCATGACGGCCGCGGCCAGCACGTACGGAACCGCGTTGATCAGTCCCCGCTGGATGATCGAGAAGTGGCCGCCGGACTGCGTCTCGAAGCCCTTGATGATGGTGGGCAGGAAGAAGCCGAGGGCGTACTGGCCGTAGATGATGCCGAAGTAGGCCAGTGCCAGCCCCCACACCCGGGGTGCCAGCCACTCCCTGGAGGCGCTGCGGTCCGCCGGCACCGCTGATCTGGACGACGCGGCGGCGTCCTGGTCCAGCCGGGCCGTGAGCAGGGTCTGCTCCTCCCCGGTCAGCCAGCGCGCGTCGCGCGGTCCGTTGGGCAGGAGTCTCCAGACCGCCACGGCCAGGAGCAGCGCGGGCGCTCCTTCGAGCAGGAACATCGCCCGCCAGCCGGCCACCCCGAACAGGCTGTCGCTCCACTGGATCAGCATTCCCGACAGGGGTGCCCCGAGGGCCGTGGACAGGGGCAGGGCCAGGAAGAACCACGCCGTCAGCCGGGTGCGCACATCGTCGGGGAACCACAGCGTCAGATAGAGCACGATGCCGGGCAGGCACCCCGCCTCGGCGGTGCCGAGCAGGAACCGGGCGACCTCCAGCTCGGTCGCGTTCTGGACGAAGGCGGTGAGCGTGGCCACCACGCCCCAGACCACCAGGATCCGCGCCAGCCAGGAGCCGGCGCCGAATCTGTGCAGGGCCAGGTTGCTCGGCACTCCCAGGAGCGAGTAGCCGAGGAAGAAGATCCCCGAGGCCAGGCCGAAGGCGGTGGAGGTCAGGCCGAGGTCGTGGTTCATGCCGTTCGGCCCGGCGAAGGCGATGTTGCTGCGGTCCAGATAGCTGATCAGGTAGAGCAGGCCGAGCAGCGGAAGCAGCCGCTTGGCGGCCTTGCGGTGGAGGGCGGCGAGCAGCCGGCCGTCGTCGGTGGGCAGGGGTGTGCTCAGGTGCGTCATTGATCGTCTCCAGACAAGCATGCGGACGATGGGTTGCGCGAGAAGAGCGATTGCGCGCGAGGAGCGACGGAACGGAATGCGCCTGCAGCGCACCCGGGAGAAGGTCCGGTCGTCGTCGACCGGCACGGAACTCGAATGACACCTGATTCAGGAGAGGCCGGGTGAAGATCACGGCAAGTCTCCGCAGTATGTCCGATCGAAAATGACCGTAAATGGCGCGAGCAGCCATTGGCAAGCTTTTTCTTGAATCCGCCGACGGGCGGTGCGAAAGTTGCGAAGAGTCCTTTTTGTCTGTTATGCGATGGAATGTAAGCCGGTTGACAACAGACCGCGTATGCGGTTTTCTTTGACTGTCAGGCGAAATCGCGGTGCCCGCAATACGAGACAGGAACTGTGAAGTGACTGGTCAGACCCTTGCCGAGAAGGTGTGGGACACACACCTGGTGAGCCGGCAGCCCGGAGAGCCGGACATCCTCTACATCGACATGCACCTTCTCCACGAGGTGACGAGCCCTCAGGCATTCGACGGGCTCGGGCTTCGCGGGCGGCAGGTTCGCCGCCCCGGACTCACCCTCGCCACCGAGGACCACAACACCCCGACCCTGAATATCCTCAAGCCCATCGAGGATCCTTTTTCACGGGCCCAGGTCGAGGCAATTCGGGAGAACTGCAAGAAGTTCGGTGTACGAATTCACGAACTCGGCGACCCCGGCCAGGGAATTGTTCACGTCATCGGCCCGGAGACCGGGCTCACCCAGCCCGGAATGACCGTGGTCTGCGGCGACTCGCACACCTCGACGCACGGCGCCTTCGGCGCGCTGGCGTTCGGCATCGGCACCAGCGAGGTCGAGCACGTGCTCGCCACCCAGACCCTGCGGCTGCGCCCGTTCCGCACCATGGCCGTCAACCTGGTCGGCGCCCCGCGGCCCGGCGTCACCGCGAAGGACATCATCCTCGCGGTGATCGGCCGCATCGGCACCGGCGGCGGCCAGGGGCACGTCATCGAATACCGCGGCGAGGTGCTCGCGGGGATGACGATGGAGGCCCGGATGACGATCTGCAACATGTCGATCGAGGCCGGCGCGCGGGCCGGGATGATCGCGCCGGACGAGACCACCTTCGCCTACCTGCACGGCCGCCCCTACGCCCCGAGCGGCGCGCTCTGGGACCAGGCCGTCGCGCACTGGCGCACACTGCGCACCGACGAGGACGCGGTCTTCGACAAGGTGGTCGACATCGATCTGACCGAACTCACCCCCTACGTCAGCTGGGGCACCAACCCGAGCCAGGTGCTGCCGCTGTCCGCCACCGTCCCCGCCCCGGAGGACGTCGCCGACCCGGACCAGCGCGCCGCCTGCGAACGCGCGCTGGAGTACATGGGCCTGAAGCCCGGTCAGGAGCTGACCGGCATTCCGGTCGACGCCGTCTTCCTCGGCTCCTGCACCAACGGCCGGCTGGAGGACCTGCGCGCCGCAGCGGCGGTGCTGCGCGGCCGCTCGGTCGCCCCGGGCCTGCGCATGCTGGTGGTCCCCGGGTCCGACCGGGTCCGCGAGGCAGCCGAGAGCGAAGGGCTGCACCACGTATTCCGGGACGCCGGCGCCGAGTGGCGCAATGCCGGCTGCTCGATGTGCATGGCGATGAACCCCGACTTCCTCCAGCCGGGCCAGCGCGCGGCCTCCACCTCCAACCGCAACTTCGAGGGCCGTCAGGGAGCGGGGTCCCGCACCCACCTGGTCTCGCCCGCCGTCGCCGCGGCCACCGCGGTGGCCGGAGCACTCAGCTCCCCCGCCGACCTGCCCGCACCCCCTGCCGCCCGCTCCGTCACCGACGAGGTCTGACCATGCAAGCCTTCCGTCTCCACACCGGCCGCGTCCTGCCGATGCGACGCAGCAACGTCGACACCGACCAGTTGATCCCGGTCCGCTTCCTCAAACGGCTCACCCGGACCGGCTACGCCGACGGGCTGTTCGCCGCCTGGCGCGAGGACCCGGACTTTGAACTCAACCGCCCCGAGTACGCCGGCGCGAGCGTGCTGGTGGCCGGCCCCGAGTTCGGCACCGGCTCCTCCCGCGAGCACGCGGTGTGGGCGCTGCTCGACAGCGGCTTCCGGGCGGTGATCTCCTCCCGGTTCGCCGACATCTTCCGTGGCAACTCGTTGAAGAACGGTCTGCTGACGATCCAGCTCGACCAGGGCACCGTGGAGGCGCTCTGGCGACGGGCCGAGGAGTTCCCCGCCGAGGCCGTCACGATCGACCTGGAGGCCCTGGAGGTACGGGCGGGCGACCTCCGGGTCGGCTTCGAACTCGACCCCTACCACCGGATGCGGCTGCTCGAAGGGCTCGACGAGGTGGACGCCACGCTACGGCACGAGGCCGCGGTCAGCGCCTACGAGGCAGGCCGCCCGGCCTGGATGCCCACGGTCGCGGCCGTCTGAGCCATCCGCCACCCACTCGGAACGGAGGACCCGATGTCCAGCGCCGTACGGAGATTCACCGCGTACCGAATCCTGTCCCGGAGCTACTTCCACCTGACGATCCTCTTCGTCTTCTTCTACGACCGGGGGCTGTCCCTGCCCGGCGTCGAGGCCGTCCTCGCGGTCTACGGGGCCACCCTGGCACTGGCCGGGCCCGTGGTCCGGCCCGTCGCCGCACGGCTCAGTCTCACCGCCGCGGTCTCCCTCGGCGAGGTGCTCAAGGCCGTCGGACTGCTGCTCCTCGCCGCTCCCGGCGGCATACCGGTGGCCGTGGTCGCCCAGGTGGTCGCGGCACTCGGCTTCTCCCTGGCCAGCGGCACCGACTCGGCGCTGCTCGCCGAGATCTGCCGCCGCGACGGCGAGGACGCACGCGCCTGGGAGAGCCGCAGCGGCTCGCTCACCTTCATCGCGGCCCTGGTCGCCGGGGTCGCGGGCGCCGTCCTCTACCAGGCGAGCCACAACGGCCCGTTCGTGCTCTCCGCGGTCATGTCGGCGCTGGCCGCCGCCATGGCCGTGAGCGCCGGCCGCGGCCTGGACCGCGGCTCCGCCTCGGCGGCGCCGCGTCCCGCCGGCGCGGCCCCGGCCGCCGACGGCCGGGCCGGAGGCAATCCGCACGCCGGAGCGCTGCGCCGCTGGGCCGCCTTCTACACCATCGTCCGCGGCTTCGTCCTGGCCCTCTTCATCGGCTTCCTGCCCTACCTGCTGTACGTCCGGCTGCACGCCGCGCTCCCGGTCTTCGGGCTGATCCTCGGCTCGTACACACTCAGCGGCTACTTCAGCGCCCGCTACGCCAAGCTCCTGACCGAGCGGGTCGGCGCCAGGGGGACGGCTCTCGCCGCCATCGTGCTGACCGGTGCCGGGCTGCTGATCCTGCTCTGGCAGGAGAACGTCGCCGGCGCGGCCGTCGCCACCGTGGCCCTCGGCCTCGGCGTCGGCGGGGTACGGCCGATGGTGGTGGGCGCGGTGAACGACATCCTGGCCGATCGCCCGGCCACCGAGCGGGCGGCGGCGCTGCGCGCCAACGAGGCCAGGTTCGCTGCCTTCAACACCGTGCTGATCCTGCTGGCCGGGCTGGCCCTGGACCGGATCCCCTTCTCCCATCTGCTCGCCGGGCTCGCCCTGGGCTACCTGCTGGTGGCCGGTCTGGTCCTGGCGACGCTGCCGCGCGGCAACGACGCGGCGGCAGAACCGGCGGCCGCGCCCGCTCCGGCAGCCACAGCACGCTGACCCTCCGGCCCGCCCTCCCCCACTGACCATCGCCCCAGTAGTCGACACCACATCTCCACCGAAAGGCACACCATCATGGCCGACATCCGCCAGCGCGCCGCCATCACCAACTCCCTGGCCCAGAAGATCCTGGCCGCCGCGCTCAAGGCCGCGGAGGAACTGGGCATCCCCTCCGCCGTGGCCGTGGCCGACGAGTCCGGGCACCTCAACGCCTTCGCCCGGATGGACGGAGCGCCCCTGCTCGCCATCGACATCGCCCAGGACAAGGCCTACACGGCCGCGGGCTTCGGCCTAGCCACCGACGCCTGGCACGAGTTCATCAAGGACGACGCGCCCCTGGCCGCCGGCGCCCCGACCGGCATCCGCCGGCTGATCGTCTTCGGCGGCGGCCTCCCCATCACGGTGGACGGCCAGCTCGTCGGCGGCATCGGCGTCTGCGGAGGCCACTGGTCCGACGACATCAAGATCGCTCAGGCCGGGCTCGCCGTCCTCGACTGAACCGCACGGGGCGAGCCCTGTGCACGGGACCGGATCCGCCGGCCCTCCCGGGCCGACGGATCCGCGTCCCCCTTCCCCGCACCCCACTTCCGACAGCCGAAGGAAACCGATCGACATGACAGTCGCCGCGAACGACACCACCAGCGAAGCCATCAGCGCCCACCTGAAGACCTTCATCGTGGACGCGCTCTTCATCGACATCGATCCCGCGGCCATCGCGGACGACTCGCTCCTCGGCACCGAGATCGGCGTCGACTCGCTCGGCTTCGCCGAGCTCATGGCCCATCTGGAGGACGAGTACGCGATCACCGTCTCGGACGGCGAGTTCCTGCCCGAGAACTTCGCCACCGTCGAGCGCATCGTGCAGCTCGTCCGCAGCAAGCTCTCCGGCTCCGCGCCGAAGGCCGGCTGACACCACTTCAGCAGGGGGAGCAACGCATGATCGTCAATCTGGAGCACTCGGTCCTCGACGCCGAGGTGGACGAGTTCGACGTGGTCCACTTCTCCAACTACGTCCGCTGGTACGGCGCGGCGCTCAAGGAGTTCCTCGCCCGCTACAGCGAGCCCGCCGGATTCTTCGGGGACGGTGTGGAGGTCCGGGTCGCAAGGGTTCGCGCCTCCTACAGCAACTCCGCCCGACGCGACGACGTCGTGTCGGTCTCCATCCGCCGGGTGGAGAACCTCGGCCGCTCCCTGCGGCTGTACTTCAGGGCCGAGGCCAGCGGCGAATTGCTGGCCCGGGCCGAGCTGAACCTGGTGTTCGTCCGCACCGACCCGTACGGCCTGGTGCGGGTACCGGCGGCGCTGGCCGCCCGGCTCGCCTCCGACCAGGCCGAGAAGACCGCCGCCGAACAGCCGACGGTCGGGAGCGCGGCATGAACGCCGCGACCGGGCCCCGGGTCGCCGTTGCGGCCGCGGGCGCGGTGACCTGCCTGGGCGGATCCGTCGAGGCGACCTGGGAGGGACTGCTCGCAGGCCGCAGCGGCCTCGGACCGGTAGGCCTCTTCCCGGTCGAGGGGATCCGCAGCGCCATCGGCGGCGTCGTCGACGGGCTCCCCGGCCTGCGCGGCGGGGAGCGGCTCGCCCGGCTCGCGGTGCAGGCGCTCCGGCCCGCCCTGGCACGGGCCGAACAGCAGGGCCTGACCCGTGACCAGCTGCGCGACGCCTGGATCGTGCTGGGCGTGAGCCTCGGGGACATCTTCGAACAGGGCGGCCCCGACGTGGAGCTCGACCACTTCTGGGAGGACGTCGCCCTGGAGCTGGGCCTGACCGGTCCGGTCGTCCCGTTGAGCTCGGCCTGTTCCTCGGGGACGGACGCCGTGGCCTACGGGGCGGAACTGATCGTGACCGGAATCGCCGACGTGGTGCTGGCCGTGGGCCTGGACTCACTGGAGCCCAACAAGTTCTCCGGCCACGCGGGACTGAAGACCATGTCCCCGGACCGCTGCCGCCCCTATGACGCGGAGTCCGACGGCACCACGCTCGCCGAGGCCGCCTGCTGCCTGGTGCTGGCCGGCGAGGGCCTGGTGGCCGGTGCCGGTCGGCCGCTCGGCTGGGTCAGGGGGTGGGCGGCGAGCACCGACGTGGACTCGCTGACCTCGCCCGACATGTCGGGCCGCAATGCCTCCCGCATGATCGGCGAGGCGCTGGCGATGGCCGGCGGCAGCGTCGGCCAGGTCGGATACCTCAACGGCCACGGGTCCGGAACGCCCGTCAACGACGAGATGGAGGCGGCCGTGTACCGGGCCGCCTTCCCCGCCGGCGACGTCCCGGTCTCGGCCACGAAGGGCGCCCTGGGCCACACCCTCGGCGCCACCGGCACGGTCGAGGCGCTGGCGACCCTGCTCGCCCTGCGCGACCGGACCGTTCCGCCGACCGCCGGGCTGCGCGGCACCCATCCGCGCTGGGACGGCATCCCGGTGGTGATCGACCGTCAGCTGGCGCTGGACGAACGGCCCCTGGGCGTCAGCGTCACCTACGGCTTCGGCGGGGCCAACTCCTGCCTGGTGCTGAGCGGCGGTGCCCGATGACCCGCACCGCCGTGATAACCGGCGCCGGCGGGCTGGTCGGCTCCGAACTCACCGCGGCCCTGCTGCCGCACTTCGACCGGGTGCTCGCGCTGACCCGGGGCGAACCGGACCTGCCCGCGCTGCGGGCCGCCGTCGCCTCGGCCCGGCCGACCACCGATTCCGGGGAGCTCCGCCTGGAACGGCTGGACGCATTACGGGCCGACGCGCTCACCGAGGGGAGTCTCGCCGCGCACGGCGCCGACACGGTGGCCCAGGTCTGGAACGTCGCGGCCGAGCTCTCCTACGACAGCCGGCGGCTGCGCGAGACGGTGGACGCCAACACGGCGGCGCCGCTGCGGCTGCTGGAGCTCTGCCATCCGAAGGAACGTTTCTTCCAGGTGTCGACGGTCGGCGTCACCGGCCCCGGACAGCGCGGACTGCGACGGGTCGTCAGAGAGGAACCGCTCTGGGAGATCGACGCGGTGAACCCCTATGTCGCCTCCAAGCTCTTCGCCGAACACCTGCTGAAGGCCCGGGGGGAGCAGCTCGGGCACCCGGTCAGCTGCCTGCGGATCGGATCGGTCCTCGGGCCGAGGAACCGGGCGACCGGGCGCCGCAACAAGGCCGGCTACTTCACCCTCGCCGAGATGGCCACCCGTGCCCTGCGCACCGGGCGGCCGCTCTCGCTCGACATCGACCCGGACGGCACCCCGCCGCTGGCCCATGTCGAGGAACTGGCCGAGGCCTGCGCGGAGCTCGCCCGGCGAGCGGCCGCCGGCGCCGCCGTCCACACCCACTACCACCTCGGCGACCAGCAGCTCAGCAATCTTCGGGCGGTCGAGGCCGTCAACGCCGAACTGGGACAGGAGGTCCTGCGGATCGGCGCTCCGGTCACCGCCCTGGACCGGGCCCACGCCACCGTCAACGGCGACAACCTCGCGTTCATGGACTGCGCGTTCCGCTTCGACCGCACCGTGCTGGAGTCCCATCTGCCCGCTGCCGCCGCACCGCGTGTCGACGCGCCGTCCTACGCCGGCTTCCTGGCCCGCGAGATGCGCGCCGGGAGCGTCCGAAGCCCGAGGAGGGCGGTATGAGCAGCCCGTACACGGAGACGGCGGCACCCTGTGTGCTCGGCGCTCCCCTGACGCTGGAACCGGTGCCCGACGGGACCGGCGGCTGCTCGGCCGAGCTGGAGCTCGACCCCGGCTGGCCGATCTTCGCCGAGCACTTCCCCGGCAGGCCGATGCTGCCCGGATCGCTCACCGCCCAGCTGATGGCCACCGTGGCGGCGGCCGTGCCCGGGGCGGAGCCGGGACCACGGCCCGCCTCGCTGCGCGGGGTCCGGTTCCAGGCTCCACTGGTGCCGCCCGCCCGGATCCGGGTGACCGCGGCACCGGACCCGGCCGACGGGGACACCGTGCGGTGCCTCGTCCTGCTGCTCGGACCCGCCGGGGACACCGTCGCGGCTCGTGGGGAGGTGGTCCGGCATGGCTGAGCCGACCGCTGCCGGTCCGCCGGCATCCGACGCTCCCGGGGCACGCCCGGTCGCCATCGTCACCGGCGGCGCCCGCGGCATCGGCCGCGCCGTCGTCGAGCAGCTGGTGGGAGCCGGATTCGACGTCGAGTTCACCTATCTGACGTCGAGTGATCCGGCCGAGAAGCTGGTCGCGGCGATGGGCGGAAGGGCCCGCGCCTCCCGGGTGGACGGACGCGACCCCGACCAGGTCGCCCGGTTCGTCACGGACGTGGCCGCACGCGGCCGGCTCCAGGCGCTGGTCAACAACCAGGGCCTGACCGTGGACCGGCTGGTCTCCAAGGTGACCTGGACCGATCTGGAGGATCTGCTCGACTCCAACGTCGGCAGCGCGGTGACCTTCACCCACGCCGTCCTTCCGCACCTGATGCGCGGACGCCGGGGCGACGTGGTCTTCGTCTCCTCCCAGGCCCGGCGCAACGCCCGGGTCGGCAACACCATGTACGGGGTCTCCAAGGCGGCCCTCACCCGCTACGCCGCCAACCTCGCCCTGGAGGGCGCCAGGTTCAACGTGCTGGCCAACGTGGTGGAACCCGGCTTCGTGGAGACCGATCTGACCCGAAGCGTCCTGGAGGGCGCGGCCCGGCAGAAGTACCTGCTGGAGATCCCGCTGCGCCGGCTCACCCGGCCGCGGGACGTCGCCGAGGTGGTCGCGGCTCTGCTGCTGCGCCGCCCGTCCCTGGTCGGCGCCGTGATCCCGGTCGCCGGAGGGGCCCAGCTGTGAGCATCCGACCGCGCTCGTCCGACGAGGGGAAGCAGAGATGACCACCGCAGAACAGACCGCGGCCGTCCGGTCGACCGGACTGCTCGCGGGCCGCCGCGGGCTGGTGCTCGGTGTGGTGAACCAGCGCTCCATCGCCTGGGGAATCGCCGAGCGACTGGCCGCGGAGGGCGCCGAACTGGGGTTCACCTACCGGAGCAGATCGGCCGGGCTGTGGCTGGAACGGGCCACGCCCCGGCTCGGCGGCGCCTCCTGGCTCGGCCGCTGCGACGTCACAGACGACGCCGAACTGGCCGGACTCGGAACCGACTTCGCCCGCAGCGCGCCGGCCGGCGCGGACTCCGCCCCGACGATCGACTTCATTGTGCACGCCGTCGCCCACGGCGACCGGGAGGAGCTCGCCGGCGGGCTGGCCGCGACCAGCCGCAAGGGGTTCACCGAGTGCATGGAGTCCTCGGTGTACTCGCTGATCGGGGTCGTCCAGGCGCTGCGCCCGCATCTGTCGGAGCGGGCGAGCATCCTCACCCTCTCCTACCTCGGATCCGAGCGGGTGTGCCACGGCTACAACGTGCTGGGGGTGGCGAAGGCCGCGCTGGAGTCCTCGGCACGCTACCTGGCCGCCGAACTCGGTCCGCACGGAACCAGGGTGAACGTCCTGTCGGCCGGGCCGATGCGGACCCTGGCCACCTTCGGCCTGCCCAACTTCTCGGCGTCGCTGGCCCAGCGCGCGGAACGGAGTCCACTGGGACGGTCCATCACCACGGCGGACGTCGCCGGAACCGCGCTGTACCTGCTGAGCGACCTGTCGTCGGGCGTGACCGGGGAGACCGTGTACGTCGACGCGGGCTACCACATCATGGGCACCTGGCCGGGTGATCCCGGCGATGAGTGAACGCGACGATCCGGGGACCGGCTGGTTCCTGGGGCTGTGCGGTCCGCTCGCACTGGGGGCGGACGGCGACGGCACCGCGTCGGCACCGTACCTCCCGCCGCCGGGCTGTCCGGCGGACGCCGGAGCGGCGCTGGCCCTGGAGGCCCTGCACCAGATCGCCTGCCGACTGGCCGCCGCCGAGCGCGGGGTGGACCGCTGCGTGCCCGCCCGGCTGGTGGAGTACCGCCCGGCCGCTACCGCCGCCGATGCCGGTGCTGCGGTGGCCGGGGTGCTCCGGGCCAGGGTCCTGCGGTCCGGGCGCCTCTCGACGGTGGAGGCCTCGCTCGATTTCGGCCCCACGACCGCCCACGCAACCCTCTGCACCCAGGAAGTGAGGTGAAGGTGACCATGAGCGCACTCGTCTTCAGCGGCGTGCCCGGCGTCTACCGGCTGGACCGGATCGCGGTGCTCGCCACCCCGGGCCGGTCGGACGCGGTACGCGCCATCGTGCCGGGAACCCCGGTCACCGAGGTGCCGACGGCCACGCTCCGGGCCCGGCTCGACCCGGCGTCACGTCTGGCCGAGCTGGCGGCGGCCGCGCTCACCGCGGAGCACCCGCTCACCGGCGATCCCGGCCGGCGGGGGGTCTTCGTCGCCTCCCGCCGCGGGAACCAGGAGTCGGTCCGGCGTTTCGCCGGCTCGCTGTCGAGCGGCAGGCGAAGCCCCGTCACCTTCTCGGTGGCCGGGTACAACATCGTCGCGCAGAGCGTGGCCAGGGCGCTGCCCGCGAACGGACCCTCGGTGGTGCTGGCCGGCCGGCGGGCGAGCCTGGACGGCGCGCTGCTGCTCGGTGCGCTGCGGCTGTACTCCCGGGCGATCGACACCGCCGTGGTGGGCGTGTGCAGCTGGGAGCCGGGCGGCGACGGCGTGCTGAGCGGGGAGGGTGTGAGCGTGATGGTCACCCTGGTCCGGGCGGCCGCCCTGCCGGAAGCCGAGGAACCGCAACGGATCGACCCACGGGCCTCCTTCGCCGCCGTCCCGGCCGGGCCGCCCGAACGGGCCGGGCTCTCCTCCGAGGACGCCGCCGCGCTGCGACGGATCCGCTCCGCCTCGAGCAATGCCGCCCCGAGCAATGCCGCCCCGGGCCGAACCGTGCTGACCGGTGTGCGATGACGGCCCACTGGATCCACCCCGACGCCGAGCTGGTCGAGCACCGGGACGGCCGGACGCGCACCCTGGGCAGCGCCGACCTGCTGGAACTGGTCCGGCTGCGCGCAGAGGAGTGGAACCGGCTCGACCTCGCCCCGGCCGCGCGCGTGATCGTGGCCACCGGCAGCCGCCTCGGCACCCTGCTGGACGTCGCCGCCGCCTGGGAGGCCGGGCTGGTCCCGGTTCTGCTCTCCGACTCGCTGGCGCCGGAGAGTTGTCGCATCCTCAGCGCGCACACCGCTGCCGCCGCCGTCCGGGCGACTCCCGCGGCGGCCCGGAGCTGGGCCGGGGCAGCCGCACGAACCGTCGGCAGCAGGGATCCGGGGGCGGTGCTGCTCGACCTCCGGGGCCACCAGGCGCTCCCGGAGCAGCCCGCAGCCGACCCGCTGGGCGAACCGGCTCTCGTGCTGGCCACCTCCGGCAGCACCGGCCTGCCCAAGGCGGTCGTGCACCGCCGGTCGAGCCTGTTGCGCAACGCCGCGATGCACTGGTCGAGCGTCGGTGAGCCGGAGCCGGGCGAGCGCTATCTGCTCTCCCAGTCCCTCCACTTCTCCTCCGCGTTCGTCTGCGGCGTGCTGGGCGTGCTCGCCAGGGGTATGCAACTCTCGCTGCTGGAACCGCCGTTCTCGGTGGCGGCGTGGCGCGACGCGGCCGCGCACAGCGAGGTCACCCACACCGCGCTCACGCCGCATCTGCTGCTGCGCATCCTCTCCGCCGGGACGGGCATGCCGGGCAGTCTCCGTCAGGTCACCGTCGGGGGCGACCGGCTGGGGCGCACCGCCGTCGGCGAGCTGCGTCGCAGCGGTGTGCGGGAGGTCTTCGCCACCTACGGACTCACCGAGGCGGGTCCCCGGGTCGCCACCAACCATCTCGACGGGGACCCCGACGGCTGGGACACGCTCGGCGAACCCCTGCCGGGCGTGCGACTCCGGCTGGCGGAGCACTCCGACGGACCGGGAGAACTCCTGGTCAGCACCCCCACGGCGCAGGCCGGCCAGTACCGGGACGGAGCGTTCAGTGCCTGGCCGGAAGGGGTCGACGTGCCCACCGGCGACCTCGGCGAGCCGACCGCGGACGGCACCGTCCGACTGGTCGGACGGGCGCGCCGGGTGGCCTCGGTCTCCGGCGAGAAGGTCTACCTCGGACTGGTCGAGCGCGTGCTCGCCGAACACCCGGCGGTGGGCGCGGTCCGGGTCGACACCGACCCGGACGGCCTGCTCGCGGCCCAGGTGCTGCCCCGGAACGGCATCGACCTCGACGCGGCGGAGCTGCGGAGGTGGTGCCGCGGCCGGCTCCGCGCCGTCGAGATCCCCCACCGGCTCACGGCCGTGAGCGCGGCCGTCCAACTGACCAAATGACCCCCGCAGAGCCTGCGGAACCCGCAGCACCCGCAGAACCCGCCCAGAGAGCAGAGGATCCCATGAGCATCGCCGACTCGCCCGCCTCCACCGCGAAGCAGCCAAACGTCGTCAGCCCGACCCATCTCAACCTGCGGAAGGCCGCAGGACTGATCCGCAACGGCGGCGTGGTGGTGGCCCCGTCCGACACCAATCTGGCGCTCACCCTGGACCCCTGGAACCGCGCCGCGGTGGAGCGGGCCTTCGCCATCAAGCGCCGCCCGCCGACGTCCCCGCTCACCCTGTTCGTCCGCACCCCTCAGGAGTGGCGCGACTACACCGTCGTCCCGGAATCCCTGATCGTCCCGGTGGAGCGGCTGACCGAGGCGTTCTGGCCCGGGCCCTTCAACATCATCCTGCCCCGCAACACCCGGGTCCCCGACCATCTGGTCTGCGGGGGCCCGACCGTGGCCATCGGCTGCCTGTCCAACCCGACCATGCAGAGCCTGCTGGAGCACACCGGCGGACCGGTGGCCATGACCTCGGCCAACCTGTCGGGCCAGGCCGACGGGGTGCTGGTGGACCTGGACCTGGCCGTGGCACAGATCGGCGACTCGGTGGACATGGTCATCCGCGGCGGCAACCAGGGGACGACGGCCTCCTCCACCATCGTCACGCTGGCCGACGGCCGCTTCCGGATCCAGCGGGCCGGTGACATCACCGCGGACCAGGTGCGCGCCGCCCTGGGGGACCGGGCCGAGCTGCTGACGGACTGAGCCCACCGCAGGGCCGACACGGTGGCGGGGCGGGAGGAATGTGTCCTCCTGCCCCGCCGCCGTGTCGGTCTGCGCCCCGTCTGACGGCTGTTCAGCCGACCGCGAGCCGGGAGCCCTCGGGTCGCAGCCCGGCCATGGCCTCCGGGACCAGCAGGCTCGGCAGCAGCAGCTCCCACAGCTGGGTGATCCGGCGGCCGAGGTCCGCCCGGCCGCTGAGCACCTCCGAGATCAGCTGGATGCCGGTGAACATCCCGACGACGGCCTCGGCGGTGGAGTCGATGTCCACCTCCGCACGCAGCTGCCCGATCTCCCTCGCCTGCGCAAGAGGTCCGCGCACCGCTTCGATCCACTGCAGGTACGGCGTCGGGTCCGGGCTGGAGAAGGAACCGTACTCGATCACGAGTCGTACCGCGCCGCGTGCCACCGGATCGGTCCGCAGCCCCTCGGCGAACATGTGCGACATGTCGATGAGCGCCTGCATCCCCGGGGCGGCGTCGAAGGCCCCCTCGGTCAGCAGATGCGCCTGCTCCGCCACCACGGCCTTGGCCAGGTGCTCCTTGGAGGGGAAGTGGAAGTAGAGGGCGCCCTTGGTCACCCCGGCGGAGGCCAGGATCTGGGCCATGCTGGCGCTGGAGTACCCGTGTTCGGCGAAGACGGCGGCTGCGGCCTGGAGCACGGTCCACCGGGTCTGGATGGCTCTCTCCTGCTGTGCCATGATGCCGCCCTCTCCGTGTCGTTGGCGTTGGGGCGGCCCATTAGAAAACCGCACGGTAGGTACATTACCCCATTGTTACTGGCCCATTACCCGAAGCGGAGGATATTCCTCGCCGTCTCACCGATCGTTTTCAGCCCTGCTCGCGGGCGGTGCGGTCGGCCTCGCAGCGCTCCGCGAGGGTCTGCGCCAGCACCACCTCGGTCCCGGCCAGGCCGACCGAGCAGAACAGCGTCACCTGGTCGTCGGCGGTGCGGCCCGGGTGCGCGCCGGCCGCGGCCGCACCCAGTTCCACCGCCCCCGACGGGTCGAACAGCGAGCCACCGTCCAGGGCGGCCAACTGCGCCCGGGAGTCCGTGCACACCAGGTCGGTCCGGGCCGACTCCAGCCGGACGGCGAGATCCAGGGGCACCTCACTCCGCTCGGGCCCCTTCGCCCCCAGGGTGTTCACATGGGTGCCGGGCGAGAGCCAGGACGCCTCGACCACGGGCACCGCACTGCTGGTCGCCAGGATCACCACGTCGCGTCCGAGCACCGCCTCCCTCGCGTCGGACGCCACCCGCACCGGTATGCCGAAAGCGCGTTCGGCGCGGGCCGCGAAGAGCCGCGCACGGCTCTGCCGGCGCGAGAACACCACCGCCTCGGCCAGTTCCCTGACCGGGCGGATCGCCCAGAGCTGCGCCCAGGCCTGGGGGCCCGCCCCCACCAGTCCGATGGTTCGCGCGTCGGGCCGTGCCCAGAGGTCCACGGCGACCGCGCCGATCGCCCCGGTCCGCCGCACCCCCAACTCATGACCGGTCACCAGCGCCCGCACCCTGCCACGGGCCGAGTCCCAGAGCGCCACCAGCTGCTCCGAGCCCGCATCGGGCCCGTAGACCCGGAAGCCGTGGCACTCGCCCTCCAACCGTCCTGCGGTGAAGACCAGTCCGCTCCCCCGCCCGAGCTCCGCCGCGAATCGGGCCGGGGCGACCAGGGCGCCCTCGTGGTGGGCCACCAGGGCGCGCCGGATCGCGGCGAGAGCGGTGGATGCGTCGAGGTGGATCCGGACATCGGCGTCGGAGAGCAGCAACGGCGAGGTGCTCGACCGCCCGTGGGGGACCTTCATGGGAATGCACCCAACCACAGCCCCGCCGAAAACGCTTGGACTGCGCGGGCGCAGGCGCGGGACACTTCGGTCTCGGCCTCCCCGTATCTCGCGCGGGGGCCTACTCGGCATGCCCTGCGACCGGAGCGGTATCCGGCGGGCTGCCGCACCACACCACGGGGGTGGGATGAAATCGCCCGGAAAGCGCGACGATTCACCGCGCAGGGGCTCGATGCTCCTCGCACTTCGATATTACGGACGGGAGTTGGCCCGGCTGCGCCGGCTGACGGCGCCCGCGATGCTGCTGCCGGCGCTGGGCAACATCGGCATCAACTACATCGCGCCGCTGGTCGTCGCCAAGCTGGTCGGCCGCATCGCCGCCAACGGCAGCATCACCGTGGGCTCGACGCTGCCCTACGTCCTCGGCTTCGGCGGTGTGCTGCTGCTCTCGGAGGCGCTGTGGCGGGTCGGCCTGCACTGCCTGAACCGCCTCGACGCCCTCGGCATTGAGCACTTGTACGTGATCGGCATGGATGAGCTGTTCGCCAAGGACGCCTCCTTCTTCCACGAGAACTTCGCCGGGTCGCTGACCAAGCGGATCCTCAGCTTCGCTTCCCGCTTCGAGGAGTTCATCGACACGCTGACGTTCTCGGTGGTGGGCAGTCTGGTGCCGCTGGTCTTCGGGTCGGTGGTGCTGTGGAGCTACCAGCCGCTGCTGGTCGTCGGCCTGCTGGCGATGATCGTGCTGACGGCGCTCTGCGTGCTGCCGCTGATCCGGCGCCGCCAGCGGCTGGTCGACCAGCGCGAGGAGGCGATCGCCCGGGTCTCGGGCCATGTCGCCGACAGCCTGATGAACATGGACACGGTCCGGGCCTTCGCCGCCGAGGAGCGCGAGGCCGCCGAGCACCGGTCCCGCGTCGCCCAGTCGCGCAAGCTCTCGCTGCGGTCGTGGGACTACGGCAACCTGCGCATCGACACGCTGGTCGCGCCGATGTCCGTGCTGACCAACGCGCTGGGCCTGCTGTTCGCGGTCGCCCTCGGCGGAGGCCGGCACGGCGTGGAGGCGGTCGTGGTCGCCTTCACCTACTACAGCAACGCGACCCGGATCATGTTCGAGTTCAACCAGATCTACCGGCGGCTGGAGAGCTCGATGACCGAGGCCGCGCAGTTCACCGAGTTGCTGCTGACGCAGCCGACCGTGCTCGACCCGGCGTCGCCGCAGGCGCTGCCGTCCCGCGGCGCCGACGTCCGCTTCGAGCATGTGACCTTCGCCCACGCGGGCGCGCGGCCGCTGTTCGAGGACCTGGACCTGACGGTGCCGAGCGGCTCCAGGATCGGCCTGGTCGGCCGGTCCGGCGGGGGCAAGACCACGCTCACCCGGCTGCTGCTGCGGATGACCGACATCGACACCGGCCGGATCCTGATCGGGGGTCAGGACATCAGCCGGCTCCGCCAGGCCGACCTGCGCAGCCTGATCGCCTATGTGCCGCAGGACCCGGCGATGTTCCACCGCAGCCTGCGGGACAACATCGCCTTCGCACGGCCGGACGCGACCGACGCCGAGATCCGCCGGGCGGCCGAGGCGGCGCATGTCACCGAGTTCGCCGACGCGCTGCCGGAGGGCTTTGACACCATGGTCGGCGAACGCGGCGTCAAGCTGTCCGGCGGACAGCGCCAGCGGGTCGCCCTGGCCAGGGCGATCCTGCGGGACGCGCCGATCCTGCTGCTCGACGAGGCGACCAGCGCCCTGGACTCGGAGAGCGAGCTCCTGGTCCAGGAGGCGCTGTGGCGACTGATGGAGGGACGCACCGCGCTGGTGGTGGCGCACCGGCTGAGCACGGTGGCCACCATGGACCGGCTGGTCGTCCTCGATCGCGGCCGGATCGTCGAACAGGGCACCCACCAGGAACTGCTCGCCTCGGACGGGGCCTACGCCAAGCTGTGGCAGCACCAGTCGGGCGGCTTCCTGAACGACGACCCGGCCAGGGCCGACCTGCTCCGACCTGCCGGCGGCGGGGCGTTTCGCCGGGCCGATATGGAGTAGCGGCTGCCGGACTGGCACACTCTGGGAAGAAGAGTTAGCGGTCGACATACTCATAAGGTGTTCTACATTGTCGACCGTATCCCAGCGGAGGTGTGCGATGCCCGGCCCGATCCAGTCGCTCGAGCGCGCGGCGGCCATTCTGCGGCTGCTCGCCGGAGGCGAGCGCCGACTCGGCCTGTCCGAGGTGGCCGCCTCCCTGGGTCTGGCCAAAGGAACCGCGCACGGCATCCTGCGCACCCTCCAGGCGGAGGGCTTTGTCGAGCAGGACCTGGAGAGCGGAAAGTACCAGCTCGGCGCGGAGTTGCTGCGCCTGGGCCAGAGCTACCTGGATGTGCACGAATTGCGGGCGCGCGCCCTGGTCTGGGCGGACGACCTGGCCCGGGCCAGCGGCGAGACGGTCTACCTCGGAGTGCTGCACCAGCACGGTGTGCTGATCGTCCATCACGTCTTCCGGCCGGACGACAGCCGGCAGGTGCTGGAGGTGGGCAGCATGCAGCCGCTGCACAGCACGGCGCTGGGCAAGGTGCTGCTGGCGCACGACCCGGTGGCCCGCGGCGAGCTGGAGGAGTACCCGCCGGAGAGCTTCACCTCGCGGACCCTGGTGGACCTCGCTGCCATCGACGAGGAGTGCGCACTGACGCGCGAGCGCGGCTGGAGTGCGGCCGTCGAGGAGACCTGGGCGGGCGTGGCCTCGATCGGCGCGCTGATCCAGGACCGCCGTCGCAATCCTGTGGGTGCCGTATGTATCAGCGGCGCGGTCGAGCGGGTGTGCGAGGCCGGGGTGGTCCGTCCGGAACTGGTCGTCGCGGTGCGCGAGGCGGCCCGCGCCATCTCGCGTGACCTGGGCGCGGCCCGGTTCTGACCGGTCCCGTTCCGCCCGTTCCAGCCGATTCGAGCCGGGTCCTCATCGGCCTGCGCACGGGCAATTTGTCCGTATTTATTGGTGTCTCAACTGCTTTTTCACGAATGAGTGGTGGTCTTGACGTAATGCCGGACAGGGGGAAAACTGCCGCATGGCGGTCGACAATGTCGAACATTGTTCACGGCAGCCGCACCACAAGCCCTCTCCCACCCACAGGGGACACGGACAAAGGAGTCGTTGTGTCCAACGGCCACATCTTCGTAGGCGAGCTCATCGGCACCGCCCTGCTGATCCTGCTCGGCGGTGGCGTCTGCGCCGCCGTGACGCTCAAGAGATCCAAGGCGTTCGGCGCCGGCTGGGTCGCCATCGCCTTCGGCTGGGGCTTCGCCGTGATGATCGCGGCGTACGTCTCGATCCACCTCTCGGGCGCCCACCTCAACCCGGCGGTCACCCTGGCCGTCGCCATCAAGAGCGGCGACTGGAGCCACGTCCCGGTCTACCTCGCCGGGCAGATCCTCGGCGCCATGCTCGGCGCGTTCCTGGTCTGGCTCACCTACCTCGGCCAGTTCCAGGCGAACGACGAGCCCACCCTGGGCATCTTCTCCACCAGCCCGGAGATCCGTAACCCGATACAGAACCTGGTCACCGAGATCATCGGCACCCTGGTGCTGTGCATCATGATCCTGACCGAGGGCCTCACCCCGGGTCTGGGCCTGTCCGGCACCGGCGTGCTGATCACCGCCCTGGGCGTGGTCGGCATCGGCTTCTCGCTCGGCGGCCCGACCGGTTACGCGATCAACCCGGTCCGCGACCTCGGCCCGCGTATCGTGCACTCGCTGCTGCCGATCCCCAAGAAGGGCGGCTCCGACTGGGGCTACGCCTGGATCCCGGTGGTCGGTCCGCTGGTCGGCGGCACGCTCGCCGGCCTGCTCTACAACGCCGCTTTCTGACCCACCGGCAGGGAGACCCCACCCCGCCGCACCACCCTGCCGCACCCCTGTCCGCACCCCGACCCAGAGGACCCAAGCCGTGACCACACTGTCCAATGGCGGCCAGTTCATCGCCGCGATCGACCAGGGCACCACCTCCAGCCGCTGCATCATCTTCGGCGCGGACGGCCGCATCGTCGCCGTCGACCAGCAGGAGCACAGCCAGATCTTCCCCCAGCCCGGCTGGGTGGAGCACGACGGCGCCGAGATCTGGACCCGGGTCCAGTCCGTGGTGGCCGGCGCCCTGGAGAAGGCCAACCTGACCCGCGCCGACATCCGCGCCATCGGGATCACCAACCAGCGCGAGACCACCATCCTGTGGGACAAGCACACCGGTGAGCCGGTCCACAACGCCCTGGTCTGGCAGGACACCCGCACCGAGGCGCTCTGCAAGGAGCTGGGCCGCAACGTCGGCCAGGACCGCTTCCGCCGCGAGACCGGGCTCCCGCTGGCCAGCTACTTCGCCGGCCCGAAGATCCGCTGGCTGCTGGACAACGTCGAGGGACTGCGCGAGCGCGCCGAGGCCGGCGACATCCTCTTCGGCACCATGGACAGCTGGGTCATCTGGAACCTGACCGGCGGCGTCAACGGCGGCGTGCACGTCACCGACGTCACCAACGCCTCGCGCACCATGCTGATGAACCTGGCCACCCTGGAGTGGGACGCCAAGATCCTGGAGTCGATGGGCGTCCCGGCGGCGGTGCTGCCGGAGATCCGCTCCTCCGCCGAGGTCTACGGGCACGCCGTGGGCGTGCTGGAGGGCGTGCCGGTCGCGTCCGCGCTGGGCGACCAGCAGGCGGCGTTGTTCGGGCAGACCTGCTTCGACGAGGGCGAGGCCAAGAGCACCTACGGCACCGGCACCTTCCTGCTGCTCAACACCGGCGAGAAGGCCGTCAACTCCTACCACGGACTGCTGACCACGGTCGGCTACCGGATCGGCAAGGAGAAGCCGGTCTACGCGCTGGAGGGCTCGATCGCGGTCACCGGCTCGCTGGTGCAGTGGTTCCGCGACCAGCTCGGCATCATCTCCACCGCGGCCGAGATCGAGACCCTCGCCAACACCGTCGACGACAACGGCGGCGCCTACATCGTCCCGGCGTTCTCGGGTCTGTTCGCCCCGTACTGGCGCTCCGACGCCCGCGGCGTCATCACCGGCCTCACCCGCTACGTGACCAAGGGCCACCTGGCCCGCGCCGTGCTGGAGGCCACCGCCTGGCAGACCCGCGAGGTCGTCGACGCGATGGCCAAGGACTCCGGCGTGACGCTGACCGCGCTCAAGGTCGACGGCGGCATGACCAGCAACAACCTGCTGATGCAGAACATCGCGGACGTGCTGGACGCCCCGGTGGAGCGGCCCTTCGTGGCCGAGACCACCGCGCTGGGCGCGGCCTACGCGGCCGGCCTGGCGGTCGGCTTCTGGCCGGACCTGGACACCCTGCGGGCCAACTGGCACCGCGCCGCCGAGTGGACCCCGCGCATGGACGAGGCCACCCGCGACCGCGAGTACAAGAACTGGCTCAAGGCCGTGGAACGCACCATGGGCTGGATCGAAGAGGACCAGCCCTCGGCGTAGCCGCACCGGCACGGGTGGGACGCGGACCCACACCCCGGGTCCCGTCCCGCCCGTACCGACAGCACCACTTCTGAGACACCCTTCTGAGAGGAGTACGGCAGGCCCCGCGCAACTGCGGCCCGCCGGACCAGCTGATGCTCCAATTTCTCGGGGGGCGACCCCCCGTACCCCCACGTGAACCCCTCCCCAGCCTTCGGCCGGGGATACCCCACGTCGGCGGCGCCATACGCACGACCTTCGCTAGGAGAAGCTGAGTGAATACCATCCCGACCCTGGGCGCCAACCACTCCGCCAGCCGCGCGCAGTCGCGGCACCTGCTCAGCAGCGCCACCTACGACCTGCTGGTCATCGGCGGCGGCATCCTCGGTACGGCGGTCGCCTGGACCGCCGCCCAGTCCGGTCTGAAGGTGGCCATGGTCGACGCCGGCGACTTCGCCGGAGCCACCTCCAGCGCCTCGTCCAAGCTGGTCCACGGCGGGCTGCGGTACCTGCAGACCGGTGCGGTGAAGCTGGTCGCGGAGAACCACAAGGAGCGCCGGGCCCTGGCCACCGACGTCGCCCCGCACCTGGTCAACCCGCTCACCTTCTTCGTGCCGGTCTACAAGGGCGGCCCCCACAGCGCCCCCAAGCTGGGCGCGGGGGTCTTCCTGTACTCGGCGCTCTCGGCGTTCCGCGACGGCATGGGCCGGGTCTCCACCCCCGCGCACGCGCTGCAGCAGGTCCCGGCGCTGAAGGCGGAGGGGCTGCGCTCGGTCGCGGTCTACGGGGACCACCAGATGAACGACTCCCGGGTCGCGGTGATGACGGTGCGCGCGGCGGTCGACTCCGGTGCCGTGGTGCTCAACCACGCCGAGGTGACCGGCCTGCGGTTCACGGGCGGCCGGGTCACCGGCGCCGACCTGCGGGACCGGCTCGACGGCACCGAGTTCGGCGTGAACGCGCGCCTGGTGCTCAACGCGACCGGGCCGTGGGTGGACCACCTGCGGACCATGGAGGACGCCGGCTCCGCGCCGAGCATCCGGCTGTCCAAGGGCGCACACGTGGTGGTCAAGCGCCGCGCGCCATGGCATGCCGCGCTGACCATCCCGATCGACAAGTACCGGGTCTCCTTCGCCATCCCCTGGGAGGACCACGTCCTGCTGGGCACCACCGACGAGGAGTACACCGGGGACCCGGCCGACGTGCGGGCGACCGAGGCCGACATCGACCAGATCCTGGGCGAGGCCGGGCACGCGATCCAGGACGAGCACCTGGACCGCGACCTGATCACCTACTCCTTCGCCGGCCTGCGGGTGCTGCCCGGCGGCGCCGGCCAGACCGCGGCGGCCAAGCGGGAGACCGTGGTCACCGAGGGCCGAGGCGGGATGCTGTCGGTGGCCGGCGGCAAGTGGACGACGTACCGTCACATCGGCCGGGTGGTGCTGGACAAGCTGGCGCACGTCGCCGGCACCGGCCTGGCCGAGGACATCTCGGCGATCCCCCGCACCGTGCCGCTGCCCGGGGTCGCCAGCCCCAACGCGGTGGCGCACCGGCTGCTGGTGGACCGCGAGCCGGGGACCAGGATCGACCCGCTGGTGGCGCGCAACCTGGCCACCCACTACGGGACGCTGTCCTTCGAGATCGCCCAGCTGATCGCGGACAACCCCGAGCTGGGCCGGCCGATCCACCGCGACGGCCCGGACGTCTGGGCCCAGGTCGCCTACGCGGCCGCGCACGAGTGGGCGCAGACCCCGGACGACGTGCTGCGGCGGCGCACCACCATGGTCGTGCGCGGGCTGGACACCCCGGAGGTCCGGGCCGAAGTCCAGGCGTACCTGACGGCGCACCACGTGGACTGACTTCGCACCACGTGGACTGACGTCCCGCTCGTGGCGGGCAGCAGGAGGGGAACGGACGGGGCGGGCGACGCGAAGTCGCCCGCCCCGTCCGTGTCCGGGACCGCCGCCGTAGGACTTCCGTAAGCAGCCGTATCCTCTGCAAAAGCACTCCGACGCTGTGTGATGGACGCACGCACCAGACACGGCCGGCTACCGGCGGGACGCACCCTTCCCGCCCCGCATCGGAGATGTGAGCGGATGACCTACACAACCAGACCGGCCCACGGGGCCCACAGCAGCAGGCGGGCGCCCCGCTCGGTACGCCCACCTCACGGCGGACGCAAGCTGCGGGCCCTGTTCGGCGCTCTGAGCGGCCTGGTCGCGGCGTTCTCCTCGCTCGCGGTCGCCGAACTGGCGGCGGTCGCCGTCCGCCCCCAGGCCAGCCCGGTCACCGCGGTGGGTGAAGCGGTCATCGACCGCACCCCGGGGGCGCTGAAGGACTACGCGGTCCGCAATTTCGGGACCAACGACAAGCTGATGCTGCAACTGGGCATCCTGGTCCTGCTCGCGTTCTTCGCGATGGGGATCGGCCTGCTGGCGCTGCGCTGGCGCCGGGTCGGCTCGGTGGGTGTGCTCGCCTTCGGCCTGCTCGGCGCGGTCTCGGCGATGTCCCGCCCCGACGCGCAGCAGTACGACCCGGTGCCCTCGGTGGTCGGCGCCGTGGTCGGCGCGATCGTCCTCTACCTCCTCGCCGGACGGCTGGCCGCCCAGGCCGCACCCTGGCGGGACGACGGGCTGGGCGCGCAGCCGATGGGTGGCGGACCCGCGGACACCAACTTCGACCGCCGCGGATTCGTGATGCTCGCACTGTCGGCGTCGGCGGTGTCCGCCGGGGCCGGGCTGCTGGGCAACAAGCTGAACGCCGCGGGCACCCAGAAGGCCGCCGCCTCGCGCGCCGCGGTCAGCATCCCCACCCCGCGCGCCACGGCCAGCGCACCGCCGGTCGGCTCCGACCTGAAGCTCCCCGGGCTGAGCCCCTACATCACCCCCAACCCCTCCTTCTACCGGGTCGACACCGCGCTCGTGGTCCCGACCGTGGACGCCAACACCTGGAAGCTGCGGATCCACGGGACCGGCGTCACCAAGGAACTGGACATCACCTACAAGGAGTTGGTGGCGCGCGGCGTCATCGACCGCGACATCACCCTGATGTGCGTCTCCGACGAGGTCGGCGGCTCCTACGTCGGCAACGCCCGCTGGACCGGGGTGCTGCTGGCGCCGCTGCTGAAGGAGGCCGGCGTGGTGCCTCCGTCCAAGGGCGGACCGGCGGACCAGCTCGTGGCCCGCTCGTCCGACGGCATGACGATCGGCACCCCGGTGGAGGCGATCATGGACGGCCGCGACTCCATGCTCGCCGTCGGGATGAACGGCGAGACCCTGCCCTTCGCGCACGGCTTCCCGGTCCGGATGGTCGTCCCCGGCCTGTACGGCTACGTCTCGGCCTGCAAGTGGGTGACCGACCTGGAGCTGGCCAAGTTCAGCGACTTCGACGCCTACTGGGCGAAGCGCGGCTGGTCCGCCCAGGCCCCGATCAAGACCGAGTCGCGCATCGACACCCCCAAGGGCTCCGGCAAGCTCACCGCCGGAACGGTCCCGGTGGCCGGGGTCGCCTGGGCCCAGCGCAAGGGCATCGCCAAGGTCGAGGTACGGGTGGACGGCGGCGCCTGGCAGACCGCCACCCTGGCCGCCCAGGACACCATCGACACCTGGCGCCAGTGGGTCTACCAGTGGCCGGCCACGGCGGGCTCGCACCGCCTGGAGGTACGCGCGACCGACCGCACCGGCTACACCCAGACCGAGCAGAAGGTCGATGCCCGACCCAACGGCGCGACCGGCTTCCACAGCGTGACCGTCAACGTCGCCGCCTAACCCTGGGCAGGGCGGCCGAAGTCGACATCCTTGGTCACCGCCGTCCCGGCTGTGCGCCCCGGGGCGGCGTGGTAGGTCCAGTAGAGGTTGGTGTGGGCGATGACCAGCTCCGGCGACGGAGCCCCCCATGCCGACTGGTCCTCCGTCGTGTGGGCGTCGCTGACCAGCGTCGCGTCGTACCCCCGGACGATCGCGCCGTGCAGGGTCGAGCGGATGCACTCGTCGGTCTGCGCGCCGGCGACGAACAGCCGTCCGACACCGAGGCCCGACAGCACGGACTCCAGGGTGGTCTCCTCGAAGGAGTCCGGGTAGTGCTTCCCGACCAGCGGCTCGGCGTCGTCCGGTGCCAGCTCGGGGACGATCCGCCACGGGTCGCTCCCCTGCGCCAGCCGCTCGTCCGAGTGCTGGACCCAGACGACGGGCACCTCCTCCCGCCGCGCCTTCTCGACCAGCACGCCGATGTTGGCGACGACGGCGTCGCGCTCATGGGCCCCCTCGACGACGCCGTTCTGCACGTCGACGACGAGGAGGGCGGTGTTCGGGCGGTTCTCCAGTGTGGTCATGGTCTCCCCGTACTCTCGTGGTCCCCACACCGTAGACCGAGCCACTGACAATCGGCCGTCGGGCGGGTCGTCAGGGGGTGGGAAGGTCCAGCCGGAACTCGGTGCAGCCGGGACGGCTGCTCACGGTCAGGCTCCCGTGGTGGGCCGAGACCACGGCGTGGGCGATGGCCAGCCCCAGACCGCTGCCGCCGTCGGAACGCGACCGGCCCCCGCCACCGCGGGTGAACCGCTCGAACAGGGTCGGCTGCAAGGACTCGGGGATGCCGGGACCGTCGTCGGCGACCGTGAGCCGCACCGACTCCGGGAGCCGCGACATCCGCACCCGGACGGTGCTGCCCGCCGGGGTGTGCAGCCGGGCGTTGGACAGCAGATTGCCCACGGCCTGGTGCAGCCGGTCCCGGTCGCCGGTGACCAGCACCGGGGTCTCCGGCAGGTCCAGGACCCAGTGCTGCCCGGGGCCGGCGACCTGGGCGTCGGAGACCGCGTCGATCACCAGCAGGCTGAGGTCCACCTCCGCACGGGCCAGCGGCCGTCCGGCGTCCAGCCGGGCCAGCAGCAGCAGGTCGTCGACGATCGCGCCCATCCGGACCGACTCCGCCTGGATCCGGGTCAGCGCCCGCGCCACCTCGGGGGCCTGCGGCTGCGGGTGCAGCCGGGCCAGCTCGGCATGGCCGCGGATCGCGGCCAGCGGGGTGCGCAGCTCGTGCCCGGCGTCGGCGGCGAAGCTGCGCAGCCGCTCCTCGGAGGAGTGCCGGCTGGCCAGCGCGGTCTCCACATGGCCCAGCATCCGGTTGAAGGCGGCCCCCACCTGCCCGACCTCGGTGCGCGGATCGCTGTCCGGCAGGCGGTGCGGCAGGGCCACCGCGCCGCTCTCCAACGGGAGTTCGGTGATCTGGACCGCGGTCGCGGCCATCCGGTCCAGCGGACGCAGCGACAGCCGCACCCACAGCGCCCCGGCGATGCCGGTCGCCCCCAGCGCGATCGCGAAGACCGTCAGCTCGACCATCTCCAGCCGGTGCACCGCCCCCTCGACCCCTTCCAGCGGCATCCCGGTGATCAGGATGTCGTTGTCCCTCCCGGCCAGCGCCCTGACCCGGTAGAAGCCGCGGCCCTCCAGGTCCAGGTCACGGATGCTGCCGTCGACCGGCAGGGCCTTGATCGCGGCCAGCTCGGCGGCGGAGAGGGTGACCGCGTCGGCGCTGACGTTGGCGTCGTCCGCGTCCCCGTCCACGATGGCGGCCTGGGTGACCTTGCCGCCCGCGAGCCGGGCCCCGAAGGTGCCGACCGACTGCGCCCGGGTGTCCCCCGCCAGCCCGCCGGCGTCGGGGTGCTCCAGGCTCTGCGCGTAGCGGACCCCCGACTGCACCAGTTGCTGGTCCACCTTGGAGACCAGAAAGCTGTGCAGCGCCAGCGCCGTGGCGACCCCGACTGCGGCGCAGGCCAGCGCGAGCAGCACCAGCAGCCCGCTGATCAGCCGGGCCCGCAGCGATCGCGGCAGCCCGACCCGGACCCGCCTCACCTGGCCTGCTCGCGCAGGACGTAGCCGACCCCGCGCACGGTGTGGATCAGCGGCGGGTGACCGCTGTCCACCTTCTTGCGCAGATAGCTGATGTAGAGCTCCACCACATGCGCCTGGCCGCCGAAGTCGTAGGACCACACGGCCTCCAGGATCTGGGCCTTGCTCAGCACCCGGCGCGGATTGGCCAGCAGGTACCGCAGCAGCTCGAACTCGGTCCGGCTCAGCTCCACCGGCGCGCCCCCGCGGCGGACCTCCCGCGTCCCCTCGAACAGTTCCAGGTCCGCCAGGGCCAGCCGCTCGCCGCGGTCGGTCTCCGAGCGGGGGTCGGTGCCGGCCCGGCGCAGCAGCCCGCGCAGCCGGGCGACGACCTCCTCCAGGCTGAACGGCTTGCTGACGTAGTCGTCCCCACCTGCGGTGATACCGGCGATCCGGTCGTCCACCGCGTCCTTGGCGGTGAGGAACAACACGCAGACGCCCGGGGCCTCGGCGCGCATCCGCCGCAGCACCTCCAGGCCGTCGAAGTCCGGCAGCATCACGTCCAGGACCACGGCGTCGGGGCGGAACGCCCCCGCCACGGCGACGGCCTCGGCGCCGTCGGCCGCGGTCCTGACCTCCCAGCCGTCGTACACCAGGGCCTGGGCCACCACCTCGGTCAGATCCGGCTCGTCGTCGACCACCAGCGCACGCGGAGGTCCGGCCTGGGGGCGGCGGGGGGAATCAGGAGACATAGCATCACATGATGCACCCCGGCCGGTGGCATCCACGGCCGTCGACATGGCTGTGGATTGCCTGTGACCTGGGGCGGGAGATCTGGACTTTCAGAAGGAACTCAGAAAGACCGGTGTCAGGGTGAAGCAGTACGGCCCGCCGGGCCGGCAGTACCGGCCGTCAGCACCTGACCGAGGAGACCCATGACGAGCACCGTCGGAGCGCGCCACGGCGCCGACGCGCGCCACGGATCGCCCGCGTCCCCGCGCAGCGACCAGGCAGCGCTGCTGGCCCCCGCGCTGCTCACCGCCATCGGCCTCGGCGCGGTCGCCGTGGTGTACCTCTGGTGGAACAACACCGCCTCGGTGGTCTCCGCCGCGGCCTGGATCACCAACGCCGGACGGCTCTGCGGCCTGCTCGCCGGATACGCGGCCCCGGTGCTGGTGGTGCTGATGGCGCGAATACCGCTGATCGACCGCACCCTGGGCAGCGACCGGCTGGCGCGCTGGCACGCGATGGGCGGCCGCTACATGGTCGGCCTGGTGGTGTCCCATGTGCTGCTGATCATCTGGGGCTACTCCCTCACCGACCACAACGGGCTGGTCCACCAGACCGCCCAACTGGTGTTCCACTACCCCGACATGCTGAAGGCCACCATCGGCACTCTGCTGCTGCTCGGCGTCGGGGCCGTCTCGGCCAGGGCCGCGAGGCGCAGGCTCAGCTACGAGACCTGGTACTACCTGCATCTGGCCACCTACGTCGCGATCTTCCTCACCTTCTTCCACCAGCTCACCAACGGGGCCGAGTTCGTCCTGGAGGCCAAGGCCAAGGCGGCCTGGTACGGCCTCTACCTCGGCTCGGCGGCGCTGATCCTCTGGTTCCGCTTCGCCGTTCCCACGCTGCTGGCGTTCCGCCACCGGCTCAGGGTCGCCGAGATCCGCCCGGAGGCCCCCGGGGTGCACTCGGTCTTCATCACCGGACGCCGCCTGGACGAACTGGCCAGGGCGACCCGGGCCGGCCAGTTCTTCCGCTGGCGCTTCCTGCAGCGCGGACTGCTGCTGGCCGGCAACCCCTACTCGCTGTCCGCACCGCCCAACCCGGACTACCTGCGGATCACCGTCAAGGACCTGGGCGGCCACAGCGCGGCGCTGGCCCGGCTGCGGCCCGGCACCAGGGTCTTCGCCGAGGGCCCGTACGGCGCCTTCACCGCGGAGCGGCGCCCGGGGCGCCGGGGCAAGGTGCTGCTGCTCGCGGCCGGCGTCGGGATCACCCCGCTGCGCGCCCTGTTCGAGTCCATTCCGGCCCGGCGCGGTGAACTGACCCTGGTCTACCGGGCCAGCCGCGAGGACGACCTGGTCTTCCGGGCGGAGCTGGAGTCCATCGCGAAGGCACGCGACGCCAGGCTGTACTACCTGGTCGGCTCCCGGGCGGAGGTCGGCGAACCGCTGCAGGCCAGGACCCTGCTCGGGATCCTGCCCGACCTGCGGGAGCACGTCGTGTTCCTGTGCGGCCCGGACGGGATGACCCGCACCGCACGCGAGGCCCTGGAGACGGCGGGCGTCCCGCGCGGCCGGATCCACCACGAGTCGTTCGAGTTCTGATGGAAAGGCGTCCCGTATGCGTCGCACCGCACTGACCGCTGGAGGCACCGCCCTTGGCGTGGTGCTGCTGCTGGCCGCCAAGCCGCACCACACCGTGGCCGTCGCCGCCCCCGCGGTCACCGCTCCCCGGCAGCAGTCGACCGGGTCCGCGTCCGGAGGCTCGTCGGGGTCCTCGTCCGCGGCCTCGCCCAGCGCGTCCGCCACCGCTGGAGCCGGCAAGAAGACCGGCGTCCGCACTGTCACCGGCGGCGCGGTGGACACCCGCTGGGGCCCGGTCCAGGTCAAGGTGACCTTCAATGGATCGAAGATCACCGCGATCGACGTCGTCCAGCAGCCCAACAGCAACCCGCGCGACCAGGAGATCAACTCCCAGGCCATCCCGATCCTGACCCAGGAGGCGCTGGCCGCGCAGAGCGCGAACATCGACGCGGTCTCCGGGGCCAGCTACACCAGCCAGGGCTACATCGGCTCGCTCCAGAGCGCGCTCGACGCGGCCAAGTAGGGTCCGGCGGGCCGGGTCTCAGGGTCTCAGGGTCTCACCCCGCGAGCTGCGGATACAGCGCGCCGAGGTCAGCGGACAGGCCCCGCTTCACCTGCCGGGACACCTCGTCGACCAGCACCTCGGCGGCGTTCGCCTCGATACCGTCCAGGGCCTGCCGGGCGACCTCGGCCGGCGCGGTCTTCGGCGCGTCGACGTGGGTGACCAACTCAGTGTCGACATAGCCGACATGAAGACCCGTCACCTGGATCCCGCGCGGAAGCAGCTCCAGCCGCAGCGAGTTGGTCTGCGACCAGAGGGCCGCCTTGGAGGCGCTGTAGGAGCCGGCCAGCGCCACCCACGACAGCACCGAATGGACGTTCAGCAGGTGGCCGCCGCCGTTGCGCTCGATGATCGGGACAAAGGCGCGGGCGGTGAGCAGCGGACCGTAGAAGTTGGTCTCGAACTCGTTGCGGACGTCCTCGACCGGGGAGCCCAGGAAGGACGCGTTGATCGCCCGTCCGGCATTGTTGATCAGGATGGTGACGTCCTGGGCCTGCGCCGCCGCAGCCGCCACCGCGGCGGGGTCGGTCACCTCCAGGGCGAGCGGTACGGCGTCGGGGTGCCGGACGGTGGAGGCGTCGCGGGCGGTGGCGTAGACCTTCTTGGCGCCGCGCTGGTACAGCTCCTCGACCAGGGACTTTCCTATGCCCCGGCTTCCGCCGGTGACGAGGACGGTGGCGCCTGAGATCGCAGTCATGGGTTTTCTCCCTCGGGGGGTCGTGCCGACAAGTGGAAAACGATCGGTTTCCACTCAACGTACACCGATCTGTTTCCCATCGCCACCACCCGGCGTACCCTCGACCCATGACCACGTCCGCGCCCCGCACCCCCGCCCGTCCGACGCCCCGCGAGCGCCTGCTCGACGCCGCCGCCGGGCTCTTCTACCGCGACGGCGTGAACGTCGGCGTCGACGCCCTGTGCAAGGCGGCCGGGGTCTCCAAGCGCTCCATGTACCAGCTGTTCGACAGCAAGGACGAGGTGCTGGCGGCGAGCCTGGAACGCAGCGGCCCCACCTACCAGGCGCTGCTGCTCCCGCTGCCGGACGACCCCCGCCCTCCCCGTGCGCTGCTGCTGCACGTGTTCGAGCGACTCGACCTGCTCTCCACGAGCCCGGCGTACCAGGGCTGCCCGTTCGTCTCCACCGCGACCGAACTCAAGAACCCGGACCACCCCGCGAGCGTGGTGGCCCGGGCCTTCAAGCAGGAGCTCACTGCGTTCTTCCACGCCCAGGCCGCTCGCGGGGGCGCGCCCTCCCCGGAGACCCTGGCCCGTCAGCTGACCATCGTCTTCGACGGCGCCGGCGCCCGCGTCGTCGTCCAGGGCCGGCCTTTGGACGGCCTGGCCACCGCGACGGCGACCGTCCTCCTGGACGCGGCCGGAGTTGTCGCCTGAGAGAGGTCAGACCTTGGCGAGGTCGAGGCGCTCGCCCTCTATGTCGGGGTCCGGGACGTAGCGGGAGAACCAGCGGGGGTGGTACCAGGCCCTGGCGCCGAGGACGGCCATGGCGGCCGGGACCAGGGTGAGCCGGACCACGAAGGCGTCGACCAGAACCCCGACGGCGAAGCTGAAGCCGATCTCCTTGACGGTCGGTTCGGGCGCGAAGATGAACGACACGAAGATCGACGCCATGATCAGCGCGGCCGCGCTCACGACGCGGGCGGACTGCCCGGTGCCCAGCACCACCGCCCGGCGGGCGTCACCGTTCCTGGTGAACTGCTCCTTGATCCGGGAGACGACGAAGACCTCGTAGTCGCTGGACAGCCCGAACATGATCGCCAGCAGGATGACCGGCAGAAAGCTCAGGGTCTGGGTCGGCTCGATGCCCAGCAGGTGCTTGCCCCATCCCCATTGGAAGACGGCGACCTCGGCCCCGAACGCGGCACCGGCCGACAGCAGGAAGCCGATGATGGACTTGATCGGCACGATGACGGTCCGGAAGGCGAACGTGAGCAGCACGAACGCCAGGGCCACCACGGTGACCAGGAAGACCGGCAGAGCTCCGGCGAGCTTCGCGGAGACGTCGATGTTGGTGGCGGTGACGCCGCCGACCAGCAGGTGGGCGCCGGTGCCTGACTCCAGCGCGCCGCGCCGGTCCCGGATGTGGTGGACCAGGTCGGTGGTGGCGGGGTCGTTGGGGCCGGTGGTCGGGACGACGTTGATCAGGGCGATGTCGTTGGTGACGACGGCGACCGAGGACGAGGCGACGCCGGGGACCTGGCTGATCGCCGCGCTGATCTGCCGGGCCTGGCCTGCAGTGGACACGTTGTCGGCGACGACCGTCAGGGCGCCGTTGTAGCCGGGACCGAAGTGCTCGGTGGTCAGGTCGTAGGCGCGGCGGGAGGTGTCGCTGGTGGGCAGCGACCCGTTGCCGGGCAGGCCCAGATCCACGCTCGCCACCGGGACGGCCAGCACCCCCAGCGCGATGACGCCGATGACCAGGATCGGGACGCGACGGCGGACCACCCAGCGGGCCCAGCGGGTGCCGGTCAGCCGGTCGGAGTCGGTGGCGGCGGTACGGCTGGCCGGCTCGGCGCGTCGCAGCAGCGGCAGCCGGCTGAAGCGGGCCGCGCGCCGGCCGAGCAGTCCGAAGGCGGCCGGGACCAGGGTCAACGCCACGAGCAGGGCCAGGGCGACGGTGGCCGCGGCGGCCAGCCCCATGGTGGTGAGGAAGGGGATCCCGACGACCGAGAGCCCGCACAGGGCGATGATCACGCTCAGCGCGGCGAAGACGACGGAGCTGCCCGCGGTGCCGGCCGCGCGGCCGGCCGCGTCCTCGGGTTCGTGGCCCTCCAGGAGGTAGGTGCGGTAGCGGGCCAGGATGAACACGCCGTAGTCGATCCCGCAGGACAGGCCGAGCATGGTGGCCACGGACGTCGCCGAGGAGGCGATGTCGGTGACCGCCGCCAGTGCGGTGATGCCCATCATCGTGGTGATCAGGCCGAAGAAGGCAGTGATGATCGGCAGGCCGGCCGCCACCAGCGAGCCGAACGTCAGACACAGGATGACCAGCGCGACGGCGATCCCGATGCTCTCGGAGCTGGCGCCGGCGGCTGCCTTGGGATAGACCGCTCCCCCGAACTCCACCTGCACCCCGGCGTCGCGGGCGGCCGAGACGGCCGGGTTCAACTGGTCCATGGTGCCGGCCTTCACCTCCGCGGCCTGCGTGTCGTAGGTGACGCTGCCCAGCGCGACCCGCCGGTCCGGCGAGACGGCCTTGGCCTGGAAGGGGTTGGTGGCACTGGCGACCTGGCTGACCTTGCCCAGAGCCGTGACCGCCCGGTCGATGGCGGCCTGGTTCGCCGCGCTGGTGATGTCCCCGTCCCTGACAGCGAACACCACCTGGGTGGAGGCCCCGGAGGCGGCCGGCAGCTTGTCCTCCAGCAGGGTCAGGGCCTGCTGCGCCTCGGTCCCGGGGATGGCGATGGCGTCATTGGTCTTGCCGCCGCTCGCGCCGGCGATCACGACCGCCGCGACGACGACCGCCACCCACGCGGCCAGCGTCCTCCAGCGGTTCCGGAAGCACCAGCGTGCGATGCGGTACAGGTACGTGGACAAGGCAGGAACTCCTCGTTCGACGGGGAAGGGGCGCAGCGGTCGCGTCCCCCACCACCGCCTTAATTGCCACCATAGGCAAAAGTATCCTGAGTGGCAAATAAGCCACCCCTGCTACGCTCCACCCATGGCTGCAGCAGCGACATCCCTCCGCGAACGGTCCAAGGCCAAGCGCCGGGCGGCCATCCAGCGCGCCGCGATTCAGCTGTTCGCCGAGCACGGCTACGAGGGCGCCACCATCGCCGATATCGCCGAGGCGGCCGAGGTCGCTCCACGGACCGTGCGGATGTACTTCCCCAACAAAATCGACATCGCGACCTCGGCCGCCGACGACATCGCCGCACGTCTGACCGCGACGTTCACGGCCCACCCCGACCTGGCGTTCAGCGAGGTCATCGATCGGTGGATGCTCGGCGAGGCCGAGACCACGGATCCGGAACTGGCACGGCTGGTAGCCGCCATGTACGACGCCAACCCGGCCCTGCAGGCCGTGTCCACCACCCACATCACCGATGTCGGACGCCTCAGCGGACCCGCCCTCGTGGCAGAGCTCGGCCTCGCCCCCGACGACCCGCTCACCTCCGTCGCCAATGCCGCCGTCAGTGCCGCCGTGGGCGACTACGTGGTCATCGCCCTCAAGGACGGCGTACCGCGGGAAGCGCACCGGCAGTTCATGCGCTATCTGCGCGCCATCATCGGCGCCGCCCGGGACGACTGACCGTCACATCCGGGGGCTGGTACAGACTGTGCGGTCATGGAGACACAGATCGAACCCGCCCGGGTCACCGACATCCACCAGGTTCTCGCCGACCACTCCCGCTACTGGGGCGAGCGCGACCTCCGCTCGCTGCATCTGCTGTCGCTGGTGCAGGAGTTCGGCTCGACCTGTCTCATCGCCCGGGCGGAGGACGGGATCCGGGGCTACCTCATCGGATTCGTCACCCCGGTCGGCGTCGGCTACGTCCATCTGATCGCCACCCGGGACGACTCCCGCGGCGGCGGGCTCGGGCGGAGTCTGTACGCCGCGTTCGCCGACGCCGCGCAGCGCCAGGGAGCGGTGCGGCTGAAGGCGATCACCTCGGTCGCCAACGCCGGCTCGATCGCCTTCCACCGCACGCTCGGCTTCGACGTACGGATCGAGGACGACTACAACGGCCCAGGGCAGGCCATGATCGTCTTCACCCGGCCACTGCCGTTCGAGGGGACCGTCCGGAACTGCTAATCTCTGCGCACCCCACCGTGATTGACGCGGTGACACAACACCATAGAGAGACGGGGAACCATGGCGATTCGCCGGGCCAAGATGAAGGCTCAGGTCATCGAGAAGCTCTCCCAGGCAGCCCCGCCCGGAGAGACCTTCATCGCCTGCGTGCACACCGAGACGGGGCCCAGCCCCTGGCTCAACGCCATATTCGACGAGATTCCACTTGTCGGCATCATCGTCGCATTCACGCGCAAGTTCTACTTCCTGACGCTGACCAACACGTCGATCGTGGTCAACTCCGCCAGCCGCTGGACCAATCGTCCCGGTGACGTCGTCGCGGTGTTCCCGCGGGCCGGCTTCCCGGTCAGCCGGATCAAGCGCGCCTCGGTGTGGAGCTCGATGTACGTGGAGCTCACCCCGGGGTCCAAGCCGATCCGGCTCAACGTCCACCGCTACTGGCGCGCCGAGCTCGACCAGGTGATCGCCGCCTTCCCGCAGGCGGCCGTCTTCACCGGCGCCGTCCCCGGCCAGCCGACCGGCCAGGACGCCGCCAAGACGGTCTGACAGCCGAGAACATGCGGACGCGAGGGCCTCCGAACCGCCGCTGCGGTCGAGGCCCTCGGGTCCGTGGTCTCACTTCGCCAACTCCCCCAGCAGCTCCCAGGTCCGGCGACGATCCGCGTCCCCGGCGACCTCCGTCCCGGAGAACACCACCTCCGTCGCCCCGGCGTCCCGATAGCGCCGCACCTCGGCGGCGACCGTCCGTTCGTCACCGACGACGGCGACGTCGGCGGCCCGCCTGCCGCCGGAGAGCTCGATGACCCGTGCGTAGGAGGGGATCCGCTCGTAGAACGCGAGCCGTTCGGCGACCTTCTCGCGCACCGAGTCGGCATCGTCGGTCACCACGCCGGACACCAGCGCCACGATCCTGGGCGCGGGACGACCCGCGGCCTCCGCCGCCTTGTTGACGGCCGGCACTATGTGCTCGGCCAGGGCGCGAGGCCCGGCGAGATACGGCAGAATCCCGTCCGCCAACTCACCGCTGGCCCGCAGCGCCTGCGGTCCCATGGCGGCGACCAGCAACGGCACCCCGGCCTCGGCGCCCGGCACCCGCGCGGGCAGCGGCGTCGTCGCGGTGAGCAGCTCACCGTGGAAGTCGGCGGCGCCCCTCTCGGTCAACTGCCGGAGTGCGATCAGGAATTCACGCAACCTGGCAATGGGCCGCTGATAGGGGATGCCGAACGCCGCCTCGGTGAGCAGCTTGGTGCCGAGCGCGAGCCCGAGATGGTAACGGCCGTGCGTGGCCGCCTGCGCGGTCTGAGCCTGGCTGGAGACCAGCAACGGATGGCGTCCAAAGACCGGAATCGCGGACGTCCCCACCTGCAGCTCCGGCACCTCTCTGCCGACGAGCGCCGCAAGTTGGGGCGAGTCGGCCCCAAAGGTCTGCCCGAACCAAACAGACCGCAGCCCCGCCGCCGCGGCCTCCCCGGCAAGCTCCACACTGACGTCGATCTGGTTGCCCGCGTCCGGCGCGGTGAGTGCTACTCCGACTGTCATGCCACCTCGAACGACCAACCAGCGGCCGCGCATTCCGGCCTTGCCTGCCCGCTCTGCTGATCCCCCGTCACAGCCCGGCAGCCGACCCTGCCGCCGACCCGACCTCCCTGTCAGTCGGCGGTTGAGCCGGCGGCCTTGAGCAGCTCGGCCAGTCGGGTCGTGTCGATCAGGTGGGCGCGGGACGGGAAGACCTCGTTGACCAGGATTCGGTTGACCTCCGGGTGGGGGTCGGCGACGCCGTCGGTCAGGACGTAGACGCGGTAGTCGCGGTCGGCGGTGTCGATGAGTGTGGAGAGGACGACGCCGCCGGTGCTGACGCCGGAGAGGATCAGGGTGTCGATGCCGCGGTCGCTCAGCTGCTGGTGGAGGTCGGTGGTGGAGACCGAGCCGAAACGGATCTTGCGGACGACGATGTCACCGTCCTCGGGGGCGATCCGCTCGTCGATCCGGGTGGCCTCGTCCTCGTGGTGGAGCATCTTCGCTGCGGCGACCGCGCTGAAGGTCTTATTGGTCTCCGGGACTGCCGCCCAGTCGTCCTCGGTGAAGGCGACGCGGACGTAGCCGATGGTGCCACCGGCGGCGCGGACGTCCGCGATCGCGCCCCTGACCCGCTCGACCAGCGCGTCGGGCTCGGGGACGGCCGCGACGATCCCGTTCTGGAAGTCCATCGCCAGCAGGGCGGTGCGCTTGGGGTCGATCTCGGGGAGGGCAGGGGTGGTGCTCATTAGGGGTGCTCCTTGCAGGTGGTTGTCGCTGCGTTCGCAGTGTTCACAGGGGTGTTGGTCTGGTTCGGGATACCGGTCCCGCGGTCCGCCCCGCGGGCCATCAGCCGGCGGTCGAGGACCGTCAGCAGCAGGACCGCGACGCCCGCGGCGACCAGGACCAGGCCGAGGGTGTGCAGACCGTGGTCGCTGGCGCCGTGGCGGAAGACGATGCTGCCGATCACGGCGGAGGTGATGGTTCCGAGGTATCCGAAGGTCCGGAACAGCCCGGAGGCGGTTCCGATCCGGTCGGGTGGCGCCGCGAGGTAGAGCGCGGTCTGGTTGCCGACCGTGGTGGCGGCCGACGTCACGCCGAAGATCAGCGAGACGAGGACGATCGCGATCGCCGGGCTGTGCGAGCCGAGCAGCACGATGCCGCCCGAGCCGAGCACCATGGTCACCGCCGCGACCAGCAGGGGTCCGCGGACCAGGTTGCGCCTGGCGAGCGGGCGCGAGAGCAGTGCGGAGACGGCGCCCATCGGCAGCAGCAGGAGTCCCGCCGTCACCGTGGAGAACCCGTGTGCTGCCTCCATCCACTGCGTCATGCCGTACATCACGGTGTAGACGCCGAGCAGGGTGAGGGCCTGTCGCAGGTAGGTGCGGGCCAGGGCGCCGTTGGCGGCGAGTTCGCGGAAGTCGAAGAACGGCGCGGTTCGGCGCAGCTCCCACACCACCGTGGGTACCGCGGTCACGACGAAGACGATCAGCGCGATCCACTCGACGTGCGGAAGCGCCATCAGGAAGACGACCAGTGCCGTCATCGACGCGGCGAAGCCGAGGATGCCGGTCAGGTCGATCCGCTCGGCGATCCTGCGGAAACTGCTGTCCGCGCGGTCCAACGCCGGGTCCCGGGGCAGCCAGCGTACGGCCATCACCAGCGCGATCGCGGTGACCGGGATGTTGATGAGGAAGGCCCAGCGCCAGCCTGCGGCGCCGACCAGCAGTCCGCCGATCGGCGGGCCGACGGCGGCCGTGGCCATGCCCGCGATCGCGAGGCCGCCGAGCACCCCGCCCGGCGGCGCGTCCAGGCCGGCCTGCTCGGCGCGGCGCCGGATCAGCACCATCCCGCAAGGAAAGGCGGCCGAGGTGCCGATGCCGATCAGGACCCGGGCGACGGTCAGCATCGCCAGGTTCTGGCCGAGGCCGCCGACCAGGCCGCCGAGCAGCACCAGCACGATGCCGGCCAAGAAGACCCGGCGCGGGCCGAGCACCTCGGCCAGCTTGCCGGCCGTCGGCTGGGCGACGGCGCTGGCCAGGTAGAGGGAGGAGACCAGGACGGCGGTGGCGCCCACCGCGACGTGCAACTGCGCGGCGATGGGCACCAGGGCGGTCGCGATGATGGAGCTGTTGATCGGGTTGAGGGCGGAGCCCACGTAGAGCGGGGTGGTGAAGGGCCACGCGAAGGGCTTGCTGCCGAGGTCGCGCGCCGAGGCGTCGCTCTCGCTGACGGCGATGCTCATATGCCGCCGCCGCGCAGGTCGGCTTCGGCGAGCCGCTCCAGGAGTTCGACGGCCTTCTCCAGGACTTCGCGTTCCTCCGGGGCGACCACCTGGTCGATGGCGCGCGCCAGGAACGAGCCGCGGCCCGCGCTGATCCGGTCGATCAGCTCGGTCGCGGAGGCGTCGGCACTGACCAGCTTCTTCCGGCCGTCCAACGGGTCGGGCTCGCTGTGGACCAGGCCGGCGGCCTTGAGCACCGTCAGGCTCTGGGTGATCGCCTGCGCGCTGACGTGCTCCAGCGCGGCGAGCCGGGCCGCGGTGACCGGACCCTCCCGTATGACGCTGACCAGGATGCCGAGCTGCGTGAGGGTGAGGCCGGTCGCGTTCTGCCCGGACTCCGCGCGCAGGCGTGCGCGCAGCCGTTTCATCGCGTCCTGGAGACGCTGTGCGGTCGCAGCGGACACGTTGGGCTGCTGCGGCCGGGGCTTCGTGTTCATGAATCCCACCATAAAACTCCTCAAGCAACTTTGCCAAGTTGCTTGAGGAGTTTTATGCGGCGGCGGGCGATCGGGACAGCACGGCACGCCTGCGGGCCGCATCCAGGGCCCACATCCGTTGGCGCTCTACGCTGCGGGCATGACCTCACAACAGTCCCGGTGGGCCCGGATTCGCCGGCAGCTGTGGCAGCCCCCGCGCGCCCATGGCGAGCAGCCGCGCGAGCGGGTGGTCGGCCCGCTCGAACTGTTCTACGACCTGGTCGTGGTCGTACTGGTGGCCCAGGCCGCCCACCACCTGGCCGGGCACCTGACCTGGCGCGGGCTGGGCGAGTTCGCCGTGGTGTTCTCGCTGGTGTGGATCGCCTGGCTGAACGGCAGCCTGCACCACGAGCTGCACGGGCACGAGGACGCCCGCGGCCGGAGCATGTTCCTGCTGCAGATCCTGGTACTGGTACCGCTGGGGGCGTTCATCCCCGAGGCAGGCGGCGCACACGGCGCCGCCTTTGCCGTGGACGCCGGGGTGCTGTTCGCCGTCCTCGCCGTGCTGTGGCTGCTGGCCGCACGCGGGGACAGCGCCGAATTCCGCCGTCCCAGCAGGCTGTTCGTGACCGGGACGGCGTTCTGCGCGGTAGTCCTGGCCGCGAGCGCCGCGCTGCCCGCGGGGCCGCGCGTGCTGACCTGGGGCCTGCTGGCCGTCGCCTACCTGGCGGGGTTCACCGTCGTGATCGCCACGGCCATCCCGGAACAGGCGGTCGCCCTCAGCGTGACCGACGCGCTGACCGAACGGTTCGGCCTGTTCATCATCATCGTGCTCGGCGAGACCGTGACCGGGGTGGTCGACGGACTGGCGCACGAGCCGACCAACGCGCTCACGCTCGCCGTCGGTCTGATCGCCGTCGTCGTCGGCTTCGGCGCCTGGTGGACCTACTTCGACTTCGCCGGGCACCGGCAGCCCAGGCCCACCCGCGCAGGCACCGTGCAGTGGATGCTGGTCCACCTGCCGCTCACAGCCGCAGTCGGCGCCATGGGCGCCGCGATGGTCGACCTGGTCGAGCAGGCCCACGACAGCCGGACCCTCGCCGACACCGCTTGGGTACTCGGCGGGGGCGCGGCCGTCGTGCTCTGCGCGACGATGGCCCTCGCGACCACCCTCCCGGCCTGGCGCCAGGACCGCAGGCTCTACCGTCCGCTGGCCCGCACCTGCGTCGCCGCAGCCGTCGTGGCCGTGGCAGTCAGCGCGGCACGCCCGGCCCCACTCGTCCTCGGCCTGGTCCTCGTCCTGGCCTTTGCCGTCCCCTGGACCCTCGCCGTGACCATCCGACTCTCCGACGACGAAACCGAACGCGCCGAAACCGAACCCGCCTCCTGAGAACCGTCCGCAGCTGCCTGGCACTGACAGGGGCAGGCACGCCCAACCGCCCCCGCCCATACTCGAGTCCATGAAGAGCAAGTCGCAGTTGGGGCGGTTCCTGAGGACCCGTCGGGCGCTGCTGAAGCCGTCGGACGTCGGGTTGCCGGAGTTCGACGAGCGGCGGCGGGTGCCGGGTCTGCGCCGGGACGAGCTCGCCCGGTTGGCGGGCGTGAGCGAGTCGTACTACACGCGATTGGAGCAAGGACTTTCGCTCAATGCCTCGGTGGACGTACTGGATGCGCTCGCCCGGGCACTTCGCCTGGATGGGACCGAGCACCGGCATCTGTACGACCTCGCCGGCGTCGGACGGCTGGACGGCAAGGACCGGTCCCGCAGGGCGCCGACACCCGAGCGCATCTCCGAGTCGACCCGGCGGCTGATCGACGCCTTCGGCGACACCCCGGTGATCGTGCTCGGCCGCCGCAGCGACGTACTGGCGTGGAACCGCACCGGGCACGCGCTCTTCGCCGGGCACCTCGACCCGGGCAGCCCGGACGACCCGGCCCGGCGTCCCAACACCGCGCGACTGGTCTTCCGGGACGCCCACACCCGCGAGCTCTACGAGGACTGGCCGAAGAAGGCCAGGGACGCGGTGGGGCGACTGCGGCTGGCCGTCGGCCGATACCCCGACGATCCGCTGCTGGCCGCGCTGATCGGCGAACTGGTGATGCACAGCCCGGAGTTCACCGACCTGTGGTCCGAACACCGGGTCCGGGCCTGGGACCTGGCGGCCTACCGGATGCGGCATCCGCTCGTCGGGCCAATGGACGTCACCCAGCAGGCCATGCCGGTCCCGGACGACCACGGACAGCGACTCGTGGCCGTCACCGCAGCAGCGGGATCGGCCTCCCAAGCCGCACTGACCCTCCTCGCCCAAGCCACCACCCCGGACGGGCACCCTCGTCCGGCAACCGACAACCCGACGACCGTCATGTCCGAACACCTGTGAATGGAGACACCATGTCCACGCTCTACACCACCGAAGCCCTCTCGACCGGCGACGGCCGCAACGGAGAGGTCCGCACCGCCGACGGCGTACTCGACGAACTCCTCGCCGTCCCCAAGGAGATGGGCGGCCCCGGCGGCGACCGCACCAACCCCGAACAGCTCTTCGCCGCCGGCTACGCCGCCTGCTTCCACAACGGCATGCGCCTGATAGCGGGTCAGCAGAAGCTGAAACTGGGCGAGTCGACCGTCCGGTCCACGGTAAGCCTGGTCACCCTGGACAACGGAGGCTTCTCCCTCGAAGTCGCCCTCTCCGCCCACCTGCCCGGCCTCGACCAGGCCACGGCCGACCAGTTGGTGCAGACCACGCACCAGGTGTGCCCGTACTCCAACGCCACCCGGGGAAACATCCCGGTCACGCTAGAGGCAACCGTCTGAGTCCGGTCCGACCTCCTCGCGGGCGGGCCTGCAAGCCCGCCCGCGAGGACGACGGCCCGCGTCAGTACGAGAGGTCCAGGTAGTCGATGGTGTTGAGGTCGACGACCAGGCCCTGGGCGCGGCGGTCGCGGTCCTTGAAGTACATCTCCTGAAGGCCCTGGGCGACGATCGCGGCCAGTTGCTGTTCGGTGGCGCCGGACGCGTGGGCGTCGAAGAGCTGCTGGGCGTAGGCCGGGGGGAGGTGTTCGGTGATGCGGCGCAGCCGGGGGTCGTCGGTGGAGCCGGGGGCGGCGGTGAAGCCGAAGCGGGCGCGGGTCTCGACGGTGATGCCGCCGGTGTCGACCGCGCGCTTGACGGCGCGCTTGCGGATCAGCGGCTGCCAGCGCCGCTTCACCTCGGCCTCGATCCGGGCGGCGATGGCCTGCGGCGGATGCCTGCGGGTGCCCTTGAGGTAGCGCTCGACCGAGCGCTGGGAGACTCCCAGCAGTTGGGCCGTGGCCTTGGTGGTGCCGAGCTGCTTGACCAGGTAGCCGACCCGAGCCGCGGTGGAGACCGGCGGCTTCCGGGTGAAGGTGTCCTCGGCCGCGCGCTCCAGGCTGTCCCCGATCGTTCCCATGGCGGTGTCCTACTCCCCGCCCGCGGCGGCGTCGGTGCCCTTGATGTGCCGGGCCGGATTGTGCGCCTGGTCCAGGAGTTGGGCCGCCCAGAGGAAGGTCTGGGTGCCCTCGTGCTTGACCATCCCCGGGCTCACCCCGAGCCGGAATCCGCCCGGCAGCGGCTTGCCCGTGACCGGGTCGTACGGCAGCACGTCCAGCGGCGACGGCCCCGGGGAAGGGTAGACCGCGCAGTCGGAGAGCACCGCGACCGGGTACAGGTCGGCCTTGGTGGCCAGCGCCAGCATCTTGCGGTGCATGTTGATCCGCGCGGCCGAGATCACCGCGGCGCGGATGTCGGGACGCCAGGTGGGGCGCTCCAGCGCCGGCCAGCGCTCGCCGGGCCGGTGCCGGGCGCCCTGGGGACGCTCGCGCAGCTTGCCGATACCGCCCTTGACGGTGGCTTTGATCGCGGACAGCACCGCGGCCCGCCCGGGGTCGCGCTGCTTGTGCTGCTCCATCGCGGCCAGGAACTCGGCGGGCGTCATCGCCGAGTTGACCCCCAGCTCGGCCATGGTGGCCAGGTAGGCGTCCCGCAGCCGCTGGTACCAGGGATCCAGGTAGGGGCCGTGCTCCGGACGCAGCCAGCCCTCCAACGGCCTTACGCTGTGCCCGAGTTCGACCGCGTAGGCCACGGTCGGGGTGGCGTACCAGGCCGGGCCCTGCGGCTGCTCGCCGTCCGGCGTGAAGGGGTTGGGCAGCCGGGCGTCGAAGGAGATGTGCGAGAGGTCGACGAACCAGGACCCGGGCAACGCCTTGTCGAACGCGGGCTGCTGGACGTGGACCGGGGCGCCCAGGCCGACGTTGAGCCGGTTCGCGGCGGCGGCGAAGGCCATGTTGACGTCCACTCCCACCGCCCAGGGCAGCTCGCACTCGGCATCGGTGAGCAGTTCCGGATCACGGATCCACTCATAGGCCTCCTCGTCGAGGACCTCGCCCTCGGCCCGGCCGACCGCGACCGGGTGCTCGTCGGGGGCCTCCGGCGGGGCCGGGTCGACCGCGACCGCGAGCGATCCGGGGACCGGGCCGGACTGCCAGACGCCGTCCTCGCCGCGCACCGCACGCGTGGGCGGGCGCAGCGCGGACATCAACTCCAGGCCGGAGACGGCGGTGGAGCCGCGCGGGGTGATCACCCGGGTCGCGTACTCGCCCAGCACCTGGGCGAGTTCGGGCGGCGGGAGAGTGGCCGCGTCGTTCCAGGCGCGGGTGTCCAGCGCTTCCCAGGGCAGTACCGCGAGTTGGACGCATTGGCGGCGGCCGGCCTCGGCCGGCCGGTAGATCCGGGCCCAGGGGCCGAACCCACGCTTCGTCAACTGCCACTTGGCCTTGGTCAGTTGCTTGATGACGGGGTGGTTGTCGGGGAGCCGCAGGCCGCGCCGGTCCGCGAGTTCCAGCGGCAGTCCGAGGGACTCGGCGGCCGCTGCGGTGAGGACGACCAGGGGGTCGCCGTCCCGGCCGGAGCGATGCAGCCGGGGCGAGCCGATCTGAGCCTGCGTCAGAGCCCAGTCCACCAGCGAGGGAAGGGTACGGGCCGGGCAGTCCAGCACCAGACCGCCGGTGCCGTAGGCGGTCCCGTCGCCGTCCAGGACGAGGAGCGGGCCGTTGGCGAAGCGGCGCTCGGCCTGCTCGTCGGAGGGCGGCACCGGGGCGGGGCGGATGGTCCGCGCGGGCGCGGGGACCGGTGCCGACACCTCCGCCAGCTCGGGCTCAGGCTCAGGTTCGCGTCCGGCGGGGAAGCGTTGCGCCAGGCCCTCCAGCAGACGGCGGTACGCCTCCCGCTTGGCGCCCGACGGCTCGCTGCGGCCCTCCTCCCACGCCTGCACCGAGGCCGGACGGGTCCTCAGTGCCTGCGCGACCGCCGCCTCGGTGAGCCCGGCGGCCCGCCGCAACCGCACCCGCTCCTCCGGGACCGGCAGGACCTGCCCTGCCTGCACCGCGGCCAGCAGCGCGTCGACGCCCGCGAACAGCGGGTCCGGCTGGTCGGGCATGGTACGGGCTCTCCTTCGAACGACGGCCTGGCGGCGTCCCTGGATGCTAACGCAGCGGAGAGGCCGTACAACGGACCGCCGGTCGCAGCGGGCAGACTGTCGTCTGTGAAGCCCACAGCAGCGCAGCTCGCCGCCGCCCCCGACCTGACCATCCCCGATGTGATCGCTCCCGGACTGCGGGTGCTGTTCTGCGGTATCAACCCCGGACTGTGGTCCGGGGCCACCGGCCACCACTTCGCGCGCCCGGGCAACCGCTTCTGGCCCGCGCTGCACCTCAGCGGGTTCACCCCGCGCCGGCTGCAGCCGGAGGAGCAGCAGGAACTGCTGGGCTTCGGCCTGGGCATCACCAATGTGGTCGCCCGGACCACCGCCAAGGCCGACGAACTGACCGCCGAGGAGTACCGCGAGGGCGGGGTGGCGCTGCGCGAGCGGGTGGAGCGACTGCGCCCGCAGGCCCTGGCGGTGCTGGGCATCGGCGCCTACCGGGTGGCGTTCGACGCGCCCCGGGCCGTGGTCGGCCCGCAGCCCTCCGCCCTCGGCGCCACGGCGGTGTGGGTCCTGCCCAATCCCAGCGGCCTCAACGCCCACTACACCCTGGACGCCATCGCCGAGCGCTTCCGCGAGCTGCGGCTGAGCGTGAGCGGATGACTGCGCCTGGAACGCCGTCAGGGGCGCGGCCGGATCGGCCGCGCCCCTGACGGGTGGAGATGATGGTGCGTCAGCTGATGCGGCCCGCGAAGTCGGGGGCCCAGTTGCTGATGGTGTCCGTCTTGACGCCGGAGCTCGGGTTGGCCGCCTCGACGTACTCGCCGTTGCCGACGTACATCGCCACGTGGTAGGCGCCGGACGCGGTGCCGTCGCTGGACCAGAACAGCAGGTCGCCGACCTGGAGCGAGTCCAGGGAGACCCGGGTGCTGGCGGCGGCCTGCTCCTCGCTGGTGCGGGGGGCGGAGATGCCGGCCTTGGCCAGCGCGGCCTGGACCAGACCGGAGCAGTCCCAGCCCGCGTCGCTGGTGCCGCCGTAGACGTAGGACTCGCCGACCTTCGAGAGCGCGAAGGCGGCGGCCGCGGCCATACCGCTGCTGGAGCTGGTCGAGGTGCTGCTCGCAGTGGTGGTGCTGGAGCTGGAGCCGCTGCTGGACGTGGTGGCCGAGGCGTCGGTGGCCGTCGAGTCCGAGCTGCTGCTGGAGGAGGTCGAGCCCGAGGCGCTGCCCAGAGTCAGCTTCTGGCCCGGGTAGATCACGTTGGGGCCCGAGGTGAGCACGGAGCGGTTCAGCGCGTAGAGGCGCTGCCAGCCGCCGGAGACGTGCTCCTTGGTCGCGATGGTCGACAGCCAGTCACCCGAAGCCACGGTGTAGCTGCCGCTGCTCGCAGTGGACGAGGAGGACGTGTCCGAAGAGGCGGACGAGTCCGAGGAGCTGGACGTGTCCGAGGAGGAGCTGCTGGAGGAGGACGAGGAGGAGCTCGAAGAGGAGCCCGCGGAGGACGAGGTGTTCACCGAGGCGGCCGCGCCGCCCTGGGTGAGACCCGCCTGCGGCCCGCAGACCGGCCAGGCGGACGGGCCCTGCGAGGCCAGGACCTTCTCCGCGACCGCGATCTGCTGGTCCTTGGTGGCCTGGTCGGCGGTGGCGGCGTACTGGGTGCCGCCGTAGGCGGCCCAGGTGGACGCCGAGAACTGCAGGCCGCCGTAGTAGCCGTTGCCGGTGTTGATGCTCCAGTTGCCGGTGCTCTCGCACTGCGCCACGGCGTCCCAGGTGGAGACGCTGGCGGCGGAGGCACTGCCGGCGGTGACGAGCGGGACGGTGAGGCCGACGCCGGCCAGACCGGCCGAAGCGATGAGGCGCTGAGCGGTGTTGCGTCGGGGCTTCGGAGCGCGGTGACGCCCGTGGACGGACAGCATGAAGCAGCGTTTCCTCTCCCACGCCTACGAGGTGAGCTGTCGGATTCGGGCTGGAGTTGCCCGGTCGTGCGCAGCACGACTTCACCCCTAGCCACGTCGACGACCAAGGTCGACGTGGCGACTTACCTGGTTCCCCCGCTCCTGCCGTGGTGCGGTAGCTGGTGTCGCAACTTCTCCGGCGGCAGGACTCGGCGTTCCGGAGATGTCGGTTCCGCTTAAGTGCGAACGCCAGAAAGGTAGACAGACCTTGATTGAAACCACAACAGACTGTGGGATCCGTCACGCCGCCGTTCCATGATTCACAGGTTCCCGACCCTGTTCGCCGCAGCCAGTCACACGTCCGCAGGATCAGACGCGCCCGAGCGGATAGCGTAGGAACCCGGCCCTCGCGCGACCTCTGGGCCGAGGCAGATCCGACGACAGGGCGGAGCGGCGATGCCGACGACGACCGGACCGGAGAGCACCAAGCGACCGGTGATCGTGACCGTGGACGACGACCCGGCGGTGTCCCGGGCTGTCGCCAGGGACCTGCGGCGCCGCTACGGCGAGGGCCATCGTATCGTCAGGGCCGAGTCGGGCCCCTCGGCGCTGGAGGCGCTGCGGGAGATGAAGCTGCGCGGCGAGCTCGTCGCGGTGCTGCTGGCCGACCACCGGATGCCGGAGATGAACGGCATCGAGTTCCTGGAAGCGGCCATGGACATCTACCCCCAGGCCCGCCGGGTGCTGCTGACCGCCTACGCGGACACCGGCGCCGCCATCGACGCCATCAATGTGGTGGACCTGGACCACTACCTGCTCAAACCGTGGGACCCGCCCGAGGAGAAGCTCTACCCGGTGCTGGACAGCCTGCTCAAGGCCTGGCTGGCCGACGACCCGCACCAGGTCGACGAGACCAAGGTGGTCGGGCACCGGTGGTCGGCCCGCTCCTCCGAGGTCCGCGAGTTCCTGGCCCGCAACCAGGTCCCCTACCGCTGGTACCCGGTCACCGAGGCCGAGGGACGGCAGCTGCTGGCGGCGGCCGGCGAGGACGGGGAGCGGCTGCCCGTGGTGATCACCTCGGACGGCGACGCCCTGGTGGAGCCCAGCAACGAGGAGCTGGCCCAGCGGGTCGGCCTCTCCACCACCCCCGCCGCCGACTTCTACGACCTCATCGTCATCGGCGGCGGCCCGGCCGGACTGGGCGCGGCCGTGTACGGGGCCTCCGAGGGCCTGCGCACCGTCCTCATCGAGCGCACCGCCACCGGCGGCCAGGCCGGGCAGAGCTCCAGGATCGAGAACTACCTCGGCTTCCCGGACGGGGTCTCCGGCTCACAGCTCGCCGACCGGGCCCGACGCCAGGCCACCAAGTTCGGCGCGGAGATCCTGACGGCCCGTGAGGTGACCGGCTTCGAGATCTGCGGCTCGGCCCGGACGGTCCGCTTCGCGGACCGCAGCTCCATCTCCGCCCACACCGTCATCCTGGCCACCGGCGTCGCCTACCGGCAGCTGACCGCCCCCGGCATGGAGGAGCTGACCGGCCGCGGCATCTTCTACGGCTCCGCGCTGACCGAGACGGTGGGCTGCGCCGGCCAGGACGTCTACATCGTCGGCGGCGCCAACTCCGCCGGGCAGGCCGCGGTCTTCCTGTCCAGGGGCGCCAAGTCGGTCACCATGCTGGTCCGCGGCGAGTCGCTGACCGCCTCCATGTCGCACTACCTGATCCAGCAGGTCGAGGCCGACCCGGTGATCACGGTCCGCACCGGGACCGAGGTCGTCGCCGCGCACGGCGAGGACCATCTGGAGCGGCTGACCCTGCTCGACACCGCGACCGGCCGCACCGAGGAGGTCGACGCGCAGTGGCTGTTCGTCTTCATCGGCGCGGTGCCGATGACCCAGTGGCTGGACGGGGTGGTGGTGCGCGACGACCACGGCTTCGTCCTGGCCGGTCCGGATCTGGGCGAGGCCGGGCAGCGGTCCGGCGGCTGGCCGCTGGACCGCCCGCCGCACCATCTGGAGACCAGCGTGCCGGGCGTGTTCGCGGCCGGTGACGTGCGCTCGGAGTCCGCCAAGCGGGTCGCCTCGGCGGTCGGCGAGGGCGCGATGGCGGTCATGTTCGTCCACCGCTACCTGGACAAGCTTTGACGGGCGGGGTGAGCGGGGTGAACTGTTCTCCGGAGGAGCTGCGCTCGCTGTTCCTGTTCGACAAACTGACCTTCGATCAACTGGCGTGGCTGTGCCGGGTGGGCCGGGTGGAGTGCTTCGAGCCCGGTCCTGTGTACGCCGAGGGCGAGCCGGCGGTCTGCTTCTACGTCATGGTCGAAGGCACCGTGGTGCTCTCCCGGCGGGTCGGCCCCGACGACATCGAGGTCAACCGCTCCTCCAGCCCCGGCGTCTACTCGGGCGCGTTCCAGGCCTACCTGGGCGAGCGGGTGCCGCAGGTGTACGTCAACTCGATGCGGGTGGCCGTGCCCTCGCGGTTCTTCGTGCTGTCGGCCCATGACTTCGCCGCGATGATGCACGACTGGTTCCCCATGGCCGAGCATCTGCTGGAGGGACTGTTCTTCGGCACCCGGACGCTGCAGCAGGCGGTCGGCCAGCGCGAGCGGCTGCTCGCCCTGGGGACGCTGTCGGCCGGGCTGACCCATGAGCTGAACAACCCGGCCGCGGCGGCGGTGCGCGCCACCGCGGCGCTGCGGGAGCGGGTCGCGCAGATGCGCGGCGCGCTGGGCGAGCTGGCCGGAAGCCCCGGCAAGGGCGCGGCGCTGGACGAACTGGTGCGGCTGCAGGACGAGGCGGTACGCGCCGTCGCCGGACAGCCGGTGTTGGGGCCGCTGGAGGCGTCCGACCGTGAGGACGCCCTGACCGACTGGCTGGACGACCACGATGTCGCCGAGGGCTGGGAGTTGGCCCCGGTGCTGGTCCAGGCCGGCCTGGACGCGGACTGGCTGGAGCAGGTCGACGCGGCGGTGGGCCCCGAGGGCCTGCCGGGAGCACTGCGCTGGCTGGTCCACGGCGTGGAGACGGAACTGCTGCTGTCCGAGATCGAGACGGCGTCCTCGCGGATCTCCTCGCTGGTGGGGGCGGCCCGGCAGTACTCCCAGCTGGACCGCGCCCCCTACCAGCAGGTCGACCTGCACGAGCTGCTGGACAGCACCCTGGTCATCCTGGGCGGCAAGCTCGGGCCCGGCGTCACCGTGGTGCGCGACTACGACCGCTCGCTCCCCCGGGTCCCGGCCTTCGCGGCGGAGCTGAACCAGGTGTGGACCAACCTGATCGACAACGCCCTCTACGCCATGGCCGGGCACGGCACGCTGACCATCAGCACCCGCACGGAGGACGACCAGGCGGTGGTCGGCTTCCGCGACACCGGCCCCGGGGTGCCCGCGGAGATCCAGGGGCGGATCTTCGAGCCCTTCTTCACCAGCAAGCCGGTCGGCGAGGGCACCGGGCTCGGGCTCGACATCTCCTGGCGGATCGTCGTGCACCGTCACCACGGGGACCTTAGGGTCGAATCGGTACCGGGCGACACCCTGTTCCGGGTGGCGCTGCCGCTGACCGCACACGATCCCGACCAGGAAGAAGAGGCACGATGAGCGACATCCCGGCGATCGACCCGACCGCAGCTCCCAGCGGTGCCGGCTGCGCGGAATGCGACGCCGCCGACGGCTGGTGGTTCCACCTGCGGCGCTGCGCCTTCTGCGGCCACATCGGCTGCTGCGACAGCTCGCCCTCCCAGCACGCGAGCGCCCACGCGGCGGCCGCCGGCCACCCGGTGATCACCAGCTTCGAACCCGGCGAGGCCTGGTTCTGGAGCTATCCGGACGAGCAGTTCTACGAGAGCGGCCCCGCCCTGGCCGGACCCGAACACCACCCCCTCGACCAGCCCACCCCGGGCCCGGCCGGGCGGGTTCCCGTGGACTGGCAGCAGCGCCTGCACCAGTAGCCGATCACTCGACCCTGGCGGCGACAATCCGCGCGCACTCCAGCGACTCCGTGTGCGTGGTGTCCACCTCCAGGTCGTAGACCACACCCCGATGGACCAGCTCCGCCTGCGACGCGGCCATCCCCCGCCCCCGATCCCCGCGGGCAACCTCGCGACCTGCGGCGACCGCAGACTCACAGCTGACCCCGACCCACAGCACGTCCAGTCCGCCCAGAGCCTTCCGCCACCGCTCCTGCGACCCCGCTCCACCGAGGAACACGTCATCGACGATGACCCGGGCCCCGGCCCGGGCCATCGCGGCGACCCCCGCCATCCACGCCGCTTCCAGCTCCCGGAACTGCGCTCCGACCTGCACACCGCCGTCCGCGGCGAAGTCGATCCCTGCCGCCGAGTTCCGCAGCGAAGCGGGCATCGCCTCGACCAGCGAGTCGATCGAGGCGGCAAGCCACGGATCCGGCAGCACCGCCTGCAGACACCGGACGATCCCGGACTTCCCCGAACTGGACCCGCCGTTCAACACGATCACCTGAGTCGTCACCAGGTCACCGTAGAGGCAACCGCCACAACGCCCGAAGCGCTTTACGGCAGGCCAGGAGGAATACGACGACCCGCGACCACGTTGTCATGGCCACAGCGCAAAGAGAGGAAAACGCCCATGAAGGTCCGCCAGTCGCTCAAATCGCTGAAGGCCAAGCCGGGCGCGCAGGTCGTGCGTCGCCGCGGGCGGGTTTTCGTCATCAACCGTCGTGACCCCCGGTACAAGGCCCGCCAGGGCTGATCCGGAAGGTCTGTGCCCAACAACGCTCATCCCCGGCCCCGGCGCCCATCAGGACGCCGGGGCCGAACGCGCAGCGGGTCAAGGTCCCATTCCCGTCCCACCGGTAGCCCGGGCTGCGGCTAGGGTTCCGGGGTGAGCGCCCGCCCCCGACCTTGGAGTGACCGCACCGTGTCCGGAACCATCGACCCGTCCGCACTGCGGGCCGACTGCGGCAGCTGCTTCGCGCTGTGCTGCGTCGTGCCCGCGTTCGCGCGCTCGGCGGACTTCGCCGTCGACAAGGGCGCCGGGCAGGCCTGCCCGAACCTGGGCGGGGACTTCCGCTGCGGCATCCACACCCGGCTGCGGGACGAGGGTTTCAAGGGCTGCACCGTCTACGACTGCTTCGGCGCGGGCCAGAAGGTCTCCCAGGTCACCTTCCTGGGGCGGGACTGGCGGCAGGACCCGGGCTCGGCGCGGCGGATGTTCGCGGTGTTCCCGGTGATGCGCGACCTGCACGAGCTGCTGAGGTATCTCGCGGAGGCCCTCGCCCGGCCCGCGGCCGCCGCCGTCCACGATGAGCTGCGGGCCGCCTTCGCGGAGACCGAGCGGCTCACCCTGGGCGGCGCGGACACGCTGCCGGGGCTGGACGTGGACGCGATCCGGGGCGGCGTCAACCCGCTGCTGCTGCGGGCGAGCGAACTGGTCCGGGCCGCGGTGGCGGGGAAGAAGCGGGACCACCGCGGGGCGGACCTGATCGGGGCGCGGCTGAAGGGCGCCGGCCTGCGCGGCGCCAACCTGCGCGGCGCTCTGCTGATCGGGGCCGATCTGCGCGGCGCGGACCTGCGGACCGCCGATGTCATCGGCGCCGACTTCCGCGACGCGGACCTGCGCGGGGCGGATCTGACCGGGGCGCTGTTCCTGGTGCAGTCGCAGCTGGACGCGGCCAGGGGCGACGGGACGACCGTGCTCCCCGACACGATGCGGCGCCCGGGGCACTGGTGACCTGAACGGCGAAGGGCCCCGGCGGCCCCGGTCCGCGCGCTGCGGAACGGGGCCGGCCGGGGCCCGAGGCGTGCGAACGCCCGTGCGGCGAGGCGTCAGGCCGAGACCGCGGTGGCCTCGGCGAGCTGGGCCAGGACCGCGGGGAGCTGCTCGACGACCTCGGCGTCGTCCTGCGGGTGCAGCTCGGCGAAGCGCACCACGGAGCCGGGGACGGACAGCTTGGCGTCGGCCAGCACGTTGGCGCCGGCGATGCCGAGGGACTTGCGGGCCTCGTCCTGGGCCCACAGGCCGCCGAACTGGCCGTAGGCGGTGCCGACCACGGCGGTGGGCTTGCCGGAGAGGGCGCCGGCGCCGTACGGGCGGGACAGCCAGTCGATGGCGTTCTTCAGCACGGCGGTGACGGTGCCGTTGTACTCCGGGGAGAAGAAGAGGAAGGCGTCGGCCTGGCCGGCGGCCTCACGCAGCGCGGTGGCGGCGGCGGGGACGGAGCCCTCGACGTCGATGTCCTCGTTGTAGAAGGGGACGTCGGCAAGACCCTCGTGGATGACGACCTCGACGCCCTCAGGGGCGTGCTTGACCGCTGCCTCGGCGAGCTGGCGGTTGTGCGAACCGGCGCGAAGGCTGCCGACGAGGGCGAGAACGCGAACAGACATGACGTGCTCCTGAAGGTTGGGCAGAGCGTCCACGGAAGTGGACTGTGGTCCGGGTACAGTCGTAGCACGAGAAGCGGACCTGAGTCCACTTTTCCCGGACTAGGGCTATCGTGGAGCCATGACCGCGCAGCTCCCCCGCCCCGCCGAGACGCCGTCGCCCTGTCGTCCCGAACTCCCCGTCGTCGACCAGACGCCCCGGGAGCGCTCCGACGCCGCCCGCAACCGGGCCCGCCTGCTCGACGCCGCGACCGCGCTGGTGCGCGAGCACGGCGCCCAGAACGTCACCATGGAGGCCGTGGCCGACGCAGCCTGCGTGGGCAAAGGCACGCTGTTCCGGCGCTTCGGGGACCGCGAGGGCCTGATGCTGGCGCTGCTCGAACACGCCGAGGAGGAGTACCAGCGCGGCTATCTCTTCGGCCCGCCGCCGCTGGGCCCGGGCGCCGAGCCGCTGGAACGGCTGGACGCCTTCGGCGCGGCCACCATCCGCCACCTGCTCTGCAGCATGGACCTCTACCTGGCCGCCGACGCCTGCGCGAGCCGGCGCTACACCGTGCCGGCCGGGGTGCTCCGGGTCACCCATGTGGCGATGCTGCTGCGCCAGGCCGGCGCGGTCGGCGACGTCGAGCTGGTGGCCCAGACCCTGGCCGGCTATCTGGACCCGGCCCTGATCCACCATCTGGTGCAGCAGCGCGGTCTGCCGCTGGAGCGGGTCGAGGCCGGCTGGCGCGAGCTGGTGGTACGGGCGGTGGCGCCGCTGCCCTCGCCCTCCTGAGCGGATGACGGCAGGGCCGGGTCGCGGGCGCGGCGCGCCCGGACCCGGCCCTGCCGGTGGGGGTGTGACGGTGGGGGTGTGTCAGCGACGGTCCGTCAGCTGGTGAAGGCGGTCAGACCGTTCGGGGTGCCCAGGCCGGTCGGGCCGTCGTAGCCGGTCTCGGCGGTGCACAGGTAGGCCGGGGAGCAGCTGGTGGTGGAGCCGCTGGTCACGTCGTTGAGCGAGGACGTGTTGGCGTACAGGTCGGCCGCCGGGTAGTCGACGGTCGGGGTGCCCGCGTCCGCGTAGACCGCGGCGATCAGCGGGGAGGCCACGCTGGTGCCGCCGTACACGGCCCAGCCCGAGGCGCCGTAGGTCTGGTAGACCGCGACGCCGGTGGCCGGGTCGGCGACCGCGGAGACGTCGGCGACGGTGCGGTTGGAGCAGCCGGTGTCGGTCTGCCAGCTCGGCTTGGCGTCGTAGGACGAGCAACCGGAGCCCGCGCCCTCGGTGCTGCTGGTGGACCACACGCTCTCGGTCCAGCCGCGGGAGTTGGACGACGTCGACAGCGAGGTGCCGCCCACCGCGGTGACGTACTGGGATGCCGCCGGGTACTCGACGCCGTAGCCGGAGTCGCCGGAGCTGGCGGTGATGACCACGCCCGGGTGGTTGAAGTAGCTGCTGTCGTACGTGGTGTCGGAGCTGGACTCCGAGCCGCCGTAGCTGTTGGAGACGAACCCGGCGCCCAGCGCCACCGCTTCGTTGACCGCCTTGCCGAGGTTGGTCATCGACGAGCTCTTGGCCTCCACCAGGATGATGTTGGCCTCGGGGGCGATCGCCGAGACCATGTCCAGGTCCAGCGAGATCTCCCCGGCCCAGCCGGTGTTGCTGGTGGGCAGCGAGGTGGTGCTGCCGGTCTGGCTGACCTGCTTGAAGCAGCCGCTGGCCACGGTGCAGGCCGGCAGCCCGTACTGGGAGCGGTAGACGGCCATGTCCGCGGCGGCGTTGGGGTCGTTGTAGGCGTCGACGATCGCGACGGTCTGACCGGCGCCGCCGTCGGCCGGCAGGTTGTACGCGCTCAGCAGGCTGCTCGGGCCGAAGCCGGACGGCGTGGCGTTGGCGGTGACGCCGAGCGCGTGGACGTGCTCGGTGGTGCTGGTGACCCGGAGCGCGTTGCAGGCCGCCTGGCCCACGGTGTGGACCACGGCGCAGGAGTGCACCCAACTGGTGTGGGCCGAGTGCGCGGTGGCCGCTCCGGCGGGGGCAGCGCCCAGCAGACCGGCCGCGGCGAGGGCCGCCGAGCCGAGCAGCGGGAGCGCTACGCGCCGGGAGGCGCGGGAGTTCGGGGTGGTACGCAACGTACTGCCTCCAGAAATGGGGGTGTGCCCGGGGGCTTGTGACGGATCATCAGCTCAGGGGTGGGGTACCCCGGCCGCTGCTGCCTCCCCGGTCCGGGGTGGCAACTTCCGAGTACGTTAGGCGAGGTGTCCGTGTGCAGACAAGACCCAACCGACGATCATCTAATTGAGGTCGCCACGGGAAACATTCCGGAAACGCGGCCGCAAAGAAGGGCCGACGGGCTCTCAGCTCGGAGGCAGGGCAAAGCGTTCAGCGGGAGAACACAAGATCTCCAAAAAAATATCCGATCGCCTGCACACTTTCCCGGCAGTTCCTGCACATGCCTATCGCATATGCGAAAGGATAGGGAGAGTACACGTCAAATTCCCCAGGAGACCGCCGTGGGCCGTCACGCACCAGACCCCCTACCCAGTCCGAGTGCCACCCGCACTCATCTGCGCGTGCTTTCCATTCTGCTCGCGCGGCACGCAGCCGATCTGCCGGACGCCACCCTGAGCGACAGCTCCCGCCAGGACGCCGTGCGGCTGCTGGCCTGGGCGACCTCGGCGGCGGCACTGGCGGCGGCGGCACTGACCGAGAGCGATCCGGCCCAGGCCGTCAGGTATCGCATCCAGGTGCGGGACACCCTCGCCGAGGCGCACGCCCTGGCCTGGTATCCCGGCACCTAGCGCTCAGGCGGTGACCTTGGCGATGAACGCGGCCAGGTTCGCGACGGTCCGCTGGATCTTCTCCTCCAGGGTGAGCGACTCATGGGGCCGCGCTCCGACGCCCGCCTCCTTCTTGCCCCGCACGTACAGCGGGCAGGCGAGGTCGCTGCAGATGTACGCGCCCACGGAGTTGCCCTGCTGCCCGGCCCTGCCCGCCCTGGCGGCGACCATCAGCGAGACGCCTCCGGAGTGGGTGGTCACGCACAGCGAGCACATGCTGAGCCGGGTCTGCCAGGAGGCCGGACTCGGGCAGCGCAGCGCGAGCGCCACCGGACTTCCGTCCAACTCGGTGGCGAGGTAGGCCCGCTGGGGCGCCTGCGGGTCCCGCCAGCCCAGGAAGTCCAGATCGCCCCAGGGCTGCTCGGCCAGGTCGCGGGGGACGGCCAGGCGCTTCGCCTCGCCCTTGGTGCAGTTCACGAACGCGGTGCGGATCTCTTGCTCGGTCAGCGGCCTCATGGGTGGCAGGCTAATTTACCTAAACCTGTTAGGCAAATCTGTTATTGCTGTCGCCGGACAGGATGATAGCTATGGTAGTTCCCTCGCCGACGTGGATCCGGCCCGTCCGCCGCGCGGCGATCGCCCGGCGATGCGGCCCGGGTCCGGTGGACGGCAGGATCCGGGCGCGCATCGTCCCCATCAGGAGCTAGTAACCCCAGCCCCAGCGCAGTTGGGTGACTCCCGAGGCGTTGTTGTTCGACAGGCCGCTGCCGTTGTGCGCCTCCGCCGAGAAGGTGTCCCCGGTCTTGAGGCCGGCCCAGTAGACGCTGCCCATGCCGTCGGAGCGGGCCAGGTCGGTGACGGCGGCGAAGTAGGACTGGTTCAGGGCCCCGTTGTGGTTGGTCAGGTAGTTGGTGCCGGTGGTCATCGGCACGCCGAACTCGTCGATGATCGTTCGACTGGTGTAGCTGCCGATACGGTTGTTGAGGTCCGACTGCCACTGCGATTCCTGGGTGTAGCTGTTCCAGGTCGGGTAGTAGTGCAGCGACAGCAGGGTGCCCGCCAGCGCGGAGGCCGCGCCGACGCCGGTCACGTTGTCGTTGTAGCCGGTACCGCTGACGATGACCCGAGCCTTGGGGACGCTGGAGTAGGTCGAGAGCCAGGAGGAGCAGATGGAGACCCACTGGCTCAGCGAGTAGCCGTACGGCTCGTTCAGCGGTTCGAAGTACACATTGCTGTTGCCGCCGTACTGGCCGACGACGGTGTTCCACATCGACTGCCACGCCGTCATGTCGGTGATCGTCCCGGTGCTGGTGCTCTGCGTCCAGGCGCTGATGATCACTTTCATGTTGTCCGCGAGGGCCGCGTCGATCGCCCCGCGGTAGGCGCTCCACCAGGACGCGCTCACACTCGGCGGGTTGATCGGCAGGCGCACGGTGTTGGCGCCGAGGTTGTTCTGGAACGCCTTGATGTAGGTGTTGGCGATCGAGTACACCTGCGCGTAGCTGTCCGAGGCGGCCAGTCCGTCCGGGATGACCCATCCGGTGTTGTAGTTGTCGCGCGTGTCGGCCCAGTTCACGCCCTTGAACTGGTTGGTGGCGGCCGACGCCGACTGCGCCGGTGCGATGAAGAGCACGGAGGCCGCAGCCACCGCGACGACCGATACGGCCCCTGCCGACTTCCTGTGCATCCGTACCCGAGCGAACATGCGGCTCTCCAGTCGTTGGCGTCTCTGTGGATGTCCAACTTTGTGCGCTCTCGTTTATGGTTGCGTAACCATGGCGACATATTTGGACAGTGACGTCGGACTGTCAAGACTCTGGACAGACACAGCGAGTTGACGGCCGCTCAGGCCGGGCTGACGGGACTCCGTCCCGTGCTCTCGCGCACGACAAGCGAGGTGGGCACCACGTGCTGGCGCAACTGCCCGTCCCCATGGCCGAGTTCGCCGTGATCGATCTCGCGCAGCAGACTGTCGACGCACCGGCGGCCGACCTCGGCGAAATCCTGGTGCACCGTGGTGAGCGGCGGCCAGTAGGAGTCGGAGTCCTCGGTGTCGTCGAACCCGACGACACTGACCTCCGCAGGGATGCGCCGCCCCGCCTCGTGCAGGGCGCGCATCACGCCCAGGGCCATCTGGTCGTTGGCCGCGAAAACCGCGGTGACCTGGGGGTCGGCGGCGAGCACGGCGCCCAGCCGGTGGCCGGAGTCCGCCGTCCAATCGCCGACGAGCACCTCCGGAGGAGCGACCCCGCGCGCGAGCAGGGCCTCCCGCCACCCGGCCGCCCTGCTGGTGGCCGCGAAGGCGTTGAGCGGTCCGCCGATGTGCCGGACGGTCTCGTGCCCCAGGTCGAGCAGGTGCTCCGTGGCCAGGCGGGCCCCGCCGCGCTGGTCCGAGTCCACCACGCAGTACTGCGACGCTCCCCCGTTGTCAGCGACGACGATCGGCACCCGGGGCGGCAGCGAGAGCGCCGGGCTGTCCAGGAGGCGCGCCTCCATGATCACGATGACCCCGTCCACCGCCTGCTTCGACAGCCGGTCGACCGCCCCGCGCACCCTGTCCTGCCGGACCGAGTCGACCGGCAGCAGGCACACGGAGTACCCCCGCTGCTCCGCCGCGGTCGCGATGGCGTTCACGGTCTTGGAGTTCCCGTACGTCGCCAGCGTGAAGGTGACCACACCGATCATGCCGAACCGGCCGGTCACCAGCGCCCGGGCCGCCGTGTTCGGACGGTAGCCCAGGCGCTCCATGGCCTCCAGCACCCGTTGCCGGGTCTCGTCCCCGACGTTCGCATGCCCGTTCGCCACCCGGGAGACCGTGATCGGGGCGACGCCGGCCACCCGGGCCACATCGGCCATCGAGGGCCTGGACCGGGCCGCTGCCCTGCTGCCGTCCCCGCTCAGGGAGCCACCTCCGTGAATACCGCTGCCCGGCGGACAGCATCGTACCGAGTACAGGATGCCCTCCGGAGGTGGCCGCGCGGCTCTGCACCCCTACGGCGCGAACTCTCGCCCTCGGGGCTCAGAGCGCCGGACCGAGCAGGACCGCATGACCGTCGGCATGGTGGTCGGTGCCGGCTCGCGTCGTCGCGGGGCGCAGGCGGCCGGTTCGGTCGACGGTGAAGAGGAGGTCGTGGCCCGGCTCCAGGGGCAGGTCCGCGGGGCGGACCTGGATCGTCGCTCCGGAGCGGTGGCGGCCGGCCAGGGCGTGGGCCGAGAGGCCGGGGGCGAACAGGACCTCACCGCTCAGGAACGGCGCCACCACGCCCCGGCCCTCCTCGCGCTCGGCGAGCCGGTAGACCTCCGGGCCGCCCTGGCCGCGCAGCAGGGTCGCGGCCAGGGCGTTGAAGTCGTCCTCGCCTGTGAGCAGGAGCACCGAGGTGATCCCCTCCAGTTCGGCGCCCTCGCCGGTGGCGGTGGCCAGCAACTCCCCCGGTGCGAGGGCGAGCCCGGCCTCGGTGATCCGGGTGCGTTCCTCCGGCCCGCCCGCCCACATCAGCACGTCCAGGCCCAGGCCGTGCAGCGCGGCGCCGAGTTCGGTGACCCAGGGGTCGCCGCCGACCAGTAGCGGCCGGGAGCGGGTGGAGCCGGTCACCCCGAGCCGGCGCGCGACGGGGACGGCGGTCAGTCCGTACAGCAGCACGGTGGCGACGATCACCACGAAGGTGGCGGGCAGGATGCGTTCCGCTCCGCCGATGCCCTTCTGGACCAGCGTGGCCGAGAAGGTCGAGGCGGTGGACGCGGCGACGATGCCGCGCGGCGCCATCCAGCCCAGGAACGCGCGCTCGCCCGCTCGCCGGCCGCCCCGAGCGTGGACAGGGCGGCGACCAGCGGGCGGACGCCCAGCACCAGGACGGCGGCCAGCCCGAGCGCGGGCAGCACCACATGCCGCAGCGACGCGGGGGTGACGGTCGCGGAGATGGACACGAACAGCACTCCGATGGTCAGCGACACCAGCGTCTCGAAGAACGGTCGGCGGACCGGCAGGTCGAGGCCGGGCAGGGTGGTCAGGGCGACGCCCATGACGATGGCCGCGATCAGCCCCGCGTCGTCGCGCAGCAGGTCGCAGCCGGCCGCGACGCCGATGACCACGGCCAGTTGCGCGGTGCTGCCCAGGGTCTCGCCGAGTCCGAGGTGGCGCAGCAGCAGCCACAGCACGGCCGTGCCCAGGGCGCCGCCGGCGAGTCCGACGCCGGCGCTGCCGAGGGTCTGCAGCACGGCGTCGACCAGGGTGACCCGGTGCCCGGACTCCAGGGCCGCGAAGACCAGTGCGCCCAGCACGCCGCCGACGGCGTCGATCAGCGTGCCCTCCCAGATCAGGATCCGGCGCAGCCCCTCGCCCGGTCGGACGAAGTTCAGCAGCGGTCCCACCACGGTGGGTCCGGAGACGATCAAGATGACCCCGAGCATGGTGGCGGCCTTGGCCGAGATGTCCAGCAGCGGCGCGGCCACAACGGCGGCGATCGGCCAGGTGAGCAGGGTGCCGATCCAGATCAGCCGGGCCACGGTCCGCCGGGATCCGCCGGTCAGCCGGCGTACGTCCAGCTCCAGGCCGGCGTCGTAGAGGATGACCGCCACCGCGAGCGAGACCAGCGGTGAGAACGCGGATCCGACCAGCAGGTCCGGGTGGACATCGTCGGTGAGCGCCCCGGCGAGGAAGCCGGCCGGCAACAGCAGGATGATCCCCGGCAGCCGCAGCCGCGCCGCGAGCACCTGCGAACCGACGGCAAGGACGGCGATGAGGCCGACGCCCGCGAAGACCTGATCGGACGTCATCCGACCGCCGTCGGACCGCTGGTCGGCTCAGAGGCGCTGCTTGGCATGCTCCCAGCTTGATCCAGCGGAGATGCGCTCGCTGCGCCGAACCGCCATCGGGGTGAACCCGGGCGTACCGGTCATCAGTGCCGGTCAGCGGCCCGCGGCGCGGTAGCGGTGCTCGGGGCGGCCGGTGGTGCCGTAGCGCAGCTCCAGCCGGGCCGCGCCCTCCCGTACCAGGTAGGAGAGGTAGCGCTGGGCGGTGGCCCGGGAGACGCCGGTGAGTTCGGCGACCTCGCTGGCGGAGAGGTCGCGGTCGGCCGCGCGGACGGCCTCGCGGACCAGGGCCAGGGTGGGTGCGGAGTGGCCCTTCGCCGGTACGGCCGGGGCCGGGACCGGCCGGGCCGCGTGGAACAGGGCGTCCACGTCGGCCTGCTCGGTCACCGCCGCCGGACCGAGCGCGGCCATCCGCTGCCGCAGCTGCTGATACGCGGTCAGCTTCTCGGTCAGCATGGGAAAGCCGAAGGGCTTCACCAGATAGCCCACCGCGCCGAGCTGCATCGCCTCCCGGACCGATCCGACGTCCCGGGCGGCGGTGATCATCAGCGCGTCGGGGCGCTCCGCCGCGGCGGCGGCGCTGTCGCCGCTGAGCCGCCGCAGCACGTCGAGTCCGCTGCCGTCGGGCAGGTAGACGTCCAGCAGCAGCAGGTCGGGGCGCAGTTCGCGGACGGCGTCCAGGGCGGCGGCCACGGTCGCCGCCTGGCCGACCACCTCGAAGCCGGGCACCCTGCGGACGTAGGCCGCATGGATGCCGCTTACCCGGAAGTCGTCGTCCACCACCAGCGTGCGGATGATCGGTGTGCCGGTCATCTCAGCACCTCCTCCTTCACCGCCGCGGCCTCGGGGCCGGCTCCGTCGCCTGCCCGCATCCCGGAGATTGTGCCCGAAATACGGCCCGATCGGAGTGACAACCATGGGTTGACACCCATCCTACTGTCAACCTACGGTTGTCACATGACGGAACCCGTAGCAATGACGAACCACGTCCGGCTCGACGACCTTATCGAGGCGATCAGGAAGGTCCACCCGGACGTCCTCGACCAGCTCTCCGACGCGGTCATCGCCGCCGACCACCTCGGCGAGATCGCCGACCACCTGATCGGCCACTTCGTGGACCAGGCCCGGCGCTCCGGCGCGTCCTGGACGGACATCGGCCGCAGCATGGGCGTCACCCGGCAGGCGGCCCAGAAGCGCTTCGTCCCCAAGGCCTCCGGCGAGGCCGTGGCCCTGGACCTGAGCCAGGGCTTCGGCCGGTTCACGCCGCGGGCCAGGAACATCGTGATGGCCTCCCAGAACGAGGCCCGCGCGGCCGGCAACGCCACCATCGGCACCGGCCACCTGGTGCTGGGCCTGCTCTGCGAGCCGGAGGGACTCGCCGCCAAGGCGCTGCTCGCCCAGGGCGTGACCCTGGAAGCGGTCCGCGAGGCCGCCACCGCCTCGCTGCCCGCCGCCGCCGGCCCGGTGCCCGAGCTCATCCCCTACGACGCCCAGGGCAAGAAGGCCCTGGAGCTGACCTTCCGCCAGGCCCTGCGCCTGGGCCACAACTACATCGGCACCGAGCACATCCTGCTCGCCCTGCTGGAACTGGAAGACGGCGCCGGCGTGCTCACCGACCTGGGCATCGACAAAACCGCCACCGAAGCCTCCGTCGCCGAGGCCCTGGCCGGCTACACCGCCACCCACGGCCAGGCCTGAGACCCGCGTCAGCCCGAGGAGGCGTCGAAGCGGAGTTTGGAGGTGATCCGGTACCGGTCGCCGCGGTAGACGGCGTGGACGAACTCGACGATTCGGCCGGTGGTGTCCCGGGTGGTGCGCTCGACCTGGAGGATCGGGGCGTAGACCGGGACGTCGAGGAGTTCGGCCTGTTCGGGGTTGGTGACGGCGGGTTCCAGGGTCTGCACCGCGTCGGAGACCACGACGTCGAAGCGTTCGCGGAGCAGCTGGTAGAAGTTGCCGCTCTCCATGTCCTCGGGTGCGAGTCCGGGGACGACGGCGGCCGGCAGTTCCAGCTGTTCGATCGACATCGGCTCGTTGTCGACGTCGCGGACCCGGGTGATCCGCAGCACCGGCTCCTCGGGGCCGATGCCCAGCCGGGCCGCGCGCGGCGGTCCGGCCGGGCCGACGGTGAAGCGGATCACCCTGCTGGTCCAGTCGCCCTCGGCGGGCGGCACCGCCAGGGCGTTGGTGGTGGTGCCGGACATCTCCTGGGTGACCTTGTGCGGGCTGGTGAAGGTGCCCTTCCCCTGCTGACGGACCAGCAGCCCGCTGCGGGTCAGCTCCTCGACGGCGGCCCTGACCGTGGGCCTGGACACCCCGAGCTGGGTCGCCAGGTCGCGTTCGGCGGCGAGACTGGTGCCGGGGCCCGAGCGCTCGATGACGTCGAGCAGATGCCGGCGGACCCGGTCGCGCTTGGCCGTGGGGAGCTTGCGGGCCGCCGGATGGGCCGCGGGGTCGGCGGCGGCGCTGTCCGGGCTGATTTCCGTGCTGCTGTCGGTGCTGATGTCCGTGCTGCTGTCGGTACTGGTCACCCCTCCATCGTCCCAATCATCCGGGGAGTGTGCGTACCGCCCGCCGAGAGCAGTGCGGCGATCCTGCGCCGGTGCGTCGCGGCCCGCTCCAGCAGCGAGTCGCGGTCGTGCGGTCCGGGCCGCCAGGCGATCTCGGCGACGGCGCACAGCCGGGGGTAGAGCAGGTAGCGCGCGTGCGCCGGGGTGGCCACATACTCCGTCCACAGCGAGCCCTGGACGCCGAGCACGCCCGGGCGTTCGTCCTGCGCCGGGTCGGCGACCGGCAGTCCGCCCGGCAGCAGGTCGGCGGCCAGCGGGTCAAAGCGCAGGATGTCGTCGAGGCCGACGATCCCGCCGGGCTGGCCGGGCGGCTCGTGCGGGTGGTCCCGCTGCGGGTAGTCGAGGTAGGTGGAGCGGTGCGGTCCCATCACCACCTGGTGGCCGCGGCCGACCGCCAGCACCCCGTGCACCGGTTCGCGCCAGGCGCCGAGCACCATCCCGGCGGGCGGTTCGCCGGCGGCGTGGCCGGCCTCGTCCCAGCAGACAGTGCGGCGGCCGTGTCCGGCCAGGTGGTCCTGCATCCGGCCGAGGAACCAGCCGCGGAGCTGGGCGGGGTGCTCCAGCCCCAGCTCCTGGGCGCGCTCCCGGGCCGCCTCGCTCTGCTCCCACTGGACGGTCGGGCACTCCTCGCCGCCGATGTGGACGTGCCGGGACGGGAAGACCTCCACCACCGTGTCCAGGATCTGGCGGCAGAAGTCCAGGGTCTTGTCATCCACCGACAGAATGTCTTCGCTGATGCCCCGCTGGGTCCACACCGGCAGCGGCTGCTCCGGGTGGTTGCCGTACTCCGGGTAGGCGGCCAGCGCGGCGCGGACGTGTCCGGGCATCTCGACCTCGGGGACGACGGTGATCCCACGCCGGGCCGCGAAGGCCACCAGCTCGCGCAGTTCGGCACGGGTGTAGTAGCCGCCGTGCGGGGTGCCGTCGGCCAGGCCCGATCCGGGAGGGCCGACCTGGGTCTCGGCCCGCCAGGCGCCGACCTCGGCGAGCCGGGGCAGGCCGTCCACCTCGAAGCGCCAGCCCTGGTCGTCGGTGAGGTGCAGCTGCAGCACGTTGAACTTCAGCAGGGCCAGCTCGTCGACCAGTTCGAGCAGGTAGGAGAGCGGGAAGAAGTGGCGGACCACGTCGAGCATGAAGCCGCGCCAGGGCAGTCGCGGACTGTCCCGGATCTCCAGGCAGGGCCAGTAGCTGCCCTCGACCGCGGGACTGGCCGGGTCCAGCACCTCGGGGGGCAGCAGCTGACGCAGCGTCTGGACCCCGGAGAGCAGGCCGGCCTCGGCGGGTGCACTGAGCCTGGCGCCGTCGGGGCGGATGTCCAGGAGGTAGCTCTGCGGACCGAGGGCGGAGTGCTCCGGCGCGGCGGGGTCCTCCGGAGTGAGCTCCAGCCGGAGCCGCGGTCCCTCCCAGGCGGGGGTGTCGGGGAGGCCGAGGTACTCGGCCAGCAGCCCGGCGGCCTGCTCGGCGCCCGGGCCTGCGGAGAGCCGGAGTTCGGGGCCGACGGGGAGGGTGCCCGGACGGGGGGTGAGCTCGCGGGGGCTGGGGATGATCACGGTGGCCCTTCATGATGCCGGACGTGCGGATGAGCGGGGTGGGGAGAAGAACGCAGTGGGGAGAAGAACGCGGCGGGGTCAGTCCTTGACGGCTCCTGCGGTCATGCCGGCCACCAGCCGGCGCTGGATGAGCATGAAGAACACCACCACCGGCAGCGCGAACAGGGTGGAGGCGGCGATCAGACCGCCATAGTCGGTCCCGGCGCTGGTGCTGAAGGAGACCAGCCACACCGGCAGGGTGTAGTGGCTCTGGTCCTTCATCAGCACATAGGCGAACAGGTAGTCGTTCCAGGCGGTGATGAAGGCGAAGACACTGGTTGCGATCACCCCCGGCAGCACCAGCGGCAGCAGGATCGTGCGGATGATCCGCATCCGGCCCGCGCCGTCGACCATCGCGGCCTCCTCCAGCTCGACCGGGATGCCCTGCAGGAAGCCGCGCAGCACCCAGATGGTGAAGGGCAGCACCAGCGCCAGATAGGTGAGGGTCAGCCCGAACAGGCTGTTGAGCATGTGGGCGCTCTTGAGGCTGAGGAAGATCGGGATCAGCAGTGCCGGCTGCGGCACCATCTGCACGATCAGCACCCCGACCAGGAAGCTGCGGCGGCCGAAGAAACGGAACCGGGTCAGCGCGGTGGCCGCCAGGAACGCCACCACGAGGGCCAGCAGCACCACCGAGCAGGTCACCACGGCGCTGTTGGCGAGGTCGGTGAGGAAGCCCGACTTGTGCACCGCGTCGTCGAAGTTGGCCAGGCTGAAGGGGAAGGGCAGGAACCCCGGGGTGGACTTGAGGATGTCGGCGTAGGGCTTGAAGGCGGTGTTGACCATCCAGTAGACGGGGAAGATCCAGACCGCGCAGAACAGCACGGCAGCGGCGTTCAGCCCGATCCGGCGGGCCCGCACCGCGGCGGGGAGGCTCACAGGTCTTCTCCTGACCGCACCAGTCGGCGCACATAGAGGGCGGTGGCGCCGAGCAGCAGCAGCACCGACAGCACCGCGATGGCGGCGCCCTGCCCGAACGAGTTGCTGCTGAACGCCTTGGTGAAGGACCAGATCGGCAGCGTGGTGGTGCTCGTGCCCGGGCCGCCCCTGGTGAGGATCCAGAGCTGGTTGAAGACGTTGAAGTCCCAGATCACCGAGAGGATGGTGACCAGCCCCAGGATCGGCCGCAGGAACGGCAGGGTGATCACCCGGAACACCGTCACCGGCCCGGCGCCGTCCAGGGCCGCGGCCTCGTAGTAGGTGCGCGGGATCTGCGAGAGGCCGGCGTAGAGGGTCAGCGCCACAAAGGGCACCGACTGCCACACCACCAGCAGCCAGACCAGCAGGAAGGCGCTGAGGGTGGAGCCGGACCAGTCGCGCTGGGTGAGGTCGCCGAACAGCTGGGTGCGCGTCAGCAGCCAGTTGACGACCCCGTAGACCGGCTGGAACAGCCACTGCCAGACCAGGCTGGAGGCGACGCTGGGCATGGCCCAGGCGGCGATCAGGCAGAGCGTCACCGCGGTGCGCATCCGCCCTCCCAGCCGCTGCATCATCAGCGCGACGGCGAGCCCGATCAGCAGCGTCCCGGCGACCAGCGCGGCACAGAACCCGACGGTGCGCAGCAGCACCGGGACCAGCTGGGGGTCGTCCAGGACGCTGCTGTAGTTGGCCCAGCCGGCCCAGGTGATCCTCCCGGTGAACAGCGCGCGCAGTCCGTAGTCCTGGAAGGAGATGACCACCACGCGCACCAGCGGGTAGCCCAGGACCAGGCCGAGCACGGCGGCGGCGGGTACCAGCAGCAGGTAGGGCAGGGCGTGTCCGCGGCGGCGCGGCCGGTGCCGCGGCGGGACCGCCGCCCCCTGAAGGGCGGCGGTGCGCTTCCTGGGTGCCTTGATCAAGGTCGTCATCGTCACTGGGAGGCGTTGAGGGCCTGGTCGAGGTGGGCGTCGAAGTCCTTGGCCGCCTGGGCGACGGTCTTGCGCCCGGTGGCGATGTCGGCGAAGAAGGTATTGATCGACTTGTCGCTCTCGATGGTGGCCCAGCCCGGTGCGGCCGGGGTGCCGACGCTGGTCTTGGCGGCCTCGGTGAAGGCGGCGGAGGTGTCCGGCAGCAGGCTCTTGGTGGAGTCGATGAGCTGGGTGGACACCGGAGTCCAGGCGTCGATGCCGACGATGGCGCTGGTCTGCACGGCCGGGCTGGCGGCGGCCTTCAGGTAGGCGAGGGCCAGGTCCTGGTTGCGGCTCTTGGTCGCGATCGCCAGGTCGGAGCCGCCCAGGAAGACCGGCTGGGTCTTGCCCGCGGTGGCGCCGGGGAACGGGAAGGTGCCCAACTGCCCCTTGAGCGAGGGGTTGTCCTTGAGGATCCGGTTGATGCTGGTGTCCAGGATGGTGGCGGTCTTGCCGCTCGCGAACAGCGCCCGCTGGTCCGGGGCGGTGGTGTCGACATTGCGCGAGGCCGGGCTGGAGTAGGCGTTCTGGAAGGCCTTCCAGGCCTGCAGGCCCTGCTGGGCGGCGGCCGACTCCAGCGCCCCGGTCCACTTGCCGCCGCTCTGGGTGGCCAGCTGGCCGCCGGCGTCCCAGACGAACTGCAGCGCGCCGTACCAGTACTCGCCGGGGAAGTAGAAGGCGGAGAAGTCCGCGGCCCGGTTGGCCGCCTTGACCTTGTCCAGGTCCGCCGTGAACTGGGCCATGGTGGTGGGCGCCGTGGTCACGCCGGCCTTGGACCAGGTGGTCCTGTTGTAGATCACGGCGCGGTTGGCGGCGAACAGCGGCGCGGCGTAGAGCTTTCCGTCCACGGTGGCGGGGTCGGCCAGACCGGAGAGCCAGGTCTGACCCGCCGACAGGTCGGCGCGGTGGGCGGTGATGTCGCTCAGCGCGCCGTTGGCCGCGAACAGCGGGACGTCGGTGTTGCCGATCTCCAGCACGTCCGGCGGGTTGTCCTGCGCCAGCGCGGTGCTGATCTTGGTGTTGATGTTGTCCCACTCCTGGATCTGCACGTTCACCTTGGCGCCGGTGGCCTCCTCGAAGGCCGCGTTGATGGCGTCGCTGTCCTTGGTGCTCAGGTCGCCGTCCATCAGCCAGACGGTGATCGTCTTCCCGGCGGCCGAGGCCGCCCCGGAGGAGCCGGCGGAGCCGGAGGACCCGCCCCCGGCATTGCCGCCGCCGCTGCCGCAGGCGGTCACGGACAGGGCCATCACAGCGCCGCAGGCAAACGCGGACAGGGCTCTCTTGTGCACGGAATCCTCCTCGGAAGGCGTCGCCGCACCCCGGCCAGTCCTGGGACGGGCTCGGCTCGACGGCTGGTGAGCGCAGACGCTCCCAGGTGACCATTGGTCATGTCAATACCTCCCGGAGAAATGTCCGCCCCGACCTGCGGAGACCAGTATTTCCAAGGCCAGAGCTCCACCAGGGGCCTTGACAGCCACAGGACAAGGCCCCACCTTGTACGTCAACCGGCAAGCAGTTAATGACCAGTGGTCAGCCCGACGGGGCTGCCCGGCTGCACCGGGCCGTACGGGATCCGCGCTTCCTGGCGCGCGGACTCCGTACGGCGTGCCGCGTTCGCACCTCCCCATCTCCCGAGGAGCACCGATGGAGCACGTCCACCCCCACCGCACACCGCACGACAAGACGCCGCTCGCCAACACCCCGCACGACAAGACGCCGCCCACCCCGGGCCGCCGGACCCGCAGGGCGCTGCTGGCCGGCGCCGCCGCGCTGGTCTGCGCGGTCACCGCGCTGTACCCGACCGTGCGCCCGGCGCACGCCGACTCGCCCGCGCTGACCGTGCTGTACAAGACCACGACCGGGGCCAGCGCCGACGAGGCCGAGCCATGGTTCCAGATCGTCAACAACTCGACCAGCGCCATCCCGCTCAGTCAGGTGACGCTGCGTTACTACTTCACCGCCGACGGCGCCCCCTCCTACACCTTCGCCTGCGCCTGGGCCGTGGTCAGCTGCTCCAATGTCACCGGCACGGTCGCCGCGCTCTCCACACCGAGCGCCACCGCCGACCACTACCTGCAGATCAGCTTCGGCAGCGGGGCCGGCTCGCTGGCGCCCGGCGCCAGCACCGGCGACCTGCAGCTGCGGCTCTACCGCAGCGACTGGCAGACCGTGAACCAGGCCGACGACTACTCCTTCAACGGAGCCGACACCTCCTACACCGCGTCCAGCACGGTGACCGCGTACCGCAACGGCGCCCTGGTCTGGGGCACCGAACCGGCCGGCGGCGGCGGGCCGACCTCCAGCCCGACGCCCACCCCCACGCCGACCCCGACGCCCACCGGCGGCTCCACCACCCCGCCGTCCGGCGCCGCCCTGTTCGACGACTTCCACTACAGCGGCTCCGGCGACCCCGCCCTGGCCGCGCACGACTGGACCGTGCGCACCGGCTCCGGCGGACCCGGCGTGCAGAACACCTGGTCCGCGAACGCCATCAGCTTCCCCAGCGACCCCACCGCCGTCGGCGGCCGGGTGATGCAGCTGCAGGCCAGCACCGACGGCACCGCGGCCGGCACCACGCAGGCCGAGATCGACACCACCCAGCGCAAGTTCTTCGAGGGCACCTACGCGGCCCGGGTCTACTTCAACGACGCCCCGACCAGCGGGGCGAACGGCGACCACGTCAACGAGACCTTCTACACCATCACCCCGGACGACTCGCTCTACAGCGAGAACGACTTCGAGTACCTGCCCAACGGGGGCTGGGGCGGCCCGGCGAACTCGATGTACACCACGTCCTGGTACAGCTCCGACGCCTTCGACCGGGTCACCAACGACACCATCGGCAGCCTCCAGGGCTGGCACACCCTGGTCGCGACAGTCGCCGGCGGCACGGTCACCTACTACATCGACGGCAAGCAGGTCTTCTCCAGCACCGGCAAGTACTACCCGCGCGAGAAGATGACCATCGACTTCAACGAGTGGTTCATCGACCTGCCCTTCACCGGCGCCCGGACCTGGGACGAGAAGGTCAACTGGGTCTACTACAACGCCTCCGGCGCCCAGTCCCCCGCCGCCGTCCAGAGCGCCGTCAACGCCTACGAGGCCACCGGCACGCACTTCACCGACACCGTGCCGAACTGAGCCGGACCGCTGCGGCGGCGAGGCGGTCTTGACACTGTTCGTGGTGTCACGCCACCGTGGACCCAGCCTGCCCAGGTGATCTGACCAGTGGTCATCAGGACGGCCTCACGGCCGGGGCGACCACCCCGTGCAGCCCCGCGCTTCCTGGCGCGCGTGGGCTGCACGGCGGTCCCGTCCGATTTCCCCTCGTGGTTCTTCACTCCCGAGGGCACCAGCGCGTACCTGGGATCGTTCACCCAGCAGTGATCCACCGAACACGCGGATCCGCTGAGCTTCTGACGTCCCTTCGAAAGGCACCCCCGCATGGGTTCTCCTCCGGTGCGCCGGGCAGTTTCCGGTCGCTTCACACCCGCTCTCCGCGGGTTGCGCGGGGACACGGGGGACCGCCCCCCGAGAGGCTGGAGCCGACTGCTCCGCCCGCGGCGCGCACTGGTCGCGGGCGCGGCCGCTGCGGCCCTGCTGGCGGGAGCCGGCACCTGGACCGCCGTTGCCGCGCACGGGCCCGCGTCGGTGCACCGGACCGACCAGGTGCTGGCGCTGCCCGCGTCGCCGGGCAGCAGCGCGACGGTGCGGATCGACACCTCCTACTTCACCTCCGGCAGCCCCGGCGTCCGCCGCCCCGCCGTCCTGCTGGCCCACGGCTTCGGCGGCAGCAAGGACGACCTGACCGGCGAGGCGCAGACGATGGCCCGTCAGGGCTACGCGGTGATGACCTGGTCGGCCCGCGGCTTCGGCGCCTCCGGCGGCGACATCGGGCTGAACGATCCGCAGCGGGAGGTCGCCGACGTCAGCGGCCTGATCGACTGGCTGGCCAAGCAGCCCGACGTCCAGCTGGACGCCCCCGGCGACCCCCGGGTGGGCATCGCCGGGGCGTCCTACGGCGGCGCGATCGCCCTGCTGGCCGCCGGGTACGACAAGCGGGTCGACGCCATCGCCCCGGAGATCACCTACTGGAACCTCTCCGACGCGCTGTTCCCCGACGGCGTGTTCAAGAAGCTGTGGTCCGGGATCTTCTTCACCACCGGCTCGACCGACCAGACCGCGGCGACCGCGACCGGCCGGGCGGGTTCGCGGATCACCGCGACCAACGACTCCACCTGCGGCCGCTTCGCGGCGGACCTGTGCGCGATGTACCAGCGGGTCGCCGTCTCCGGGAAGCCGGACGCGGCCGCCGAACAGCTGCTGGCGCAGCGCAGCCCCTCGGCGGTGGCCCAGCAGATCAAGGTGCCGACGCTGCTGGTCCAGGGTCAGACCGACTCGCTGTTCCCGCTGGACCAGGCCGACCAGGCCGCCGCCGCGATCAGCGCCAACGGCGCCCCGGTCTCGGTGGACTGGATCGCGGGCGGACACGACGGCGGCAACATGGAGTCGGCGCGGATCGAACAGCGTACCTCGGCCTGGTTCGACCGCTACCTCAAGCGCGACGCCGCCGTCGACACCGGCCCGGCCTTCCGGGTCAGCCGCAGCGGCGGGGTCGACAGCACCAGCGGCACCGTCACCCTGCAGGGTGCGACCTCGACCTCGTACCCCGGCCTGGAGGACTCCCCGGTGGCGGTCGCGCTGTCCGGTCCGCCGCAGACCTTCGCCAATCCGCCGGGCGGCGCGCCGCCGGCCATCTCGGCCCTGCCCGGGATCGGCGCGCTGAGCCAGCTCTCCGGTCTGGGCGTGGGCCTGTCGCTGGACTTCCCCGGACAGTCGGCGGAGTTCTTCTCGCAACCGCTGACCAAGCCGCTGCGCATCACCGGTTCCCCCACGGTGCGGATCCACGTCCGCGCCGACAGCGAGGACGCGGTGCTGTTCGCCAAGCTCTACGACGTGGCCCCGGGCGCCGCCGGAACCAAGGTGCTGCCCTCGCAGCTGGTCACACCGCTGCGGGTGACCGGCGCGAAGGCCGGGGCGGACGTGCTGGTGCACCTGCCCGCCGTGGACCACCAGGTGCCGGCCGGGCACCGGCTGGAGCTGGTGCTGTCCGCCACCGACCTCGGCTACGCCTCCCCCGCCGCGCCCGCCTCCTACACCGTGTCGCTGCTGGGCAACGACCTGAGCGTGCCCACCGACCCGGCGCTGAGCACCGCCGCCGCCCCGCTGCCCTGGTGGGTCTGGGGCCTGCCGGTGCTGGCCCTGGGCGTCGCGGCGGCGCTGCTGCTCACCGGCCGCAGCGGCCGACGCCGCCGGCGGCGGGCGGGTCATCCCGCCGCCGATCCGGAGCTGGCCCTGGTGCCGCTGCGGATCGAGGGCCTGACGAAGCGTTACGCGGGCTCGGCCGACCGCTACGCCGTCCGCGACCTGTCCTTCCAGGTGGAGCCGGGCCAGGTGCTGGGCCTGCTCGGGCCCAACGGCGCGGGCAAGACCACCACCCTGCGCATGCTGATGGGGCTGATCAGCCCGGACAGCGGCGAGATCCGGGTCTTCGGGCAGCTGATCCGCCCCGGCGCGCCGGTGCTCTCCCGGGTCGGCGCGTTCGTGGAGGGCCCCGGCTTCCTGCCGCACCTGTCGGGCCTGTCCAACCTGGAGCTCTACTGGCGGGCCACCGGCCGCCCGGCCGAGGACGCCCACCTGGACGAGGCGCTGGCCATCGCCGGCCTCGGCAACGCCGTCGAACGCGCGGTGCGGACCTACTCCCAGGGCATGCGGCAGCGGCTCGCCATCGCCCAGGCCATGCTGGGCCTGCCCGACCTGCTGATCCTGGACGAACCGCTGAACGGCCTGGATCCGCCGCAGATCCGGGAGATGCGCGACGTGATCGTCGGCTACGCCGCGGCCGGACGCACCGTCATCGTCTCCAGCCATCTGCTGGCCGAGGTCGAGCAGACCTGCACCCACCTGGTGGTGATGGACCACGGGCAGCTGGCCCAGGCCGGACCGGTCGCCGAGATCGTCGGCTCCGGCGACAGCGTGCTGGTCGGCACGGCGCAGCCGCTCGACGCCGACCTGGTCGGCAAGGTCGCGGCACTGCCGGGGGTCGCCGCGGCCGAGACGGTCGCCGAAGGACTGCTGGTCCGACTGGACGGGGCCACCGCCGCCGAGCTGACGGTCGACCTGGTCCGGCTGGAGATCCCGGTGCAGAGCCTCGGCCCGCACCGCCGCCTGGAGGACGCGTTCCTCACCCTGATCGGAGGAGCAGCCCGATGAGCACCATCACTGACGCCCCGTCGGACACGCCGTCCGCCACCGCGCATGGCTTCACCGCGCGCGGCACCCTGCCGCTGCGGGTCGAGGCCGTCCGCCAGCTGCGCCGGCGGCGCACCGCCGCGATGGCCGCGCTGGTGGTGCTGCTGCCGCTGATCATCCTGATCGCCTTCCAGGTCGGCGGCAGCCCCGGCGGCGACCGCAACCAGAACGGGCTGCTCACCGTGGCCACCGCCTCGGGCGCGAACTTCGCGGCGACCTGCCTGTTCCTCTCCTCCGGCTTCTTCCTGGTGGTTCCGGTCGCGCTGTTCTTCGGCGACACGGTGGCCTCGGAGGCCGGCTGGTCCTCGCTGCGGTATCTGCTGGCCGCGCCGGTGCCGCGGAGTCGGCTGCTGGTCAGCAAGCTGACCGTGGCGCTGGCCTTCAGCACCGTCGCCACCCTGCTGGTCCCGCTGGTCGCCCTGGCCGCCGGAACCGCCGCCTACGGCTGGAAGCCGCTGCAGCTGCCGACCGGCGGCGAGTTGTCCACCGGCACGGCCGCGGTCCGGCTGCTGGTCGCGATCGGCTTCATCCTGCTCAGCCAGCTGGTCACGGCGGCGCTGGCGTTCTGGCTCTCCACGGTCACCGACGCACCGCTGGGCGCGGTCGGCGGCGCGCTGGGCCTCACCATCCTGGGCAACATCCTGGGCGCGATCACCGCGCTGGGCAGCGTCCGCGACTTCCTGCCGACCTACTGGGCCTACTCCTGGGTCGATCTGATGCAGACCGACCCGCAGTGGAACGGGATGATCAAGGGCGTCTCGGTGTCGGTGAGCTACGCCGTGGTGCTGTTCGCCCTGGCCTTCCGGCACTTCCGCGCGAAGGACGTGGTGTCCTGAGCGATGAGTTTCCCTCGTCCCGTTCGTCCACCCCTTCGAGCACGTGGCGCGGGCGGACGGGGCACGGGGGACTCCGTCCGCCTCGCGGCGTCAGTCGTCGCAGCTCGGCTCGGCGGTGTCGAGCTGCTTGAGGATCCGGTCGGAGACCGCTCCGAGCGCCGCGACCTGCTCGGGCGTGAGCGCGTCGAACACCAGTCGGCGCACCGTCTCCACATGGCGGGGGGCCGCCGCCTCGATCGCGGCCTGCCCCTCGGGGGTGATCGCGATGAAGGCCCCGCGCCCGTCGGCGGGGCACTCCTCGCGGGCTATCAGTCCACGCTTGGCCATCCGGGCCAGATGGTGCGACATCCGGCTCTTCTCCCAGTCCAGCTCCCTGGCCAGCTCCAGGATCCGGCGCCGCCCGCCCTCCAGGTCGGTCAGATGCACCAGCACGTCGTAGTCAGCGATGGACAGGTCGGACTCGGCCTGCAGCTCCCGGCCCAGCCGAGTGGTGAGCTGGGCCTGCATCCGCAGGAAACTGCGCCAGGCGTGCTGTTCCGTGTCGCTCAGCCAGCGGGGCTGAGCAGGGGCGTCGATGTCGTTCATGGAACCACCCTACCTCTTGGTTGACACATCACCCATAGTGCGCGAGTATCAAGGTGACACATCAACCACTGACGAACCACGATCGAGGAGCGCATCATGGCCGCCATCACCCCCGAGCTGTCCGGCACCTACACCATCGACCCGGCGCACACCCGCATCGGCTTCGTCGCCCGGCATGCGATGGTCACCAAGGTCCGCGGTTCCTTCAACGAGTTCACCGGCACCGTCGTGATCGACGCCGAGAAGCCCGAGCAGTCGACCGCCGAGCTCGCCATCAAGGTCGACAGCATCGACACCCGCAACGCCGACCGCGACGGCCACCTGCGCACCAACGACTTCCTGGACCTGGACAACTACCCCGAGATCACCTTCCGCTCCACCAGCGCCGAGCTGGTCGACGAGAACAACGCCAAGCTGTCCGGCGACCTGACGATCAAGGGTGTCAGCCACCCGATCACCATCGACTTCGAGTTCGAGGGCGCGGCGACCGACCCGTTCGGCAACAAGCGCCTGGGCTTCGAGGGCCAGCACACCATCAGCCGCAAGGACTTCGGCATCACCTGGAACGCCCCGCTGGAGACCGGCGGCGTCCTGGTCAGCGACAAGGTCGTCCTCGAGTTCGAGGTCTCCCTCGTCAAGAACGCCTGATCCACCGCACGCAACACAGAGCAGCGCCCGCCGGGAGTCCCGGCGGGCGCTGCTCTGTGTTGCGAAGTGCGGAGCGGATCAGACCTGGTCGGCCTTCTCCAGCGCGGTGCAGCAGGTGTTGACCATCAGGCGGGTGACCACGTACGGGTCGACGTTCGCGTTGGGGCGACGGTCCTCGATGTAGCCCTTCTGCTCGACCTCGACCTGCCACGGGATGCGCACCGAGGCACCGCGGTCGGACACGCCGTAGCTGTAGACGTCCCACGGGGCGGTCTCGTGCTTGCCGGTGAGACGCTCCTCGATGCCGTGGCCGTACTGCTTGACGTGCTCCAGGACCTTCTCCTGGTCAGCACCCAGCGACTCGCACGCGGTGATGATGGCGGCGTAGCCCTCGCGCATGGCCTTGGTGGAGAAGTTGGTGTGCGCGCCGGCGCCGTTCCAGTCGCCCTTCACCGGCTTGGCGTCGATCGTCACCGCGACGTCGAACTCCTCGGCGGTGCGGTAGAGCAGCCAGCGGGCGAGCCACAGGTGGTCCGAGACGGTCAGCGCGTCGACCGGGCCGATCTGGAACTCCCACTGGCCGGGCATGACCTCGGCGTTGATGCCGCAGATGGCCAGGCCGGCCTCCATGCAGCGGTCCAGGTGCAGCTCGACGATCTCACGGCCGAAGACCTCGTCGGCGCCGACGCCACAGTAGTAACCGCCCTGGGCGGCCGGGTAGCCGTTGACCGGGAAGCCGAAGGGACGGCCGTCCTTGAAGAAGTTGTACTCCTGCTCGATGCCGAAGATGGCCTCCTGCGCCTCGAACTGCTCGGCGATGGGGCGCAGCAGAGCGCGGGTGTTGGTCTCGTGGGCACTGCCGTCGATGTTGAAGACCTCGCACAGCACCAGCACGTTGTCGCCACCGCGGATCGGGTCCGGGCAGGAGAACACCGGCTTGAGCACACGGTCGGACGCGTGGCCCTCGGCCTGGTTGGTGCTGGAGCCGTCGAAGCCCCACGTGGGCAGCTCGGCGCCGTCAGCCAGGACCCGCGTCTTCGAACGAAGCTTGGCGGTCGGCTCGGTGCCGTCGATCCAGATGTACTCAGCCTTGAAGCTCACGGGCGGCATTCCTCGCGGTGGGGTGGGAACGATGCGGTGGCGCGTTGCGGTGCTCCGCGACGCTGAGGAGGTCCGCTGTTTTGCTGCGCACGAGACTCACAGGCCGCAATTTCCCAACTGTTGCCCATGTGTGAACAGCAGGTTAACCGGGCTGGTTAGTGCCACACCTCACATGAACAGAACGTACGAACCCGGCAGAAACAGGCGGATCGTGCACGTCGTAGCAGCTCAGGCCCGGGTCCCAGCAGTCTCAGCGGGACGCGTGCGCACCGCTCCAGGGGACGTCGACGCGCTCGGTGCCGATCGGCGCCAGCTCGGCCGCGCCCGCGCTCGCCGCTGCCAGCCAGGCGGCGAAAGCCTGCTCCTCGCCGGCCGGTACGCCGATCTCGAAGCGGACGCCCGATCCGGTGTAGACGGCTTCGCGGACCAGGTGTCCGGCGGCGCGCAGGTCGTTCTCCAGCCGTCCGGCGCTCTGCTGGTCGGTGCCCACGGCGAGCAGGGCGACCAGCCGCCGCTCCACGACCACGGCCTGGTCGAGCGCCGCCGACACCGCGCCGCCGTAGGCGCGTACCAGGCCGCCCGCGCCCAGCAGCACCCCGCCGAAGTAGCGGGTCACCACTGCGACCGTGTCGGTCAGCCCGCGCCGCCGCAGTACCTCCAGCATCGGCGCCCCCGCCGTCCCGGCCGGCTCGCCGTCGTCGTTGGAGCGCTCACGGCGCGGCCGGTCGCCGATGACGAAGGCGGTGCAGTTGTGCCGAGCGTCCCAGTACTGCTTGCGCACGGAGGCGATGAACGCCTGTGCCTCGGACTCGTCCTCCACCCGCAGCAGTGAGCAGAGGAAGCGCGACTTCTTGACCTCGGTCTCGTGCACGACCGGGCCGTCCGGCGTCGAGACGGTCAGGTAGGGGATCTGCTGCGCCGTCATCGGGCCAGCGTAACCGCCGGGTGCGGGTGCGGCAGATCAGCCGTCCCTCCCCCTCTCGAACATCGCTCGCACTAGGCTCCCCTGGTACGCCGTCAGGCGACGTCCCGTACCTCTCGGAAAGGCCTCCACGCGCGGATGTTCGGAATCATCAGGCCCTGCCGCCACCGGCTCACCGAGGCGCTGCACCAGTCCTGGACCGCCCACCTCTGCGGGCTCTGCCTGGCCCTGCGCGACGACCACGGCCAGTTGGCCCGGACCGCCACCAACTACGACGGGCTGATCGTCTCGGTCCTGGTCGAGGCCCAGAGCGAGGATCCGGCCGGTGGGCGCCGCACCGCGGGTCCCTGTCCGCTGCGCGGGATGCGTACCGCTTCGGTCGCCCGCGGTGAGGGGGCCAGGCTGGCCGCCGCGGTGTCGCTGGCGCTGGCCTCGGCCAAGGTCCGCGACCATGTCGAGGATGGCGACGGCGCCTACGCCCGGCGCCCGGTGGCGCTCGCGGCCGGCGGGGTCGCCGAGCGCTGGGGACGGCAGAGCCGCAGCGGCGGCAGCAGCCTCGGCTTCGACACCGGCCTGCTGTTCGACACCCTCGCGCAGCAGGGGACGCTGGAGCGGGCGGCGCTGCCCGGCAGCTCCGTGCTGCTGGTGACGGCGCCGACCGAGCACGCGACCTCGCTGGCGCTGGAGCACACCGCCGTGCTCGCGGGCCGCCCCGGCAACCGCGCCCCGCTCGCCGAGATAGGCCGGCTCTTCGGCCGGCTGGCCCATCTGCTGGACGCCGTCGAGGACCTGACAGAGGACCGGGCCACCGGTGCCTGGAACCCGCTGCTCGCCACCGGCACCGGCACGGAGGAGGCCATGCGGCTGTGCGACGACGCCGTGCACGGCATCCGGCTGGCGCTGCGGGACGTGGAGTTCACCGACGGCACGCTGGCCCACCGGCTGCTGGCGCACGAGACCGCGGCCGCGGTGCGCCGTACCTTCGCCCACGCGGGCGCGGGCGCCGCGAACTCCTTCGGCCCGCCCGCGCCCTACGGCCCGGCGGGCCCGCGCGGCCCCTTCGACGCCTCCCCGCCGCCCCCGCCGCGCCGCCGCAACCCCGTCGCCGGGTGCGCGATGTGGGCCCTGCTCTGCTGCACCTGCCAGGCCTGCTGCCGCGAGGACTACGAGGACCCCTGCAACGGCCGCCGCCGCCAGGGTCCGTGCAACGACATGGACTGCTGCGACGCGGACTGCTGCGAGGCGCTGGAGTGCTGCCAGTGCTGTGAGTGCTGCGACTGCGGCGGCTGCTGACCCCCCGTCCCGCCGCCGCCCCGCAGCCCCGGCGCCAGCCACAGGGTGACGGCGAGGGAGAGCAACGCCATCAGCGCCATCGCCGTCGAGGGCGAGGTCCGGGTGGCGACGGCGCCGGCCAGGGCCGCGCCCACGCCCTGCATGGCCAGCATTCCCGAGGAGTGCAGCCCCAGGGCGTGGCCGCTCAGCTCCTGCGGCACCAGCGACATCAGCCGCTCCTGCAGCAGCAGGCTCGCCGCATAGCCAACCGAGGCCAGCATGACCGCCAGCAGCGCGAGCGGCAGGTCGGGGTGGAGGGCGAACACCAGGTAGGGGGCCGCGAGCAGCAGCCGCAGCGGCGCCCCCAACCGTTCCCGCCACCGCGCCGGGACGAAGCGGCCGGTCAGCGTGTCCCCGGCCAGCATGCCCAGCGCGGCGAAGGCGAAGAGCAGGCCGGAGCGGCCCGGGGCGTACGGCACGAAGAGCGACTCTGCGCCGACGATCAGACCGTTGGGCACCCACAGGGCCAGGTAGACGTAGCGGCGCGGTTTCGCGGACCAGAGCCGGGCGTTGGTCCGCCAGGTCGCGGCGACCGAGGGCCGCCCGCCGGAGCGGGCCGGCCTCGCGCCGAGACCGAACCGCGCCAGCAGCGCCGCACCGGTGTAGAGGGCTGCGCCGACCAGCAGCGTCCCGCGCGGCGACAGCCCGGCGAGCAGCAGCCCGCCGGCTGCGTAGCCGCAGATCTGCATGGTGCCGGCGGCCATGTTGAGCAGCGAGCGGCCGAGCAGATAGCCCTCCCTGACGACGATCTCGTTCAGCAGCCCGTAGCGGACCCCGCCGCCCAGGGAGGCCAGCAGCCCCTGCCCCGCCAGCAGCGCGAAGGCCGCCCACACCGGGAGGCCGGGGATCGCCTGCGCGACGGTGCCCAGGGCGAACAGCAGCGCCAGCCCGCTCATCGCCGCCCGGGGCGGCAGCCGGTCGGCGGCCGACAGCAGGGTGGCCGCGCCGACCAGTTGAGCCAGTGAGGGTCCGAACATGGCGAGCGAGGAGAGCAGCGGTGAGCCGGTGGAGCCGAAGACCAGCGTGCCCAGGGCCAGGCCGCTGACGGTCGAGGCGGCGACCTGTGCGGAGGAGGCCAGGAAGAAGGGAGTGAACTCAGGGGTGCGGAAGAGCTCCTGGTAGGTGCGCATGCCGCAGTCTCCGGTCGGGCTGCTCGGGGGCGTTAGAGTTTCGCGCGGAGGCGAAACCATGGGCTGGTGGCAGGTCAACGCGGACACCCTGGCGGGCAGCCGGTTCGTACTCTCCCCGCTGGCCGAGGCCACCGCCGCGCTGAAGACCCTGGAGCTGGGGACCGCCGCGCATCCCGGTGAGCGCGCCTGGCTGGACGCGCACCTGGCCGACTACCGGCGGCGGCAGGCCGCCGACCAGGTCACCGCACTGCTGATCCGGGCCGCCCTCGGCCGCACCTGGATCGCGGACTTCCTCACCCCAACGCCCGGGGCCGAGCGCGAACCCGCCTTCGAGCAGGAGCTGGTACGGGTGCGCAAGGCCTCCCCCGAGGTCGCCCGGACCAATCTGACGGTCTCGCTGGGCGGCCCACTCCCCCGCGAACTGGACCGGTCCGATCTTCCGCAGCGCGCCGCAGAGCTGCTGGCCTGGGTGTGGACGGAGGCCGTCCTGCCGTACTGGCCGCAGCGCCGTCGGGTGCTGGAGGCGGACATCGTCGCCCGCACCGCCGAACTCAGCCGGGGCGGCTGGGCCGGGGCCTTCGACGCCATGCGGCCGGGCATGCGCTGGCTCGGCGAGGGGCGGCTGCAGATCAACGCCCATGACTACCCGCCGAGGGAGATCTCCGGGGCGCAGCTGCTGTTCGTGCCGGTGACACCCCGTCAGGGGTGGGTCTCCTGGGATCCCAAGCCGTCCGACGGCGTGGAGGGCGTTCCGCCGCTCCCGCTCCCGCACCACCGCTATGCGGTGGTGTACCCGTGCTCGGGCGCCCTGGCCGGGGCCGGCGGCCCGTCCGCGGCACCCCGGGCGCTGGCAGCCCTGCTCGGCCCCGGACGGGCCGCCGTCCTGGTGCTGCTGGCGACGCCCAAGAGCACCACCCAGCTGGTCGCCCTGACCGGGCAGGGCCTCGGTTCCGTCGGCCGGCACCTCAGAGTGCTGCACGATGCGGGCCTGGTGCGGCGCCGGCGGTCAAGCCGCTCGGTCCTCTACTACCGGTCCGAGGCCGGGGAGATGGTCGCCTCGGCCTCGGAACGTGGCCACGGGGGTCCGTCAGCCGGTTCTGGCTCCCCGTAGGCGAAAGCAGGCAGCGTGGGCGTGCTCACCGAGGCGCGCCTAAAGCTTCGTAGAGCTGTGCGAGACGGAAGTCCAGCGGCGGATCAGACCTTCCGGATTAGCCAGGTAGCTTGCTAGCATACTCATGTGGGCGACGAGGATGTGAAGCAGTTCAACGTGTACCTGCCGATCGGGTTGATCAAGCAGGTCAAACACCATGCCATCGAGGCGGAGCTGTCGCTGTCGGCACTGGTCGCCGCAGCGCTGCGCGCCTACCTCGACGACACGCCGGGCGATCAGGAGCCATCCACCGAGAAGGAGAGCTGACATGACGACGACCGAGGGCATCGAGGCCGTGTTCCTGGAGACCCACAACTGGGGGAAGGCCGCCAAGTTCTTCCAGGGGCTGGGCTACAAGCTGGAGTTCGACACCGGCCACAACTCCGGCCAGCTGCGCAACGGCGACGGCCCCTACCTCTTCATCGCCGAGGTCCCCGAGACCAAGGAGCCCGAGGCACGGCTCGTCCTGAAGGTCCCCGACGAGGACGCGTTCCGCCCCGGCCCCGGCGTCGACATGGTCACCCCGTTCGAGGACACCCACTTCGGAACCAGGGAGATGACCGTCCGCGACCCCGACGGGCGCCTGTGGAGCCTCCAGGCCCCGGCCAAGAACTGATCACGGGAGATTCAGAGGGAGTGATCCGTCATGACTGACGAACAGAGCGCGACGCCGGACAGCACGGCAGTACGCGTGGCCCTCTGGCGGGCCCTGCACGTGCAGGTCGACGCGCCGCCCCACGTCCTGGAGGACGAGATCGGCCTTCGACTGGCCGACCCCGGCGACGACTGGCGCAGCCGGGGGGACATGGATCCGACCGCGACCCGCTGGTTCCGGGCCTCGATCGTGGCCCGGGCCCGATTCATCGAGGACCTGGTCGTCGAGCAGGCCGGCCACGGCGTCGGCCAGTACGTCATCCTGGGCGCCGGCCTGGACACCTTCGCCCAGCGCAGACCGGAAATCGCCTCCCGCCTGCGGGTGTTCGAGGTCGACCGGCCCGCACCGCAGACCTGGAAGCGCCGACGCCTGACCGAACTCGGCTTCGGCGTCCCGGACTGGCTCAACCTGGTGCCGGTCGACTTCGAGGCCGGCGCATCCTGGTGGGACGAACTGACGGCCGCCGGATTCGACCCGGACCGGCCGACGGTGGTGGCCTCCGCCGGCGTCGCGATGTACCTCACCGAGGATGCGAACGCGGCCATGCTGCACCAACTCGCGTCGCTGGCCCCGGGATCCACCCTGGCCATGACCTTCCAGCTGCCGGTCGACCTCCTCGAACCGGACAAGCGCGCCGGAATGCGGGCGGCAACCGAGGGCGCCAGGGCAGCGGGAACCCCGTTCCTGAGCTTCTTCGCACCGCCGGAGATGCTGTCCATGGCCCGCGCGGCCGGGTTCAAGCACGCCGAGCACGTATCGGCAGCCATGCTCAACCAGCGCTACTTCGCCGACCGGACGGACGGCCTCGGAACATCCGGCGGGGAAGAGCTGCTGGTAGCCACGATCTGAGTGACGAACATGTTCGTGAAAAACTTGACCGTAACGAACATGTTCGCCATCATTGACCCATGAGAGCAGGTCCCAGGGAACCCCGCAGCCACCGCGAGCGCCCCGCCAAGCCCGCGCTGACCCGCGCCGGGATCGTCGCCACCGCCGTAGCGGTGATGCGCTCCGAGGGCCTGGACCGGGTCACCATGCCGCGCCTGGCACAGGAGCTGGACACGGGTCCGGCCTCGCTCTACGTCTACGTCGCCAACACCGCCGAGCTGCACGCGGCGGTCCTGGACGAGCTGCTCGACACGGTCGACCTGTCGCCCGCGCAAGCCGGCGGCGATTGGCGCGACCGCTTGGAGGGCGTGCTCACCTCCTACATCAACGTGCTGTTCGAGCACCCGGCCCTGGCCCGCTCCGCACTGGTGGCCCGACCCAGTGGCGAGCACTACCTCGACCTGGTCGAGGCGATCCTCGGACTGCTGGAGGAGGGCGAGGTGGCCCCGGCCCGAGCAGCATGGGGAGTGGACCTGCTGCTGCTGTTCGCGACCTCGACCGCAGCCGAGCACTCCACCCGGGCCCAGACCCCCCACGTCCAGCACGACTGGGACGCGCTGAGCAGCACCCTGCACCAGGCACCCGCAGACCGGTACCCGCACATCGCCGCCACCAGCGACGCGCTGCTCAGCGGAACCGGCGACGCCCGTCTGACCTGGGGCTTCCAGGCACTGATCAACGGAATCCAGGCCACGCCCACCCCCGACGCCCACCCCTGACGATCGCGGAGCACCCCATGAACACACATCACCCCATCACCGTCGTCGGCGCCGGACTCGGCGGCCTGACCCTCGCAGGCGTCCTGCACGCCCACGGCGTCGAGGCCGCCGTGTTCGACCTCGACGCCTCCGCCACCGCCCGCGCCCAGGGCGGGATGCTGGACATCCACGAGGACACCGGCCAGGTCGCGCTGCGCGCCGCCGGCCTGTACGAGCAGTTCCGGACCCTGGTGCTGCCCGGCGGTGAGTCCATGCGCATCCTCGACCGGCACGCCGTGGTGTTCCGCAAGGAGGACGACGAGGGCGACGGCAGCCGTCCCGAGGTCGAGCGCGGAGAACTGCGCAACCTGCTGCTCGACTCACTGCCCGAGGGCACCGTCCGCTGGGACAGCAAGGTCACCGCCGCCCGCCCCCTGGGCTCGGGCCGGCACGAGGTGACCCTGGCCGACGGGACGCAGTTCACCACCGACCTGCTGATCGGCGCCGACGGAGCCTGGTCGCGGATCCGCCCCCTGGTCTCCCAGGCCACCCCCGTCTATTCCGGACTGTCCTTCGTGGAGTTCGACCTGAAGGACGCCGGCACCCGCCACCGCGAGGCCGCCGAACTCGTCGGCGGCGGAATGCTCTTCGCACTGGGCCCCGGCAAGGGCTTCCTCGCCCACAACGAGCCCGACGGCAGCCTGCACGTCTACGCCGCACTCACGACGCCGCAAGACTGGGCCGCCACCGTCGACTTCGGCGACACCGAGGCCGCCAAGGCCACCCTGCTGGCGCACTTCGCGGACTGGAACCCCCGCCTCCGCGCACTGGTCTCCGAAGCGGACGGGACGCTGATCCCGCGCCCCATCCACGCCCTGCCCGTGGGTCACCGCTGGGACCGAACCCCCGGCGTCACCCTGCTGGGCGACGCCGCCCACCTGATGTCCCCCTTCGCCGGCGAGGGCGCCAACCTCGCCATGCTCGACGGCGCCGAACTGGCCCTGGCCCTCGCCGCCCACCCGGGCGACACCGAACAGGCCCTCGCCGCCTACGAGCAGTCCCTCTTCCCCCGCAGCGAGGCCGCCGCCGCCGACTCCGCCGACAACCTCGCCCTCTGCTTCGACGCCGCCGCCCCACAGCCCCTGGTCGACCAGTTCGCCCGCTACGACCAACTGCGCGACCAGGCCGGCTGACACACCTCACCGCCCCGCGAGCGCGTTCAGCTGCTGCCGGTCCAGGCCTGTGGCCTTCTCCACCTCAGCCGTGTCGACCGCGCCGCAGTCGAGGCCTCGGAGCAGGTAGCTGCTGAGAGCCTTGGCCGTGGCCGGCTCGTCCATCACATCCCCGCCGATACGGGAGACGTAGGCGCTCAGGCGGCCGGCGGCCTGGTCGAGGCCCTCGCGGTAGAAGGAGTAGACCGCGGCGTAGCGCGTCGGCAGGTGACCGGGGTGCATGTCCCAGCCCTGGTAGTAGGCGCGCTCCAGCGAGCGGCGGACCAGGCGGTGGTGGAGCCGCCAGGCGTCGCGGACCTGGGCGGCGTCGCCGGTCGGGATGACATTGGTGGATCCGTCGGAGAGGCGGACTCCCGTTCCGGCGGCGGCCACCTGCATCACGGCCTTGGCGTGGTCCGCGACCGGGTGCTCCATGCTCTGGTAGGCCGCGCCCACCCCGCAGGAGGCGCTGTAGTCGAAGGTCCCGTAGTGGAGTCCGGTGGCCCGGCCCTCCGCCGCGTCGATCATGCGGGCCACCGTCGCCCGGCCGTCGGCGCCGAGGATGGACTGGGTGGTCTCGATCTGGATCTCGAAGCCGATACGACCCTTCGGCAGCGCCGCCGCCCGCTCGAAGTCCTCGACGAGCCGGACCATCGCGCCGACCTGCTGGGTGTAGGTCACCTTGGGCAGGGTGAGCACCAGCCCTTCCGGCAACCGGCCGCCGCCACCCGCGGCGAGCAGCTCGGTCAGGAACAGGTCGAGGGTGCGGATACCCCGGTGCCGGACGGCCGCCTCCATGCACTTCATCCGGATGCCCACATACGGCGGTGCCGTGCCCTCGGCGACGGCTGCGGCCACCAGCCGGGCCGCGCGTACCGCGGCGGCGTCCTCCTCGGCGTCGGGGCGGGGTCCGTAGCCGTCCTCGAAGTCGATGCGCAGGTCCTCCACCGGTTCGCGTTCCAGCTTGGCGCGGACCCGGTCGTAGACCTCGTCGGCAAGGTGGTCCACAGGGCGCCCGAGGATGCCGGCCAGCGTGGCCGCGTCCGGGGCGTGCCGGTCGAGCAGGGCCAGGGCCTGGCGGCCCCAGTCCGCCACCAGTTCGCCCACCCCCGTCCCGGCGAGGGCGTCAGCCGGAACGTACACGGTGTGGACGGGCTGACGGGTCCCCGGCTCACCCGGGTAGCGGCGCGAGAGCTCGGCGTCGACCTCGGCGAGGGCGCCGTCGACCTGGTCCCGCACCGCGCCGGAGAGCGTCGTCCGGTACCTCGCGCCGTCCGCCGAGTCGTCATGACGCGCCATCGCGCACTCCTCCACACGTTCAACAGTTTGTTGATGCGAAGGTATCCGTGGCTCCCCAGGCCGTCAATGGGCTACTTCCAGCCGCACCGATATTCCGTTGACGGCCGTACGCGAACCACGCCATCGTGCGCGGATGCCAGTCGACCCGCGTTCCACCCGCGCCCCGCTGCGGTATCCCGCCTTCCGTCTCCTCGTCGCCGGGCGTGCGGTGAACACCCTCGGCAGCGGGGTCGCCCCCATCGCGCTGGCATTCGCCGTCCTCGACCTCACCGGATCGGTCAACGATCTCGGGCTGGTCGTGGGGGCCCGGTCGTTGTTCAACGTCGTCTTCCTGCTCTTCGGCGGGGTGGTGGCCGACCGGCTCCCCCGGCACCTGGTGATGGTCGGCTCCGGGCTCCTCAGCGGCGCCAGCCAGGCTGCGGTCGCGGCGCTGGTGCTCACCCACTCGGCGACCATCCCCACCCTGCTCCTCCTGTCCGCCGCGAACGGCACCTTCGCCGCGTTCGCCCTGCCGGCCTCGTCGGCCCTGGTCCCGCAGACCGTTCCGGAGCAGCTGCGGCAGTCGGCCAACGCGCTCAACCGCATGGTCGGCAATGCCGCGCAGATCATCGGCACGTCCCTCGGCGGGGTGCTGGTCGCCACCGTGGGTGCGGGCTGGGGGCTCGCCGCGGACGCGATGAGCTTTCTGCTGTCCGCGCTGCTCCTCCTGCGGGTGCGGGTGCCCAGCAGTTCGGCCCGGCCGGCGGAGGACGCCGGCCTGATCGGCGAACTGCGGGAAGGGTGGCAGGAGTTCACGGCCCGGACCTGGGTGTGGGTGGTCGTGGTCGCCTTCGGCTTCATCAATGCCGCGCTGGTCGGCGCCACCTCCGTACTCGGACCGACCGTCGCCGACGCGACCTTCGGTCGCTCCTGGTGGGGTGGCGTCCTCGCCGCCGAGACGGCGGGCATGGTGGTCGGCGGGCTGGTCGCGCTGAGATTCCGACCACACCGGCTGCTCCTGGTGGGTGTGGTCTGTGTAGCGGCCGAGGTGACGCTGCCGCTCGGACTGGCACTGCACGTCCCGGTCTACGCACTCACCGTGGCCGCGTTCCTCTGCGGAATGTGCCTCGAGCAGTTCGCCGTCGCCTGGGAGACCTCGCTCCAGCAGGAGATCCCGGCGAACCGCCTCGCCCGGGTCTACTCCTACGACATGCTCGGCTCCTTCGTCGCCATACCGCTCGCCCAGGTCACCGTCGGTCCGCTGGCCTCGGCCTTCGGCGTCCGCGACACCCTGTTGGGCGCGGCCGGGATCATCGCACTGAGCACGCTCGCCATGCTCGCCGTCCGTGACGTACGGGCCCTGCCCGCGGCTCCGCCGAGCCGGGCTCTACGCACCGGCATCGGTGAGGCAGCGGATCCGGCCGCAGTTACCGCCACGGCGCAGCCGGTCGCTCCCCCGCCGAGCTGACACGGACGTTCAGACGAGTCGAATGTGCCTGGCGCTCGTCCAGGCGCGGCGCAGGCTCCCCCGAAGCCGGCTGTCCGTGTTGGGCGCGAGCGACAGCCCGGTCGCCCGGGCGATCCGATCCGCGACCTGCTGGACCGTCAGGTGATCGGTCCACAGGTGCTCAGCGAACTCCTCGTCACACAGCCGCTCCAGGCAGAGGTCGATCTTCGAAACGGCGAAGCTCTCGCGCCGCAGCGGAGCGTCCTTACCGCCAACCAGTTGCAGGACGTGTCCGAGGCCGCGTTCCCGCAGCCGTCGAAGGACGGTGTCCCGTTCGGCGAGCAGCGCGAAGTGCCGGACGTCATGACCGCGTTCCCGCAGCCGTCCGACGGTCTCCCGGAAGTACCTCGGCTCCACCACGGTCATCGGGGCGATCACAGTGCCGTCGTGCTTGCTCAGTGCAAGGTCCAGCACCTCGTACACGCCCTGCCGCCAGGCCGGAAGGTCCTGGAAATCCCCCCGCAGCTGCGGGGGCAGCATCCGCCGCAGTCCGAATCCGACGTCCTCGGGGTCGCAGATGACGCTGCCGGGAAGCCGCCGCTGCAACTCGTGCGCGGTCTGCGTCTTGCCGCCGCCGAAAGGGCCGTTGATCCACAGGAGCATGAAGCAGACCCTACGAGACCGGAACCGCCCGCATCAGCGGATCGCCGGCAGGACGGCCGCCCACCGGTCGCGAGCGGTTTTGGCTGCGGCAACACGTGATCGCGCCGCAGCAACACATGAAGGAGCCTTCATATGTTCCGGTATCGTGGTGATCGAGGACAACGGAGGAGGAATCGGTGAGCCCCATCCGCGAGCAGGCGCACCAGGAGCCGGGCCACGGTCATGCCAGGGACGACGCTCACGAGAACACCCACGATCACGACCACGAAGGCGGCAACACGCACGACGCGCACGCCGCGCACGGCCACGGCGTCTCCGCGGACGCGGACCGGCGCTACCTGAAGGCCGCGCTCGCGCTGATCGCCGCCTTTATGCTCGGCGAGGTGGTCGTCGGCGTGCTGGCGAAGTCGCTGGCGCTGATCTCCGACGCCGGGCACATGCTCACCGACGCCGCTTCGCTGGTGCTGGCCCTGGTGGCGATGAGCCTGGCCGCGCGGCCCGCCAAAGGGGCGCTCACCTTCGGCTTCAAGCGCGCGGAGATCCTCTCGGCGCAGGCCAACGGGATCACCCTGCTCGGCCTGGGCGCCGTCTTCAGCTACGAGGCCGTCCGGCGCCTGATCAGCCCGCCGTCCGTCGGGGGCGGGACCGTCCTGGTCACCGCCCTGATCGGGATCGTCGTCAACGTGCTGGCCGCCTGGCTGATCTCCCGGGCCAACCGCAGCAGCCTCAATGTGGAAGGTGCCTACCAGCACATCCTCAATGACGCCTGGGCCTTCATCGCCACCGCCCTGGCCGGCCTGGTCGTCCTGCTGACCGGCTTCGACCGGGCGGACTCGATCGCGACACTGGTGGTCGCCGGGCTGATGTTCCACGCCGGATACGGACTGGTGCGCGAGTCCGGACGGATCTTCCTGGAGGCCGCACCGGCCGGGCTCGACCCGGACGCGATCGGCGCGGAGCTGGCGGCGGTGCCGGGCGTGGTCGAGGTGCACGATCTGCACGTCTGGACGATCACCTCGGGCTACCCCGCCCTCTCGGCGCACGTCCTGGTCAGCGGTGACCAGGACTGCCACGCGGTACGGCTGCGGCTGGAGCGGACCCTGCGCGAGCGCCACCGGATCGAGCACAGCACCCTGCAGGTCGACCACGCCACCCCGGAACTGCTCCAGCTCGGCGGCCCCGGCACGCCCGGCACCGACGGCCCTTCCGCAAGCCACTGCACCGACCCGCACGGGAGTTCACACCGTCCTGTCACCTGACCTCTCACCTGATCCGTCTTTTGAGGCGACAGCGCACCGCTGTTACCAAGCTGTAATTTTCTTATATGGGACATATCTACATAAAATAAGATCATCGTCTCAGCATTGAGCTGCACACTTACGGGACGCTAAGCAGCACACCTACTAACGTGACCGCCGCGGGGACCGTACACGCTGTTTCCAGGGCAAGCCGGAAGCTACTGAGGACCGATGACACAGAAGAAGCCGTCGAACGCCGACCGGCGCCGTATAGCCCAGGCGAAGATCGCCGAGCAGCGCCGCCTTGAGGCCCGTCGCCAGCGCAGGATCACGATCGCCTGGGTCGTGGCCGGAGTGGTCGTCCTCGCCGGTGCGGGAACCGCGGCCACCTTCGCCATCCAGAAGACCAACAGCGACAACGCCAAGGCCGCGGTCGCCAAGCAGGCCTCGGACCCGTCGATCGACAAGAGCAGCAGCCTGCTCGCCACCACCGCCAACCAGTCGACGGGCGGCGACGTGGACGGTGTGGTCAAGAGCAACTCGATGGAGACCACCGCCTACCACATCCACGCCCACCTGCAGATCTATGTCAACGGCGTGCAGAAGAACATCCCCTACGGCATCGGCATCATGCCCCCGTACTCGCTCAGCGGCTCGGGCTCCTCGGCCTTCGTCAGCGGCGGCAGCAAGTTCTACTACCTGCACACGCACGACGAGACCGGCGTCGTCCACGTCGAGTCGCCGAACAAGCAGGAGTACACCCTCGGCAACTTCTTCGACCTGTGGAAGCAGCCGCTGAGCACCACCCAGGTCGGACCCAACAAGGGCACCGTCACGGTCTTCGTCGACGGCAAGAAGTACACCGGGGACCCGAACGCGATCAAGCTGACCGCGTACGAGAAGATCCAGCTCGACGTCGGCACCGTCACCGCGTACAAGGACTTCACCTGGCCGTCGGGCTACTAGACGTAGCCGACAGCAGGTCAGCCCAGGCGGGCAGCCCAGCAGGACGACCGAGCAGGGAGCACTGCGGATGGACACCGACGAGGAGTTGGAGCTCGCCGCGCTGGAGCAGGAGGCCGCGCTGCTGGAGGCGCGCGGCCGGCGGCAGCGCGGCGGGGCGGCCCGGGTGCGGCGGCTGCTCCAGCTCCAGGCCCCGGTGCTGATCGCGTTGGCCGTGGTGCTGCTGATGTGGGGCCGCAGCGCGCCCCAGCCCGCCACCGCGGCCACCGCCGCCGCCTCGCCCGCGCTGATCGGGATGAGCAGCGCGCATCTGGATCCCCCCGCCGCCGGGGCCACCACGCTCGCCGCCTATGTGACGATCCGCAACAACGGCGGGACGCCGGACCGGCTGGTGGGGGCGTCCAGCCCCTGGGCCGGGACGATTAATCTCGTGGACGCCTCCTCCCCCGCCTCGCTACCGTGGATCATCGTCCCCGCGCACGGGTCGGTGACACTGAAAGCCAGTGCGGACCACATGGTGCTGAGCGACCTGAAGCGGGTGCCCAAGGCCGGCGACACCATCCAGCTGAATCTGAACTTCGCCGAATCGGGCACGGTCTACGTGTTCGCGCCGGTGGGTCCCGCCGACAGCCTCACCGTCCTGGACGTGGTCAACGCGATGAAGTACATGGACAAGCTGCCGCCGCAGTAGGGAGTTCCCGTCGTGTCCGTCGACCGCCTGGCCGCTTTCGCCGCCGTGTCGCTGCTGCTGATCGTGATCCCCGGCCCCAGCGTGCTGTTCGTGGTGGGCCGGGCCCTCGCACACGGGCGCCGCACCGCCCTGCTGTCCGTCCTGGGCAACACCGTCGGCGCGTATGTGCTGGTGGTGGCGGTCTCCATGGGCGTCGGTCCGCTGGTGGAGCGCTCGCTGCTGCTGTTCACGGCGCTGAAGCTGGCCGGCGCCGCCTACCTGGTCTTCCTCGGGGTGAAGGCGATCCGGCACCGCGAGTCGCTGCGCGAGGCTTTCGCGGCCGACGCCCCGCCGCCGCGCGGCGGCCCGCGGACGATCTGGGAGGGCTTCGTCGTGGGCGTGGCCAACCCCAAGACCATGGTGTTCTTCGCGGCCGTGCTGCCGCAGTTCACCGACCGGAGCAGCGGCCGGGTGACGCTGCAACTACTGCTGCTCGGACTGGTGTTCACCGCCATCGCGCTGGTGTCGGACAGCCTGTGGGGGCTGCTGGCCTCCACCGCGCGCTCCTGGTTCGCCCGTTCGCCGCGACGGCTCTCGCTGGTCGGCGGGACCGGGGGGCTGGCGATGATCGGCCTGGGGCTGACCGTCGCGGTCACCGGCCGCAAGGACTGACGCACCGACAGCAAAGCGCTTAAAAGACGCCGACACCGGACTGCCCGTCAGCAGTCTGGATTCGGACACGATTTGGTCGAGTCTGCTCGGTCCTGGACCCCGTTGCCCGCAGACTGAACACCAGTTCTTCCCATCGGCTCCACAGAAGGGTCCCTGCCCGTGCCGTCACCCCGCTTGTCCCGCGCCCGGCGACTGCTCGCCACCGCGCTGGGAAGCACCGCCCTCGCCGCTCTGCTGCCGCTCGCCACGGCAGGCTCCGCCGCGGCCGCCACGTCCATCTGCTCGGCTCCCGCGAAGCACGCAGCCCTGGCCGCCAAGCTCTCCCGTGACATCAGGTCCGCGCTGTCGGGGCGCAGCGACGAGATCGCCGTCTCGGTGTACGACCAGAACACCGGCGTGTTCTGCACCTACAACGCCTACACCCACTTCGACTCCGCGAGCGTGGTCAAGGCCGCGATCATGGGTACGGTGCTGCGCCGGGCCCAGGAGCAGCACCGCGGGCTGACGGCCTGGGAGACGTCCAACCTCAAGGCGATGATCACCCACTCCGACAACACCGCCGCGAGCAACCTCTGGGCCAGCGTCGGCCGTACCCGCTTCCAGGCCTTCCTCAACCTGGCCCAGATGTCCAGCACCTATCCCGGCCCCGGCGGCTACTGGGGCCTGACCCAGATCACCGCCCGGGACGAGGTGCATCTGCTGGACGCGTTCACCGACCACCACGAGGTGCTCAACACCACCTGGCGGGCCTACGCGCTGAGGCTGATGTCCGAGGTCACCCCGTCGCAGCGGTGGGGCGTCCCGTACGGCGCTCCGGGCGGGACGCTGGTGTCGAACAAGAACGGCTGGCTCCCACGGGCCACCCACGGCTGGCGGGTGCACAGCCTCGGCACGGTCACCGGCAACGGCCGTGACTACCGGCTGGCCGTCCTGACCCAGAACAACAGCACCATGGGATACGGCGAGATCAGCATCGAGCGGGTCGCCGTCGCGGTCCACCGCGACCTGGGCGGTTCCACGGCACGCTACCCGGCTGCGGCCGCTGCGCCGAGGTCGGCGGACGTGCCCGCGCCGTCCGACGGCTCCGCCCCGTTCGCACCGGTACTCGGTCAGTAACCGGTCCCACCCCACAGGAACACCCCGTCCGGCCTGCCGGACGGGGTGTTCCTGTCTGCGGTTCCGGTCCTCGGGCTGCGCATGTATGCTCACTCTTGCTTTAAACAAGCACTGAATGAGCAGAATTAATCAGCTGTTCTCTCTGGGGAGGGCCCGTCCACATGTCCTGGACCGCGCAAGAGATCGCCTCGCAGCCCGACTGCTGGCAGCAGGCCGTGGACCGGCTGCCCGAGTTCGCACCGCTGCTCCCCCGGCACGGCGAGCGGGTCGCCGTGGTCGGCTGCGGCACCTCCTGGTTCCTGGCGCAGGCCTACGCCGCGCTGCGGGAGACCGCGGGCCACGGTGAGACCGACGCCTTCGCCGCCTCCGAGGCCCCGCTGGGTCCCGGCTTCGCCCGCCGGTACGACCGGGTGCTCGCGCTGACCCGCTCCGGGACCACCACCGAGGTGCTCGAACTGCTCGCCGGCCTGCGCGGTACGGTCGCCACCACCGCGATCACCGCCGACCCGGCCACCCCGGTCGTCGACCTCGCCGACGAGCTGGTGGTGCTGGACTTCGCCGACGAGCGCTCGGTGGTGCAGACCCGCTTCCCCACCACCCAGCTGCTGCTGCTCCGGGCGCACCTCGGCGAGCGGACCGACGCCGTGATCGCCGACGGCGCGGCCGCGCTCACCGCGACCATCGCCCCCGAGCTGCTGGACGCCGAGCAGATCAGCTTCCTCGGCCGCGGCTGGAGCTACGGCCTGGCCCGCGAGGCGGCCCTGAAGGTCCGTGAGACTGCCGCCTGGTGGACCGAGTCCTACCCGGCGATGGAGTACCGGCACGGACCCATCAGCGTGGCCCGCCCCGGCCGCGCCGTCTGGAGCCTCGGCGAGCTGCCGGAAGGCCTGGCCGAGCAGATCGCGGCCACCGGCGCGCATCTGGAGCAGCCGGCCCTGGACCCGGTCGCCGAGCTGGTCCGGGTGCAGCGGCTCGGCGTGGCGCTGGCCGGAAAGCTGGGCCGGGACGTCGACAACCCGCAGCACCTGACCCGGTCGGTGGTGCTGGCCACCGACACGGCAGCGGGCACGGCAGCCGGCGCCTGATGATCGTCACGGTCACCCTCAACGCCGCCCTGGACACCACCTACCGGCTCGACGCGCTCAGGGTCGGCGGCACCAACCGGGTCGCCTCGGTGGCCCAGCGGGCCGGCGGCAAGGGCGTCAACACGGCCAGGGTGCTGGCGGCGCGCGGCCGGTCGGTGCTGGTCACCGGCCTGGCCGGCGGTCCCGCCGGGCAGGCGCTGCGGGACGACCTGGACGCGGCCGGCCTGCCGCACCGGCTGACACCGGTCCGGGGAGCCACCCGGCGCACGGTCGCCGTGGTGGACGACGACGGCGAGGTGACCGGGCTCTGGGAACCCGGACCGGAGATCAGCGCCGCCGAATGGCGCCGCTTCGCCGAGCACGACTTCCCCTCCGCGCTGGCGCGGGCCGAGGTGCTGGTGGTCTCCGGCAGTCTGCCGCCGGGGGTGCCGGTGGACGCCTATGCGCTGCTGCTGCGCCGCGCCGCGCAGTTGGGCGTCCCGGCGGTGCTGGACGCCGACGGGGAGGCGCTGCTGGCCGGCCTGGCCGGGCGGCCCGCGCTGGTGAAGCCCAACGCCGAGGAGGCCCGCCGGGCCACCGGCGCCGCCGACCCGGCCACCGCCGCCGACCGGCTGCGCGAGCTGGGCGCGGCGACAGCGGTGGTCACCGCCGGGGCCGCCGGGCTCTACGGCAGCGCCGAAGGGCTGCGCTGGCACACGCCGGCGCCGTGCCGGGTACGGGGCAACCCGACCGGCGCGGGGGACGCCGCGACCGCAGCGCTCGCCATCGCCCTGGCCGACGGACTGCCCTGGCCCGAAGCCGCCGTGGACGCCGCCGCGCTCGCCGCCGCGGCGGTGGCCGCGCCGCTGGCGGGCGACTTCGACCCGGCGCTGTACCGCCAACTCCTCCGTTCCTGAACCGACCTGAGACCTGAACAGACAGCAGGGGGCTCGACCGTATGCCGCTCACACCCACCGCGCGGATACTCCGCACCGCCGAGCGCGACGGCTTCGCCGCGGGCGCGTTCAACGTGATCCAGCTGGAGCACGCCGAGGCCATCCTCACCGGGGCGCAGCAGGCCAAGGCCCCGGTGATCCTCCAGATCAGCGAGAACGCGGTGCGCTACCACGGCGGGCTCGCCCCGATCGCCGCGGCCGTGCGGGCGGCGGCCCGGGCCTGTCCGGTCCCGGCCGCGCTGCACCTGGACCACGCCACCGGGCTCGAACTGATCCAGGAGGCCGCGGCCTGCGGATTCGGCTCGGTGATGTACGACGGTTCGAAGCTCCCCTGGGACGAGAACGTCGCGGCAACCCGCGAGATCACCGAGTGGTGCCACGACCGCGGCCTGCTGGTGGAGGCCGAGTTGGGCGAGATCGGCGGCAAGGACGGCGCGCACACCCCGGGCGTGCGCACCGACCCCGCGGAGGCGGCCGCGTTCGTCGCCGCCACCGGCGTGGACGCGCTGGCCGTCGCCGTGGGCTCCTCGCACGCCATGACGGTCCGTTCGGCGGCGCTGGACCTGCCGCTGATCGCGGCCCTGCGCGCTGCGGTCCCGGTGCCGCTGGTGCTGCACGGCTCCTCGGGCGTGCCCGACGCGACCATGGCGGCGGCGGTCACGGCGGGGATGCGCAAGGTCAACATCTCCACCCACCTCAACCGCCTCTACACCGAAGCCGTACGGGAAGTGCTGGCCGCCGATCCGGCCCTGGTCGACCCGCGCCGTTGGCTCGGCCCGGCCCGGGACGCGGTGGCCGCCGAGGTGGCCCGGCTGCTGGGCGTCCTGGCGCCCTGACACGGCATCAGGGCGTCAGCAGATACGGCGTGGTGGTACTCAGCACGGCGAAGCCCAGCCGCTCCAGGATCGGGCGGCTCAGGTCGGAGGCGTCGACCTGCAGGTACTCGTAGCCGGCGGCGGCCGCCTCGCGGGCCCGGTGGGCGACCAGCGCGCGGTAGATGCCCTTTCCCCGCCAGGCCGGCAGGGTGCCCCCGCCCCACAATCCGGCGAAGCCGGTGCCGGGGTAGAACTCCATCCGTGCCGAGCACACCGGTTCCCCGTCCTCCGCCACGGCGACGACCATGCTGAGCGTGTCCGGATCGTCGGCGAGCCGAGCCAGCAGCCGGCTGCGCATCCGGTCGGCCCCGGAGCCGAAGACCCTGGCGTGCACCTGCACCACCAGCTCCACCCCGGCCGCGTCGACGACCCGCTGCAGTCGGACCCCGTCCGGCAGCGCGGCGTCCGTCATCAGCCCGGCGACCGGTGCGACCATCAGCGCCTCGGTCGGCTCCGGCGTGAACCCGGCGGCCAGCAGCCGGTCGCCCAGATCGGCCGGGCCGTCATGCCCGTACAGCTTCCATTCGAACTCGCGCCCGATCTGGGCGGCATGGGCGACCTGCTGAGCGATGGCGGCGTCGGCCGTCTGCTCCGTCAGGTCCGACCACAGCACGCCGGTCCAGGCGTCCGCCGCGCCGCCGGTCTGGCGCACCACGTCGCCGACCCGCTCGACGACCGCGCCGGGGCTGTCGGGGGCGGCCTCCCGGCGCATCCGACGGTCGAACAGGGCGAGCACGTCCTCGTGGTTCATCTGCGTCATGACCCCATATGACCATCGATCCGGAGGCGGGCCGCAACGGACAGCACCCTAGCCGTTCGTACATCGTCCCGTACGGACTATCGGATACTCTCCGCGTCCGCTCGCTCACCTGAGGTACCCATGAGGCGGGAGGGATGTTCCTTGCTGTTCAAACGCACCATTCCATCGCACCAGGGGTCCGGCCGACGCCGCCCGCCCGCGCTGGCCGCACGGATCCAGGCCGCCGAGGCCTTCATCGGGCAGTTCGCCGAGGAGAACCCGGACGTGGCGGGCGACCCCGAGCGCCGCCGGCGCGAGGTCCGCAGGGCGATCGAGTCCTACGGGACCTACGAGCACACCGCCGAGGAGCTGGTGTTCGGCGCCAGAGTCGCCTGGCGCAATGCCGCCCGGTGCATCGGGCGGCTGTACTGGCGCAGTCTGGTCGTTCGCGACCTGCGGCATCTCCGGCACCCGGACGACATCGCCGAGCAGAGCTTCGAGCATCTGCGGCTCGCCACCAACGGCGGCCGGATCCGACCGGTGATCAGCGTCTTCGCGCCCGACCGGCCGGGCCGGCCCGCCGCCCGGCTGCTCAGCGAGCAGCTGGTGCGCTACGCCGACGACCCGGCCAGCGCCGAACGCCTCGCCCTGGCGCGGAGCCTGGGCTGGAAGGGCGGCAAGGAGGAGTTCGACCTGCTTCCGCTGCTGGTCCAGGCCGCGCCGGACCGCACCCCCGAGTACTACGAGCTCCCCGGGGACGCGGTGCTGGAGGTGCCGCTGCGCCACCCCGAGCACTCCGGCTTCGCCGGGCTCGGACTGCGCTGGTACGCCGTCCCCGCGGTCTCCGACATGACGCTGGAGATCGGCGGGGTCGGCTATCCGGCGGCGCCGTTCAACGGCTGGTACATGGGCACCGAGATCGGCTCGCGCAACCTGGGCGACAGCGACCGCTACGACCTGCTCCCCTCCATCGCCGCGCTGTTCGACCTGAACACCGCCAGCGACCGGAGCCTCTGGCGCGACCGCGCCCTGGTCGAGCTCAACCTGGCCGTCCTGCACTCCTTCCAGGAGGCCGGCGTCACCATGGCCGACCACCACACCGAGTCCGCGCGCTTCCTCGCGCACATCGAGCGGGAGCGGCGCAGCGGACGCCCCGTCCCCGCCGACTGGAGCTGGATCGTCCCGCCGCTGTCGGGCTCGGCCACTCCGGTCTTCCACCGCACCTACGACCCTCCCGACGCGGGGCTGCGCCCCGCACTGCTCCGCCGTCCCGCCACCGACCCCTGGGGGACCTCCAGTTGACCCGGCGCCGGCCGGGATGAGCTGCGAACGCGTTGGTGCATTGTGCGCCAACGCGTTTGATCTTGTTCGTACCTTCATCCCCGTTTGACAGCGGGTTCATCCACTGGGCACATCACGGTCTCGCAACGCATCCGGAATGGGGCGTTGACGCCCCTGACCAACTGCCGTAGAACTACCCGTGCGGTCGAGACAAGTTTCATCCTGGTGACTTATGTTAGAAACCGATCGGCCTTAACGGGCTGAACGGGTCCGTCGATTCAGGCAGCTCTCCCCAACTCCCTCCACACCCCCTCCACAGTCGTCGCCGGTGGACACAGGCGCTGTGCGTTTGTGTTTCTTTTCGCCTCTCCGCATGTCATCCAGCACTGCACTCCCACCACTCATGGAGGCACCATGTCGGACGCAGGGATGTCACCAAGCCGCAGAACCCTGCTCAGGGGGCTGGCCGGCGCCGCCGGGATATCCGTCGCGGGCGGGCTGCTCTCCGCCTGCAGCTCCTCGGGATCCGGCTCCGGAACGCCGAGCAGCGGAAGTTCGACCGGATCCTCCGGGTCCTCGGGGACCGTCGGCGGAACCGTGAGCTTCGGGTCCAACTACTCGGACCCCGGCGTCAAGGCCGCCTTCGCCTCGCTGTGTACTGCGGCGACAGCGGCGACCGGGGCCCAGATCAAGATCAACACGGTCGACCACAACACCTTCCAGCAGGACATCACCGCCTACCTGCAGGGCACCCCGGACGACCTGTTCACCTGGTTCGCCGGCTACCGCATGCAGTACTTCGCGGCGCAGGGCCTGGCCCTGCCGATCGACGACGTCTGGGCGAAGATCGGCGGCAACTTCAACTCCGCGGCCAAGCAGCTCTCCACCGGCCTGGACGGACACCAGTACCTGGTGCCGATCTACAACTACCCGTGGGTGGTCTTCTACAACAAGAGCCAGTTCGCGGCCAAGGGCTACACCGTTCCCACCACCTGGGACCAGTTCATCGCGCTGGCCAAGAAGATGAAGTCCGACGGGATCATCCCGTTCGCCTTCGCCGACAAGGACGGCTGGCCGGCGCTGGGCACCTTCGACATCCTCAACATGCGCATCAACGGCTACGACTACCACATCAAGCTGATGAAGCACGAGATCCCCTGGACCGACCCCGGGGTGACCCAGGTGTTCCAGCACTGGGCCGAGCTGATGCCCTACATGCAGACCGGGGCCAACGGCCGGATCTGGCAGGACGCGGCGAAGACCCTGGAGGCCAAGCAGGCCGGCATGCTCTACCAGGGCACCAACCAGGTCGCCCAGCAGTACGTCACCGACAAGGCGAACCTCGCCGACCTGGACTTCTTCGTCTACCCGGAGATCAACCCGAGCTACGCCCAGGACTACATGGACGCCCCCACCGACGGCTTCATGATCAGCAAGAAGGCCAAGAACGTGGACGCGGCCAAGGCGATCCTGGAGTACATCGGCACCGGCGCCGCCGAGGCCGACTTCCTCAAGACCGACCAGTGGGACGTCGGCCTGGCCCAGGGCCTGTCCGCGCCGACCTACGACGCCATCCAGAAGAAGTCGGTCGTCGAGATCGGCAAGTGCAAGGCAGTCGCCCAGTTCATGGACCGCGACTCCGACCCTGCGATGGCCACCGCGATGATCGCCATCATCCAGAAGTTCATCGACGACCCCAGCACCGGCAACATCGCCACCCTGCAGAAGAGCGCTGAGGCCCAGGCGAAGACGATCTACACCTCATGAGCTCTGCGACCGACACGCAGGTCCCGGCGGCGGCGCCCGCGAAGGCGCGCCGCCGCCGGGGCCTGCGCAGGCTCTCCGGACGCGACCGGGTCGTGGTGGCGCTGCTGCTCGGCATCCCGCTGCTGCTCGACCTGGCCTTCGTCTGGTTCCCGGCGCTGGCCACCGTGTTCCTGTCGTTCACCAAGTGGAACGGCGTCGGCGGCCTGCACACCAAGACCTGCCTGCCCAACGTCCCGTCCATCCTCAACAACGGCTGCCTGTACGGCATCCAGAACTACCACCAGGCCGTCACCATCTACCCCGAGTTCTGGCCCGCGGTCCGGCACAACCTGATCTGGCTCGCCGTCTTCGTCCTGTTCGCCACCCCGCTGGGGATGCTGTTCGCGGTGCTCATCGACCGCGGCATCAAGGGCAGCCGGATGTACCAGAGCATCCTGTTCCTGCCGGTGATGCTGTCGCTGGCGCTGATCGGGATCATCTGGGAGTTCATGTACTCGCAGAACCTGGGCCTGATCAACACCGTCATCGGACGCAACGGCAACAGCAACGCCATCGACTGGCTCGGCAACCCGCACCTCAACCTGTGGGCCGTGCTGGTGGAGGCCACCTGGCGGCAGGCTGGCTATGTGATGGTGCTCTACCTGGCCGGTCTCAAGGCCGTCGACCCGACCCTGCGCGAGGCCGCCGTCGTCGACGGCGCCAACGCCTGGCAGACGTTCTGGCGGGTGGTCTTCCCGGTGATGCGGCCGATCAACGTGGTCATCATGGTGGTCACCGTCATCGAGTCGCTGCGCGCCTTCGACCTGGTCTACATCACCAACAAGGGCATCAACGGCCTGGAACTGCTCTCGGTACTGGTCACCTCCAACATCGTCGGCGAGACCCAGCGGGTCGGCTTCGGCTCCGCCCTGGGCGTGGTGCTGCTGGTGATCTCCCTGGTGCCGATCTGCATCTTCCTGTTCCAGACGTTCCGCCGTGAGAGCCGTGAGGGGCCGTCATGACCACCGACTCCAGTCTTTCCGGGAGCCTTCCCCGGGTCCGGGCCGCGCAGCCCGCCGACAGCGGACGTCCCCGCAAGCCCCGGCCCTGGGGGCAGATCGCCTCGCAGCTCTTCCTGATCAGCGCCTCGGTGCTGTGGCTGCTGCCGATCCTGTTCGCGCTCTACATCGCGCTGCGCCCCTACTCGGAGACCACCAAGTACGGCTATGTCTCGCTGCCGCACTCGCTGACCCTGAAGAACTTCAGCGACGCCTGGAGCACCTCCGGGATGCCGCACTTCTTCTGGAACTCGGTGCTGATCACGGTCCCGGCCGTGGTCATCGTGCTGGCCCTGGCCTCGGGCGTGGCGTTCGTGCTGACCCGGGTCGACGTCAAGATCAACGTGGCCCTGCTGATCGTGTTCACGGCCGGCAACCTGCTGCCGCAGCAGGTCATCATCACCCCGCTGTACCGGCTGTACCTGCTCATCCCGCTGCCGTCGTTCCTCAGCGGCAGCGGCCTGATGTACAACTCGATCACCGGCCTGGTCGCCGTCAACGTCGCCTTCCAGCTGGGCTTCTGCGTCTTCGTGCTGAGCAACTACATGAAGTCGATCCCGGAGGAGATGTACGAGGCGGCCCTGGTCGACGGGGCCGGCCTGTGGACCCGCTTCTGGCGGCTGACGGTGCCGCTGTGCCGTCCGGCGCTGGCGGCCCTGGCCACCCTGCTGACGACCTGGATCTACAACGACTTCTTCTGGGCCATCACCCTGATGTCGTCCGGCGACAAACGCCCGGTCACCTCGGCCCTGGCCAACCTCCAGGGCCAGTTCGTCAGCAACCAGAACCTGATCGCGGCGGCGGCCATGATCGCCGCCGTGCCCACCCTGGTGGTGTACATCCTGCTGCAGAAACAGTTCATCGCGGGCCTCTCGCTCGGTTCGAGCAAGGGTTGACCGCGGTTGCCGCAGCCCCTGTCGGCACCACTACGGTCACCGCCGTTCCCGGTGACACCACCACCAATGCCGTTACCGAATGCGACGGGGGGCGGAAGGTGCTGCCCAGGCAACGTCAGGGAGCGATCCTGGACGAGCTCCGTGCCAGGGGGGAGGTGGACATCGCCGCGCTGGCCCTGCGGCTCGGCGTCTCGGAGGCCACGGTCCGGCGGGACCTGGGCGCGCTGGCCCGGCAGGGACACCCGGTGCCGCTGCGCCGCGCGGCGACCCCCGCCCCGCGCCCGGCCCCGCGCGGGGCGGCCACCACCCGGCCCCAGGCCGAGCAGGAGGCCATCGCCGCGGCGGCGGCCGGGCAGGCCCGCCCGGACATGACCATCGGCCTGTCGGGCGGGGCCGTCGTCCACAAGCTCGCCGCGCACCTGCGCGAGCTACCCGGCCTGACTGTCGTCACCAACTCCCTGACCACAGCCACGATCCTGACCCGCTCCGGACGCGGGCGGGCCCGTCCCACGGTGATCCTCACCGGCGGCTACCGCACCCCCGACAACGACCTGCTGCACGGTCCGGTGTCCGCCCTGGTGCTGCGCAGCATGCGGCTCGAACTGGCCTTCCTGGACTGCGCGGGCCTCGACGGCCCGAACGGCGCCAGCACCGACTCGCTCGCCGACAGCGACACCCGGCGCGCCCTGGTCCAGGCCGCCGCCCACACCTGCGTACTCGCCACCGCCGCCCAGTGCGGCCGCACCGCCCTCAGCGTCTTCGCCGGCCCTGACGAGATCGACTTCATCGTCACCGCCGCCGCCGGCGACCCCTCCCCCGCCCAGCGCTCGGTCCTGCGCCAGGCCAGCGGCGCGGTATGCGTGGACCTGGGCCCGGCCGACTGACCGTCAATCCTCAAGAGCAGCCCCCGGCGGCGAGTGCGGCAGCGGCCTCCTTTTCAATACCTTTTCACCCCAAAGGGGATTTAGGCAGCACCAGCGGCACAGGCAGGCCAAGCGGATGAATTGCCATATTCGGACCCCGCCGACCCCCGGAACAAGCGGAGCGCCGCGTTTCTTATCAGGTTCTTGTCATATCCCTGCCCAGGACATACGATCACCGAAGAGATTCCGGGGGGATCACGGGGGATTCGCTGCCTCAACCTGGCATGCCGCTTTATCAATCCTTGCCTGCCCTTCTTCGGATTTCGCTGCACAGGTTCAACTCCGCACTTCGTCTCGTCCGAACAGGGAGCAACCACGCACAAGCCCGAAAATCCTGAACCAGCTGCGCCGTCCTCGGCCGCAAGGGCCCGGGAAAGGCGTCGAGTGGCCTTCGCCGTCGGCATTCCGGCCGTATCCATGGCGGTGGTGCTGTCCACCCTCACCTTCGCGGGTCCCGGAGCCGACGCGCAGGCGATGGCACCGGCGGCCTGCGTCAACGCCGTCCGCGCCGACGCCACTCCCGGCTGCGGCAGCACCGCGGCCACGGCGTCGGCCAGCGCTTCCGCGTCAGCCGGCGCGAGCGCTTCCGCCTCCGCCTCGTCCAGCCTCTCGCCCCTGCCGACCCCGAGCGCCTCGGACTCCACCGTGCCCGGCGTCAGCGTCGGTTCGGACGGCTGGATCTCCTACACCAACGGCCAGGCCACCGCTCTCGGCGTGGCCAACTCCACGGTGTCCACGGTCACCGGAACCGTCGACGCCGACGGGAACTGTACCTTCGACAACACCTACACGGGCACCGCGGCCAGCCCCACCTACCAGGAGGAAGTCGGGTACAACCCGACCACCTGCCAGGACCGCATCCTCACCGGGACCATCACCACGACGGCCGAAGCATCACTGGTCTCCCCCGCGGACACCAACACGGTGGCCGAGACGCCGCAGACGGCGGCCGGCACCGGGGCGTCCAGCGAATCCGTCTCGGCCCTGGCCCCGCCGTACGACACGACCGGCGCGTCCCAGTCCGACACGACCGACACCAGCACCACGTACTACAGCAGCGCCCACACCAAGACCTCGTGGATCGACCCCGTCGACATCACCATCACCTCGCTGGCCACGAACCTGAGGTGGCCGCTCTACGGCGCCGGGGGAAGCCTGTCCGCGCGCAACAACGCGTACAAGTTCAAGTACGACGGATGGTCGACCTCCGGCACGCCGACGCCCGGCATCAGCACCGTCTTCGGGGGCTGGGGCACCGGCGGCTCGGAGACGTTCAAGAACAACGACTTCGAGTACTACGTCCTCGCCGTCTTCGGCGTCTCCGGCTGGGCGGCCTGCGGCTTCAGCACGGCGATGGCCGTCTTCAAGCACGACGTGCACGTCTACGGCTACCGCAGCGGCAGCTACTACTCCACCTGGAGCGACACCAAGTCGGGCGGCTGCTCGAACCTGGTGCACCACCGCTCCTCGTACGGATACGGCTGGACGTCGTAAGCATGCGCCTGCCCCACCAGCCGCGCCCCGACCTCCGCCGTTCGCCGCGGTGGACGGGGGCGCGAGCCCTCATCGCAACCGTCCTGCTGACGGCCTCCGCCGGCTGCGCAGCCGCAGCGGCTTCGTCCGGCCCGGCCCCGGCCGGCGCCGCCGCATCCGGCACAGCGCAGCAGTCCCCGGCAGCCGTCGGCCTCGCCTACACCCAGTACCTGTTCGCCGGTAATTTCAGCCGGGCGAGCGCACTGGTCCTTCCCGGTGACCGGAACATAATAACGATCTTGTTCACCGGGCTGAGTTCCGGCTCCTTTCGGACAGAGAATCTGGCCGTCGGCTCCGTCGCCACGAAGGGCAGTTCGGCGATGGTCATTCTGACCGGAAAAATCTGCAGTTCGGGAGCCGCACCGAAGAATGTCACGAACGCTCCCCGCCCCAACGAGGAGTGTCAGGAGAACAAGGACCCGAAATCCGTCAATCCCGCTTTCCGGGTATCCCTCTGCAATAGCGCGCATACTTGGTACGTCTGCTTCCCCCGTCCCCAACCGGGTGGTGGAGAGCAGGCGTCCAGCACCGCCGGTGCCGGCGCCTCGGCAGCCCACGGGTGAACCGACGGCGCGCACACATGGGGGCGCGCCGTCCCCGCCCCGGCAGCCCGGCAAGGAAGAAGGAGACATCGTGAGCGGTCCGGCCCCCTCGGATGAGCCAACCCTCGATGCGGTCACCGGAGCCTTCGGCTACTCCGGCGCGGCCATCGCCGCGCAGTTACGCGAATCCGGCCGACGCGTGCGCACGCTGACCGCCCACCCCGAGCGGGCGCCGTCCCACAGCGACATCGAGATCCACCCGCTCGACTTCGACGACCGCTCCCGGCTCACCGAAGCGCTGCGCGGGGTGGAGACCATCTACAACACCTACTGGATCCGCTTCCCACGCGGAACCCTCGACCACGCGGCAGCCACGGCCCGCTCCCAGGTCCTCTTCCAGGCCGCGGCCGACGCCGGGGTGCAGCGTGTCGTCCACCTGTCGATCACCCACCCCGGCGTCGACTCGCCGTACAGCTACTTCCGCGAGAAGGCACGGACGGAAGCGGCCCTCGTCGGCACCGGTCTGCCGCACACGATCCTGCGGCCGGCCATTCTCTTCGGCGGCTCCGGCGTCCTGCTGAACAACATCGCCTGGCTGCTGCGCCGCATCCCGGTGTTCGCCGTCGGCGGGGACGGCAGCTACCGCATCCGCGGCATCCACGTGGACGACCTGGCCCGACTCTGCATCACGGAAGGGGCCAGGACCGGCAGCACGGTCCTGGACGCCGTGGGACCGGAACGCCCGACCTTCGACGAGCTCGTCCGCGCCATCGCCACCGCCGTCGGCAGCCGCGCCCGCCTCGTCCACGTACCCGGGGCCCTCGTCCCGCCCGTCTCCTCGGCGCTCGGCCTGTTCCTCCGCGACCGGCTCCTCACCGCCGACGAGTACCGCGCGATGGCCGACGGCCTGGCCGACACCGACGGCCCCGCCACCGGCACCACCGCCCTGAGCCACTGGCTCCAGCAGGAGGGCCCCGCCCTCGGCCGCCACTACGCCAACGAACTCACCCGCCACTACCGCTGACCGCGTGCGCAGGCGGGGCCACCGACGGACGAGACATGAGCGCCAACGCGACCGGGCCTGACCGGTCGTCAACCTGATGAGCTGCAGTTTCCCTCTTGGGGGTGATGGTGGGGTTGCGGGTGGTAGGGGAGAATGGGGTTATGGACGCCCTGGTCTTCGGGGGCGAGGCGATGGTTGACGTGGCGTCCGGTACTGGCCTGGTGGCCGGTCGGGCGGTGTCGTCCCCGCTCTCCCCCGCGCAGGTTTCTCCCTCTCCGGCCCACACGGTGGGTGCAGGTGGGGTGGCTGGGGCTGCCGTGGGGCTGGACTGGTCTGCGGGCTGGCGCGGGCAGGTGGCGGCGGAGGCCGCCGGAACCTCGACACGCAACGGCGGGGTGGGCGGGATGCTCACCGACGCGGCAGGGCGCTCGGTGCGGGCCGGGACGCCGGTGTCCTCGCGTACCGCCGTACTGGCAGCTCCGCTGCGGTCGGTGCCAGGGGATCCGCAGGCGATGGTGGCGGCGCTGGCCGGGCAGGACGACGATCTGCTGCGAACGGGCGGGGCCTTGGCCCTGGGCGAGCAGGTGCTGGCGCTGCTGCGGCTGGGCGAGATGCTGGAGGCCGAACTGCTGCGGCGGGTGGCGGTGTTCGAGGCGATGGACGGCGCGACGGTGCTGCGGTCGCGCTCCACCCGGAGGTTCCTGGGAACCCATGGGCAGGTGGCGCGGGCGGCGGCGGGGCGGCTGGTGGCGCGGGCCGAGCAGCTGGCCGCGGTGCCCGCGGTTCGTGCCGCGCAGGCCGCCGGGACCCTCAGCGGCGATCAGGCGCAGGTGATCGCACGTCACCTGGCCCCGGTGGCCGACGCCCAGGCCCGCGCCCAGGCCGAGGAACTCCTGGTGGAGCATGCACCGGAACTGCACCTGTCACAGTTGGCACGGGCGGCCGAAGAAGTGCGGGTCCGGCTGGTGGCCGAGGAGGAACCGGCGGACGCCGAGCCGCAGGCCGGGTTCCAGTCGTGGGTCAAGCTGTCGGCCACCGGGACCACGGATCGGCCGTTCTGGGTGCTGTCCGGCGAGCTGGAGGGTCTGGCCGGGGAACGGCTGCGGATCGCCCTGGAGGCCACCGCGGGCCCGCTGCAGGCCGAGGATCCCCGGACGGGTTCGGAGCGGCTGGGCGACGCCATGGCCACGGTGGCGGCGCTGGCTCTGAACACCGGCGCACTGCCGATCACCGGCGGCGCCCGCCCGCAACTGACCCTCATCGCCGACCTGGACGCCATCACCACCGCTCCCCAGCACCAACACACCGGCGACGGCGCGATCCAGGACCCCCTTCCGGACCCGCCGGCGGGGCTGCTGGCCCCGCCGCAAGGCGCTTTCACCGCCCGGGGGCTGCGCCTGGACAGCGCCGCGGCCCGGGAGTTGGCCTGCGACTGCACGCTGCGGGTGCTGCTGACCCGAGGTCAGGGCCGGCCGTTGTCGATCGGCCGGGCCTCGCGCACGGTTCCGCCGCACATCCGCGACGCGGTCATCGCCCGCGACCGGCACTGCATCTGGCCCGGCTGCCGACGACCGCCGTCGTGGTGCGAGGGCCACCACGCGGTGCACTGGGCCGACGGCGGAGCCACCTCGGTGGACAACATCACCCTGCTCTGCGGCGAACACCACCACGAACTCCACGCCACCGGCTGGAATCTCACCCAGCAACCCGACGGCCACTACACCGCCACCCCACCCCCCGACGCTCCCACACCGGCCAACTCCCGCATCACCCGACCAAGCACCAGACACAGACCCGCCACCGCCGCCTGATCGACGACGGACGGTGGCGCCTTCATCGCCCGTCAGCCGGCTGGGGTCGGTCGGCGGCGGAGTTTCAGGGTGTTGTCGGTGTGGGTGATCGTGGTGCCGTCCGGGGCGGGGCGGGTGGCCTCGTAGTCCTCGCAGACCAGGGTCTCCCACTGGTCGGCGGGGAGGGCCAGGGCGGCGAGGACCTCGTCGGGGTTGGGGAGCTGCGTCTCGGGGTGGTGGTTGTGCTCCCAGTGGGGGGTGCCCGAGTGGCCGACGATCAGCAGGACTCCGCCGGGGGCGACGGCGGCGGCAGCGGCGCGGAGGATCCGCTCGCGGGGCATGGTGTCGCCGCGGGAGTGCAGGAACTGCGCGGAGACGAGGTCGAATCTCCCTGCGGGGAAGGACACCCCGAGGTCGTGCCACTGCCAGTCGATCCGGTCCGCGACACCGGCGGCCGTCGCCTGCTCGGCGGCGCGGTCGAGGGCGACCTGGGAGATGTCGGTGGCGGTGACCTCCCAGCCCTGCTGGGCGAGCCAGATGGCGTCGCCCCCTTCGCCGCTGCCCAGGTCCAGCGCCCGTCCCGGGGTCAGTCCGGCGGTCTCGCGCACCAGCGCCGCGTTGGGGTTGCCGCTCCAGATCCGGTGGCTCTCCTGGTAGCGGGCGTCCCAGAAGGCGGCGTCCGATTCGCTCGTCACATCGTCGGTCATGGGTGTGTCCTCCAGGGCTGGTGGGTGTCGGGCGGCCTTCGTTCAGATGGTCCGCCCAGCCGGTCGCAGAGGACAAACTCTGTTGCCGGGTCGGCAAACTACGTGCCGTCGGCGTTGCGTCCGTACTGCAGCGTCAGCCCTTCGATCAGCGCGCGGACCCCTGTCTCGAAGGCGCCCTCGTCGATGCTGCGGCGGTGCTCGGCCAGCAGGTGGGCCTGGTCGAGGTGGGGGTAGTCGGCGGCGTAGATCTGCCGGTCGTCCACGAAGCCGCCGGCGAAGGAGCCGAGCGCCGAGCCGAAGACCAGGTAGCGCATCAGGGCGCCGATCCGGGTGGCGTCGCCGCGCGGCCAGCCCGCGTCGACCAGTCCGCCGAAGACCGCGTCGGCCAGGCGCAGCGCGTTGGCCCGCCGGCCGGGACCCTGGGCCAGGACCGGGACGAGGTTCGGGTGGGCGACCAGTGCGGCCCGGTAGCTGCGGGCCCAGCGGGCCAGGGCGTCGGCCCAGGTTTCCTTGTCGACCTGGACCCACATCGACAGGTCGACCTCGCCCAGCACCTCGTCCACCACGGCGTCGAGCAGCGCGTCCTTGGTGGCGAAGTGGTTGTAGAGCGACGGGCCGCTGACACCGAGCACGGCGGCCAGGCGGCGGGTGGAGAGTGCGGCCAGACCCTCCGTGTCGACCAGGTCCAGCGCGGCCGCGACGATGCGGTCGCGGCTCAGCAGTGGGTTGCGCGGGCGGGCCACGACGCACCTCCGATTCATCGGCCGATCAGCGGACAGCTTCGGGATGGGCACTTTCCAACAGGCGTACGGTCGGGCTAGAGTCCAAAAACTTGCAGCGCTAGTTTATTGCCAGATCCCGGCGCAGCACCAACCATGTCCCACCCGTCGCCTTGAGGACCACCGTGAACCTTGAGCTCAACGAGGAGCAGGCCGCCGTCCGCGAGCTCGCGGCCGACTTCGTCAACCGCGAGATCATCCCGCACGCCGCCGCCTGGGACCGCGCCGAGCAGGTGGACCGGGGCATCGTGAAGAAGCTCGGGGCGCTCGGCTTCCTCGGGCTCACCATCCCGGAGGAGTACGGCGGCTCAGGCGGCGACTACCTCTCCTACGTCCTGGTCACCGAGGAGCTCGGCCGGGGCGACTCCTCCGTGCGCGGGCTGATGTCGGTGTCGCTGGGCCTGGTCACCAAGTCGATCAATGCCTACGGCACCGAGGAACAGAAGCATCGGTGGCTGCCCCGGCTCTGCGCCGGAGAGGCGCTGGGCTGCTTCGCCCTGACCGAGCCCGGCACCGGGTCCGACGCCGGCAACCTCTCCACCCGGGCCGTGCGCGACGGCGACGACGGCGACACCTGGGTGCTCAACGGCGCCAAGATGTTCATCACCAACGGCACCTGGGCCGAGGTCGCCCTGGTCTTCGCCCGCACCGGCGGCGACGACCCCGCGCAGGCCGGGCACAGGGGCGTCAGCGCCTTCCTGGTCCCCACCGACACCCCGGGGCTGACCCGCACCACCATCCACGGCAAGCTCGGCCTGCGCGGCCAGCCCACCGCCGAGCTGGCCTTCGAGGACGTCCGGGTCCCGCACAGCGCGATGCTGGGCGAGGAGGGCAAGGGCTTCCAGGTCGCCATGGCGGCCCTCGCCAAGGGCCGGATGTCGGTGGCGGCGGGATGCGTCGGCATCATCCAGGCCTCGCTGGACGCGGCCGTCGCCTACGCGACCGAGCGCGAGCAGTTCGGCAAGCCGATCGCCGCGCACCAGCTGGTGCAGGAGATGCTCGCCGACATCAAGGTCGAGCTGGACGCGGCCCGACTGCTGACCTGGCGGGTCGCCGACCTCATCGAGCGCGGGCTGCCGTTCCGCGCCGAGGGGTCCATCGCCAAGCTCTACGCCTCCGAAGCCGCCGTGAAGGCGGCCAACACCGCGCTCCAGGTCTTCGGCGGCTACGGCTTCGTCGACGAGTACCCGGTCGGCAAGTACGTCCGCGACGCCCGGGTGATGACCCTGTACGAGGGCACCAGCCAGATCCAGAAGCTGCTCATCGGCCGGGAACTGACCGGCATCAACGCGTTCTGACCCAACCACCTGCCGCAAGGAGCCCGACCATGCGCCCCGTCTACTTCGCCGCAGCACGCCGTACCCCCATCGGCCGGCTGCGCGGCGCGCTGTCCACCGTCCGTCCCGACGATCTGGCCGCCGCCGCGGTGCGGGCCGTGCTGGACAGCGTGCCCGGGCTGGACCCGGCCAGGATCGACGACGTCTACTGGGGCGCGGCCAACCAGTCCGGCGAGGACAACCGCAATGTCGCGCGGATGGCCGTGCTGCTGGCCGGACTGCCCGACTCGGTGCCGGGGGCGACCCTCAACCGGCTCTGCGCCTCCGGGCTGGAGGCGGTCACCACCGCGGCCCGGGCCATCGGCTCGGGCGAGGCGGACATCGTGCTGGCGGGCGGCTCGGAGTCGATGAGCCGCGCGCCCTTCGTCCTGCCGCGCGCCGAGGTCGCGCTGCCGCACAGCGCCGAGATCTTCGACACCAAGCTCGGCTGGCGGATGGTCAACCCGAAGATGCGCGAGCTGCACGGCGTGCTGTCGATGGGCGAGACCGCCGAGGAGGTCGCCGCGCGCTACGGCGTCAGCCGCGAGCAGCAGGACGCCTTCGCCCTGAGCAGCCATCAGAAGGCGGCGGCAGCAAGGAAGAACGGCCTGTTCGACGCGGAGATCGTGCCGGTGACGCTGGCCGACGGCACGGTGGTGAGCGAGGACGAGTCGATCCGCGCCGACACCACGCTGGAGAAGCTGGCCTCGCTCAAGCCGGTGTTCCGCAAGGACGGCACCGTCACGGCCGGCAACGCCTCGCCGATGAACGACGGTGCGGCCGGGCTGCTGCTGGTCAGCGAGGAGGCGCTCGGTGAGCTGGGCCTGGAGCCGCTGGGACGCTATGTCGCCGGGGCGAGTGCCGGGGTGAACCCGGACATCATGGGCATCGGGCCGGTCCCCGCGGTGCGGCGGGTGCTGGCACGGACCGGACGGGACATCGGCGGGTTGGACACCGCCGAGTTCAACGAGGCGTTCGCGGCGCAGGCGCTGGCGTGCGTGAACGAGTTGGGGATCGACCCGGAGCTGGTCAACCCGCAGGGTGGGGCGATCGCGCTGGGGCATCCGCTGGGGGGGTCGGGGGCGCGGATCCTGACGACACTGCTGCACCGGATGGCGCGGACGGGGGCGGGACGGGGGCTGGCGACGATGTGTGTGGGGGTTGGGCAGGGGTCTGCGGTGCTTGTGGATCGTGACTGACGCGCGGGTGAGTGCGTGGCTTGTCGCGCACGCTTTGAATCAGGCACAGCCTCGCGCCGCTACGGGGCTCTCGGATGAAGGAGTAACGCATGACTCGTCTTACCGGGCAGGTCGCCGTCGTCACCGGGGCGGCGCAGGGTATCGGGGCGGCTACCGCGCTGCGGTTGGCGTCGGAGGGGGCGGCGGTGGCTGTCGTGGACCTCTCCGCCGAGCGGGCGTCGGCAACGGTGGAGGCGATCACTGCCAAGGGCGGGACGGCGCGGGGGTACGGCTGCGACGTCGCCGACATCGACGCGGTTGAGGCGGTGTTCGCCCAGGTCGCCGCCGATCTGGGCGGGGTCCACATCCTGGTCAACAATGCCGGGATCACCCGCGACAACCTGTTCTTCAAGATGCCGAAGGAGGACTGGGACGCCGTCATCACGGTCAATCTGACCAGCGCCTACAACTGCTCGCAGATCGCCCAGCGGTACATGTGCAAGCAGAAGTACGGCAAGATCGTCTCGCTGAGCTCGCGCTCCGCCCTGGGCAACCGGGGCCAGGCCAACTACGCGGCCGCCAAGGCCGGCATCCAGGGCCTGACCGCGACGCTGGCCATCGAGCTCGGCCCCTTCAACATCAACGTCAACGCCGTCGCCCCCGGCTACATCGCCACCGGCATGACCGCAGCCACCGCCGAGCGGGTCGGCGCGACGCCCGAGCAGCACCAGGAGCTCGCCGCCGAGCGCACTCCGCTGCGCCGGGTGGGCCGCCCGGAGGACGTCGCCTCGGTGGTCGCCTTCCTGGTGTCCGAGGACTCGTCCTACGTCAGCGGCCAGACCCTGTATGTCAACGGCGGGGCCCGCTGAGATCGTGGCTTCAGGAGCGGCGGGCGTCCCAGGCCGCGAGGAGTTGCTGTTCGCGGTCCGGGGTCATCAGGCGTTCGTCCCTCTGGCTGTGGTGGACATCGAAGGCGTCGTCCATGCCACCCGGAGCGAAGAGCCAGGCGGCGGTGGCGCGGATGGACTCCGGGACCGGGCGGCAGTGCAGGCCGGCGGCGATGGCCTTGGCGGAGGAGGGTGACCAGACGGCGGCGAACTCCTCGTTCGCGGGGGCCCAGAGCGGGAGCTCGGTCCAGGGCTCGACGTTGTGCTCCTCAAGGAACGCGTCGTCCAGCCAGACCAGCTCGGCCTTGCCGCCGGTGGCCTCCACGCAGGTGCCCAGGTACTCGCCCCAGGTGGTGTTGGCCGGGGTGCCGCTGGTGAGGTAGGTGCCGCTGCTGCCGTCCACGATCCGGTCCAGGCCGAAGACCGCGATGTCGCGGGCGTCGATGACCTGCATCTCGCGGTCGGGGCTGCCGGGGGCGATCATGCGGCCGCCCTGGGCGGCGCGGCGCAGCCAGACCGCGAGGCGGCGGGCGCGGTCGCCCGGGCCGAGGATCAGGCCCGGCTCGATCACCAGGGTGCGGCCGGGGAAGCCCTCGGTGACCGCGCGTTCGCAGCCGACCTTGAGCTTGCCGTAGTCGCCGTCGTCGGGGCCCGCGTCGGGCTCGCACTCGTGCCGGAGGGAGCTCTCGTCGACGGGCTTGCCGGGCCACTCCGGGTAGGCGTTGATCGTGGAGATCATGAGGTAGGTGTCGGCCGACCTCGCGAGGGCCGCGACGGAGGCGCCGACAACGCGGGGCACGTAGCCGCAGACGTCCACGACCGCGTCCCAGGGGCCGGCGGCGGCCAGCCGCTCCAGGTCGGCGCCCTGCTCGCGGTCGCCCTGGACCGCGGTGACTCCGGGCTCGTCGGTGCCGGACTGCCCGCGGTTGAAGGTCGTCACCTCCCAGCCGCGCGACAGCGCCTCATGCACGAACGCCCGTCCCAGGAACACCGATCCACCGATCACAAGTAGCTTCATGTGAGCGAGTGTCAGCCGGGTGGACGGACAACCGAAAGAGCCTTCTGCCGTCAGCAGACAACGTCAGCCGACGGCGGAAGGAGTGCGTGGGGGGCTTGCCTGCTCAGCTCGCCTGTGCGCGCCAGGCGTCGACGCCGGCCTGGGAGGCGGCCCGGGAGACTGCCTTGGCCTGGCGCATGGCGCGGGTGGCCATCTCGGTCGGCGGGGTCTCGAGCTGCTGGACCCAGCCGCGTCCGGCCGTGACCAGGGCGGTGCCCGCGATCGCGGTGCCGAGGAGGGCGAGCATCGCCCCCGTGCCCGTGAGGACCGCACCGGCGGCCAGCATGCGTCGGTTGACCTGGAAAGTCATCATCTGGTTGTTCGCCATACCCCTACCCTGGGGGTGACCGGTGCCGCCTGCCTCGTGGGTGGGCCATCCGGGTTTGGTCTGCGGCCCGGCGTTGCGTAAGGTGTCGCAGTTGGCTTCGCCACACCTCACCACCTCCCCGATCCACGGAACGGCAGCAGCGGCATGAGCGCAGGACCCGACGGCGGCACGACCCTCACCGAGGTCCCTGGCGAGGATGTCCAGGTCAGGGAGAACCCGGTCGAGGATGTCCCCGGCATCGATCCGGAGCGGCTGAAGCTGGCCCTAGCGGTCCTGGCCGAGCTCGACCGGCTGCCGATCGACCACCCCGACGCGATCACCGTCCGGCTGGCCACCGCCGGGCTGTACCGGACGGTCAAGCACCGCCGCCGCCAGGAGCGCCGGGCCGCCAAGACGGCCAACGACCGGGCCGTGACCGAGGCCACCGCGACCGGCGCCGCCGACAGGATCGACGACGAGACCCAGGGCCTGCAGCTCACCAGCGGGACCAGCGGTCCGATCGCGGGCGTGCTGGATCGGCCGCGATCCTGCTACATCTGCAAGACCCGCTATGTCGAGGTCGACGCCTTCTACCACCAGCTGTGCCAGCCCTGCGCCCACGAGAACCGGGCCCGCCGGGAGGCCCGCACCGATCTCAGCGGCAAGCGTGCGCTGCTCACCGGTGGCCGGGCCAAGATCGGCATGTACATCGCGCTGCGGCTGCTGCGCGACGGCGCCCACACCACGATCACCACCCGCTTCCCCAATGACGCGATCCGCCGGTTCACGGCCATGCCGGACAGCGCCGAGTGGCTGCACCGGCTGCGCATCGTCGGCATCGACCTGCGCGACCCCTCGCAGGTCATCGCGCTGGCGGACTCGGTGGCCGAGCAGGGCCCGCTGGACATCCTGATCAACAACGCCGCGCAGACGGTACGCCGGTCCGCGCAGGCCTACGCCGAGCTGATCACCGCCGAGGACGCGCCGCTGCCCGCCGGGGAGCTGCCGGAGGCGGTCGTGCTGGGGCGCTTCGACCTCAGCCGCCAGCCCGCCCTGCCCAGCCAGTCGCGCGGCGAGCGGGGCGCGCTGAGCGCCCAGGCGCTCACGGCGCTCGCGCTGACCAGCGGCTCGGCCGCGCCCGCGCTGGTCGAGGCGGGGACGGCGATCGACGCAGGCGGGCTGGTCCCGGACCTGGACCCGGTGAACAGCTGGAGCCAGAAGATCGACGAGGTCGACCCTATCGAGCTGCTCGAAGTGCAGCTCTGCAATGTCACCGCGCCGTTCATCCTGGTCAGCAGGTTGCGCCCGGCGATGGCCGGCTCGGCCGCGCCACGCAAGTACGTGGTGAACGTGTCCGCGATGGAGGGCCAGTTCAGCCGCGGCTACAAGGGCCCGGGCCACCCGCACACCAACATGGCCAAGGCCGCGCTGAACATGCTGACCCGCACCAGCGCCCAGGAGATGCTGGACCAGGACGGCATCCTGATGACCGCCGTGGACACCGGCTGGATCACCGACGAGCGCCCGCACCCGGACAAGATGCGCCTCGCCGACGAGGGCTTCCACGCTCCGCTGGACCTGGTGGACGGCGCGGCGCGGGTGTACGACCCGATCGTGCGCGGCGAGCAGGGCGAGGACCTGTTCGGGGTGTTCCTGAAGGACTACGCGCCGTCGCCGTGGTGACGGCACTGCAGTGACCGCGACCGGCCGTCTCAGCTGCTGGTGAGCGAGCCGGTCAGCCGGGCGAGGTGCCGTTCGACGGAGCCCGGGCGGTTGGCGTCCGGGACGTCGCGGCGCAGGGCCAGCAGGTCCGGGCCCAGCCGGCGGGCCTCGTCGTCGTCCTCGATCGCGCGCCAGCAGGCCTCGGCGTTGGCCGCCGCCTGGGCGGTCTCGGGATCGTCCGAGCCCCGGGTCTCCAGCAGGCTGAGCGCCACCGCACGGTAGAGCTCGGCGGCATCGGCCTGCTGTCCGGCCAGGCGGGCCACATGGGCGTGGACCTGGCGTACCCGCAGCGCGACCTCCGCGTGCGGGCCGTGCTCGGCCACGGCCTCGTCCTCCAGCTCCCGGGCGAAGGCGACGGCCCGGGTGTGCTCGCCCGCGTCGGCGGCGGCCACGATCACGCCGATGGCCACCCGGTAGTCGTCCGGAGCGGCCTCCTCCTCGGCGACGGGGGCTTCCTCTTCAGCTTCAGGGGCGTTCTCGTCGAGGTCGAGGGAGCGGAGGTGGACGGTCGGCGCGGTCGGGGGAAGCGGCGGCGGTACCAGGACCGGCTGCTGTGGGGCGGCTTCGAGGCGGCGGGCCGTGTTGCGGAAGATCTGCCGGCCGGGCGCGTGGGTGACCACCAGCAGTACCTCGGGGCGCAGCACCGAGTGCACCTGCTGGTGCAGCTCCTCCGGCGTCAGTGTGCCGTTGGCGCCCGGGCGCCCGCCGTGCAGGGCCTCGATCAGCGCCCGGGTGAAGGTGCCGACCTGCTGCGGGTCCGGGTTGACGGCCGCCCACAGCGGCAGCCCCGCGCCCAGCGGCGAGGGCACCACCCGCAGCGGGGGCAGCACCACCTCCTCCGCGCTGAGGTCGGCGACGACCAGGGTGGCGGTCTCGGCGGGACGCAGCCGGATCTCCTCGGCGACCGCCGCCCAGGGCAGCTGGGAGCCGCCGAGGTCGAGTACGGCCCCGCCGGTGCGGCGGTCCCTGACCAGGTGTCCGCCGATGTGGATCAGCAGCGGTCCCGGATGCCGGACCGAGGCGCGCAGATGCGCGAGGACGCCGGGGGCGTCGGTGGCCGCGGTCAGATGGACGGTGTCCACGGCGTCGGCGGCGAGCAGTACCTGGGGGGCGATGGCGGCGATGATCGTGGAGAGCCCGGGGGCGGGACGGCCGGCCCGTGGCGGGAAGCGCCGCGGGCTCTGCCCGTTGCCGCCCTCGATCACCAGCACGCGGCCGCGCGGCCCGGACTGCGCCTGCCGACCAAGAGAACCATCGCCCGGCGCCAACGTCTCGCCCGTCACCACGCCACCCCGTCCCCGCAGTTCCGCTGCGATCGTCCAGAAGCGACACCCTATCGTCGGCGGGCGGGAGGCTTCTCAGCCGGTGCCCCGGAGTTCGGCGATCAGGGCGTTGGTCTCCGGTTCCAGCGGCCGTCCGGTCCGCTTGGGGAGGCGTTCGAGGCGGGTCACGGCCTTGTTGAGCTGCTCGACGGCGCCGGCGTCGGCATAGACGCAGAGCAGGTCGCGGTGGAGCAGTTCGGTGTCCGGGGCGGGTTCGAGCCCGGCGAACGCGGCCGCCTCGGCGCCCTGGTGGTCGCCCGCCCGGAGCCGACGGAGGATCAGCTCATGGGCGGCCTCGACCGCCTCCGGGGAGTCGTCGGACTCCGGGTCGTAGCCGGCGGGGACGGCGCTGGGGTAGGCGGAGCGGCCCCGGACGGCCCAGGGGTCGAGCGGCGGCGCCAGTTCCGCTCCCGGTTCGGGGAAGCGGCCCTGACCCGGCGGGGGGAACATCGGGGCGGGCTGGGGCTGGACCTCGGGCGCAGCCTCCGCCTCGGAGAGGGACGTGTCCTGCGGCCTGAACCAGGAGTCGAGGCCCGGGCCGACCGCGTCCGGGCCGACCGCGTCGGGGTCCGTCTCCCGGAGCAGCGCGATCCACTGCGCGTACTGGTGGTCCGTCAGCCGCTGCAGTTCGACCCCCAGTCCGAGCCCAGGCAGCTCGGCACGGCCGCGTGCGGGGAGCGTCCAGCGGGCCATCGGCCCGGCGCCCGGCGGGGGTGCGGCGGTGACCACGGCGACGCTGCCGCGCGGACTGGCGTCCAGCAGCCTGCCCAGTGCCTCGGGGATGCTGCCGCTCGGCGCGGTCGGGCAGAGCACGATGTCGGGGGCCCAGGCCTCGCTGACGATCCCCCGGCCCCGGGCCTCCCTGGGCGTGGCCGCTCCTGCCTTCACCAGGGACTGACGTACGGCCAGGTCCCGGGCGACCACCGCCGCCACCGCGTCCTCCAGGGTGGCGTGCATGTGCAACCGCCCCTCGGCGGCCGCCTCCAGCTCGTCGGCGACGCCGACCATGTGGATGTTGACCCGGTCGGCGAGCGGCGTGAAGGCGAGTTCCAGGGCGAGGGTGCGCAGCACGTCCGCGATGTCTCCGGGCGACCCGGAGAGGTGCACCAGGCGCACCGCCTCCAGGTCGACCAGGACGACGCTGCCGTCCTCCGCCGTGCCGAAGCTGACCAGGCCCGGGTAGGGCGCGGGAACGGCGTCCGCCTCGGCGGGCGGCAGCAGGCCCTCGGCGTCCGGGGTGCTCCACCAGACCGTGGAGGCGTGGGCCGCCTGGAACGGTGCCAACGGCACCGCCGGGGCGGAGAGGTAGAGCTCGACCGTGTGGGCCGGGGTGATCCGGGCCGCGAGCAGAGCCGGGAGGCGTCGGCCCTCGGCGACCGCGGTGGCGGCGAGACTGCGCAGCGCGCGGTCGAGCAGGTCGAGCCCGGATACGTCCTGACGTGCGGTCAGCGCGGACTCGAAGGCGGAGGGCTCCGCGAGTCCGGCGATCGGGGCTGCGGCGGCGAGTTCGGGGAGGGGGGACGGGACGGGGCTGAGGTCGGGGTCGGGGGTGGGAGTGGACGTGCCGGGGAGCGGGGCCAGCAGCGCGGGCGGAAGCGGTACGGGGTCGGGTCCGGGGCGCGGGCGGGCGGTGGAGCGGCCGCTGGGACGGGGCGCGGGGCGCACGACGCGGTTGCGCCGACGCAGGGCGACCGCGGCGATCAGGGCAGCGGCGAGCACCGCGGTTCCGCTGAGGATTTCACTCTCGGACAGGCCGGAGCCGTGCGTGGGCGTGGACCCGTGCTCGGCAGGCGGGGAGACGGGTGCCGCGGCGGTGTGGCTCGGAGAGGTGGGGGCGGAATGAGTGGGAGTAGCGGTCGGGGGCGGAGTCGGGGTCGGGGTCGGCGCGGCTGTCTTCGTCGGGGGTGTAGTGGCAGTGGGCGGGGTCGTCACGGGCGCCGTGGTGGTCGGCGGGGTCGTTCCGGTGGACGGGACCGTCAGTACCATGCCCGGCTCGATCAGGTCCGGGTTCTCCAGGCGATCGCCGTCCGGCGCGGTGACGCCCTTGTTGGCGGCGAACAGCGCCGGCCACTCGTCGGCGTTGCCGAGTTCGCGTTGCGCGATGGCGGAGAGCGAGTCCCCGGCCGCGACCTCAACCTTGGTCTCGGAACCGGCACCGGCACCGGCACCGGCACCGGCACCGGCACCGGCACCGGCACTGGCACTGGCACCGGACTTCGGCGCCGAGACCGCCGACACCGCGTCGGCCGGCATCAGCAGCACCCAGCCCGGCTGGATCGGCCGGTCCGCGTCGAAGCGGCGTCCGGCCGCGTCCATGGTGCGGCCCTGGTTGAGCCGGGCGATCTCGTGCCAGCGCGCCCCCGAGCCGAGGTGGCTCTCGGCGATGCTCCAGAGGCTGTCGGCCGGGCGCTCGTTACGCACTGTGTAGGTGGGCGGCTTGGGCTTGGCCGTCTCGGTCGCCGCCGCAACCGCGCCGCTGCTACCGGCATGCGCGATCTGATCCGCCGTCACCGCGACCGGGGCGTGCACGCCCACCGTGGTGGTGACCGAGGCGGGGGTCGCCGCCAGCGCGGCCCCGGCCGTGGGGAGCAGTGCCAGCACCGCGCCCACCAGGGTGCCCGCCATCCGCTGGCTCCAGCCGAGCGCCACGATCCGCCGGGCGCTGCGGCCGCGCAGCTGGGCCGGGATCTCGACCACGACCGAGAGGGCGAAGCACAGCCAGGCCAGCCAGCCGATGACGACCAGTGCCCAGAGGAAGAGGTTGCCCTGGTCGGGTTGGGTCAGCAGGTCGACGATGCCGGAACGGGTCGGATCGCCCTGGCGGGTGACCGCCAGGGTGCCGAGGGCGAGGACCCCGGGCAGGCCGACGAGCAGCAGGGCGAGGGCGACGAGAGCGACGAGAGCGACAATGCCTCGCAGCAGGAGACGGAGCATCAGGGCTACTCCACGATGGGGGCGGTAGGTCAGGGACCGGTGCTGGGAACTGTGTCGGGGCTGGTGACCCCGGGGACAAGGCGGGCGCTGCCGTGTCCGTTGACGGTGATGTCGCCGATGCCGAACAGGCCGAGCATGGTGGTGTGGTACGGCATGGCCACGCTGACGGTGATGGTCTGGTCGGTCGCCACCGAGGTGCCGGTGACGTTGCTGGCGCCCAGGTAGGCGTTGGCCGCGTTCTGGGCCGCCTGCGGATCCAGGCGGATTCCCTTGTTCTGCAGCAGCGCGGCCCGGTCGATCTGCTGGCCGCCGGCCCTGGCCGCCTCCTCCGCGACGGCGTCCGCGCGCTCGATGGCGCGCAGCCGTCCACCGCCGTCGATGATCAGGCCCGACAGCATCAGCAGAGCCGTCGCGCAGATCGCCACGAAGATGGACAGGGCACCGCGGTCGGACGCTTCGGGAGGCGGGATCGGCATGCTCATGAGGCCCGGTAGAGGTCGATGACGGAGGTGAAACTGCTGGTCATGGTCGTGCTTCCGGGCAGGCCGGGGACGGCTAGGTCGCCCAGCGCGACGACACAGCTCACCGTGACCTGCACCGAGCCCGCCTGGTTCTGCGTGGCCGGCGCGAAGGCGACCTGGACCGACTGCCGGCCACGGCAGGCGACCCCTTCCTGATTGAGCGTCGTCGCTGCCGAGTCCCCGGCGGCCTGCGCGGCGGCGTTCTGGGTACGGGCCAACGAGGCGCTGCGGGCGGCGTCCCGCGCTGCCGCGTCGACCACCCCCTTTGCGGTCTCCACCCGGCCGGCGGCGATGACGAGCAGCAGGAACAGGAGGATCGCCGGGACGAGGATGGCGGCCTCGATCGCGATGCTGCCCTGGTCCTGGGGCTGTTCAAGGTCCACCCTTGTCCCTCCCTTCCTCACGGTGTCGTGGCCGGTACGAAGCGCTCGACCGGAGCGGTGATCGTCTGGGTGATGGTGATCCCGGGCACGAACGGCAGCAGCGACTGGGCCTGCACGCTCACCGTGGCGGTGACCGTGGTGTTGGAGGCCGTCACGCTGACCCGGCGACCCGTCAGCCCGCCCCCCACCCGGTCCAGGAAGCTGTTCGCCTGGGTATCCCCCGCCGCCGGGTCGGCCTGGAAGAGCCGCTGCGCCTCGCTGCCCTCACGGGCGGCGGTCAGTGCGATCTGACGGTCGTACCACCAGAGGCCGCCCTGGACCGTGAGCAGGACCAAGGCCATGACGGCCGGGAAGACCAGAGCGAGGCTGATGGACATGGTTCCGGCGTCCTTGTCTCTGCGGGACACCGGTCCGGTCCTCAGTCGTCGCTTCATCAGGGGGCGGTGATCTTTCCGGTCTCCGTGGTGACCACCGTGGTGATGACCCCCACCACCAGCCCTGCGGCCGCGATCAGCACGATGACCAGCAGTGCCAGTTCGATGCTCAGCGCCCCCTTGTCCCGGTCCTCGTGTGCGGCGGACATCCGGCTGATGCGGTACTGCAGGTAGTGCAGGCCTGACACCAGCGGCAGCGGTGCGCTGCGGCCGCCTTCCTCGATGCGGGTCCTAATGCGCTTGGCGATGAGCACGGTCAGCCTCCATGGAGCATCTGGTAGAGAGCGGGAAATGCGATCAGAAAGGTCATCAGGGTGACGAGCGCCGAGCCCGGCGCGACCATGCGCTCGCTGTCGACGTTCGCCCGGTCCAGGTCGTCCGTGAGCAGTTCGGAACGCAGGTTGCGCGCCCGGGCGCGCAGCGCGCGGTAGACGGCGGCACCGTCGGTGCCGGAGATCCGCATGATGTCGGCGAGATCCTGAAGGGGAGTCAGTTCCAGTTCCGCCGAGAGGGTCTCCAGACCGTCCCAGGGCGGCAGCCGGTCCAGCGCGGCCCGGTCCAGGGTGTCCGAGATACGGCGGAAGACAGTGCCCCGGCCCACCTTGGCGGCCCGGTGCAGCGCCTCGGCGGGGCCGCAGTCGGAGGCCCGTTCCAGGGCGACGAGTTCCAGGTAGGCGGCGATCCCGTGCAGGTACTCGACCCGCGCCTCCTTGGCCTCGCTGCGGACCACGAGGTCGGGAAGGAACCAGAGCCCGGCAGCGAGCAGCAGCGAACCGAGCACGGGCAGGGCGATCGGCAGCGTGCCGCCCAATGACGTATAGGCGAACTGCATCACCGGCGGCAGCAACAGCCCCAGCAGCGCGAACATCGCCTTGTGCGCCATGAAGCGGGCGGGTGTGCGCCCGATCAGGGACAGCTCCCGGGTCGGGATCCGCACGCCCGGCAGGCCGAGCAGCCGGCGGCCGATGCGCTCGCCCAGATCAGCATCACCATCCTGGGCCCGGGGCCGGACCGGCTCGCGGTGCAGCCGTTCCAGGGCCGAGCTCAGGTCCGGTGGCGCCGGGCGCAGTTCGGCCGCCAGGACGGCGATGCCGATGCCGAGGGCGGCTCCGGCGACGATGAGCCAGGTGAGCATCAGGGCACCTCGCTCGGGGCCAGGTCGGCAGGCAGTTCGGCCTCCGGCAACGAGATGGTGGGCGCGCGGCCGGTGCTGCTGCGCCGGTCCGGCTCCAGGAAGCGCGGGGTGGGCTTGTGGCTGGCGAGGGTGCGCATCCACCAGATCACGGCGAAGAACGCCATCGCGATCAGCACCAGCACCAGCTGCCCGAGCGGGGTCCGGTAGGGCGCGGTGTAGGCGTGGTTCAGCGAGCCGACGGCGATCACGCCCAGGATGATCATCACCATCCAGCGCACCGTGGCCCGGTGCTTGGCCCGGTCCGCCTCGATGGCACGGCGCTGCCGCACCTCCTCGCGGACCGACTCGGCGAGGTCGGCGAGCGCGCCGGCCAGACCGGGTCCCCGGTCGGCGGCGCGCAGCAGCAGGGCCGCCAGGACCTTGTCGGCGGTGGAGTCGTTGAGGTCGTCGGCGAAGGCGCGCAGCGCGTCCTCCGGGGTCCAGCGGGACTGGAGCCGTCCGACCAGGTCGGTGATCTGGCGTTCCAGCGCGGCGGGTGCGGTGCGGCGGCTGGTGACGATGGCCTGTTCCAGGCCGACGCCGAGCAGCAGCACGTCGGCGATCCGCTGGGTCCATTCGGCCAGGGCCTCCAACTGCTCGATGCGGCCGGTGTGGGAGCGGGTGGAGGCGAGCAGCCAGGGGACCAGGAAGACCAGCGCGGGCAGCAGCAGCGCCGTCAGCGGGACGCCGGTGTAGAGCCAGGCCCCGGCGCCGGCCGCCACCGCGATGCCGACCTGGATCCGCCGCCGGGCCAGGTCGTCGGCCAGCCGTTCGGAGCGGCTCGGTCCCGGCCGGTACTGCTCCGGCCTGGGCTCGCTCCCGCGCAGGAACCAGACCAGCGCGATCAGCCCGGCCACCACGGCGGCGCCGCAGAGCATGTAGAGCAGCGTCACCGCGCACCTCCGGCCGTGATCCGCAGGTCCAGCGGACGGCCCCAGGACCCGTGCGGGGAGTCCAGCAGCCGGGCGTCGAAGCCGACCCGGCGCAGGTCGTCCAGGCAGGCCGGCGGGGTCTGTGGGACGGCCCGTTCCTCCGTTCCTCTCGGGCCGAAGATGCTGTTGAGGGCCGGACGGCCGCTCTCCCCCATGCCGACGACCTCCAGGACGTGCGAGACGAAGCGGTGGCGCCGGCCGCCGATGGGCGTCTCGTCGACCATGGTGACGTGGACGACAAAGTCCAGGGCGTTGGCGGTGAGCCGGTAGGCGAGGGTGTCGGTCATCTGCGAGCCGTACTCCAGGCAGAGTTCGGCGATGCGGTCGATGACCATGTGCGGGGTGCGGGCGTGCAGGGTGCACATCGAGCCGCCCTCGCCGTTGGTCATCACCCGGAGCATGGGGACGACCTCGGCGGAGCGGACCTCGCCGACGATGATGCGGGTGAGCGTCATCCGCAGGGCCGCGGGGATCAGCTCACCGATCGTCAGCTCCCCCGCGGAGCGGCCGTCGACGCGTTCGCCGTTGCCCTCGCGGGCCTCCATCGGGACGACCTGGCGCAGGTGGCCCAGGGTGTGCAGCCACAGCTCGTACTCGGACTCCAGGGTGCCGACCCGCTCGTCCGGGGGGATCTCGCCGGCCATGGCGCGCAGCAGGCTGGTCTTGCCGACGCCCTGGGTGCCGGTGATCATCACGTTCTTGCGGGCCCGGATCGCGGCGGCGAGGAAGGCGGCGAGGGTGCTGTCGATGGTGCCCATGGCGACCATGTCGCCGAGGGTGGCGCTGGCGATGCGGTGGCGCCGGATCGCGACATAGGGGCGCGGGGTGACCCCGGTCATGGCCTGCAGCCGCATGCCCCCTTCCAACCGCAGGGCCAGGGTGGGGCTGGACGTGGAGAGGCTGCGTTCGCCGCCGCCGTGACGGCGGGCCAGGTCCTGGAGCAGCTCGATGAGTTCCTCGTCGCTGTCGGCGACCGGCGGCACCTGCCGCAGCGGCTGGTGGGCCCGCGAGATCCAGACGTCGTCGCAGCCGTTGACCAGGATGTTCTCGATCTCCGGGTCGTCCAGGTAGGGCTGCAGCCTGCCCGCCCGGAACAGCAGGTCGTAGACCGCCTCGGCGAGGGCGCGGTCCTCCTCGCGGGTCGGCGGTGCGCCGTGGGTGAGGGCGTAGGTGTCGGACCAGCGGGCGACGGCGTCCTCGATCAGCGCGCGACCGCGCTGGCGCCTGGTGGCCGGATCGGCGGCGGCGCCGCGCTGGTCGTCGAGCAGGGCGAGCTGTTCGTGCAGTTCGGAGGCGACCTGGCGCTTGAGGACGCGGGCGACCTGCGGGTCGGGGGCGGGGGTCGCCGCGAACGGGGAGACGGTGGGCGGGACCGCCGAGGCGGGGGACGGCGGTACCGGCGCGGGCGGAGGCGGCGTGGGCAGGACCGGGTGCTGGACGGCGGTCGGCGACCAGGCGCCGAAGCCGCTGCCGTTGCCACTGCCGCCGGCGGGCCCGGCCCCCGAGCCGTTGCCGTTCAGCGGCGCTGCGTGACGGGAGGTCATCGCGCACCTCCGCTGGGCGTCGCGGCGTGCCGGGGCTGCGTGCCGTTGTCGGTTCTCCAGCGCGGCTCCACCTCCTGGCCGGGGCCGGTGGGGCCGCCCGGCGTCTGCGGAGCGAACGGCTGCGGTACGGGCTGGCGCGGCGCGAAGCCCGCGAGCGGGGCAGGCTGCGGTTGCGGCTGGGCCTGTTGCTGGGGTTGCTGCTGGTGCTGCGGGTGAGCCACCGGTTGGGGCTCGGGCTGCGGGAACGGTGCGGCCTGCGGCGCCGCGGTCGGGGTCGGTGCGGCTGTGCCGAGCCGCAGTCGCCGGCGGCCCGTCAGCAGCCGGACCTCGTCGGCCGTCGAACGCACCGCGCGCATCAGCGCCGAGCGGACGAACCGCCGGTCGCCGCTGTCGCCGCCGTCGGACAGCACCCGCGCGCTGCGCCGTTCGTACGGCAGTAGCCCCAGCACTGGTGCGCCGAGCGCCCGGCCGACCTCGGCCGCCGCGTACGGGCCCTCGTGCACCAGGATCAGGCCCAGCGCGTCGGAGCCGGTGCCGTTCGCGTCCAGGTCGCCCGCGAGTGCGGCCACCCTCGGCCTGGCCGCGCTCAGCCCGCGCAGCGTGGTGCGCACGGTGACCAGGACCGCGTCGGCCCGCCGGGCCAGCGGCGCGGAGGGGCCGTGGGCGCCGTTGCGGCCCAGGTCGACGATGACGTCGCAGCCGGCCGCGTCCAGGTCGTGGCAGGCCGCCACCAGCGGCTCCCAGGTGTAGGCGAGACCGGGGGCCTGCGCGGGGTCGGTGAGACCGGGGAGCAGCAGCCGGTTGCCGGCGCCGTCCGTGGAGAGGTCGACGAGCTGCTCCCACAGTGTTTCGGCCAGGCGCCCGCGTCGGTCGGCGACGGCGAGGTGGCGCAGTCCGTACCCGGCGTCCAGTCGGCCTTCGAGGGCTCCGGCGAGGATCGCGCCGCCATCCGGGTCGCATTCCAGCAGGACCGCCCGGCGGCCCTCGGCGAGCGGCCAGGCCAGCAGCAGCGCCAGGGCCGTGGTGGTGGCCCCCGGGGCGCCGGGGGCTCCGCTGATCGCGACGACTGCCATCAGCCGCTCCCCTGGGCTGCCAGCAACAGCGCGAACTTCCCGCTCGCCGCGAGGTCGGCGACGGCCGCGCCCTGGCCGGAGGGAACGGCGAGGTCCACGACGACGGTGCCGTCGGTGTCCGGCGTCCCGATGTCGACCACCGTCGCGGTCAGCGCGCTCAGGGTGTTCGCGGAGGACGAGCCGTTGCCCGACGAGGAGTTGCCGGCCGCGGACGGGGTGGCCACCAGCACGATCCTGGTGCCGGGCTGCAGTTTCACGGCTGGCAGCTGGGTGTGCTTGGTGGCGACGCCCACCACCTGCTGGCCGGACTGCACCAGCGGTGCGTTGGTGAGGTCGCCGCTGGTGAGCAGGGTGCCGGCCTTGAGGTCGGCGGTCGCGCGCAGCCCGACGACCTTGCTGTTGACGGAGAGGGGCTTGAGCGCGGGGTCCAGCGGGATGTGGGCCTCCGTCAGATCGGCGCTGGTGATCGCCTGTCCGGCCGGGACGTTGCGGGCCAGCGCGATGACGGCGACGCGTTTGCCGGTCGCCGTGTAGAGCGCGGCGCCGCCGAGGCCGCCGGCGGCGATCAGCGCGACCGCGAGCGCGAGCACGGCCGGGCGCCGGCGACGGGCTCCGCCGATCCGGTGGGGGGCGGGGGCGCCCGTGGCGAGCGGTGGGCGGGTGGCCGTGAGCGGCCCGGTCGGGGTATCCACCGTGCGGTCGCCTCTCAGGAGTTCTTCGTGGGCTGGTTGAGTACCTGGAGCTCGTCGACCCGTAGCGTGGTCGCCGGTCCGGCGATGGAGTCGGCGTTGAAATCCCCGGCGAAGCCTGGGACGTTCGACGTCCAGTGGGCGTGCCAGGCGACGACGGCGGTGATGGCGTAGAGCTGTCCGGGCTGGTTCGCCGAAGGCTGCCGGTAGGTGTAGCCGCAGTCGGGTGAGGGATTGCTGCCGTCCGACACGGTGTAGGGGGTCCCCGGATTGTCGGTGCAGCCCACCAATCCGCCGTCGCCCATGTTCCAGGTGATCCCGGTGGACCACGCCTCCAGCTTCACCCAGATCCCGTCCTTGCTCGCGATCTGGGTGATCTTCTTGCCGGCACCGGCCCAGGCTTGGTTCCCCTGGTCGATCCACAGCCAGATCGGTGCTCCCACCAGAGCGGTCCCGCCGGGGGCGGTGCGCACGACCGGGCGACCGCGTTGGATCGCGTCCCACGCCTGCGCGGCCAGTACGCCGGGGTTCACTCCCTGCGCGACCGGCGGAGCGCCGGCCAGATAGATCTCGACGGAGTCGCCTGCGGCCTGGTTGGAGCAGGTACGCAGGTAGATGGCACCCGCGCCCGGCGTGTGGCCCGCCCAGAGCGGGTCGCCGGCCGGCGGCTGCGGCTGCACCTCCATGTAGTAGCAGCCGTCGTTGGGATCCAGCGCGCCGTACTGGTTGCTGCAGTCGACGATCTTGCCGAGGTAGGTGCAGACGTTCCCGCCGCCGCCCCCTCCCCCGCCGCCGCTGCTGGAACCCGGCGAGGGCGGTGTGCTGGCGCCGACGCAGAGCCAGTCGACCGCGCACGGCCCGCTGGTGGCCGCCGCCGCGCGCGGGCTGTGCAGCCACAGGGGCGAGGACAGGGCCAGGACCAGCGCCGCGAGCAGGGCTGCCCAGCGGCGGTGACGGACCGTCGGGGCCTGCGGCCCCGGTCCGGGCGCCCTCAGCATGACTGTCCTGTGTCTTCACGGACCTCGGAGATCATCCAGACACCCCCCACCGTTCGAGCCGTCGCGGTCACCCGGTAGCGCGTCAGCCGTTGGGCCGGATCGCGCAGTTGATGCGTCTTCTGGTCGATCTGGTGCCAGTCGGTGATGTCCAGGCAGTCCTGGACCGTCGCGCTCTGCACCCCGCTGGACGGGGCGACGCTGCTGATTCCGGTCACCGCCGGATCGTTGCGCGGAGCCCCAGACATCAGCAGTCCGGCCTGGTTCAGCCGTTGGGAGTCCGTGTACGCGCCGCTCAGTGCCGTCCCGATGGAGTACGTCTGCAAACCGCTCCCGGTGACCACTCCGCTGTCCAGCGCCTTGACCTGGGCCGCCCAGTACCCCGCGTAGGCGCGCAGCACCAGCACCACCGTGGTGCTGCTCGGCAGCGCCGAGGCCGCGGCCTGCAGGGAGACCCCGGCGGAGGGCGCCAGCGCAGCGGTCTGCGCCGTGCTCGGCAGCGTCTGAACGGTGCCGCCCGACGAACAGGCGGCGAGAACCGGCGTGGCGGACGCGGCGGCAGCGGCGATCGCGGCACCACACCGCAACGTCCTACCCATGTGTCGCATTGATGCCCCCTCGCCGCGTACTCCCCAGGTGGCGATGAATCAGCACACTATTACTCGTTTGCTGTCATGTCCTGAGTGTGGCTGATTTTCTCGTTAACGAAATGTGCACGTCAATCACTTCCGTACGGATGTTCCCCACTGGTCTCCCGCAGTACCCCCCGTAGCACCGCGCGGTTGCGCAGCAGCAGCCTGGACGCGGCCGGAGGTCCCAGCCAGCGCGACCCCGGGGTGTCCCGGGCCTCCAGAGTGCTGTGCAGCGCCGCGGGGTCCAGCACCGCGGGCTGGCCCGGCAGCCCCTGCCGTACCGCCTGGTCCAGCAGCGCGGAGAAGCCCCCCGCCGTGGCGGTCACCGCGCCGACGCCGGTGACCGCCCCCGCAGACCCGGACCGGCCCCAGCGCGGCGGCGCGTACGGCTGGAGCCGGCCCCAGAGCCGGACGCCGACCGCGTCGAAGGCAGCGCTCGCCCAGGCCTCGGCGCCGACGACCGCGTCGACCACCAGCAGCGACTCCCCCCGGGCCGCCCCCGCGCCGTGCGCCAGCGCGCTGACCACCCAGTCCCAGGCCAGACCGCGTCCGTGCGCGTTGTCACGCCCGCTGCCCGCGGTGACCAGCACCGGGCGCCGGCGCCGGACGTCCCAGGTGAACTGGCCGCCCAGATAGACGACCAGCAGCCTGCTGTCCCGTTCCACGGCCTCCTTGACCGCGGTGAGCAGCATGTTCGCGTCCGCGTCCGGCGGAACCGCGGTGACCTGGCAGCGCCCCGCCCCCGCGTCGAACATCGCTCCCGTCACCACCTGCGCGAACAGCTCGCCCCCTGCGGCCGCCCCGATCGATCCCGCGAAGGCACGTTCCTCGGGGCACTCCGCCCCCAGCAGCACCAACTCCACCACCATGCCCACTGCCCCCCATCAACGGATGCCCCTTTCCCACTACTGGGCGGGACTATGTGCCCTACCCCCGACGAGTTTCCGACCGCAGACTCGAAGCCATGGACCCGATCGACCTTCCCCCGACCTCGCACACGACGCTCAGCGCCGACGAATGCCTGCGCCTGCTCGCCCGCGGCTCGCTCGGCTCGCTGGGCCGGATCGTCTACACCCGCCATGCGCTGCCGGTGGTGCTGCCGGTCCGCTTCGGCCTGGACTTCTCCGGCGCGCTGACCGTCACCACCCCCGACGGCAGCGGCCTGGCCGCCGACCTGGACGGGATCGTCGTCGCCTTCCAGGTGGACACCTCGGGCCGGGAGCCCGACGCGGCGAGCGTCTCGGTGATGGTGCACGGCACCGCCCGGGCGACCAAGGACGGCACCGGGCTGCGGCTGGTGCCCGAGCTGATCAGCGGCCTGCGGCTGGAGACGGGGTCGGCGGACAAGTGACCCGCCAGTAGCTGTAGCCTCCACCCATCACCGGTCCTGCAGGAGGAGTGTCAGCATGGCGGCTTTCGCATCGCTCGCCGAGTTCACCGCGGCCGTGGGCACCGAGCTGGGCAGCAGCGAGTGGCTCACCATCGACCAGGAGCGGATCAACCTCTTCGCCGAGGCCACCGGGGACCACCAGTGGATCCATGTGGACCCCGAGCGCGCCGCCGAGGGCCCGTTCGGGACCACCATCGCGCACGGCTATCTGACGCTGTCGCTGATCCCGGTGCTGGTCAAGGAGTGCTACCGCATCGAGGGCGGCATCCGGATGGCCGTCAACTACGGCTCGGACAAGGTCCGCTTCCCGGCCCCGGTGCCGGTCGGCTCCACCATCCGGGCGACCGCCGAACTGGTGTCCGTCACCGAGGTGACCGACGGGGTCCAGGCCGTGGTGCGGGTGACCATCAGCGGCAAGGACGGCGGCAAGCCGCACTGCGTCGCCGACACCATCACCCGCTTCTACGCCTGACGGCAGCTCAGACGGGGTCGGCCTCGGAACAACTGCCGAGCCGCGACGGCGGGCCGCAGGTACGCTTCCCGGGAATCATGGATTCCTCGTCCTAGGAGGCGCTGTGCCCGGTTCCGGCCCCTGGTACGCACGGTACGCACGTGTCCCCGAGCTGCGTCCCGCGGCGTTCGGCGCGGAGCCGACCGGGGAGCGGCTGACGCGGATCCGCCGCTCGCCCAACTTCGTGGACGGCGCGTTCCGCAACCCCGTGCCCACCCGGCGGCTGGCCTCGGGGGCGTTCCCGGGGGCGCTGCGGGTGGGGCTGGCGAAGAAGCGGACCCGGCCGGCCGAGACCGTCCCGGTGCACCGGCTCACCGGAGCCGAGTTGGACGTACCGCCGGCCAGCGGGCTGCGGCTCACCTGGATGGGGCACGCCACCGTGCTCGCCGAGATCGGCGGGCGGCGGGTGCTGTTCGACCCGGTCTGGGGCGAGCGCTGCTCCCCCTTCGCCGGGTTCGGGCCGCGCCGGCTGCACCCCGCACCGCTGCCGCTGGCCGAGCTCGGCCCGATCGACGTGGTCGTGGTCTCGCACGACCACTACGACCACCTGGACATGCACGCGATCCAGGCACTGGTCCGCTCCGGCGCGGACTTCGCCGTCCCGCTGGGGGTCGGCGCCCACCTGGAGCACTGGGGCGTGCCGGCGGACCGGATCACCGAGCTCGACTGGAACGAGTCCGCGCGGATCGCCGGGCTCACCCTCACCGCGACCCCGGCCCGGCACTACTGCAGCCGCGGGCCGCGGACCAGCCGCTACCAGCTGTGGGCCTCCTGGGTGGTCCAGGGCGGCGACCACCGGGTCTTCCACAGCGGCGACACCGGCTACTTCCCCGGCTTCGCCGCGATCGGGGCCCAGCACGGCCCCTTCGACGCCACCATGATCCAGGTCGGCGCATACAGCGAGTTCTGGCCGGAGGTGCACATGACCCCGGAGGAGGGCGTCCGCGCCCACGGTGACCTGACCGGCGAGAGCGGCTCGGTGCTGCTGCCGATCCACTGGTGCACCTTCGACCTGGCGCCGCACGCCTGGGAGGAGCCGGTCGAGCGCACCCTGGCCGCGGCCGTGCCGCTCGGGCACAGGGTGGCCACCCCGCGCCCCGGCGAACCGTTCGAACCCGCTGCCGGCGTCGACTTCCGCCCCTGGTGGCGCGCGGTCGCCGCGCCGCTGGACGGAGCGGAGCCGGTGGCGGAGACCACCGGAAGTTCGACCGGCTCCGCCGAGCCCGAGGGCGTCCCAGCCTGAGACCACGTCACCGAAGGAGTCAGGTCAGCCGATGAGCGCAACCGAGTTCGTCTACCAGATCTACATCCGGACCTCCCCCGAGCGCCTCTACGAGGCGCTGACCGACGCCGAGGCGGCCCAGCAGTACTTCGGCGGCTGGGGACCCAAGTCCGACTGGCGGGTCGGCTCCCCGGTGCTCTGGAAGATGGGTCCCGACGGGAGCTACGAGGACCTCGACCAGCATGTGATCGCCGCCGAGCCGGGCCGGCTGCTCGCCTACAGCTGGCACCGGGTGCTGCCGATGCACCGTGAACTCTTCGCCTCGGAGGCGGAGTTCAAGGCGGCCCACACCGAGAGGTCGAAGGTCTCCTTCGACATCGAGCCCGCCGAGAACCCCACCCTCGGGGTGCGGCTGACGCTCACCCACGACGGCTTCGACACCCCGGAGAGCACCATGCTGGCGGGGATCAGCAGCGGCTGGGTGATGATCCTCTCCTCGCTCAAGACGATGCTGGAGGCGGTCCGGAACTAACGGATCGGCAGGCCGGAGAGGGTACGGGCGATGACCAGGCGCTGGATCTCGCTGGTGCCCTCGAAGATGGTGAAGATGGCGCTGTCGCGGTGCATCCGCTCGACCGGGTACTCGCGGGTGAAGCCGTTGCCGCCGAGGATCTGGATGGCCTGGGCGGTGACCCACTTGGCCGTCTCGCCCGCGTAGAGCTTGGACATCGAGCCCTCGGCGGAGGTGAACGGCTTGTTGTTGCTGGCCATCCAGGAGGCCCGCCAGACCAGCAGCCGGGCGGCGTCGATACGGGTGCGCATGTCGGCGATGGTGAAGGCGATGCCCTGGTTGTCGATGATCGGACGGCCGAACTGCTCGCGGGTCTTGGCGTACTCCAGCGCCACCTCGTAGGCGGCTCTGGCCACGCCCACGGCCTGGGCTCCGACGGCGGGGCGGGAGGCCTCGAAGGTGGCCATCGCAGCGTTCTTGACCTTCTCGGTGCGCTCACCTCGGGCCGCGGCGGCGGCGCGCTCGCGGGCCCTGGCCAGCCGCTCGTCCAGCTTGTCCTTGCCGCCGAGCAGGCAGTCGCCGGGGATCCGGACGTTGTCCAGGACCACCTCGGCGGTGTGCGAGGCGCGGATGCCGTGCTTCTTGAACTTCTGACCCTGGCTCAGGCCGGGGGTGTTCGGCGGGACCACGAAGGAGGCCTGGCCGCGGGCGCCCAGCGAGGGGTCCACCGAGGCGACGACGACATGGACATGGGCGATGCCGCCGTTGGTGGCCCAGGTCTTGGTGCCGTTGAGCACCCACTCGTCCTTGGCCTCGTCGTAGACCGCGCGGGTGCGCATCGCGGCGACGTCCGAGCCGGCGTCGGGCTCGGAGGAGCAGAACGCGGCGACCTTGACGTCGTCCGGGGTGCCGAACATCTGCGGGGCCCACAGGCCGACCTGCTCCGGCGTCCCGTTGGCGACCACGCCGATGGCGGCCAGGCCGCTGCCGACCAGCGACAGGCCTATGCCGGCGTCGCCCCAGAACAGCTCCTCCATGGCGATCGGGATCCCGAGGCCGGTGGGGTCGAAGGACTGGGTGGCGAAGAAGTCCAGGGAGTAGATGCCGACCTTGGCGGCCTCCTGGATGACCGGCCAGGGCGTCTCCTCGCGCTCGTCCCACTCGGCGGCGGCCGGACGGATCACGTCGGCGGCGAAGCCGTGCAGCCAGTCGCGGACGGCGATCTGGTCGTCGTTGAGGTCGAGGGTGAAGTTGGACATGATGCATGGCTCCCGGGCAGGTCGGGCATGGTTTCATACGGTTTGGGCGCAACTGGTGTTACCTTCGGTAACTGACTGCCAAGTCTGTTACTCATGAGTAAGGAATGTCAAGGAATGCCGACCACCGACCGCCGCAGCGAACTCCTGGACGCCGCCGACCGGGTGGTGCGCCGGGACGGGCCCCGGGCCAGCATGAACACCATCGCCGCCGAGGCCGGCATCACCAAGCCGATCCTGTACCGGCACTTCGGCGACAAGAACGGCCTCTACCGGGCGCTGGCCGAGCGGCACACGGCGGGACTGCTGGAGGCGGTACGGGCCGCGCTGGCGCTGCCGCTGGAGCGGCGGGACCGGGTCGAGGCGGTCATCGACACCTACCTCGCCGCGATTGAGGCACGGCCTCAGGTTTACCGCTTCCTGGTGCACCCCGACCCGGCGGCGGACGGGCTCTCCCCGGCGGGGCCGCTGGCGCCGGCGCTGCGGATGATCGCGGACGAGCTGACGCTGGCGGTGCGGGAGCAGGTGGATCTGGGGCCGGACAGTTGGGTGCTGGCGGCGGCTTGGGGGCAGGCGATCACGGGGATGGTGCTGGCGGGGGGTGACTGGTGGTTGGAGACTCGGCCGTTTTCGCGGGAGCGGATGGTGCAGACGCTCGCCGACTTGTTGTGGGGGCGGCTGGCTGCGGCGGGTGAGCGGCCGACTGCGGGGAACCACTGAAGTGGGTTGTGACGGTTTGTTCGGGGCTCTACGTGGTGGGTGGTTGTTCGCGCAGTTCCCCGCGCCCCTAGGTGTGCGGGTGGTACCAGTCTGAGCGGCGGGTTTTGCGGTGGGCGGTGGCGGCTCGGAGGCCGGTGAGGCGGTTGAGGAAGACGGTGCCGTCGAGGTGGTCGGTCTCGTGTTGGAGGCAGCGGGCGAAGAAGCCGGTGCCTTCGATCTCGAGGGCGGCGCCGGTGAGATCCTGACCCCTTACCAGGGCGCGGTCGTGGCGGGGGGTCTGGGCGCGCAGGCCGGGGAGGGAGAGGCAGCCCTCCTCGCCGCGCACCTCGATGCCGTCGGCCTCGACGAGGATTGGATTGACCAGGTGTCCCAGATGGCGGACATCCTCGTCGTCCGGACAGTCGAAGACGAACACCCGCAGACCCACGCCGATCTGATTGGCTGCCAGGCCCACGCCGTCCGCCGCGTACATGGTGGCGAAGAGGTCCTCGACCAGCCGTTCGAGCTGGTCGTCGAAGGTGGTGACGGTGGCACAGGGGGTGCGCAGAACCGGTTCGGCCCAGGGAATGACGGGGTGCACGGTGCCGTTGCTGCCGGGGATGCGGGGACGCGTTCGAGCCATGAGCAGGAGCCTAGGCGTGATGCTGCTGCTTGGCGGAATCGGCCTTGCCGGTAGGCTGAGCGCGTCTGTACACAGGAGGAGAGCGACCACGATGCCAGCGAACCCCGAGCCGGCCGGACCCTCGGCCACGCTGCCCCCGCGCGCCAAGCTCGCCGTGACAGCGGGCAAGGTCGCCGCTGCGGTCTCGCGTACGGCCGGACGCGGCAGCGGTTCCGTGATCGGCGGGAAGGTCGCCCTGCGGCTCGATCCCGACCTGCTGCGCAGCCTGGCCGAGAACCTGGACGTGGTGCTGGTCTCCGCCACCAACGGCAAGACCACCACGACCCGGTTGATCGCCGAGGCACTGAAGGCGGCCGGGCCCGTGGTGTCCAACGCCCTGGGCGCCAACATGCCGGCCGGGATCACCTCGGCCCTGGCCGACGGCAGCGACGCCCGCTTCGGCGTGATCGAGGTGGACGAGAAGTACCTGGTCGGCGTCGCCAACGACACCGCTCCCAAGGCGATCGCGCTGCTCAACCTGTCCCGGGACCAGCTGGACCGGTCCTCGGAGACCCGGATGCTCGCCGAGAAGTGGCGCGAGGGTCTGCAGGGCTCCGAGGCCGTGATCATCGCCAACGCCGACGACCCGCTGGTCACCTGGGCGGCGTCCTCCTGCCGCAAGGTGGTCTGGGTGGCCGCCGGGCAGGCCTACCGCGAGGACGCCTGGTCCTGCCCCAGCTGCGGCGGCGTGATGCAGCGGCCCGGCGAGGACTGGTTCTGCCCCTCCTGCGGCTTCCGCCGCCCGCAGCCGCACTGGGCGCTGCAGGGCGAGCACGTGGTGGACCCGCAGGGGCAGGGCTGGCTGATCCAGCTGCAGCTGCCGGGCCGCGCCAACCTCTCCAACGCGACCAGCTCCGCCGCCGTCGCCGCGGTCTTCGGGGTGCACCCGCAGATCGCGCTGCAGCGGATGCAGGGGGTCCAGGCCGTGGCCGGGCGCTACGAGTCGGTGCAGTTCGGCGGCCGTGAGGTACGGCTGCTGCTGGCGAAGAACCCGGCCGGCTGGCTGGAGACCTTCACCCTGATCGACCAGCCGCCCGCGCCGGTGATCCTCTCGGTGAACGCGCTGTCGGCCGACGGCACCGACACCTCCTGGCTGTGGGACGTCGACTACGAGCGGCTGATCGGCCACCCGGTGTTCGTGATGGGCCAGCGCAAGCTGGACCTGGCGGTCCGGCTGGAGGTCGCCGGGGTGCACTTCCAGGTGGTCGAGACGCTGGCGCAGGCCGTCGCCGCGGCGCCGCCCGGACGGATCGAGGCCATCGCCAACTACACCGCGTTCCAGCAGCTGCGCCGCGACGTGCGCGGCTGACGAAGAGGAATCGACTGCCATGAGCGAGAGCGCACTGCGCCTGGTCTGGGTCTACCCGGACCTGCTGAGCACCTACGGCGACCGCGGCAACGTCCTGGTCGTGGAGCGGCGGGCCCGCCAGCGCGGCCTGGAGGTCGCCAGGATCGACGTCCGGTCCGACCAGCCGATCCCGACCAGCGGGGACATCTACCTGCTGGGCGGCGGCGAGGACCGTCCGCAGCGGCTGGCCGGCGAGCGGCTCCGGGCCGACCCGGGCCTGGGCCGGGCGGTGGAGAACGGCGCGATCGTGCTGGGCGTCTGCGCCGGGTACCAGATCATGGGCCACGAGTTCATCGACGACATGGGCCAGCGCACCCCGGGCCTCGGCCTGCTGGACGTGTGGAGCACCCGCGGCGAGGGCGCCCGCAACGTCGGCGACATCCTGGCCGAGCCCGATCCCCGGCTCGGCCTGCCCACCCTGACCGGTTTCGAGAACCACCAGGGCATCACCCACCTGGGCCAGGGCGTCTCACCGCTGGCCCGGGTCACCGTCGGCGGCGGCAACGGCACCGGCGACGGAACCGAGGGGGCCTGGCGGGACACCGTCTTCGGAACCTATCTGCACGGTCCGATCCTCGCTCGCAACCCGAGCGTGGCGGACCTGCTGATCAAGCTGGCGCTGGACGTCAGCGCACTGCCCCCGGCCGACAACACCTGGTACGACGCGCTGCGCGCCGAGCGCATCGCGGCCGTCCAGCAGCCGGCGCAGTAACCCGCACCACCGACGATCCGCAGTCGTCGGCGCACCACCTGTGTGCCGCCCGTCAGGGTGCAGGGCCGCACCCGTCAGGGGCGTGCGGCGCGCAGAGCAGGACCCTCCCCGCGCGGGACGGCGAAGAAGCCGCTCCGCGTCCGCTCCAGCCTGGCCGGAGGCTGGTGGGCGGTATCATCACGATGGGGTAAATAGTCCGATTTGCCACACCTTCATGCAGGCGAAACGCTCACGTCGATCCCCCGTGGGCCGAGCCCTGTACGGTGGGCGGGTTGTCGGGCGCTGAAGTCCGGTCGTTCCGGTTCTGCTCGGGAGTTGTAAAGCGATGCGTATTGGTGTGCTGACCAGCGGCGGAGACTGCCCCGGTCTGAACGCCGTGATCCGCTCCGTGGTCCACCGCGGCGTGGTCGACCACGGCGACGAGATCATCGGCTTCGAGGACGGCTGGCGTGGCCTGCTGGAGGGCCAGTACCGCGAGCTGACCCTGGACTCCGTGAGCGGCATCCTGGCCCAGGGCGGGACCATCCTAGGCTCGACCCGGGTGCAGCCCAGTCATCTGCGCGACGGCGTGGCCCGGGCCAAGGCCTACTGCGAGGAGCTCGGCCTCGACGGGATCATCCCGATCGGCGGCGAGGGCACCCTGAAGGCGGCCCGGCTGCTCTCCGACGGCGGGCTGCCCATCGTCGGCGTGCCCAAGACCATCGACAACGACATCGCCTGCACCGACGTCACCTTCGGTTTCGACACCGCGGTCTCGGTGGCCACCGAGGCGCTGGACCGGCTGAAGACCACCGCGGAGTCGCACCAGCGGGTCATGGTGGTGGAGCTGATGGGCCGCCACACCGGCTGGATCGCGCTGCACGCGGGCATGGCGGCCGGCGCGCACGCCATCATCGTCCCCGAGCGCCCCTTCAACATCGACCGGGTCACCGCGGTGGTGCGCGAGCGCTTCGAGCGCGGCAAGAAGTTCGCCATCGTGGTCTGCGCCGAGGGCGCCAAGCCGGAGCCCGGCACCATGCACTGGGAGGAGGGCAGCGTGGACATCTACGGCCACGAGCGCTTCACCGGTGTCGCCACCCAGCTGTCCATGGAGCTGGAGCACCGCCTGGGCAAGGAGGCCAAGCCGGTCATCCTCGGGCACGTCCAGCGCGGCGGCACGCCCACCGCGTACGACAGGGTGCTGGCGACCCGCTTCGGCTGGCACGCCGTCGAGGCCGTCCACAAGGGCGCCTTCGGGCACATCACGGCGCTGCAGGGGACCCAGATCAACCTGGTGCCGCTGGCCGAGGCCGTCGCCGACCTGAAGACCGTCCCGGCCGAGCGCTACGCCGAGGCGGAGACGGTCATCTGACGGACCCGTCGCCATCAGGCCTGTCGTCATCGGAGGCCCCAGCCGGAATGTCCGGTATGGGGCCTCCGTCATACAGTGTCCGCATGGAGATCCTTGCGTACGGCGTGCAGGCCGACGAGAAGCCCCTGATCGAGAAGGCCTTCGCGGGCCGCCACCCGGTGCACTGCCTGGACGTCTTCCTCAACGCCGACACCGCCCCGCTCGCGGCCGGCCACGAGATCATCAGCACCAGCGTCAACGCCGCCCTGGACGCCACCGCGCTGCGGATCCTGGCCGCGGGCGGGACCAGGATGATCGCCCAGCGCTCCACCGGCTTCAACAACATCGACCTGCCCGTCGCCGCCGACCTCGGCCTGACCGTCGCCCGGGTCTCCTCCTACTCCCCGTACTCCGTCGCCGAGTTCGCCTGGACCCTGGCCATGGCGGTGAACCGGCGGATCACCCGGGCGGTGTCGCGGACCCGGGAGTTCGACTTCCGCCTGGACGGCCTGATGGGCCGGGACGTCCACGGGATGACGGTGGGCGTCATCGGCACCGGCAAGATCGGCGAGTGCTTCAGCCGGATCGCCCACGGCTTCGGCACCACCCTGCTCGGCTGGGACGTCGCCGAGAACCCGGCCTGCGTCGGACTGGGCATGGAGTACACCTCGCTGGAGCGGCTGCTCACCGAGTCCGACCTGGTGAGCCTGCACGTCCCGCTGCTGCGGGACACCCACCACCTGATCGACGACAGCGCGCTGGCCCGGATGAAGCCGGACGCACTGCTGATCAACTCCAGCCGCGGCGGCCTGATCGACACCGCCGCCCTGGTCGAGTCGCTGCGCTCGGGCCGCCTCGGCGGGGTGGGCCTGGACGTCTACGAGGAGGAGACCGGGCTGTTCTTCCTCGACCGCTCGCTGGAGGTGGTCACCGACGACACCCTGGCCCGGCTGATGACCTTCCCGCAGGTGCTGGTCACCTCGCACCAGGCCTACTTCACCGAGACCGCGGTCTCCCAGATCATCGACGCCACACTGACCAATGTCGAGGACTTCCTGGCCGGGCGCACCAGTGAGAACACCCTGATTCCGGGGGGCGCGTCCTGATGACAATCGGGACAGTCCTACGCTGGTCGGGTAGACCTCAGAGCCAGGGAAAGCAGGACAGCAGATGGGCGACATGCCGGGAATGCCGGGCATGGGTCATGACCTCCCGCCGCTGACCCTCGGTCGGGCGCTGGCCCTCGACCCCTCCGCGGACTGGCCGTTCGTGGTCGGCTGCGCGCTGATGCTGGGTCTGTACCTGGCCGGGGTGGTGCGGTTGCGCCGCCGCGGCGACAGCTGGCCGCTGGGCCGTACCGTCGCCTGGGTGCTGGGCACCTTCACCGTCGCCCTGGTCACCTGTACCCGGCTGGACGCCTACGGGATGCAGCTGCTGAGCGCGCACATGCTGCAGCACATGGTGCTGTCGATGCTCTCGCCGATCATCCTGCTGCTGGGCGCGCCGATCACGCTGGCACTGCGGGCCCTGCCGGCGGCCAAGGGGCGGCTGTCACCGCGCGACCTGCTGGTGTCGCTGCTGCACTCGCGCTATGTGAAGGTCGTCTCGCACCCGGCCTTCACCCTCCCGCTGTTCATCGCCAGCCTCTACGGGCTCTACTTCACCCCGCTGTTCGACTTCCTGATGCGGTCCCAGACCGGGCACACCGTGATGATGCTCCACTTCCTGGGCGTGGGGCTGCTGTTCTTCTGGCCGATCATGGGCGTCGACCCCGGCCCGCACCGCCCCGGGCACCTGATGCGGATGCTGGAGCTCTTCATCGGCATGCCGTTCCACGCCTTCTTCGGCGTCGCCGTGATGATGGCGTCCGGGCTGATGGTGACCTCGTACGCGCACCCGATGGCCTCGCTGCAGGTGGACCCGCTCAGCGACCAGCACCTGGCCGGCGGGCTGGCCTGGGCGTTCAGCGAGATCCCGACCTTCATCGTGCTGATCGCGCTGACCTTCCAGTGGGCCAAGTCGGAGGAGCGGATCTCCCGGCGCAAGGACCGCACCGCGGACCGCGACGGCGACTCCGAGCTGAACGCCTACAACGCCTACCTGGCCTCGCTGGAGCGGCGCTCGGCCTGAGCGGTCATCCCGGCGAGGATGACGTCCAGGCCGACGTCGAACCCCTCGACGGTCGGGGCCTGCGGACCGCCGCGCCGGCTCTGCTGGCAGGCGGAGGAGACCGCGTGGAGCCTCATCAGGTCGACGCCGCAGGCGATGACCTGATCGGGCAGTCCGCCGGCCCGCAGCAGCGCGACCATCGCCTCGGCTGCCTCCAGTTGGCGGGGCAGCATCGGGAGGTCGGCGAGCAGCAGGGCCCTGGCGAGGTCGTTGTGGGCGGCCAGGTTGTTCCTGGACTGCCGCAGGAAGTCCCTGACCTGCTGCTGCCAGTGGTCGGCATCGGGGACGGGGAGGACCAGGTCCGCGGCGACCCGGTCCAGCACCAGTGCGACCAGCAGTTCCTTGCTCGGCACATACGCGTAGAGCGAGGCGGGCCCGGTGTTCAGCTCCTGGGCGATGCGCCGCATGCTCAGCGCGTCCAGGCCCTCGGCATCGACGATGCCGAGCGCGGTCTCCACGATGGACTCGCGGCTGAGCGAACGCCCCCGGGGAGCGCGCTGCTCCACGGCCTCCAGGAATCCCTGCCGGCTGTTTCCCGCAGCTGCCGCCATCCGGAGCTCCTCGCCGAGCGCTGATCGTTCTCCCGCCGACGAGCTTAGTGGACACGAACAGTGTTCGTCATCGACTGCTGCTCCCGGGTCGGAAATCAGCCATCCGGGCCGAAAGGGCCGTCGACGATTTGCCCTCTTGACGGACCCCCGCCAACTGTTGTTAGTGTGGGCAGCGAACGGAACGACCGGAGGTACCTCCCAATCGCCTGCGATCCGCTCCGACGCATGGGGGAACATTCTTGGCAACGACGACAGGTGACAGGCAGAAAGCGCCGGTCAGCGGTGCGGCAAAGCTGCTCAACCTCTTTGCCACTCCTGTCGCCAAAATCCCGTGCCCTTTCGCGGACGAGATAAACGATGAGTTGTCCGCTTCGGTACTGGATCGGATGAGAACGGGAGTCAAGGAGCTCTCCTTCAAGTCCGAGACGATCGGCAATCTGACCGACTGGGACGATCCGGAGGCCGACCGGCTGACCTCCTGGGTCCTGAGCATGGCGCGCACGTTCGTGGAGACGGTCCGGCGCGAGCCGCTGCACCAGGCCGTGGGGGCGGCCTCCCCCGAAGATGTCCGCCTCGCTGTGCTTCGCAGTTGGGCCAGCGTCTACCGAGGGGGCGACCACCATGCCGGACACTTCCACCCCAACACGGCGATCTCTGCCGTCTACTATGTCGCGTCAGCCGGCCCCTGCGATCTGGAGCTGACCGATCCGCGCGCCAACGTGGAATTCTTCGACCCCGGCATCACTTTCGCCGGCGAAGGCCAGACCGTCCGCATGCGGTGCGGCCCCGGAATTCTGCTGCTTTTTCCGGGCTGGCTGAAGCACGCGGTGCCGTCCTATGAAGGATCAGGCGTCAGGATCTCGATCGCCTGGAACCTGGCGTATTCCTTCGGTGCCAATGTGGCATTGCAGCCCGCCGGCGGCTGAGAAGCGCGCTGCAAACCCGCACACGGGCGCCGTTTTCTCATTCGGCGCCCAACACAAGGTGTTCATCCGATTTCGCTATGAGGAGTACGTTCATGGCCATCGAAATCTACTCGACAGACACCGACTCCGGACAGATCACCGTCGTTCGCAAGGAAGCGGACAGCTACGAGCACATCACCTCCATCCCGGTCGGCAACGCACCGCGCGGTGGCGTCAAGTTCACCCGCGACGGACGCGGCTTCGTCTCGAACACCTCCACGAACTCGGTCTCCGAGATCGACGCCCTGACACACCGTGAGGTGGCCCGCATCACCGTGGGTTCCGGCCCGCGAGGGCTCGGCATCCTGCCCGGCGACCGCTACATGCTGGTCTCCAACTCGGGCTCGAACACGGTGTCCGTGGTCGACCTGGAGTCGCGGGAGGAACTGACGCAGGTCGCCGTCGGCCGGGACCCGCGCCACATGGCCGTCGTCGGCGACGCGGCCTACATCTCCATCTGGGGCTCCGGCTACATCTCCAAGGTGGACATCTCGGGTCTCCGCAACGGGGACATCAGCAATGTGCGCGAGATCGCGCGCATCCGCATCCAGGAGAACTCGCACCCGTACAGCCTGAATGTGGACCGGAGCGGCCGGTACGCGCTGGTCGCCTGCAACTCGGTCGACTACGTGCCCGTCATCGACCTCACCACCGACAAGGTGGTGCAGCGGGTCCCGGTCACCAGCCAGGGCGGCCGCGCCGTCGCCTTCTCGCCCGACAACGCCTACGCGCTGGTCACCCTGGAGCGCGAGTCGGTGATCGCCGTCATCGACATGGAGACCTTCCAGGTCACCCGGTACCTGCCGACCGGGCCGTCGCCCCGGGGCATCGCCGTGGACGAGAGCGACTTCACGGTGTACTCGTCGGCGTTCGCCCGCGGCGCGGTCATGCACGCCGGCCAGCCGGGGAGCATGCCGCACGCCATCACCGTGGTCCGGCTGGAGGACGTGGACCTCAGCGTCGGCGACGACACCGCCGGCCACCAGCCGGTCTTCACCGACATCCCGGTCGGGTTCGGCCCCTGCAGCGTCTCGCTGTTCGACACCGACCGCGTCAGCCTCGACAACGTGAACCTCAGCGCCGAGCAGATCGCGGACAGTTCGGTGGGCTCGGCAGGCTGAGCCCGAGGTCGGCAACGGCCGTACGTCGCCGGCGAGGGATCGCCGGCGACGTACGCATGGGAGAGGTACGCAGGGGAAGGGTGAAGAAGCTCGACATGAAGTTCCAACGCATCCACCCGTGGGCGCTGACGCCCACGAGGAAGACCGTGGACACCGAGGCGGCCAAGGAACGCGAACGCCTCTACCGCGACAACTTCATGCACCTGCGCGCCGCCCGTCAGCCCGAGTTCTGCGCACCGTGGGTGCTCGGCCAACGGATCGGCTGGCGGATCCTCAGCCCCATCGACGTCACCCTGACCCCGCTGCCGCAGGTGGAGATCTCCGCGGACGACACCGAGGCCTCGGCCGCCTCCGTGGGCAAGCAGGAGGTCTGGCTGCGCAGCGGCACCGCGTTGGCGATGGACCGCCCTCCCTGGCTGCACCTGTACCAGTTCCGTGAGGGCGACGGATGGGGCAACATGTTCGTGCCCAACGGACAGGGCACGGTCGAGTGGCGTCTGGGCTGGATGCCGGACGACTTTCAACCGCTGTCCGTTATGGTCTTCCCCAGCGAGGAACTGCCCGAGCTGGGCGTCGCCGTCGGTGTGCTCACCTCGGCGTCCCTGGGGCGGATGCAGTCGACCGGCTTCAGCATCGCGGTCAGCCCGCGCACCGACGTCCAGGTCCGCAGGGGGCAGGAGATCGCCAGAATGGTCCTTGTCGGCCCCGAATCCCTGCGGGACTCGTGACCGTGCAACTCACGCCCGACGAAGCACGGTTGATCGCGGTCGCCGCACAGGGACTGCACCTCGTCGACCCGCCCGCCCGGACCTCCGCCGCGGTGCTCGGCCGACTGGGATGCGTCCAGATCGACTCGGTGTCCGCCGTGCGACGCTCCCATGAGCTCGTCCTGCTGAGCCGCGGTGTGCAGGTGGCCGAGGTGCAGCGGCTCGGGACCGCCGCCGGCCCCGGAGGCTCCTTTGAGGGAATGGGGCATGCGCTCTCGCTCATGCCTCTCGACTTGTGGCCGGCGTTCGGGTTCCGGCGCCGCCGCATCCTTCAACTCGGATGGCGCGGCCCGACGGTGGACATGGCCGCGGTCGAGGAGGCCCGGGCCCGCCTGGAGGCCACCGGGCGCGTGCGCCTGCGGGACTTCGGCGGCAGCACCGGCACCGGGTGGGAGCGCGACTCCGCGCATCGATGGGCTCTGGAGTGGCTGGCGGCCACCGGCGCGGCCGTGTGCGCCGAACGGGACGGCTGGGAACGCGTGTACAGCCTTCCCCGGCTCGTCATTCCGGAGACACTGCGCTCCGCGGAACTGTCGGACGACGCATGCATCCGGGAACTGTGCCGCCGGGCCGTCGACGCCCTGGGCGTGGCCACGACCAAGGATGTCGCCGACTACTTCCGGCTCCGTCCGGTCGAGGCACGGACTGCCCTGGAGGCCCTCGGGCTGGAGCGCGGCACGGTATCGGGCTGGCGGGAGCCCGTCTGGCTGTCGCCGCACGCCGATCCGGCCGAGAAGATCGACGAGGAGACGGTGACGCCGCTGTCGCCGTTCGACTCGCTGGTCTGGACGCGGGACCGGCTCCTGCGTCTGTTCGGCAAGGACTACCGGCTGGAGGCGTACAAGCCAGCCGCGAAGCGTACGTTCGGGTACTTCAGCCTTCCGGTCCTGCGCGGCTGCGACATCGTCGGACGCGTCGCGCTGCGTCGTCGCCGGCAGACACTCGTCGTCGAGAACACCGAACTGGACGACGGCCTCGCTCGGTCCACCATCGAGCGGGCCGTCGACACCGTCGCCGACTGGACCTCCTGCGGCACCGTCACCTACGAAGAGGATCCCCGTGGTTGAGCAACCGGCGCCGCCGACCTACCGGGCCCTGCTGGCCGACCGGCGCATCTCCTCGATCATCGCCGCGGTCACCATCGGTCGGCTCGCTGCGGGCATGGTCCCCTTCGGCATGATCGCCGTCTTCACCAGTGAGCACCGACTCGGCTGGGCCGGGGCCGCGTTCGCGGCCTTCCTGATCGGTGCGGCACTCTCCGGCCCCTACAAGGGCGCACTGATCGACCGGTTCGGCGCGCTCCGCCTGCTGCTGCCGATGGCATCCGCCTTCGCCGCTGCGGCCTCCGCAGCGGCTCTGCTGGCACGGAGCGGACAGATGGTCCTCTATCCCGTCGCCCTGGTACTGACCGCCGCCTCGGCGGCGGTGGCCCCTCCGAACAGCGCCACCCTGCGCACCGTCTGGACGGCGATCGCGCGGAACGACGCCGAGAACACCCGGCTGCACTCACTGGACTCGGTCGTGGAGGAAGCCACCTTCGTCGTGGCACCCCTGCTCACCTCCGGCATCTGGCTGCTCGTCGGCGCCGTCTGGGCAGTCGTGACCGGCGGCCTGTGCGCGCTGGTCGGCACGCTGTGGTTCAGCCGGACGATCCATCTGACCGGCGCCGACGGCGTGCTGCACGGCACCTCTCGAAGCGGAGTCAACACCGAGGCGAAGGACGAGGACAAGCGCCCCCGCGGCGTGCTGCTGTCGCGCAACGGGCTCGCCGTACTCGCCCCCATGGCCGCGCTCGGGCTGGCCATGGGGGCGCTGAGCGTGGGCTATCCGGCCTGGGCACTCGCGCATGCCCATGTCCAGCTGGCCGGTGTGCTGATGGCGCTCGACTCGGTCGGCGGGATCGTGGCCGGACTCGTGTACGGCCGTCTGCCCGGCGAACAGCCACAGCTCTGGCGACGCTACTTCGGCGCCGTCCTCATCCTGGTGGCAGGCGTCGTCCTGGTGGCAGTCAGCACCGACCTCCCGCTGGTGATGCTGGCCAGCCTGCTCGTCGGCGCCTCGCTCACCCCCATGTACATCATCGCCTTCGTCCTGGTCGGAGCGGCCTTCCCCAAGGACCGGCACACCATGGTCAACGCGGCCATCGGCTCGGCGTACAACCTCGGCTCCGGCTGCGCCGCCCTGGCTGCCGGAGCGCTGCTGGCCGGCTGGCAGCTGACCGGGACCCTGCTGCTGGCGGCTGTGCTGGCCCTGCTCCTCGGCTTCGCCGCTCTGCTGGGCCGGGCGATGCCGCACCCGGCGGACACCGCCGCGGCCCGGCCCGCGGTCGAGGCCGAGATGCTGTGACCGCGGGCCCCCTCGGGCTCGGCCCGAGGGGGCCGAGGGGGCGTCACGGCAGGTAGTACATGGGGTTGGGGATCTTGTAGGTCTGGTCCGCGTAGCCGCCGGAGAGGTCGCTGTACTGGTCGCCGAAGTTGGCCACGATGTCGTAGCCCAGGCTCTCGATGTAGGCCCGGGTCTGCGACTTGTACTGGATCGTGGTGCAGGCCGGGGTCGCACCCGTCGCGGTGGAGCAGCCGGAGATGTAGGACGGCGTGGTGACCTTGTTCTTCAGGAAGAAGTTCGAGGCGGTCGCGGCCGGGAAACCGACGGCGGCGAGGTTGGCGGCGGAGGCGTCCCGCTGCGTCTCGGGGCGGCCGGTGATGTAGAAGATCTTGTAGCCCTGCTGCTCCGCCCAGGTCGCCAGGGTGTTCATGCCGAAGACGGCCGGCATGGTCCTGGTGGCGATGTAGGTGGCGTTGCTGGTCGGGTTGTAGACGAAGGTCGTCTCGATCTCGTAGTTGTACGTCGAGAGCGAGGTGTCGTCGACGTCCAGCACGACGGCCTTGGTGCCGGACCGGTCGTGCTTGATCCTGTTCGCGAGGTACTTCTCGGCCTTGGCCTCGATGCCGTTGACCTGGATCGCGTAGTTGCTGGACGGGGAGGCCCAGTGCTCGCCGTCGGCGTCGACGGTGTCGCCGTAGTACGCCTTGATGTTGGCGACCTCGGTGGTCATGTTGGTGATCTGCTTGTCGCTGGTGGGCGCCGACGTGTCGGCCATGGCGAGCCCGCCGCCCGCGACGACCGCACCGGAGACCACACCGACCGCGAGGGTCAGCAAAGTCTTCGAGTGTCTGTTCAGCACGCTTGCGCGCATGTGGGGCCGCTCCTTCTGCCGCTGTCCGGGGTGGAAGTGACGGTAGGGGCCGCAACGGGGCCGGTCAAGGGTTGTCTATGCGCATTGTCTACGCGCGATGAATCGTTAAGCGGACGGAAACTGACGGATCATCCTGAAAGCCGGTGGCCAGGGGCGGTTACGGCCGACCGGGGCCGGGGCCGATGATGTGGGTATGACGGAGTCGGAAGATCAGCACGGGGGCCCGGACGAGTCCATCCCCGGGGAGACGGGCGCGCCCCGGCGCGGGGGCGCGGGCGGGGCCCCGGGAGCGGCCTGGCGGCCGACGCTCCAGGAGGTGGCCGCGCTCGCCGGGGTCTCCCGGGCGACGGCGTCCCGGGTGGTCAACGGCGGGGCGGGGGTGCGGGACTCCGTCCAGGTGAAGGTGCGGCGGGCCGTCGACGAGCTCGGGTACGTGCCCAATCCGGCGGCGCGGGCGCTGATGACGCGGCGTCACGACGCGGTGGCGGTGGTGGTGGCGGAGCCGGAGAGCCGGGTGTTCTCCGACCCGTTCTTCGCGCGGCAGCTGCGCGGCATCGGTCGGGAGCTGTCGGCCTCGGGGGTGCAGCTGGTGCTGCTGCTGGTGACCGAGGCGGGAGACTATGCGCAGGTGGGGCGGTATATGGCGGCCGGCCACGTGGACGGCGCGCTGATCTTCTCGGTGCACAACGACGACCCGCTGCCCGCGATCGTGGACGGGCTCGGCCTGCCCACCGTCTACGGCGGCCGGCCGGGGTGGGAGCCCACCGGCGCGGCGCCGCTGTATGTCGACACCGACAACCGGGGCGGGGCGCAGGCCGCGGTGCGGCACCTGCGGGACCGCGGGCGGCGGCGGATCGCCGTGATCACCGGGCCGCTGGACCAGGCCTCGGCGCTGGACCGGCTCTCGGGCTACCGTGACGTACTGCCGCAGGGCGATCCGGCGCTGGTCGCCGAGGGCGACTTCACCGCCGAGGGCGGACGGCGGGCGATGGCCGAACTGCTGGACCGGGCCGGGGCGGCGGGCGGACCGGACGCGGTGTTCGCCTGTTCGGACCTGATGGCGGCGGGAGCCATGGCCGTCCTCGCGGAACGCGGGCTGCGCGTTCCGGAGGACGTCGCCGTGGTCGGCTTCGACGACGGTGACACCGCGGCGCAGTGGGCGTCGCCGCCGCTGACGACGGTCCGTCAGGACATCGAGGGGATAGGGCGGTTGATGGCCAGGCTGCTGCTGACCCGGCTCCAGCTGACCGTTGAGGGGAACGCGGAGGCGGCGGCCGGGCTGGCGCCGGTGGTGACCCCGGTGGAGCTGGTCGTCCGCGCCTCCAGCTGAGGAGGCGGGGCAGGAGGGGTCACCACCGGGCGGTGCCGGGTGCCGGGTGCTACTGGGTCGGGAAGCTGACGTAGTGGAGGCTCACATACGGCGGGTTGCCCGAGGCGCCGGAGACGAACACCAGGTAGACGTCATGGGTGCCGGTGGTGTTGGTGATGTTGGCCGGGACGGTGGTCCAGGTGGACCAGCCGCCGGTGTTGCCGACCGCGAAGCTGCCGATCGGTGTGTTGGCGGGGTTGTCGAGGACCACCTCGACCAGCCCGCTGACACCGCCCGCGGCGCCGGAGGCGACTCGGGCGTGGAACTGGCTCGACCCGGTGCCGAAGTTGATGCCGGAGTACTTCAGCCAGGCCCCGTTGGACAGTTGGGCGACCTGGTTGCCGTCGACGCCGGTGGGGTTGGTGTCACCGGTCGCCGCCTGGACGGTGGCGGTCCCCTGGTGCGCGCTGAAGCAGTCGGCGGAGATGTTGGAGACGGCGGTGGTGGTGCAGCTGGTGCCGCCGCCCGAACCGCCGGTGGCGGTCGCGGTGGGGGTGGGCGTGGGCGTCGGGGTCGCCGTGCTGGTGCTGCTGCCGGCGGCCTTCTCGTAGGCGGCGAACCAGTCCACGCTCATGGCCGCGCCGGAGGTGGTGGCCGACGAGGGCGAGGTGCAGCCGCAGATGGCGTTGGGATAGGCGCCGCCGATGGCCACGTTGAAGATGGCGAAGAAGCCGTGGTCGACCGCCGCCTGCCAGGTGGCGACCGGGACCTGGCTCTCGTTGACCGTGAAGGTCTGCGTGCCGTCCAGGTAGAAGCGCAGCTGCTCGGCCGAGGTGTTGGTGCGGTCGAGGATCACCGAGTAGGTGTGGTAACCGGTCTGGCAGCCGGAGCAGGCCTGCAGCCCGCTGCCGATGCCGGTGGTCTCGTTGCAGGGTCCGCCGGGGTCCACCCCGCAGTGCAGGGTGGCGGAGTGCTCGCTGAGGGCGTTGACGTCCTCCATGATGTCCAGCTCGCCGATGCTGGGCCAGTTGGTCGCGCCGACCGGACGGGCGGCCGCGCCGAGGGCCCAGAACGCGGGCCAGTAGCCGCTGCCCGAGGCGGGGTTGGGCTGCTGCAGGCTGGCGCTGAGCTCCAGCTCGCCGCCGGCCGGGGCGGCGAAGTCGGTGCGCTGGGTCTCGACCCGGCCGGAGGTCCAGTTGCCCGAGGCGTCGCGGACCGGCTTGATGATCAGGTGGCCCGAGCCGTCCTGGTAGACGTTGGTGGTCGAGCTGGTCGCCGTCTCGACCTCGCCGGTGCCCCAGTTCGCGGCGCCGCCGGCATAGCTGGTGCCGGTGTCGTAGAGCCAGTTCGCGGTGTTGAGGCCGGTCCCGGCGGCGCCGTTGAAGTCGTCGCTGAACGCCGTGGTCCAACCGGCGGGCGCGGACGGGACGGCCGCGGAGGCGCTGCCGGAGCTGGCGGTCAGGGCGAGCACCCCTGCCAGCGGCAGGGCGAGGGCGGTGAGCAGCGCGGCGGTACGGCGGCGGATGGGTACGCGGTGAGGGCGCGGAAGGGTGGTTCTGCGCATGGGGAACTCTCCAGGCTTAGGGAAGTGAACGCTGACTGGTGCTTCTTCCTTCGGCTCAGTGAATTGGAAGCGCTCTCAATTCACTGATGTACGGTTCCGGAACGCGTAACGCAGTGTCAGCCTGAAGCTGACACGTCGTCAATATGACGCGCAGCGTTCACTTGTCGAAGACACGCCACTAGTCGGGCGGGCGGGCCAGCAGTTCGTCCAGCCCGGCGGCGTCCAGCACCTTCTGCAGCGTCCCCCGCACCTGGATCAGATACAGCGGCACCCCTCGGAGCGCCGCCATCCGGTGCGAGGCGAGCAGCGCGCTGAGCCCTCCGGCGTCGCAGAACCGCACCAGGGCGACGTCCAGCTCGATACGCCGCACCGCCTGGTCCCGCAGGAGGCCGGCGACCGTCCGCTCCAGCGCGGGAGTGGCGTCGAGGTCGATCTCCCCGGCCAGAAGCAGCTGCGCCGTGCTGCGTCCGTCCAGGACGAGGACGGTCAGGCGGGTATCGCCGCGCACCGGACCACCTCCACCAACGGAAAGGAACCTCACTGTAGTTGGGAAACGGTGCGGGTGAATATGCCGTCAGCACGTGTAACACATATGGGTGACGAACCTCTCTTCGAGCGCAGACGGGCGACATGGAGCCGCCGCCTCCGGGTAGACGCCGCTGCGGGTGCCGAGGGGCGCCGGGGGTCGACGAGGAGGCTGGTCAATGAGGCGCACGGTCGCGACGGCGGGGAAGGTGACCGCCGGGGGCGGACGACGGAGCGCGAACGGGGGCGGATCCGGGCAGCAGCGGGCGGCCTTTGCGCTTCCCGGACGGGAGTTGTTGCGTCGGCGGCGCGGTGCGGGTGTGACGGTCACCAAGAAGCCGACGAGCGCACCGGCCGTCTCCAAAGCCCCCAGGCCCCGGCCCACGCGGGCCCGGAGTCTGGGGGCGCGGCTGCTGCGGGCGGTCGTCGGTACGGTGGCGCTGTTCGGCCTCGCGGTGTGCGCCGCGGTGATCGTCAAGCTGACGCTCACCCCCTCGCCCGCGTCGGTGGGGATCGCGCACACCAATCTGCACCCGGGGACGTCGATCCGGCTCTACCTGGACCGGCCGTCCGTGCGCGAGGCGCTGCTGCAGATCGGCGGGAACATCCTCATCGGCGTCCCCTTCGGGCTGCTGCTGCCGGTGATCACGCCGCGCGCCCGCGGGCTGCTCCGGACGGTGCTGATCTGCTCGTTCGTCGTCCTGCTGCTGGAACTGGCGCAGCACTTCTTCGTCAAGGGGCGTTCCTTCGACATCGACGACATCATCCTCGCCGCCCTCGGCGCGGCGATCGGCTACCTGCCGCTGGGGCGGAAGCTCTCGCTGCGGATGCACCCGGGCCACCGGCACGGGTGGCAGCGTCGCTGGGACGCGGCGCGGAGGCGTCCGCGCAGCACGGTACGGTGACGTCTTCGCCGCGATCACCGCGATCACCGCACCGGGAGCCGAAGCCGTGTCCGAGGTCCAGCCCTTGCAGCGCCCGCGCCGGCTCACCGCCGGGGACCGGGTCGCGGTCGTCGCGCCCTCGGGGGGCCTCGTCCCGGACCGGCTGGAGCGCGGGGTGTCGATCCTGGAGTCCTGGGGGCTGCGGGTCGAGGTGATGCCCAGCGTGCTGGCGGGCAACCCGGAGCTGCCCTACCTCGCCGACCCGGACGCCGGGCGGGCCGCCGACCTGGAGAAGGCCTGGCTGGACCCCGACATCGACGCAGTGGTCTGCGCGCGCGGCGGCTACGGCGCCCAGCGGATCGTCGACCAGCTCGACTGGGCCGCGATGGCCGCCCTGCCCGAGCCCAAGGTGTTCGTCGGCTACAGCGATGTGACAGCGCTGCACGAGGCCTTCGCGGTCCGGCTCGGGCTGTCCACGCTGCACGGGCCGATGGCCGCGGCGGCGGTGTTCGGCTCCGACCCGGCCACGGCCGAGGGGCTGCGCCGGACGCTGTTCGAGCCGGAGTCGGTGCAGCTGCTCACCTCGCCCACTGCCGAGTGCCTGCTGCCCGGCCAGGCCGTTGGCGTCACCGCCGGCGGCTGCCTCAGCCTGCTGGCCGCCGACCGCGGCACGCCGTTCGCCCGGGCGGGCTTCGAGAGCGCGATCCTGCTGCTGGAGGACGTGGACGAGGACCTCTACGCACTGGACCGGCTGCTCACCCAGCTGCTGCGCTCGGGAGCCCTGGCGGGGGTGGCCGGAATCGCGCTGGGCTCGTGGCAGGACTGCCGCCCCTCCCCCGAGCGGATCCGGCGGCTGATGCTGGACCGGCTGGGCCCGCTGGGCGTCCCGGTGGTCTGGGAGCTGGGCTTCGGACACGGCCCCACCAGCCTCACCGTCCCGCTGGGCATCCCGGCCGTGCTGGACGCGGACGCGGGGACGCTCCGGCTCGAGCTGCCCGCGCTGCGCTGAGCCGCGCGTCGTCGAAATCGGCTTGGCCGCCGGTCCGGTCGTCGCCTAGCGTGGGCGGACGTGAGCAGCAGACTCCGTCAGTACGCGACGGTCAACGAGGAGATCGCAGCAGCCGGGCACTACACGGCCGCTGACGGTACGAAGGTCGCGGTGGGCCCGGCCCTGGCAGCCGCGGCAGAGCGGACGCGGTGCTACCCGCCCGAGGAGCAGCTCGACGCGCCGAAGCGTGCGGACGGCGCCGGTCTCCGCGTCGAGGTGACCGCCGAGGGGAGCCTGGAGGCGGCGCAGCGGCTGTTCGAGGCCGGACCCGGCGAGGTGGCGGTGCTGAACTTCGCCTCCGCCCGGAATCCCGGCGGCGGGTATCTGGGCGGGGCGCGGGCGCAGGAGGAGGACCTGTGCCGGCACGCCCTGCTCTACCACTGCCTGCTGCGGACGCCGGAGTACTACGAGGCGCACCGGGCCTCCGACGACCTGCTCTACAGCGACCGGGTGATCTGGTCGCCCGGGGTGCCGGTGATCCGCGGCGAGGACGGCGGGCTGCTGGCCGAGCCGTACCCGGTCTCCTTCCTGACCAGCCCGGCGCCGAACGCCGGTGAGGTGCTGCGGCGCCGGCCGGGAGCCGGTGCGGAGATCCGGGAGGCACTGCGGACCCGGGCGGCGCGGGTGCTCGCGGTGGCTGCGCAGCACGACGTGCACCGGCTGGTGCTGGGCGCCTGGGGCTGCGGGGTGTTCCGCAACGACCCGACGGAGGTCGCGTCCGCATTCCGCGACCTGCTGGTCCCGGGCGGGGAGTTCCATCTCGCCTTCGACGAGGTGGTCTTCGCCGTCTGGGACCGCACCTCGCCCTCCGCCAACCGTGAAGCGTTCGCTGCGGCGTTCGCCGATCCCGTGTTCACCTCAAGGGAGTTGTGATGGCCGGTCCCACGTCCGAGCCGATCGGGCCGTCCAGGTCCCATCCCGAAGTCCGCACGGCGGCCGGGGCGGTGCGCGGCAGCCGGGAGGCGGGGGTGGCGGTCTTCCGCGGCATCCCGTTCGCCCAACCACCGGTCGGCCCGCTGCGTTTCGCCGCACCGCGACCGGTGCGAGCATGGGACGGGGTGCGGCCGGCGCTGTCGTACGGGCCGCCGCCCCCGCAGGGTGGCGTGTTCGGCATGGACGCACTGTCGGCCGACGCGGGCGACGGCGACTGGCTGACGGTCAACGTCTGGTCGCCCGACCCCGACCCCGGCGCAGGGCTGCCGGTGATGGTGTGGATCCACGGCGGCGGCTACACGATCGGCACGTCGGGTCTTCCCGAGTACGACGGCGCCCGGCTGACCCGCGACGGCGGCGTCGTCCTGGTGACGTTCAACTACCGTGTGGGCCTTGAGGGTTTCGGGCAGTTCGAGGGGGCGCCCGCCAATCGGGGCCTGCTCGACCAGGTCGCGGCTCTGGAGTGGGTGCGCGACAACATCCGGGCCTTCGGTGGTGATCCGGACAATGTCACGCTCTTCGGTGAGTCGGCGGGCGCAGGATCGATCGCCGCGCTGCTCGCGATGGACCGCGCGTCCGGACTCTTCGTCCGGGCCGTCGCGCAGAGTGTGCCGGGCACGTTCTTCTCCCCGGAACTCGCCGTCGACATCGCCGCCGCCTGCGCCGCGGAGCTCGGGCTGCGGCCCACGGTGGCCGACCTCTCCGCGGTGACCCCCTCCCGGCTGTCCGCAGCCGGTGATGCGATCAGCGCCAAGTCGGCGCAGTGGGCCGAACGTTGGGGCCGGATCGCGCACCGGTCGATCCTGTTCTCGCCGGTGGTCGACGGTGCTGATCTGCCGGTGACGCCATGGCAGGCCCTGGCCGACGGCGCCGGTCGGGGCGTCGACCTCCTCGTCGGCCACACCCGCGACGAACACCGGCTGTTCAGCGCGGTCGACGGCATGCTCGGCCAGGTGACCCAGGAGCAGGCGGCGGCCGCGCTGCACCTGTTCGCCCCCGGCCCGGACGGCGAACGCCGCTACCGGGACGGCTTTCCGGCCGCGAACCCGGAGGAGCTCTACGAACTGGTCCACTCCGACTGGCTGTTCCGGATGCCGTCCCTGCACCTCGCCGAGGCCCAGGCCGCCGGCGGCGGCCGTGTCCACGTCTACGAGCTGACCTGGCCCGCCCCGGGCATGGGCGGCGCCCTCGGCGCCTGCCACGGCCTCGACGTGCCGCTCGTCTTCGGCAACCTGGAGCAGGGCCATGCAGCCGCGCTGATCGGCGGGGGTCCGCCGCCGGAGGCGGAAGCGCTGTCCGCACGTATGCGCGCCGCGTGGACGGCTTTCGCCGCCCACGGGGACCCCGGCTGGCCCGCCTACGACACCGGGCGACGCCTGGTGCAGGTCTTCGACACCGACCCGGTGGTCGCCGCCTACCCGGAGGAGACCTCCCGGCTTATCTGGCAGGACCACACCTTTCCGGTCCTGCCACTGATCAGTCGGTAGCGTCAGCTCTGCTGGGTGAGGAGCGCGCTGGGGCTGCGGCCGTTGTGCACATCCGTGGCCGCCGCCATGAGCTGGGCCGCGCGGTCGGGATCGCATTCGGGCGGGATGACGAGCAGGTCCCAGCGTCCGACGGTGAAGGAGAGCAGGCACAGGTCTGCGGGCTCCTGCTCCGAGTCGAACCAGCCCAGGCGGACGACGTGTCCTGCTGCGGCGACCTTGGCCGGCAGGTCGGGCCACATGCCCTCGTGCACGGTCACCCGGGTGATCCGCCCCCACACCTGGTCCAGGACGGCGACGAGCGGCGGCAGCTCACGGGCCATGTCGCGGGACCGGGGCCACCAGGCCCCGTCCACCCGCCCACGGATCCGGCTGGCAGCTCGCAATTCCAGCCGCGCGGCCAGCGGGGGCGATGAAGGGGGCACGACGGGCACGGCTTCGGGGGGAATGCTGATGGTGGTCACGGTGCGGACCCGTCCCCGGGGCCGACGAGCGCCCGGTGTCGTCGCTCGCCGGAGACGACGCCACCCAACCGGCAACGCGCGAAAAGCCCTCGGTGACTCAACAGTACCGCTCCGAACCGTCATAGTCTGTGCGCACAGACACCAGCCCCGGGGAGGCCGCACATGTGGACGTACGAGCACAGCGTGGAGACCAGTGCCGACAACCGTGCGGCGATCTGGCGACTGTGGGCCGACGTGGCGAACTGGGGCTCCTGGAACGCCGAGATCGAGAAGGTCGAGCTGCGGGGGCCGTTCGCGCCCGGCTCGGTGATCATCATGACGCCGCCGGGCGACAAGCCGATCGAGCTGCGCATCGCGGCGACGGCCGAGCACCAGTCCTTCGTCGACGAGGCGCGCTTCGGCGAGAACGTCTTCCGGACCAATCACAGCATGGAGCCGATCGACGTCCAGCGGATCAGAATCGTCTACCGCATGGAGATCACCGGCCCGGACGCCGACGCGCTCGGCCCCGAGATGGGTCCCGGCATCACCGCGGACTGGCCCGAGACCATGGCTGCGCTCGTTGCTCAGGCTGAACGCGGGTAGATGGCTTGTCGCGCAGTTCCCCGCGCCCCTGGGGGTCTGCAACTGGCTCAGTTGCACTTGCTAGGGGCGCGGGGAACTGCGCGAACAACCACCTACGGTCCGCAGCCAAAAACCCGCCCTCACCCCAACGTGGCCTCAAAAGGCGACCACGCCTCCGCCAGCGGCTCCGGCCTCTCACACCGGGAACTGACCCCACGAAACGCCCCGGCCGCCGCCGAGTCGGTAACTGCCGCCATGGTCTCCAGAACGTGCTGCGCCAGCTCGCCAGAGGCACGGTGCGGGCGCTCCCCCCGCAGCGCACGGGCCATCTCCAGGACTCCGATCCCGCGTCCAGCGGTTGTGCCGCCGACCCGCAGCTCGCGCCAGTCCTCGTCCGCGCCGCCGCGCACCCGCAGCACCCCGTCAAAGGTGTTGGGGTCGGGGATCTCCAGGGTGCCCTCGGTGCCGGTGACCTCGAACTGGATCCGGGGCAGCGCCGAGTCGAAGCTGAAGGTGGTCGCCGCGGTGGCGCCGCGTTCGAAGTCCAGCAGCGCGGTGACGTGCGTGGGCACCTCGACGGCGAAGCCGGTCCCGGCCCGCGGCCCGGAGCCGATGACCCGTTCGGCCCGGCCCTGCCTGGCCGTGGCGGCGACCTGGGACACCGGTCCCAGCAGCGCGACCAGGGCGGTGAGGTAGTACGGCCCCAGGTCGAACAGGGGCCCGGCGCCGTACTGGAACAGGAATTCGGGGCTGGGGTGCCAGCGCTCGGGCCCGAAGTTCATCACCGCGGTGTTGGCGGCCACCGGGGTCCCGATCTGACCTGCGGCGATGGCCCGGAGGGCGCTCTGCAGACCGGCGCCGAGGAAAGTGTCGGGAGCGCTCCCGACCCGCAGGCCGCGAGCTGCCGCTTCCGCGAGCAGCTTCTCGCCCTCGACCGGGTCCAGCGCGAGCGGCTTCTCGCCGTAGACGTGCTTTCCGGCCTCCAGCGCGGCCTGCGCAACCGCGGTGTGGGCGGCCGGAATGGTCAGGTTGACGACCAGTTCGACCTCGGGCCGGGCCAGCACGCTGTCCAGGTCGCCGGAGAACGGGACGCCGTACTCCTCGGCGGCGGCCCGGGCCCGCTCGGTGTCCAGGTCGGCGATGCCGACGACCTGCACGTCCGGGAAGGTGGTGAGGTTGCGCAGGTACTGGGTGCTGATGACGCCCGCGCCGACCAGGGCGACGCCGACGGGGCCGGATCGGGTGACGGTCATGCTGCCGGTCATGCCTCGGCCTCCAGCGCGGTGAGGTAGCGGCGGCTGTCGGCGATGGCCTCGATGATGTCGGTGGCGCACTGGTCGAGCTCGACGATCCGCCAGGCGTCGGCGGGTGCGGCGGCGAGGATCGCGGGCACCGGCATGGCGCCGGCGCCGACCGCGGTGTGCGGCTCGCCCTTGACGATCGGGCCGTCCTTGACGTGCAGCGCCTTCACCCGGTCGCCGAGACCTCCGAGGACCACCGGGACGTCGGCGCCGCCGACGGCGGCCCAGTAGGTGTCGACCTCCAGGAAGACCTGGGGGTCGAGCAGGTCCGCCAGCACCTCCAGGGCGTGCCGGCCGTTCACCCGGGGCTCGAACTCCCACCAGTGGTTGTGGTAGCCGAGCTGCAGGCCGTGGCCGGCGGCGCGCTCGGCCAGGGCGTTGAGCGTGTCCGCGGTCCGGGTCAGGCCCGCGGTGCCGGTGAACTCCTCCTCGGCGATGCCGGCCGGGACGATGACCAGGCCGGTGCCGAGGACCGCGGCCGCGTCGAACACGGCGTCGGCCTCGGTCTCGGTGCCGAGCAGGTCCATGGCGTGGACGCTGGACACGGCCAGCCCCAGGTCGTCGGCGACCTTGCGGAAGCCGTGCGGGTCCTCGGTGGGCCGGAACGGCTCCACCGCGCCGAACCCGGCGTCGGCGATCCGGCGCAGCACGCCGTCGCGGTCGTCGGAGATCAGCTCGCGGACGGAGTAGAGCTGGACGGAGAGCGGGTGGGTCATCTCTGGTGCGCTCCTCGGGACACAGTGAAGGATTTAGGCAGGTCAGATACAGGGGTTCAGGCGACGATCAGTGGGCGCAGGGTGCGGTGGGCGACGATCAGGCCCTGCTTGACCTTCTCCTCGGTGCCGCCCCAGACCGGGTCCTCGTGCTCGACCGAGAGCGTCCCGGTGAAGCCGCCCTCGTAGAGGGTGTCGACGACGGCGCGCCAGTCGACGTCGCCGAGGCCGGGGACGCGGTAGCGCCACCAGCCGACGTCCCAGGGGTTGTCGCGCTCCAGGGTCTTGCCGAAGAAGCCGTAGCGGTTGCGGGCGCGCGGGTCGAGCTGGGCGTCCTTGGCCTGGGCGTGCGGGATCCGGTCGACGTAGGGGCGCAGCGCCTCGACCGGGTCGATGCCGAGCCACATCAGGTGGGAGGGGTCGTAGTTGAGGTAGAAGCCGAGCGAGAACATCCACTCCCACAGTTCCGGGGAGTAGGCGAGGTTGCCCGGGTAGCCGTCCGGGTGCCAGCCCTCCATCACGCAGTTCTCGATGATGAGCTTGACGCCGCGTTCGGTCGCGTAGTCGACCAGCGGCGGCAGCACCTTGTCGCCGATCGCGAGGTTCTCCTTGACGGAGCGTCCGGGGTCGCGGCCGATGAAGGTGCCGACGTAGGGGACGCCGAGCAGCGCGGCGGCGTCGATGTTGCGGCGCAGGTGCTCGGCGATCTCGGCGCGGCGGCGCTCGTCGGGGTGCAGGTTGTTCTCGTAGTAGGCGAAGGCGGAGATCTCCACGCCGTGCTGGTCGAACAGTGCCTTGACCTGCTCGGCGCCGTCCCGGTCCAGGGCGGCGACGTCGAGGTGGCTGGCTTCGAAGTCCCGTGACCCGGTGGACGGCCAGGTGGCCACCTCCAGCGCGTCGTAGTCGTGGGCGGCGGCCCAGGGGACGATCTGCTCCAGGGTGAGCTGGGGCAGGCAGGCGGTCAGGAATCCCAGTTTCATACGGGTACCTCGGTCCAGGAGCGGGTGTGGGCGGAGTCGAGGACGGCGTCGGTGATGGCCGCGGTGCGGGCGGCGTCGGCGAAGCCGGGGTGGCGGACCTCGCCGCCGCGTACGGCGTCGTGCACGTCGCGGACGAAGGCGGCGAAGCAGTCGTGGTAGCCGAGCGGGTGGCCGGGGGGCAGCGTGGAGAGCCGGGCCGCGTCCGGGGCCAGCAGGGCGGCGTCGCGACTGAGCACCTCGGTGCTCTCGCGGCGGCCCAGCAGCAGCGTCTCCGGGTTCTCCTGGTCGAAGGTGACGCTGGCTCCGGCCGCGTCGACCTCCAGCCAGAGCCGGTTCTTGCGGCCCGGCGAGACCTGGGAGACCAACAGCGAGCCGGAGGCACCCCGGTCGGTGCGGAACAGCAGGTGAGCGGCGTCCTCTGTGGTGACGGCCTGCCGGTCCCCCGCACCACCGGCGGCGAGTGCGCTGAAGGTGCCGCTCATGGCGGCGCTGCGCTCGCCGTGGACGGTCGCGGTGGAGGCGACCAGCTCGGTGATGCGGTGTCCGGTGATCCACTCGGCGAGGTCGCACCAGTGCGAGCCGATGTCGGCGAAGGCCCTGGAGGGTCCTCCGACGACCGGGTCGACCCGCCAGTTGCTGTCGGCGGGGTCGGCGAGCCAGTCCTGGAGGTAGTGGCCGTGCAGCAGGTGCACCGCGCCCAGCGCCCCGGACCGCACCCTGGCCCTGGCCTCGGCGGCCATCGGATGGTAGCGGTAGACGAACGGCACCGCCGCCACCACGCCCTGCCCGGCGGCGAGCCGGGTCAGTTCGGCGGCCTCCGCCGCCGAGGTGGCCAGCGGCTTCTCGCAGACCACGTGCTTGCCGGCCCGCAGTGCGAGCTCGGCCAGCGGGCGGTGCAGTCCGTTGGGCGTGCAGATGTGCACGATGTCGACCTCGTCGCTGACGACCAGGTCCTCGGAGGTGTCATAGGCGCGCTCGACGCCCAGCTCCGCCGCCGCGGCCTTGCCGCGCTCCGGGGTGGACGCGGAGACACCGACCAGTCGGGCCCCCGCCCGTCGGACGGCGTCCGCGTGGACCCGGGCGACCATGCCTGCTCCGGCGATGGCGACCCGGAGTTGACCGTGCATCACAGCGCGGCTCCTTTCCGATTCGTCAGAACCGTAATCCCGTGGGTATCCGCTTGACAATGACGCGATTTACGCTAACTTCTGGCATAAATAGCGGGCCGAGCATGCGGGTGCGGGTGGGGCTGATGAGCACGATCGACGCGCGGCAGTACACGGCCTTGAGCGAGGTGGCCCGGCTGGTGGCCTCCGGCGCCGCCGGGACCAGGAGCGCCCTCGCCACCGCGACCGGGATGTCCAGGGCCACCGTGTCGCAGCGGGTGGACACCCTGATCGGGGCTGGGCTGCTGCTGGACGGCGAGCCCGCGAGCGCGGCGCGCGGCCGGCCGCCGCTGACCCTGCGGCTCAATCCGCTGACCGGGACGGTCGTCGCGGTGGACCTCGGCGCCACCCACTGCCGGGTGCTGCTCACCGACCTGGGCGGCGCCCCGCTGGCCGAGACCGCCGCGAGCATCGCCATCGGCGAGGGCCCGGCGCCGATCCTTACCCGGGTCGACACCCTGCTGCGGGCCCTGCTGGAGCAGTGCGGCCGGAAGACCTCCGATGTCCGGGCGATCAGCGTGGGCGTGCCCGGACCGGTCGACTTCGCCACCGGCACCCCGGTCCGTCCGCCGATCATGCCGGGCTGGGACGGCTACCCGGTCCCCTCCTTCTTCGCCGAGGCCTACGACGCGCCGGTACTGGTGGACAACGACGTGAACCTGATGGCCCTCGGCGAGTACGCGCACCGCGACGCGGTCAAGCACCTGCTCTACGTCAAGGTCGGCACCGGCATCGGCTGCGGCATCGTCTCCGGCGGCGAGCTGCACCGCGGCGCGGCCGGGGCCGCCGGGGACATCGGCCATGTCCGGGTGCCCGGCCACGAGGACGTGCCCTGCCACTGCGGCAACACCGGCTGCATCGAGGCCGTCGCCTCCGGCGGAGCGCTGGTCGCGGCGCTGCGCGAGGCCGGCTGCGAGGTGCACACCACCCGGGACGTGGTCCGGCTCAGCAGTGAGGGCAACGCCCTGGCCCGGCGTCAGGTCCGGCTGGCCGGGCAGCGGCTCGGCGAGGTGCTGGCCACCGCGGTGAGCTTCCACAACCCCGACCTGATCGTCATCGGCGGCAGCCTGGCCGAGCTGCACGAGGACCTGCTCGCCGAGATCCGCGGCGTGGTCTACCGACGGGCGCTGCCGCTGGCCACCCGCAGCCTGGCCATTGAGACCTCGCTGCTGGCCGGACGCGCAGGGGTCGAGGGCGCGAGCCGGCTGGCACTGCGTCACCTGCTCTCCCCCACCGGCCTGGCCCGGCTGCTGGGCACCGCCTGACCGGCGGGAACCCCGTACTTCCGGACCGTCTCCCGGACCCTCCAAGTTAACTGACGGATAATCAGATCCTGACGCACCGTCATTGACTTCTCGCGGCACGGGACGGATCCTCTCCCCACCGCACCCGCCGTGGCGGCTCGACAGGTACCCGGAACCACCAGTCCGGGACCACCGGTCGGGACCGCCACCCGCCGTGCGCCACCACCACGGACTCCACCACGGACTCCACAGTCAGGATTTCTCTCGTCACGGTTCCACGGAGTGCCCGCACCGCCTCCGTGCTGGGCGCGCCCACGCGCGCCCCAGGGGCCGGTCCGGCCCCCAGCGCTCCGCACAGCGCCCCCACGCTGATTCAGCATGCCCTCCGCCGCCCCGGCCGGCATGCCCCCACCCCTCTGCGGAGGTTCGTCATGGCTCCATCCGAATCCGATCAGCCGTCCCGCCTGTCCCGCCGCACCTTTCTCGGCGCCGCCGGTGCCACCGCCGCGCTCTCCGGTCTCAGCTGGACGCCCGCGTTCAGGGTCACCCCCGCCGAGGCGGCCACCGCGGCCCCGCCCTCGTTCCCCAGCGGCATCAGCGTTTACCAGCAGGCGTGGACCAACTGGTCCGGGGAGATCGTCCTCAGCCCGCAGTGGACCTGTGCGCCGGCCACCCCCGCCGATGTGGTCACCCTCGCCAACTGGGCCCACGCGCAGGGCTGGAAGATCCGCGCCAAGGGCATGGGCCACGGCTGGTCGCCGCTGCTGGAGCCCAGCGGCGCCACCGGGAACATCCTGCTGGTCGACACCACCCAGCACCTCACCGCCGTCACCGTCAACAGCGGCAGCCCGGCGAGCGTCACCGCCCAGGCCGGCATCTCCATGCTCAACCTGCTCACCGCGCTGGAGAACGCGGGTTACGGGCTCACCCACACCCCCGCCCCCGGCGACCTCAGCCTGGGCGGCGTGCTGGCCATCGACGGCCACGGCAGCGCGGTTCCGGCCACCGGCGAAACCCTGACCACCGGGCACACCTTCGGCTCGGTCAGCAACCTGGTCACCTCGCTGACCGCGGTGGTCTGGGACTCCGCCCAGAGCGCCTACGTCCTCAAGACCTTCCAGCGCAGCGACCCCGACATCGCCGCCTTCCTGGTCCACCTCGGCCGGGCCTTCGTCACCGAGGCCACCCTGCGGGTCGGCGCCAACGTCCGGCTGCGCTGCCAGAGCAGCTACACCACCAACGTCGGCACCCTGTTCGCCCCGCCCGCCTCGGCCGGGTCCAGTTCCTTCGCCGCGCTGGTCAACCAGAGCGGGCGGGTGGAGACCATCTGGTTCCCCTTCACCACCGTGCCCTGGCTCAAGGTCTGGTCGGTGGCCCCCAGCAAGCCGCTGTTCTCCGTGGAGAACGAGAGTCCGTTCCCGTTCAGCTTCGCCGACTCCGTCAGCACCCAGGAGTCCGCCCTCATCGCCAAGATCGTCGCCGGCGACGTCTCGGTCACGCCGAGCTTCGAGAACCTGGAGATGAGCATCGTCGGCTCCGGGCTGATCGTCACCGGCACCTGGGACATCTGGGGCTGGGCCAAGAACTCCCAGCTGTACGTCAGGCCGACCACGCTCCAGGTCACCGCGAACGGCTACGCCATCCTCTGCGCCAGAGCCGATGTGCAGCGGGTGGTCAGCGAGTTCTACACCTACCTCAACAACGCGCTGACGACCTATCAGGCCAAGGGCCAGTACCCGATGAACGGCCCCTGGGAGGTCCGGGTCACCGGCCTGGACAACGCGGCCGACTGCGGGGTGGCCGGGGCCGTGCAGCCGCTGCTCAGCGCGCTGCGTCCGCGACCGGACCACCCGGGCTGGGACACCGCGGTGTGGATGGACCTGCTGACCATCCCCGGCACCCCGCAGTCCCAGCAGTTCTACCGGGAGACCGAGCAGTGGGTGCTCTCCAACTACAGCGGCAGCTACGCCGCGGTCCGCCCCGAGTGGTCCAAGGGCTGGGCCTACTCGGGCACCGCCGCCTGGGCGGACTCGACCATCATGGGCACCACCATCCCCGCCGCCTACCGCGCCGGGCAGCCGTCCGGCAGCAACTGGGACACCGCACTGTCTATCCTCGACAGCTACGACCCCGGCCGGATCTACAGCAACACCTTCCTGGACGGCCTGATGCCGTAGGCCGGGCCGGGGGTGGTCAGCCGTCCCGCACCGGCGTCAGCACCAGGACCGGCAGCGGGCGGCCGGCCCGGTCCTGGTGCCGGTCGTAGCCGGAGTAGACCCGGAGCAGCAGCGGCCACAGCCGGTCCCGCTCCCCGCCCACGGCCTCGTGGGCGGCGACCCGGATCCGGCTGCGGCGGTACTGGATCTCGGCCTGGTCGGCAGCCATCAGGTTGTAGTACCAGCCGGGCCGGTGCGGGGCTCCGTTGTCGGAGGCCACGACGACATAGCGCCCCACGTCGCGCAGGAACACCAGGCCGTTCACCCGGCGCTCGCCGGTCCTGCGCCCGACGGTGGTGAGCAGCAGGATCGGCTGCCCGAACCACCACGCCCCGAGGACTCCGCCGGTGGCCCGGTACAGGGCGTTGCACGCCGCCAGCACCGGTCTGCTCAGAAGTCGCACGGTCTGCCGGACCCGCTCAGCTGCCCGGACGGAACGACTTGAAGGCGTTCATCAGGCCCTTGCGGGGGTCGTCGTCGAGGACGCGGTCGTAGTAGTAGACCGCGGAGAGGGCCAGCAGGGTGCTGACCCGATCGTCGTGGAGGCGCAGCGAGTAGCGCGGATGGCGGGTTCCGGTGAGGCGGGCGAACTCGAACCCCTCGGACCCGGGGCCGCGGAACCTGACCCGGTAGGTGAAGAGCATGTCCATGGTGCGCTTCATCGGCGCCAGGTTCAACGGGCCGCTGTACCGGGCCCGGGTGGCCCCGGCGGGGCGTCCGGTCAGGGCGGGCAGGCCGTTCTGCTCGAAGGTCCACTGCTCACCGCCGACGACCCGGCTCTCGGTGTGGTCCACGGTGCCCAGCCGGGTCTTGTTCGCGTCCGCGGCCCAGCGGGGGGTCACCCAGCCCTCCAGGACGTCCAGGTCCGGGCCGGTGAGGACGGACAGGGCGTGGACCGAGGTGAAGACATGGTCCTTGTGCAGCCGGGCGACCGGGGCCGGCTGCCCTTCCACGGACACCTCGAAGGTGGTGCTGTGCAGGGTGTGCCTGCTGGTCAGGGTGAGTTCGCGCAGCGTCTCGATCACCGGCGCACCCCGCGGTCGACCGAGCGGGCCTGGTCGGTGACGGCCTGCCGGAGCCGGTCGATGAGGGGCCGGACCTGGTCGACGTCCGCACCGGCCTTGAGCTCGGCGTAGATGCGGGCGGCGATCGCGCGCTGCTCCGGGCTCTCGGTGGCCGAGCGCCACTTGGCGGCTGCGGCGTCGCCCCGGAGCGGACCGGTGCCGGGAGGGACTGCGGGAGGGGTTGCGGGCGCGGGGGCCGGGCCGCGCCGCCCGGGACGGTCGGGGAGCGGTCGGCCGCCGAGGCCGCTGCCGTGGAAGGCTGATGACATGGGGTCGGGTCTCCGATCGTGCGGACGGGCGGGGGCGGCGGGGGCGGGGCGGGCGGCGGGTTCAGTAGTCCGAAGCCCTTACGGGCAGACCCTGAGTGGGTGAAAATCTGGTTGGTGGCCGTCTGGCCGACGTCGTTTCGCCTTGGCGCGTTCCGAGCCCGCGGTTCAGTAGGACGCTGGGGGTCCACCGACAGGCACCCGGAAATGTTGCTCCGAGCACGCGAATCAGACTCTTACGCCTGCGGACCCCCGCTGGACGGCCACGCGCTCGCGGCTGTCGAGGGAGGGAGGTGCCGGGGCGATGGACGTGATCCACGAACGGTGTGCGGGGATCGACATCAGCAAGGTCGACGTGAAGGTGTGCGTGAGGGCGCCCAGCACCGGGAAGCGGCGCCGCAGCGAGGTCCGCACCTTCCCCGCGGTCACCAGCGGACTGCTGGCGATGCGGGACTGGCTGCTGGCCGAGGGCGTGACCGTGGTCGGCATGGAAGCCACCGGCGTGTACTGGAAGCCGGTGTTCTACCTGCTGGAGCACGACATCGAGTGCTGGCTGCTGAACGCCCGGCACATGAAGTCGGTGCCCGGCCGCAAGACCGACGTGAAGGACTCCGAGTGGATTGCCCGGCTGGTCGAGTACGGGCTGGTCCGCGCCAGCTTCGTGCCCCCGGAGCCGATCCGGCAGCTGCGGGACCTGACCCGCTACCGCACCGAGGTCATCCGGGAGCGCACCCGCGAGATCCAGCGGACGGAGAAGCTGCTGGAGGACTCCGGGATCAAGCTGTCCAGCGTGGTCTCCGACCTGACGGGCAAGTCGGCCCGGGCCATGCTGGAGGCCCTGATCGGCGGGGAACGTGACCCCGGACGGCTCGCGGACCTGGCGCTGGGCAGCATGCGCCGCAAGACCGCCGACCTCGTCGAGGCACTGACCGGCAACTTCACCGACCACCACGCGTTCTTGCTGCGGGCCATGCTCGACCGGATCGACGCCTGCACGGCGATGGAGAACCGGCTGAGCGAGCGGATCGACGCGCAGGTGCGGCCCTTTCGCCGCCGCATCGACCTGCTGATCACGATCCCCGGAGTGGGCACCCGCGCCGCCGAGGTGATCCTGGCCGAGATCGGGGCCCAGATGGAGCGGTTCCCCACCGCCGGCGATCTGGCGTCCTGGGCCGGCGTCTGCCCCGGCAACCACGAATCGGCCGGCAAGAGCAGCAGCGGGAAGACCCGGCACGGCGACCCCTGGCTCAAGGCCGCCCTCGGACAGGCTGCCGTCGCCGCCTCCCGCACCAAGGACACCTACCTCGCCTCCCGATACCGGCGCCTGGTCGGACGCCGCGGCAAGAAGAGAGCCCTTGTCGCTCTGGAGCACTCCATCCTCGTCGCCATCTGGCACATGTTCACCAACGATGCCGAGTACGCCGACCTCGGCGGCGACTACTTCCTCGAACGCACCGGCAAGACCAGAGCGACCCGACGGCTCATCAGCCAACTCAACCAACTCGGCTACCAAGTCAACCTCCAACCCATCGGAGTGCTCTGAACAGCGGAAACGGTCACGGAGCGGGGGATTTTCGAATCAGGCGGAGGGGAGCATACCGACGCGGACCGCGCCGAGGGTCGGGTCCCAGGCGCCCTTCTCGAAGTCGAAGCCGCGCTGCTCGACGTCGTTGACCAGGCTGCCGAGGGTCGGCATCGGCGAGTTGATCATCTTGATCACGGCCTGCACCCCGCTCTCGATGCCCTTGATCGCCTTCTGGATGGAGGTGAACACGGTCTCGACGGCGTTGATGATGGTGATGGCCAAGGATATGTCCTTGTAGATCTCATACATCTTGTAGGCGGTGAAGAAACCCGCGACCACGTCGGCGACCGGGTCCTCGGGACCGCCGCCGATCGCCTCGATGGCGGCGTCGCCCTCCACCATCGAGGCGCCGTCCTCGGCCAGTTTGGGCAGGACGTTGTTGATCAGCGAGTCGATCTCCCGCAGCGCCGCCTGCACCAGCAGCACGATGGCGTCGTAGCCGTCCTTGTAGAGCTTCGCCACCACCTTGGCCGCGTCGCCCAGGCCGCCGACTCCCATGCTCCAGCTGAACAGGTAGGAGTCGAAGGCGGTGGCCGCCGCGCCGGTCCACTCCTGGGCCAGCCCCCAGGAGCCCTTCCGGATCGTCCCCGCGACCGTGTAGAGGCCGTCGCCGAGCTGGTCGTAGGCGTCGTGCAGATAGAGCAGCTGCCCGTACTGCCCGGCCAGCGGCTCCAGCAGCAGACCGACCAGGCTCTGGCCGGTGAAGTACTTGAAGACCTTCTGGGCGGTCGCCAGCGGTCCCGCGCTGAAGCCCTGACGGATGATCATCAGCTGGTGCCCGATGTTCTTGGCGGTGTCGTCGGCGCCGCTGGCGGGCTCGGTGAGGGTGACCTCCTGGTCGGCGAAGTTCCCGACGAGCGAGGCGCCGGGGATGGCGCCGATGTCGGGGAAGCCGGTGATCGGCGCCGGGTAGATCTTGGCCAGCTGCGCGGCTATGTCCTGGTCCGTGCCGGCGTACTCCGCGCTGGTCTGCTGAATCTTGGAGGACACCAGGGCCATCCCGCGGACGCACTGGCCGAGCTTCTCGGTGAAGTAGCCGGAGAGCTCCGGGACCACCGGGCGCGCCAGCGCCAGCAGCCCGTCGAGCCCGGTGGTCTCCGAACACTGGCGCCCACACCACTGGTTCAGCGTGGACAGATGCCCGCCCTGTGTCGTCATCAGTCCGGCGTAGGTGTGGAAGTCACCCAGCGGCGGCGTCTTGAACCCTGTCATCCGTTGTCCCCCGACCCGTTGTTCCGACCCGGGCGACGGTAGCAAACCCTTTCGATCCGTTGTGGATCAATAGGCGCATCCCGCCATACGGTAGTCCCATGAGCGATCACTCCGGAGCGCCTGTCGCACCCGTCGAGGCCTATGAACCCCCCTACTACCTGGCCGTCTTCACCACGGTGCGAACCCAGGAGCAGGGCGGCTACAGCGAGACCAACGCACGTATGGAGGAGCTGGTGAAGGACGTCCCCGGGTTCCTGGGGATGGACCACGCCCAGACTCCCGGCGGGCTGTCCATCACCGTCGGCTACTTCCGCGACGCCGACGCCCTCACCGAGTGGCGGACCAACACCGAGCACCGCGCGGCGCAGAAACGCGGACAGGCCGAGTGGTATCAGAGCTACACCCTGCATGTCGCGAAAGTGGAGCGGAGCCACGGATTCACGCGAACCGCCGAGGCCGCCCCACAGGGCGAGTGACGGCCCAACCTCCTCGCGCCCTCTCGACCTCGACCTTACGTCGCACCGATACTCGTCCGATGACCACTCAGGCCGCACCCTCCTCTTCGCCCCGGCCCGCTGGGATCCGCGCTGTGCTGCTGGATTCCGGTGGGGTGCTGATGCAGCCGAAGGGTGGGCGCTGGAATCCGCGGGCGGACTTCGAGACGACCGTGCTCGAGTGGGCTCCGGGCGTCACGCCCGAGCAGTTCGCGCGGGCCGTCGTCGTGGGCGACCGCTTCATGGACGCGTCGCGCACGACGCCGGACATGGACGCCTACCACCGCGTCATGCTCGACGCCCTCGGCGTCGACTCCCCCGCCGAGTTGCTGGCCGCCCTGGTGCGGCCGGTACCGCCGACGACCGTTCTGGAGACGTTCCCGGAGGTCGTCGACACCCTGCAGGAACTGCGCGGCCGCGGGATCCGCCTGGCCGTGGTCTCCGACGCCTGGCCGAACCTGCCGGAGCTCCACGCCGCGCTCGGTCTCGACGAGTTCTTCGAGGTGTACGCGATTTCCGCGGTGCTCGGCTGCCGCAAGCCCGACCCGCGCATGTACCACCACGCGAGCGAGGGGCTCGGGTTGGAGCCGGGCGAGTGCCTGTTCGTCGACGACGATCCGGCCCTGGTCCGGGCTGCGATCGACCTCGGCTACCAGGGCCTGGCGATGTGCCGGGACGGAGCCGGAGTCGCGGGCGACGGCGTTGCGTCGATCACCTCGCTGACGGAGCTGCTGGAGTCGGATTCCGTGTGAAGGCAGCAGTTGAGGCCGGCTACATGAGCGTGGCCGGTCGGCCGGGGGCGGAGGGGCGGGCCTCGACGAGCCCGGTGCGGACCTCGCGCAGCAGCGCGAGAGCCGAGTCGAGATGTGCACTGTCGCGTTCGGCGGCGGCGGAGACGGCCTCCGCCCATTCGCGGCGTACGACGGCGTAGTTGGCGCGGCCGTGTTCGCTGGTGTGGATGGTCGCGGCGCGACCGTCCTGGGCGCATGGGCGGCGCTCGATCAGGCCTTTGCGTTGCAGTCCGGTGAGGACGGTGGCGAGGTTGGTGCGCTGCAACCCCGTCTCGGCGGCGATGACGCTGGGCGCGGCGCCGTCGTGCTCGTTCAGGTAGCGCATCACCGTGCCCTCGGACTGGGTGAGCGGGACGGCCTCGGGGTCGCGATAGCCGAGGAACTGGATCTCCCGCGCGATGACGAGCGCGAGGTCGGCAAGTTCTGCCCAGCGCGGATCGTCGGCGGGGGCGGATGCGGGGCGTCGTGGTGCTGCCATGCACCCATGATAGGTCACCAGGCATAGTTATTGACTCATACAAGTTATGACCATATAGTCATGGCTCCATAACTACCTGGGAGTCGCTATGTCCACTACCGCCCACGCCGCTCCGCCGCAGGCGTCGGCCCGGGCCACGGCCCTGGTCGGGGGCCTGCACCCGTTCGGGGTGTTCGTCCTGCTGGCCGGTGCGTTCATGCCGATCATGGACTTCTTCATCACCAACGTGGCGCTGCCGAGCATCGACGCGACACTGCACGCCTCGCCGCCGGAGCTGGAGTTGGTGATCGCCGGATACGGGGTCGCCTACGCGGCGCTGCTCGTGCTCGGGGGTCGGATGGGTGACCGCTACGGACGGCAGCGCATGTTCCTCGGCGCGCTCGTCGGCTTCGTACTCGCCTCGCTGGCCTGCGGTCTTGCGCCGTCGGCCGGGTTCCTGATCGGCGCGCGCATCGTGCAGGGCGCGACCGCGGCGCTGCTGATCCCGCAGGTGCTGGCCACCTTTCACCACACCCTCGAAGGTGAGCGCAAGTCACGTGCCCTCGCGTTGTACGGCGCCACCTCGGGCATCGCCGCCGTCGTCGGCCAGATCATCGGTGGGGTGCTCGTGAGCGCGAACATCGCCGGAACCGCCTGGCGTCCGATCTTCCTGGTCAACGTGCCGGTCGGGATCATCGTGCTGCTGGTCGCCGCGCGGATCGTCCCCGCCACCCGCTCGCCGCATCCGGTCGGCATCGACGTGCCCGGCACGATCCTGTTCGCCGCCACGCTCACCGCGCTGCTGGTCCCGCTGACCGAAGGCCACTCCCTCGGCTGGCCCACGTGGACCTGGATGCTGATCGCGCTCGCGGTCGTCCTCGGCTACGTCACCTTCCGGGTCGAGCAGCGCGCGGAGGCGCGCGGCGAGGTCCCGCTGCTTCCGCCGTCTCTGCTGAAACTGCCCTCGATGTCACGCGGGCTGGTCATGGTGCTGATCTTCAGCATGGGTTTCGGCGCGTTCATGTTCGTCTTCGCCCTCACCGTCCAGGACGGCCTGCACAACGACGCGCTGCACGGGGGCCTGGCGATCGTGCCGATGGCAGTGCTCTTCCTCGCCGGATCGCTCGTCGCCCCCAAGCTGATCGGCCGCTTCGGCCGGGCCGCGCTGTCCGGCGGCGCGATCGTGCAACTGGCCGGGCTCGCCTGGCTGGTCGCCGTCATCGTCTCCGACTGGCCGAACGTCAGCCTGCTGTCCATGGCCGTGCCGCTCGCCCTGGTCGGCGCCGGACAGTCGATGCTGTTCGCAGGGCTCTTCCGCAGTGTCATGGCCGATGTGCCGATGCATCTCGGCGGCATTGGCAGCGGCGCGCTGATCACCCTCCAGCAGAGTGGTCTGGCGCTGGGCGTGGCCACCCTCGGCACGCTCTACCTCAGCCTGGCCCCGCACAGCTACCCGCACGCGTTCTCCACGGTCGAGTACATCCAGATGGGCATCGTCATCCTGCTGGCCGTGGGGGCTGCCGCGCTGCCCAGGTTCACCAGAGCCGCCGTCGAGACCCCGGTCATCGACGCCTGAAGACATCGAGGTCCCACACCATGCACCGCCGCGCAGGCCACCACCGGCAGCAGCCCCACCGTCCACCCCGTCCCGGCGCGGCCTGCGTCGCGCCGGGACCGCCCGGAACCTACGGAGCTGGTGTGACCACGGCTGTCGCCAGGATCAGCTGGCGCAGCGCGGTGTAGTAGACCTCGTGGTCCACCACCGCGGCCAGGACCTCCGACTGAAGGGCCGTCAGGGCGGGGAAGACGGCGGGCTCCAGCGCAGCAAGGGTGAGCCGGGTTGCGGTCAGGGCCGGTCCTGGGTCGCGGTGGTCGACGAAGGCGGCGTGACCGAGGGTGAGCAGGTACATCCTGCGGTAGGCGGCGACGGCCTCGGCCGGGGGCAGGCCGGCGGCGAGGTTGTCGGCGAGCTGGGGTTCGGTGAGGCGGGCCAGCAGGTGGCGGCCGAGCCAGGGACGGCCGCCGCGCAGCGCCATCAGGCCGGGGTGTGCGGCCATGACCCGGTAGAGGCCGGCGAAGCGGGCCTCGGTGGCTGACGCCCAGGCCATGCTCCCTGACGGGATGTCGGGAAGCTCCGCCGCCAGCTGGTCGGCGCAGAGGTCGAGCAGTCCGGCCGCGTCGGTGACCCGGCGCTGCAGGGTGGCGTGGGGCACTCCCAGCCGGGCGGCGACGGCACGGAAGGTGACCGCCCCCGGCCCCTGCTCGTCGGCCAGCGCGATCGCCGCCCGGGCGACCAGTTCGGGGGCGGCCCGGTCCGTTGCGACTGTTTCCCTCGACATGTGGGACAGCGTACGGTACAGCGTATCGATCCGTCAGCGCCCATCGGGGGATGCCATGCAGCACCAGCTCGCGTACACCGACGTCAAGGCCGCCGCCGACCGGATCGCCGGGCGGGTCAGGCCGGTCGCCGTGGTGGCGATGGACGAGTTCGACGACGGGCCGTTCCAGGTGTCGCTGGCGCTGGAGTACATGCAGCACACCGGCTGCTTCAAGGCCCGTGGCGCGCAGAACTTCGTGCTGGCCCATCGCGAGGCCGGGACGCTGCCGGACGCGGGCGTCACCATTGCCTCGGGCGGCAACGCCGGGCTCGCCTGCGCCTGGGCCGCGGGGCAGCAGGGCGTCCCGGCGACGGTGTTCCTGCCAGCGAACGCCCCGACGGTGAAGGTGGAGCGGCTGCGCGGCTACGGCGCGGACGTGCGGCTGGTCGGCCTGGAGTACGCGCAGGCCCTGCAGGCCTGCGAGGAGTTCACCGCACGGACCGGCGCACTCGCCTCGCACGCCTACGACCATCCGCTGATCGCCGCCGGCGCCGGCACCCTGCTGGACGAGATCCTGGTGCAGGACCCCCGGCTGGACACCGTCGTGGTGGTGGCCGGCGGCGGAGGGCTCTTCGCCGGCGTCGCCACGGCCGCCCGGCACCACGGCGTGCGCACGGTCGTGGTCGAGCCGGAGAACTGCTGCGCGCTGCATGCCGCGCTGGAGGCCGGGCATCCGGTCGACAGCCCGGTGGACTCCGTGGCCGCGGACTCGCTCGGCGCCCGCCTCGCCACCGGGCTGGCGGTCGCCGCCGCCCAGTACGAGGGCGCGCACAGCGTCCTGGTCAGCGACGAGCAGATCGTCGCCGCCCGCCGCGCCCTCTGGCACGACCGCCGCATCGCCGTCGAACACGGCACCGCCGCCGCCCTGGCGGCCCTCACCACCGGGGCCTACACCCCGACCGAGGGCGAACGGGTGTGCGTAGTGCTCTGCGGGGCGAACACGTCACCGTCCGACCTTGGGTAACGGCAGACTGATCCCATGACTCCCGATGCCCTCAAGGCCATCTGTCTCGACCTCAACGGATCCGTCGAGACCTTCCCGTTCAGTGAGGAGCTGTCGGTGTTCAAGGTCGGCGGCAAGGTGTTCGCCCTCACCGATCTGGCCGGGGAGCCGCTGAAGGTCAGTCTGAAGTGCGACCCCGAGCTCGCCGTCCAACTGCGCGAGCGGTACCCGTGCATCGTGCCGGGGTGGCACCTCAACAAGCGGCACTGGAACACCGTCACCATCGACGGATCGCTGCCGGACACCCTGTTGCAGGAAATGGTCGAGGACTCCTACGACCTGATCGTCACTCAGCTCCCGCGCAAGCAGCAACTGGTGCTCGACTGGCCGGGGCTCCGCCGCACGCAGGGCTAGGAACGGAGGGTGCGCAGGCCGGTGCGGATTTCGTTGACCAGGATCTCGGGCTGTTCCAGGGCCGCGAAGTGCCCGCCCTTGTCGGCCTCGCCGTAGTGGATCAGATTGCTGTAGGTGTCTTCGATCCAGCTTCGTGGCAGGCGTGGGATGTCCCTGGGGAAGACGGTCACCGCGACCGGGAGCGTCAGCTTCGGGCCGGCGAGAGTGGCCGCTCTGTTCTCCCAGTAGATGCGGCCGGACGACGCTGCGCTGTTGGTGAACCAGTAGAGGGAGATTGCGTCGAGCATGTCGTCCAGGCTGAGGGTGTCCTCGGCGAGCCCGTGGTTGTCTGTCTTGGACTGGAACTTCTCGTAGATCCAGGCTGCCTGACCGGCGGGAGAGTCCGCCAGGGCGAATCCGACGGTCTCCGGTTTCGTGCCCTGAAGGTGGTTCGACCCGCCGAGATCGCCGGTGTAGCGGGCGAGGGTCTCCACGGCGTAGCGCTGTTCGGGTGACAAGGTGTCGGGTATCCGTGCGGGAAAGGCGTACTGGGTGTTCAGATGAATTCCGAGAAGCCCCTCGGGTTGCACGGCCCCGAGGGCGGTGGTGACGACGGCACCCCAATCGCCGCCCTGCGCGGCCCATCTCGTGTAGCCGAGCCGCTTCATCAGCTCCACCCACGCGTTTGCGATGCGCGACACGGTCCACCCGGTCTCCGTGGGCTTCTGGGAGAACCCGAACCCGGGAAGCGAGGGAACGACGACGTCGAATGAATCGGCGGCGTCTCCTCCGAACGGAACCGGATCGGTCAGCGGGCCGATCAGCTTCAGGAATTCGACGATCGAGCCCGGCCATCCGTGCGTGAGTATCAGCGGCATCGCGTTGGGATTCCTGGACCTGACGTGGATGAAGTGGATGTCCAGCCCATCGATCTCGGTCAGGAACTGGGGGAAGCGATTGAGCTCGGACTCGAAGCGCCGCCAGTCGTAGCCGCGCTCCCAGTAGTCGACCAGAGCTCTGGCGTTCTGCACGCGAACCCCTTGCGACCAGTCGCCCACCGTTTCCGGGTCCGGCCATCGAGTTCTGGCAAGTCGCTGCTTCAGGTCGTCGATCTCCGCATCCGGGATCGAGACGGTGAACGGGCGGACGAGGGTCGGGATCGGCGGCGTCGGTGCGGTCATTGCCTTCTTCTCTCTCCATTGCACACTGCTGTGCAATCTACGCCATTGCACACTGCTGTGCAATACTGCTGTCGTGCCCACCGAGTCCTCCCGTGCGCGCTCGATGAACGAGACACGCGATCGCATCCTCGACGTCGCCCTCGATGTGCTGGGAGAGAACCCCGACGCCGGAATGGGCGACATCGCCTCCGCCGCCGGCGTCGTCCGCCGCACGGTCTACGGCCATTTCCCCTCGCGCCTCGACCTGGTCCGGACGCTCACGGAACGGGCCGTCGCCGAGATGACAGCCGTGCTCACCGAGGTCAACGCCTCCGACGCGGAAGCGGACGCGATGTGGGTCGAATTCATCGCCCGCGTCTGGCCGGTGGCGCACCGGTACCGAGTGCTGCTGGCGCTGCGCCGTGGCGAGTACGGCGAGGCGATCCACGGCCTGCTCGGGCCGGTCGACGAGCTCCTCGCCGACCTCGTGGAACGGGGCCAGGACAGCGACGTGTTCGCACAGCACCTGCCGGCGGGCATTCTGAGCCAGGTCGCCTACGGCGTCGTGTTCGCCATCGCGGACAGCGACCTGTCGAACGGGACCCTCGGCGCCCGCGCAGCGACGATCACAAGCCTGCTGATGCTGGGAGTTCCCGAGACGCGCGCCATTGCTCTCCTGGGCGACCTGCCCTGACCCGTTGCGCTGACGGACAGTCAGGCTGCTGTCGCCGGGGCGCCCACCTTCAGCGTGAAGGGGATGCTGCCCAGCAGGAGGGCGATGCGGGCGTGCAGTGCCTGGGATTTCACGCCCTGACTGCTGCTGGTGAAGTCGACGCCGGTCGCGTCGGTCGCGGGCGCCGAGCTGTAGATCGGGAAGCCGGCCAGCTCGCCCTTGGCGTTCAACGCGTACACCACCTTGTGCATGGCGACGTCCAGGGTGCGCTGGGAGTAGGGGCACAGGTAGAGGTCCAGCCGGGACAGGTCGATGGCGGGGGCGGCGTGCTTGGCGGCCTGGGCCAGGGCGCGGCCGCGGGCCAGGTCGGTGACGCAGAGGGCGACCCGGCCGGCCGGGAAGTCGGTGATCTGCGAGCCGTGGACGTCGGCGAAGGCCTGGCGGCCCTGGTCGCCCACGGCCTGGCTGAGGGCCTCCGCCTGCGGGGTGTTCATCGGCGTTCCGGCGATCGCGGTGGGCGCGGGCAGGCCCTGCCACTGGGCTGCGGTCGGGCAGGGCTTGGAGCCGGCCGGCGGCGCGCTGCTGACAGGCGGTGAGGCGATCGAGACGGCGACGTGTTCGGCGCCGGTCGAGGCGCAACCCGCCGTGAGCAGGCCGACCAGCGTCCCCGTGAGCAGAGTGGCGGGCAGGCGGCGCATAGGAACCCCCGTGATGGTGTGCTGAGCCGCACCTCGGTGGTGCGTCGGCGATGTGACGTGCGACCACACCCAGCGGTTCCGCTCAGCTGTCGTAGTCCACCGTGAGGGTGTCCGAGACCGGGTAGCTCTGGCAGGTCAGCACATAGCCGGCGGCGACCTCGGCCGGTTCCAGGGCGAAGTTGCGGCGCATCTCCGCCTTGCCGTCGACCACAAGAGCGCGGCAGGTGCCGCAGACCCCGCCCTTGCAGGCGAACGGGAGGTCGGGGCGGGACCGCTGGGCGCCGTCCAGGATGCTGTGGTCGCGGGGCAGGACCGCGCTGGTGCTGCGGCCGTCCAGGACCAGGATGGCGGTGGAGACCGGGCCCTCGGGCGCGGCGTCGCTGTGGCGCAGCGGGGTGACCGGCTCGTCCTCGGCGTAGAAGAGCTCGCGGTGCAGCCGGTCGGCGGGGACGCCGAGCCCGGTGAGCAGTTCGCGGGCCCCGGTGACCATGCCGAGCGGGCCGCAGAGCCACCAGTGGTCCACGGACTCCACCTCGACCAGTGCGTCCAGCAGCGCGGCGAGCCGTTCCGGGTCGAGCCGGCCGGAGAGCAGTTCGGCCTCGCGCGGCTCCCGGGAGAGGACGTGGGCGAGCTGGAACCGGTCGGGGTGACGGTCCTTCAGGTCGGCCAGGTCGTCGGCGAACATGACGGTGTCGCTGCGCCGGTTGCCGTAGAGCAGGGTGACGGTGGAGACCGGGTCGGCGGCGAGCACCGCGGAGGCGATCGACACCATCGGGGTGATCCCGGAGCCCGCCGCGACCAGGACGTGCCGGCCCGGGGTGGTCAGGTCGGGGGTGAAGGCCCCGGTGGGCTCCATCACCTCGACGGCGTCACCCGGGCGGACCTCGTTGACCAGCCAGGACGAGAAGAGACCGGCAGGGACGGTGCGGACGCCGATCCGGGGCGCGCCGCCCGCGAGCGAGCAGATCGAGTAGGAGCGGCGCTCGTCGCGTCCGTCGACGGTGCGGCGCAGCGTCAGCGACTGGCCCGGGGCGAAGGCGAAGGCGGCCGCGAGGTCGTCCGGGACAGCGAAGGTGACGGCGGCGGCGTCCTCGCAGAGCGGCTCGACCGAGGCGACCCGCAGGGTGTGGAAGACCGGGCGGCGGCGCGTCGGGGCGGCGGGGGCGGTGATGGCTGCCGTCGTGGCGGGGGCCGGCATCAGATCTCCTTGAGGTGTTCGAAGGGCTCGCGGCAGGAACGGCAGCGCCACAGCGCCTTGCAGGTGGTGCCGGAGAAGCGCGAGGTCTCCTCGGTGTCGGCGGACCCGCAGCGGGGGCAGGGCAGCGACGGCCTACGGGCGGACAGCACCAACGGCACGGGTCCGGACGCGGGGCGCGGGGCGCTGCCGGGCGGGGCGATGCCGTGCTCGGCGAGGGTGCGGCGGGCCGACTCGGTGATCCAGTCGGTGGTCCACGGTGGGTCCAGCACGGTGCGGATGCTGACCCGGGCGAAGCCGGCAGCGCGCAGGCGGCGGTCGACCTCGGCCCGCATCTCGGCCATGGCCGGGCAGCCGGAGTAGGTGGGGGTGAGGGTCGCGGTGACGGCCCCGCCCAGGTCGACCTCGACGCCGCGCAGCACCCCGAGGTCAGCGAGGTTGAGCATGGGCAGCTCGGGGTCCGGGACGCCGCCGGCCACCCTGCTCGCGAGCGCCAGGGCCGGTTCCAGGTCAGCTGCGGTGGTCATCACCATGTCGCCCCCGGGTTGGCCCGGGCCACGCTCTGCAGCTCGGCAAGGAGCGGGGCGAGGTGCTCGGTGTGATCACCGTCGCGACCCGTTCCCGGGAGCCCCACTGCTCTGGGCAGAACCAGCCCCGCGCTGTCCGCGACCTGCCGCAGCACGCCCTCGAGCTGCTCGCGGACGTCCTCGGCGGCGAGCAGCTCGTCCAGGTACGGCGCCACCGCGTCCAGCCCCTGCTGCATCCGGCGGTGCGACTCCTCGGTGCCGTCGCCCAGCCGCACCGTCCACTCGGCGGCGTAGAGGCGGTGGTAGGTCAGCTCCTTGACGCCCTTGGCGGCGACGGCGGCCAGCACCGGGTCCGGCGCCGCGGCCAGCTGCTCGAACACGGCCAGCCGCCAGGCGGAGAGCACCAGCAGCCGGGCGATGCAGTGCGCGAAGTCGCCGTTGGGCAGTTCGGCGAGGCGGACGTTGCGGAAGGCGTCGGCGTCGCGCCGGTAGGCGTAGTCGTCCTCACTGCGGCCGCTGCCGTCGGCCTGGCCGGCCCGGGTGTAGAGCAGCCGGGTCTGGCCGAGCAGGTCCAGGCCGATGTTGGCCAGCGCCAGCTCCTCCTCCAGCTCCGGCGCCCTGGTGCACCACTGCGCCAGCCGCTGGGCCAGCACCAGGGCGTCGTCGCCCAGGGCGAGGCAGCGCGCGGCCAGCGCGGGGCCGTCGACGCCGGGCGGGAGCGCGGTGTCGGTGCCGTGCAGCGGGTCCTCGAAGCCGGTGCCGAAGGCCCAGTGCGCCTCGTCGCCCTCGTGCGCCTCGGCGAGGCCGAGGTAGGCGTTGTCGTCGTCGCTCACGTGGCGCTCCTAAATGTGACGGCCCTAGATGTGCGGGACGTCGGCGGGGATGTCGTAGAAGGTGGGGTGCCGGTACACCTTGTCGCCGCTGGGCGCGAAGAAGGGGTCCTTCTCGTCCGGGGTGGAGGCGGTGATCGCCGAGCTGCGGACCACCCAGATGCTCACGCCCTCGTTGCGCCGGGTGTAGAGGTCCCGGGCGTGGGTGAGCGCCATCCGGTCGTCGGCGGCGTGCAGCGAGCCGACATGGACGTGGTTGAGGCCGCGCTTGCCGCGCACGAAGACCTCGTAGAGGGGCCAGTCGGCGTTCATCGTGCTACTCCTTCTTGTCGCTGCGCCTGCTTGGCCGCGTGGGCAGCGGCGGCCTCGCGGACCCAGGCGCCCTCTTCGTGGGCCGCCCGGCGCCGGGAGACCCGCTCGGTGTTGCACGGGCCGTCGCCGGAGATCACCCGCTGCAGTTCGGTCCAGTCCGGGGTGCCGAAATCGTGGCTGCCACGCTCCTCGTTCCAGCGCAGCTCCGGGTCGGGCAGGGTCACGCCCAGCCGCTCGGCCTGAGGGACCGTCATGTCCACGAAGCGCTGCCGGAGTTCGTCGTTGGAGTGGCGCTTGATCTTCCAGGCGGTGGACTGCGCGGAGTTGGGCGAGTCGCCGTCCGGCGGGCCGAACATCATCAGCGAGGGCCACCACCAGCGGTCCACCGCGTCCTGCACCATGGCCCGCTGGGCCTCGGTGCCGCCCATCATCGTCAGCAACAGCTCGTAGCCCTGGCGCTGGTGGAAGGACTCCTCCTTGCAGACGCGCACCATGGCTCTGGCATAGGGGCCGTAGGAGCTGCGGCACAGCGGCACCTGGTTGCAGATCGCGGCGCCGTCGACGAACCAGCCGATGACGCCGACATCGGCGAAGGTGCTCGCCGGGTAGTTGAAGATCGACGAGTACTTCTGCCGTCCCTCGATCAGCCGCTGGGTGAGGTCGGCGCGGTCCGCGCCCAGGGTCTCGGCCGCCGAGTAGAGGTAGAGGCCGTGCCCGGCCTCGTCCTGCACCTTGGCGAAGAGGATCGCCTTGCGGCGCAGCGAGGGGGCGCGGGTGATCCAGTCGCCCTCCGGCTGCATGCCGATGATCTCGGAGTGGGCGTGCTGGGCGATCTGCCGGACCAGCGTCCGCCGGTAGCCGTCCGGCATCCAGTCCCGCGGCTCGACACGCTGGTCGCGGGCGATGGTGTCGTCGAAGTGCTGCTGGAGCGGATCTGCCGGTGCTGCGGCTTCGACTGCTGCTGTCGTCACTGGTTCTGTCCCACCCTCCGGGGGTGTACGGGGCCCGCGTCGTCCCTTGACAGCCGATTGCGGGGCTGGATTACTTGACCTCACCACCACGCTAACCGAATGTTCGGTCGGTAGACAAGAAGGAGCCGGAATGCCACCCACCAGGTCGGCCCCACCAGGCCCGGCCCAGCTGATGTTCGCCGCCGACGCGGCCTCCCTGGGCCTCGGCATCGAGCTGCTGGAGGCCGGCGAGGGCGAGGCGGTGCTGCGGATGGCGGTCACCCCCGCCATGGTCAACGGGCACGGTCTGGCCCACGGCGGCTACCTCTTCCTGCTGGCCGACACCGCCTTCGCCTGCGCCTGCAACAGCCACGGCCCGATGACCGTGGCCGCCGGCGGCGACATCGACTTCGTCGCCCCGGCCCACGCGGGGGACGTGCTCGTGGCGACCGCGCAGGAACGGGCCCGATTCGGTCGCAGCGGGATCTACGACGTCACGGTCCGCCGCGGCAGCGAGCTGATCGCGGAGTTCCGCGGGCGCAGCCGCACGCTGCGGACCGGCACCAAGGATGAGCGGAGCATGCCATGAACAGCCGTCCCGACCGCCGCCTGGGCGAGCCGCTGCCGGAGGGCCTGCTGGACGCGGGCGAGCGGATGAGCGGCCCCGAGCTGCGGGACCTCCAGCTGCGGCGGCTGCGGCAGACCCTGCAGCTCGCGTACAACCAGGTCGAGCTGTACCGGAAGAAGTTCGACGCCGCCGGGGTCAGCCCGTACGACTGCCGCAGCCTGGCCGACCTGGCCCGCTTCCCCTTCACCAGCAAGGCCGACCTGCGCGACTCCTACCCGTTCGGCATGTTCGCGGTCCCGATGGACCAGGTGCGCCGCATCCACGCCTCCAGCGGGACGACCGGGAAGCCCACGGTGGTCGGCTACACCGAGAACGACCTGTCGATGTGGGCCGACGTGGTGGCCCGCTCGATCCGCGCGGCCGGCGGCCGCCCCGGGCACAAGGTGCACATCTCCTACGGCTACGGCCTGTTCACCGGCGGCCTGGGCGCGCACTACGGCGCCGAGCGGGCCGGCTGCACGGTGATCCCCGCCTCCGGCGGGATGACGGCGCGGCAGGTGCAGATCATCCAGGACTTCCGCCCCGAGATCATCATGGTCACCCCCTCCTACATGCTGACCCTGCTGGACGAGTTCGAGCGCCAGGGCATCGACCCGCGCAGCACCTCGCTGCGGATCGGCATCTTCGGCGCCGAGCCCTGGACCGAGGAGATGCGCCGGGAGATCGAGCAGCGGCTGGACCTGCACGCGGTGGACATCTACGGCCTGTCCGAGGTGATCGGCCCCGGGGTGGCCCAGGAGTGCGTGGACACCAAGGACGGCCTGCACATCTGGGAAGATCACTTTCTCCCGGAGGTGGTGGACCCGCTCACCGACGAGGTGATGGCCGAGGGCGCCGGTGGCGAGCTGGTGTTCACCTCACTCACCAAGGAGGCGCTGCCGATCGTCCGCTACCGCACCCGCGACCTGACCCGGCTGCTGCCGGGCACCGCCCGGCCCGCCTTCCGGCGGATGGAGAAGGTCACCGGCCGCTGCGACGACATGATCATCCTGCGCGGCGTCAATGTCTTCCCCAGCCAGATCGAGGAGATCGTGCTGCGGACCCCGGGCGTCGCCCCGCACTTCCAGGTCCGGCTCACCCGCCGGGACCGGCTGGACCGGATGACCGTCCGCGCCGAGGCCAGGCCCGACGCCTCCCCCGACACCCGCGCCGCGGCCGCGGCCACCATCGGACGGGCCGTCAAGGACGGCGTCGGTGTGACGGTCGAGGTCGAGATCACCGACCCGGACACCCTGGAACGCTCGGTCGGCAAGCTCCGCCGCATCGTCGACGAACGGGGAACGTCGACTGTCGGCTGAGCCGCGGCGGTTCGGATTGGTGCTCGGATTTCTGTTGTCGGAGGGCTCCGCTCCGGTCTCCTGTATGAGGCGTCCGCCTCATCGGCGAGGGGACAGGCAGGTCATGGCACGCAGGAAGAAGCACCGGACCCGGTCCGTACGGGGTTGGTGGCTCGCCCTCACGGCAGCCGCCGTGGCGGCGCTGGTCGTCGTCTTCTGGCCGTCCCCGCCCAACGGGGTCGTGATCACGCAGGTGGCCGACCGGCCCACGGCCGTCGCCAGTGGCGGTACGGCCGCTGCGGTCTCCGCCTCCGCCTCCGGGGCCGCCCGGTCGGCGACTCCGTCGCCCAGCCGCACACCCACCAGCACACCGTCCCACGCGGCCACTCCGACGGCCGCCGCCAGGACCACGCCGCCCGCCACGGCGCCGCAGCCCACACAGGCGGCGCCGGCCGGGCAACGGTCCATCGCGCTGGTGAACACCACCCAGCAGACCGTCTGGGTCATCGTCACCAACACCACCGTCGCCTACCCCGGCGGCCTGAAGCTCCAGCCCGGCCAGAGCGCCACCCTCACCGTGGGCAACAAGTGGGGCGGGCGCATCTGGGGCCGGACCGGCTGCGCCACCAGCGGTGCGGGGACCTGCCTCACCGGCGACTGCACGACGACCTGCTCCGGCCCGACCACGCCGACCACGCTGGGCGAGTTCACCTTCGACGCCTTCGACAACCTGGACTTCTACGACGTCAGCATGGTCGACGGCGCCAACCTGCCGATGTACATCAACATCTCCCACACCGTCACCGCGGACCCGCTCACCGCCTCCGGCTGCTACAAGGGGGCCTGCACCAAGCCGATCGTCTGCCCGAGCGCCATGCAGGCCGTCTCCGGCGGGCAGGTCATCGGCTGCAAGCCGCCCTGCGCCGCGTTCGGCGGTGACACCTACTGCTGCCGCGGCGCCTGGGCCGGCCGGGCCAACTGCGTTCCGGCGAAGTGGCCGGTCGACTACACCCAGGTCTTCAAGAAGGCCGAGCCGTACGCCTACTCCTACGCCTTCGACGACTCCGCGACCATGTCCTGCAAGGGCTCCTGCTTCTACCGGGTGACCTTCGGGACCACCGGTTAGGTCGTCACACCGTCGATCACCACGTCGGTCAGCTCCAGGTCGGTGACATTGGTCGCGACGTTGGCCTTGGTCAGCGCGGTGGCGATGGTGATGTCGCTGAGCCGCACGGTGCCGACCGGGTCGGTGGCGTAGCCCTGGATGTTCCAGCCCTGGCTGGCGGCGGCGACGGTCCAGTCGCTGAGGTTGATGTCGGTGACGGTCGGCGGGTAGGTGCCGGTGTTGCCCTCGCCGTAGTTGTAGTCGATGAGCAGCAGCGGCCCGCCGATGGCGCTGACGTCCACCCGGTAGACGTTGGTGTTCTCGATGAAGCCGCCGCGCACCGAGTTGGTCTTCAGCCGGTGGCCCGACTGGAGTCCGGTGCTGGTCATGGTGAGGTCGCGGGCGTAGACGTCGCGCACCCCGCCGGTCATCTCGCTGCCGATGGTGATGCCGCCGTGGCCGTTGGCGAAGGTGCTGCTCTGGATGACGATGTTCTGGCTGGGGGTGTTCAGCCTGCGGCCGTCGGTGTTGCGGCCGGACTTGATGGCGATGCAGTCGTCGCCGACGTTGATGTTCGCGCCGTCGATGAGCACGCCGTCGCAGCTCTCGGGGTCGATGCCGTCGGTGTTGGGGCCGGTGGAGGCGATGGTGACGCCGCGTACGGTGACGTCCCGGCTGAGGGTGGGATGAAGGTGCCAGAGCGGGGAGTTGCGGAAGGTGACGCCCTCGATCAGGACCCGCTCGCAGCGGTAGGGCTCCACGAAGGTGGGCCGGAAGTGGTAGAGCGTGCCGTCGCGTTGGGCGACCGGCAGTCCGGCGTTGACGGTGGCCTCAAAGACAGCGAAGTCCAGGTCGCCCTGGGCCTTCCAGGCCCACCAGTTGGCGGTGGAGGCCTGGCCGTCCAGGACGCCGCTGCCGGTGACGGCGATGTCGTGCTGCTCGAAGGCGTAGATCAGCGGCGAGTAGTTCATCAGCTCGATGCCCTGCCAGCGGCTGAAGACGGTGGGCAGGTAGGCGGCCGGGTCGGTGGAGAACAGCAGGGTGGAGCCGGCCTCCAGATGCAGTTCGACCCGGGAGAGCAGGTGGATCGGTCCGGTGGCCCACTCCCCCGCCGGGACGGTGACCACCCCGCCGCCGCGCCGGTTGGCGGCCCCGACGGCGGCGGCGATGGCGGCGGTGTTGGTCGCGGTGGTGTCGGCGGCGCCGCCGGGGAGGGCGCCGAAGCGGGTGATGGGGAAGGCGCACCGGGGGATCTGGGGCCGGCGGATGGAGCGGACGATGCGGTCGGCCGCGCGGTCGGCGAGCCGGTTGGCTGTGTCACCGCCCGCTCCGGGCGGGGTCGCTGCTGAGGCGGTGCCGCCGAGGGCGGCGGTGGTCGCGGCGGCACCGCCCAGGGCGATGGCGGCGCTGAGGAGCTGACGGCGGGTCGGATTCGGCTGGCGCATGGGGTGGCTCTGCCTCTCAGTCCGATGAGCGGGCGACGAGCTGGGTGGGGTTGACGAAGCGCAGTGCGATCAGCAGCAGCACGGCCATCGTTCCGGTGTAGATCACGGCCATGGCGTCGATCGACTGGGTGGAGCGGATGCCGGCCGAGTTGACGGCCGAGAACAGCGTGACGATCAGGGTCTGGCTGGTGGGTCCCGAGGTGAGGAAGGTCAGCTCGAACATCCCGAAGGTGCGCACCAGCACCAGGATTCCGGCGGCGAGCATCCCGGGCAGCAGCAGCGGCGCGAGGATCCGGGTCAGCACGGTCCGGGTCCCCGCCCCGCACATCCGGGCCGCCGCCTCGATCCTGGGGTCGATCTGCTCGATGAACGGGGTCATCGTGAACACCACGAAGGGGATCGAGGGGACCAGGTTGGCGAGCACCACCCCGGTGACCGAGCCGGCCAGGTGGAACTTGTAGAGCACGGTGGCCAGCGGGATGCCGTAGGCGATCGGCGGCACCAGGATCGGCAGCACGAACAGTCCCATGACCAGCTTCTTGCCGGGGAAGTCCCGGCGGGCCAGCGCATAGGAGGCGGGGACGGCCAGTACCAGCGAGATCAGCACCACCAGGAAGGTCACCTCGACGGTGGTGCCCAGCACCTGGCCGAGGCTGAACTCGGTCCAGGCGTCGCTGTACCAGTGCGCGGTCCAGCCGCCGGGCAGCCAACTCCTGAACCAGCTGCGGCCGAAGGAGTTCAGCAGCACCGTGCCGATCACGCCGAGCAGGTTGAGGAAGAAGAACGCGAGGGCGGCCCAGGTGAGCCAGGCGCCCGGCCTGATGGCGATCCGCCTGCGCCCGGCCTCCGGCTCCGCACCGGGGGCCGCGGTCGCGGGCCTGTCGAGAACGGCGCTCATCCCTTGCCCCCGGTCGATCCGCTGTAGAGCCGGGAGCGCAGGGTGGTGACCGCGACGATGACGACGAGCATCAGCACCGTCATGATCATCGCGTCGGCGCAGCCCTGGGCGTAGTCGAAGTGCTCCAGCGCCGCCTCGTAGGCCTCGATGGAGATCACGTGCGTCTTTCCGTCCGGGTCGCCGACCATCATCGCGGAGGGGAAGACCGCGAAGGCCATCACGAAGCTGAGACAGAAGGTGGTCATCAGCCCCGGCAGCAGCAGCGGGAAGGTGATGTGCCGGAACCGCTGCCACCAGTCCGCGCCCAGGGTGGAGGCGGCCTTCTCCAGGCTGGGGTGGATGCCGGAGAGGTAGGAGTGGGTGAGCAGGTAGGCGAAGGGGAAGCCGCTGATGATCAGTGAGAGCAGCACCCCGGTGTAGTCCATGGTGAGCTGCACCGGCGAGGAGGCCAGGCCGAGCAGGTTCAGGGTGTGGTTGAACCAGCCGGCCGGGCCGTAGAACTCCAGGATGCCCTCGGCGGTGAGCACGGTCCCCAGCGTGATCGGGACCACCAGCAGGGCGAGCAGCAGCCGCTTGCCCCGGAAGTCGCGGCGCATCCGGTAGGAGATGGGGACGGACACCCCGACGTTGATCAGGGAGGCCGGGATGGCCAGCGAGAAGGTCTGCCAGATGGACTTGCGGGCGAACGGCTCGCTGAAGAAGGCGTGGTAGGCGCCGAGGACGCCCCCCGAGGCTGGCTGGAAGGACAGTTGCAGCCCGTAGAGGAAGGGGTAACAGAACAGCGCGATGACGGCGAGGGCCCCGGGGAGCACCAGCAGCAGGGTGCGGTCGACGCCGCGTTCGGCGAGGCGGTGGCGCAGGGCAGGGCGGCGGGCCGTGGGTGGGAGGGCGACGGTCATGCCGGCACCTCCGATGCCGATGCCGGTTCCGGCGCGGCTTCGGGGAAGAACAGCGCGCGTTCGGCGTCGACCGCGACGGACAGCACGTCACCGGGGCGGACCTGGGCGGAGGACCTGAGGTGGATCCGGTCGCCGTCCCGGGTCAGCGCCTCCACGTGCAGCACCCGGCCGTGGTACTCGACGACCTCGGCCACGGCCTCGCCCAGGGCCTGCTCGTCGGCCTCGGCGATCCGCAGGTCCTCGGGGCGGATGGCGACTGCAACGGACTGACCCTGCGTCAACTGCTCTGTTCCTACAGCTGTTCCGCGTAAAGTCAGGCCCCGACCCACAGCCGCCACGCCGTGGGCGTCGGCCTGGGTGACGGTGAGCGGGAGCAGGTTGCGGTAGCCCATGAAGGCCGCCACATGCGGGTTGGCCGGGTGCTCGTAGAGGTCGGCGGGGGTGCCGATCTGGCTGACCCGTCCCTCGTGCAGCACCACCAGGCGGTCGGCCAGTGACAGCGCCTCCTCCTGATCGTGCGTCACATACAGGGTGGTGAGGCCGAACTCCTGGTGGATGCGGCGGATCTCGCTGCGCATCTCCAGCCGCAGCGCCGCGTCCAGGTTGGACAGCGGCTCGTCCATCAGCACCAGCGGCGGCTCCATCACGATGGCGCGGGCGATGGCCACACGCTGCTGCTGGCCCCCGGACAGCTGCCCGGGGTGCTTGTGGACCTGCTCGGTGAGATGGACCAGGGCGAGCACGGCGTCCACCCTGCGTGCGGTCTCGGCTTTGCCGACGCCGCGCATCTTCAGCCCGAAGGCGATGTTGGCGCGTACCGTCAGATGCGGGAACAGGGCGTAGTTCTGGAACACCATGCCGAAGCCGCGCTTCTCCGGCGGCAGGGTGTCGATCCGCCTGCCGTCCAGCACGATCTCGCCCGAGGTCAGCGGCAGCAGGCCGGCCAGCGAGTTGAGGGCGGTGGTCTTGCCGCAGCCGGAGGGGCCGAGCAGGGCGACGAACTCGCCGCCCCGGATGGTGAGGTCCAGCGGGTGCAGTGCGGTGTGGGCGCCGTAGGCGCGGCTGATGCCGCGCAGTTCCAGCTCCCGCAGTTGGGAGCCGGGGCGGGTGGCCGACGCGGTGTCGGAGGCTGCGGACGCGGCGGGCTTGGCGGGCTTGGCGGTCGTCATCGGGGGCACCGTGCTCACTTGGTCGAGCCGATCTTCTTGTCCCACAGGTCGAAGGCGGTGACCTGGGCGGTGGCGGGCAGCGAGTTCTTGATCGGGTTGTTGGCGATCCAGCCGTCGAAGTCCGGGTCGCCGAACTTGGCGATGGCCTGCTGGGAGCTGGCCGGTGCCTGACTGAGCGTCACTCCCTTGACCGCCGGGGAAGGGTAGAAGTAGCCCTGGTCGTAGGTGACGGCCTGCTGCTCCGGGGTGAGGATGAAGGCCAGCAGCTTCAGCACGGCGATCAGCTCGTCACTGCTGACGCCCTTCGGGATGACCCCGTACTGGGCGTCGCTGACCCAGGTCATGCTGTCGAACTTGGCGACCTTCATGGACGCCGGGACGGTGCCCAGGGCCCTGGGGTTGATGTACCAGCCGGTGGTGCTGGCGATCAGGGTGCAGGTGCCCTGGGCCAGGTTGGTCATGGTGGCCGACGTCTTCGAGGGGTAGCTGCTGACGTACTTGTTGAGCTCGGTGAGGTAGGCCCAGGTCTTGGCCCAGCCGTTGACCGGGTCGGTCGGGTCGGTGTCGCCGAGCAGGTACGGAAGGCCCATCAGGAAGGTGCGCCCGGGGCCGGAGTTGCGCGGCTGGGCGTACTGGAACCTGCCGGGGTTGGCCTTGGCCCAGTCGAGCAGCGCATTGGTGGTGGTGGGCACCGTGGTCACCTTCGCCGGGTCGTACTCCAGCAGCGGGCCGGACGGGTACCAGACCAGCTCGATGCCCTGGTCCTGGGCGAGCGAGGCCATCGAGGCGGCGGCGGTCTGGTAGTTGGACATCAGGCCGGGGAAGAAGGTGTCGTAGTACGGCTTGAGGTCGTACCACAGGCTCTTCTGGATGCCGGCCGCCAGGCCGTCGGTGCCGGTCAGCACCAGCTGGATCTGGACGTTGCCGCCCTGCTGCTGGGCCTGCACCTTCGGGGCCAGTTCGGGTGCGGTGCCGGTGGTGGTGGTGATCTTCGAGACGTAGTCGGGGAACTGGGCCTTGAAGGCGTCGATGATCGGCTGGGTCAGCTTCAGGTTCCCGGCGACGTCGAGGATGTTCAGGGTCACCGGCTTGGACGGCTTGCTCGCCAGGGTGCTGGGGGCGGGATTCCCGGTGCTGGTGCCACTGCTGGGCGCACCGCAGGCGGCGAGCACCGGAACGGCGGCTGCGCCGGCGGCGAGGGTGCTGATCACCCGGCGGCGGGACGGGCCTCTGCGGGCGTCGACGGAGTCGGAAGTGGTCGTGGTGCGGACAACACTGTCTGCGGACATGGCTGTTGGAGCCCTTCGGTCAGTGGTGGTGAACGGGGCTGTGCAGGCCGGGCTGAGTGGGGCTGGGGTGACGCCGGTTCAGCTGGGGTCGGGGGAAGGGTTGTTGCCCTGCCGGGCCAGGAAGTCGAAGTCGCAGCCCTGGTCGGCCTGGGTGATGTGCTCGGAGTAGAGCGCTCCGTAGCCGCGTTCGAAGCGGGGCTCGGGCGGCTGCCAGGCTGCGCGGCGGCGTTCCAGCTCCTCAGCGGTCACCTCCAGTTGCAGCAGCCGGGACCGGACGTCCAGGGTGACCAGGTCGCCGGTGCGGACCAGGGCGAGCGGTCCGCCCGCGTGCGACTCGGGGGCGACGTGCAGCACGCAGGTGCCGTAGCTGGTGCCGGACATGCGTGCGTCGGAGATCCGGACCAGGTCCTTGACCCCGCGCTCCAGCAGGTAGGCCGGGATCGGCAGCATCCCGTACTCGGGCATGCCGGGGCCGCCGAGCGGGCCGGCCCCGCGCAGCACCAGCACGGCGTCCTTGGTGATGCCGAGGGCCGGGTCGTCGATGTCCCGCTGGAGCTCCTGGTAGGAGTCGAAGACCACGGCGGGACCGGTATGGCTGAGCAGCTCGGGCGCCGCTGCCAGGTGCTTGATGACCGCGCCGCCGGGCGCCAGGTTGCCGTGCAGCACCGCCACCCCGCCCTCGCTCGCCACCGGGTCCTGCGGGGTGCGGATGACCTGCGGGTCATGGGTCTCGGCGGCGGCGTAGTAGGAGGAGAAGGGGGCGCCGGTGACGGTGATCCGGTCCGGGTGCAGTGCTCCGGGGACGTCCGAGAGCTGCCGCAACAGCGCGGGCAGGCCGCCCGCGTAGTGGAAGTCCTCCATCAGGGCCGCGCCGACCGGGCGGACGTCGGCCAGCACCGGCACCCGGCGCCCGATCTCGTCGAAGTCCTCCAGCGAGAGCGGCACACCGAGCCGTCCGGCCATCGCGACCAGGTGGATCAGGGCGTTGGTGGAGCCGCCGAGGGCCAGCACCGTCGCGACGGCGTCCTCGAACGCCTCCCTCGTCATGATCCTGGCCGGGGTCAGCTGCGCGCGCACCAGCTCCACCGCGCGGGCGCCGCTGGCCGAGGCCATCCGGTGGTGGCCCGAGTCGACGGCGGGGATCGAGGAGGAACCCGGCAGCGCCATGCCCAGCGCCTCGGCGGCCGCTGTCATGGTCGAGGCCGTCCCCATGGTCATGCAGTGGCCCGGCGAGCGGGCCAGGCCGCACTCGACCTGGGAGAGCTCGCACTCGCCGATCCGCCCGGCCCGGTACTCGTCCCAGTAGGCCCACAGGTCGGTGCCGCTGCCCAGGGCCCGGCCCCGGTAGTTGCCGCGCAGCATCGGCCCGGACGGGACGACCAGGGCCGGCAGTCCGGCGCTGGCGGCGCCCATCAGCAGCGCGGGCACGGTCTTGTCGCAGCCGCCCATCAGCACCGCGCCGTCCACCGGGTAGGAGCGGAGCAGTTCCTCGGTCTCCATGGCGAGCAGGTTGCGGTAGAGCATGGGGGTGGGCTTCTGGAAGGTCTCGGAGAGGGTGGCGACCGGGAACTCCAGCGGGAAGCCGCCCGCCTGCCAGACCCCGCGCTTGACCTGCTCGGCGCGCTCGCGCAGATGCATGTGGCACGGGTTGATGTCGGACCAGGTGTTGAGGATCGCGATGACCGGCTTGCCGAGGTGCTCCTCGGGGAGGTAGCCGAGCTGGCGCATCCGGGAGCGGTGGCTGAAGGCGCGGAGCTTGCCGCCGGTGGCGTCCTCACTGTCGCCGAACCAGGCGGCGGAGCGGAGGACCGGCGGCGTCGTGGTCTCGGGAGTGGTGTCGGCGGGATCGTTCACAGCCATCCCTCGTTCCGCCACTGGGCTATAAGTTCGGAGATCCGGACCCGCAGGTCCTCGGGCAGGACCCGGGACGGCGGGCGCACCGCGCGACCGGACAGGCCGAGTTGCTGCAGGGCTTCTTTGACCACGCTGACGTTGTCGGCGGAGGCGTCGGCGGCGCGCAGCTCCTCGAAGACCCGGGCCGACTCCCACACCCGCATCGCCTTGGCGAAGTCGCCGCCGCGCAGCGCCTCCAGCAGCGCGGCGGACAGCTGCGGGACGACGTTGACCAGCCCGGAGGTGAAGCCGGTCGCCCCCACCGCCCAGTAGCCGGGGGTGGAGAGTTCGGCCAGCCCCGCGATCCAGGCGAAGCGGTGCAGTCCGGCGTCGCGGGCCACCGAGGCGAACCGCACCGGGTCGGGGACGGCGTACTTCACCCCGATCACATTGGGGCTGCGGTCGGCGAGTTCGGCGAGCTGCCGCCCGTCGATCCTGGGGTCGCGGACGTAGAGGACCACCCCCAACTCCGGTACGGCGTCGGCGATGGCGCGGTGGTACTCGATCCAGCCCTCGGCCGAGCGGTAGGGGTGGACGGGCTGATGGACCATCAGCGATCCCGCCCCGGCCGCCCTGGCGTCCCGGGCGCCGGCGACGGCGCTGGCGATGTCGAGCCCGACCCCCGCCATCACCTCGGCCCTGCCGTCCACGGCCGCGACCGCGGACTCGACGGCGCGGCGGGTCTCGGTCTCGGTGAGCGTGTAGAACTCGCCGGTGTTGCCGTTGGGGGTGACCACCTCGACGCCGTGCTCGACCAGCCGCCGGATCAGCGCGGCGTGGTTGTCCCAGTCCACCGATCCGTCCTCCTGGAACGGCGTCACCGGGATGGCGACCACGGTGGAAAGCCGGGCACGGAGCGCCTCCAGCGGGGTCCGGGAGTCCTGCGGGCGCAACTCGTTCTCCGTGGTCATCATATCCCGTCCTCGGGGAAGTTCCGGGCGGCGAACGCACCGATATGAGCCCGCATCAGATCCCGTACCTGGTCCGCCTCCCGGGAACGGGCGGCGGCCAGGATGGTCCGGTGCTCGCGCGCCTCCTGCTCCCAGGAGGGCTGCCGGGCCCAGGCCGCGCTGGACAACAGCGCCGTCTGGTCCCGCAGTTCGTCCAGGGTCCGCACCAGCAGCGGGTTGCCGCAGCCGGCGTACAGCGCCCGGTGGAAGGCGCGGTTGGCGAGCGAGCGCTCGGCCGTGTCCGAGGCATGGTCGGCGCGGTCCAGGGCACGCCGCGCGTCCTCCCAGTCGACGGAGCCCGCGGCGGTACGGGCGGCGGCCACCGGCTCCAGCAGCAGCCGCATGTCGTAGACGCAGCGGGCGTGCGCCTGGTCGACCTCGCGGACGGCCGCGCCCTTGTAGGGGCTCATGACGACCAGCCCGGAGCCGGCCAGGGTCTTCAGCGCCTCCCGTACCGGCGTCTTGGAGACGCCCAACTGCTCGGCGAGGTCGGTCTCGACCAGGGCCTGTCCGGGCTTCAGCTCCCCGGTCAGGATCGAGTGCTTGATGGACTCCAGCACGGCCTCGGTACGGGAGGGCAGGGCGCCGGGACGGGCGGCCTGTCCGTTCTTGGCAAGGATTTCGGGCACGTCTGCTGCTCCTGGCGCTCCTGCGATCCCGCATGAGATCTCATATACGACCTGCCGCAGACGCTAGAGGGCAGCGCCACAGCGGTCAAGAGTTCGCACAGTTCCTCGCGGCTCGTCATATATGAGACGCGATACGCGATTCCGCTCCTCGCTATCCGTGGCCCTGGCCCTGGCCGTGCCGGTACCAGCCGACCAGTGCCGCGGCGACGGCGAACAAAGTCCCGTCCAGCAGCGCGGCGCCGATGGTGCCGTCGCCGAAACGCTCGCCCCGGACGACATGGGTGGCCGCGCGGACCGCGTCGGCCGGGGAGAAGGTCTCCTCGCGGCTCAACTGCGGTGGTGCGAAAGCCATCCAGTGGTATGCCGGACTCACCGCGCCGACGGAGGACAGGGCGAAGTGGATCGAGTCGACCCGCCCGCTGTAGACGGGGTAGCCCAACTGCCAGACGCCGTCGGGCTGCTGCCTGTTCTCCGTCCAGGTGTAGTCGTCGTCGGCGACCTGCCAGTCCTCGACGTGTGCGGTGAGCGTCTCCCAGCCGTCGGTGCGGTCCCGGTCGAGCCCGTCCAGCAGCGCCACGTCCCCCGGATCGCCCTCGCACGGGCGCGCCGGGACCGGGGCGGCCGGGTCCCAGCGCAGCAGCCGGCCCATCCGCGCGTACTTGCGGCGCAGCCGGATCCGGGTCGCCGGATCCAGCGCGGCCAGCCGCCGCGCGTCGCTGTTGTGCTCCATGTCCGCCTGCTTGATCAGCACCGCGCCCGGTTCGGCGCGCAGCCGCGCCGCGTAGTCGCGCGGATCCTCCCCCAGGTGCTTGGTCATCGCCAGCACCAGCGCCCTGGTCCGCTCCGACAACGGCGCCCCGGCCAGCCACTCGGCCGACAGCGCGTGGTCCTCGATCGAGTCGTGCAGCCAGGCGGCAGCGATCTGCTCCGCGTCCCCACCCCGCTCCCGCACACCCGCCGCCACGGCGGCCAGATGCTCCGCGTAGGGACGCCCGGCCTTGTCCACCTGCCCGTCGTGGGCGCTCCGTGCCACGGCTTCGACCTCGGCGAGACTCAGATACTCCATCGCACCAGCCTAGAACGTCGGATGAGGCGCGAACTCGGAACCGGCCCTCGCGAAGGCAGCGGGGACGGGGCGGTGGCTCCTACAGGCCCCGGGCGTCCAGCTCGGTCATCAGGCTGCCCTTGGTGTGGTGGAGGGCTCGGATCTCGGCGACCAGGCGGTCGGCCTCCTCCGGGGTGCCCGACTGCCGGTAGAGGTCGCCCAGGCGCATGATCCAGCCGACGGCGGCGCGGAAGGACTCGCGGGACTGCTCCTCGATCTGGATGTCGATCTCCTGCCGGTAGACCCGCACGGCATCGCCGGGGTGGGCTGGCGCGCGCAGTTGGGCCAGGCGGAGCAGCGCGCGGTGCGGGACGGCGTAGTGGCGGGCCGCCGCCCAGGCGGCGTCGAGGTCGCCGTCGGCGACCAGGAACTCGATCAGCGGTGAGGCCGGGTTCTCCCAGCTGCGGATGATGGGGCGGGCGGCACGGCGGTGCAGCTCGGAGAGGGCCCATTCGCGCTGCTGGGAGCGGTCGTCGGGGGGCGCCGCGGCGGCCAGGGCGAGGTAGGCGTCATGGTCGGGGCGGCGCTGGAACTGCTCCCGGAGCCGGGCGACCGCTTCGTCGCTGCGGCCGACGGCTCCGTAGTGCTCGGCCAGGAAGGCCAGCAGCAGCGCGTCCGGCCCGCGGCCGTCCGGGGCCGCCGCGAGGCCCCGCTCGGCCCAGTCGACGGCCTCGGCGACCCGTCCCTCGGCAGCCAGCAGTTCGGCGATGCGCAGATGGCGGCTGGGGTGCCCCAGGTCGGAGGCCAGCACCTCGACCAGTGCGTCGATGTCGCCGCGGGCGGTGTGCAGCGCTTCGAGGCGGCGGGCCAGGGCGGGGCTTCCGGCAGCCTCGGTCTGGTCCCAGACGATGGTGAGGGTGCTGCTGTAGGCGTCGAGACCGCTGTCGCCGAGGACCTGCGCATAGGCGTCGATGCCGAAGGGGACGTCCTCCTGATCCACCTTCAGATGACGCTCGGCGAGCCAGCTCGCGAGTTCCGCCGCGTCGGGGCGGCTCTCGCGGCAGGCGTCCAGGTGCAGCTCCGCGAGGTCCTCGGCGATCGCGTTCAGCTCTCCCGACGAGTCGTCAGCCTGGACCGCCGCCGCACCGAACCGCTCCAACGCCTGCTGTGCGAGCCGCACCACGAGGTCGGCCCCACCGTCCGCCAGGATCCTCCGGAGCACGCCGACCACCGCCCCGACCTGCTCGGCGTACAGCCGCGCCCCTGGGCCGTCGAGCGGACCGACCGGTCGCAGGGCCGCGTCGACGGCTGCCTCCACTGCCGCCGGATCGGTGCCGGCCTCGCGCAACCCCGCCCGGACCGCCGCCGACCGCAACCGCTCCCCCAGCTCCTGGTCCGCCGCGGTCGCCTCCAGCAGCAGGCCGACCAGCTCCGCGTGGTCCAGCCCGGCAAGGTACCCGGGCAGTGGGTCCCGCGGATTGGATGCGCTGTCGCGGGCCATTCGGGATCCTCGGTGCGTGGGGAGTTACGGGGTCAGGCCAAGGTTACCGGGGCTGCGCCCAAGGAGGTCCGCCAGGGAGGTCGGCCTCGACTCTGACCCAGCGCACGAGGGGCGGACCGCCACGGTGCAGGGCTGCCTGCGCGGACTCGGCTGACTCCGGGTCCGGGCCCGACTCCGGGTCCGGGCCCGACTCCGGGCCCGTATCCGCCGCACGTTCCCGCATCTCTGCCAGCATCAGCTGCACCTCGGGATCTCCGGCATCGGCGGCCTCCTGGGCGAGTATGTCGGCGCCCTCGCCGTCCCCGGCCCACTCCCGCATCTTCGCCACCACCCGAAGGGCGCTGGTGTTCCCCGCGCCGGCGGCCTGCCGGGCGAGCGCGTCCGCGCCCTCGTGGTCCCCGGCCCGTTCCCGGATCCGCGCCAGTTCCGCCAGCGACCAGACGTCCCCGCCGTCGGCCGCCCGCCGGTAGAAGGCTTCGGCGCCCTGTACGTCTCCGGCCTGCTTGCGCAGACCTGCCAGATCGCGCAGCGCTATGACGTCTCCGGCGTCAACAGCCTGCAGGAACAGTGCCGCTCCGCCGTCCCAGTCCCCGAAGTGGAGCCGCGCCGCCGCCAGGGACCGCAGAGCCATGACATCCCCGTCGGCAGCGCCCGACCGGACCAACGCTTCGATGCCCTCGACGTCCCCGGCCGCCCACAGCGTCTTCGTCAGGCGGCCTTACGTTGTTGGACGGGTTGATCGAGCCATTCGTAGGGTTGGGTCGCCCAGGGGTGCCGGGTGTGGCTTTCAGGCGGCTGCCGTCCATGGCTGACTTCGCTTCGCCGCCCGGCACCCCACGACGACCGGGCCGCTGATTGGGAAGTGCGAACAAGTCGCTGCGTAAGGCAATGCCGGCGAGGTCGTCCGTGGTACGCACTGCAGGAACGACTCTTGGGAGCACGATGAGCCGAATATGGGCCGGGATCGACAGCGGCAAGACCCACCACCACTGCGTGGTGCTGGACACCGACGGCGCCAAGCTGCTGTCCCGACGGGTGGCCAACGACGAACCGGAGCTCCTCCAACTCCTCGCCGACGTCCTCGCCCTGGCAGACCAGGTCACCTGGGCGGTGGACATGGCCGACGGCGGGGCCGCCCTGCTGATCGCTCTGCTGGTCAACCACGAACAGGAGCTGCTCTACATCCCCGGGCGGGCGGTCAACCGGGCCACTGACGGCTACCGCGGCGAAGGCAAAACCGATGCCCGCGACGCGCTGGTCATCGCGGACCAGGCCCGCATCCGCCGGGACCTGAAGCCGATGCGCCCCAGCGACGAGGCGAGCATCGAACTGCGCCTGTTCACCAATCGGCGCACCGACCTGGTCTGCGACCGAACTCGCGCGGTCAACCGCCTGCGGGGCATGCTGACCAGCATGTTCCCCGGTTTGGAGCGCGCTCTGGAGCTGACCAACACGGGGCCGCTGGTGCTGCTGAGCGGATATCAGACCCCGGACGCGATCCGGCGCCTGGGGGCGGCCCGGCTCGCGAAGTGGTTGCGTGCCCGCAAGGTTCGCGGCGCCGAGGCCCTGGCCGCTGCCGCGGTCGAGGCCGCTGAGCGCCAGCGCACCGCGGTTCCCGGCGAGGGGACCCTCGCCGCGATGGTGCGCACGCTCACAGAGGAGGTGGTGGCTCTCAACGGGAAGATCGCGGAGATCGACAAGCTCATCGAGGGCCGGTTTCGCCAGCACGAGCTCGCCGAGGTGATCACCAGCATGCCCGGCATCGGTTCCCTTCTCGGAGCCGAGTTTCTGGCCGCCGTGGGCAGTGACATGGACTCCTTCGCGAACCCGGACCGCCTCGCGGCGTTCGCCGGCCTGGCACCGGCACCACGCGACTCCGGAAAGACCAGCGGCAACCTGCACCGCCCTCAGCAGTACCACCGCGGCCTGCAGCGCGTCTTCTACACCTCCGCGCTCATCAGCATCCGCTGCGACCCCAACTCGCGCCGCTTCTACGACCGCAAGCGCGCAGAGGGCAAGCGCCATACCCAGGCCGTCATCGCCCTGGCCCGCCGACGCGTCAACGTCTTCTGGGCTCTGATCCGTGACCGACGGTGCTACCAAGTTGCACCGCCAGTCACCGCAGTTGCTTGACAACTTCATTGGGAAGCGGAGACCGACGCTGTCCCGATCCCCCACACCCTCGCGATCCCGCGCAGCATTGTCCACGTGCCGCGCGGCAACGCTGTACGGTTCGCCGGTCGCGGCCATCCGCGCCCGGATCGCGCGCTTACGGGCCTTGTCGTCGGTCATCGCGAGTGCCCCTCCGGCGGGCGTCCCACGCACCCCGCCGTCCACGGATGACAGACAGCTCAGGGCGGTGCAGGCGAGTCGGTGACCCTTGTCCTCATCGCGACGGCGGCGTGGGCGACCGTCGCTCGGAACCGGCAGGCACGAGCTGCCGCCCCCAACGTACTGCGCGACATCCCCACCGCGACAGGGGTGGACTCGCCCACTGATGGCCGCATGGCGGTCTCCCCCGGTGCCGGGAAGGTGGAATCCGAGGGTGAACGTCACACATGCCCCACCTCACCGTCGCCGCCCGCCGCAGTGCCTCGCGGCCGTCACCGCATCGGTGCTCGCGCTGCTGCTCTGGATCGCGGCAGCCGGCGCGGCGTCCGCCTGCGACGGGGTGGCCGCCGCGGGCATCGGCGAGCGGGTCACAGGGCAGCGCGTCGTCGCGGCCGCGCTGCACGAGTTGGGGACTCCGTACGCCTGGGGCGGAGGCGGTCCGCAGGGGCCGTCGCTCGGCTTCTGCGACGGGACCAACGGGTACCTGCAGGGCGTGTGCATGGCCGACCACACGGTCGGCTTCGACTGCAGCGGGTTGGCGCTGTTCGCCTGGTACCAGGGCACCGGCGGCGGCGTGCTGCTGCCGCACTACAGCGTGGACCAGCTCGCCACCAGCCGTTCGGTGCCGCTGGACCGGCTGCTCCCCGGCGACCTGCTGTTCTTCGCCCACCCCGGCGGCCCGGTCCACCACGTGGCCGTGTACATCGGCGGCGGGGCGATGGTCCATGCCGAACACACCGGCACCGTGGTCACCGTCCTGCCCGATGTCGCCCACGACCCGGTCTGGGGTCCCCAACTGATCGCCGCCGCACGCCCCGGCCGGCCATGATGATCGACTTTTCTCTCTGGAGCCGCAACGGCCAAGTCAATTGACGTTTACGCTGGTGCTATGAACAGCAATCGCGAGTGGCTGGCCGTGCACGGGGGCCAGGCCCCGCCGTCCCTGGACCTGCGCCCGGACGTCCCGCACCCGGCCCGGATCTACGACTACTGGCTGGACGGCAAGGACAACTTCCCGCCCGACCGGGCCGCCGCGGAGCACGCCATCTCGGCCTCGCCCGACATCCCGGCAGCCGCGCGCGAGAACCGCGCCTTCCTGCACCGCGCGGTACGGCTGGCCGCGGAGGCGGGCATCCGGCAGTTCATCGACATCGGCTCGGGCCTGCCCACCCAGGGCAACGTGCACGATGCCGTCCACGCGATCGACCCCACCGCGCGCGTGGTCTACATCGACAACGACCCCATCGTCCTTGCCCACGGGCGCGCGCTGCTCGCCGACAACAGCACCACCACCGTGCTGACCGGCGATCTCCGCGACCTCGACGAGCTGCTCGACCGTCCCGAACTGCGCGCGCTGATCGACCTGTCCCAGCCCGTCGCGCTGCTGCTGCTCGCCGTCCTGCACTTCGTGACCGACGAGCAGGCCAGGGCCGCCGTGCAGGCGGTCCACAGCAGGCTCGCCCCGGGCAGCTACCTGCTGCTCTCCCACAGCACCGGCGAGGGCAACCCGGAGCGGGCCGCCGAGGTGGCGAAGACCTGGAAGTCCACCGACACCGGCATCAACTTCCGCGGGCACGCGGCGGTCGAGGAGTTCTTTGACGGCTGGGAGCTGCTGGAACCCGGCGTGACCTTCGTCCCGCTCTGGCGCCCCGACGGCTCGACCGCGAACACGACGCGCTGGATGTACGCAGGGGTGGGCCGCAAGGGCTGACCCCGACTCGGCGCCGTGCTCGCGGCACCGGCAGGGGGACGGGGGATGGAGGTAGGTGGCTCGCATGGACGTGATCACGGGACGGGCGGTCGTGCTGCGCCTCGCGGAGGCGTCGGACCATCGGCGCTTCCGCGAGATCCTGGCCACGCAGGAGGTCGCCCGCTGGTGGGGCGACCCGGACGAGGAGGCGGCCGAGGCCTGCGCGCCCGGGGAGGACATCCGCAGCTACGCCATCGAGTACCGGGGCGAGGTCGTCGGCATCATCCAGTCCTGCGAGGAGCCAACACCCGCCTACCGCAGTGCCGGTATCGACATCGCCGTCCACCCGCACTGGCACCGCCGCGGCATCGGCGCCGACGCCATCCACGCCCTGGCCCGCCACCTCCTGGACACGGACGGCCACCACCGCCTCACCATCGACCCCGACACGGACAACGCGGCCGCGATCCGCCTCTACCGAAGCCTGGGCTTCCGCCCGGTCGGCGTCATGCGCCACTACGAACGCCGCGAGGACGGCAGCTTCCACGACGGCCTGCTGATGGACCTCCTCCCGGAGGAACTGCGCGCGCCCCCGGCAGGTCCGGACGTCCCTACCACCCCACCTGCGTAGGCCAGGCCCCCTGGGCGGCCAGACCGAGGATGAGCGCGGCGATGTTCCAGGCGTCGTCCTCGCCGCTGTGATGACGGCCCTCCAGCGGCAGTCCTGCGATCTGCAGCGCCTGGGCCATTCCCGGACGCTTGCGCAGCCGGTGGGCCTCGGTGAAGACCACCTTGGCGTTGGTGTGTCGGCGTCCGAACGGGTACGCGGTGGCGGTGGCCTGGCACTGACGGGTGAACTGGTGCCGGTCGTAGTCACCCCAACTGGCCCAGGGACGAGCCCCGGCCTGGTGCTCGTCGGCAAGCAGCCGACAGGCGTCGGCAAAGCCGAGACCGGTGTCCACCTCGGCCTGCGTGAGGCCGGTCAGCTCGGTGCAGAACGAACTGACGGTGGATCGACTCGGCCGCACCAGCACCCGGTGCCGACCAACGCGTTCGCCTCGTTCGAGGTCGACGACGGTCAGCCCGATCTCGATGATCTCGCTCACCGCCCCGAACGGCGGCTCGCCGTCCCAACAGGTCGCCTCGACATCGACGACGTTGAGCAGTCGTCCCTCGGCATTGGCGCTGGCGCTGGCACTGTCCATATCGCAGAGCGTAGGGAAACGACTCGGCACCGGTCATCCGGATTAGCGACGGCCCGAAGTCCCGGCAGGCAACCGCGCAGACACCGACGCGGGCCCGGCGTCCCTCTCGCGGCCGAGCCCCCCGCCCCGCGGCCGGGTGCCGCCTGTGCTGTTGCTCCCGCTGAACCACCATCACCTGCCGTGAGGTATCAGGTCCGTGCCGGGCTGGGGTGGCTCGCTGGCGCTCGCGGCAACCACGACGAGCCCCCCAGCGTGGGTGCAGCTCCCCCCAGCTAACCCGAATGGGGGACACACTCCCCCGCCCCGCGCCCCCGCCGCACGCTCCGCGCCGCACCCAGGCCACCCCCGGCCCCAGTTGCGCGGCGGAGCCGCTTCCTTCCGGGCGGAGCCCGGGAAACGGCGGGAAACGCGCCCACTGGACGCTGCCGTTGCACGACCGTCTGTCAGTCTGACCTGAGTTCAGCGACATACAGACGGGCGGCCCACTCGTGCCCACCTGTCGCGTCGCGGCATTCCACAAGCCACGACACAGCCCGAAGCGGCGCGATCCTCAGTCGTGCGGGAAGATCGTTCGCTCCCAGATCGTACTGATGGTGTTCACGAGCATGTCGACGTCCGCATCCGATGCGTCGGTTTGCAGCCCGAGCAGACAGTGGACGTTCATCGTCACAAGCGCTTCGGCCATGGCACGCGCGACTTGGGGCGCGATGGCGGGAACCGTGCGGGCGATGGTGCGTTCGGCGATCTCGATGACCGGCGCGGTGAGGTCACGACGCACCGCCGCCAGATCCGGCTCCTCGGCCGACGACCAGAACACCGCGCGAAGCGCTGGTCCGTGTTCCCGGTACGTCATCGCGGCGCTGCGCAAAGCCGCCCGGCCGGCCGCTACCGGGTCGTCCGCCTCCCGCCAGATGGCCAGTGCTGCGTCCGCCTCCGTACGCAGAGTGCCAACGAGCGCAGAGATCACTTCTGACCGGTCCTGGAAGTACACGTAGAACGACTTCCTGGACAGGGTCGTGCGCTCCATGATCGCCAGCACGGTGACCTCGTGAATGGGCCGCTCGGCGATCAGGTCCGCAGCGGCGTCGAGGATCTCGCGGCGGGCGTCTTCCGGCGCACGGCGTCGTCGAGGCGCCCGCTCGCCTGCACCCGTCTTCGTTGTTGCCACGCTGGCAGTGTAGGAGGGTCACCTTAATGCCACCGTGGCATTAAGGCTGGAGGGGACATGCCATGAACAGATCTCGTTGGGTCGGGCCGTCGAGTGCGCCCGCCTGGTACTGCACCGTCATCGGCCTGTTCTTCGCCGTCCGTGCCGTGACGACACTGGTCGGAGGCGCAAGCTTCGACACCCCGGGAACCGGTTGGCGCGCGACGTTTCAGCTGGGAGCGGTGGCCGTGCTGGCGGTCGGCGTTTTCCGAGAGCGGAGCACCCGTTGCTGCGTCTGTATCGTGGCGGCGGTCTATACGATCGCCACGATCGCGGAGGCGTTCCACGGTTCCGACCTCTTCGGCGTCATCCCGGTCGACCACCGGGACCGGTTCGTTCATCCGCTGATCGCGGTCCTGGCTGTGGTCAGTCTGCTGATCGCCCGGCACGTACCAGCCGCAGCGTCAGTCGTAGCGGATGAGAGCACGAGCGAGGAGATCTCGGATCCGCATTGATCGGCACCGCAGTTGCCGACGTCGTGGTCCGGCTCCGCGACGGGCGCCCGGCTACGATGCCGGTCATGGGTCGTCAGAAGCAGAACAAGCCACGCCGTGAGCGGTCGATCGGGCCGGGGAACGCCATCGCCGGCATGCTCGACCTTCCGTCTGTCATCTCGCACGAGGACACAGGTGTCGTTCTGGACGTGGCGGCGGTGGGCCTGGCCGGGGACGACCTCGCCGACGACAGGCCCGCGTACATCCGTCTCAGCGGGGGCTCGGTGAAGCTGCTGCCCGAAGGGCTCCGGCCGTGGGCACGCGACATCGTCGCCCGCGAACTCGACCTGCGCGCCGCCGGTGAGCCTTCCCTGTTCCCCTGCAGGATCGGGTTCGGTGTCACCGAGGGCGGAGCCTACGCCGAGTTGCTCTGATCGATCCCGAGCTTACGGTCGAACCAGTCGCGGGTACGCCGCAGCAGGTCGAGCTGGTGGTTGCGCTCCCGGATCAGGTGGCCCTCGCGCGGGTAGGAGACGAACTCGTGGTCGACTCCGTAGTGGCGCAGCGCGCGGTGGAAGTACAGCGCCTGACCGAAGGGCACATTGGTGTCCTCCTCGCCGTGCACGATCAGCACCGGCGTGCGGATCCGCGAAGCGAATGAGACGGGGCTGAGTTGGTCGTGGCGGTGCGGACCCGGGCCTTCCCAGCCGCAACTGCCGCCGAGAGCGATGTCCTGGAAGCCCACCTCGCTGACTGCGGCCTGCATGCCCCAATCGCTGATCCCCGCACCCATCAGGGCCGCCTTGAACCTGTCCGTCTGCCCCACCGCCCACGCGGCCATGAAGCCGCCGTGGCTCCAGCCTGCGATGCCGAGCCGGTCCGGATCCGCCACCCCTTCGGCGACGAGCAGGTCGATCCCGGTGACGATGTCGGTCCACTCCTCCGTACCGACCGCGCCCACGACCGCCGCGGCGAAGTCCTGGCCACGGCCCTCGCTGCCACGCGGATTGGGCAGGAACACCGCGTAGCCGCCCGTCGCCAGCCACTGGCCGCTGAGCACCGGGTTGAGCATGAACTCGTCGGCGTATCGGTCATAGGGGCCGCCGTGCACCAGGGTGACCAGTGGGAAGGGGCCGTCCTCCCGGTTGCGGCCGGCCGGCAGGAGGAGCAGCCCGCCGAGTTCCAGCCCGTCGGCGGCCTTGTAGGACAGCCGTTCCTGGGTACCCCAGGTGATCCGGCGCATCTGTGGCCTGGTATCGCTGAGCCGGATCAACCGGCCGTCGGGAGGCCCGGCATGGACGTCGCGGGGGGCGTAGGCCGTGCTCGCCATGGCGGCGACCAACGCCCCCGAGCGGCTGACGGTGAGCGAGTCGACCCGGCCCTCGGTGCCGGACACGCGCTGGAACCGCCGTTCGCGCAGGTCGAGCCGGTAGAGGGCGGTGTCGAGTCCGCCGGCGAACAACGCCAACGGTGGGCCGTCCGCGACCTGGACCAAGGTGGTCGGGCAGACGGCCATACCGCTCGTCAGATTGCTGTGCTCCCTCGCCGGACCGTCCGCGCCCACGGTGACGTCGAGTACCGCGTAGCCGCCGATCAGCGCGGGCGGGGGGATCGCCAGATAGGCCACATGCCAGTCGCCGTCGACGCTCCACCAGGCCGGGGAGCCGGCCTCCGTCCCGACGGCGCCGAGGTTGTGGACTGCCCCTGTGACCGGGTCGACCACGTGCAGTTCGGCGGTGCAGAGGCCGGGATCCTGCTCCGGGGAGGCCCAGGTGATGACGGCGAGCGGCCCGCCGTCCGGCCGCTGTACCGCCGCCACGACATGTCGGTGGGCCAGCCCTTCGATCAGGCGCAGCTCACCGCTGTCGAGGTCCAGCAGCCGCAGCCGACTGAGCGGTTCCCGCTCCCCCCAGACCCTGGCGTCGTCGCCCTCGGCCTTCCTGCGCTCGTCCTCCTCGGTCGGCTCGTCCTCGGCGGCCACGGCGATGCTCCGGCCGTCGGCGAGCGGCCAGTGGTCGGATATAGCGCCGTGCCAGGCGGTCAGCGGCTCGCCGGCAGCGGCGTCCTCGCCGCCGTCCGGGTCGCCGTCCGGGTCGCCGTTCGGGTGGATCCGGTGCAGCTGACCTTTCAGCCTGTAGATGATCGCCGCCGAGTCGGGCGCCCAGCGCAGAAGGTTGATCGGCGCCGGAACGGCGGTGAGCTGTACAGCCGGTGAACCTCCGTCAGCGGCGACCACCATGAACGAGCAGAGCGGCGGCTCCCCTACCCTGGGCGTCTTGACCGTGTAGGCGACCAGCCGACCGTCCGGGGAGATCGTGGGCCCCAGCGGCAGGGCCGCGTCGACCACCTGCTCAGCGGCCAACTCGGTTATGTCATCTGTCATTTGGAGCACCTCTCGTCGCCGCTCAGTGGGATCGGGGCGGAGGGAACGGCGTCCCGGAAGATCGTCACCCGGTAGGGATATCACGCCGGAGGGGCTGCGCGGGCCGTCTGCCGCAGCTTCACCGACACTCCACACCGGACAGACCGTCACCAACGGATCTCCGGCGGAGCCGAATTACTCCGCGTCGGAACGGTCGGCCGACGGGGATCGCGGGCACGAGGGAAAGGAACTCCTCTTCACGTTCGAAGCCGATTCACGGCAGGCGAGGAACGGATCCCGGCATACGATGTCCTGTGCCGGATCCGAGGATGCTGCTGAATGCCGAGAACTGTTCGTTGCCAGTAACCGATGGCGGCTTCCGGAAATCCGCTCCACCTCGCTGGGTCAGGAAGCAGGAAGAAAATCCCCGGGTCCGCGACACAATTCCAGGTGATGGCCGCAGTGCCGCCTCGCAGTATCCGCCGCCTGCCGCGAGCATGTCAACCGAGTTCGCGGAATTCGATCGTCCGCCTCTCGTCTCCGGACCGGCGCCGCCGAGCTGCCCGGCCGCCCGGCCGTTCACCAGGGAGGACATGGCCGACTTGGTGGGTGACGGGGCGACTGTCAGGGCGGGGGCGGCACCGGCCCCCGCTCGCCGTTCCACGTTCATCTGCGGCAGCAGACTCGGCGGATCGAGGGAAACGCACCTGACTGTCCAGTAAGTTCGTGAATCTCTCCGGGAAAGGATGAACATTCCATCCCGACCTGCGGGGCAGCCCGCTTCAAGCGTTGACAATTCACCCTATCGAGTGAATTACTGACCGGTACTGGACAAGGCGCAATCGCATGGCGATGCTGACCAGCACCCTACGTGGGAGGACTTACGTGACCCCTGGAATGGCACCCCGGAGTGCGCCGCAACCGACAGGTCCTGTCGGTCCGAACGGCCAACAGATATCCCCGCGGGAGGCCGGGACTTCGCATCTGTTGCGGGACGAGGACGGAACGCTGGCAGTCGTCTCCGTCCTCGACACCGAGCTCGTCTCGGATTCCGGGTTCCAGTCCGCGTATCCGGCCGAGGCGGCGGCACTGGCGGGGCTGGAGGAGCGGCGGGTCGCGCCACCGGAGCGCTATGTCGTCGACGCGATGGGGCGCGTCATCTCGGTCGTCCGCCGCTTCTTCGACAGCACTCCGTTGTCCACGCTGCTGGCGCAGCGGCCCCGGGGGCTTGACCCGCAGACCGCTGCCGCAGTCCTCAACGACGTCCTCACCGCCCTGTGCGCACTGCACCAGCAGGGTGTGCCGCACCGCAAGGTACGGGCGGACCAGGTGCTGGTCGGTACGGACGGGGTGTGCGTACTGGTCAACGTCGGGCTTACGCCCCGTATCCGGGCCGGCTCCACCGGTCTGACCTCAATCATGCAGAACAGTGCGGCAGATGAGGCAACCAGTACCAGGGAGCGCGAGGCGGCGATGGCCGGGGATCTCTCCGCCGCAGCCGACCTGTTCGCGGCCTGCCTCGCCCCCGGCCTGCTGCTCGGCGCGCTGCTTCCGCCGCGCAAGGGGACGCAGCGACCGGACGGCGCTCCGGACAGCGTGCCGGACCGGTTGATCGCCGTGCTGGCCCGGGCAAAGTACCCCGATCCGCACGGGCACTGTACGGCCGCCGAGTTGCTCGCGGCTTTCACCACGGCGACCAGGGCCTTCGACAGCGGGTGGGACGAACGCTGCCGGGAGCGGTTGGCGGCCCTGGTCCAGGACAACCGGGAGGCGCCTACCGCTTCGACGGAGGTGCTACGGGTCCGTCGCAGTCGGCGGCTGCCCCTCGACCACCACCGACGCTCGAGACGGCTGCTGGCCGAGCAGCCCCCCGAACGTCCGGCCAGCAGACACACATTGACGCACTCGGCCGACGCCCTGCGGCAGGTGCACCTGCGGGCACGGGCCGCCGCGCTGCGGACGACGCACCGCACTGAGCGGACGACGCACCGCGGTGAACAGCAGGGCCCGAAGCACCCGGGCGCTGCGGACCGGTCCTGGATCCGCGCGGTGATCCTCTATGCGGCCATGCTGGCCGTGGTGATCGCCGGGATGATCGGGATCGCATTGTCCGGCGAGGGCTCCGCACCGACCCGGAAGGCGTCGCCCCCGGCCGGCCGGCCGCCGGCCGCTCCCAGCCTCCAGCCGCCGGGGTCGGTGATCGGCAGTGCCACGGCACTCGGGTCGGCGCCCGCAGCCGCCACCGCGACGGCCACTGCGAAACCCACGGTGTCCGCCTCGCACGTTGCGGCCCGGCCACCCGTGTCGGTGACGACGAGCCCGGCGTCGGCCACCTCGTCCGCCCCGCCGCAGCAGGGCTTCCTCTTCGCCCAGGGCTCGATCGACCCGCACAGCAACCCCTACTGGGCGCAGAGCAACCTCGTGCTCAAGAACGACCTGGCCATCACGGCCCTGGACGTTCGGCTCCGGGTCGTCCTCACTCCGGGAGTGGCCAACACCGGTTCCTGGGCTACCGTCCCCGCCCAGGACCTGGTCACCACCGTCACCCGCTCCGACAACGCGCTGCTCTACGAATTTGTCCTCAAGCCGGGCGTCGTCATGGCCCCGGGCAGCTACGAGTTCGCCGCGCAGTACAACCACGCCCAGGGCTACCGGGATTCGGGCAACGACAGCTTCGATGCCACGGCGACCTCGGTGGGCAACCAGGTCGAACTGACCGGGAGCTTCGACGGGACCGAGCACGGCACCTTCGTGTTCCGCGGCGGCAACTCGACGGTCAGCGACGGTGGCGGGCGCACCACCTCCCAGCCGCCAGCGTCAGGCGGCTCGCACACCGGAGGCCGAAGGGCAGTCGCCGTCGCCCTGGTCACCAGCCCGGTCACGCCCGGCCGGGTCACCCCCGCCGACCTGCTGGTCAATCGCGTTCTGCGGTCTGCTGCAGCTCCATTGACACTCCGTCAGTTCGCGATGACACTCCTGCCTGACAAACTGAACCTGTGTTCACTGGGCGAATCCATTGAGCCGTCAGGTCCCCAGGGGTCGGCAGTAGCGCGCCTGACGCGCCACCCCCACGCGGCCTCTCCGGAGAACGGGCGAGTAACCCTGAGGGTGCGTCAGTCCTGGTCATTTCCATGTCTCATGAGTTCGAGCACCTCGTCGTGAACCCGGCCGTTGGTGAGCAGGGCGGCGCCCGCGGAGATGCTGCGGCCGCCCTCCAGGTCGCTGAACCGGCCTCCGGCCTCCTCCACGATCGGGACCACAGCGGCGATGTCCCAAGGGCCGGCCTTCAGATGCAGGAAGGCATCCACGACGCCGGCCGCGACCAGCAGCGCGCCGTGGCAGATCCCTTCCCACTCCGACAGCGGTCCCCCCTCGGCACACGCGGCGATCACCCTGTCGCCCGCGGCCCGGCGCTGGGCGGAGAGCCAGTCGGCGCGGGGCCAGGTAACCACCGTGGCCTTGTCGAGCGTCGCGGTAGAGCTCACAGCAAGCGCCTCGTCGACGCCACCACGCCCATCGAGGAAGGTGCTGGTCCAGGCCCCTGACCCCCGCGTCGCCCACCAGCGGCGCTGGACGGCCGGCGCGGACACCAGGCCCGTGGCAACCTCGCTGCCCTCGTCCACCGCGATCAACGTGCTCCAGCGGCGATCCCCCGCCGCGAAGTAGCTCGTCCCGTCGATCGGATCGACCACCCAGCGCCGCGCGGACACTCCCACCGCACCGCACTCCTCGCCCAGGAAGGTGTCATCCGGACGGACCTCACCGAGCCGACCCCGGATGGCCTCCTCAACCTCGTGATCGGCCGCTGTGACCGGACTGCCGTCGGCCTTGGCCAGCGTTGGCACGACACCGCCCGAGAAGTACCGGAGCGAGATCCCGTCCGCGATGTCGGCCAGTTGGTGGGCAAGCTGCAAGTCGTCGATCAAGGTCATGTGCATGGGAGTGTACGGAGATCCACACCCCGAGACCAGCGCCGCCCTGCAGCCGGATGCGCTCAGCGCCGCCGGCGCGGGTCCGCGCCGGCGGCTGCGGGGTGTCAGCCGTTGTACTTGTGGAGCCACAGGCCCACGGTGGCGCCGTTGGTGAAGACCGCGCAGATGTGGTTGTCGTAACGGGACGGGTCGTAGCCGTGCTCGTTGAAGTAGTTGTTGCAGTTGTCGAAGGTCCAGAACCAGGTCTGGTACTCCCAGCACGGGTTGGTGTTGCCGTTGTTGGCGCAGTCCGGGCCCGGTGAGACCCGGGTGCCGGCCAGGACAGTCGCCGGGACCAGGCCGGTCTGCTCGGCGGATGCCGTGCCGACTGCGACGACGGCCGTGAACGCGCTGATCGCGGTCAGCAGGGCGACGGCGCTGCGCAGGACGTGCTTCATGATGTGACTCCTTGACGTGCTCGATGGCGGCGCCCTGCTCTGGGGACATGCGTGCGGGTGCCGCGAGCACACACCGTAGTTGATTGATTACCAATAGTGCACAAAGTGACACGGTGGGTTTTCGGCCGCGCCGCCAGGGCGGGCTCCCTTGACAGACGGTCAACATATATTGACCATTGCTCCCATGCCTGCCGACCGCACCGAACCGCCGCCAGCCCCCGTCGAGGACGCCGTCGACGTCGAAACCGACCAACAGCTGCACGCCATCGGCAATCTGACCCGCCACCGGGTGCTACGGGTCCTGCGCGACGAACCCGCGACGGTCACTCAGATCGCCGGCCGCCTCGGCATCGCCAAGGGCAGCTCGAACTACCACGTCAAGGTGCTGGCCAAGGCCGGGCTGATTCGGGTGGTGGACACCCGCAAGGTGCGCGGCGTCACCGAGCTCTACTACGGGATGGCCGGCAAGGTGATCCGGCTCCCGGAAAGCGGGTCCGGGCAGCCCGACATCCTCATGCGGCACGCCCTCGCCGACGCCGAGGCCGCCCCGGACGGCGCGGAGAAGGACATGCGGCTCAAGCACCTGCGACTGAGCCCGGAGAACTTCGACCTGGCCGTCGAGAGGGTCACCGCGCTCCACGCCGACCTCGCCGCCCTGCACGACCCGCAGCAGCCCGCCGCCGACTTCTTCTCCGCCCTCTACCGGCCGCAGGACACCAGACCACTGCAGCAGGGTGCCGAGCCGCAGGGCTCAGCCGCCCCTGAGAACGGGACACACGACTCATGACCGGGAAGCGCACCGACCGGGCCGGGCTGCCCGACGCATTCCATCGCATATGGGCCGCCTCGGCCGTCTCCTCGCTCGGCGACGGCGTCTACTACTCGGCGCTGCCCCTGCTCGCCCTCACGCTGACCCACGACTCCACCGTCTTCGGGATGATGGAGGCCGTCACCCTGCTGCCCTGGCTGCTCTTCGGCCTGATCGGCGGCGCGCTCGTCGACCGCTGGGACCGCCGCCGCACGATGGTGGTCGCGGACCTGTGCCGCTGTGTACTCCTGGTGGCCGCCACGGCCGCCGTCGCCGACGGCCTGCTGAACATCGCCGTGCTGATCGTGATCGGCTTCCTGCTCGGGATCGGCGGCGTGCTGTTCGACACCGCGTCGATGGCCTACCTCCCGGAACTGCTGGACCGCGACCAGCAGGCCCTGCAGCGCGCCAACTCGCGTCTGCAGGGCGCCGAGCGGGCGATGGACGGCTTCGTCGGCCCCCCGGCCGGTAGCCTCCTGTTCTCGCTCAGCCGCACCCTGCCGTTTGTGGCCGATGCCGTGTCGTTCCTGTTCAGTTCCCTGGTCATCCGCACACTTCCGGTGCCCCCGAAGAAGGCCGCCAAGCCGAAGGCCCCGATTCTCAGGGAAGCCCGGATCGGCATCTCGTACCTGCTCCACCACAGGCTGCTGCTCGGGCTGTCGCTGCGTCCGGCGGTCGGCAACTTCGCCTTCTGCGGCACCGGCGCGGTGCTTGCGCTCTTCGCGCACGACACGCTGCACCTGGGCACGGCCGGCTACGGCGCGTTCCTCACCACCGAGGCCATCGGCGGTCTGGGCGGAACCTTCGTCGCCGGGTGGCTCGGCGCGCGTCTGGGCACCGGTGGTGCGCTGACCTTGACGGCGATCGTCGAGGCCGTGGCGCTGCTCGGCGTCGGTGTGTCGGCGAACGCGTACGTCGCCGGGGCCGGGTTGGCCGTGCTCGGGGCGGCGATGGCCGCGACGATGACGCTGGGGCCCTCGGTCCGGCAGGCGATCGTCCCGGACGAGCTGATGGGACGGGTCGGAGCGGCGGCGCGGCTGACGGCGATGAGCGCCGGGCCGGTCGGCGCGCTGTTCGGCGGCTGGCTGGCACACGTCGCCGGTCTGCGCGCGCCGTTCCTGGCCGGGGCCGGGATTCTCGTGCTCATGGCGATCCTCGCGGCCCGGCTGACCAGCAACAAGCGGATCGACGCCGCGTTGGCCGAGGCGGTGCAGGCGCGGGAGGGGACGGGTGCGGGTTCTGCCCTGACGGGAGTCGTGTGACGGAGGCCCCCGCCTGAGAGTGTGTGCCGCGCATGCGGCACATTGCTCAGTCGGAGGCCTCAGTTCGGGGGTTGGACGGTCAGGCCGTCGTCGGCACGGTCCAGCGCTGGCCGGTGCCTGCTGTGCAGGTGGCGATGGTGAGTTGGGTGCCGTTGGTGGCGCCCGCGCTGGAGTCCGTCAGGCACAGGCCCGAGACCGGGTTCACCAGCTCGCCGGAGGAGTCGGTCTGCCACTGCTGGGCGGCGGTGCCGTTGCAGGTGTGCAGTTGGACCTTGGTTCCGCTGGTGGTGGCGCCATTGGTGACGTCCATGCAGTCGGTGAGGACCTGCAGGGTGTGGTCGGGCACCAGGGTCCAGCTCTGGGCCGAGGTGCCGTTGCAGGTGTAGAGCTGGATGGCGGTGCCGTTGGAGGTGCCCGAGCCCTTGTCGTCGACGCACTTGCCCGTCGCCGTCTCGGTGATCGCGCCCTTCGGTTCGGTCACCGTGCCGTTGGCGGTGCCGTCGTAGGACGGGGGTGCGTCGGCGGCGGCCGCCGCCCAGGAGGTGTTGGCCGAGGTGCCCAGGGTGAAGTTGAGCGCCGCTCCGGAGGCGGTGTCGGCGGCGGGGAGGTATGCCTGGTTCCAGGCGCTGCCGTTGACCGTGAGGCTCTGGACGTAGGGGTCGGCGTCCGCGGCCGCGGGGGCGGTGACAGTGATGGTCTTGCCGGTGCTGCCCAGGGAGACCACCGCCTGCGGGAACAGCGGGCTGCCGATGGCCAGGTCGGCCGTGCCCGGGGTCTCCGGGTACAGGCCGAGCGCCGACCACACGTACCAGGAGCTGAGCTCGCCGAGGTCGTCGTTGCCGGGCAGGCCGGCCGGCGTGGCCGCCCACAGCTGGTCCTGGACTGCGCGGACCGTGCTCTGGGCCTTGTACGGCTGCCCCACCCAGTCGTACTCCCAGGGGAGTTCGAGGCTGGGCTCGTTGCCCATGTTGGACTGGGTGCCGATGACGCTGCCCAGGCCCTGGTAGCCGGAGAGCACGCTGTCCAGGTAGCTCGCCAGGCTCGCCGTGCCGCCCTCGGCGGTGGCCAGGCCGGCGATGTTGAACGGGATCATCGGCGTGTAGGTGAAGGCGTCGCCCTCGGCGAAGTCGTTGCTCGACGTGCCGGTGATCAGCTTGGCGTTGAAGCCGTCCATCCACCTCCCGTTGGAGTGGATCGGCTGGATGTAGCCGCTGGAGCTGTTGTAGATGTTCTTCCAGTCCTGCGCCCGGTTCCGGAAACGGGTCGCGGTGGCGCTGTCACCGAGTGCGGACGCGACGGTGGAGAGCGCGAAGTCGTCGGTGTCGTACTCCAGTTGGGTGGAGGTGGTGGCGTACTCGTGGCAGCAGCCGTAGATGCTGTTGGTCGGCAGGTAGCCGAAGCTGTCCAGGTAGGTCACGCCGGGGGTGACGGTGGTGTTGGTGGTCTGCTCCTTGACCATCGCCGCGAGGGCGGTGGCGGTGTCGAAGCCGGTCGCGCCGAAGGCCCGGTAGTCGGCCAGGACCGGCACCGCCGAGTCCCCCACCATGATGTCGGTCTCGCCGGTGGCCATCCCCCACTTGGTCAGCGTGCCGCCCTGGGTGTAGTCGTTGACGATCGACTGCGCCATGTCGGAGGCCGTGCCGGGGTCCAGCAGTGCGGTGAGCTGGGCCTGGGAGCGGTAGGTGTCCCAGTTGGAGAAGTCGGTGTACTGCGCGGAGTGCCCGCTGCCCACCGTGTGCACCGCGCCGTCGTAGCCGCGATACGTGCCGTCCGCGTCGCTGACCACGCTGGGGAACAGCGAGGCGTGGTACAGCGCCGTGTAGAAGGTGGTCTGCTGCGCGGTGGTTCCCCCGCCGATCGCGATCCGGCCCAACTCACTGGTCCAGGCGGTACGGGCGGCGGCCGCGACATCGGCGAAGGTCTTGCCGGTGACCTCGGCGTCGCGGTTGGCCCGGGCCTCGGCGACGGAGGTGTAGGAAACGCCGACCCGGGCCTCGACGGTGGTGCTGCCGGTGCTGGTGTCGAAGGTGAGGGTCTCCCCGCCCGGACCCGCCGAGGTGGTGCTGTAGGCGGCCGAGGAGGTGATGGCGTGGTCGAAGCCGACCGCGAAGTAGAGCGTGAACGGGTTGGTGGCCTCGCAGAAGCCGGTGCTGGTGACCGATCCGGTCACCTCGGTGCTGCTGTTCACGCTGAACGTCGATGCCGCATAGGGGATCTGACTGTTGTTCAGCTTGAGGATCAGATCGGCCGAGGTGGTCGCCGGGTAGCCGAACCGGGCGACCCCGGCGTGGGTGGTGGTGGTGAGCGCGGTGCTGGTGCCGTTGCCCAGGGTCACCGCGTAGCTGCCGGGCGAGGCGGTCTCGCCCGAGTGCGAGAAGGACGCCGTGGTCGAGCCCGGTGTGGAGCCGACGGCGCCGGTGGTGGGCAGGAACGGGATGTCCCCGGCGGCGTCGCAGCCCACGCCGGAGACATGGGTCAGGCTGAAGCCGGAGATGCTGGAGTCGGCGTAGTTGTAGCCGCCGCCCTTGGGACGTGACGAGGTGTCAGGGCTCCACTGCAGCATGCCGTGCGGCACGTCCGCACCGGGGAAGGTGTTCCCGGCGCTGTAGTCGCTGTTGGAGGCGGTCCCGACGTACGGGTCCACCAGCGCGGCCGGGTCGCTGACCGTGGTGACTGCAGCAGTCGCCGCATGGGCGGTGGCCGCCGTGGGGCCGAAGGCGAGCAGGGCGAGCGCTGCCGTGCCGGCCGTCAGCAGCCGGCCCGGACGGCGGAGCGCGGCGCGGCCCGGGCCGGTGAGCCGGTTGTCAGCCACGCGCCAGCACCTCGCCGAGGACGCCGTCGCCGGGGGCGTTGAACCAGTCGGTGGAGACGAAGGACGCGCCGTCGGCGGCGAGCAGCGCCACCCGGGCCTGGGCCTCGGCCAGGGTCGGGGCGGAGGCGCTGAGCGCCGGGGCGACGTCGTAGGCGTCGGTGACCACGGCGAGGTAGTGGTTGGTGTTGTACCACTCGGTGTTGCCGTCGCTCACCCAGGTCCCGGCGTCACCGTCGAAGACCACGAACCAGGGGCGCAGTGTGGTGTCGCTGTAGCGGGTGCGGGGGTCGCCGGTCTGGGCGTTGAGCACGCTCGGGAAGATCTCCGCGCTGGCGATGTTCCCGGCCGCGTACAGGCTCTTGAGGTGGGCAGCCTCGACCACGTCGGTCCAGGTGGAGGAGGAGTTGAGGGTCTGCTCGACGGTGCCGGGGATGGCCTCCACGATCACCTTGCCGGCCAGCGCGGCGCGGGTGGCCCAGTTGTTGGCCTTGGCGGCGGTGTCCAGGTCGGGGTAGAGGCTGCCGTCGGCCTTGGTGAGCAGGTCGGCCGGGGTGTAGACGAGGTTGCCGAGGTGGGTCTTGACGTAGCTGTCCAGCTCCGTCGCGTCCAGGCCGATCGAGGAGTTGAAGCCCTCCTTCAGCTCCAGCTTGACCATGATCGGGCCGTGGGTGGGGTGCGCCTGCATCCAGATCCGGATGTCGTCCAGGCAGCTGTCGAGGTTCTGGTTGCGGTTCCCGGTGTAGAGGTCGGCCGTGGTGCTGGCCTGGACGCAGTTGTTGTTGCTGGCCAGCGGGCTGCTGTGGCTGACGTTCCACTTGTGGGTGAACGGGTTGGCCCAGGCGTCCAGTTCGATCAGCGAGGCGCCGGTGTCGAGCGCGTTGGCCAGGTAGGTGTACGGGACCTTGTCGTTGTAGGTGTTGTGCAGCCCGACGGAGGTGGCGCCGGCCAGGGTCTGCGAGCCGAGGTCGTCCGCGTGCACGGCCGAGGAGGGGGCGGCGAGGGCCAGCGCCACCGCGGAGACGGCGACGGCGGCGGGGCGGAGCCGGCGGTGCAGGTACTTTGTGGACATGTCAACTCCTGGAACGAGGGTGAGAGAGAGTGAGGGTGAGTGCGGGACGGTGCGGTGATGCCAGTTGGAGCGTGACTGCGCAGCGGATGCGTCCCGGCCGTGCCATGGTGGCGGTGCATCCGCTGCGCGGGCAATGGGGAAGCTGACAAAGTGTCAGCAATGCTTCCCGGTAAGGTCAGTGGCGGGTGATCCGGACCGAGAGGCCCTGGTGGGTGTAGACCGGGACGGCCTGGTAGCCGTCGGCGTCCACGGTGATCGCGGCGAACTGGCCCTGCAGCGAACGGGTGTCGATCACCGGCAGTGTGATGTCGCGGTCGCCGGCGACCGGTCCGTCGAGGTGGATGCCGAGGACGGCCCCGCCGCCCAGCGCCACCCGGCCGGAGACCTCCAGCGCCGCCGGGCCGCCCCGACGGAGCGTCACCGCCAGGGTGGTGCCGGCGGCCAGGGCGACGCTGCCGCGCACAGTGACGCTGCCCCGGTTCGGCTGCAGTCGCAGCGTGCCGCCGCTGACCCGGACGTCCCCGTGGCCGAGCGCCTGGTGCGAGGCGGCGGTGAGCACGCCCGCCGCCACCGTGGTGCCGCCGGTGTAGCTGTTGACGCCGGAGAGGATGAGCGTTCCGGTGCCCTGCTTGGTGAGGCCGCCGCAGCCCTCGATGTCGTTGCGCCAGGCGTCGGCGGCGCTGAAGCCGCCGTCGGCGGCGTTCATGGTGACGGTCACGTCGCTGTCGAACGCCGCGTAGCCGTCCGCCGCGGTGAAGAGGTCGAGCCGTCCCCACTGCTCGGCGGTGTACTGGTCGTCGGCGTCCGGCAGGGTGTAGCCCGAGCGGAGCGCGGTGCTGCTCAGCACCGCGCGGCGCTGGTCGGCGTCGAGGTAGGGCAGCCGGGTCTCCAGCAGCACCTCCGCACCCTTGGGCACGGTGAGCGCGATGTCACGGCCGTGGCGCGGCAGGATGTAGGTGAGCCGGCGGGTGACCGCGTCCTCGTTGGCCTCGCGGTCGGCGTAGGGGTCGGTGTCGACGCCGGCGGAGTGGGCGAAGGCGTAGAGGGTGTCGGCGGTGCTGCCGGTCTGCGCCTGGAAGTACGCCGCGGCCTGGGCGCGGGCCGCGGCCTTGAGGGCGGCGTTGGCGGGGTCGGCCAGCGTGGCGGCGGCCAGCGCGGTGGCCAGGGTGCGGCCGCCGATGACGTCGACCGGCGAGTGCATGCCTGCGGTGATACGGGTGTTGGCGAGCTTCGAGGCGCTCGCCACCAGTTCCTGGAAGCGCTCGGGGACCGCGTAGGCGAGGGCGAGCGAGGCCAGGTAGAAGGCGTTGGTGTGGCCGCTGGGGAAGCCGCTGTCGGTGGCCGGGGTGGTGCTGCGCTGGCGCAGCAGCTGCGGTGCCACCACCACGTCGGACTGGTAGACCGGGTAGCCCAGGCTGTCGGTGCTGCCGGTGTCGACGACCGTGCTGTCCTCGGTCATCCGCCACGGGCGAGGGTACAGGTAGGAGTTCTTGCTGGGGTTGCCCGAGGCGTAGTTGCCGCGCAGGGTGTTGACCAGGGTGACCACCAGGCCGAGGTCCGAGCTGGTGGACCCGGCGCCGGTGGCGGATCCGGCGGGGGCGCCGGCCGGGACGGAGTCGCTGATCGTCGTGGCCGGGGTGCCGTCGGGCGCGGAGGTGATCGAGGTGACTGCCTTGGCGCCGGCGCGGTAGAGGTCGGCGAGCGGGCCGAGGCCGCCGATCGACGCGTAACTCTGGTCCTGCCGGTCGTAGATGAAGGCCTCGCGCGCCTCGGCGTCGGTCCGCGCCGCGGTGACCTCGGCGCAGTAGCGCATGTTGGCGCGCAGGATGTCGGCCGCCAGCGGCGTTCCGGTGTTCCAGGCCGTGCCGGTCTTCCACAGCCGGTCCATCCCGGACAGGGCCCGGACCGCGGCGTTGCCGGTCACGGTAAGGTCGGCGCTGGTGTTGGTGGTGTAGGTGTCGACAAAGGCGAGCGCCTTGACCGGCGTGACCGCCGCTTCCGCCTTCTGCGGGACCACCAGCCAGCTCAACGCGGTCGGGGCCGCGAACAGGCCTAGCGATGCACCGGTCGCGTTACGGATGAATCCGCGCCGATTCACGTTGATCTGGGTCTTCAAGTCCATCTCCGCCGGGTGAGGTGAGGGTCGCACAGGAGGGTAGGAGCGAGCGCGCTCGCCGTTCTGGCCGCTCGGAGTCTCGGGCAGCCGCGTGAAGAGCGGTGGTACGCATCGGGTGGGCTGTATGAACAAGCAGGCATGTGAACGCTAACAATCCCTGTCCGTACCCTGTGCGCGGCAAACCTGAGGACCGCTCACAATCGTGCGACGTATCGTCGTGGAGCAACGTCGACGGGAGGCCCTGTGCACGACACCACCGCCCTTTACGGACCCGCGAGTTGGGAAGGTCCGCCGCGCCGCCGCGGTCCGGTCGCCAGGGTCGCCGTACTGTCGGACGTCCACGGCAACATCCCCGCCCTCGATGCCGTGCTCGCCGAACCGGACGTAGTCGATGCCGACCTCGTCGTGTTCTGCGGGGATCTGACCTGGGGTCCTGAGCCGCAGCAGACCTTCGAGCGGATCGCGGCACTGGGCGACCGCGCCGTCTGCGTGCGCGGCAACGCCGACCGCTGCGCGGTGGAGGTGTCGGCGGGGAGCCGTACGCCGGACAGCCCCCGGGCGTCCTGGATCCCCGCACAGCACTCGGCCGAGGCCGTCGCCTTCCTGGCCGGGCTCCCGTTCAGCGCCGTCGTGGAGGTGGCGGTGCTGGGCCCGGTGCTCTTCTGCCACGGCTCCCCGCGCAGCGACCACGAGCTGGTCACGCCGGGAACGCCCGCCGGGCGCTTCGCCGACCTGGCCGCCGGCGTCGACGCGAGGACCCTGGTCACCGGCCACACCCACCTGCAGTTCGACCGGCGCGTGGCGGGCCGGCGCAGCGTCAACCCGGGCAGCGTGGGGCTGCCCTTCCACGACGGCGATCCCGGCACCGCGTACTGGGCCCTGCTCGGCCCCGACGTCGAGCTCAGGAGCACCCGCTACGACGTCACCGCCGCCGTCGACCGCGCCCACCGCTCCGGCGACCCCGCCGCGGAGCGCATCGCCGCCCTGCTGACGCGTCCGCCCGGCTTCGCGGAGATCGTCCAGGACGCCGAGTCGAAGGTCTTCTCCGACTGAGCACCGGGGCCGAACACACCCGCTGAGCAGGGCTCGGGTTGCAGGAGGGGCGCGCGGGTGTGGAGACTACCCCCCTGCCCTGCGCGACACGCCTGCCCCGCCCCCACCCACCCGCCCGCCTGCACAGAAGGAATCGATCCCCATGGACGCTGACGTCATCGTCGTCGGAGCCGGACTGGCCGGACTCGTGGCCGCACACGAGCTGACCAGCCGGGGCAAGCGGGTCGCCCTGTTGGACCAGGAGAACGCCGCCAACCTCGGCGGCCAAGCGTTCTGGTCCTTCGGCGGGCTCTTCCTGGTCGACTCCCCCGAGCAGCGCCGCCTCGGCGTCAAGGACTCGCTGGAGCTGGCCTGGAACGACTGGCAGGGCAGCGCCGGGTTCGACCGGCTGGACGACGAGGACTCCTGGGCCGCCCGCTGGGCCCGCGCCTATGTCGAGTTCGCCGCCGGGGAGAAGCGCTCCTGGCTGACCGGGCACGGCATCAGCTTCCTGCCGACCGTCGGCTGGGCCGAGCGCGGCGATCTGCGCGCGGACGGGCACGGCAACTCCGTCCCCCGCTTCCACGTCGCCTGGGGCACCGGCACCGGGGTGGTCGAGCCGTTCGTCGCCTCGGCGCAGCGGGCCGCCGCGGACGGCCTGCTGACCTTCCACCACCGCCACCGGGTCGACGAGCTCCTGGTCGCCGACGGACAGGCCACCGGGGTGCGCGGCACGCTGCTCGCGGAGGACGACTCGGCCCGCGGCGTCGCCTCCAACCGGGACGCGGTCGGCGAGTTCGAGCTGAACGCGCAGGCGGTCATCGTCACCAGCGGCGGGATCGGCGGCAACCACGACATCGTCCGCCGCTACTGGCCGGAGCGGATGGGCACCCCGCCGGCCAGTATGGTCACCGGCGTGCCCGCCCACGTCGACGGACGGATGCTCGACATCAGCGCCGAGGCCGGGGTGCGGCTGGTCAACCGGGACCGGATGTGGCACTACACCGAGGGCGTGCAGAACTGGGACCCGATCTGGGCCGGCCACGGCATCCGGATCCTGCCCGGCCCCTCGTCGATGTGGTTCGACGCGCTGGGCCGGCGGCTGCCGGACCCGTGCCTGCCCGGCTACGACACCCTCGGCACGCTGCGCCATCTGCGCACCACCGAAGACATCGCCCGGTTCGACCACTCCTGGTTCATCCTCAGCCAGAAGATCATCGAGAAGGAGTTCGCGCTGTCGGGCTCCGAGCAGAACCCCGACATCACCAGCAAGGACCGTCGCGCGTTCCTGCGCGCCCGGCTGCTCGGCAAGGGCGCCCCGGCGCCGGTCGAGGCGTTCAAGCAGCACGGCGCGGACTTCGTGGTCGCCGACAGCCTGGAGGAGCTGGTGGCGAAGATGAACGCGCTGACCGACGAGCCGCTGCTGCGGGCCGACGCAGTCCGCGCCCAGATCGAGGCCAGGGACCTGCAGATCGCCAACCCCTACAGCAAGGACTCGCAGGTCCAGGGCATCCGCAACTCCCGCCGCTACCTCGGCGACCGGATCGGCCGCACCGCCTCCCCGCACCGGATCCTGGACCCCGCCGCCGGACCGCTGATCGGCGTCAAGCTGCACATCCTCACCCGCAAGACCCTCGGCGGCATCCAGACCGACCTGCAGTCCCGGGCGCTGGGCGCGGACGGCACGCCCATCGGCGGGCTGTACGCGGCCGGCGAGGTGGCCGGCTTCGGCGGCGGCGGGGTGCACGGCTACAACGCCCTGGAGGGCACCTTCCTGGGCGGCTGCCTGTTCTCCGGACGCGCCGCCGGACGCGACGCCGCGGACCGGCTGTGACGGACCGCGGATGAGCTCAGGACAGCCCGAACCCGGCTCCCGCTCGGCCGCCGACCGGCTGCTGGACGTGCTCGGCGCCTTCGACCAGGACAACCAGGCACTCTCGCTGACCGCGATCGCCCGCCGGGCCGAACTCCAGCTGACCACCGCCCACCGGCTGGTCGGCGCGCTCACCCGCTGGGGTGCACTGGAGCGCGACGACGCCGGGGTCTACCGGATCGGGCTGCGGCTGTGGGAGACCGCGGCCCTCGCCCCGCGCGGGGTGGTGCTCCGGCAGACCGCGATGCCCTATCTGGAGGACCTCTACGAGGCCACCCACGAGAACGTGCACCTGGCGGTGCGCGACGGCTTCGACGTGGTCTACATCGAGCGGATCTCCGGACGCTCCGCCGTCGGGGTGCGCAGCCAGGTGGGGGCGCGCTGGCCGCTGCACGCGACCGGCGTGGGCCTCGCCCTGCTCGCGCACGCGGACGTCGACCTGCAGGAGCAGGTGATGGACCGTCCGCTGGCCTCCTTCACCCCGTACACGGTGACCGATCCGGCCCGGCTGCGCCGGCTGCTGGCCGAGGCCAGGCGCACCGGCTACGCGGTGAGTGACCGTCAGATCACCGACGACGCAGTCTCGGTGGCTGCTCCGGTGTTCGGGGCGGGCGGCGAGCCGGCGGCCGCCGTATCCGTCGTGGTCCATGCCGAGGACGCCCAGCCCCGGCAGCTGGGCCCCGCCGTCCTGGTGGCCGCGCGCGGCATCTCCAGAGCCCTGGGCTGGCAGCCCCGGTGAGTGCTGCGGCCACCTCTCGCAGGTCGTCTTCCGCCTGACGGAAGGAGGCTTGCCGGGGTGGGGCGGGCGCGTCGATGGTGTTCCTCAGCCGCTCCGTGCAGTGGTCCCCCAACGTCGAGGGAATCCATCGTGACCGCATTCGCCCGCAACCAGTGGTACGTCGCCGCCTACGGCCGCGAGGTCGGCCGTGACCTGCTCGCCCGCACCATCCTCGGCGAGCCCATCGCCTTCTACCGCACCGAGGACGAGGAGCAGCGGGTGGTCGCCCTGGCCGACCGCTGCGTGCACCGCCGCTTCCCGCTCTCCGCGAGCCGGCTCGACGGCGACAGGGTCGTCTGCGGCTACCACGGCTTCACCTACGACACCACCGGCACCTGCGTCTACGTCCCCGGCCAGAAGCGGATACCGCGTACCGCCCGGGTGAGCTCGTACCCCGTGGTCGAGCAGGACTCCTTCGTCTGGGTCTGGATCGGCGACCCCGCGCTCGCCGACAGCGCCGCGGTCCCCCGGGCCCCGCACCTGGCCGACAGCGAGAACTGGACCTCGGTCAGCGGGATGGAGCCCATCGACGCCGACTACGGGCTGCTGGTCGACAACCTGCTGGACCTCTCGCACGAGACCTATCTGCACGGCGGCTACATCGGCACCCCCGAGGTCGCCGAGACGCCGATCACCACCGAGGTTGACGAGGCCGGCTCGATCGTCCGGGTGTCCCGGCACATGGAGGACGCCGAGTGCCCGCCCTTCTACGCCCGGTCCACCGGGATCGAGGGCCGGATCACCCGGCACCAGGACATCGAGTACCTGGCCCCCTGCCTCTACCTGCTGCACAGCCGGATCACCCCGGTCGGCACCGACAGCCCCGCCTTCCACACCGAGATCACCTACGCCATCACCCCCTCCACCGAGGGCAGCGTCTACGACTTCTGGGCCGTCTCCCGCGACTTCGCCCGGGACGACGCCGAAGTCACCACCTTCCTGCACGACTTCAACCACACCGTGGTGATCCAGGACGTGGACGCCCTCAACCTGCTGCAGCGCGCGCTGACCACCGAGCCCGCCGGGTACCAGGAGCTCAGCATCAACATCGACACCGGCGGCCTGGCCGCCCGCCGCATCCTGGCCCGGCTGGCGGAGCAGAAGCAGTGACGACCAGCGGCAGCCAGGGGCCGAACGGCGAGGTCTACCGCGTCCGCTGGCTGCCCGGAACCGACCTGCTGCACGGCGCCTGCCACTGCGGGGCCGAGCACACCGACGACGACCCGGTGGAGATGTGGAGCTGGATGCTCTCACACGAACACCAGCATGAGGACAGCCGCCGATGAGCACCCAGAGCACCACCCTTGAGTACGAGGCCGAACTCACCGTCGGCCGCCGCACCCAGGAGGCGGACGGGGTCGTCTCGCTGACGCTCCGTCACCCGGACGGGGGCGAACTCCCGGGCTGGGAGCCCGGGGCACACATCGACCTGCTCCTCGACAACGACCGCACCCGCCAGTACTCCCTGTGCGGAGACCCCTCGGACCAGGGCTGCTGGCAGGTCGCCGTGCTCCGCGAACCCGACGGCGTCGGCCGCGGCGGCTCCGCGCACGTCCACGCGGCCCTGGCCGAGGGCAGCAGCGTCCGGGTCCGCGGCCCGCGCAACCACTTCGCGCTGCGCCCGGCCGACCGCTACCTGTTCATCGCGGGCGGCATCGGGATCACCCCGATCCTGCCGATGCTGGCCGCCGCCGAGGCCGCCTGCGCCGAGTGGAGCCTGCTGTACGGGGGCCGCACCCGCGGCTCGATGGCCTTCCTGGACCGGCTGGCGGCGCTGGACGCCGGCCGCGGCCGGGTCACCGTCGCACCGCAGGACGAGACCGGGCTGCTGGACCTGGACCGGGTCCTCGCCGTGACCCCTCCGGACACCCTGGTCTACTGCTGCGGCCCGGGGCCCCTGCTCGACGCCGTCGAGGAACGCTGCGGCGACCGGCCTGCAGGGACCCTGCGCACGGAGCGGTTCACCGCCCGGGCCGCGGACCCGGGCGCGGTCTCGGACTCCTTCGAACTCGTGCTGCAGGAGTCGGGGTTGACCCTCACCGTGGCGCCGGACGCCACCGTGCTGCAGACCGTCCTCGACGCGGGCGTGCAGGTGCTCTACTCCTGCACCGAGGGCACCTGCGGAACCTGCGAGACCGACATCGTCGAGGGCGAGGCGGACCACCGCGACTCGGTGCTCAGCGCCGAGGAGCGGGCCGCGAACGAGACCATGATGATCTGCGTCTCCCGCTGCCGGGGCGACCGGCTGGTCCTGGACCTCTGAGACCCCTGCGACCTCAGAGCCCTCTGCCCTGGGCTGTCCGGCTCAGCCCAGGTCCCGGCGGCGCAGGCCGACCAGGCCCGCGCCGCCGAGCACCACGGTGACCAGCGTCAGCCAGAACAGCGGCTGCAGCGTCACCGTGCCGCCGGGCAGTCGCGGCACATGGGTGAACGGCGTCAGGTCCAGGAACCACTGACCGGCGTTCAGCAGCGGCCCCAGGTAGGCGATGAACAGCAGGACGCCGAGGACGCCCCAGGCGGCGGCGCTCCATCGCGGCAGCAGTCCGAACAGCGCGACGGCCACGCCGGCGAACACCCACACCGCCGGCAGCTGCACCAGCGCGCCGCCGAGCAATCGCCAGGTCCAGCCGCCCGGATCGCCCAGCACCGCGCCGGTGCCGAGGCCCAGACCGAGGCCTGCCGCCAGCAGCAGGACAGCCGAGCCCAGCAGCGGGTAGACCAGATGGCTCCACGCCCAGGTGAGCCGGGCCACGCCGGTGGCCAGCACCGGTTCGGCACGCCCGCCGGTCTCCTCGCCGCGCAGCCGGAGCACGGTCTGCACCGCATAGACGGCGGCGACCATGCCGAAGGTGCTGATCATGGTGGAGAGGTAGGAGTCGACGGCTCCATGAGTGCCGCCCATCCGCTCCAGCAGCTGCCGGGTCGAGCTGCTGCCGTCCAGGAGTTGTCTGATGCCCTGGCTGATGCCGCCGAAGACCAGCCCGGAGGCCAGGAACGCGGTGGTCCAGCCGTAGAGGCTGCCGCGCTGCAACCGCAGGCCGAGGGCGTAGGCGCTGCGCAGCGAGGGTGCGCCGGCCGGCGGCCCGGGGCGCTGCGGAAGCAGTCCGCTGCCCAGATCGCGGCGGCTCGCCAGCAGGTACGCACCCGCGACCTGGACCAGGAACGCCGCGAGCATCAGTGCCGGCAGCCACCAGGCGTTCTCGCCGTAGGGGCGGACCCGTTCCGCCCAGCCCAGCGGGGAGAGCCACACCAGCCATTCGGGACCGCCGGCGCCGGACGCGTCGCCGCAGGCGCGGAGCAGATAGGCCAGGCCCAGTAGCGCCCCGCCGATCCCGTTGGCCGCCCGGGCGGTGCCAGTGACCTGCGCCGCGAGGGCCGCTGCCCCGGCGAAGACCAGGCCGACCCCGGCGTAGGCGAGGCCGAAGGCGAAGGAACCCGCGGCGTCCTGGCCGAAGGCGATCATCTGCAGCGGTACGAAGAGGGCGACGGCGGCGCAGGCGGTGAGCGCCGTGCCGAGAGCGGCGGCCAGCGGCGTGGCCCGGCCGACCGCCCCTGCGCCGACCAGTTCCATCCGTCCCGCCTCCTCCTCGGCACGGGTGTGACGGGTGATCAGCAGAACGCACAGCAGACCCATCATCAGCCCGCCGAAAGGCAGGATCCGCCAGGCCGTCAACGCGCCAAGGCTGTGGGCGTCGTGGACCGGTCCGTACAGCGCGCGCAGCGACGGGTTGCCGTTGATGCTCTGTGCGAGCCGGTCGCGGGAGGCGGCGTCCGGGTAGAGGTGGCGGATCGAGACCAGGGTGCTGGCCACCGAGCCGATCAATGCGTAGATCCAGACCGGCAGCATGATCCGGTCCCGGCGCAGGGCCAGCCGCAGCAGCTCGCCGAGCCCGGCGGTCATGACCGCACCCCGTCCGAGCCGGACTCGTCCGGCTGCTCGTAGTGGCGCAGAAAGAGCTCCTCCAGCGTGGGCGGACGGCTGGTCAACGTGCGCACCCCGGCGGTGGAGAGGACCCGCAGCAGGCCGTCGAGCCGGTCGGTGTCCACCTGGCAGCGCAGTTGGGCGCCGGGGCCGGGGTCGAGCTTGAGGTCGAGGTCGTGAAGTCCCGGCAGCCGGTCCAACCCCTCTGGGGCGGAGGAGAGTTGGGCCTCGATCGAGGTACGGGTGAGGTGGCGCAGCTCGGCGAGGGAACCGCTCTCCACGGTGCGTCCAGCCCGGATGATGCTCACCCGATCGCACAACGCCTCGACCTCGGACAGGATGTGACTGGACAACAGCACGGTGCGGCCCCGGTCCCGTTCCTCGGTGACGCAGCTGCGGAAGACCTCCTCCATCAGCGGGTCGAGACCCGAGGTGGGCTCGTCCAGGATCAGCAGCTCGGCGTCCGAGGCGAACGCGGCTACCAGGGCCACCTTCTGACGGTTGCCCTTGGAGTAGGCATTGCCCTTCTTGGTCGGATCGAGCTCGAACCGCTCCAGCAGCGCGGCCCGCCGACCGGCGTCCAGGCCGCCCCGCAGCCGCCCGAGCAGGTCGATCACCTCGCCGCCGGTGAGGTTCCGCCACAGCGTCACATCGCCCGGCACATAGGCGAGTCGGCGGTGCAGGGCGACCGAGTCGCGCCAGGGGTCCCCGTCCAGCATCCGCATCGTGCCGGAGTCGACCCGGATCAGACCGAGGAGCGCCCGGATGGTGGTGGACTTGCCGGCGCCGTTGGGGCCGAGGAACCCGTGCACCTCACCCGTGGCGACGCTCAGCTCCAGGCCGTCCAGCGCGCGGGTCCGCCCGAAGGTCTTGACCAGCCCGGACACGGAGATCGACGTTGTCATGGCTCGAAGTTACACGGCCCGCCCATCACGCCTTACGGGACGCCGTCATGTTCACATCTCTGAACTGTCAGACGCGGCCGAATTGCCCAGCCGCACCTGGCCGGGACGGTCGCGAGCCTGCCTGTGTCGACTCACCGACCTCGCGAACTGTCCATTTCACCTGCGGTAATGAACTCCCCTCATCGAAGGGATTGTTGACGGGGCGAAGCATCCGTACTATCCAGACTGACGCACCATTGGACTAGACCTAGTTCATGTACTTGAACATGGTCCAGGCAGCGGAAGGAACCCCCACGTGAAAACCCGCTCCAAGCTCCTCGCCACGGTCACCGCCGTCGGCATCGCCGGCACCGTCAGCCTCCTGGGCACCAGCGCCAACGCCGCCTCCACCACGGTCGCGCCCGGCGGAAACTTCAACCTGTCGGTCTGGGAGCTGCAGGAGCCCATCGGCTCCCCCGGCTCGCCCACCACCATCCCGTCCTCCCAGCTCCAGGGGGCCAACGGCTTCCAGGACTCGTACTTCTACACCGACACCCGCGACGGCGCGATGACCTTCTGGGCCCCGGAGAAGGGCGTGACCACCCCCAACTCCAACTACGCCCGCTCCGAGCTGCGCGAGATGAACTCCAACGGCTCCCCCGCGGACTGGGCGCTCAGCGGCACCCACAAGCTGAGCGCGACGCTGCGCGTGGTGTCCGTGACGTCGCACGTCTGCGTGGGACAGATCCACCTCGGCTCGGGCGGCTCGTCCACCAAACCGCTGGTGGAGCTCTACTACTACAACAACGGCAACATCGTGGTCGGCACGGAGAACTCGCCCTCGGGCGGCCAGACCACGCACACCGTCGGCAATGTCGCGATCGGCAAGACCTGGAGCTACGTCCTCGGCGTCTCCGGTGGCAACACCATCAACCTGACGGTCAACGGCACCACCACCCACTACGCCATCCCCTCCTCCTTCGACGTCTACAAGGAGTACTTCAAGGCCGGCTCGTACAACCAGTCGTCCTCCAGCAGCACCACCAACGGAGCGCGCGTCGCCTTCTACGGCCTGACCGTCTCCCACAGCTGAGCAGCAGTCAGCAGCTGATCAGCAGCACGCATCGCTACGACCCCGCCCGGCCCGGCGCACGACACCGGGTCGGGCGGATCGCTGGGGAGGCTGTGCACGGGGGTGTGCACGGACTGTGCACAACTGTGCCGAATTCGGTCACGCTCCGCTCTTGACCTCGGCGTCCGGCAGCCCCAAGCTTCCGTTTGGATCTGTCGCTCCTTGTTGGAAAAACCATCAAGGTGCCACGCGGTCCCGCGCAGCCCCACAGCGATGAAAGGACCCCACGTGCAACGACGCACCATGATCAAGGCGGTGGCGGCTGCCGCCGCCGCGACCACCCTCCCGCTGGCGTTCCCGGACGCGGCACTGGCGGCGACCCGCGCCGCGGCCGCCGGATCAGGCGCGGCGGACGGCAGCGGGCTGCGCATTCGCGGTATGGACATCTCCTCGCTCGCCAAGAGCGAGGCGCTGGGCGGCGTGTACCGCTACCCGGACGGCCGGCGCGGTGACGCGATACGCATCCTCGCCGAGGCCGGACTGACCCACGCCCGGCTGAAGGTCTGGGTCAACCCGGCCGACGGCTACAACACCAAGCGCCGGATCCTGCCGATCGCCCGGCGCCTGCACGCCGCCGGGGTGCGGCTGATGGTCGACTTCCACTACTCCGACACCTGGGCCGACCCCAGCAAGCAGTTCAAGCCCGCGGCCTGGGCGGGCTACGACCTCGACGGCCTGAAGCAGGCGGTCTACGACCACACCGCAGATGTCCTCGGATCGCTGGCCGCGCAGGGCACCCCGGCGTCGCTGGCCCAGATCGGCAACGAGCTGAACGGCGGGCTGCTCTGGCCGGACGGCGACTGGAACCACTGGGGGCAGCTGGCCGCCCTGCTGAAGTCCGGCATCGCCGCGGCCCACGCCGTCTCGCCGCGCACCCGGATCGTGCTGCACCTGGCCAACGGCGGCGACAACGGCCTGTACCGCTGGTGGTTCGACAACGCCGTGTCCTACGAGATCCCCTTCGACGTCATCGGGGCCTCCTACTACCCGTACTGGCACGGCCCGTTGACCGGTCTGGCAGCCAACCTCGCCGACGTCTCGGCCCGCTACGACAAGGACGTGCTGGTCGCCGAGACCGGCTACCCGTTCCGGCTGGACAGCAAGGACGCGCTCGTCAACATGATCGACTCCGCCGACCAGCTGGTGGCGGGCTTCCCGGCGACCCCGTCCGGCCAGGAGGCCTGGGTGCGCACCCTCGCCGACACCGTCGCCGCCGTCCCCGGCGGGCGCGGGCTCGGGTACTTCTACTGGGAGGGCACATGGACCGCCGTCCCCGGCAACGGCTGGGACGAGACCGACCCCAGCTCGGGCAACGCCTGGGAGAACCAGGCGGCGTTCGACTTCGACAACCGCGCCCTGCCCATGCTGCGCGCCTTCCGCGGCGACTGCGGGAACTGAACGGCAGGAGCTTGAACGACAGGACTTTGAACGGCGGGAACTGAACGAGCTGTCACGGCGGCTGTCGACACACTGTCGGCAGCCGCCTTCCTGTGCTGCGGCGTGTCGCCTGACGCGGGCACGCTCGATCCGGGACAGTTCCAGTGCAGAGCGGACTACGCGCAGGACGGGCACAGTCCGCGGTAGGTGACCTCGACCTCGGACATGGTGAAACCGAAACGCTGCTCCGCCGGGAGGGCGGCCAGCGGGTCGCCGGTCGGGTGGACATCGCGGATGGTGCCGCAATGGGAGCAGACCAGGTGCTGGTGCGGGTGGTGGGCGTTGGGGTCGTAGCGCTTGGCGCGGCCGTCCGTGGTGACCTCGATCACCTCGTGCAGCGTGACCAGCTCGCGCAGGGTGTTGTAGACGGTCGCGCGGGAGATCTCCGGCAGCCGCCGCACGGCTCGGGCGTGCACCTCGTCGGCCGTGAGATGCACATGGTCGCCGTCGAGGACCTCCGCAACGACACGCCGCTGGGAGGTCATCCTCCAGCCGCGCCCGCGCAGTCGCTCCAGCAGGTCACTCATATGGGTTCACCTATTCGGGTTCGACGGGACGCACATAGTTTACCAATGGATGTCCGGGTTCCGATTGGATGTGGGATTGGCAGGCTTCTTGACTTAGACTCTGTCCATCGTAGGATCGGATCCGGCGCTGGCCAAGGGACAAGAGACAAGAAGCCTCCGGCACGCCCCTCCTGCAGATGCTGACCGCCGTGATCCGCAGACTCGTGAACCGTCCAGTCCGGAAGGAACCTCATGTCCGACAACCATGATGCAATCGTCGTAGACGCGAAGACGGAGGGCGGGGGTGGCTGCCCGGTCGTGCACGGTCGCGCCGCGCACCCGACGCAGGGCGGCGGGAACCGCCAGTGGTGGCCGGACCGGCTCAATCTGAAGATCCTCGCCAAGAACCCCGCCGTGGCCAACCCCCTCGGTGCGGACTTCGACTACGCCGAGGCGTTCAACTCCCTCGACCTCGCGGCCGTGAAGCAGGACATCGCGGCGGTGCTGACGGACTCCCAGGACTGGTGGCCGGCCGACTTCGGCAACTACGGCCCGTTCATGATCCGCATGGCCTGGCACAGCGCGGGCACCTACCGGATCAGCGACGGCCGCGGCGGCGCCGGGGCCGGGCAGCAGCGCTTCGCCCCGCTCAACAGCTGGCCGGACAATGCCAGCCTCGACAAGGCCCGCCGCCTGCTGTGGCCGGTCAAGAAGAAGTACGGCCAGAACATTTCCTGGGCCGACCTCATGATCCTCACCGGCAACGTCGCCCTGGAGTCGATGGGCTTCGAGACCTTCGGCTTCGCCGGCGGCCGTCCCGACGTCTGGGAGCCGGACGAGGACGTCTACTGGGGCCCCGAGACCACCTGGCTCGACGACGAGCGCTACACCGGCGACCGCGAGCTGGAGGAGCCGCTGGGCGCGGTCCAGATGGGCCTGATCTACGTCAACCCCGAGGGCCCCAACGGCAACCCGGACCCGCTGGCCGCGGCCCGCGACATCCGCGAGACCTTCCGCCGGATGGCGATGAACGACGAGGAGACCGTCGCCCTGATCGCGGGCGGCCACACCTTCGGCAAGACCCACGGCGCCGGCCCGGCCGACAACGTCGGCCCCGACCCCGAGGCCGCCCCGCTTGAGCAGCAGGGCCTCGGCTGGAAGAGCAGCTACGGCACCGGCAAGGGCGCCGACGCGATCACCAGCGGCCTTGAGGGCATCTGGACGAACACCCCGGTCACCTGGGACAACAGCTTCTTCGAGATCCTGTTCGGCTACGAGTGGGAGCTGTTCAAGAGCCCCGCGGGCGCCAACCAGTGGCGGCCGAAGGAGAACGCGGGCGCGGGCACCGTCCCCGACGCGTTCGACCCGTCGAAGAGCCACGCCCCGACGATGCTGACCACCGACCTGTCGCTGCGCATCGACCCGGCCTACGAGCAGATCTCGCGCCGCTTCCTGGAGGACCCGGCCGCGTTCGCGGACGCCTTCGCCCGGGCCTGGTACAAGCTGACCCACCGCGACATGGGCCCGATCGTCCGCTACCTCGGCCCCGAGGTCCCGTCCGAGGTCCTGCTGTGGCAGGACCCGCTGCCCGCGGTGACGCACGAGCTCGTCGGCGCCGAGGACATCGCCGCCCTCAAGGGCAAGATCCTGGACTCGGGCCTGACCGTCTCCCAGCTGGTCTCCACCGCATGGGCCTCGGCCTCGTCCTTCCGCGGCAGCGACAAGCGCGGCGGCGCCAACGGCGCGCGCATCCGGCTGGAGCCGCAGCGAAGCTGGGAGGTCAACGGACCCGACCAGCTGGCGACGGTGCTGCGCACCCTGGAGGGGATCCAGGAGTCCTTCAACTCCGCCGCGACCGGCGGCAAGCAGATCTCGCTCGCCGACCTCATCGTGCTGGCCGGCGGCGTCGGCGTCGAGCAGGCCGCCAAGACGGCCGGCTACGACGTCCAGGTCCCCTTCCACCCGGGGCGCGCGGACGCCTCCCAGGACCAGACCGACGTCGAGGCGTTCGCCCCGCTGGAGCCGACCGCGGACGGCTTCCGCAACTACCTCGGCAAGGGCAGCCGACTCCCGGCCGAGTACCTGCTGATCGACCGGGCGAACCTGCTCACCCTGAGCGCGCCCGAGCTGACCGTCCTGGTCGGTGGCCTCCGTGTGCTGGGCGCCAACCACCAGGAGTCGTCGCTCGGCGTCCTCACCACCACCCCCGGGTCGCTGACCAACGACTTCTTCGTCAACCTGCTGGACCTGGGCACCGAGTGGAAGGCGACCTCCGAGGACGCCACCACCTTCGAGGCCCGCGACTCCGCCACCGGCGAGGTCAAGTGGACCGGCAGCCGCGCCGACCTCGTCTTCGGCTCCAACTCCGAGCTCCGCGCCCTCGCCGAGGTCTACGCGAGCGACGACGCCAAGACCAAGTTCGTGAACGACTTCGTCGCGGCCTGGTCCAAGGTCATGGACCTCGACCGGTTCGACCTGGCCTGATCAGGGCCTGAACGACGGACGTCCGGTCCGGCCCTTGGGGGCCGGGCCGGACTGCGTCTGTCGGCTCATCGGGAAGGCGAGGCAGCGTAGTTGGCTGTTGCGGAAGCTGTAGGTGGCTTACCTGGCGCCACCGTTGCCGCAAACGCCAACTACCCGCTCGCACCGACCAGCAGCGCCTCGTGCGGAAGCACGAGCCGACCGTCAGGCCCGGTGAACTCCTCGCTGAGCAGGTCGAAGTGACGCTTGATCTCCGCTCGGGTCTCCTCGGGCTGGCTGAGCACGATCTGACCGATGAAAGCCACACCTGCAGCCGGGCCGCTCCACCACACCTCGGCATCGGCCCGGTGGTCCCAGCGCACCGTCTCGCACCCCGCCTCGCACCCCGCCTCGCGGAACCCTGCGGACTCCAGCAGGTCGATCAACCCCTGCGGGCTGCGCGGGAAATCGTCCTCGGGCGCGAGCGCGGGCAGGTGCGAGGGCCGCACCACGCCCGCCGCCTCCACGGCTCGGCCCAGCAGCGCCTGGCCGGGGGCGGCAGGGGTCGACCAGATCGTCAGCGCGATCCGTCCGCCCGGACGGAGCACCCGGCGCAGCTCCGCCAGGGCGTCCCGGGGGCGGCCCACGTGGTTGAGCACGAAGTTGCCGACCACCGCGTCGAACTCCCCGTCAGCGAAGGGAAGCACCGGCAGGACGGCGACCTGGACACCGGCAGCGGGGGCCGCCCGCGCGGCCAACTCCACCATGCCGGGCTCGGCATCGACCGCCGTCACCTTCGCCCCGCGCACACCGGCCGCCGCAGCGGCCGTCCCGGTCCCGGTACCCACGTCCAGCACCCGCACATCCGGCTGGACCCCGGCGGCGTCCAGCAACTGCGGTACCGGATACGCACACAGGTCGGCGAAGCTGCCGGCGAACGCCGCCGCCCGCCCCGCCCAGGTCCGCCGCTCGCACTCATCGAAGGCCGTCGCCGACACCATCGCTCCTCCCGATCCAGCCACGTGAAGATCACCCCGCGGCTGGACCAGGACCCTAGCGCACGATCGCGAACCGAGCCGCGCCAAGGAAATTGCGTTGCGGGCGTGAGTGGGCGGCCGCTAGCTTCTGGGACCGTCGACCTGGTTGTCAGGCGGCCGTCGTCAATGCCGAAGGGCCCGTTTTCATTCTGAATCAGATGCAGTCCATGCCCGATGACCTGACTCGTGCCTACTCCGACGAGAGCCTCAAGCGGGCCGCCCACTATCGTCTGGTCCGCGCTCTCCAGCTCAGGAACCGCGCGGAGCGAGCCACTGAACGCGCCAGGAAGGCGCTCGCAGCAGCCATAGTCGTCCGGTGAGCGGAGGGCCGCAGGCCCCGCACCACGACTGACCCGGTCCAAGCCCGGGGTCAGCGGAGAGTGCGCCAAGGAGCAGCGCGAGGCCGACAGCGAAGCGGTCAGCGAGGGCCGGGAAACCAAGGGGTGGTGTCCCGGCCCTCCGCCGTGTCACGGCGGGATCAGTTCCCCGTCCGGGGATCGCGGTCACGCCGTAGAGCAGCGCGGCGATGTTGACGGCGCAGCCCCGGCGGCCCAGGGTGATCAGCGCCGTCCCGATCCCCGTGGCTCAACCGGCAGTTGCAGCAGGTCGCGGCCCAGGACCATCCGGCCGCCGTAGCCCGCCTGGCGGGCGCTGTCCCGGAGCAGTCGCCGCCAGGTGGCATCGGAGACCGCAGCTCGCTGCCCCGGGCCGAGGTGGGTGGTGACCAGCATCCCGGCGTCCGCTTCGGCGGCGATCCTGCCGAGTTCGGCGACGTCCGTGTGCACGGTCAGGATGTGGTTGAGCAGTGCCTGCGACAGGCCCAGCCTGGCGAACCCGGCGGGGTAGATCGTCTCGTGCACCAGGACGTCCGCGTTGCGGGCGAGCGTGATGACGTTCGGGGTCGGGGCGGTGTCGCCGGAGAAGACGACGCTGCCGTGGTCGGTGTCGAACCGGTAGGCGTAGGCGGGGAACGCCGCGCCGTGCGGCACCAGCACGGCGGTGACCTTCACGTCCTCGTTCTCCATCACGGTGAACGGGGCCATGGCCGGTGCGGTGTGGGCCGCCGACGCGGCGACGCCGGCGGGCGGCAGGACGTCGTGGACGTCCAGCAGCGTGGCCGGGTCGATTCCGGCGTGCTCCGCCATGAAGAACGTGGGCGACGCCGCGAACGCCTGGCCGGCCAGCTTCGTCATCCCGACGGTACCCGGTACCGGTCCGGGCGCGCCGGCCACGGTCGAGGCGATGCCCGCAGGGCCGGGGCCGTAGACCGCCACCGGGCTCTGGAATCCTTGTGCACCGGCGACGCCCGCCGACAGCAGCGGGAAGGAGAAGTAGTCGACGACGTGGTCGGCGTGCAGATGGGTCAGGAAGATCCCGGCCAGCGACGGCAGCGACAGTCCGGCCCGCACGTACTGGCTGACGGCTCCCCGGCCGCAGTCGATGACGTACGTCCTGCCGTTCACGACCAGCGCGGAGGAGATCCCGAACCGTTCGGCCAACGGTGGCGGCCCGCCGTTGGTCCCCAGCAGGGTCAGCGACAGCTTGGCGCCCGCTACCGACGAGGATGTCGCGGCGACGGCTGGGGCCGCCGCCAGCAGAGGTACCGCGGTGGCGGCTGCGGTCCCCGCCGCCAGCGCTCCCAGCATCGTCCTGCGGGACGGCCCCCGGCCCTGCTCCTGCGCCTCCCCGTGCGGCTCCGGTCCGGTCACTGCTGCGTTCAGGCAATCACACATACGGCGGCAAACCCCTCGCGGCTGTTGGGTCCTGGGCAGCGGTCGGACGAGGGTTCGCCTCCCGAGCGATCACCCTCTGCCCGACCACAGGACGCAACTCTGATTGCGGAGCGGAGGGCTGTCCATCGTCAGGTACAAACCGTGGGTCATCGGGGCGAAACCTAAGATTGCAGCGGCTCCGGGGACACGGTCAGCGCAGCACCTCCCCCGACAGGCGCTGTGCCAGGTAGACCGGGACGATCGAGAGCACGATGAGCAGTGCCGCGACGACGTCGACGATGGGACCCTGGTCGGGGCGGGCCAGATTGTCGAAGATCCACAGTGGCAGGGTCTGCGTTCCCGGTCCCGCCGTGAAGGTGGTGACCACGATCTCGTCGAACGAGAGCGCGAACGCCAGCAGCGCACCGGCGAAGAGCGCGCTGCGGACGGCGGGCAGGGTGACGTACCAGAAGGTCTGAAAGGTGTGGGCGCCCAGGTCCGCTGACGCCTCCTCAGCTGTGGGCGCGGTCCGCCGCAGCCTGGCGGCCACGTTGTTGAACACCACGACGATGCAGAAGGTCGCGTGGCCCACGACGACGGTGAACAGTCCGAAGCCGATCCCGAGCGGGGTGAGCACGGTGCGGAAGGCCGCGTTGAGGGCGATGCCGGTGACGATCCCGGGCAGCGCGAGCGGCAGGATCAGCAGGAAGGAGACCGCCTGCTTGCCGAAGAACCGGTACCGGGTGACGGCGAAGGCGGCCATGGTGCCGAGGACCACGGCGATCGCGGTCGCTCCCAGCCCGGCCTTGAGCGAGGTGTAGAGGGCCTGGCGCAGTCCGGTCTCCTGCCAGGCCGCCGTCCACCAGCGGGTGCTGAGCCCCGAGGGCGGCCAGGCGAAGGACCGTGAGGCGTTGAACGAGTTGACCAGCACCAGCGCCAGCGGCACATAGATGACGGCCAGCCCCAGAACCATGGCCAGGCGCAGGGCGACCCGGGCGCCGCGGGAGAGTTCCACTCAGCCTCTCCTCGGGATATCCGCGCACAAGGGCCCACAGACCACGGGTCCACGCGGGGGTACGGGGGGTCGCTCCCCGGGGGATTGGAGCATCAGTGCCTCACAGGTTGTCGAGCGCGCCGGTTCGGCGCACGGCGAGCAGGTAGCCGACGATGATCAGCACCGGTACACAGGACACGGCCGCCGCCAGCGGCAGGTTGAGCGTGACGTTGGAGGCGATGACGTTGCCGAGCATCTGCGTGGTGCCGCCGACGATCTGCACCGAGAGGTAGTCGCCCAGGCTCAGCGAGAAGGTGAAGATCGACCCGGCGATCACCGCCGGCTTGACCAGCGGCAGCACCACTCCGACGAAGGTCCGCCAGGGCCTGGCGCCCAGGTCCCCCGAGGCGGCGAGCAGGCTGTCCGGCAGCTGCTCGAAGGCCGTGTAGAGCGGCAGGATCATGTACGGCAGCCACAGGTACGAGAGCACGATCACCACCGCCGGTATCCCGAACCCGGGCGAGCTGCCGCCGAAGGCGCTGGTGATCCAGTCGATGATGCCGCCGTGGCTGAGCATCACCCACCAGGCGTAGGCCTTGACCAGGTACCCGGCCCAGAGCGGCGTCAGCACCGCGACCAGCAGCAGCTCCCGGCTGTGCGGCTTGGCCACCCTGGCCATGTAGAAGGCCATCGGGAAGGCGATCACCGCGTCGATCAGGGTCACCCCGGCGGCGATGCCCAGCGTCCGCAGCGCGACGTTGCGGTACAGCGGATCGGTGAGCACCGTACGGAAGTTGTCGGTGTTCCAGAGGTAGTCGATGTTGGAGGTGAACTCGTTGGTCGTCCAGAAGGCGGAGACCAGGAGCACCACGAGCGCACCGAGGTAGGCCAGCGCGAGCCAGGCCATGGGCGCGGAGATCAGGGCGGCCAGGCGCAGGCGGGGGCGACGGTGCAGCGCCCCCGCCAGCCTGCGGACGGTTGAGGCCATCAGCCCTTGATCTCGTTCCATGCGGTGACCCACTGGGCGTACGTGGTGCAGTCGTTCTTGCCGCTGCCGTCGAGGCAGAGCTGGGTCGGGGTGTTCCAGTAGTAGACGTTCTTCCAGTAGCTCTCGTCGGCGGCGTGGTAGTCGGCACAGAAGTTGGGGTTGTCGGTGATCTGCGCGCAGGCCTTGGAGTTGGCCGGGGCCTCGCCGAAGTACTCGGCGACCTGGGCGTTGACCTTCGGCGAGACGATGTAGTTCATCCACTGGTAGGCGCAGTTGGGGTGCGCCGCCTTGGCCGCGATCATCCAGGTGTCGGACCAGCCGGTGGCGCCCTCGCTGGGCAGGATCGCCTTGGTCTTCACCTTGCCGTCGGCGGCCACGGCCTGCTGGATGACCTCCCAGGTGGTGCCGAGCAGGTCGTCGCCGGAATCGAAGGCCGCCTGCTCCTTGGTGTAGTCGCTCCAGTACGAACCGACCTGCTGCTTCTGGACCTTGAGCAGGTCGGTGGCGGCGGTCAACTGGGCCTGGGTGAGCGCGTAGGGGTTCTTGATGCCCAGTTCGGGCTTGGTCTTCATCAGGTAGAGCGCGGCGTCGGCGATGTAGATCGGGTCGTCGTAGGCGGTGATGTGCCCGGTGTAGGGCGAGCTGGGCGAGAAGACCGCGGACCAGGAGGTGGGCGCGGGGGTGACCTTGGCCGTGTTGTACATCAGCAGGTTGGCTCCGCGCCCGTGCGGGATGCCGTAGGCGACGCCGTTCACCGAGTTCCACGGCTGGTTCTTCAACGCCGGGTAGATGTCTGCGTAGTTGGGCACCAGCGCGGTGTTGACCGGGGCGACGTTGCCGCCCGCGATCAGTCGCAGGGTGGCGTCGCCGGAGGCGGAGACGGTGTCGTACTGGCCGGTCTTCATCAGCGCGACCATCTCGTCGGAGGTGCCCGCGACCTTGACGTTGACCTTGCAGCCGGTCTGCTTGGTGAAGGCGGAGACCCAGTCCACGGTCTTGCTGTCCTGGCCGTACTCGACGTAGCCGGCCCAGGCGACGATGTTGACCACGCCCTCGCCGGTCCCCAGGGACTTCTGCATGGGGATGTTCGGCGGCGTGAAGCCCGCAGTGGAGGTCCCGCCTCCGCTGTTGGTCGGCGTGGCCGAACAGGCGGCGGCGAGCAGCAGGGTGGACGCGACGACCAGGCCGCGCACGGTCCGGGATCTCGGGGAACGGTAGGCGTTCATGGATGACCTCACTGTGAGTTGTCGTTCGGCGTGGTGTCGCTGAGCCGGTCGCCGGACCGGTCGCTGAGCCGGATGGTGTGCCGGCGCTGCCAGGCGAGCAGGACCGTCGAGCCGCGGTGCCGGGCCACGTCGGTGCTGGACTCCTCGACGTTCTGCCGCAGCGCGACCAGTCGGCCGCCGGCTTCGAGGTCGACCACGAAGCGGGTCAGCGCCCCCGCGTAGACGACCTCGACGATCGTCCCCGGGGCCGAGCACTCGTCAGGTCCGGCCGGGTCGTCGGGATGGGTGATCCGGATCTTCTCGGGGCGCACGGAGTACAGGCCCGGTTCGCCGAACACCTGGGCCGCGGCGTCGCCCTGGAGCAGGTTGGAGGTGCCGACGAAGCCCGCGACGAACTCGGTCGCCGGGTGCTCGTAGACCTCGGCCGGGGTGCCGACCTGCTCGATGCGCCCGGCGTTGAAGACCGCGATCCGGTCGCTCATGGTGAGCGCCTCGTCCTGGTCGTGGGTGACGAAGACGAAGGTGATCCCGGCCTCGCGCTGGATCTGCTTGAGCTCGATCTGCATCTCCAGGCGCAGCTTGAGGTCGAGCGCGCCGAGGGGTTCGTCGAGCAGCAGCACCGAGGGCCGGTTGACCAAGGCCCGGGCCAGGGCGACGCGCTGGCGCTGGCCGCCGGAGAGCTCGGCGGGCCGCCGGGCCGCGAAGTCCTCCAGCCGTACGGCGGCCAGGGCCTCGGCGGCCCGCCGGATGCGCTCGGCCTTGGGCACGCGCTTCACCTTGAGGCCGTACTCCACGTTCTGACGCACCGACAGATGCGGGAACAGCGCGTAGTCCTGGAAGACCGTGTTGACGTCGCGGTCGAAGGGAGCAAGCCGAGTGACGTCCGCACCGCCGAGCAGCACCTGCCCACTGGTCGGCTCCTCGAAGCCGGCGATCATGCGCAGCACCGTGGTCTTGCCCGACCCCGAGGGGCCGAGCATCGAGAAGAACTCCCCGGCCCGGATCTCCAGGTCGATGCCGTCGACGGCGCGTACCGTGCCGAAGGCCTTGGTCACCCCAGACAGCGCGACCGCCCCCGGGAATGGCGGACCGGCGAGGGGTCCGGCGAGGGGTGCGCCGGTGCTGGGAGGTGGGCTGTCCGTCACGCTGGTCCTCGGGGTCGGGTGGCCGCTGGTGATGCCAAAACCTATGAACCCAGATGACAATTCGGCTATGGATGGCCGCACGGACTTCCCGGGCGCTGTTGTGCACGCATACAGTCCGCGCCATGCCAGTGCGACTGCGGGACCTCCTCGACATGGAAGGTCTGGCGCTGCGCTCCTGTACCGGGGAGGGCGGCCTGGACCGGCTGGTGAGCTGGGCCGCAGCCTCCGAGCTGGCCGACCCGACGCCCTGGATGAACGGTGGCGAGCTGCTGCTCACCACCGGGCTGCGGCTGCGCACCGCGGCGGCGCAGACCGCCTTCGTCGCCCGGATCGCCCAGGCCGGCGGCTCCGGCATCGGCTTCGGCACCGGGCTGAGCCACACCGCCGTACCCCGCGCCCTGCTGGCCGCCGCCCGGGAGTTCGGCCTGCCGGTGCTCGAAGTCCCGTACCAGACCCCGTTCATCGCGCTCGGCCGCCATGTCGCGGAGCGCATCGCCGCTGAGCGCCACACCGAGCAGGGCCGACTGGTCGAGGCGCACGACCGGCTGACCCAGGCCGTGCTCGCGGGTGATGCCCTGGAACAGCTGCTGCGCACGCTGAGCCGGGAGATCGGCGCACCGACCGCGGTCCTGGCGGCCGACGGCGGCGCACTGGCCGGATCGCTGCCCGCCGCACCGGAGCACCGGCTCCAGGTCGAGGTCGACGGGGTGGTGGTGGCCTGGCTGCTCGCCGGGCGCAGCGCGCAGCCGGAGCCGCTGCACTACGCCGCCAGGCTGGTCGCACTGGAGCTGGCCCGGCGGCTGTCGTTCATCGCCGGTCGGCGCGGGCTGCTGGGGCGGCTCCTCGGCGAGGTGGTCAACGGCACCCTGGACGGCGGTGCCGCGGACCGGCTGCTCGCCGTGCACGGCGTCGATCCGACCCGACGCCACCACGTCCTGCTGGGGCAGTGGGCGGACCGCCGGTCCGGACGCGAGCAGGAGAGCCGCCGCCGGCTCAGCCATCTGGCCTGGTCGATGCCGCAGTTCAGCGAGGGTCCGGAGGGGCAGCCCGCCCAGCCGCTGTCCGCGGTGGTCGAGGGCTACCTGCTGGTGCTCGTCCCCGAGCACCCCGAGGACGGCGAGAGCCAGCAGGCCGCCGAGGTCCACGCGAAGAGCCTGTGGGAGGCCCTGCGCCGCGACCCGGTGCGCGGCTCCACCGCCGCCGTCGGCCTGAGCGCGCCGGGCGCGGGAGCACGCGGGGTGCAGCAGGGATACCTGGAGGCCAGGGCCGCGCTCAGCAGGGGCGCGGGCGTCCACGCGGGCGCCCAGCCACGCCTCGCGGACCTGCTGCTCTCGCCGCTGTCGCCGGCCGTACGGCAGTTGAGCGACCGGGTGCTGCGACCGCTGCTGCGCTTCGACGCCGAGCACCGGGCCGACCTGATCGGCACGCTGCGCCGCTTCCTGGCCACCGACGGATCGGTGCAGGCCACCGCGGACCAGCTGTTCGTCCACCGCAACACCGTGCGCTACCGGCTGTCCCAGATCGAGGAGTTCACCGGGCTGTCGCTGGCGTCGACGACCGACCGGGGCGAACTGTGGCTCGCAGTCATGGCGTTGGACCGCTCCAGAGCCGAATAGCGCGCCGCCGAGTCGCGCGCCGCTCGCGCGGTCACCACCCCCGCCGCGCGTACGCCCGCAGCCCTGTGCGCCACGCCCAGCCGCCCACCGCCAGCCAGACGGCCGCGACCAGCGGCGCCACCATCGTCAGCGCCGGTCCGTACGGTACGGACTCCGCCTTCCCCAGCACCGCCGCCACCGGATAGAACGCCACGAAGGCCACCGGCAGCGCGAAGGTGAACGCCGCCCGGAGCACCGTCGGGAACACGCTCAGCGGGTAGTTGCCGAAGGCCCCGATCACCGTGTCCAGCCAGGAGAACAGCGCCTCGGTGCCGGCCCGGCGCAGCACGATGCCCGCCACGCACAGCGCGAGCGCCAGCTCAAGGGTGGCCCCGCTGGCCACCGCGAGCACGAGCGAGCAGACCCGGGCCACGGTCCAGTCCAGCCGCAGCATGGACAGGCAGACCCCGAGCGATGTCGCCGCGACGGTCAGATCCCCCACCGCGTTCAGCGGAAACCGGCTGGTGCACACCTGGAGGAACACCGACGCCGGCCGTACCAGGAAGCTGTCGAACCGCCCCTGCCGGATCAGGTAGGGAACCTCCCTGACGTTGGTGAACCCCAGCACGAACACGGAGTGCGCGAGCAGCCGGGCGCTGCTCACCAGCAGCACCTGCCCGACCGTCCAGCCGGCCAGCGGTGGGAACCGGGTGAACACGACGGTCGCGAACAACAGCACGGTGATCTGGTACGTCACGCCGTTGACGATCGCCAGCACGAAGTCCCCTTTGTTGGCGAGGCGTTCCCGCAGCCCCGCCCGGCTGGTCGCCCGGGCGATCCTCGCGGCGCTGCGGATCCGCGCGGTGGTCGTCATCCGCCGAGTACCACCAGACGGCGTCCGGCGCGGCGCCAGAGGACGGCTGTGACCATCGCGAGCACCACGCACCAGCCGGCCTGCCCGGCCAGCGCCGGCAGCGCGTCGGCCGGCGGAATCCGTCCGGCGTACAGCGAGATCGGGGTCGACACCCCGGCCGCGAAGGGCAGACGGGTCGTCAGACCGCCGAGCCATCCGGGGAGGAACCACACCGGTATCAGCGCACCGGACAGCAGGGCCTGCACGAAGTCGTAGAACCGGGTGACCCCGTCCGTGGAGACGGTCCAGAAGGCGATCACGTCGATCAGCACGGTCAGGTAGTACAGCACCACCAGACCGAGCGCGAAGCTGACCGCCGACACCGCGGCGACCGCCACCGAGGCGGGAGGCGCGACCAGCCCCAGGCCCAGCCCGAGCGCGAGCCCGACGACCACCCAGGCCGAGGAGTACAGCGCCTCGCCCACCCCGTACCAGGCGCGGTAGCGGCGCGCGCTCACCGGGCGGAGGAACCAGTAGGCGATCGAGCCGTCCAGGATCCGGGTCTTGACGGACTCCCCGGTCGCACCGCGCATGGCGCGAGCGGTGGTGGCGAGGGTGGCCAGCGTGGAGTAGGTGACGGCCTGCCGGACGTCGAGCCCGGCCACGGTCGCGGTGTGCGCGTACAGCGCCCGCCACAGCTCGGCGTACAGGAAGACCTGGGTGGCGATGACGAATCCGGTCGTCAGAGGCGGGCGCCGCGCATGCACTCGGCGAGCGGCGCGATTCGGGCCAGCCGGTAGGCGCGAGCGGTCCCAGCAGGGTGCGTCACGGCGGTGGTGCCGCGCTCAGCGCGGTGTGGTCGCCCGCGTAGATCGAGCGCAGCACGTCCTCAAGACCGACGCCCTCGAAGTCGATCGCCCGTACCTCGCCGGCGGCGAGCAGCCGCGCCGCGAACTCCGCCTGGCTCACCCCGGGTTCAAGCGTGTACACGGCTCGGGCGCCGTCCGGGTCCAGCAGCCGGGCACCCGGGATCCGGCTCGGCGGGCTGCTGCCGACGGCCGGCTCGACCAGGACGGTGCGCCGGCGACCGCCGATCCTGGTCAGGTCCGCCAGTGTGCCGACGAAGAGCGTCTTCCCGCGGTCGATCAGGACGATCCGGGGGCAGAGCGCTTCGACGTCGGCCACATCGTGGGTGGTCAGCACGATGGCGTGGTCCCCGGTGCCGGCGAGATCCGCGAGCATCGCCCTGACCTGGTCCTTCACCAGGATGTCCAGGCCGATGGTGGGCTCGTCCAGGAACAGCACCCTGGGCCGGTGCAGCACGGCCGCGGCCAGGTCGCACCGCACCCGCTGGCCGAGTGAGAGGTGCCGCGCCTGGGTGTCCCAGAACGCGGACAGGTCCAGGAAATTGTCGAGTTCGCGCATCCGCCGGGCGTGGACCGCCGCTGGCAGGCCGTACATGTCCCGCAGGATCTCGAACGAGTCGCGGGCCCGCAGGTCCCACCACAGCTGGGTGCGCTGGCCGAAGGTCACGCCGATGTTCCGTGCGTTCCGCACCTGGTCCCGGTTCGGGTCGAGTCCGAGCACCCGCACCTCCCCCGCGTCCGGCACCATCAGCCCGGTCATCACCCGGATCAGGGTCGACTTCCCGGCGCCGTTCTGCCCGAGCAGCCCGACGAACTCGCCCGTCCCGATCTGCAGGTCCACCCGGTCGAGGGCGACCGTCTCGCGCTGTTTCGCCCTACGGCGCCGGATCAACGGTCCACGCAGCCGGAAGTGCCTGCTCACCTGGCGCACCTCAATGGCCGGCATGCCGGGCCTTTCCCGCGGCGCCCGGCCGGGCGGTCATGACCGGCTCCCGCCATAGCGCGCGCCCAGGCACAGCGCCGTGATCAGCGGTTCCACCATCAGCTCACCGGCCCGCTCGAACTGGCCGACCGGCAGGAACCGCCGTACCCCGCCGGGGAACATCGTCGCCAGTGCCCGCGCCGCGACCGGCTGCCGGGCCGCGGCCGGGATGCGGTCGGCGGACAGGCCGAGGTCGGCCACGACCATGCCGAGCGCGCAGGCAGTCAGCCACCACTGCGCGATCAGCATCTCGCTGACGATCTCGCGCACCGCCGTCGGCACCGCCGCCGCGCATGTCGCGTCCAGCTCGGCTGCGGTGAGCCCGCGGGCGGCCAGGATCGGCGCGGTCCACTCCTTCCGGTACCGCTCGCCGTCGCGCACCCGGATACAGGAGAGCCCCTCCCACCAGGAGAACTGGGGCACCATCGGCAGCGCCTCGATCGCGGGCCCGGTCCACTCGACGGGCGGGTCGCCGTCGACGGGCAGGCAGACGCAGCGGCGCGCGCCCATGTGGTCGTTGCCGGTGAGGCTGGGCGTTTCCAGATGGTCGGCGAGGTTCGGTACCGAAACGTAGGTGCCGACGCCGAGTTCGCGCAGGTAGTCGTCGAGGGCGACATCGTCGGGGGTGGCCGGGTCCGCCTTACGCTCGGCGTACTCGTCGAAGCCGCGGGCGATCTGGGCGGGCAGCATCAGTGCGGGCGCGGGTACGTACTCGTCCACGGCCCGTGCCCAGGACGCGCCGGTGAGCGCCGCGATCCGGACCATGTGCGCGGTGCGCGATCCCCACTCGGTGAAGAACGCGAGTCCGTCCTCCGGCCTCGCCCGCGCCGCTGCCGCCGCCTGCGCGGCGAATCCCGCGCAGGGAACGGCGTCGTCCTGCAGCACGAGGTGGTGGGTGGCGCCCGGCGCGACCGCGCTCCAGGCACGGCGGGCCGTGCGCAGAGCGCTCGGCGGTCCCTCGGGTTCCGGGTCGAACACGACCTCGGGTGCCAGTGCGGCGAGGTCGGCCTGCAGCCGGCGGGCCGCACGCGCGCGGCTCGGATGCGCCATCACGGCGACCGATAAGTGGACCTGCGGCACGGATTTCGCCTTCCCTGGAATTGTATTCGCAGTTGGGGCAAGCCAACCCCAGGTTCCGGTCCGTGTCAATATAGTCCGGTTCCGTTACATCGGACCCCGCCGAACATATTCGGACAAGGCAGAACAACAGAACATAGATGACAGTTCGAACCAAGTCTTGTGCTCGCGCCGGGACTCCGATCTACTGCTGAAGCATCGGGATAGTTGCACGGGAGGCGCAGGCATATGCCGAACATTGCTGTAGCGGGTATCGGAAACTGTAGCTCTGCCCTGGTCCAGGCACTGCACGGGGTCAGCAACGGGACGATCGTGCACACCGACCTCGTGCCGGGCCTCGAATCCGTACCGGTACGTGACATTCGGATAACCGCCGCGTTCGATGTCGACGCCAGAAAGGTAGGAATACCTCTGGAGAAAGCAATATTCGTCGAGCCGAACTGCACGACCAGCTATGTCGACGTCCCCACCCAGCTGCCCACGGTCACCGTCGGCCCGTTGGCGGACGGCGTCAGGGGCCCGCTCACCGGTGTCGTCCAGGTCCACGACCTCGCCCATCGGGCCACGGCAGCGGATGTCTCGGCCGAACTCAGGAACTCCGCGGTCGACATACTCGTCATCTTCCTCCCCACCGGCGCGCAGGAAGCCGCCGAACTCTACGCCGATGCCGCGGTAAAGGCGGGGTGCTCGCTCGTCAATTGCACACCCGCGTTCCTGGGCCGGTCGGAGACCTGGCGGGAGCGTTTCCGGCGCCATGGAACCACGCTCCTGGGTGACGACATGAAGAGCCATATCGGGTCGACCACCATGCATCAGGCACTGCTGAGCGCCCTGAACAGGCAGGGCGTCACGGTGAACTCCACCTATCAGCTGAACATCGGCGGCAACACCGATTTCCTCAACCTTCGGGACACCGGCCGGTCCGCCGCGAAACGGGTGACAAAAGCCACCGCCCTGCGCGAGCTCGTCTCGCCGGAAACAGCGATGGATCTGGGGCCCAGCGATCACATCGCGCAGCTCAAGGACCGGAAGGTCGGCTATATCAGGATCGAGGGGAACGGTTATCTGGGAATGCCGTTCTCGATGGAAGTCCGACTGGAAGTCGAGGACAGCCCGAACTCCGCGGCCATCGCCATCGATGCCGTCCGGGCTGCCGCGAGCCTGCAGTCCGGCGCCGAGCTCGACCTCTCGGCCGTGCTGCCGTCCCTGTTCAAGGCTCCCGGACTACCCGACCGCTGAACCCGGGGCGGAGAAGATCTCCCGGGCCTCGCGGACGGCGTAGTAGACCAGGACGAAACCGGCGAGCGGGTCGGCCCACCACCAGCCCAGGGCCGAGTTGAGGACCAGGCCGACCAGCACCGCCACTGCCAGGAAACCGTCGATCAGGGTGACCCGTCCCTCGGTCCTGAGCACCGGATTGTCCAGCGCCGCCCCGGTCCGCGCCTTGCCCGCCGCCAGCGCGAACATGACGGCAGCCGTCACCGCTGTCCAGGCGATGCCGAGCGGCGAATGGTGCGGATGAAAGCCCGTGGCCAGCACGACAACGGACTGCACCGCGAGATAAGCGGCCAGCAGCGCGAACCCCACCCCGATCAGCCTCAGCGCACGTCGCTGCCGGTCCTCGCCGGCGCCGGACAGCTCCCACACCACCACCGTGGACGCACCGATCTCGATCAGCGAGTCCAGCCCGAACCCCGCCAGCGCCACCGACCTCGCGGACACCGCAGCAAAGGCGAGCACCACAATGCCCACCACGTTCCAGCCGAGCGTCGTGTATTCCAGGGCGAAGCCCCGGCGCAGCAGGGCCTTACGGGTGGTCGCATCCAGGGCAGTCACCGGGAGATTCTCGCAGACCACAGGGATCCGGCTGCGGAGCACCTGCCCGTCCCGTGCCAATACTCCCAAAGTATGTGTAGAGACTGTGAGTTAGAGGGATACCTACCTCTGGGACGGTCGGCGTCCATACCCTGACGGCACACGAACCAGTAGGGGCACGGAGGCGGCAGCGTGGCGCGCGAGACGGAGTGGATGAGCTGCACAGGGTCGGCGGAACCGGCTCCGTCGGTCGATCTGAGGACGGAGATCGCCCACACGGCCCGGATCTACGATGTGCTTCTCGGCGGAAAGGACAACTTCCCGGCGGACCGTGCGGCTGCCGAGCAGATCCTGCGCGTCGCGCCCGAAGTACGGGCCGGGGCGCGGCTGAACCGGGCGTTCCTGGGAAGGGCGGTGCGCCACGCGGCGACTTCAGGCATCAACCAGTTCCTGGACATCGGCACCGGCATCCCCACCGCCGGCAACACGCATGAGGTGGCACAGGAGGTGAATCCGCAGGCCCGGGTGGCCTACGTGGACAACGATCCGATCGTACTGTCGCATGCCCGGGCGCTGATGGCGGGCGCAGGCCACGGCGCGACCCGGGTGATCCAGGCCGACCTGCGCGACCCGCAGAAGATTCTGGCCGACCCCGCAGTGACCGACCTGCTGGACTTCGAGAAGCCCGTCGCCCTGGTCCTGGCGGCGATCCTGCACTTCATCGACGACGCGGACGATCCGCACGACATCGTGGCACTACTCCTGCACCGGCTCGCCCCGGGCAGCATGCTGATCCTCAGTCACGCCTCCGGCGACACCGACGATCCCGCGGACGCGGAGGTCGCCGATCGCATCAGCAGCCCCTACGGCGCGGCCAACGCCCAACTGCACCTGCGCAGCCGCGCCGAGATCACCCGCTTCTTCACCGGCACGCACCTGCTGGATCCCGGCCTGGTCCCGCTGGCGACCTGGCGCGCCCAGGCCACCCACGAGGAGTGGTTCGCCACCCGCGGCTTCTACAGCGGCGTCGGGGCCAAGCCCTGACGTGCCGTCAACGCAGGGCAGGAGCGTAGGCGTGCGGGGCAGCATCCGGCTCTCAGCTCAGGAGGATCGGGTTGCTCAGCGCTGCCATGCGGCCGTCGACATCCCGAACCTCGACGCGGACGAACGCCGACTCATCCTCGCTGGTGTGCCATTCGACGCTGCCCGATCCTGTCGCGGCCAACGGCGCGTGGTGTGCTTTTCCCTTCTCCGTGTGGAGACTGACGGTCCCTGAGGGCACACCCCGGACGTCCACACGCACCACGGCCGACTCACCGCCGGTCTTCAACCGATCACCGATCACGGCACTTTGACCGCCGGCAGAGACCGTGAACGAGAGCTCGACGGCAGCCGAGGCGGCGATCCAGCTCCTACCGGCGCGGAGCCCGGCAAGGATGGCTTCGGTGCTCAGTTCGTCGGCCAGCACGACGGTTTGCGGGACGCCGATCTGATCCTCCAGATGAGTGTCGCTGTTACCCATCGCCGGCCGCCACTGCCCCTGGTGGATGTCCGCAGCCAGGTTGCGGCCCCACTCGGCCAGCGCTGCCTCATTGTCCGCTTGCCAGGGCACATCCGACTTCCACTGCCCGTTCCACACCTCGACCACGTCGAAGCCCTGGTACGGATACATGAAAGTGCCCGAGGTGTAGGGCGCGTGCGGGTGAGCGGCCACGCACAGCCCGCCGGCTCGGTGAACCTCTCCAGATGCCGGTCAACCACCGAGTCCCGGACGCCGTAGCGCCAGTCGACCACGAGCCCCGGCGCGAGCCCCAACGCGAGCCAGTGCCCGGTCCGGGTGGTGACTTCTTCGCCCAGGATCACCAGCAGATCGTCGCCGGCATACTGCCCCCAGACACCGTGCGCGTCAGCAGTGTTGTGCTCGGTGGTCGCGAGAAAATCCAGCCCCACCGAACGGGCCCCGGCAACCAGTTGATCGGGTGTCACTTCGCCGTCCGAGTACACCGAATGCACATGGCAGTCACCGCGGTACCAGCCACGCCCCCGACCAGCCACGATTCCCCTGGTGGACATGGTCTCCCCCTTCGCCAAGGCCGCTCCGGCAGCGCAGTTCCCCTGACCGGCACTCTAGGGGGGCTGAATTCCCCACCAGTGGCCCAGCCGAACGCTCTTCCCACCTGCGCCAAGCAGCGGGTGTCACCCTGCCGCGGTCGTGCCGGTGAACTCGCTGAGCGGGTCGGTCACTGCCTGGCGCCAGCGCTCGCGGTGGCCGGTGGCATGCAGGCGGAAGTAGACGGTCTCACGGCGCTCGTCCTGCGCGGTGCCGAAGTGGCCGCCGATGTTGTGCGCCAGCAGGTAGTGCGCGAGCAGGAGGCTGCCGGCCGGGGCGGTGACCTGGATCGGCCGGCCGAGGTCGACCGGCGGATAGGGGACGGCGGTACGCAGCGCGTCGGGGCCGTGTTCACGCAGCCAGGCGCCGGTGCGCAGATGGGTGCCCGGCCACACCCACAGGTTGCCGCGGTCCTGGTCTCGCTGGTCCGTGAGCAGCACTCCGGCGAGGAGGGTGAAGGTGCCAGGACGGCCGTCGGGCTCGGTGGGGGTCAGCCCGTCGATGTGCGGACCGCCGGGGTGGTGGGGATGGGGCGGGAGGGTGAGCGCGATCTGGCCGAAGCCGGGCGGCTGCGGAGCCAGTCCGGGTCGCAGCAGATCCTGGACCAGGGCGGGTACCCGACTGGCTGCGAACAACTCCAGCAGCGGATGGCCCGTCGGAGGGAACCGCGGCCACAGGAAGTACGGGCCGCTGTGTCCGGCTGGGGGCTGCTGTTCGGCGACAGCGGCGCGGACCACGTCGCGCCAACAAGCCTGCTCCGACGCGGACAGGACGCCGGGGATGGTGACGAAACCGTTCCCAGCGAATGCCGCCGCCGTCGAATCCGTGAGCGTCGTCATGCCCCCGAGTACAGCGACGGGGGTCGACCTCCCGCAACCGCATTTCGACCTGGCCGCTGGGCCCGGTCCTGCCTTTGTGCAGCTCTGGGCTGACGTCCCGCCGTCCTCTGTGGTTGAGTTGACCCACCGACGGACAGTGGAGGTTGCGGGGTGGCGAGGTCCGAGGTGCCCTCCTGGATGAAGCCGACCTGGGACGACCCGATACCGACGGTCGACCTGCAGACCGACCGGGCGCACCCCGCCCGGGTCTACGACTACATGTTGGGCGGGAAGAGCAACTTCGCCGCCGACCGCGAGGCGGGTGAGAAGATCATCGCGGAGTGGCCCGGGTCGCGCGACTCCGCCCGCGCCGCCCGGGCGGTGATGCACCGCATGACCCGCCGCCTGGCAGAGGTGCACGGCATCCGGCAGTTCCTGGACATCGGCACCGGCATCCCCAGTGCGCCCAACCTGCACGAGGTCGCCCAGGGCATCGCCCCGGCCTCCCGGATCGTGTACGTGGACAACGACCCGATCGTGCTCGCCCACGCGCGTGCCCTGCTCACCAGCACGCCCGAGGGCCGCACCGCGTACGTCGACGGCGATCTGCGCGACCCTGCGGGGCTCCTCGCCGACCCGGCGCTGCGGGGCACCCTGGACCTGACCCGGCCGGTGGCACTGACCCTGATCAACATCGTGCACTTCCTGTCCGACGAGGCCGTCCATCCGCTCGTCGCCCAGTTGATGGACGCCCTGCCCTCCGGCAGTCTCCTCGCGCTGACCGCCGGCACCGCTGACTCCGCGCCCGAGCAGGCCGCCATCGCGTCGCAGCGCTACCGCGAGGCGGGCATCGAGAACCATCTGCGCACGCACGCGGAGGTGGAGCGGTTCTTCGTCGGCCTGGAACTGGACGACCCCGGCGTGGTGCTGATCAACCGCTGGCACCCCGACCTGGACCACGGCCCGGTGCTGAAGGACCACGAAGTGATGGCCTACGCGGGCCTCGCCCGCAAGGCATAGCGCATCGCCGGGGCCGTCAGCCCGGGGAGCCCTCACTGTTCGCTTCGATGATCCGCTCCGCGTCGCCCTCGAAGACGATCCGGTCCGGGCTCACCCGGTAGCGGGCGGCAAGGGATGCCACGTCCTTGAGGATCGCCACGGACACATCCGGCGCGACCGCATGGCCGGGACGATCGCACACCTGTGCTGCAAGGCGGCACGGCGCGTCCGGTCCGGCCTCCCGCACCGTGATCGTGATGCTGGAGTTCTCGTCCATACCCCCAGCATCCGCCTGCTGGGGCGGTCCGGCCACACCTGCCGTCCGAATCCGGGCGTCGTGATCCGGGCGGGCGGCGTGCTGCCCACCCACGCAAGGGATGATCGGTATCGTCCGCAGTACCTGGACAGCACGAGAACACCCCCACGGAGGAACCGCCGTGCCCGAACGCCGACACGGAACGGCGGGTCTCGCGCTGATGATCGGCGCCCTCGGGGTGGTTTTCGGCGACATCGGGACCAGCCCGATCTACACCCTGCAGACCGTTTTCGACCCGAACGACCCGCACCCCGTCCCGGTCTCCAGCGACAACGTCTACGGGGTGGTCTCGCTGGTGTTCTGGTCGGTGGTGATCATCGTCCTGGTCACCTACGTCCTGCTGGCCATGCGTGCCGACAACGACGGCGAGGGCGGGATCATGGCGCTGATCACCCTGTTGCGACGGTCCGCCTCCTCCCGGGGGCGGCGGACCACCGCCATCCTGGCCGCGCTGGGCATCTTCGGCGCGTCGCTCTTCTTCGGCGACAGCATGATCACTCCGGCGATCTCGGTGCTGTCCGCGATGGAGGGGCTCAAGGTCGTCCAACCGTCGCTGGCCAGCGTCGTCGTGCCCGGAACCGCGGCCATCATCGTGGTGCTCTTCCTGGTGCAGCGGCGCGGCTCGGGGGCGGTCGGCCGGCTGTTCGGCCCCGTGATGATCGCCTGGTTCACCGTCATCGGCGCCTGCGGCGTGAACGGGATCGTCGACCACCCGCAGATCCTGCGGGCGCTGTCGCCGAGCTACGCCCTGGGTTTCCTGGTCGGCCACTTCGGCACCGCGTTCTTCGCCCTGGCCGCGGTCGTGCTCGCGGTCACCGGGGCCGAGGCGCTCTACGCCGACATGGGCCACTTCGGCCGGCCGTCCATCACCCGTGCCTGGCTCTTCCTGGTCTTCCCCGCCTGCGTGCTGAGCTACCTCGGCCAGGGCGCCCTGATCCTCGCCGACCCGCGCAACATCAGCAGCCCGTTCTTCCTGCTCGCCCCGGGCTGGGGCCGGCTGCCGCTGGTGATCCTCGCCACCGCGGCCACCGTGATCGCCTCCCAGGCGGTGATCACCGGCGCCTACTCGGTCGCCTCCCAGGCGGCCCAGCTCGGCTATCTGCCCAGGCTCCGCATCGAGCACACCTCCGAGTCCACCGTGGGCCAGATCTACGTTCCCTGGATCAACTGGCTGCTGATGGTCTCCGTGCTCACCCTGGTCTTCGCCTTCCGCAGCTCCGCCGCGCTGGCCTTCGCCTTCGGCATGGCCGTCACCGGCACCATCACCATCACCACCCTGCTGTTCTTCTACATCGCCCGCTCGCGCTGGCACACGCCGGTCTGGCTGGTCGCCACCGGCGCGACCCTGCTGCTCACGGTGGACCTGCTGTTCGTGGCGGCCAACGTGACCAAGCTGGTCCACGGCGCCTGGCTGCCGCTGCTGATCGGCTTCACCGCTTTCACCGTCATGACGACCTGGCAGCACGGACGTCAGATCGTCACCGCGGAGCGGGAACGGCACGAGGGCCCGCTGCGCGCGTTCGTCGACCGGTTGCACTTCCGGGAGATCCCGGCGGCCCGGGTGCCCGGCACCGCCGTCTTCCTGAACCGGGGCGCGCAGACCACACCGCTGGCCATGCGGGCCAATGTCGAGCACAACCATGTGCGCCACGAGCAGGTGGTGATCCTCTCCATCGAGACCGAGACGGTGCCCCGCGTCCCGGCCGAGCAGCGGGTCACCGTCGACAACCTCGGCTACGGCGAGGACGGCATCATCCACGTCACTGCCCGCTTCGGCTACATGGAGACCCCGAACGTGGCCGCCGCCCTGGCCCTGCTCGACCCCGCCGACACCGAAGGACAGCTGCAACTCGACCAGGCGTCCTACTTCCTGTCGAAGATCGAGCTCCGCTGCGGGAAGGCCCCGACCATGGCCCTCTGGCGCAAGCGCCTGTTCATCGCGACCTCCTACATCACCGCCGACGCCGCCGAGTACTTCGGCCTCCCCCGCGACCGCACCGTCATCATGGGCTCGCACATCGAGGTCTAGGAGCAGGCACAGACGCGTCCGGGGGACGCACCACCCCGGAAAGCAGCAGGTGCGGTTCGAGGCGAACCTCGAACCGCACCTTGCCAGTTCTGTGTCCGAGGGGGGACTTGAACCCCCACGCCCCGAAGGGCACTAGCACCTCAAGCTAGCGCGTCTGCCATTCCGCCACCCGGACCGGGTGGTCATCGCGCCGTTGCCGTCGCGGTGACGAGGGAAACAATACCAAGAAAACAGGGTGCTTCTGACCGCCGCGCTCCCTGGTCGGCGGCAGGGTCGGGACAGGGTCCGGGCGGGCAGCGGAGGGGCCCGGCGGCGTCGGGATGTGACGCGAAGCGACTGTGGTTCGGTCGGAGCCAATCATGTCGCAGCGACAAAACGACAATTTTCGTGCAGAGCGCGACCCGGTCCGCTCCGACGTTGTCTCATATCGGATGAGTCGATCGGCGCGGCCGGAGGCGCCGACGCGCGGCACAGTGCAGAGGATGGCGGCACAGAGATGCATGTCCGAGGAGACGTCCCTCCCGATCCCGGCATCAGCGGTGCAGGCTCAGGCCCCGGCTCGGCTCCCGAGATCCTCGGGGTCGAGGGCGTCTGGCGGTTCGCCGCACCCGCCGTGGACGCCTCCGTCCCGCAGGCCAGGCACGCGATCCGGGATCTGCTGATGGCGCAGGGTCTCGGGGACGCGCGGCACGACGAACTGCTGCAGGGAATGCTGCTGATCATCTCCGAGCTGGTCACCAATGCCGTCAAGCACGCCGCGCTGCTCTCCCCGCAGATCGTGGTGGAGGTCGTCATCGGCTCTGGCTGGGTGCGGCTGTCGGTCGAGGACAGCCACCCCTACCGGCCGAAGGCGCTGCAGAACGACTTCGCCCGCACCGGCGGCCGCGGGCTGCTGCTGGTGAAGGCGATCACCATGGAGGCCGGCGGGGTGTGCGACGTGGAGCGCACCGCCGACGGCGGCAAGGTGGTCTGGGCCTCCCTGCCGCTACCGAGAACGGGGTAGAACCCCGGCGGCAAGCCCCCGGCCCCCTGCTACCTACGCCACCGCCCGCCACCAGTGGTCCAGCTTGGGCGCCCGCGCCGCCTCGACCCGCTCGCCGGGCCTCGGCACCGCCACCCGGACCCCGCGCTCGTCGGCGTCCGCGCAGAGCCGTTCGACCGGCTCCGACCAGGCGTGCAGTCCGAGCACAAAGGTGCCCCAGTGCACCGGCACCAGCAGCCCCGACCCGGGGTCACCGCTGCCGCGGTTGACGTCCAGGTGGGTGCTCACGCCCTCCTCCGGCGTCATGTGGACCGAGCGCCAGTGGTCGCTGTAGGCGCCGATCTGAACGAGCGACAGGTCGAACGGGCCGTACCGCTCGCCGGTCTCGGCGAACCCCTCGAAGTAGCCGGTGTCACCGCTGTAGAAGGCCCGCTGCTCGGCGCCGATGAAGGCCCAGGAGCTCCACAGCGTGCCGTCGTTGGCGAAGCCGCGGCCGGAGAAGTGCTGTGCCGAGGTGGAGATCACCCGCAGTCCGCCGAGGTCGACCTCCTCCTCCCAGTCCAGCTCGTCGAAGCGCTCCGGCCCGATACCCCAGCGCTCCAGGTGCGCACCCACCCCGAGCGGCACCACGAAGCGCAGTTCGGGCCGGATCCGGGCGAGCTCGCGGACGCTGCGCATGTCCAGGTGGTCGTAGTGGTCGTGGGAGATCACCACCGCGTCCACCGGGGGCAGGTCGCCGATCGGGACCGGCGGTTCGTGCATCCGGCGCGGGCCCACCGACTGGGACGGGGAGCAGCGCTCGCTCCACACCGGATCGAGCAGGATGCGCTTGCCCTCGATCTCCAGCAGTGCGGTGGAGTGCCCGAGCCAGGTCACGGCCAGTTGGCCGTCCGACTCGCCCCTCGGGATGCCGTCGTGGACCAGCGGGATCGGTAGCGAGGGGTGGCGGGCGTCCTTCTCCTCGCCGAACAGCATCTCCCTGGCGATCTGGGGAATGCCGACAGCGCTGGGACCCTGCTGCGCCGGCGACGCCGGCTCGTGCACATTGTGGAAGACGCCGTCCCGGTAGCGTGGCGAGAGGCGCATGCGGTCCCCCCGCGCTCCCTTGGTCGGGTCCCCGCCGAAGGCGGCCGGCATGTCGCGCGCGGCCCAGGCCAGTGCCCCGACCGCGCCGACCGCGACCGCACCCAGCGCGGCGCCCGCTGCCCGCATCCGCGTCCGCCCCATGAAACTGCCGCCTCTCCTGCGCCCTGAGCGCTGCGGTGGCCCATGGCACACCGCGTCCTGCGGGCCGACCGACGTACGGCCCCGCTGCCCGGCAAACGGTCCTGCGGTGGCGATGGTTCCGCTGCCGCGTTAACCCACAGTGCTCAGCAGTTCGTCGAGCACCTCGGCGCCGAAGGCCAGGGCGTCGGCCGGCACCCGCTCGTCGACGCCGTGGAACAGCCCCTGGAAGTCGAAGCCGGGCGGCAGCCGCAGCGGCGAGAAGCCGTAGGCCCGCATGCCCAGCTCCGAGAACTGCTTGGCGTCGGTGCCGCCGGTCATCGAGAAGGGGACGACATGCGCGCCCGGGTCGTGGGCCAGCAGCGCCGCGCCCATCGCCGCGAACAGCGGAGCGTCGACGGGCGCGGTGAGCGCGCGCGACTGCTGCCGGTAGCTCCACTCGACGTCCGGGCCGGTGAGCTCGTCCAGGGCGGCCTCGAACTCGTCGGCGAGGCCGGGTCCCGGCAGGGTGCGTCCGTCGACCTCGCCCTCGGCGAGGCCGGGGATGACATTGGTCTTGTAGCCGGCCCGCAGCACGGTCGGGTTGGCGCTGTTGCGCAGCGTCCCCGCCACCAGCCGCGCCGCGGCCGGGTCGAGCCGGGCCACGAGCGCGTCCACGTCGAAGTCGGGGTCGTCCAGCTGCGGCCCGGTCAGCGGTACGCCAGTCGCCGCGGCCAGTGCGAGCAGCGAGGCCCGCACGGTCGGGGTGATCCGGACCGGCCAGCTGTGCGAGCCGATCCGGGCCATCGCTGCGGAGAGCCTGGTCACCGCGTTGGCCGGGTTGGGCTTGGAGCCGTGGCCCGCCGTTCCGCGCGCGATGAGCCGCAGCCAGCCGGTGCCGCGCTCCCCCGCCGCGACCGGGTAGAGCCGCTGTCCGGCCGCGGTGTGCACGGTGTAGCCGCCGGATTCGCCGATCGCCTCGGTGCAGCCCTCGAAGAGGTCCGGGTGCTGCTTGACCAGCCAGTCCGCTCCTGCCTCGGCGCTGTCCTCCTCGTCGGCGGTGAAGCAGAGCACGATGTCCCGGCGAGGGCCGCGCCCTTCGCGCCCCCAGGCGCGGGCGACGGCGAGCATCATCGCGTCCATGCCCTTCATGTCCAGGGCGCCGCGTCCCCACACCACGCCGTCGCGGATCTCGCCGCTGAACGGGGGGACGGTCCAGTCGGCCGCCTCGGCCGGGACGACGTCCAGGTGGCCGTGGACCAGGAGCGCGGGCAGGCCCGGCTCGCTGCCGCGGATCCGGGTGACCACATTGGCCCGGCCCGGCGCGGACTCCAGTACCAGCGGCGAGAGCCCGGCCTCGGCGAGCCGTTCGGCCGCGTACTCGGCGGCGGGACGCTCGCGGCAGTCGCCGCCGCCCCGGTTGGTGGTGTCGATGCGGATCAGCTCGGAGGTGAAACGCACCGCCTCCTCGCCGCGTTGGGTCGAAGCAGCCGCGCCCGTGGATGTCGATGTCGTCGTCTCCATGCGCAGATCATGCCGCACCCGGTCAGATCCGGTCGCAATCGTTCAGTGCGCGTCGCCCCGATAGGATCAGCCCCCTGATGACTGCCACCCTCGTCGCCAAAGACCTCACCGCCGGGCACGGTGACCGTGTGCTCTTCTCCGACCTCGACCTGGTCGTCGCCCCCGGCGACGTGATCGGCCTGGTCGGCGTGAACGGAGCGGGCAAGTCCACGCTGCTCCGGCTGCTCGCCGGCCTGGACACGGCCGAGTCGGGCACACTCCGCCTCAGCCCGCCGACCGCGACCGTCGGCCACCTCCCGCAGGAGCCGGAACGGCGCCCCGGCGAGTCCGTCCGCGCCTTCCTCGGCCGCCGCACCGGCGTCACCGCCGCCCAGGCCGACCTGGACGCCGCCACCCAGGGCCTGGTGGACGAGACCCCGGGCGCCGACGACGCCTATGCCACCGCGCTGGACCGCTGGCTGGACCTCGGCGGCGCGGACCTGGACGAGCGCGCCGAGGAGGTCGCCGCCGACCTGGGCCTGACCGTCGGCCTCGACCTGGCGATGACCGCCCTCTCCGGCGGCCAGGCCGCCCGGGCCGGACTGGCCTCGCTGCTGCTCAGCCGCTACGACGTGTTCCTGCTCGACGAGCCCACCAACGACCTGGACCTGGACGGGCTGGAGCGGCTGGAGTCCTTCGTCTCCGGGCTCCGCGCCGGCACCGTGCTGATCAGCCACGACCGCGAGTTCCTGACCCGTACGGTCACCCGGGTGCTGGAACTCGACCTGGCCCAGCAGCAGGTCAACCACTTCGGCGGCGGCTACGCGTCCTACCTGGAGGAGCGCGAGCGGGCCCGCCGCCATGCCCGCGCCGAGTTCGAGGAGTACGCCGACACCGTCTCCTCGCTGGAGGCGCGTGCCCGTACCCAGCGCGCCTGGATGGAGAAGGGCGTCAAGAACGCCCGCCGCAAGGCCCCCGACAACGACAAGATCGGCAAGGCGTTCCGCACCGAGTCGACCGAGAAGCAGGCGGCCAAGGCCCGGCAGACGCAGCGGCTGATCGAGCGCCTGGACGTGGTCGACGAGCCGCGCAAGGAGTGGGAGCTGCGGATGGAGATCGCCGCGGCCCCGCGCTCGGGCGCGGTGGTGGCCACGCTGCGTCAGGCCCGGGTCCAGCGGGGCGACTTCGCGCTGGGCCCGGTGGACCTGCAGATCGACTGGGCCGACCGGGTCGCCGTCACCGGCGCCAACGGCTCGGGCAAGTCCACCCTGCTGGCCGCGCTGCTGGGACGGCTGCCGCTGGACTCCGGCCAGGCCTCGCTCGGCCCCGGGGTGGTGGTCGGCGAGGTCGACCAGGCACGGGGGCTGTTCCTCGGCGAGCAGCCGCTGCTGGAGGCCTTCGGCGCGGCCGTCCCCGATCTGCCGCCGGCCGAAGTCCGCACCCTGCTGGCCAAGTTCGGGCTGCGCGCCGCGCACGTGCTGCGCCCGGCGGCGACCCTCTCCCCCGGCGAGCGCACCCGGGCGGCGCTGGCGCTGCTGCAGGGCCGCGGGGTGAACCTGCTGGTCCTGGACGAGCCGACGAACCATCTGGACCTGGTCGCCATCGAGCAGTTGGAGTCGGCGCTCGCCTCCTACACCGGCACCCTGCTGCTGGTGACGCACGACCGGCGGATGCTGGAGGCGGTCGAGACGACCCGGCGGATCGTGGTCGAGGCCGGGCGGGTCAGCGAGAGCTGAGCCGCCCGGCGGGATTGACGCTGTGTCAGCCCTGCTTGGGGGGCAGGTACTTGTAGCCGACCCGGCGCACCGTCACGATCCGCTGACGGTAGCCGGCCCCCAACTTGCGCCGCAGCCTGGCGATGTGGACATCCACGGTGCGGCCGTCACCGATGTGGCCGTAGCCCCAGACGACGGTGACCAGGTGGTCCCGGGTGTGCACCCGGTGCGGGTTGGCGGCGAGATGGGTGAGCAGCTCGAACTCCAGGTAGGTGAGCTCCAGCGGCTCGCCGTCGATGTGGGCGATCCGCCGGTCCGCGTCCAGGTGCAGCCCCGGGGCCGGCACCGGCTGCAGCGACACGGGAGCCGGCTCCGGCGCGAGGACGGGCGGCTGCGCTGACCGAAGCTGGGTGACCGGCGCGACCGGGGCGAGCGCGGCGGCCCGGACCGCGGCGGGCACCGACTCGGCCGGGACCAGGACGAGGTAGCCCACCATCGGTGTGTCACCGGCCGCGAGCCCCTCGATCCCGGGCAGGGTGGACAGCGCGGACAGCGCCTGCGGCCAGGGGGTGACCACGGCGCCCTCGGGGAGCCGGAACACGCCCCCGACCGGGGCGGCGGCAGCGGCAGCGACAGGGGCGGGGATCACCGAGGTGACCGTGCGGAGGTGTGGTGCGGCCAGTGGTGAGACGTTCGACATGACAGGACTCGCTTTCGCGCAAGCAGGAAGGGACAGCGACATGGGCGGTCGTCTGCGCGCGATGGTTCGTCCGCGTACCAGGGGGGTGGGGTCTACAACCCCGGGCAGCAGCCCTGGATCTCGATGCGGACCTGCGCGCCGGTCGAACGGCGACAGGTCTCGTCGAAGTGGAACGGCTGCCTGGACGGCCAGAACGGTTCGAGGTCGAGGGCGTGACGCCTCGTCCCCCCGCTCCGGGCTGCGTCCTCTGCATACGGCTCCATGGGGACCATTCAACCAGACGCCACGGCCGGCTGGACAGCACCTCCCGCACAGCTGCGCCGAAGCTCCCGCGCTCTCTTGACTTCCCTTCTTTCTGACGGTCTGTTAGAAACTGCTGCGGACGACCATGAGGGGCCCTCCGCGACCAGCCGCCGAGGAGCCGTACCGTGACCCAAGCCCAGGTCCCCGACACCGCCTCACCAGACCCCGAACCAGCCGCCGCGCGCCTTGAAGGCGCCTCCCGCCTGCGCATCTTCGCCGTCATCGGCGTCGTCGTGCTCTTCGCCGAGATAGCCGCGCTGCAGTACACGATGGTCGCCTCGGCCGCCCGCGACATCGCGCCGACCTTCCCGGGGGTGGGGGCCAACATCAGCTGGATGGTGATCATCTTCGGCCTGGTGGGCGGAGCGACCACCCCGATCTTCGGCAAGATGTCCGACCTGTGGGGCAAGCGCCGGATGATGCTGATCTCCGGCGCCTCCTTCGCCGTCGGCACCCTGATCTGCGCCCTCACCTCCTCCTGGGCGCTGTTCCTGGTCGGCCGGGCGCTGGAGGCGGTCGCCATCAGCGCGCCCACCGTGGCGTACGGGCTGTTCCGCGACATCCTGCCGCGCCGCTACATCCCGGCCTCGATCGGCGTGATCGCCACCGGACTGGGGATGTCCGCGCTGGTCGCGCCCCTGCTGGGCGGCTGGCTGCTGGACAACTACTCCTGGCGCTCGCTGTTCTGGTTCCTCCTGATCTTCGTCGCCGTGGTCGTCCCGCTGCTGGTGCTGGTCGTCCCGGAGACGCCGCTCCGTACCGACCAGCGGCTCGACCTGGGCGGCGCGGTGCTGCTCGCGGTCGGCGTCGGCCTGGTGCTGCTGTACCTGTCCAACGGGGCGACCTGGGGCTGGGGCCGTCCGACCGCCTGGGGCTGGCTGGCCGGCGGCGTCGCCCTGCTGCTCGCCTTCGTCGCGGTGGAGAAGCGCAGCGCCCAGCCGATCATGGACCTGAAGCTGCTGTTCTCCCCGAAGGTCAGCATGGTGCTGCTGGCCGCCCTGCTGGGCAGCATGGTCGTCGGCATCCAGGGCTACTCGATCCCCTACATGCTGCAGACCCCGCACAAGGCACAGCTCACCCAGGAGATCACCGCCCAGGTGGTCGCCGCCTCGCACGGACAGCTCACCCCGGCCCTGGTCCCGCTGGTCCACATCAGCTTCAACGGGCTGATGGCCTACGGCCTGGGCGCCACCCTGCTCGGTTACGGGCTGCACTCGGCGGTCTTCTCCGGCGGCACCGGCATGCTGGCCGGCGGCGGAGCCGGCGAGTGGGCGCGCAAGGTCGGGCCACGCTATCCGCTGATCCTGGCCATGGCGACGTTCACCCTGTCCTGCCTGCTCTACGCCTTCTTCTCGCACTCGGCCTGGCAGTACGCGGTGATCGCGGTGGTGTTCGGGCTCGGCTTCGGCTCCTTCTACGCCGCCGCGCCCAACCTGATCGTCGAGGCCGTCCCGGCCCGGCAGCAGGGCATCAGCGCCGGCATGCTGGGCGTGGTCAACAGTCTGGCCACCTCCGTGGGCACGGCCGTCCTGACTGCGTTCCTCGCCGCCAACCCGGCGAAGTTCAAGGTCACCATCCCCGGTGTGCCCGCCTCCCTGACCGGCGGGTTCAACACCATTCCTCAGCTCTACACCGACAACGGCTACCGTGACGGCCTGCTCTTCGCGGCCGGCGCCGGAGTGGTCGGCCTGGTGGTGGCCGTCCTCATGCGGCACGGACGCCGTCCCGCCACCGGCGGCGAGGCCAGCGGCTGACCCGGATCCGCCCGCCGGACCGTCAGCCGACCTTGATCAGACTGCCCTGCGGGTCTATCCGGTCCGCACTGTCGTCGTCGAACCACCGCCCGCCGGTGGCGAGGTACCGGAACCGGTGCTCCCCCGGCGGGAAGGTCAGCGTGACCGTCCTGGTTCCGTTGCGGCGACGGACCAGCTCGGCCGCGCCGGGCTGCCATCCGTTGAAGTCTCCGACCACACTCACCGTCCCGTCCGGCTCCTCCGAGCCCAACCGGAACGTCACCCTGGTCCGTCCACCGAACAGACGGGTACGTGTCAACAACTCCGCTCACTCCCTTCTTGATGCCGCCCGCGCCCCGGCAGTCGGACCCCGCCGGGGCGTCAGACGACAGCATGGCCGAAAGCCCGCCCGGGACGGAAGGGCCGCCTGGGGCCTGGCACACGATTGACAGCTAATCAGATTCGCCTGGACAAGTCCCGTCGCCGCCCGGGGTGACACCATGGCCGACCGGCCCCGACGCGTATTACTCTTCGGTAATGACCACCGCTGACGCCTTCTACCTCCCCGGCGCGGAGGGACGGTTCACCCCGACCGCGCTGACCCGCGGCCCCTGGAGCCCCGACGCCCAGCACGCGGGCCCGCCCGCCGCCCTGCTGGGACGCGCAGCGGAGCGGTTCGCCGCCGAGCATCGGCCGGGCGCCAGGGTGGTCCGGATGACCTTCGAGATCCTGCGCCCGGCCCCCCTCGCGGAGGTTGCGGTGGCGGTCCGCGCTGCCGAGTCGGGCCGCAGCGTCGGACGGGTCGAGGCCGAGCTCCGCCTCGCCGACGGCCGGGTGGCCATGCGCGCCACCGCCCTGCTGATGCGCGCCGAGGAGGGCTCGGCCCCCGGGGTCGACCAGCCGCTCCCCTGCCCGGGTCCGCAGGAGGCCCCGCAGAGCACCTTCCCGGTCCCCTGGGACGAGGGGTACCACACCGCCGTGGAGTTCCGGTTCGTCGCCGGCGTCTTCACCGAGCGCGGCCCGGCCACCTGCTGGTTCCGTCCCCGCTTCCCGCTGGTGGCGGACGAGTCCACCTCCGGCCTGTGCCGCACCCTGATCGCCGCCGACTCCGGCAACGGCATCTCCGGCGAGCTCGACATCACCAGGTACCGCTACACCAACGCGGACCTGACGGTGCATCTGCGCCGCCCGCCGGTCGGCGACTGGGTCGGCCTCAGCTCCCGCACCACAGTCGACCCGGCCGGCATCGGGCTGGCGGACAGCCTCCTGCTGGACGAGAAGTCCACCATCGGCCGCGCCGCCCAGACCCTCTTCGTGACCCCTGCCCCTGCTACGACTCGACCATGAGGCCGAGCATCATGCCCTCGTCCTCGTGCGGGGCTATGTGGCAGTGCAGCATGTACATGTAGGTCGTGTCGGAGTAGTCGGTGAACTCCATGGCGATCTTCACCACCGAGCCGCCGGTGACCTCCACGATGTCCTTCCACCCCAGGTAGGCGCCGGTGGGGGCGGTGCCGTTGACGGAGACGATCTGGAACGGGACGTCGTGCAGGTGGAAGGAGTGCTCCAGCTGCGTGGTGTTGTTGATCGTCCAGATCTCCTTGGCGCCCACGGTGGTGGTGATCATGTTGGACGTCATCGCGGAGAGGGTGGTGCCGGCGACGCCGTTGATCTCCATGGTGGTGCCACTGGCCTGGAGGTTGATGGTGCGTGCGGTGAACGACGAGGTGTCGTAGCGGGTGATGGTGTTGAGCGCGGTCGGCAGGGTGACCGGGGTGTCGGTGGCGCTCGGGGTGATGGTCAGGAAGTCGTAGGTGCCGCTGCCGCCCTTGACCCAGCCGGTGGTGATCACGGCTTGCAGGGTGACGGCGGCGGTCAGCTCCATGTAGACCTCGGCGCGCTCGCCGGCCACCAGGCGGATGGAGGTGACGTCCTCGGACGCGTTCAAGTAGCCCTGCTCGGTGGCGATCTGGGTCATCGTGCCGCCGTCGGTGCGGCTGACGGTGATGATGTCGGCGAGCGAGGCGTTGAGGAACCGCACCCGCGTCCGCTTCTTGGTGGCGGTGAAGGTGAGCGTGGTGGCGTCCACGTTGGTGCCGTTGCAGATCACCGGGAACTCCAGGCTGCTGCTGCTGCTGTTGTAGCCGGAGAGGTTGTACTTGATGTCGCCGCTGGAGTCCACGGCGAGGCACTGCAGGATGATCGGGATGTCGTCCACGCCGTAGTCGCTCGGCAGGTCGGCGCCGGCGGTGCTGGAGTCCGAAACGATGATCATGCCGGCCAGACCCTTGGCGATCTGCTCGGCCGTGGTGCCGAGGGCGTGCGGGTGGTACCAGAGGGTCGCCGCCTGCTGGTTGACGGTGAACGCCGGCGACCAGGTGCTGCCGCTGGCGAAGGCGAGCTGGGGCCCGCCGTCGTACTTGGCCGGGACGTGCGCGCCGTGGAAGTGGACGGTGCTCTCCGCGCCGAGGTTGTTGGTGATGTCGAGCTGGACGGACTCCCCGTTGGTCCACTGCATGGTGGGGCCGAGGTAGGAGCCATTGAAGCCGTAGGTGCTGCTGCTGGTACTGGCGAGCACGTCGTGGGTCCCGGTCTCCATGTCCAGCGTGTAGACGGAGACGCCGTTGGTGACGGTGGGCGAGAGCAGCGTGGGGATGCTCAGCGCGGCGGTGGCGTTGGTGGAGGTGGTGGTCGCGGCGCCGGCGGGATTGGTGTCGTTCAGCGCCATCCCGAGGACGGTGCCGCCCGCGAGGGCGGCCCCTAAGCCGGCGGTGCGGCTGAAGAACGTACGGCGGCTGACGGAGTGTTTGGGTGTGTTGGTCATGCCAAGTGATGGTTGGCACCGGACATGTTGACACCATGTCATATACCTGTCTGTGACATAAGTCTAACGAAGTGTCAGGTGTAACCTCCTGATGCCGGTGAGGTTGTACTGCTCATCCCCGCTTCGCCTGCCACCTGCGGTCGAGCCAGCGCTCCAGCAACACCTCCAGCAGGGAGTCCTTCCCGTGCCGGTCGTCGAAGTCACCGAACCCGCCGAAGACCGCGCCTCCGCAGAGCCCCAGCAGGAGGAGCCACAGCAGCGCCCCCACCACATAGTCCGAGGTGCTCAGTACGTAGGTCAGAGCGAAGTGGACCATGACGGCGGTCCAGTATCCGAAGCCGACCCACGCGATCGGCCGGAGGCCGAAGTTGCCGAAGAGCTGGCGAAGCGTGCCGTTCCCCAGCAGGAACCAGAGCAGCAGCCCCAGCCCGGTCCAGGCCAGCACGGCGGTGTTCGTCAGGACGCCCTCGGTGGGCGGGTCGAACCCGTCGCCCTGACCGGCCACGGTGATCCAGACCACCGCACCCCGCCAGGTCTCCAGGTCCGCGCGCACCCCGGACGTGGCCACGTTGTAGACGGAGGCGACGACCTCCCTGGTCTCCGTCGCGCCGGATGCCCGCCGGTAGGTCACCTGGTAGTGGGTGTGCTTGCTCGTCCCCGATTCATCACTGGTCGTCTCCACGTAGGAGTGCCGGCCCGTCACGCTGCCCGTCTCCCGGGCGACGCAGCCGTGATCGGCGGAGGCAGGCGTCGGTACGCCCCCGGAGCACAGGTACGCATGGCGGTACGCCATGGTGTCCTGGTAGGGCCCCACCGACCACAGCACCGCGCAGACAACCGCGGCAAGGCCGCCCACCAGCGCCCCCACCCGAACGATCACGAACCAACGCATGCGCGCCCCCCTCCGCCCAGGATGCCCATGACGACACCATGGGAATCATGGACCACGGGTCGTGGAGAATGGACCGGTCCTCCGCCTCCGAGCCAGCAGGGAACCCCGGCACCATGAGCACGCTCACCGTCACCACGGCCAACGTCAACGGCCTGCGCGCCGCCACCGGCAAGGGCTACGTCGAGTGGCTTGCCGCGACCAGGGCCGACGTGATCTGCCTGCAGGAGGTCCGGGCCGAGCCCGCGCAGCTCGCCGAGCACGTCCGTGAGCCGGAGGGCTGGCACGTGCTGTGGGCGCCCTCCTCGGCCAAGGGCCGGGCCGGTGTCGCGGTGCTCTCCCGTGCCGAGCCGCAGGACCGCCGCATCGGCTTCGGCTCGGCCGAGTTCGACGCAACCGGCCGCTACGCCGAGATCGACCTCCCCGGCCTGACCGTCGCCAGCCTCTACCTCCCCTCCGGCGAGGTGGGCACACCGCGCCAGGAGGAGAAGGAGCGCTTCCAGGTCGAGTTCCTGGACCACCTCAAGTCCCTCCGCGAACGCGCCGCAGCGGCCGGCCGCGAGGTCCTGGTCTGCGGCGACTGGAACATCGCGCACCACGAGGCCGACCTGAAGAACTGGAGGACCAACCGGAAGAACTCCGGTTTCCTCCCCGAGGAGCGCGCCTGGATGACGCGCGTCATCGACGAGGCCGGCTACGTCGACACCGTCCGCCGCCTCCACCCGGACGTCGACGGCCCCTACTCCTGGTGGTCCTACCGCGGCCGCGCCTTCGACAACGACGCCGGCTGGCGCATCGACTACCAGATGGCCACCCCGGGCCTCGCCGAGAAGGCCACATCAGCAGTGGTCGAGCGGGCCGCCACCCACCCGGAGCGCTGGTCCGACCACGCACCCGTCACCGTCACCTTCGACGTCTGACGAGGCAGCGCAAGACGGCGCGGCGCGCCGGATGGCGTCCTCGGCGCAGCGCGGGGACAGTGGTCCCAGGGACGTGAACCCGCCCGGGCGCCCGCCTCGGGCAAACCATCGCTGGGAGACGAGACATGTCTGAAGTCACTGCTCCGTACGAACCCGGCACGCCGTGCTGGATCGACCTGATGGCCCCGGACCAGCAGGCCGCGCTGGACTTCTACCGGGACCTGTTCGGCTGGCAGGGCGAGATCGGCGCCGAGGAGTTCGGCGGCTACTCGGTCTGCACGCTCAAGGGCAAGGCGGTCGCCGGCGTCATGAAGTCGATGCCGATGGGCGACCAGCCCCCGCCGCCCACCGTCTGGACCACCTACTTCTCCAGCGCGGACGCCGACGCCACCCAGGCCGCGATCACCGCCAACGGCGGCACCGTGATCGCCCCGGTCATGGACGTGGGCACGATCGGCCGGATGCTGATCGCCGCGGACCCGCAGGGCGCGGTGTTCGGGGTGTGGCAGCCGCTGGAGTTCCCCGGGGCCCAGATCGTCAACGAGCCCGGCGCACTGGTCTGGAACCAGCTCAGCACCACCGACCCCAAGGCCGCCGGGGCCTTCTACCAGGCCGCGCTGGGCCTGGAGGCCGGTCCGATGCCGGAGATGCCGGAATTCACCGGGTTCATGGTCAAGGGACGGGTCATCGGCGGCGTGCAGGGCATGGAGAACCTCCCGCCCGGGGTTCCGCCGCACTGGCTGGTGAACTTCGCCGTGGACGACGCCGACAGCACGGTCGACGCACTGGTGCGGGCCGGCGGCTCGGTGATGGCACCCGCGTTCGACATGGAGAAGGTCGGCCGGATGGCCGTCCTCCAGGACCCGCAGGGAGCGACCTTCGCCGTGGTCGCCGTGAGCGCGCCGGTGGCCTCCTGACCCTCAGCGCCATACCGCGGGTTCGGTCCGCAGGGCGGACAGCCGGGCGGCGGCTTCTGCGGCGGCGGGAGAGTTGAGCCGGCGGTAGAGGGCGACGGCGTCCTCCATCCCGGCCAGCGCGGTGGTGCGGTCGCCGAGGGCGAGGGTGCAGCGGGCCGCCCCTTCCAGGGCGCGCGCCTGGTCCAGTGGGCTGTCGATGTCGCGGGCGAGTGCCAGCGCCTGCTGGTGCAGCTTCAGAGCCGCGCGTGGGCCGGTCGTCCGCTCGGTCAGGACGGCCAGGTCGAGCAGGGTGCCGGTCTCGCCGAGGCGGCTGCCGGTCTCCCGGTAGAGGGCCAGCGCCTGCTGGTAGAGCCCGGCGGCTTCGGGGCCCTCGCCCAGCGCTTCGCGGGCCCGGCCCAGGCCGAGCAGTGAGTCGGCCTCGCCGTGGCGGCTGCCCGCCTCCCGGCAGGCGTCCAGGGAGCGCTGGTGCAGCTCGGCCGCGCCCCGGTGGTCGCCGGCGGCGTGCCGGACCCGGCCCAGGCCGCGCAGGGTGTTGGCCACGCCCTGGACGCTGTTGAGGTCCTGGTAGATCGTCAGCGCCTCCTGGTAGTACTTCCCGGCGCTGCCCGGGTCGCCCGTCTCGTCGAGGATGAAGGCCAGGTCGTGCAGGGCCGCAGCCTCGCCCCGGCGGTCGCCCATGGTGCGGTAGAGGTCGAGCACCTGCGAGGACAGCTCGACCGCGGCGGGGGAATCGCCCGAGGAGTGCCGGGCCCGTCCCAGGTCGCACAGCGCGCGGGCCTCGCCCAGCCGGTCGCCGAGGGCCCGGAAGCCGGCCAGGGCCCGCTCGTGCAGCGCGGCGGCCTCCCGGATCTCCCCGGTCAGCAACCGGACGCGGCCCAGCTCGTGCAGGTCGTTGGCCTCACCGTGCCGGTCGCCGAGCTCCTGGTGGACGGCCAGGGCCTGCTCGTACAGCTCCGCAGCAGCCCGGTAGCCGCCGGTCGCGTGCCGGACCCGTCCCAGGTCGCACAGGGCATCCGCCTCGCCGCGGCGGTCGCCCGCGGCGGCCGCCGCGGCCACGGCGGACTGGTGCAGGACGGCGGCCTGGCTCCAGCGTCCCTCCAGCAGCAGGAAGGCTGCCAGGTCGGCGGAGAGCGACACGGTGAACGAGGGAAGGGATGCGACGGCGGGGTGGCCGAGGAGCGCGAGCAGGTTCCGGTGCTCGCTGCGCATCCAGGCCAGGGCCTCGGCCCGGTCGGACAGAGCGGGGAGGGCGACGGGCGCCGTCGGCCCGGGGCGCCGACCGGGGCGGGTGCGGCGCGCCAGGTGCTCGTTGGCCCGCGCGGCGGCGTGCTGGTAGTACGCGGCCAGCCGGTGCAGCGGGGCGTCCTGGTCCGCCTCGTCCGTCCGGTGCTCGTCCGTCCGGTCCTCTGCCGTCGACCGGGCGTAGAGCCCGATCAGGTCGTGGAACAGGTACCGCCCCGGGGCGCGCTGGACCAGCAGGTTGTGGTCGAGCAGGCTCTCCAGCAGCCGCTCCGCCGTGCGGTGGTCGGTGTCGGCCAGCGCGGCGACGGCGCAGGTGTCGACGTCGTGGCCGGGGATGCGGGAGAGCAGCCGCAGCAGGTCCTGTTCGGCGGGGGCGAGGGAGGCGAAGGAGGTGGCGAAGACGGCTGTCAGACTCCGGTCCTCGTCCGTCAGGTGGGTCAGCCGGTGGTGCTCGTCGCGCAGCAGCTCCACCAGGCTCTCCAGGTGCAGGCTGCGGTGGTGGCGCAGCCGGGCGGCGGCGATGCGGATCGCGAGGGGCAGCCGGCCGCAGAGCTCGACGAGCTCGTCGGCGGCCGGATGGCCGTCAGGGACGCGGCCGGGGCCCGCGGCTTCGCGCAGCAGCGCCACCGCGTCCGGGCCGGGGAGTAGGTCGACGGCCAGGTTCTGGGCGTCGTCGAGTCCGGTCAGCCGCCTGCGGCTGGTGATCAGGACCAGGCAGCTGGACGTTCCCGGCAGCAGCGGGCGGACCTGCGCGCTGCTGGCGGCGTTGTCGAGGATGATCAGCGTGCGGGTGTCGGCGAGCCGTTCCCGGTACAGGGCGGCGCGGGTGCTCAGCTCCTCGGGGATCTGCTGGGGTGACACGCCCAGTGAGCGCAGCAGCCAGTCCAGGGCGTCGGCGGGGGTGACCGGGGCGACGCCGACGGTGTGGCCGTGGAGGTCCACGAAGAGCTGCCCGTCCGGGAACTGGGGGCGCGCCCGGTGCGCGGCCCGGATGGCCAGCGCGGACTTGCCCACTCCGCCCATGCCGTCGATGGCCGAGATCACCACCATGCCGCAGGCGCTGCCCGCCGGCGCCGACCTGGCCAGCGACAGCAGTTGGTCGAGCTCCCGGGCTCGGCCGGTGAACAGCCTGGTGTCGTAGGGCAGTTGGCAGGGAGCGTCCGGGCGCGGCCGCACCTTGTCGCGGCTGCTGTCCGGGCGGGCCGGGGCGGAGCGGGTACGCGCCGCCGCGAGCAGCTGCTCGCAGCGGCGTGGATCAAGCGCGAGGGCGTCGGCGAGCCGGGTCACCGACGAGAGCCGCGGCTGTCGGCGCCCCGCCTCCAGCACGCTGATCGAGTGGGCCGACACCCCTGACCTGTCGGCCAGTTCGTCCTGCGTCCAGCCGGCCGTGAGCCGACAGTCGCGCAGAAGCTCCCCGAAGGCACTCCCGCCCACTTGTCCCCCTGAACGTTCTGGCACGAATCCTCTGGACACAGACTCTATGTGCCGCCTGTGTCGTGCACCATACAAAAGTAAGATCAACGGCCAGGTGTGACGGACGACGCCGCGTGGCGCCGCTATCGGGCCCGTGGGCGTCGGGCGGAGGCCGCCAGCCAGAGGTTCGCGGCCTCAACGCGGCAGTGGACCTGGAGTTTCGCGTAGGCGTGCTCCAGGTGCTTGTCCACAGTGCGGGCGGAGACGTCCAGGCAGTGGGCGATCTGCTGGTCCGTCATGCCGCGGGCGAGCAGGTCCAGGACCGCGGACTCACGAGCGGTGACCCCGGCGGGTGTCGGCACGCGTGGGGCGAGCCGGTCCAGCGCGTGGCTCAGCCGGATCCGCAACAGCTCCGAGGCGGCCACGTCGGCCTCGGTGAAGTCGCTGCCGCTGCGGTTCACGACCAGGCAGACGCTGCGCCGGCCGGTGCGCGCGTACCCGGCCGGGCAGGCCATGGCGAGCTGGTACTCGGCGCCGACCGGCCGCAGCACCTCGGCATAGGTGCCGAGCCGGTGGTACTCGGTGCGCGTCTGCAGGTCGGAGCGGCGCAGCGGAACCACGGCGGCGGTGTCGCAGTGACGGAACAGCGGGTCGGCCGGTGCGTGCCGGAAGAAGGTCTGCACGGCGTCGGGACCGAAGAGGTCGGTCGGGGTGCTGAGCGGCTGACGCCCGGCAGCGGTGCGCAGCGACCAGATCAGGCTGTCCCCCGGGACCGCCTGGAGCAGCATCGGGAGGAGGGCTGGGAGGAGCGTCTCCTCGTCGACGGCATCAAGCAGGAGGTCGATCACGGCCAGGATGCGCCGTAGTCCGGCTTCCCCGGACGGAGTCACCCTTGGAGCGTGCTCCGCCCGGGGCGCCTGGTCAAATCGGGGCTGTAGTGTGCCACCGGTGTTCTACCGGCTGGCGGCGTAGACCCGGTTGACGGGGCTCTCGGCGGCGAGCTTCCAGTGGTGCAGGCCCGCGCCGTCCGCCAGGTCGCGCATGGCGGCCTCGCCGGCGTGGTTGCCCAGCGTCTGCGGTCCGTGCTGGGCCAGCGCGGAGGGCAGGCAGACGGCGACCGAGGCGGAGACCACCGCGCGGCCGATGGGGTTGATGTTCTCCGTCACGTCCGCCGAGACGTTGGGCTCGACGATCATGCAGCTGCCGTCCTCGGCCAGGGCCTGCTGGGCGTGGGCCAGCGCCTGGCCCGGGTCGCCCATGTCGTGCAGGCAGTCGAAGAAGGTGACCAGGTCGTAGCCGTCGCCGGGGAAGTCCTGGGCGGTGGCCACGTCGAAGCTGACCCGGTCGGAGAGTCCCTGTTCCTCGGCGATCTTCCTGGCGGCGTCGATCGAGGGCTGGTGGAAGTCGAAGCCGTGGAAGTGCGACTTGGGGTAGGCCTGCGCCATCAGCATGGTCGAGTAGCCGTACCCGCAGCCGATGTCGGCGACCTCTCCCCCGCGCTCCAGCTTGGCGGTCGTCCCGTTCATCGCGGGCAGCCACTCGGAGACCAGGGCGCCGGTGTAACCGGGGCGGAAGAACTTGGCGGTGCCCGCGAACAGTGCGGCGCTGTGCTCCTCCCAGCCCACCCCCTCACCGGTGCGGAAGGCCTCCATCAGCGCGTCCTCGCTGCCGTAGAGCGCCTGCATCATGGTGAGGAACCCGGCGGCGTATGTGGGCGCGCTGGGGTCCGCGAGCACGGCGGCGTGCTCGTCCGGCAACAGGTAGCCGTCCCGGTCGGCGTCGTAGACCACGTACTCGCCCGCGACCTGGGCGGCCAGCCACTCCCTGACGTACCGCTCGGTGAGCCCGGTCTTCTCCGCGAGCTGCGCGGACGTGAGCGGACCGGCGCCGGCCATGGCCGCGTACAGGCCCAGCCGGTCGCCGAGCGAGGTGCACAGTCCGGCGACCGCGGCTCCGGCGTCCGTCACCACGCGGCCCAGGAACTCCATGACCTTGTCCTCGTCCATGGCTGTGGCCATGGCAACCACCTCCTCGGTGCGGTACCTGCCAGTCCATCAGCCCTGGCACCGCCCGGCGATACGGGATTCTCCGTATTCAGTCCCCGCTGTGGATCACTGCCGTGGCGTGTTCGCGGGCCGGTGCGCCGAGCGCGCGGTTGAGGTCGTCGAAGAGCAGGCCCGCGGTCTCACCGCTCCAGCCCGGGGGCAGCAGCTGGAGCGGGAGCCCCGGATCGCGGTACGGCAGGCGGCGCCACTGGGTGAGCATCGGGATGTAGGTCGAGAAGGCCTCGGCCGGGGTCGTGCCGTCCGCGGTCACCCGGTCGAGTACGGGGCGGTACCTGCGGAGGAAGTCCGCGTACAGCCCGGAGAGTTCGTCCAGGTCCCACCAGGCGCGCACCTTGGAGCGGGGCTCACCGAATCCCGTGTGCTCGCCGTGGAACAGGTCCACATAGCCGGAGAGACCGCGGCGTTCCAGGGTGCGTCGGGTCTCGGCCGCCAGGTTGCCGGGGGCGATCCACACTCCTGGCGCCGCGGTGCCGAACCCCAGCCGGGTCAGACTGGCACGCAGTTCGTGACGCTTCTCCCGCTCGGACTCGGGCACGGAGAAGACGACCAGGAGCCAGCCGTCGGCGGTGCTCGCCCGGACCCGTTCAAAGATGCGGGTGTCGCCCTCGGCGAGCACCTCCAAGGCCGAACTCTCCAGCGAGTAGCCGGCCGCTCGGCCGTGGCGCTCGGGGCACAGCACGCCGCGCCGCTTGAGGCGGGAGATCGAGGAGCGCACGGCGGGCTCGTCCAGGCCGAGGTCGGCCATGAGCCGGACCAGGGAGGCCACCGACATCCAGTTGTCCTCGCTGCGCGCGTACAGGCCGAAGACCGTGAGGATCAGCGGGCCGGGCCGGGTGTCGCGCCCTGCTGTGGCGGGCGGGGTCGGTTCGGTTCGCGTCGTCGGCCCCGTGGTCATGGCTCCCACCCTAATGGGCGCTGGTCGGGCGCTTGAGGTGCGCCTGGGTGATGCGATTGCGCAGCCGGCCGATCCCCTCGATCCGCGCCTCGACGGTCGATCCGCCGACCAGGTGCCGCGGGGGTGTGCGGGCGTGGCCGACGCCGCCCGGAGTGCCGGTGGCGATGATGTCGCCGGGGTTGAGCCGCACGACCGTGGAGACGTACTCGACCAGGGCGACCGGGTCGAACAGCAGGTCGGCCGTGGAGTCGTCCTGCATGACCTCGCCGTCCACCTCCAGCCGGATGCCGAGGGCGGGACGGACCCCGCCGGGCAGTTCGTCCGGGGTGACCAGCCAAGGGCCCACCGGGGTGCAGGAGTCCCAGGCCTTTCCCTGGAGCCACTGTCCGGTGCGGTACTGCCAGTCCCGGGCGGTGACGTCGTTGAGCACGGTGAAGCCCGCGATGGCCTGCTCGGCCTGGGTACCGACGGCCCTTCTGACGGGTTTTCCGATGACCAGGGCGAGTTCGGCCTCCCAGTCGAACGCGTGGCTCTCCTCCGGCTTGACGATCTCGTCCTCGGCGCCGGCCAGGCTGTCGGCGAACTTCGCGAAGAGCGTCGGGTACTGAGGCAGCTCGCGGCCCATCTCCAGGATATGGCTGCGGTAGTTGAGCCCGACGCAGACGATCTTCGACGGGCGGGGCACCAGCGGCGCGAACTCGGCCCCGGCCGCCGGGTAGGACGGTGTCGCCGGGTCGGTGCCCGCCCGGACCGCCTCGGCGCGGGTGCGCCAGTCGGGACGGGCGAGGAACGCGCCGAGGTCGGCGTCGCCGAGGTCGACGAACCGGTCCCCGTCGAGTCGGACCGCCCGGGTCGCCGGCTCGCCGTCGGCGGTGGGGACACGGAGGGTGGCAAACTTCACGGTCGGCTCCTTGGGCAGGCAGGACTGCGCCGTTCGGGTGGTTTTTCGGACGGGCGTCAGACTGACGCGATACTCTGCTCCGTGCTCGGAGCGCGCAGCCGGTGCTCGGGGATCACCGCCACGCCGAGGATCTCGATCATCGCCTCCGGCTGCCACAGCGCGGTGCAGCCGATGCCCGCCATCGCCGGGTAGACCGTCCCGGCCAGCTCCCGCCAGACCCGGCCGATCTCCTTGCCGTGGGCCTGGTAGTCGGGGATGTCGGTGAGGTAGATCGTGACGCTGACCAGGTCCTGCGGCTCGCCGCCGGCCTCGCGCAGGGTGGCGAGCACATTGCCGAAGGCCTGCCGGAACTGCTCGACGATGCCGCCGGGCACGATCCGCATCCCGGCGTCGAGGGCGGTCTGCCCGCCCAGGTAGAGGGTGTTGCCGGCCAGCGTCCCGTGGGAGTAGCCGCTGGGGGCCGGGAGGGTGGGCGGGTTCACGGCGAGGGGCGGCATGGGGCCTCCGTCCGGTCGAGTGTGCGCTGGATCCTCCGGCGCCTGGTATTGACTTTATCCGACGGTGATGAAAAATACGAGATACAGTGCAGCCTCACGAACGGAGCGGTCTCCGATGGAGCCTGATCTCAGCAAGTACCGCCTGGAGGGTGACAACTCGATGTACCGGCTGCCGAACGGCCTGGTCGCTCCGGTGGTCACCCGGGTCGGGTCCGAGCACGGGGACACCGCGGACTCGGGCGGCGCGGTGCGCGTGTCGGGCGTGAGCATCCAGCACACCCCGGCCCGCCGGCTCTGGTTCGGCAAGGTGCGCAACGAGCCCGGCTACCGCTCCGTCTCGCACCACCACGGCGAGGCCGAGACCGGCGGGTATGTGCTCTCCGGCCGGGCGCGCATCTACTTCGGCGAGAAGTTCGAGGACTACACCGACATGGAGGAGGGCGACTGGGTCTTCGTGCCGCCCTTCATGCCGCATGTCGAGTGCAACCTCTCGCGCACCAGGCCGCTGGTGTGGATGACCACCCGCACCCCCGAGAACATCGTGGTCAACCTCCCCGACGTCGACGACGCCGAACTGCGCGACTGGCTGAGCCGATGACCGCCGCGACGCCGCCGACCTCCGAGATCGCCACCGCGGCGCTCACGCTCACCCCCGTACCGCCCGAGCACTTCGACCAGGCGTTCACCGCGGTGACCCAGCCGTGCCCGTGGCCCAAGGCCTACGGCGGAGATCTGGTCGCCCAGGCCGCGGCAGCGGCAATGCGCTCGGTCGACGACGCCAAGACCCTGCATTCCATGCACAGTTACTTCCTGCGCCCGGCCGAGATCGGGGCCGAGGTCCGGTACGAGGTCGAGGTACTGCGCGACGGCCGCGGCTACAGCACCCGGCAGGTCCGCGGATTCCAGAACAGCAAGGCGCTCTACGTCTGCATGGCCAACTTCGCCGCGGGCGAGGCCGGAGCGAGTTTCGCCGCCGAACTCACCGAGGTGGTGCCCGGACCCGAGGACCTGCCCAGCTCCGCCGGGTACCTCGCGAAACGCGAGGGCGGCTCGATGACGGCGCTGTCGAAGGCCTACTGGTCGGGCGGCCGCGGCTTCGACATGCGGCATGTGCCCGGCCCGGTCTACCTCGCGGTGGAGGGCGAGAAGGGCCAGAAGGCGCCGCAGCAGGCGGTGTGGGTCAAACCCTTCGACCCGCTGCGCCCGGTCGCCGGGCTCAGCGACGCGCAGCGCGACCTCGCCGCGCTCGCCTACGTCTGCGACTACACCATCCTCGAACCCGTGCTCCGGGTGCTCGACCTGCCGTGGGCCACCCCCGGCCTGGTCACCGCCAGCCTCGACCACTCCATGTGGTTCCACCGGCCCGCGGAGACCGACGGCTGGCTGCTCTACACGCAGGAGGCCGTCAGTGCCGAGGCCGGGCGCGGTCTGGGCGTCGGGCGGTTCTTCACACCGGACCGGCGCCATCTGGCCACCGTCGCCCAGGAGGGCATGATCCGCCCCGCCTGACGCCCGGCCGCTCCGACGCGTTCACGGAAGGACCCGCATCCCGATGTCACTCTCACCCTCGGCACACGTGGACACGTTCACCCGCGACCATCTGCCGCCCGCGCATCTGTGGCCCACCCTTGAGTTCACCACGCCGGAGCTGCACTATCCGGACCGGCTCAACGCCGGCACCGCACTGATCGACGTTCCCATCGAACTCCACGGCGCCGACCGCCCGGCGCTGCGCACCCCGGCCGGGGAGCAGTGGACCTACGGACAGCTGCGCCTGCGCGCCAACCAGGTCGCGCAGGTGCTGACGGAGGATCTGGGCCTGGTGCCCGGACAGCGGGTGCTGCTGCGTTCGCCCAACAACCCCTGGACCGTCGCCGCCTGGCTCGGCGTGCTGAAGGCGGGGGGCGTCGTGGTGACCACCATGGCCGCCCTGCGCCCGCGAGAACTCGCGCCGATCGTCGAACGCACCCGGCCCTCGGTCGCCCTCGTCGACCACCGGTTCGCCGAGGACGTGCACGCCGTTCGCGACTCGACGCTGCCCCCGCTGCACGTCGTGGAGTTCGGCGGCACCGGGCCCGCGGACCTCGTCGCCCGCGCCGCCGCCAAGTCCGGTGTGTTCGCCGACGTCCCGACCGCCGCCGACGACGTGGCCCTGCTCGGGCCGACGTCCGGCAGCACCGGGGTCCCCAAGATCACCATGCACTTCCACCGCGACCTGCTGTCGATCGACAACACCTTCGGCCGCCACACGCTCGCGCTGCGGCCCGACGACGTGGTCGCCTGTTCCGCGCCGCTGGCCTTCACCTTCGGCCTCGGCATGCTTGTCGTCTTCCCGCTGCGGGCCGGCGCCTGCGCGCTGCTCACCGAGAGCGCCACCCCGGATCAGCTCGCCCGGACCGTCGCGCGCGAAGGCGTGACGGTGCTGGCCACAGCCCCGACCGCGTACCGCGCGATCGTGCGCGCCGGCAGCGAGCGCGCGCTGGCCGGGCTGCGGACCGCCGTCTCCGCGGGCGAGCACATCACCGAGTCCGTCTGGCGCCGGCTGCGCGACGAGCTGGGCCTGCCGGTCATCGACGGCATCGGCGCCACGGAGCTGCTGCACATCTTCATCTCCGCCGCCGGGGACGAGATCCGGCCCGGCGCGACCGGAAAGCCGCTGCCCGGCTACCGGGCCGCCATCCTCGGCCCCGACGGCGAGGAGCTCGGTCCCGGCGAACCCGGGCGCCTCGGGGTGATCGGCCCGGTCGGCTGCCGCTACCTCGACGACGAGCGCCAGAAGGACTACGTCGTCAACGGCTGGAACGTCACCGGCGACGTCTTCCGGCGGGACGAGGACGGCTACTTCCACTACCTCGCCCGCAGCGACGACATGATCGTCTCCTCCGGGTACAACATCGGCGGCCCCGAGGTCGAGGCGGCCATCGAGACCCACCCCGACGTCCTGGAATGCGCCGTCGTTCCGCGTCCCGACGCCGAGCGCGGCTCGGTGGTGTGCGCCTTCGTCGTGCTGCGCCCGGGAGTCGAGGGCGGCGCGGCCAAGGCGCGGGAGATCCAGGACCACGTCAAGCAGGTGCTGGCGCCCTACAAGTACCCGCGCGACCTCAGATTCTGCGCGAGCCTGCCGCGCAACGCGAGCGGGAAGCTGCAGCGTTTCGCGCTCCGCAGGATCGTCGAGGACGAGCAGGCCGGCGCGGCTGCCGCCGGGCACTGAGCCGCCGAGCACTGAGAGGAACCACCGTGAAGATCGCGATCATCGGCGGAGGCCCCGGCGGCCTCTACCTCGCCTCACTGATGAAACAGCTCGACCCGGCCCATGAGATCACCGTGTGGGAGCGCAACGCTCCTGACGACACCTTCGGCTTTGGCGTGGTCTTCTCCGACGAGACCCTCGGCGGCATCGAGAACGCCGACACCGCGTTCGCCGAGGCCATGGCCCAACGCTTCGCCCGGTGGACCGACATCGACATCCACTACCGGGGTGAGCGCCACACGGTGGGCGGGCAGGGCTTCGCCGCCCTGGGCCGCAAGGACCTGCTGCACCTGCTCCAGGCGCGCTGTCGTACACGTGGGGTCACCCTGAACTTCTCGACGCCCGCGCCGGATCTCGAGGAGCTGCGCGCCTCGCACGACCTCGTGGTGGCGGCCGACGGTGTCAACTCCCGGGCCCGGGCGGCACACGCCGAGGTGTTCCGTCCGACACTGGACCGGCGGCGCAACAAGTACATGTGGCTCGGCACGGACCGGGTCTTCGAGGCGTTCCAGTTCTTCGTCAAGCAGACGCCGTGGGGAACCATGCAGGTGCACGGCTACCCGTACTCGGAGCAGGGCTCGACGTTCATCGTCGAGATGCACGAGGACGTCTGGCGCGCCGCGGGATTCGACGCCACGGCCGAGGCGCAGCTGCCGCCGGGCGTCTCGGACGAGTACGCGGTCTCCCGGCTGCGCGAGCTGTTCGCCGAGGAACTGGCCGGGCACGAGCTGTACGCCAACAACTCCAAGTGGCTCGACTTCACCACCGTGCGCAACGAACGCTGGCACGACGGCAATCTGGTGCTGCTCGGCGACGCGGCGCACACCGCGCACTTCTCCATCGGCTCGGGCACCAAACTGGCCATGGAGGACGCCCTCGCCCTCGCGGCCTGCCTGCACGAACACGCAGGGATCGACGCCGCGTTGAGCGCGTACGAGACCGAGCGGCGGCCGGTCGTGGAGTCCACCCAGCGTGCGGCCCAGGCCTCGCTGGAGTGGTTCGAGAACATCGGCATGTACGTCGGCCAGGAGCCGACGCGGTTCTGCTTCAATCTGCTCACGCGCTCGCGCCGGATCACCTACGCCAACCTGCGCACCCGGGACCGTGAGTTCGCCGACCGGGTGGACGCCGCGTTCGCCGCCGAGCAGGGCCTGGAGAGCGTGGCGCCGGCGATGTTCCAGCCGTTCCGGCTCGGGGCGCTGGAGTTGAAGAACCGGGTCGTCGTCTCCCCCATGGACATGTACAGCGCCGTCGACGGCCTGCCCGGCGATTTCCATCTCGTCCATCTCGGTTCCAAGGCGATGGGTGGGGCCGGGCTGGTGATGACCGAGATGGTGTGCGTATCGCCGCAGGCGCGGATCACCCCGGGCTGCACCGGGCTGTGGACCGACGCCCAGGGCGAGGCCTGGAGCAGGATCGTCTCCTTCGTCCACGACCGCAGCACCGCGCGGATCGGGCTCCAGCTCGGCCACTCCGGCCGCAAGGGCTCGACCCGGCTGATGTGGGAGGGCATGGACGAGCCGCTGGCGGAGGGCAACTGGCCCCTGGTGGGCCCCTCGGCGGTGCCGTACGGGCCGGGGACGCAGACGCCTCGGGAGGCCACCCGCGCGGACCTGGACCAGGTCGTCGCCGACTTCGTCGCTGCGGCCCGCCGGGGCGCGCAGGCCGGATTCGACCTGCTGGAACTGCACTGCGCGCACGGCTACCTGCTCTCCTCGTTCCTCTCGCCGCTCGCGAACCACCGCACCGACGCATACGGCGGCTCGTTGGAGAACCGGCTGCGCTTCCCGCTGGAGGTCTTCGACGCGGTGCGCGCGGTCTGGCCGGCCGACCGGCCGGTGATCGTGCGCATCTCCGCCACCGACTGGGCGCCGGACGGCAACACCGAGCACGACGCCGTCGAGATCGCCCGCGCCTTCATCGCGCACGGCGCGGACGGGATCGACGTCTCCTCGGGCCAGGTCGCCCGGCACGAGCGGCCCGCGTTCGGCCGCTCCTACCAGACGCCGTTCGCCGACCGCATCCGGCACGAGGTCGCCGCGGCCACCGGCACGGCCGTCATCGCGGTGGGGGCGATCGCGTCCTACGACGACGTCAACTCGATCCTGCTGGCCGGTCGCGCCGACCTGTGCGCACTGGGCCGCACCCACCTCTACGACCCGCAGTGGACCCTGCACGCGGCGGCCGAGCTGGACTACCGGGGTGCCGCAGCGACCTGGCCGCTGCCCTACGAGGCCGGACGGCGCAGACCGCCGACCGCCCGCACCGATGCGGTCCGCCCCCGCCTGGCACTGCTGCGCGACGACACCCAGGACCCGCAGCAGGCCCTCCATCTGCGCTGGACGCCGTCCCAGGCACCGGTCCATGTCGCCTGAGCGGGTGCTGCGCACGGCGGATGACTCACCGTCAGGTCTTCGGTCGCAGGGTGAGGATCGCGGTGACCGCCGCGACCACGCGGGCGTCGACCCCCTCCGGGTCAGCCGACGGGAGCTTGCCGTCCAGGTGCAGGAACGCCAGGCCGTGGACCAGCGACCAGCCCGCTGTGGCCAGGGCCTCGGCGTCGGCTCCCGGGAACGCCTCGTTCACACAGGCCAGCACATAGGCGCGGAGCTCCGCCGCGGCGACGGTCCGGGCGTCCTCGGTGTCGGAGCAGGGGTCGCCGAACATCAGCCGGAACAGCACCGGCCGGTCCAGGGCGAACCGGACGTAGCCGACGGCGAGCAGCGCGAACTCCTCCGGGGTGGCCGGCAGCGCGTCCGCGGCGCCCAGCAGGCGCTGCCTGAGGTCGGCGAAGCCGGCCGCCGCGAGTTCGGACTCCAGCGCCTCCTTGTCCGCGAAGTGCCGGTACGGCGCGGCCGGTGAGACCCCGGCCCGGCGGGCCACCGCGCGCAGCGACAGGCTGCCGCCGTCCTCCTCCAGCAGGTCCATGGCGGCGCCCAACAGGGCTGCACGCAGATCACCGTGGTGGTAGCGGGACTTCTCCGGAGTCGACACGGTCTGCATTCTCCTCGTACGGTGATGTAAGCATTGTATACATCGAGAGCGGGGCGACCGGGACTTCGCGGTCGACCAGGGGGGCGTACTGCTGGCCGCCGTAGCTGTCGGAGTCGTGGATGTCGCCCTGGCGCACGGGGCGCGGCAGGGAGACCTTGACGGCCTGGGCGCGGTCGTGATGGACCACCAGGACCCGGTCGGGGTCGGCTCCGTAGAGGTCGGCGAAGAGCTGCGGGGTGAGCAGTCCGGAGTCCCGCAGGGTCCGGTAGCTGTGCTCGTCGCGGCACATGAAGTCGAAGGTCAGGACGAAGGGCCCGGCGTTCTTGGAGCGGATCAGGGAGCACAGGTCGAGCAGGGTGGTCACGGCATCACCTCGTGGTGGACGGTCCGGAACATCTCGTAGGGGGTGCTGGGTACGACCACGTGGTTGAGGGTGAACCGGTAGACCGGGCCGCGGTCGGTCTCGGGGGGCGAGAAGGGGAAGGCGACGGTGCTGGCCAGCCCTTCGTACTGGGGTATCGGCAGGTGCGAGCTGGAGTGGGCGACGAAGGTCGCCACCGCGCGGGCGAGGGCCTGGGTGGGGGCGGTGATCGTGATCAGGACGCCGAGTTCGTGGGCGGTCCGGTCGCGGGCCGGGTCCAGCGGGCCGAGGACGGCGTGCTGCCCGTAGAGGCGGTAGTCGATGTCGATGTCGTCGGGGTCGACCCGGCCGTCGAAGATGTCGCTGATCTTGGCGCGGAAGTACCTCTGGGCCATGGGCAGGAGCGTAGGGAGCTGTTCGATGACGACGCGGTCGCGGATCCCGCCGACCGCGATGGTCTGGTACCCGACGAGCCGGGAGCCCTCGAGTTTGATCGTGTAGGTGTCGCTGGGACGGTAACGGGCTCCGGCGACCCGTACCCGTCGTTCGTCCAGGGCGGTGTAGCTGGCGTCGGTGGTGTCCAGGATGCCGGAGGGTTCGGTGATCAGATAGGGGTTGGCGTTCTCGTACAGGGTGTGGGCGGCCACCGAGAGCGGGGTCAGCCGGGCGGCGGGGTCCAGGGGCTCGACGTCGAAGCAGTCCTCGCGCAGGTGGACGAAGAGACCGTCGGCGCTGGGCGGGATCGCGCACGCGGCCCCGCACTCGATGGTCTTGGCCGCGTGCCAGGTCAGTCCCGGGTCGGCGCCCATGACGTGCGGCAGTGCGGCGAACAGGGCGGTGTCGCTGGCACGGCCGGCCAGGACCACCTCGGCGCCTTCGCGCAGGGCCTGCTGGATGGGTTCGACGCCCATCATGCCCACGACGTGACTGTCGGTCAGAGTGTCGCGGTCGATCGGGGGCGCCGGGTCCAGCGGACGGATGCGGCCCTGCTCGTAGCGCTTGGTGAGGTAGGCGGGGTCCTGGTCGGCGTAGATGAGGGCGAGCCTGAACGACAGGCCCTCCTGCGCCGCGATGTCACGGGCGATCCCGGCGACCAGGTCGACGCCGGCGTCGCGGCCGCTGGTGCCGCAGGAGCCGATGATCAGCGGCACACCCAGGGTGTCGCGGGCCTTGAGGAGCAGGCGGAGGTCGCGGGTCACGGCTTCGCGGGACAGCTTGGGTACACCGCTGCCCAGGTGGTAGGGGCCGCTGTCGGTGGAGCCGGCGTCGCAGGCGATCACGTGCGGGAGCATGGCCACTCCACGCTCCAGGGACTCGCGGCGGAAGCCCGCGCCCAGGGCGCCGGTGGGGGCCAGGATCCTGATCTCCAAGGGTCTCTTCCATTCAGTAAATTTGCTATAGCAACGTGGTGGCGAGTGGATCACTCACTGTCCGGTGCGGGTGACTTCTAGGCGTCCCAGCCGGCGAGGTCGCCAGCGGCGGAGGCCGCGTGGGCACGGGCGAGCCCTTCGGCGAGACCGGCGTCGCGCTCGCGCAGCGCGTTCAGGATCTGCCGGTGCTGGCCGTAGCGCTGGACCTGGCCGGGGGTGCTGCCTGCGCTGAGCTGGGCGGAGGCGATCCGCAGCCGCTCGGAGCGGCTGAACGCGCGGACCTGCTCCAGGGTGCGCAGCAGTTGCGCATTGGCGGCCGTGGCCTCCACTGCCGTGTGGAAGTCGCGGACCGCGTTGAAGATCTGCTCGACCGCGCCGGGGCCCAGGTCCCGGCCGGCGTCGCGGTTCGCGCGCAGGGCGTCGGCGGCGGCGTCGGCGGCGTCGAGCAGCTGCGCCATCCGGTCGAGCTGCTCGGTCGTGGCCTTGCGTGCGGCGAACCCGGCGGCGACGCCCTCCAGGGCGGCTTCGATGGCCGCGCTCTCGGTGCGCTCCTCGGGCGATACGGTGGCCACGCGCAGCGAGCGCAGGCCGGTGCGCTCGACCAGCTGTTCCTGTTCCAGACGGCGCAGGGCCTCGCGGACCGGGGTGGCGCTCACGCCCAGGCTGGCGGCGAGCCCGCGCTCGGTGATCTTCTCGCCCCAGGGCAGGTCTCCCTTGACGATGGCCGCCCGAAGCGCCCGGTACGCCTGGTCGGCCAGGGACTGTGAACTGAGTTCGGGAAGCGTCATGGCACCATTTGATATCTGCTACAGCACACTGTCAAACAGCGTGCTGGGCGGCGATTGATGCGGGCTGTTCGGCGGTGGACGCGGTGTCGGCGGGTACCGGGTCGTCGGCCACCGGACTGGCGGCCCCCTCGGCCAGGCCGACCCGGACCGTCGAGCCGGCCAAGGGTCGGGTGCTGAGGGCCTGGAGGAGCTGTGGACCCGCCTGGAGCGTGTGCAGGTAGTGGTCGCCGAGGAAGGTCGTGTGGACGACCCGCGCGGGCCATCCCGAGTCGGCGGCGCCCGGCTGCGGGTCGGTCAGGACGAGGGCTTCGGGACGCACGGCCACGGTCATGCCCCCGGGCGGCGGTGCGGACTCCGCCCGGAAGGGAACGCCGCCCGGCAGCCCGGGGACGTCCAGGCGGTAGGCGCCGTCGCCGACGGTGCGGGCGGTGCCGGTCAGGAAATTGCAGCGGCCCAGGAATTCGGCCACGAAACGGCTGCCGGGGTGGTGGTAGACCTCCTCGGGTGTGCCGGCCCGCACGATGCGGCCCTGGTTCATCACCAGGATCCGGTCGCTCATGGCCAGGGCCTCGGTCTGGTCGTGGGTGACGAAGACGGTGCTGATGCCGAGGTCGCGCTGCAACTCCCGGAGCCAGTCGCGGGCGCGTTCGCGCAGCTTGGCGTCCAGGTTGGAGAACGGCTCGTCCAGCAGCAGCGCGCTGGGGCCGTGGGCGAGGGCCCTGGCCAGGGCGACGCGCTGCTGCTGTCCGCCGGAGAGCTCATGGGGACGGGCGTCCGACCGGTGTCCGAGCTCGACCAACTCCAGGACCTCGCCCACCCGTTGCCTGATCTCCTGGCGCGGGGTGCGGCGGATCCTGAGCGCGAAGCCGACGTTCTGAGCCACCGTCAGGTGCGGCCACAGCGCGTAGGACTGGAAGACCACCCCCAACTCCCGTTGCTCGGCCGGGATGTTGCGGCGCGTCTTCGCGTCGAAGAACGTGCGGTCGCCGTGGGTGATGGTCCCGGCGTCGGGGGTCTGGAAGCCAGCGATCGACATCAGGGTGGTGGTCTTGCCGCAGCCGCTGGGGCCCAGCAGGGTGACGAACTGACCGTCGGAGACGGTGAATCCGACGTCGTCCAGGACGCGGGCGGTCCCGATCGTGCGGGTGAGCCGGTGTACAGAGATCTCAGGCATGGCGAGCCTTCTTGCGCAGGGTCCACCCCAGGCCCGCCGCGAGGGCGAGGGCGACGAGGAGGACTTGGACGAGGGCCATCGCTGCGACCGGTCCCGGCAGTCCCTTGGACCAGGTCTGCAGCATGGTGGTGCCCAGCAGTTCGGTGCCGGGCTTGGTCAGGAACACCACCGGGTCGTAGTCGCTGACCAGGGTCACGAACATCAGCACCAGGGCGCTGAGCAGGGCCGGGCGCAGCAGCGGCAGGGTGATGCGGCGGGTGGTGGTCCACCAGTTCGCGCCGGAGGCTGCGGCGGCCCTGGACAGTTCGGGGCTGATCCGGGCCAGGGCGGGGGCCAGGACGATGTAGGCGAGGGTCATGTTGCGGACGCACAGGGCGAGGAGTTCGCCCCACAGGCTGGTGCGGAGCACGGCCCCGGGCCAGTCGACGATCAGGAACAGCCAGAAGAAGCCGACGCCGAAGACGATGCCGGGGGTGGCCCGGGGGTAGACCAGCAGGGCGGGCAGGGTGCGGCGCAGCCGGAAGCCGGAGTGGTGGGCGATGACGGTGGCCAGGGCGACCAGGGCGACGGTGGCGGCGCTGCCGATGACGCCGACCATGAGACTGTCGGTGACGGCGCGGTGCAGGGTGGGGTCGTCCCAGAGCTGCTGCCAGTTCGCGGCGGTCCACAGCCGCCAGGGCGCGACCAGGGTGGTGAGGTCGGTGACCGAGGACATCAGTGCGAGGCCAAGGAGCGGCACCACGGAGGTCAGGGCCACGAAGCCGGTCGTGGCGGTGGCGGCCGGCAGGCGCCAGCGGCCCAGTTCCAGGGGGCGGGCGGGAGCGGTGGCACGGGTGCCGGCGGTGTAACGGGCGGAGTGGCGCAGCAGTCGCCCGCGCAGCACCAGCAGGGTGGAGGCGACCAGCAGCAGCAGGATCGCTCCGGCGGAGACGACCGGCGGGTCCGGGACGGTGCTGTTGTTCCAGGTGTCGTAGAGGTAGCTGGCGATGAAGCCGATGTGCGCGGGGCGGCCCAGGAACAGCGGGATGCCCAGCACTTCCAGGCACAGCGTGAAGATCAGCATGCCGCTGTCGAGGAGGGCGGTGCGCAGCATCGGCAAGGTGACGGTGCGCAGCACACGGACGGTGCCCCCGCCCGAGGCGCGGACCGCGTCCTCCAGGCCGCCGTCGCCGCTCTCCAGTACGGCTTTGCAGGTCAGGTAGGCGATGGGGAGGGTGACCACGGCGCCCAGGACGGACATGCCGGGCAGTGAGGTGAGGTTCCAGGCGGGCAGGTGCAGGTTCTTGGACCACAGCTGAGTGAGGTAGCCGGCCGGTCCGTACAGCGACTCCCAGCCGACGATCAGTCCGAGCGGGGGGATCAGCAGCGGGGCGAGCAGGGCCGCTCCGAGCCAGCGGCGTCCGGGGAGGTCGGTGCGGGCCACCAGGACGGCGAAGGCGGCGCCGAGGATCAGGGCCAGCGCGGTGGCCGTCAGTGCGAACACGGCGGTGTTCAGGGCGGCCTGACGGAACGCCGGGTCGGTGAACAGCTGCCTGTAGGCGTCGACGCTGAACACGCCTCCGGGCAGGTAGTAGGGCTTGGAGCGCAGCGAGGTGATGACCAGCGGGACGAGCGGTGCCAGGGTCAGCACGGCCACTGCGGCCCAGACGAGGTACTGGCCGGGACCGGTGGGCAGGCGGCGGCGCCGGTCGCGCGGGGCGGCCGGGGCGGCGGCGGGAGCGAAGGAGGTCATTGGGGTGCTCAGTGACCGAGGGCCTTGTTCCAGCGGTCGGTGATCGCCTTCTGCTGGTCGACCACGTCCTGGGAGACCGGGACGAGGTAGGTGGCGGCGGCCGGGACGTGGGTGGCCAGGTCGGTCAGGTCGGCGGTGCAGCCGGTGGCGGACTTGAAGTTGTTCATCGAGGCCTCCAGGCCCACCGCGCACAGGACCTGCTGGCCGGGGGCGCTGTAGACGTAGTCCAGGAACAGCTGGGCCGAGGCCGGGGAGGCGGCTCCGGCGGTCTGCGTGATCAGACGCGGCACCAGCGGGGTGGCGTCCTTCATGTAGCCGTAGCCGGCCAGGCCCTTGTACTGCGGGATGACGCTCTGGGCCAGGCCGCTGGACAGCCAGCCGACCGAGGCGCCGCCCTGGACCATGTACTGCAGCCCGTCCAGGCCCTCGTCCAGGGTCCTGGTGTGCGGGCCGAGGGTGTCCAGCTCGCCGTACACGGTGTTCGCGCCGAGGAGGTGGACCAGGCCGTAGACGGCCTCGTACCCGAGCGGGTTGTTCGGCGAGTAGCTGACCAGGGGGTACTTGGCCGGGTCGCTCTTCACATGGGCGGCCAGGTCCGCGTAGCCGGTGGGGATCCCGGATCCGGTCAGCAGCTTCGCGTTCCAGGTGACCAGGACCGGGTCGGGAGACAGCACGTACACGCCATGGCCCTGGTCGGTGTAGGCGGGGAAGTTCTCCAGGCCCTGCGGGGTGACGTTCGCGAGCAGGCCGTTCTGCTCGGCCTGCAGCGCCTGCGGGACGGAGTCGGAGATCAGCAGGTCGGCGGTGCGGGCGCTCTGGGCGTGCTCGGACTGGAACTTGGTGAACACCTGATTGTCCGACAGCTGCGAGTACTGCGGCTTGATCCAGGGATAGGCCTTGGTGAAGGCGTCGAGCACCGGCTTGAACGCGGCGCTGGGCGTGTTGCCGTAGATGATCAGCCCGGACTCGGCGTGGGACCTGGTCACCAGGTCGGCGACGGCGGCCGGCGCGGCGGGGGTGGCGGACCCCGCGGCCGGCTGGGACGCGGTGGTACCGGTGGACGAGCAGGCGGCCAGCACGGAACCGACCGCAAGGACCGCGATGGCCAGTCGGACCGACGCAGGAGAAGGATGGCGGCTCATGATGACCTCATTCGGAATAGTGAATTTGCTATAGCAGATGGGATGAACTGCGGCGATCTTAAGTGACTCGCCGGTAGGTGTTTGCTATGGCAAATGAGAGCACCGGGCCTTCCGGGGTGTCAAGGCCTGGGAAACCCCCGCGTCATCTGCCTCCAACCTGCCCGAAATGCCGCCGTGGCGCGAGCGGGCTCGGTTAAGGAGATCGAAAGGTGGGTCCTCCTACCTTCGGGAGCATCGCCGGTCTGCGCCTGGGACCGGCCCGCTCCCGGAGGTGGATTTCTCGTGGAACGCTTCGCCGCGTTCGTCCTGCGGCACCGTCTGTGGGTGGCCCTGGCCTGGGTCGCCGTCACGGTGGTCGGCGTGCTGATGGCACCGCATGTGGCCGACCGCCTCAAGACCGGCACGACCGTGAACTCGGCCGGCTACCACGCCAACGCCGCGCTGCAGAAGGAGTACGGCGGAGTCGGCGCCAACCCCAGCGTGCTGGTGGTGGACCTGCCGAACGGCGCCACCGCCGACAGTCCGTCGGTGAAGGCCGGCCTCGCCGCCGCCGACAGGGTGGCCGCCGGCGTCCCCGGGGTCCACGACCTGTCCTACGCCAGCGCGGGCGACCGCGCCCTGGTGGGTACCGGCGGCAGCTCCACCCTGGTCATGGTCTACCCGCCGAAGATGGGCGACCCGGTCGCCCCGCAGGTGCTGGACGCCATGGGCGCGGCCGTCGCCCACGACGTTCCCGGCGCCGTGGTGCACCAGACCGGTATCGAACAGCTGAGCTCCGGAGGCACCGGCGGCGGTTCCAGCGTCCTGACCGAGATGCTCATCGGCGGCCTGCTCGCCCTGCTGGTCCTGGCCTGGGTGTTCGGCTCCGCGCTGGCGCTGCTGCCGCTGCTGTCGGCCATCGTGTCGGTGCTGACCATGCAGCTGGCGATCTGGGGTCTCACCTACGCCACCAGCATCGCCATCAACCCCTCGGTCCAGTTCATCGTCGCCCTGCTGGGACTGGGCCTGTCCATCGACTACTCGCTGCTGCTGGTCAACCGCTGGCGCGAGGAACGCGACAAGGGCGCGGACAACCGGCAGGCCGTGCTGCGGTCGGTGCGCCGTGCCGGGCACTCGGTGGCGTTCAGCGCCCTGATCGCCTCGCTGGGACTGTTCGCCCTGATCGTGGTCCCGGTCTCGTTCATCCAGGGCGTGGGCCTGTCCGGACTGTTCATCCCCTCCATCGCCGCTCTGGTCGCGCTGACCACCATCCCGCTGCTGCTCTCGGCGGCCGGACCGCGGCTGGACCGGATCCGGCTGCGCCGCCGCAGGGGCACCGGCGCGGGGACCATGTGGACCCGCACCGCGCGCACCATCGTCGCCCGCCCCAAGGCCGCGGCCCTGCTGGGCGCCGCGATCCTGGGCACCCTCTGCGCCTTCGGGCTGACCATCAACGTCGCCGCCCCCGCCTCCACCTCGCTGGCCGCCGGCGGCCCGGCTCAGCAGGGCCTGATCGCCCTGCAGCACGACGGCTTCCCCACCGGCGTGCTGACCTCCGTCCCGGTCGAACTGCCGACCGGAACCGACCCGACCGCCACCGCCGCGACCCTGCGCGCCCTGCCCGAGATGCACGGCGTCCTGGTGGCCGACACCCCGGCCTGGCACCATGCCGGCAGCTCGGTGATCATGGCGCTGCCCAGGACCGAGATGGGCACCGCGCATGCCGGAACCGCCCTGGCCGACCTGCGCGCCGCCGCCCCGCACAACGCCCTGATCGGCGGCAACCAGGTCCAGGGGGCCGACGTCACCCACATCCTGTCCAGCTGGTTCCCGGTCCTGCTCGGCGTGGTCGCCCTGCTGACCTTCCTGCTCCTGGCTCGCGGCATGCGCTCGCTGGTACTGCCCGCCAAGGCCGTCGCCCTGAACCTGCTGTCCGTCGGCGCCGCCTACGGCGCGCTGGTGCTCATCTGGCAGCTCGGCTACGGCTCCACCGCTCTGTGGGGCATCCCGGCCACCGGATCGATCAGCCCCTTCGTGCCGATGCTGCTCTTCGGGTTCCTCTTCGGGGTCTCCATGGACTACGAGGTGTTCATCCTGGCCCGCGTCCGCGAGGCCCACGACCGGACCGGCGACACCCGCGAGGCCGTGGTCGAAGGGGTCTCCCGCACCGGACGCCTCGTCACCAGTGCAGCCCTGGTGCTGTTCCTGGCCCTGGTGTCGCTGTCCTCCGCCCCCGACGTGACCATCAAGATGATGGCCACCGGCATGGCCGCGGGCGTGCTGATCGACGCCCTGGTCGTGCGCACCCTGCTCACCCCCGCGCTGGTGGTCCTGTTCGGCCGGGCCAACTGGTACCTGCCCCCCTGGGCCGCCCGGGTGCTGCGGATCAGGCCCGGCACAGCGGGCGGGACAGCGGGCAGCACACCGGGCAGCACACTCGACGACGACCGGGACGGGGCCGACGGCGCGCTGAACCCCCCGGCCCCGCACCCGTCCGTGCATGCTTGAGCCATGCGCATCCTCGTGATCGAGGACGACGAGGCCCTCGGCGCGTCCCTGACCTGGGGACTGCAGGCCGAGGGCTACGCCGTCCAACTCGCCGGCGACGGCACCGAAGGCCTGTGGCAGGCCACCGAGCACGACTTCGACGCGATCATCCTGGACGTCATGCTCCCCGGCCTGGACGGCTTCCAGATCTGTTCCCGGCTGCGCAGCGCCGGGAACTGGACCCCGATCCTCATGCTCTCGGCCATGGACGCCGACCTCGACCAGGCCGAAGGGCTCGACCTGGGCGCCGACGACTACCTCACCAAGCCCTTCGCCTACCCCGTCCTGCTGGCCCACCTGCGCTCCCTGCTGCGACGCGGGGCGCCGCCGCGGCCGGCCCTGCTGCAGGCCGGCGACCTGACCCTGGACCCGGCCACCCGCGCCGTGCACCGCGCGGGCACGCCCATCAGCCTGACCGCCGGAGAGACGAAGGTGCTGGAGTACCTGCTGCGTGCGGACGGCCGCGCCGTGCCCAAGACCGAACTGCTGGAGCACTGTTGGGACGCCGCCTCGCAGGCCGATCCCGCCGTCGTCGAGGTCCGCATCCACCACCTGCGCCGCAAGATAGACGCACCCTTCCAGAGCCGCACCGTGGAGACGGTCCGGGGATCGGGATACCGCATTGACCCGCACCGCCCCTAGCCCGGTACTGCGCGGCCGCTCGCTGCGCCTGCGGCTCACGTTGCTGGCGACCCTCGTCGTCACCGCCGCCATCGCCCTGGGCGCCGCCGTTCTGGCCATCACCCTGGTCATTTCGGTCCGCGCCAACGTCGACACCACCCTCAACGCCTACGCCGAGTCCATCGCCCGCTCCGCCACCGGCGCCACCTGGCCCACTCCGCTGCCTGCCGCCCCCGGCGACCCCGGCATCTGGGCCCAGGTCGTCGACGCCTCCGGCCATGTGGTCGCCGCCACCGCCAACGTCACCGGCCAGCCCGCCCGTTACACCCTCCCCGCCGACAGCAGCACGCCCCGACCCACAGCCCAGGGCTCCCAGGACCGCGGCGAGGAGCAGGTCGTGGCCCAGCGCTACGTCGCCGGATCCACCCCCGTCGTGGTCTACGCGGGCGGCTCCACCCGCGTGCTGTCCATCGTCACCACCGACATCCAGGGCCATCTGCTGTTCGCCCTGCCGCTGGTGCTGCTCGGCGCGCTGGGACTGTCCTGGCTACTGATCGGCCGCGCCCTGCGCCCGGTGGAGCGCATCCGCGCCGAGGCGGCCGAGATCACCGGCAGCGATCTGCACCGTCGCATCCCACAGCCCGACGGCGACGACGAGATCGGACGCCTCGCCCGCACGCTGAACACCATGCTCGCCCGCCTGGAGGACTCCGCGACCCGCCAGCGCCGCTTCGTCGCCGACGCCTCCCACGAACTGCGCACCCCGCTCACCGCGGTCCGCACCTCGCTGGAGGTCGGACTCGCCCACCCCGACCAGGCTCCCTGGCCCGAGCTCGCCCAACGCGCCGTCACCGAGACCGCACGGCTCCAACGCCTGGTCGACGCACTGCTGTTGCTCGCCCGCGCCGACGACCGGACCCTGCTGCGGCACCGCGAGCCGGTCGACCTCCCGGCGCTGGCCCGGACCGTCGCGCACGCGGCGCCCACCCGCGTCCCGGTTACGGTCCTCGCCCCTCGGGATGCCTCGGTCCTCGGTGATCCCGACCAGCTCACCCGGCTGATCCGCAACCTGCTCGACAACGCCGACCGCCACGCGGACACGCACGTCCAGCTCACCGTGACCACCGAGGACCCCGACACCGCCGTCGTCCGTGTCACCGACGACGGCCCCGGCATTCCGTCCGCCGACCGGGAACGGGTCTTCGACCGCTTCGTCCGGCTCCAGGCCGCCCGCTCCCGCCGGGCCGGGGAAGAGGCCGGCACCGGCCTGGGACTGTCCATCGCCCGCGACATCGCCGTCGCCCACGGCGGGACGATCACCATCACCGACGGGCCCGACCAGAGCGGTGCGACCTTCACCGTGCGCCTGCCCGCCGTGCCCGCCGTGCGCCGCACGGACGCCCAGTAGCGCCCTCCGTTTACGTAAGCGGATATCTCATATCCCGGACAGTTCTTGACAGTGGCGTGTTGACCCGCGAACACTACCGACCGTTCGGTCGGCTCCATATGCAACAACATCCAACGAAGGGTGCTTGTCATGACCGCCACGTCAATTTCCCCTGCCGGGGCAACCCCCACCGCCGCACCACCCCGCATCGGGCACGCGATAGCCGTCGGCGCAGCCGGTTTCGCCTGGTGCTCGCTCGCGCTCGGCCTGTCCACCGTCGGCGCGATGAACGCCGCGGGCAGCTCGGTGATCCTCACCGGGACGTTCTTCTACGGCGGCATCGTCCAGCTGGTCGCAGGGTTCTTCGCCCTGGCCGCCGGAACCACGTTCGTCGCCGCCTTCCTGACCGCCTACGGCGCCTTCTGGCTGGGCTACACCGCGATCCAGGTGTACCTGGCCCCGCACATCGCCGCCCAGGTGCTGGCCGCGGGCGCCGGCACCGGCGCCTCGCAGCAGGCGCTCGCGGGCCAGGCCCACCACGCCGTCGTCCAGGCGCTCGGGGTGTTCCTGATCGCCTGGCTGGTGGTCACGGTCATCTTCACCATCGCGAGCCTGGGCACCAACGCGGTCACGCTCACCGCCTTCTGCCTGCTGGACCTCACCATCGTGCTGCTGGCGGCCGCCTACCTCGGGGCCAGCAGCGTCGGTGTGCCCGTCGACTCCGTACTGCACGCGGCGGGGTGGGCCGAGATCGTCCTGGCCGCGGTCGCCTTCTACGTCGTCCTGGCGGAGCTGGCCAACGACACGCTGCACCGCACGGTCTTCCCGCTCTTCCCGCTGACCCGGTTCAGCGCCCCCACCGCGCCCAGCGCCTGAGCCGACCGGGACACAGTCAGACCCGGGACACAGTCAATGGAGACTCGCATGACCACACGAGCACCACTCGCTCTGCTGCGCCGCCACCCGAGCGCATCCGCCCTGGTCACCGGGGTGGCCGCGGCCACCCTGATCACCACCGCCCTCGCCCCCGCCGCCGGCGCCGCGCCGCACCCGGCCTGGACGCCCGAACCCGCCGCCTACGGGGTGAGCGCTCCGGTGAACGTCTCGGTACGGATGGACGATGGGGTGACGATCACCGCCGAGGTCGTCTACCCCACCGACCCGGCCACCGGAGCCCGGGCCACCGGCGACTTCCCGGTGCTGCTGACCCAGAACCCGTACGGCACCGCGCGTTCGGACCCGACCACCGCCGGGGACTACTTCGTCCAGCGCGGCTACATCTACGTCGCCTCCGCGGTACGCGGCACCGGCACCTCGGGCGGGCAGCTCTCCTGGTTCGGGCAGCGCCAGGGTAAGGACGGCGCGGAACTGGTGGACTGGGCGGCCAGGAACCTGCCGGGCTCCGACGGGCGGGTCGGCCTGGACGGCTGCTCCTACCTGGGGGTGGACCAGTGGTTCACCGCCGCGGCCGTCGGGCCCGACTCCGCGCTCAGGGCGATCGCCCCGTTCTGCACCGACTCGAACTTCTACGACGACCTGACCGCCAACGGCGGTATCCCCACCTCGTTCGTCGCCGGCATCGGTCACGCCGAGCCGCGCGGACCGCAGGACGATCCCGCCACCGACCCGCAGTCGGTCGTGGTCGCCCAGCAGGCCACCGGCGGGCCCGACGCCTACAACAACGCCTACTGGCAGAGGCTGGACGTCCAGAAGCTGATGCCGACCATCGTGGCCAACGGCATCCCGGCGCTGACCGAGGCGGGGTGGAACGACCTGTTCCCGGGCGGCAACCTGGGTGACTACGTCGCGGCGCAGAACGCGTACTTCCACCGTCCGCTCACCGCCCCCGTCACCGCCGGCGAGCCGGTCACCGGCCGCTACCAGGCGATCGTGGGCCCGTGGACGCACGGGGAGAACGTCAACGCCACCACCCTGCAGAACAAGCGGCTGGAGTGGTTCGACACCTGGCTCAAGGGCGAGAAGACCGGCATGGCCGACACCTCCACCCCGCTGCACCTGTTCGAGAACGGGGCGAACCGGTGGACCGACACCGCCGCTTGGCCCCCGTCCGGCGACGCCCGGACCCTCTACCTGGGCAAGGGCACGCTCGCGCAGGACCGGACAGGCAGCAGCGCGAGCGACACCCTGGCCTGGGCCCCGGCCGACACCTCGAACTCGCTGACCTACACCAGCAGCCCGCTGGCCACGGCAGAAGTCCTTGACGGCCCGTCGGATCTGACCGTCTACGCCTCCTCGACGACCAGCGACACCGAGTTGAGCGCCACGCTGAACATCGTCGCCCCCGACGGCACGGCGACCAAGCAGGCCGACGGCGTGCTGCTCGGCAGTGGGCGAGCCCTGGACCCGGCGACAAGCTGGTACGGCCGCAACGGGGTCCTGCTGCAGCCGAGCCATCCGTTCACCCAGGCCAGTTCGCGGCCGGTCACCCCCGGTCGCACCACCCGCTACGACATCTCGCTGCTGTCGAACGTCACCCAGATCCCGGCGGGCGACCGGATCCAACTGGTGCTCACCAGTCAGACGCCGACCACCTTCCACTTCCCCGTCTCCCCCACACCCCAGGAGCTGGCCGACCTCGCCGGAGGCGTCTACACGGTCGGCTATGGCGGACCCACCGCCTCCGCGCTCAACCTCCCGCTCACCTCACCCGGCAGGTTCACCACCAGCCCGACCGACTGGGGTCCCTCGTCCTGACCGCTCCGCGCTGGACGGCTCCGCGCCGGACCTCCCCGAGGTCCGGCGCGTGCGCGCCTGTTCGGTGCTGCTCTCCGTGAGCGCGTCCTGCAACTCGTCGTCGGTGACCTCGAACGCGGGCAGGCTGGTCGGCCGTCCCGGCTCCGCGCGCAGGCCGTCGATCAGGATCACCAGATAACGGCGCCACAGCTCGGGCTGACCGGTGTGATCGGTGACGGCACCGACCATCAGCTGCAGCATGGGGAAGTCCGGCGGGACCAGGTCGCGTCGCAACGTGCCCTGCTGCTGGGCGCGCGCGACCAGCGCGTCGACGGACGGGGCCACCCGGTCGCGCATCTGCCTCTGCCGCTCCGGCCCGCGCCCGGTGCCGAGCATCACCTCGCGCAGCCCGCGGTCGAAGGCCTGGACCTCGCACACCCGCTCCAGCGCCCAGGTCAGTCCGAGCCAGGGGTCGGGCTCGGTCAGCGCCTGGCGCAGGTAGCCGTCCACGGTCTCGACCATGTCGTCGAACAGGGCGTCGACCAGAGCCTCCTTGTCGGAGAACTTCCGGTAGACGGTGCCCACCCCGACTCCGGCGTGGTGGGCGATGTCGTTGAGCGTCGCGCCGACGCCCCGGTCGCGGAACACCTCACGCGCCGCGGTGAGGATGCGCGCAAGGTTGCGCTCCGCGTCCTTGCGCAGCCGCGGCGCCTGCTCGGGTCCCACAGCCATACGGACAGCCCTTGTCGCTCGGAGTGGCGCAAGCATATCCGCGGGCCAGGCTGTGGATCGTCACCCGGGCAGGGCGCCGGGGCGCCGCCTCAGCCGGTCGGCACGACGTCGGGGTTGTCGGCGTTGGTCAGCGTCTGCCAGGCGACGAAGAGGGCGTTGGTACCCTGCGGGCGCATCTGCTCGGTGAGCGTCTGGGTGTTGGTCATGGCGATGCCCTGGCGGTTGTGCAGGGCGTTGAAGCCGACCTCGGTGACCGGTCCGAGGCCCTTGTTGACGCTGCCGCCGCAGAGCCAGCTGGGCACGGCCGCGCCGAGCTGGTACTTCGACTGGAAGCCCAGCGCCTGCTGGAGCCGGGGGCCGACCTCGGGGTAGAGGTCCTGACCCTGGATCAGGGTGGTCTCGGCGACGCTGGAGATGGAGGCGATGCCGTAGCCGGTGTGGGTGAAGTCGCGGCAGGTCTCCTGGGTGAGGCCGTCGACGAAGGTCGACTGGCCCTGCCAGTAGGAGATGATCTTCGCGCTGGTGGTGAGGTTCTGGCTGGGGACGGTCTTGGGCAGGGCGCCGTCCGAGGACAGGTAGATGTAGGCCGGGACCCGGACCAGGAACTTGTTGACGGCCTTGGTGTAGTCGGCGGTGTCGTTGAGGTAGATGGAGATGCCGACGGCCGCCTGCATCATCACCAGCTCCCAGTTGCCGTTGCTGTTGGAGCCGTTGATGACCTCGGGCAGGTAGACGTTCTTCAGCATGGTGCCAAAGCGCGCCTGGTTCGCCCAGCCGCCGGTGTAGGTGTAGCGGATGATCTCGCCGGCCTGCGGCCACATCGACCCGGCCCAGCCGGTCTGCAGCGGGGCGTTGCTGTTGGTGTGTTGGGTGATGGTGGCCGACCAGGCGTCCATCAGCTTGATCGACTCCTGCGCGTACGCCGCGTTGCCGGTGATGTACCAGGCCAGCGCATCGGTGTAGGCGGCGATCGCGTCCTGACGCTCGTCGGTGCAGCCGTAGTTGGGGTTGGACACCGGCCCGCACTCGACATTGGCGCGCGGCGCGGGAACCCGGCTCAGCGAGGCGTAGGAACTCGCCATCATCTGCGCATAGGCGTCCTTCCAGGGCTCCGCCCCGGCCTTCACCTGAGTCTTCACGTAAGCGAGTTGGGTCAGGCTGACCCCGACCCCGGGATGAACGAACGAGGTCGGCGCGGGCGCCACGGCCGGCGTCACCGCGGCGGCCTTCAGGCCGACGGCGGGGGTGGTGACGGCGGCCAGACTCGACGGAACCGTCAGCACACCGGCCAGCCCGGCAATCAGCAGGCCAGTGAGGCCCGCGACCCAGGCCGTCCTGCGCCGCCGGTGCGACGGCGGTATCGAGGACTTGGAGGACGTGGGGGACGAACGCATGGGATGCCTTCCTGTGGGGGCGGAACCGATCCCTGGTTCAAGGATGTGAATCCATGTCATTGACATGAACCTGTGAGGATAGGTCAGGAAGATAGGTCTGAACCAATCCACCGTCAAGCCCCGCCCGACCAGTCGTCAACTGGTCGTGGGGGTCTGCGCATCCAGGGCGTGATCGTCTATTCCAAGACAGGAATACTCCTATTGCGGCATGGACGCGCCCACGCCTGCCCCGTAGCGTCATCCGTGAGGCTGGGAAGTCCCCGGCTCCGCAAAGGGGTTGACCATGGCAGAGAAGACCGGCCTTACTCGGCTTACGACCCGCCCCGGCGGCCCGAACTGCGATGACGACGACTGCCCGAACGTGTACCGCACCGAGTCTGGGACGTTCGTAGTCCAGGGCGCGACCTTCGGCGGTTTCCAACCGCCGGACGGCGAAGGATTGGTGGAAATTCCCGAACACATTTTGAGGGAGGCTGTCCGTGCTCTTGGATGGTGATGGATGGCGGGAGGTATTCGACACCTACGAGCGCGACGCATGGCGCTTTGAGGCGCAACCGGTCTACACCATGCCCAACGAAACCGAGAATATTTCTCGTTTCCTCCGAGGGGAGCCCAAGCCAAGCAATCATAATGAGCGCTGGCATCAGCGAGTACGCGGATACAAGGCTGCCGGAAGGACTGTCGGCCGAGTCCGGATTGTTCGCCAGCCATTGACAGACTATCAGCGCTATCAATTCGCATGGGGGATCCCTGGGAACATTGAGGCAGGAGAGGATATTCGTGTTCTCGACGCCACCCGAAGCGACTACGGATTGCCGCTGACCGGCCGCGACTGGTGGCTCTTCGACGATTCCAGGGTTGTGAATCTCAATTTCCGTCCTGATGGGACACAGATCAGCCGCGAATTGGTCGAGTCTCCGAATCTCGCCCAGCATCTCCGATGGCGAGATGTCGCAATGACCAACTCTGTTCCTTTCGCTGAGTACCTGAAAGAGAATGGGTGACGTTCGATCCAAATGAGCTAGGACGCTCGAAGCAAGACCTGGCAGAAAAGCTCAGAGATCTGCGCAAGCGGGCTGGCCTCACCGGGGAGGCGCTGGCCCGCCTCTGCAACGTGTCACAATCCAAGATTTCGAAGATCGAGACTGGGAAGACAACCCCGAGCCTCACCGATGTGGAGTGCATCCTCCGAGCTGTCGGTGCGCCCGTGGAGATGGTCCAGGAGATCACGGCGCTGGCCCGTCTGGCGTCCACAGAGTGGCAGGACAAGCGCTCCTCATGGCGTAGAGGCATTGAGAAGCGGCAGGCTGAGTTGGCGGCTCTGGAAAGCAGCGCTACCCACCTGCGGTATTTTCTGCCATCCATGATTACCGGACTTCTGGCAACTCCCGAATACATACGCGCAAGCCTTGCTCATACACCGGGGGACGTCTCCGGAACCGTGGCACGCAAGATTGATCGTCAGGCAATCCTCTACGACACGAGCAAAAACTTTACATTCATACTCAGTGAACAGGCGGTCAAATGGGCCATAATGCCAGCGCGCGTCATGTCGGTCCAGGTTGACCGCATGATCTCGCTGTCCCATCTGTCAAATATCCAGCTAGGTGTAATCCCGTACGGAACCATTGCCACCCGCGGCCCTATGAATACATTTACCGTCTATGACGATCGCCTGGCTACGGCAGAAACCTTTACTGGTCGTATGGTGTTCCAGGATGCGCGTGATGTGCGGCAACATCTGGATCTGTTCGCACTCTTCGAAGAGGTAGCCGTATTTGGCTCCGCCGCCCGCGATTTCCTCGGAGAATGGTCAAGCACATACCGCAAATGATCTTTTATGCGGCTACAGGAATTATTCTTCCCTCTGTCTGACTGTGCTTCTAGCCTTGGGAAATCCAAGGAAGCACACTCTTACGGGGAGCAGCATCATGACCACCAGTCAGCAGGACCTCCAAAATGACCCCTACCGGCTGGCTATTAACGCCGCCGAACGGCTCCGCGCGGCCCTTGCAGTCCACGGGATTACGATCCCCTCGCTGCGCGGCGGGTATCCCGTTCGAGACATGCCCATGGTCGAGTTGGGAGAGTGTGCCACCAACGCTGCTGACGAGTTGTCGGCCGTCCTGGAGAAGGCTGCAGCGGGAGGTGCGCGATGATCCATCGTCCTGCCCCGCCCGCTGAGGAGCCCGGTCCGGGCGGACGCTCCGGAAGCTGCTGGGAGGACTCGCATCCCCGGCTGCACGCCATCTGCTCCGGGGTGTTCACCTCACGGGACTGCCCCACGGCCAGCCCGGAGCGGCTCCGATGCGCCTGCCCATGCCACACGCCGGAGGGGGCGCAGATGCGGCAGGTCCGCCGAACCAGAACGGCGGTGCGCTGATGGGCACCACGACGACCATGCGCTTCCGGAACTACGAGATCAAGCCCGACCCGTCCGGGCTGCCGCTGCTCGCTGCCGTCTGTGTGTCAGGGGAGGAGACCGAGTGCGGAGCAACGTCGGATGAGCAGACGGACCCGCAGAAAGTGGGGCGCTGGATAGCCCAGCATCTCCAGGACACCGGCCATGACCGCTACCAACGCCGTTATGCGGACTACGTCACGGCCGAGCTGGGCGGGTGGCTGTGATACCCGGAGGGCTCACCGAACGGCGGGAGGAACTTTCACAGCGTGCCGAGCGGCTGCGTGTCGGGCTCGTCCGTCGACCCTGGTGCTGCCCCTCGGGGCGAGGCTCGGCCAGAGCCGCCCAGCACTTTCTGCGGCGGCAGATCGAAGGAGGTCAAGGAGTGTGCAGCCGGGGTAGCTCTGAAAGCTTCGGAAGGCGTTGCGGTAGTAGCAAACTCCAGTAGCTCACGACCCGGCGCTGAGTCCGGGCGAAGAAGGCCGGGTTGGCCATGATGAACTCCCCGAAGGCGATGCGGCGACTGTCCCCAGGGGTGTCGAGGCTGCAAAGCGCATCGCTGATGTCGACCAGGATCTCCAGGACGTACTCGCCGACGAGTTGCACGACGAACGGGATGACCCATGGGTCCCCCGCGCTGAGGATCTGCGCCAGGTGGCGCTGCCTGACCCAGCCGTCGCAGTGCCGTGAATACAGGCAGTGCAGAACCTGCCGCTGACGCAACGAGAGGGCAGCAACCGACGCCGGCGACGGCTCATCGTTGTAGACGCGTCCCGGTATGGAGACCTGCTGGCCATGGACCATGACAGAAAACGGCGCGGCCGGCCGATGTCGAGATGCAGGCAGGACCGCCAGCACTGCTTGGACGTCATCGGCGAGCTCGGCCGGGAACGCCGACGACGACAGTTCTTGGGGGTTGGAGAACGGCTGCACGTGTCGAGCATATGTGCTGACCAGCGACCGAGATGATCACCCCGATGTTAAGGAACAAGCTGAGCACCCATCCGAATCACCGGGCAGTCCGCGCACATGTCATTGTCGCCATCGTTCAGCGTTGGAGCCGCACGCAAGGTTCTACTGGTTGGATACGTGCATGTCTGACGATCTGTATGTCGACGGCGCCGGGGCCGGCCGCGTGGAGGCCGACGGGCGGCTGATGGATCCGGAGTTCCTGGTGAACTCCTTCTCCAGTCCGGTGGTGAAGCTGCTGCACGAGGCCACGGATCCTGGGGCGCGGTTGGCGGCGGCCGTGTATCGGCAGTCGATCGACGTGCACCGCCAAGCCGGTGCGGCTGTACGGCGACAGGTGCTGGCGCTGGATGCCGCCCGGTTCGGGGACCGCGAGTTGGCGGCGCGGATCACCACCGTTCCGGTGAAGGGCGAGCCCGCCGCGGAGTGGGGCGTGCTGTGGGCCACCGGCACCGGGGTCGACAGCCGGTTCTGGCCGACCTCCACCGGCCACACCGGCACCGTGACGGCGGTGGCGACGGCGGTCGTGGGCGGCCGACCTGTTGCCGTCACCGGCGGCGAGGACAAGACACTGCGTGTGTGGGACCTGACCACCGGACAGCCCCACGGCGAGCCCATGGTCGGCCACGACGGCCGCGACAACTGGGCGACGGCTCTGGCGACTTGCGCCCTGGCGGGCCGACCCGTCGCCGTGGCCGGCACGTGGGACGGGGCCGTCCAGGTGTGGGACCTGGCCGACGGCCAACCCCTGGGCGAACGCCTCACCGGCCACGACGGCCCGGTCGGAGCAGTCGCGACGGCCACGGTGGGCGGCAGACCCGTTGCCGTCACCGGCAGCCACGACAGATCCGTGCGCGTCTGGGACCTGACCACCGGCCGACCCATCGGCCGCCCCCTCACCGGCCACACCGGAAGCGCGGAGGCAGTGGCGACGGCAGCGGTGAACGGGCAGCCGGTCGCCGTAACCGTCGGGGGCGAGTACGACGAGACCGTGCGGATGTGGGACCTGGCCACCGGCAGACCCATAGGCGAACCGCTGACCACCCACGGCGGAAGCGTGCGGGCGGTCGCCACAGCGGTCCTGGACGGCCGACCCGTTGCCGTCACCGGCAGCCACGACAGATCCGTGCGCGTGTGGGACCTGGCCGACGGCCGCCCCCTCGGCGACCCCTTCACCGGCCACGAGGGAAGCGTACGAGCGGTATCGACGGCAGTTCTGGACGGCCGACCGGTGGCCGTCACCGGAGGCGACGACGGGACGGTGCGTGTGTGGGATCTGACCACCGGCCGACAGATCGGGCGGGAGCTGATGTTCCCCGCCAGGGCTTCCCGCGTGGCCGTCTCACCGGACCACCGGCTGGTGGTGGGGTTCGGCCACGATGCGGCGGTGCTGGCCCGCCGCTGACCGTTGGGGCCTACCACATCCGGCTGGCCGGGCCGCCGCGGCCGGCGGAGCTCATCGCGCGGTCAGCCAGGTGCGGTAGCGGCGCAGGGCGCGCTTGCGGGTCAGGTTGTCGCGGAGGAACGCGAGGAGCGGGTTCACGCCCGGGGAGGTCGGGCGGTCCTGGGCCAGCAGTCGGAGCTGGTGTTTGATGCGTGACATGGCGGCGGCCGAGGCCAGAGCTTTGTCCTTGATCCGGACCGGGGCGAGGCGGACCTCGGCGTCCGCGCCGGCGTGCCAGAGCTTGGGCAGGTCCGGGTTGACCGCCAGCGCCGAGCCCATGCCGACCACGGCGACTCCCGCGGCGAGCGCCTCCTCCGCGACCGGACGGCGGGCGATGCCGCCGGTGAGCATGATCGGCAGCGGGCTGCTGCGGACCAGTTCGGCGGCGAGGTCGAGGAAGTAGGCCTCGCGGGCCTTGGTGCGTCCGTCCGCCGGGCGACCGGACATCGCCGGGCTCTCGTAGCTGCCTCCGGAGAGCTCGACCAGGTCGACGCCCAGCGGTGCCAGCATGTCGATCACCCGCTGGGCGTCGGCGAGCTCGAACCCGCCGCGCTGGAAGTCGGCGGAGTTGAGCTTGACCGCTACCGCGAACTGCGGTCCCACCGCGGCGCGGACCCTGCGGACCACTTCGAGCAGCAGGCGGGCGCGGTTCTCCAGCGAGCCGCCCCAGCGGTCGGTGCGGACGTTGGACAGCGGGGAGAGGAACTGCGAGAGCAGGTAGCCGTGGGCCGCGTGGATCTCGACGCCGTCGAATCCGGCCTTCTCCGCCAGCCGTGCCGTGTCCGCGAAGCGGGCGACGGTCGCGGCGATCTGCTGCTCGGTCATCGCGACGGGTCGGGCCAGGCGCTTGCTCTGCCTGCCGATGTCGACCCTGATCGCGGAGGGACCCCACGCCACGCCGGGCATCTCGGCGAAGACCTGGCGACCCGGGTGATTGATCTGCATCCAGACCGCGGCGCCCCCGGACTTCGCGGCCCGCGCCCACTCGACGAAGGGTTCCAGCGGGGAGTCCACGTCCAGCACCACCCCGGCCGGCCCGGTCAGCGCCTCGGCGTGCACCATGACGTTCCCGGTGATCAACAGGCCGGTGCCGCCCCGGCTCCAGCGGCGGTAGAGCCGCAGCAGACGCTCATCGGGCAGCTGGCCCTCGCCGGCGAGGTTCTCCTCCATGGCCGCCTTGGCGATGCGGTTGGGCAGTACGGAGCCGCTGGCCAGCGCCAGTGGGGCGAACAGATCACTCGACATTGCTTCCCGTCCTCGTGGGTCCACCGTCCCTCGGATGTGTACGGTGCTTACATCACGGTACGAGGAGCATGTAAACAGTGTCAACTTTATCTGGATCATATCTGGCGCTTCAGGGATGCGTGAACCGCGCATCGGCGGGGAAAATGGGAGAAAACAGGGCCTTTCATGTTCTTCCGGAAGAAGGCGATCAGAATGGCTCACATCGCGAATCGTGGCTCCGACATCGCGGCACACCCCGACGTGGCCGAGATGCGGGCCCGGTACGCCCGTATGGAGAGCCGCCGTGGCGTGGTCGCCATCGACGGCATGGTGCTGCTCGCCGGCCTGTACGCGGCGATCTCCCCGTGGGTCGTGCACTTCGGCCCGTCCAACCCCAACCTCCTGATCAACAACCTCGTCCTCGGCATCGCGCTCGCCGTGATCGGCATGGGCCTCACGCTCGCGCCCGAGCGGATGTTCCGCCTGAGCGGCGTCGTCGCGGCGATCGGCGTCTGGCTGATCATCTCGCCCTGGGTCGTAACCGTCGGGCACCACCCGACGGCAGGGATGATCTGGAACAACGTGGTGATCGGTGGCATCTGCTGTGCCCTCGGACTGGTAGCAGTCGCGATGGTCATGTCCCTCGGTCGTCCCACCGGGAGATAGCCGGCACCGGCGGACCGGAAGCCCGGACCGCACACGTACGGCCCCGGCGTATGCCGGGGCCGTACGCGGCGTGTGTGCGCTGATGCTTGATGCGCTGGTGAGTTACTGGGTCCAGGCCTGGAACTCCGAGATCTGTCCGGCCGGCCAGCCGGTGTTGGCGGTGATGCTGACCCGCAGGTACCGCTGCGAGGTGGCCGGGAAGGTGAGGGTGACGGTGTTGCTGCTCGACAGGGTGAACGTGTAGGTCGCGGACGACTTCACGGTCGCGAAGCTCGTCCCGTCGGTCGAGCCGAGCAGGGACAGCGTCTCGTCGCGCGCGCCCCAGCCGGCGGGCAGTTGGAGCACCACCCGGCCCACCGACTGGGAGGATCCCAGGTCGACCTGCACCCACTGCGGGAACGCGTTGTTGGCGCTCTCCCAGTACGAACTCTGGTTGCCGTCGGTGACGTTGGACGACTGGTAGACGTCCGTGTGCGACGACTCGCTGGTCGGCCTGCCGGCGGCGAGGTTGGTGCTGACGGTGCTGGTCGCGGCGAACTGCAGGCTGTTGAGGTTCCAGCCGCCGTTGTCCTGGTTGACGGTCAGCACCTGCTGTCCGGCCGGCAGCGTCACCTGGGCGGTGACGGTGGACCAGGTCTGCCATCCGCCGGTGGCCGGGAGGCTGACCGCGCCGCTGAGGTTGGTTCCCGAGGCGTCGGACAGGTGCAGGGCGCCGCTGACCGCACTGGGCGCGGCGACTCTCAGACTGACCGTGTAGGTCCCGGCCGCGGCGACATTGAGGGTGTAGCGGAACCACTGGCCGCCCGAGGTCCAGCCGACGTCGTAACCGCCGCCGGTGTCCGAGGTGGTCTCCAGGTCGACGCCGTCCGCGCGGTAGCCGTTGCCGCTGCCGTTGACGGAGCTGACGTTGTAGCCGACGCCCTGGCCGCCGGTGTCGTAGTTCTCGGCCTGGACCAGGCCCGGGACGGCGGCGGCCGTACCGCCGTACGGTCCCTCCACGGTGCCGCTGCCCTGCCAACTGTTGCCGCTCGCAGTCGCGGTGAAGCCGGAGGAGTTGTTGGCGAACGGCACCAGGCCCGACCCGAGACCGGTGACGGTGTTGCCGGTGATGGTGGCCGAGCCGGTGGGCGCGGGGTAGAACGGCGGCGCGATGACGATGCCGTTGCGCCAGGGCGCGGTGACCGTGTTGTTCTGCAGCAGCGTGTTGGTGGACGTGGAGAAGCCAATCCCGTCGTACAGGGCGTTGACCACGGTGTTGTTGGTGACGGTCACATGGTCGACGACCCCGACGTTCTGGCCGTCGCCGCCGTTGCCCACCTGCAGGGCCGGCTGGCCCTGGCTGTAGCCGTTGCCGCCCGACCGGACGATGGTGTTGCCGTTGACCGTCGCGGTGAGCAGGTCGCTGCTGTTGACGCCGAAGCGCCCGGCGCCGAGTCCGATGTAACGGGCCGTGTCGGCGATGTAGTTGTTCTCGACGTCCTGGTTGCTGCCGCCGTAGATGCCGATGCCCTTGCCTCCCCAGGGCGCGATGACGGTGTTGTGCGTCATCGTGATGTGCGACATGGCGGTGTAGTAGGTCTTGTTGCCGCTGGAATCGGTGTTGTAGGCAACCGAGTTGATGGCCATCCCGTCATCACCGGTGCCGCGGACGAAGTTGTTGGTCGCGGTGATGTTGTTGCCGACGGAGTTGTTCAGCGACACGTTGTTGAGGTTGATGCCGTCGGCCCAGACCGCGGTGACCCGGCTGTTCTGCACCGTGCCGCCGGTGCCGGAGGCCCAGAAGCCGGACTCGACGTGCTGGCTCCAGATGCTGTCGGCGACCCAGTTGGTCCCGGAGGTGTCCATCGCGCCACCGCCGCCGTCGACCATCGCGCGGCTGGTGGAGTCGGAGTCGAGGTGGAAGTCGTGGACGTTGCACGAGGTCAGCTCGAACGTGGCGGCCAGGGGGGTGCTGTTGGGCAGCGGGACGTCTCGGTAGATCGTGCTGTACCACATGCCCGCGCCGGCGATGGTGATGCCCTGGGCCTTCAGGCCGGTGGTGCCCTTGAGGTAGAACGTGCCCGCCGGAATCCACAGGATCTTGCTCTGGGACTGGGCCTGGTTGATGCAGTTCTGGATGGCCGCGGTGCTGTCGACGGCGCCGCTGTCGGCGGACCCGTTGGTGGGGTTGTTGTCGGCGACCGCACCGCAGCTGGTGATGGAGATGGAGTTGGCCGGCTGGGCCGCCGGTGGCGGCGGGTTCTCCACGTCGACGACGTCGAGGTAGTAGAAGGCGGCCGTGTTGGCGGCGTCCTTCTTCAGCGTGATGGTGCTGCCGGGGGCGATCGCCGCGCCGGTGACGAACGTGTGCGACTCGTCGAAGAACTCGCGGGGGTCGCCGTCGGCCGGGTTCTGGTCGCTGCCGTTGTAGTTGTTGCTGCCGCCCTCGTAGAACCAGCTCTGCTTCGAGTTGAGGTTCAGCGCCTGGCGGAACACGCCGTCGACGTAGAGGTCGAGCGTCGCCGTGGCGCCACCGCCTGACGGTGAGTCAGGGATGCTCTCACGGAGGTTCAGCGCGGTGATCGGCGCGCCGGTGGTGTTCGTCCACTGAACGCCCTGCCCGACGCCGGTGAGCTGCACATAGGCGTGTCCGGACGCCTCCACCGCGGGGCTCGAGTACTGAGTGGTCGGCGCAGCGGTCAGCGACACGGCAGTGGCCCCGCCGATGAGCGTGCCCGCCTCGGCCTCGTAGCCGGTGAACGGGACCGTCGCCCCTGCGCCGGTGGCCGCCGCGGCCGGCGCCGCGGTGACCGGGACCAGCAAGGGGCCGGCGAGTAACGCGGTGACGACCAGTCCGATCCAGGCGCGTGGGGCGGCGTTGGGCAGGTGTCTCATCGGGTCCCTCCCTGGGATGCAGGGGAATGCAGCGCATCGGAGGGAACGTAATCGGATCGACAGTCATCCGCAAGGCTTTGATTCATCTCTGCAAATACTCAACTTCTCTACAGATCCCTGCTGGCGATTCGACTCATTGCACCGAAGCTTAGGTATGGCTAACCTAAGCCAGCCTGTTATTCTCCTGTAAGCAAGGACGGATCGCCCATGCCCTTTTCCAGTGCCGCACCCCATTCCGTGAGCCTGTCCGCGGCGGCTCCGTCGACCCCGCTGGGCCCGTTCGTCGACAGCGCCATCGCCTGGACGGGCTGGGTGACACTGATGGGATTCGTCGGCCTGGCCGCCCTGGCGCTCCTGGCCGTGGGTCCGCCGGCCCGCCGGGTCGGAGCGGACACGCTGGCCGCGGTCACCGCACGGCTCTCCCGCGCGGCGGTCGTGCTGGGCGTGCTGGCGGTACCCGCCGTGCTCACCGACCTGGCCCGGGGGGCGTCGCAGAGCGGCGGCTACGACTACGGCGCGGCGTGGAGCTCCCTGTACGACGGCAGCAACGACGGCCGCCTCTCCGGACTGGAGGTGACGCTCATCCTGGTCGGCGCCGCAGCGATCGCCCCGCTCACCCTCCGCAGGGTAGCCGCCGGCCCCTTGCGAACGTGGTTGCTGGCGGCCGGACTTGGCGCCGGGACGATCGCGCTCGGCACCACCAGGTTCCCGAACCAGACCCCCAAGGACTGGGGGCGCACCAGCTTCGAGACCCTGATGTGGATGCTGCACCTGATCGGCGGCGGCGTCTGGATCGGCGGCCTGATCGGCCTCGCGCTGCTCGCCCTGCCGGGCACTGTCGCCCCCGCCGACCGGGGCGCGTTCTGGGCACCGGCAATACGCCGGTTCTCCGCGACCGCCATGAGCTGCGTCGCCGCCATCACCCTCTCCGGCCTGTTCCTGTACTGGGAGCATGTCGACGGCCCCACCCAACTGGTCACCACCATGTACGGACGCGTGCTCGGCGTGAAGATCCTTTTCTTCGGCGCCCTGCTGCTGCTCGGCGTCTTCAACCAGTTCTGGCTGCACCCGCGGGTCGACGCACTGCGGGCCGCCGGCGATCAGCGTCCGCTGCGCACCATCCTGGTACGGCAGTTCCCCGCCGTGATCGGCGCGGAAGTCCTGCTCGCGCTGGCGGTGCTGTTCGTCGCACCGTTCCTGCACGGCTCGGCCCGCAACCAGGCCTTCCAGGCCGACGCGGCCAAGCACTCCACCGTCGCGCTCACCACCCTGCCCAAGCTCGCACCCAAGGTGGCCGACGCCTCCACCTGGCTGTGGGGCACTGCCGAAACCGTCCTCGTCATCGCCGTGATGACCGCCGGCTACCGGCTCTCCGCCCGCCTCGCCCAACGCCGCATCGCCGCAACCCCGGTCATCACTCCCCCCGGCCCCGCCGACCTCGTCGAGGCATGAGTCGCTCCGCGCGTGACGGCCACCATGCATGACGATTTCGTCATGTACGGTGGCTATATGGCGGCTGCTACCAAGCGAGAGATCTACCGACACCTGCGGGCGTTCGCTGCGCACTTCACGCCGCCGGCGCCCTTCAGTTCCCACGTCGAGATCAGCGACGGCCAGATCATCATGATGATGAGCCCCGCCGGTCGCCACGACCTCGCCGCCCTGCGTATCGAGCGTCAACTCCAACCGCAGTTGCCCGACGGCATCGTTGCCACGACCTCTGGGGACATCGAGGAGGCCGACCTGGGTCAGTTGCGTCGCCCCGATGTCCTGGTGCTGCCGGAGGCGGCCATGGACACCGACGACGCCATCAGTCCCCGCGCGCTTCTGGCGGCCATCGAGATCGTGTCACCGTCGAATCCGGAGAACGACTACGTGAGCAAGCTGCGCCACTATCCGCAGCTCGGCATCCCGCACTACTTGATCGTCGACCCGCGCGACGGCACCTGTGTGCACCACTGGGCCATCACGACCAAGGACGGCACCGCCGCCTACGACGCCCGTGTCCCCTACACTTTCGGCGACAAGGTCACCATCGGGGAGTGGGTCATCGACACCAGCGAGTTGCCCCGCTACGACCAGGACCCGCGGTGACGGCCGCAGACCTGATCCGCGCCAGGCGCACCGCACTGGGCCTGTCGCAGGCGGAACTCGCCATCCGGGCCGGAACCGGCCAGGCCTTCGTCTCCCGGGTGGAGTCCGGCAAGACCACGCCCACCCTGCCCGTCCTGCAACGTCTCGCCACGGCACTCGACTGCGACCTGGTACTGGACCTCGCACCACGCCGGTGACCGTACGCGCCGGGGGCGGTCAGGCGCCGGCTTCAACCTTGCCCGGGTCGTTGGGGTGGGACTCCAGGGGCGTGACCACGGCGGTCATCCAGGGGTGGAGCGGAAGGCCGCCGAGTACCTTCTCGTGCAGTTCGGCCTCGTCGTTGGCGCGCCAGATGCCGAGGCTCCGCAGTTCGCCGACGGGACGCCAGAGCCGGAACAGGTGCCCAGTGGCGGCCAGCTCCTTCGCGTGTACGGCTTCGGCGGCGCGGCGCCGGTCGACCTCGGCCTGGTCGGTTCCCTCGGGAATGGTGGTGGTCAGCTCGACCAGGAACTCCTGCATGGCCCTCTCCCTCTCTCTGTCGGGGCGCCCCGCCGTGGGGAGCCCACGGCTCCACTCTGCGCTTACCGCCGGGGTCGCGCCACGACCGGCTTCCTCCCTCCTGGTAGGCCACGCCTCCCAGGCGGCGAGACACTGTGCATTGACAGCGACACTATGTATCGCAAAACTTGTCGCACCAAACCGTCTCCGGGAGGCCCCATGCACCGCCCCCACGCACACGCCCCCAGCTCCGCTCATCTGCGCGCCGCCACGACTGCGCTGCGCTCGATCACCGGACTGCTGCCCGGCCGCGGGCGGCGCGGCCAGGGGGCGCCGGTCAGCTCCCATGCCCGCGTGCCCACCGAGCGCAGCGAGCGGTACGGGAAGCAGCTGTGCGACCACGCGGCCTGGAAGGCGTCCCGCGCGGAGTGGACCCCGCCGGACGGGGTGATCGAGTTCCCCGGCTCCACCGGCGTCTGCCGAGTCTCCGCGGAGTCCGACTGCCTCCGACTCTCCATCGAGGCGGCCACCCCCGCCGATCTGGCCCGGCTGCAGCAGATCATCGGCGGCAACATCGAACGCTTCGCCGCTCGCGAGGGCCTCACCGTGACCTGGGCCGACGGACCCGATCCCGCGTTCAAGAGTTTTATTTAAGGTTGAGTTGAGAGCGCTTTCAAGCGCAGGTTATTGACGAGGCGTGAAGCGAAGACAAGAGTGTCCATGACACTGACTGATCATCCGTCACGACCGCCTGCGACCCCCACGCCTGGCTGTCCGGTCCCCCAGGAGCAAGCCGTGATCTCCCGCCGTAAACTGATCAGCGCCTCGATCGCAGCCGCGGCCGCGCCGGTCCTGCTCACCACCCTGCGACGCACCGCCTCGGCGAGCACGACCCCCACCCTCCCGGTCCAGTTGGCCAACAACACCTCCTCCGCCACGGTCTACGCCTACGTCCTGGGCCTGGACCTCAACCAGGGCAACAGCTGGGCCTTCCTGCAGGCCGACGGGAGCACGCTCTACCACCCGCCGTCCCCCTCCGCTCCGGGAGCGGCGCTCGGCGCCGACTGCGCGATCGCGCTGAACGCGCCCGGCTCGCCGGCCAAGACGATCTACGTTCCCCATCTGGCCAGCGGACGGATCTACTTCTCCATCGGCAGCAAGCTCACCTTCCTGGTCAACCCCGGCCCCGGCATCGCGATGCCGTCGGTGTCCAACCCCACCGACCCCAACATCGCCACGGCCTACAGCTTCTGCGAGTTCACCTACGACACCAACCAGTTGTACGCCAACATCAGCTATGTGGACTTCGCGTCCGTGCCCATCTCGTTCAACCTGCAGACGCCCCAGGGCAGTCAGACGGTGAACGGTCTGCCGGCCGGCGGGCTGGCGACGGTGGCCGCCGCCCTGCGCGCCCAGGCCGCCACGGACGGCAGCGACTGGGCCAAGCTCATCGTCACCGACTCCAGCGGGGCGGCGCTGCGCGTGCTCAGCCCCAACACCGCGATCACGGCCAACCCCTCGCTCTTCGGCGGCTACCTCGAGAGCTACATCGACCAGGTCTGGACGAAGTACCAGAGCACCGACCTGGTGATCGACACCCAGGCCTCCTGGGGCAGCACCACCGGACGCGTCAGCAACGGCGTGCTGAGCTTCCCCGGGGTCGGCAGCTTCGCCAAGCCCAGCACCGCAGCCGTGTTCAACTGCAGCAGCGCCCCGTTCACCACCGGCAACGACGAGATGGGGAACCTCAGCGCCCGTCTCGCCGCCGCCCTCAACCGCACCACGCTGCTGGACAACGCCAACCAGCCTGACGGCGAGAACCCCTCGGCCTTCTACGCGCAGCCGCGGACCAACCACTACGCCCGCATCCTGCACCAGACCGCGACCGACCACCTGGGTTACGCCTTCCCCTACGACGACGTCCACCCCGCCGGGGTCGACTTCGAGGGCAGGGTGCAGTCGTCCTCGCCGACCTCACTCACCATCAGCGTCGGTGCGGCGCAGGGGGGTTCGACCAGCACGTCGGCCTCGGCCTCGCCGACCAGTGGCACCGGCACCGGAGCCTTCGGCACCATCCAGGCCGAGTCCTTCACCTCACAGTCCGGCACGGCGACCGAGACCTGCAGCGACACCGGAGGGGGCCAGGACGTCGGCTGGATCGCCAACGGGGACTGGCTGAGCTACGCCGGCATCGACTTCGGCAGCACCGGGGCCACCCAGTTCCAGGCCCGCGTGGCCTCCGGAGCCGCCGCCGGTGTCAGCGGCCTGGTCCAGGTCCGTCTCAACAGCCCCACCGGCACGGTGCTGGGGAGCTTCTCCATCGCCGGCACGGGCGGCTGGCAGACCTGGCAGACCGTCCCCGCCGCGATCACCCGCACCACCGGGGTCCAGACCGTTTACCTCACCTTCGCCAGCGGGCAACCTGCCGACTTCGTGAACATCAACTGGTTCACGTTCAAGGCCAGTTAGGAATACGGTCACTCAACGCGTCGGCGGCGGGAGTCCGACCCCGCCGCCGGCGTGCGTACGCATTCCCGGGGCCGGCACCGAAATCCCTCCGCGGGTGATTCCCGTTCCGGCGGAAGCACTCATCCGCCGCCGTCCCCCATTACCGTCCGCTTACGGAATATCGGCATTCCCTGTGAGGCATTTCACGACACCGACACGGTGACGCCGTCGAACCAGGCGGACCCGCCCTTGCTCAAACCCTGGTCGCCGAGCCGCAGTTGGAGGTCGGCCTGGACCGCGCCGGAGGGCCTGGCCAGGGTGATCGAGACCTGCTGCCAGTCGTGGCTGCCGCCGTTGGAGAACACGGCGTGGTCCGAGCCGATCTGGCGGCCCGCGGAGTCGTAGAACAGCAGGTCGATGCAGACCTTCTGCTGTGACGGTCCCGCAGTCCTGATCCAGGCGGCGTAGGTGTGGGACCCGGGCTGTACGGCCATCTGCGAGGCCAGTCCGGCGAAGACGTACCCACCGGCGGCGGCCGTGAGCTTGAGGGAGCCGTCCCCGCTGTGCGAGACCGCGGGGTCCTGGGTCATGGTTCCACTCGCATAGGCGACCTCCTGCCAGGCGCCCGGCGGCGTGGTCGCGCTGGCGCTCGGACTGGCACTGTGACCGGGGCCGAGGCCGACACCAGCACCAGCACCAGCACCAGCACCAGCACCAGCACCCATGCTGGGACTGGGACTTGGGCCTGACGTGTGGCTGGGGCTGGGGACGGGCGCCGCGAAGGCGGTTCCGATCGCCGAAGGGCGGGCGCCAGCGCCGCCCGCGACCGCCGAGGGGGCCGACCGCGTACCTCCCTTGGAGTTGACACCCGTCAGCGTGGCCGCGATCACCCCGGCGACCATCACCAGCAGGATTCCGACCTGCCACAGGCCACGGCGGCTTCGCAGCCGGGCCCGCCAGCCGGACTGTTGTGAGCGTTCACCTGACTCCTCAACTACCGAGCCGTTCGGGGTCGGTAGATACGCTGCGACCTGTGCGCCCATCGCCCGCACCGCCTCGCCGGCGCGCCCGCTGGGGCCCCGTTGGGCGCTCGCGTCGCCCACGCCGACCCGGCGGCCCGCTCCCCGCCGTCGGCTCCAACCGGACCGCACCATCTCGGTCAGCCCCGGGGGCGCCTGCCGGTTGTCCTCGACCAGGGCGACCAGCCGCTCGCGGCCGCGTTCGACCCACCCCGCGTCGAAGGCGCGGGACGTCACCTTGCCGAAGGCGGTGAGGAGGTCGGCTGCGGTCCGGCCCTCGCGCGCATCGGGATCGTTGGCCCGGTCCAGGACCGCCCGCAGCAGATCCGGGACGCCGTCCAGTGCCGCGGTTCCCGCGCTCGTCCTGGCCCTGCGGCCGGTCTGGCCCCCGGGGACGGACGGACCGGCCGGGGCGGACTGACCGGCCTTTCCGGCCGGGAAGACGCACGCCGCGAAGAGGATGGCGACCGCGGCGAGGTCCGCCGCGATCGCCGTCTCCCGCTGTTCCGCCGCCGGCCCCGACTCGGGTGACGAACCGTCGGGCGAGCCGGTCCGCCGCACCAGTCCGACGTCGACCAGCACGCACACCCCGTCGGTGCCGACCAGCACCTGGTTGGGGTGCACGCTGCGGTGCGGCACCCCGCGTCCGTGCAGTGCGCTCAGCGCCGCGAGCACATCGGTGACCACGACCGAGGCGGTCTGCCAGTCGAAGCCGCGGGACCGCTGAGTCAGCAGCGTGGACAGCGGGACACCGTCGATGTGCCGACGGACCACAGCGATGATGCGACCCGTCGCCCCCACGACGTAGCGCTCCGGCGGTGCCACCCGGGGGTCGTCCAGGGCCGCCAACGCCGAGGTCTCGGCCGGGTACGCGCCCTGGAAGCCCGGGTCGGCGGCCAGCCCGACATCGAGGACGCGGAGCGACGAGAGCACACCGGACTCGTCGCGCAGCAGCTGTGTGGTGCCCGCATCGCGGTCGGATATCCACGTCCCGTTCCGGGCTTCGGGGCCGGAACGCCGTAACGCGTGTTGATGCGCCATTCCACTGCTCACTTCGCGGCCTCCCACATGAATTGCTGCTCATCATCATGAACAGATTTGCTGCTGTCCAGTGCTCCGCTCTTGCGTGCGAGCCAACCAGGACCATTCCGAAGGCGCCGGGGTGTCGACACACCTGCCCACAGGTGAGCGATCTGCTCGGTAAATCACCGTCCGGGGGGCGAAGTTTTCCGGAAAACACACTCCCGAGGACGAATTGGGATCGCAATCCGCACCGCTGCCTAGACTCCTGCCGTCGGCGCCGGAGCAGACCTCCGCGATCACCCGCCGGCCCGGCCCGGTGTCCCGCCCCGGGTCGAGCCGACCCGCTCAGCGCCAACTCTCTTATCAATTCCTAACGGAGACGCTGTGCCCCGTTCCGGCCGGATGACTCCCTCTATGCTCGGATCGGCCAGGTAGTCACCCATTGACCCTCCCGGCCCAGCTGCCTCAACCGGTCCCCACCGGTACCGGGCGGTTGATTCACTCCCAAGGTCAGCGGATGCCACCGGGCCAGCTTCCCCGGGCCGGCGGCATCCGCAGGACCGGCGAAGGAGGTTGCATGTCCACCGCAACGCACTACAGTCCGGGCCTCACATCGCAGCGCGCCCCGTCAGCCCACCCGGCTCGGGCCGCCTCGATCGTCGGCCACCGCGACCGGGTCCCCGTGCCCCGGAGCAGCGGACCTCAGGGAGAGGCGCCCCGCACGGTGCCGCACGACGCGCCGTGGGTGGCCCTGCCACCGGGTTTCGCCAGGCTGATGCGGGGTGAGAACCCGCGACTGGTGTCCGAGATAGTGGAGCAGATATGCCGTCAACTGCCGGAGTACGCCCAGCTGTTCGAGGAGGACTCCGGGGCGCTGCTGCGCCGGGCCACCAGCCGGGTACTGGACCACTTCGCCGAGCTGATCGCCGGCGACCAAAGTTCGAGCGCCGCCTCGGCCACCATCCACCGGGCGCTGGGACGCGGTGAGTCCCGGGCCGGCCGCAGTCTGGACCTGCTGCAGGCCGCCTACCGCCTCGGTGCACGCCTGGTCTGGCGCAGGTACGCCATGGTCGCGCGCCACACCGGGGTCTCCCAGGGCACGCTGGCGCTGCTCGCCGAGGTGATCTTCGCCTACACCGACCAGATCGTGATCGCCGCTGCCGCCGGCTACGCACAGGCGCAGACCGACGAGCCCGGCACCCAGCGCTTCCTCCGTCAGAAGCTGCTGCGGTCGCTGCTGGCGGGCGAACCCGCCTACCTGGTGGCCGAGGCCGCCCGGGCGGCGCGGTGGAAGCTGCCCACCGTGCTCTCCGCGGTCGTGCTGCTGCGGCCGGGGGGTTCCGACACCCCGGCCGAACGCACCGCCCTCGGCAGCGCCGGCGCGGCCCGGCTGCGGCACCGGCCGGACGTCCTGGCGCAGTTGGAGGGCCCGGAGGCCTTCCTTATCGTCCCGGAGCCGCACGCCCCGGGCGCCCGGGAGCAGCTGGCCGAGCTGCTCGGGGACCAGCCCGCGGTGGTCGGCCCCGCGGTGCCCTGGGCCAGCGCCGCCGAGTCGCTGCGCTGGGCCCGTACTGTCGCCGAGAGGCTGCCCGGCACGGTCCTGGCCGACACCTCGGGTCCGACCTACTGCGACGAGAACCTGTCGGCGCTGCTGCTTCTCGGCGACCAGGCGCTGGTCGGGCTGGTCAGCGAGCGCTGCCTGGCTCCGCTCCGGGGGCTGACCCCCAACCGCCGCCGTCATCTGGAGGCGACCCTGCTGGCGTGGCTGGAGGCCAGCAGCGGCAGCGCTCCCGAGGTGGCGGTCAGCCTGGGTCTGCACCCGCAGACGGTGCGTCAGCGGATGCGCCGCCTGGAGAAGTTGTTCGGCGACGCTCTGACGGACCCGCAGTCCCGGTTCGAGATCGACCTGGCGCTCCGGGGACGCCTGCTGCAGGAGCGGGAGGCGGCGCGGACCGCAGGGCTGGCCGCGCCGGCGGACCGGGCCTTGCTCAGCCCGACGGGGTGAGGCCGCCCGTGGTGAGCGGGTAGGCGTCGGCCTGCCCTGGGGTGAGGACGCCGCCGCCTGCCTGCTCCAGGCGGGCGGCGACGTTCTCGCTCTGCACCGGGCCGCCCGGCCCGCGGTCACTTCCGCCCGAAGATCCACCAGCCGCGGCGCTGCTCGGGCTCGCAGGAACAGCGCTGGGCGGCGGGAACGCCGCCCAGGACCTGGTCGACGTGGTTGCCACAGCCCGCATAGGTGTACTTGCCGCAGCGGGAGCAGCTGACGCGTCGGCACATGGGGTCTCCTTCGTTCGGGTTCATGATGCGCGGTCCAGCATACCCCCAGGGGTAATTTGCACCCCTGACGGCCTCACCGGCACCCTGGATTTCCCGAACCGGACATCTTCCGGTGGTGGCCGCCCCGTCCGGCCGTACGGGAGAGTGGCTGCACCGGCTACCCTGGCCGGAGTGGACCAGACACCGTGCCGGAGGGAGCTCGCATGCTCGAATCCGTAGGACTGGACGACCACACCGAGGAGACCTACCGCCACCTGGTCTCCCGCTCCCCCTCGTCCGTCACCGAGCTCGTCGACCTGCTCGGCACCGGCGAGCGGCGGGTCCGCAAGGCCCTGGACGCCCTGGTCTCGCTGGGCCTGGCCTACCCCGAGGCCGGCGGCACGGGCCGATTCGTGGCGGTCGACCCCCAGGTGGGCTGACCGGCCCAGATCCGGCCACGAGGGTACTTCCGGGCATGCAGCGCCCGATTTGCGATGATATGACTTTTCTCTGGACGTCATCACCTCATCTCAGCGGGCCGAGCAGCTGGAGCTGACCGTGTCGAACTACCCCTTGCTCAATGTGTTCTGGACCATGCTGGAGTTCTTCCTCTGGATCCTCTGGTTCTTCCTGCTCTTCAAGATCATCACCGACCTCTTCCGCGATCACAGCCTGAGCGGCTGGGCCAAGGCCGGCTGGATCCTGCTGGTGATCGTGCTGCCCTACCTCGGCGTGCTGCTGTACGTGATCATCCGCGGCCGCTCCATGGGCGAGCGCGACCGGGAGCAGGCACGGCAGACCGACGCCGCGGTCAAGGAGTACATCCGGCAGGCCGCGGCGACACCCGGCGGCGCCACCGGAACCGGTGCGAACCATGTGGACGAACTGTCCAGGCTCGCCGACCTCAGGTCCTCCGGGGCGCTCAGCGACGAGGAGTTCCAGAAGGCCAAGGACAAGCTGCTGGCCTGACGGCCTCCTGACCTGACGCCGTTCGGCTCACACGCTGACGCACTCACCGGGGATCGAGGGCTGCGGCCCGTCGGCGTCCTGCCGCCCGCCGTGCGCGCCCTCCCCCGGCCAGATGCCCAGGGCCGTGCACATGGTCGGCATCAGCGTCATCGCGGCGGCCAGGTAGCCCCGGTCGGAGGGGTGGTAGCGGTCCGAGGCGAACATCTCCGGACGGCCGGCGAACTCCGGGCCGAGCAGGGCGCCGAGCAGGACGCTGTGCCCGCGCGCCTCGGTCACGGCCAGGTCCTGCGCCGCCGCGAGCCTACGGCTGGCCTGCCGGGCCAGCCACCGCAGCGGTCGCATGATGCCGCCGACCGCCCCCAGATCGGGGCAGGTGCCGACGACGACCTCGGCCCCGGCCGCACGCAGCCGCCGCACGGTGTCGCCGAGCTGCCGCGCCGCCTCGGCGGGCTTGACCTGCTGGGCGACGTCATTGGCCCCGACCATGATCAGCGCGAGGTCCGGGGCGGGCTCCCGCTCCAGCACCAGCCGGGTCTGCCGCTCCAGGTCCGCGGAGACGGCTCCGTTCGCCGCGACGACGGTGAGCCGCACCGGCCGTTCGGCGATGGCGGCTATGCCCCCGGCGAGCAGCACCCCCGGGGTTCGGTCGGCGCGGTCCACGCCGAACCCGGCGGCGGTGGAGTCCCCCAGCACCACCAGCGTCAGCGGCTCGGCACCGTCGCTCGCCAGTTCCCGCCCGTAGCACCCGTCGGCGGGCAGCGGGTCGCCCTGCAGGACGTCCAGCTTGACTGCGGCGATCTTCGCCTCGGCCAGCAGCAGCCCCGCGAACCCGGCGCCGAGCAGGCCGATGCCCCCGCCGCCGTAGGCCGCCGCTGCCGCCACCCGCCGTGCCACTCTTCCACGCGACATCAGCGACCCCCACCCCGTCACTGTCGAATTACTTGTATGGCCCAACTACATGGGAGATACCCCGCCCCGGGCGGTACAGAAACCCTCCGCCGGTTTCGGGACCCTGACAGCATCGTGCACCACAGCACTGACAATCCGGGGGGCCGCTCCGCTCAGCCCTGGTCAGCCCTGCTCAGGACGGATCGGCGGTGCAGCCGGGGTGGCCCCAGCCGCCGCCGACCCTGGTGATCTGCTCGCCCTTGGCGTAGGACCGGCCGCACGGGCAGGTGCCGGGGAAGCGTGCGGAGAGGGTCCGCGCACGGCTCCCGGCCCCGGCCGGTTTGGCCGTGCCGGCCGGCTTGGCCGCGGCGCCCCCCGCCCCCGCCGCCGGTCGCCTGCTGCGGGCCGCGGATCCGCGCACCGGGTCCGGCACCGGGAGGTCGGGGGCGGTTCCGCCGGACGGCTGCTGGAGCCGCGCGGCGTCGCTGGCGGCCTTGTCGGCGATCGCGTTCAGCGGGTCACCGTCCACCTGGTGCGCCGGAACGTAGACGAAGGTGACGTCGCGGCCCTCCAGCAGCGCGTCGATGCGCTGGATCAGCTCGCGGTTGGCCACCGGCTTGCCGCCGGCGTTCTTCCAGCCGTTGCGCTTCCAGTTGGCCAGCCACTTGGTCACCGCGTCACGGGTGTAGGTGCTGTCCAGCCGCACCTCCAGCGGCACCGCGGGGTCCGTGGCCGTCAGCAGCTGCTCCAGCGCGGTGAGTTCGCCGATGTTGTTGGTGCTGTGGCCCAGCGGTCCGGCCTGCCAGCGTTGCGGCGCGCCGGCGCTGTCCGCCACCACGAAGGCCCACGCGGCCGGCCCCGGGTTTCCCTTGGCTGCTCCGTCGCACGCCGCGACGACTCGTTCGATCATGCCCCCATGATGGCAGTTCCCCGCCCCTCCCCCGGCCCGCCCGGATGGCCGGCCGGCTGGCTGCCGTACGCGGCCAGCGCCGCCTGGATCCTCGGCAGGTCCGGGCCGTGCGTGGCGCTGAGGCCGGTGAGCGCGGTGGTCCGACGCAGCCGGTAGTCGACGGTGTTGGGGTGGATGTGCAGCCGCTCGGCGGTCCGGCGCCGGTCCAGGCCGGTCGCCAGATAGGTGCGCAGGGTCTCCAGCAGGTCGGTCCGGCCCGCCAGCGGCCCCAGCAGCGCGGCCAGGTGGTCGCGGGCCGGGCTGGGCAGTGCCAGCTGGTACTCCATCAGGACGTCGTCCAGCCGGTAGAGGCCGGGACCGCGCCCGCAGTCGTGGGCCACCTGGCGCACCTGGGCGGCCAGCCGGGCGGCCTCGGCGACCCCCTCCGGACCTGCGGCGACGGCCGCGGCGGTCAGCTCGGCGCCCGACGCCCGGGCCACATGCCGCACCAGCACGGCGAGCCGGTTCCAGTCGGCCGCAGTCAGCTCCTCGGTCCCCAGCGCGACCGGGACCAGCGCGATTCCGCCGTCCGGCGACAGCGCGGTCAGCACCGTGTCCGGCACCTGCCGCTCCAGCTCCGCGCGGATCCGCCGCACCTTGCGCCGTGCCGCGATGGCGGCGTCCACCCCGGGGGTGCGCTCGTCCGGGTGCTGGGCCGCGGCGATGCTGACGACCCAGTAGCACGCGGGCAGCCGCATGCCGGCGCGTTCGGCAGCCTGCTGCGCCGGGGCGCCGTCCAGCAGCGCCGACAGCAGGGTCTGCCGGGCGCTCTGTTCGTCGCCGAGGACGGCCCGGCTCTCCTGGATGTAGCCGGCGAACACGGATCCGGCGACCACCTGCAGATAGCGCAGCAGCAGCCGCTGGGCCGCCAGCACATCGGCCAGGTCACCGGGGACCGCGTCGGCCATCATCCGGTCCAGGCACTCGTGCGCCCCGAGGAAGTAGGCGCCGACCACCGCGTCCAGCGGGATGCGTTCCTCCGCCCTGCGCGCGGCCGAACGGTGCATCAGTTCCAGCTGGGCGGTGTCGGGCAGCTTCCCGGTCCGCAGCACCTGCGCGAAGCCCCGGATGCCGCGTACCACGACGCCGGTGACGTCCCCGTGCAGCTGCTCGGCCGGGAGGGTGGCGTAGACCGGGAGTTCCTCGACCAGCCGGGCCACGATGTCCGCCGCCAACTCGTGCACCGAGACGCTCAGCCGCCACTCCAGTGGGATCCCGCCGATGCTGATCGGGGCATGACTGACAAGCGTCACAAGGCACCTCGCGAAGTTCCGGCGCCGGTTCGGGGGCCGACCCGGCTGCGGGTGCCCCGATGCGGCGGGGCCCTCCACTATTACCGCTCGGTAACCCGGATGGGAAGCGGCCCGCCCGGTTTTGTGACGCGTCACAGATCCGGCGGGGAAAGTCTGCGTTCCCGTCCCAGGTCCGAACCGGCCGTACCCGACTCATCATGGCGTGTCCCCGCCACCCCGGGGACGTCCCCGCCACCCCGGGGATGCCGTACCCAGCACCCGAGGAGAGCCGTGCGCAAGCCACTTGCCCTGGCCGCGACCGCCGCACTGACCTGCACCTGCATGTTCCTGCCCGGCGTCGGACCGGCGTCGGCCGCCGCCCCGGCCGCCGTCGCCCCCGGCTCGGTCGTGCCGGACCAGGACCCGTTCTACTCCGCTCCCTCCGACATCGCCCAGTACGCGCCGGGGCAGATCGTCGCGAGCCGTGCGGTGCCGGGCGTGAACCTCTTCGGGATCCCGGTCCCGGTCGATGCCTGGCAGATCTCCTACCGGACCAACGACTCCCACGACCAGCCCGAACTGGCGGTGACCACCCTGGTCGTCCCGAAGGCCGCGTGGACCGGGTCCGGCTCGCGCCCGGTGGTCTCGCTGCAGACCCCCGAGGACAGCCTGGGCACCCAGTGCGCACCCTCGTACCAGATCGCCTCCGGCTCGGACGTCCAGGACGCGGCGCTCGGCGCCCAACTGCTGGCGGCGAACTGGGCGGTGGCGCTGCCCGACTTCGAGGGCCCCAAGTCGGTGTTCCTGGCCGGGCCGCAGGCCGGCCACGCGGTGCTGGACGGCATCCGCGCGGTGAAGAACTTCGGCCAGGCGGGCATCGGGACCGCCAACCAGTGGGCCCTGGACGGCTACTCCGGCGGCGCCGAGGCCACCGGCTGGGCCGCGCAGCTGCAGCCCTCGTACGCGCCCGAGGTCACCCTCGCCGGCGCGGCGATCGGCGGCACCCCGTCCGACCCGGCCGCGGTGGGCCGCTACATCGACGGGACCGTCTTCGCCGGCTTCGAGTTCGCCGCCGCGCTCGGCATCTCCACCGAGTTCCCCGAGGCCGGCATCCCCGCCCTGCTCAACAGCCGCGGCCGGCAGGACTTCGCGACGGCGGCCGGGGCCTGCGAGATCAGCCTGCTGGCGACGTTCCCGTTCCGGAAGCTCAGCTCGGACACCACCGTCTCCGACCCGCTGAGCGCTCCCTCGGTGGCGGCCGTACTGCGCGAGAACACCCTGGGCGCGGCCGCTCCGGCCACCCCGGTCTACGACTACCACGCCGACACCGACGAGATCGTCCCGGTCGGCCAGGACAACACCCTCACCAGTGCCTGGTGCGCCCAGGGCGCCACCGTCCAGAAGGTCCGCGACCTGCTCGGCGAGCACGCGGAGGAAATCGTCGCCCGCGCGGTCTCGGTCGAGGTCTTCCTCGCCGCCCGCTTCGCCGGGAAGTCCCCGTCCAACACCTGCTGAGCGTCCGCGGCTCACGCTGGGCACGACACTGCGCGGGAGGGGGCTGCCCCCTCCCGCGCAGTGTCTAGGATGCGGCTATGGACGATCGCGTACTCGGCAGGACCGGTAGGAAAGTCTCCGTCGTGGGTCTGGGGACCTGGCAGCTCGGTGCCGACTGGGGGGACGTGCGGGAGCAGGACGCGTTCGCGGTGTTGGACGCCGCCGTGGCCGGCGGGGTGACCTTCTTCGACACCGCCGACGTCTACGGGGACGGCCGCAGCGAGCAGCTGATCGGCCGCTACCTGCGGGAGCGGCCGGACAGCGGGGTGTTCGTGGCCACCAAGATGGGCCGCCGGGCCGAGCAGCTGCCGGAGAACTACGTCCTGGACAACTTCCGTTCCTGGAGCGACCGTTCGCGCCGCAATCTGGGCGTGGACCGGCTCGATCTGGTCCAGCTGCACTGCCCGCCCAGCGCGGTCTACGCCGACGGCGCGGTCTTCGACGCGCTGGACACCCTGGTGGCCGAGGAGCGGATCGCCGGCTACGGCGTCAGCGTGGAGACCTGCGACCAGGCGCTGGCGGCGATCGCCCGTCCCGGCACCGCCAGTGTGCAGATCATCCTCAACCCGTTCCGGCTGAAGCCGCTGGAGCAGGTGCTGCCCGCCGCGGAGCAGGCCGGGGTGGGCATCATCGCCCGCGTCCCGCTGGCCTCCGGGCTGCTGTCGGGGCGCTACACCCGGGACACCGTGTTCGGCGCCGACGACCACCGCAGCTACAACCGGCACGGCGAGGCCTTCGACCAGGGTGAGACCTTCTCCGGCGTCGACTTCGAGACCGGCATCACGGCCGCCGCCGAGTTCGCGGCGCTGGCCCCGGCGGGGGCGACCGCGGCGCAGACCGCGCTGCGCTGGATCATCCAGCAGTCGGGCGTCACCAGCGTCATCCCCGGCGCCCGCAGCGCGGTCCAGGCGCAGGCCAACGCCGCGGCCGCAGCCCTGCCGCCGCTGACCGGGCCGACCCTGGACGCGATCCGGGCCATGTACGACAGCCGGATCCGCGCCCAGGTCCACCACCGCTGGTAGCGCCCACCGACGGGCGCGACCCGGTCAGCGCTCGCCGGGCTCGCGGTGCCCCGCCTCCTCGTGCGCCGCGTTGAGGGCGGTGATGAGCTTCTCCAGCTCGGCGGTTCCGGTTCCTCCGAAGCCGGCCAGCCGCTTGAGCGGGATGGACGCGATCATCCGGGCCATGTCGACGCCGAGGGCGTTGTCGCCGCTGTCCATCCCGGCCGGGGCGGACCGGGCGAGGAACTCGCCCGGCACCGGGGCGGCGGTCGGGTCGGCCATGGCCTCGCCGAGCGTGGAGTCGAGGGTGATCGGCAGGCGGAGCAGGTCGCCCGCGACCGCATAGCGGCGGGCTCTTCGAGCGACCGAAGCGGAACGCGGTCCCCGCAAGGCCCACCACGCCCGCTGGCCATGCCCCGGTGGTCCTGGCCTTCGAGCTGGCGAACCGTGCCTACTTCGCGGCCTCGATCTCCGACCGCGGCGACGCGTTCTTCGACCAGTTCGCCGACCGGCACCGCGCCCTGCTGGCTGAGCAGGAGGCCGGCATCTGCGCCTTCTACGTGCTGGTGGCCGAGGACGGCTCGGTGCTGGGCCGGTTCAACCTGTACGACATCAAGGACGGCACTCCCGACCTCGGCTACCGGGTCGCGCAGCACGTCGCCGGCCGCCGCGTGGCCGCCGCGACCGTCCGAGAGCTGTGCCGGCTGGCTGCGGCGCGGCACGGACTGCGCACACTCCGGGCAGCCACCACCCACACCAATGCGGCCTCCCAGAAGGTGCTGACCAAGGCCGGGTTCGTCCCGGTCGGACCGGCCGACCCGGCCGACCTCGGCGGCAAGCCAGGCACCTGGTATCAGCGCGACCTGGCCCTCCAGCCGTAGACCGTCCGCGGGCCACTGCCCGCGCCAACTCCGCGCCGTGGTCCTCCTCGATGTACAGAGGCCGGCCCCCGACCCGACTTCACCTCTTTGTTTGCTGATTTGCGCGACTGTGCAACTATTCTCACGATCACGGCGTCGTATCGCTGTGAACGAGGGTGACGTCGTGAGCATCCTCGATGCGCGGGTGAAGGGTGGGGCTATGACCGACTCCTGGGGTCGGCCGGGCGGTGCCGAGTCGGGCGGGGCAGGTGGGCACCAGCGGCCGGTCGGCCGGATCGGTCAGCCGGTGGCACAGATGAGCGGACCGCTGTTCGCCGACGAGTATCCGGACGACGCTGCGCGCCCGCCTGCGGTCGGCCCCCGCGGGAGCACCGGGGAGCGCTCTCCGTTGGAGGAGTCGCAGGCGCCCCGGCCGGGACGCGCGCAGGCGCGGCGCGCGGCGGCAGAGGCCGGACCGCAGGCCGGAGTGCCGACGGCGGTCGGGATGCTGGTGCTGATCCTGGTGCCGTTGCTGGGCGCAGTGGTCACCGGTAGCGGGCTGAGCCTGCTCTTCACCGTCAGCGCCGTCCTCGCCGCAGCGGCGTCGGCCTCGCTGGTGGCGCGGCGCGCGTTGTGGTGGATCGTGACGGCGACCCCCGCCGTGGTGCTGCTGGTCGCGCTGGTCGCCCGCGAAGCGGGGGCTTCGGCCGGCTCCACGACCACCGCCAAGCTGGCGACGAACCTCCTGGGGTGGACCGCGCACGCGTTCCCGGTGATGGCGATAGCCACCGGCGCGGCGATCGCGGTGACGGTGGTCCGAGCGGTACGGGACAGGCGTACGAAGGAGCAGGGACATGGCTGACCCACGGGCGGGACAGGGACGCGGACGAGGACGGGCAGCGGCTCCCCGCAAGGCGCGCGGGCAGTCCAAGCTGCTCATGGTGGGCCGGGCGGTCGCGGTCGCGGCCTCGGCCGGGGTGCTGCTGACGTCGGGCGTCTCCTGGTACACCTACCATGCGCTGACGACGGGAATGAAGACCTCGGACGCCCTGTCGGTCACTCAGAAGAACGCCCCGCCAAAGGCGTTGGACAACTCGGTCAACCTGCTGCTGATCGGTCTGGACAGCCGCAAGGACATGAACGGCAACAACCTGCCCAACTGGATAGTCCAGGACGAGCTGCACGCCGGCGGATCCAGCGACGTCGGCGGCTACAACACCAACAGCCTGATCCTGCTGCACATCCCGGCCGGCGGCGGGAAGGTGCAGGCCTTCTCCATCCCGCGTGACGACTACGTCCAGACCCTGAACGGCGACGGCTCCTCTCAGGGGATGCACAAGATAAAGGAGGCATACGGGCTGGCGAAAGCCGCCGCCGAGACCAGACTGCAAGCCCAGGGCGTCACCGGGGCGGCGCTGGAGCAGCAGAGTCGCGAGGTGGGACGCGAGGCGACGATCACCACCCTGCAAGCCTTCCTCGGGGTGCGGATCGATCACTTCGCCGAGGTCAACCTGATCGGCTTCTACGACATCGCGCAGGCGGTGCAGCCGATCACGGTGTGCCTCAAGCAGGCCACGTCGGACCCGGCGATCAGCGGCCAGGGCTCGGGGGCGAGCTTCCACAAGGGGCTGAACACGCTCAACGCGGCCCAGGCCCTCTCATTCGTACGCCAGCGGCACAACATCGCGGCCACCGCGGCCAACGGCGGCGGATCCGACTTCGCGCGGACCCACCGTCAGCAGGCGTTCATCTCCTCGGTGGAGTACAAGCTCAAGAAGGAGGGCCTGTTCAGCGACCTGGGCAAGATGCAGAGCCTGCTGAACGTGGTCAAGAAGGACATCGTGCTGGACAACCAGTGGAACATCCTCGACTTCGCCCAACAGGCCCCCAACCTGACCGGCGGCAACGTGGTGTTCAACACCCTGCCGATCACCGGGTTCGCCACCCGTAACCAGGAGTCGGTCAACCTGGTCAGCCCCGACCAGATCAAGCACATCATGCAGCAGCTGATCGGCCACGACCCCGCACCGGCGGCCTCCGCCTCCGTCTCGGCCACGGGCGCCGCAAGCGCCGCACCGGTCAAGACCGCCCCCGCCGTGGTGGACGTGCTGAACGGTTCCGGCGTCACCGGCGGTGCCGCCGCCGAGTCGAAGGCCCTGGTGGCCCAGGGCTACACCGCCGGTCTGGTCAGTTCGCACAGCGCGCGCTCGCACACCACCGTCCTCTACGGCGCGGGAGCCGACACCGCGGCCCAGCAGATCGCCGCGAAGCTGAACGCCGGCACCCCGACCGCGAGTTCCACGGTCAGGGCGGGACACGTCGAGGTCATCCTCGGAGCCGGATTCAGCCTGCCGACGGCAACCGGCTCGGACGGCGGAAGCGGCACGGGCAGCAGCACGGGCACCGGCACGGGAAGCAGCTCAGGCAGCGGTTCCGCAGGTTCCGCCACGCCCGTGAGCGTGCCCATGCAGGGGGACGCCGTGACGGCCGGCGGCATCCCCTGCGTCGACTGACCCGTGGGGGAATACCCGTCCGGATGTCGGTGTACGCAGCCCCACCGTCGGGTCCGTACTCTGATGCGGTGACAGAGCCCACCACAGGGAGACAAAGGTGACCGGAAGCACCGACCCATCGGCCCCCGCACCGCAGGTGCTGGCCGAGGCCGCGGCCTCCTTCGGCATGCTCGCCTCGCCGGTACGACTGCACATCCTGTGGATCCTGGCGTCGGGCGAGTGCGACGTGACCGGGTTGTCGGAACAGGTCGGCGGGGCCCTGCCGGCGATCAGCCAGCACCTGGCCAAACTCAGGCTCGCCGGCCTGGTGCGCTCCCGGCGCGAGGGCCACCGCCAGGTCTACCTGGTGGACGACCCGCACCTGGTCGCCCTGGTCCAGTCGATGATCGACCACCTCACCGACACCAGCCCGGCGCAGCGCCAGGCGGACCGCCGTGCCCGGGCTCTCTGAGGCATCCCGGGACTGCCGGCCCCCACTCGAACCGGGCCGCTCCGGCGGCCCGGCCCCGGCAGCAGCAGCCCGCGTCCCGCCGGCCATAGCGGCGACGCTCAGCGAACTCCAGGTACTGCGCCGACTGGCCAGCGGCCCCCGTGGGCTCCAGGAGGACCAGGCCGAGAGCCGACTGGCGGCCTGGGGGGAGAACACGCTCGCACCGGCACGCTCCCCGCGCCGGCTGCAGTGGCTCGCACGGGCGTTGCGCGATCCGTTCACCCTGCTGCTGTGCTTCCTGGCGGTCATCTCCGCCGCCAACGGCGCCCGGTACAGCACCACGGTCATCACCGTGCTGGTGGCTGTCAGCTGCGTCCTTCGGGTGGTCGCCGAGCGGGGCGCGGACCACGACACCGCCGCACTGCGCGAGATCAACTGGGTTGGCGGAACTGCGACCGTGCTGCGCCGCAGCGACTCCTCGGCAGCCCCGCTCGCCCGCGAGGTGCCGCTGGAGGAACTGGTGCCCGGCGATCTGGTGCGGCTGTCGGCCGGCGACCCGATCCCCGCCGACCTGCGCCTGCTGAGGACCGCCGGTCTCGCTGTCGACCAGGCCGCCCTGACCGGCGAGTCCGGACCGGTGCCCAAGAGCGCGCACCCCGACCCGCGCGCCGTCGCCGACCTTCCGCGAGCCCTGCTGGACCAACCCCATCTGTGCTTCCTCGGCAGCCGGGTGACCACCGGCACCGGCACCGCCGTGGTGCTGGCCACCGGCAGCGACACCCATCTGGCCGCGGCCCACCGCCGACCGGCGACCGCGCGGCCCCCCTCCGGCTTCGAGCTCAGCGTGCGTGCGGTGGCCGGACTGCTGATCCGGTTCATGCTCGTCTCGCTCGCCCTGGTGCTCGCGGCCGGCACCCTGCTGGGCGGACGCGGCTGGGAGATCGTGCCGTTCGCCATCGCCGTCGCGGTGGGGCTCACCCCGGAGATGCTGCCGGTCGTGGTGAACACCGTCCTGGCCCGCGGGGTGGTCGCGCTGCGCCGACGGCGGATCGTGGTCAAGCGGCCGTCGGCCCTGCACGACCTGGGCGCCATGGACGTGCTGTGCGTCGACAAGACCGGCACCCTGACCCGGGACCGGCTCACCGTCGACCGGGCGCTGGACCCGCAGGGCGAGGAAGATCCGCGGGTGCTGCGCTGGGCGGCGGCCAACAGCCTGGTCTGCCTTGAGCTCGGCGATCCGCCGGTCCTGGACGGCCTGGACGAGGCCCTGTTGGAGGGCGCAGAGCGGCTCGACCCCTCCTGGGCCGACGCGGTGGTCGGGGTCCAGGCCATCCCCTTCGACCCGGTCCGCCGCCTGGCCACCGCGGTGCTGCGCGGCGAACGGCGCACCGGCACCCACACGCTCCTGGTCAAGGGCGGCGTGGAAGACGTGCTGGACCGCTGCACGGCACTGGCCGCCCCGGACGGTCACCCCCGCACTCTCGACGCCGATCAGCGCGAGCGCTTTCTGAACCTCGCCGCCGGGCAGGCCGCCCGAGGCCTGCGGCTGCTGGCCGTCGCCGTCGCCCACCGACCGGCCGGCGCCCGCCCCTGCACTCCGGCGGACGAACACGGCCTGACCCTGGTCGGCCTGGTGGCGCTGCGCGACGAACCCGAACCCTCCGCCGCGGCAGCCGTCGCCGATCTGCGTGCCAGCGGCGTGCAGGTGAAGGTCATCACCGGGGACCATCCGCAGACCGCCGTCCGGGCCTGCACCGACATCGGCATCGACCCCGGAGACCCGGTCCTGGCCTGCGAGCTGGACCTCATGGACGATGTCACACTGGCCCAACTGGCCGCGACCACCTCTCTGTTCGCCCGCGCCACCCCCGCCCACAAGGCCCGCATCGTGCGCGCACTGCGCTCGGCCGGGCACACCGTCGGCTTCCTGGGCGACGGCGCCAACGACGTCCCCGCCCTGCGCGCGGCCGACCTCGGCATCTGCCCCCAGGGCGCCGTCGACACCGCCCGCGAGCACGCCGACGTCCTGCTGACCGGCTCCGATCTGGCCGCTGTCAGCCGCAGCCTGCCCGCCGCCCGCCGCTCCCTGGCCAACATCGGCGCCTACCTGCGCACCACGCTGTCCGCCAACCTCGGCAACGTGATCACCATGCTCGCCGCCGGAGTGTTCCTGCCGTTCCTGCCGATGCTCCCCGCCCAGGTCCTGGTCCAGAACCTGTGTTTCGACGCCGCCCAGCTCACCCTCGCCTTCGACCGGCCTCGCACCACCGGCACGCACCTCCCCCGGCTTCCGGACCGGCGCACGCTGGCGGGCTATGTGCTGTTCTTCGGCGTCCTCAACGCCCTCGCCGACCTGGTGACCTTGGCTGCGATAAGCCACCTCACCCGCGGTCTGGGCCCGGCACACACCCAGATCGCCTTCCACACCGGCTGGTTCACCGAGAACCTGATCACCCAGGCCCTGACCATCCACATCCTGCGCGCCTCATCCGTACGCCCCCGCACGCCGGCGCCCTGGCCGGTACGCGCCGGCAACGCGGCCCTCGCCGCCACCGGCCTGCTCTTGCCGCTCACCCCCCTGGGCGCGGCCCTGGGCCTGGGCGCCCTGCCGGCCGACTACTACCCGCTGCTCGCGGCGATCCTCGGCGGCTACACCGTCGTCCTGCTCGCCGCCCGCGAGTTGTGGCACCGCACCGTCAACCGCAACCGCAACCGCAACCGCAACCGCAACCGCAGGAGCGGGTTCCCCGCCAAGGTTTCAGCCCTGCGCAATAATGCATTCCCTGGCCGAGGGCAGGGAGCGCCGAGCACGGGCACGGGAGCTGACCGCCGAGAGCACACGGATTTCACAGAGACAACAAGGGTTACCCCGCTTACGAACGGAACGCCCCCTTCCTAGCGTGGACACGTCAAGTACGGCAGATTTCGGACCATCCGCCCAGGATGCGCCCGGACGATGCCCAACTCCGCGCTGCAGGAGGAACGTTGAAAACCCCTCTGAAATCCCTGGTCGGCCTGCTGGCCGCACCACTGCCGATCATCGCGATCGTCGGCGCGTCCCCCGCCACCGCCCAGTCCACGCCTGCCGTCGGCCAGCAGGTCGCGGTCCACGGCGACGTCGTCCCCGCGGCCGGCCGCTCCACCCGGCTCGGCGCTGTCGCCTCCGACAAGCGGATATCGGTCGCCGTCAGCCTCGCGCCGCGCGACCGGGCGGGGCTGAACGCCTTCCTCGCCCAGGTGCACGACCCCAAGTCCCCGCAGTACAAGCACTACCTGACGGTCAAGCAGTTCGCCGCCCGCTTCGGCGCATCTGCCGCGAGCATCGCCGCCACCACCGCCTACCTCAGCTCCCAGGGGCTCTCCGTCGGCAAGGTCTACGGCGGCCATCTCGTCATCGACGCGACCGGCAGCGCGGCCCAGGTCGAGAAGGCCTTCCACGTGGCTCTGTCCACCTTCCGCGACAGCCGCACCAAGCGCGACTTCTACGCCAACACCACCGACCCGACACTGCCCCGCGGCCTGGCCGCGAACATCGTCGACGTCTCGGGCCTCAACAACTACGCCCAGCTCAAGCACTTCGACAAGCGCAACACCGCAGCGGCGCACCAGAAGAGCCACGCCAAGTCGCACGCCGTCTCCGGCCTGACGCCCACTCAGGCGCTGGCCGCGTACGACCTCACTTCCGAGAACAGCAACGGCTACACCGGCTCGGGCCAGACGATCGGCCTGGTCGAGTTCTCCAGCTTCAGCCAGTCCAACATCGACACCTACGACAGCAACTTCTCCCTCAGCCCCTCCACCCCCTCCGTCGTCAGCATCGACGGCGGCACCACGGACACCTCCGGCGAGGGCGAGGTGGAGCTCGACATCGAGGTCATCCAGGCGCTCGCCCCCGGCGCCAACATCAAGGTCTACGAGGCCCCCAACAGCACCGCCGGCGACACCGACCTGTACGCGGCCCTGGTCAGCGCCGACGTGCCGATCGTCTCGATCAGCTGGGGCCAGTCCGAGTCCAGCACCACCAGCTCCAGCCGCTCCTCGGACGAGAACGCCTTCAGCGAGGCGTCCGCCCAGGGCCAGTCGGTCTTCGCCGCCTCCGGCGACAACGGCTCCGACGACGCGGGCGACGGCACCACCTCCGTCGACTTCCCCGCCAGCGACCAGTACGTCACCGGCGTCGGCGGCACCACGCTGAGCACCGACTCCTCCGGCAACTACAGCGGCGAGACCGCCTGGTCCGGCAGCGGCGGCGGCACCTCGGCGCTCTACGCCCAGCCCAGCTACCAGTCCGGCGTCACCAGCGACACCAACCGCGACGTCCCGGACGTGTCCGCGGTGGCCGACCCCAGCACCGGCTGGGCGATCTACACCTCCGGCGCCTGGGCCGAGTACGGCGGCACCAGCGCCGCGGCCCCCAACTGGGCGGCGTTCACCGCGATCTACGACCAGTACGCCGCAGCCAAGGGCGGCTCCGCGCTCGGCTACGCCAACTCCTCCATCTACGCCCTCGCCTCCGGCTCCAACTACAGCACGGCCTTCCACGACGTCACCAGCGGCAGCAACGGCTCCTTCAGCGCCGGCACCGGCTACGACCAGGTAACCGGCTGGGGCTCCTACGACGGCGCCAACTTCATCACGGCCAGCCTGGGCTGACCCGACTCCGGGGTGAACCCACCGAAGTCCCCCACCGCGCCGCTCAACCCGATGCCCGCATCTTCGCCGGCCACATCCGGGGGCCTGGTCCGTGAGTGGTCCATAAACCCTGGACCGCAGAGAAAACGGTGCGACCAAAGTACAAGTTCAGCCAGGGGCGTCGACCCGAACTAGCCCCAGTGTTCAAGAGGAAAAATGGCACCCCATCTGCACTTTCGCTGATGGGGGGCCGTTCCGTTCCCTGGTAGCGGGTACAGAGTTCGAACCGATTCAGGCAGAGCCAGCAGATGTACAGGCGGCCCGACAGCCCCATGAAGCCGGCGTACCGTTCCGGGCCGTGATCGCCGACTGCGGCTACGGCGACGAGTTCCGCCCCAGCCTGCGCGAAGCCGGTCTGCCGTTCGTCATGACCCTCAAACCCCAGCGGGTTACCTGGGCACGGGTCGATGAACCGCACACGCCCATTGACGCCGCCGACGCCCTGACCTGGACCAGCATCGAACAACCCGGACAGTGGACAGCAGTCGCGCGCACCTTCCACGACCGACACACGGAGACCTGGTGGGCCGCTGAAACCGACCAGCCCACACCCGCCCGCCGACCTCGCCGAAGTCGTCCGCCCGTACGGACTGCGCCCCTGGGTCGACCAGAACTACAAACAAGTCAAGGACGAACTCGGCTGGGCCGACTTCCATGTCCGCTCCGACCGGGCGATCCGCCGCCACCAGACCCTGGTCAACTGCGCATTCTCGTGCTGCTGGGACACCTGGTTCGGCTCGCCGCCCGAGAGCCCGACGAGTGCACGGCCTGCGGCTGGCCGACGACGTGGTCTACGGCAAGGACCTGATCGCCCCGGCCCTGCGGGAACTGCGGGCAGCGGTCACGCTCCACCGCGAGGGCACCCACACCGAGCAGGTGGGCCGTGAACTGCTACGGGCCATTGGCGAGTTGGCGCAGATCGCCGGTTGCGTCGCCTCCGATGCGGGCGAGCACACCGAGGCGGAGCGGATCTACCAGCTCGGGATCAGCGCCGCCCGCGCTGCCGCGGACGGCGTGCTGTCGGGAAATGAGGCGGGCTCGCTGGCCTACCAGTGGAGCACCACCGGACGCCCCCACGACGCGGTCAATCTCGCCACCGCTGCCGTGACGGAGGCCGGTCCGGATGCTCCGGCGAAGGCCCGCGCGCTGTACCTGGACCGAGTGGCCTGGGCGCAAACCCGCGCCGGGCACGACCGCCCGGCGATGACCGCCCTCGGGGAAGCCAGCGAGGCCCTGGCCCAGGACTCGGCCGGTGCCGAGTCACCGTCGTACCTGGACTGGATGGACGCCGGGGAACTGAGGTCATGGAGGCCCGCGTCTACACCGAGCTGCACCGGCCGCTGCGCGCCGTGCCGCTGCTGAAGGATGTCCTGGGGCGTTACGACGCCAGTCACGCGGGAGAGTTGGCGCTGTACCTGTCCTGGCTGGCCGTGGCCCACGCCGACGCGAGCGAACCCGAGGCCGCAGCCGCGACAGCTGCCCGCATGCTCGCCCTGGGCCAGATCGGCAGCGAACGCACCACCGAGCGCACGCGCATCGTGCTTGAACGGCTGCGGACGTTTCGCGATGTCCCCGATGTAGCCGAACTGTTGGCGTCCTGACCAACCCGACCTCGCGAAGGCCCGTCACTCGGCACGGCTGCAATCGTCGGGACTGCGACGGCGGCCGCCGCTCTCGGCGAGCGCGAAGGTGAACGCGAAGGGTCTGCCCGCCCCGAGCCTGCGACCAGCCATCGGCCAGTCGCGGGCAAGGACTCCCTGCGCAACGCGGAGGGAGTTCCTAGTACACAACTTTCTCCCGCCGGGCACCACGCCAACACCGCCCACGACCCGGCTGCCCGCTGACGGCCGACACCTGCACGGCCCCATCGCCGCCTGGGTCAAACTCCCCACGAGCTACAACACCGCCGGCTACGACACCGCCGTGTGCCAGCTCGACGACACCGGCCAGCGCTGCGGCGCCTACCTGCAGTACTCCGGCTCACAGCAGACCTGGGCCTTCGTCGCCCCCAGCTCCGACGCCCGCTACCCGGGCAGCTACGCTTTCGCCCACGCCACCGGGACCCCGACAGCGGGCGCCTGGACCCGCCTGGCCGCCACCTACAACTCCGCCACCCACGCCATGGCCCTCTACGTCAACGGGGCCCTCGCCGGATCCGGTACCAACGACAGCCCCTGGAGCGCCAGCGGACCCCTGCTGATCGGCGGCGCCGACGGCGCAGGCGTCGGCCTCACCACCCTGAGCACCGGCAGCTTCACCGGCAGCATCTCCGCCGTCACCACCTACCCCTACGCTCTGACCAGCGGACAGGTCGTCGCCCAGTACCACGCCGACCTCGGCGCCAAGGTCTTCGCCCCCGACGACACCACCCACCCCGACGACGACCCCACCACCGCCTGGTCGGTCCCCAGCACCACCGCAGGCGCCACCAACACCATGACCTTCACCAACGGCGTCCTCACCGTCACCAACGGCGCCACCAACAAGACCTTCACCGCCGGCAGTACCCCCAGCACCGGAACCCCTCAACTGGTCTTCCAAGTCGACGGTAACCTCGTCATCTACCCCGACCCCGCCACCGCCTCCATCGCGAACGGCAACGAGCTCTGGTCCAGCGTCACCGGGGGCCACTACGACGCAACCCTCGCCCTGCAACCGGACGGCAAACTCGTCATCTACAACACCCTGGGCACCGCTGTCTGGACCTCCGGCACCTAGGAAGCTCCCGCAACGACCGCGCCCCGCACCCACCAGGTGCGGGGCCGTCCCCCATCCCCGTGCGTGGTGCGGCCAGGCCCCGGCCCGGCCGCACCACCGCACACCCCGCCAAGGAATCCCAACCATGAGCAGTACGACGGGCCGTCATGCCCGCCCCCGAACCCCGTTGATGCGCCGATCAGCGGCCGTCTCGACCACGGCCGCGACCCTGGGCGCGTTCGCGGCCGCGACCCTGCTGTCCGCCGGCTCCGCCCAGGCCGCCACCCGCGGCACGGCCCACACCGTCAAGGCGGGTGACACCCTGTCAGAGATCGCCGCCCTCGAGCACCCTCTCGGCGGGTGGCCCGCCCTCCCCCGGCTCAACCACCTCACCGCGTCCTACCTCACCCACCCGGGCCAGAGCCTGCTCCTGTCCCCTGGCGCCGTCGCCGGCAACGGCGGCATGTCCTTCCCCGTCCCCGTCACCCTCGGCAACGCCCTCCAGGTGATCACCGTCAAAGCCACCGGCAGCTACGCCACCGTCACCGCCTGGCAGCACCAGGGCCACAGCTGGATCGCAAGATACGTCACCATCCAGGCCCGCGTCGGCGCCAACGGCATCACCGACGGCGCCACCCGCCACCAGGGCACAAACACCACCCCCATCGGCACCTACACCATCACCCAGGGCTTCGGCGTGGGCGCCAACCCCGGCACCAAGATGCCCTACCACCAGGTCACCAGCGCCGACTGGTGGGTCGAGGACCCACAGTCCCCCTACTACAACCAGATGCGCACCGCCGCCCAGGGCGGCTTCCCCCTGACCGAAACCGGCGACCTCGGCAGCGAACACCTGATCAACTACCCCACCCAGTACCACAACGCCCTGGTCATCAACTACAACATGAACCCCGCCGTCCCCGGCCGCGGCGCCGGCATCTTCCTCCACGACCTCGGCCCCCAGGCCGGCCCAACCGCAGGCTGCGTCGCCCTCCCCGCCACCGTCATCACCCAGATCATGCAATGGATCGACCCCGCCCAACACCCCGTCATCGCCATCGGCTGACCGTGCTCAGGACCGACCCCACGAGCCGGGTCGGAGGGTCTACCTGCGCACGGCCCGGTCACAGCCAGCACTGTCAGCCTCCTGGGCCACATTGCTGCGGCGCTGCGCAATGCCGCTGGCATTCCGGACGTCAGCCGAGGCCAGCCATGCCGCCCTCGCGCACCTTGTACTTCGGACCGACCCAGGTGCGGAGTTGCTGCGCAAGGGCGGCTCGCTCGTTCTCGGGCACGGCGGATCCGGGGACGAGCGCGACTCCGTGCGCGACGTCCTGGGTGCTCCACACCCCCGGGCGCTCGACGACGTAATGCACATCCGCCCAGCGGAGTTCGCGCATCCCGCGAGCATCGGTCAGCCGTAGGCCCGACTCGGAGAGATCCACCGTCGTCGGTCCGGTGTGCCGGTCCACGATCCTGGCCGCCGCGCCTGCAAGCATCTTTCGCTTCAGTCGGCCGATGAGCCCGGAAGACTTCCCCGGGTCAGCCAGCAACGCTTCGACCTCCTCGCGCGACAGATCGAACGTGTACACGTATCCCATGGCGCACGGCCTCCCTTTGACGCGAACGCCTGTGCGTCCGCAAGTCGAGGGGAGGCTACCAGCGGGTCCGCAACGGACAGGGCGGTGTGCTCGGGGTACCCCAGCTGTTCCAGGAGAGCTTGTACGTCCGTGAAGAAGGATTCGCTCTGTGGCGAAGTACGGGTGTGCCCACTTTTCCGTACCAACTGCCCAGGGATCCCTGTGACGCCAGACGTTGATCTGCACGACCCCACGTGGACGGCGGCGGCTGACGCTTCCGTGCACGCAGCAGTCGAGGCTTCTCTGGGTGCGCCGGAGCGCTTCGCGCTCGTGTATGACGCCCACTACCGAGCTGTCCACCGTTATGTGGCCGCCCGGCTCGGGGCGGATGTGGCCGAGGACGTGGCGGCGGAGGTGTTTCTGACCGCCTTTCGGAAGCGCGGGAGCTTCGATCCGGCCCGGGGGCAGGTCCGGGCCTGGTTGTTCGGCATCGCCACCAACCTGGTCGGCCGCCACCGCCGCACCGAGCGGCGGCACTTCATGAACCTGCGCGCGGGAGAGACCGATGCCGAGACCGGTTTCGAGGACACCGTCGCCGACCAGGTCGCCGCACAGCGGCTGCGGCCCCAGCTCGGCGAGGCACTGGCCACGCTCGCCCGGGACGACCGGGACGTCCTGCTGCTGATCGCGGTGGCCGGGCTCAGCTACGCCGAGGTCGCCCAGGCGCTCAGCATTCCCTCGGGCACGGTCGGCTCCCGGATGAACCGGGCCCGCACGAAGATGCGGCGGCTGCTGGAGCCCGCCCTCGCACCGCACGCAACCACCAACTAGCGGAACAGGGAACCACCATGGATGAACTCACGTTGATCGGGAACGCACTGGCCGGGCCCGAGACCGAACCGAGCCAGGAAGCCGTGGAGCGCGGCCGGGCTGCCCTGCTGAGCGCGGCACGCACCCAGCGCCGACCCCGCCGTTGGACGCTTCGGCTGGCGCTGACCGGAGTCACCGCAGCAACAGCCGCCGTCGCGGTGGCCGTGACCGTCGCCCAGCCCACCACCACCCCCGGTCACCGGCCGCCGGCCACCGCCGCGAACGCCTCGACGTTCCTGAGCCAGGTCTCCTACGTCCAGTCGACGCAGAGCGCCGACTGGGCCAACGCGCCCTACTGGCAGATCAGCACCGTCGCGGTCGAGGCGGACGGGTCGCGGGTCGAAGTGCAGAAGCTCCTGGCCCACCAGGCCAGCCAGCTCTCGCACCTGCGCGTCACCTCGCCCGTGCACGAGGACAAGACGTCACCGGGCCCCGGCCGGTTCAGCATCGGCACCCGCAACCTGAGCTGGGAGCAGCTCGACGCGCTGCCCATCGACACGGCCGCGCTGAGCTCCGTGCTGGAGAAATTCGCCAACCCCGGGCAGGACCGGTCCGAGGAGGTCTTCACCGTCATCGGCGACCTCCTTGACTCCCCCGCCTCACCGAAGCTGCGCAGCGCGCTGTACCGGGTGGCCGCGCAGCTGCCCGGCGTCCGTCTGGTGGGCAGGGCCACCGACGCCGCCGGTCGGTCCGGCACAGAGGTGGAACGGGCCGACGGCAAGATCGTCGTCCACTACCTCATCGACCCGGCCAACGGCCAGCTGCTCGAAACCTTCGTCACGGCCGCCGTGGCCCTCCCCGCGCTGCCCGCCTCCCCCACGCCGTCGATGGCCGGACTGGACGGCGTCGTCCAGGGACGCAACCAGTCCGGTGGCCGGCCCGCCCTCCGGGCCGGAGCGGTCGTGGAGCGGCTGACATTCCTCACGGTCGGCCCCGCCGACAGCGCCACCGGCTGACCGCGGGCCACCCACCACGACCCCGAATCCCCAGAACAGGAGCATCACCGTGTCTCGCACCAAGCTGTTGACCGCCGCCACCGCGGTATCCATCGCTGCCGGGGCCTTCAGCCCAGCCGTTACGGCCTCGGCTGCTCCGGCCCCGGCGCGTACGCCGGTCTGGACGGCCTCCGCCGTGCCGACCAAGGACATCATCCTCACCAGCGCCGCCCAGCCCGATGCGCACACCACCTGGGCGGCAGGGTTCCAGATCATCCGGATCGGCCCGAAGATCACCCAGCACCTGCCGGTCCTGCTGACCCGAAAGGACGGGGACGCGCGTGGTTGGACGGCCACGGCAACCGCGCCCCTACCCGCCGGCAGCTACACCCGGATCAACGCCGTCACCGCAGTCTCGGGCCGCGACGGCTGGCTGGTCGGCGACGACGCCGCGACCGTGGGCGGCATCGTCACCGAGCACTGGAACGGCGCGGCCTGGAAGCTGGTGAAGGCTCCCGTTCCAGCTGCGACCGTCCTGACCAGTGCCGGATTCCTGGAAGTGTCCGGAGCCGACAGCCGTGACGTGTGGGCGGTGGGCTGGGCCCAGGTCCGCGGTGCGGGCGATGGCCCGAACGGACATCTGGAGGGACTGGTCGAGCACTGGAACGGCACCGGCTGGAAGCCCGTACCGCTCCCGAAACTGGCCGGGGGCTGGGCACTCAACGCCGTGACCGAGATCAACCCCCACGACCTGTGGGCGGTCGGCATGACCATGGACGACGACCAGCCGGTACTGCTGCACTCCGACGGGCACGCCTGGACCCAGGTCCCCACCCCGCGGTATCGCGGCGTCTTCGGCGAGTTCAACGCAGTCGCAGCCCGCGGACCGAACGACGTGTGGGCCGTGGGCCGGGCGATGCTCGACCCGGTGGACACGGGTGTGGGACACGCCCTGGTCGAGCACTGGAACGGCCACACCTGGCAGCAGGTCGCCACGCCGAGCGCGGCAGGCCGCATCGCATCCGTCGCCCTGACCTCCCAGGGCGTCACCGTGGTCGGGCGAACAACCCTGGCCCCGTACCCCGGTCCCGGCTCGGACGGCTACGCCATGCGGTTCTCCGACGGGACATGGCAGCCCCTCGGCCTCCCCGCCGGCACGCTCTTCGACCCCAGCGGCGTCGTGGTATCGCCCCAGCACCGGACCACGATCGTGGGTGAAATCGCCGACCCCACCCGGACCATGACGCAGTCGATGACCCTCACCAGTCACAACTGAGCCACCCTCGCTGCGGCGGTTAAATGCGTCAGTTCCCTTCCTCCGCAAGCATCCTGACGGATGATGGAGGAGTGGAGAATCGCAGTCGGGGATACGTGTGGGCCGGGGTCGCGCTGGCGACCACCGGGCTGGGGACCGCGCTGGTGGCCTGGGTCGGCCTGGACCGGGCGAACCAGTACATCGGCGTGCCCGCCGCCGTCGCGGCGTTCCTGGGCCTGGCGCTGAGCGTGTACGGCGTCTTCGCTCCGCCGCCGCAGCCCGGCGGGAGTCATAACGCCGGAACGAAGGTGACCCAGGTACTGCGCGGCGTCGAGATCCGCGGCAACAGCGTCATGGTCGCGCAGGACCAGCTCAAGGGCGACGCCGAGGCCGAGATCTCCCAGACCGTCGAGGACGTCACCATCGAGGGCTCCCACACGATGACGGGACAGCGCGGCACCGACGCGGGTGCGGACCCGGCATGACGCCGGCACGACGGACACGGTCCGGCAGCACCAAGATCACCAACATACTCAGCAACGTCACCGTCCACGGCAATGTCACCCAGGTCGGCCAGGACTTCGGCGACCACTACACCTACGAGGGACCCCGCACACCCTTCCGCCTGGTCGAAGCCGCCGACCCTCGGCTCCCCCACCTCGCGCAGGCCCGGGCGCAGCCGAGTCTGCTGCTCGACGCGCGGCTCAGGGTGGTCGACTTCGCCGGCCGGGGCCTCTACCTGGCCTGGCTGTCCGCCTGGCGCGACGCGGACGCCGGTCCGCGACCGGCGGTGTTCCTGGTGCACGGCGAGGGCGGCTGCGGCAAGACCCGGCTCGCCGGGGAGTTCGCCCGGGACAGCGCGGCAGCCGGCTGGGCGGTGCGACAGGTGGTGTACGAGCCGTACGCACCGCCGCCGAAGCCCCTGCCTGCGGGCCGCCGGGCCCGGTGCGGCACGCTGCTGGTGGTCGACTACGCCGAGCGCTGGCCGATGGCGCACCTGCTGGCGCTGCTGAACCATCAGGTGCTCACCGAGGGCGGACCGGTCCGGGTCCTCATCCTCTCCCGCTCCGCCGGGACCTGGTGGAACGCGCTGTCCGTCCGGCTGCATCGCGACGGGCTCCCCGGGGAGGCGCACTACCTGCCACCGCTGTCCAGCAGCGGGCGCAGCGCGGCCCGGCTCTACGAGGCGGCCCGCGACCGCTTCGCACAGGTACTGCAGCTCGACGACCGCACGTTCCGCGCCCAGGACACCCCGGACCTGTCCGGCGACGGCTTCGACCTGGTGCTCGCGGTGCACATGGCCGCACTGGTCGCGGTGGACACCCGGCTGCGGCACGAGGCACCCGTGCCCGCCGACCCCGCCCGCCTGTCGGCCTATCTGATCGCCCGTGAGCAGGTCGCCTGGCGGACCCTGCCCGTCGAGGAGGACGGGCGGGCGCGCTCCGGCGAGGTCCCGCTGGGGCGCGCGGTCCACATCGCGGCACTGACCGGTCCGGTCGCCCACTCCGAGGGAACGGCGCTGCTGGGGCGGCTCGGGGTGACCGAATCGCCTGCTGCAGCGGCTTCGCTGCTGGTCGACCACAGGCTGCTGTATCCGCCGCGCCAGTCGGCCGACGTGCTCGAACCGCTCTATCCGGACCGGCTGGCCGAGGACTTCGTCGCGCTGTCCACCCCGGGTCCGGGGGGACCGAGCGGGTTCGCCGATCCCTGGGCCATCGACGTGGCCGCCGAACTGCTCGGCGTGTCCGCCCCCGATGCGGCACCCCGGTGGTTCGGCCGTGCCGTCACCGTCCTGATCGAGACGGCACGCCGCTGGCCGTCCATCGCCACCGGCCAGCTCTTCCCGCTGCTGGCCGACCGGCCCGAGCTCGCGATCTCCGGCGGCGGAGCCGCGCTCGCGGCGCTGGCCGAGCTGGACGGACTCGACCGCGGGGTGCTCACGGCCGTTGAGGCAGCCCTCCCCGACCGCTCGGACTTCGAACTCGACCTCGGGGCAACCGCACTGACGCAGCGTCTGGTGGATCTCGACGGATCCGCCGACCCGGACCACGCCTCGGCCGACCGGGCCGCACTGCTGCACCGCCTGGCGCGGCGCTATGCGTTCTCGGGCCTCTACCCGCAGGCGCTAGGCCCGGCGGAAGCGGCGGTCGCCTGCTGCCGCGCCCTCGCCACGTCCGCCGGGGTCGGCGAACAGGCCCGCACCGCAAGGGACCGGTTGGCGAAGGCCCTGCAAACCCTGAGCCGGATCCTGTCCGGGGTGGGACGCGGCGCGGATGCCCTGGCAGTGGCCAGGGAGGCCGTCGCCCTCTACCGCGACGGCACCGCACCGGGCCGGCAGCTGGACCGGGCCACCGCACAACTCGTCCTGGGAAACCGCCTGTTCGGACAGGCGCCGACCGCCGAGGCGATCGCCGCGTACGAGGAGTCGCTGGAACTGCACCGAGCCCTGGCCGCGACCGATCCCTCGGCGGCCGCCCCCGGACTCGCCGATACGCTCTGGGGTCTGGCCCGACTGCTGAGCGATCTGGGACAGGACGACAGGGCCCTGGAGCTGACGGACGAACAGATCGCCGAGCTGCGGGCCCTGACGGCGGAGCGGCGCAATGAGTTCCTCGGTCAGCTGGCGCAGGCAGTCGCCGATCGCGCCGTCATGCTGAGTGATCTCAACCGCACGGACGAGCAGTTGGCAGCCAGCGAGGAGGCCGTGCAACTGTTCCGGGTGCTGGCGCAGGCCAACGGCCGCGCATTCCTGCCCGGACTGGCCAACGCGCTGGAGTGGTGGGGCATCGGACTCGCGGATGCGGGCAACCACGCCGAGGCCCTGCTCGTCACCCAGGAGTCCGTGGCGCTGTGGGAGCAGCTGGCGGAGTCCGGTCCATGGACCTATCCCTATCTGCGGGGCACAGCGCTCCGCTCCCTGTCGAACCGCCTGTCGGAGACGGGCCGGAACCAGGCGGCAGCGCGCGCGGCAACCGAAGCGGTCGCCCTGCTGCGCCCGCTGGCGGCCGACGAACCGGAGGGAGCCTCGAGTGCCCTGGCCATGGCCCTGAGCGCGCAGGGGCTGCGCCTGCTCACCCTGAAGCGGTATCAGGAGGCGCTCGACAGTACCCAGGAGGCGATCACCCTCTATCGCTCCTTCCCCGGCTCCGACGACCGGACTACCGCCAGGTTGGCGGCCGAGCTGGGCGCCCTGGCCGGCGAGCTGGCCGGCCTCGGACGCCGCGCGGAGGCAGTGGCCGCGGCGCAGGAGCAGGTCGCCCTGGTGCGGGAGCTGGTGCGGAAGGGGTACGGGGGCGGCAGCGGGCGGGACCCACGCGAGGCGCTCGCCTACGGACTGCTCACCCTCGCCGCACAGATCAGTGCCTGCGATCCCGACAGATCCGCGGCGGCGGCGGTCCCCGAAGCGGAGGCGCTGTCCCTGATGCGGGACCTCTACCGGGCCGAACCGGACCGGCACCGGCTCGGCCTGGCCCGGGCGGCCGGTGAGCTGGGCCAGCTCCTCTCCGATCTGCCGGGGCGCGGCGCGGAGGCCATCGCCCTGTCCGACGAGGGTCACGCGCTCGCGCTCGAGGACCTCGCCGCACACCCGGGCCACCGACAGCTCGTCATGGTCCGGTCCACAGCGGTGTTCGCCGTCATGGCGCGGCAGCTGACCGAGCTGGACCTGGAGCGGGCGCTGGAGATCCTGGACAGCCTGGAACAACTTCCCGCGCCCGGGGACCCCGAGGCCCTTGACGCGCGGTCCGGGCCGGCCGAACCGTGGCCGAACAGCGCCTCGCTGCTGCGCGACCGGGCCGTGGTACTGCGCCTGCTCGGCCGGGACGAGGAAAGTCTGAAGTGCCTGCGCTCCGCATTGGAACTGGAGTCCGCGGAACGCAGGGTCGACGCCGCAGTGGACCGCACCGCGCACCCGCTGCGCCGCATCGGGCGCCTGCTGGATCTGGACGCGTCCGAGCACGCGCACAGCGCGTCGGCACTGGCCACCCGGGTGATCGCAGCCCCGCCCGGGTCCTGGGAACGTCAGCTGGCCCAGCGGCTGCTCCGGAGACAGGCCAAGCAGGAGCGCCGCGCGCAGTCCGCCCGGCTCCCGGTGCGGACGACAGAGCCGCAGCAGCTCCCCCACAACCCCCCGACCGCCACGGAGCTCCTCGCGGACATCCAGGCCGCGGCCGCCGTCGATCCCCGGAGAAGCCCCTATGGACGGCGCAGCGAAGCGAGCGCCCTCGCGGCCCGGGGCGACCGGCGCGGAGTGGATCTGCTGCTCGCCCAGGTACTGGACGCCGGTCTGAGCCGGTCCGACCGCAGGAGCGCGGCGCAGGCACTGGTGAAGGCCGGTGACCCGCGCGGCCCGCACCTGCTGGCGGACCTGGATTCCTCAGCCTCCCCTGCGGAAGGACCTGAGCGCCCACTCGGTTGGCCGACCACCGGACTCGTGTCGCTCCCGCTCTCGGCCGGCCCGCCGTCAGCGGCACGGATTGCCACCGCGCTGCCTCCGGACCAGGACCGGGCGTACGGCAGGCGGGCCCGTGTCCTGGCCGCCCTGCTGCTTCCAGTCCCTTTCGCGCTGCTCCTGCTCACCGGCGCCGCCGTTGCCGCCGCACCGGGAAGCCACCCCGGCCCGGGCAACTGGCTCGCCCTCGTGGTCAGCGCGTCCCTGCTGCTTGAGATCACCTGGGAACTGACCGCCGGGATCCCCGCGTTCGCGGCACGGGCCTTCGCTGTCTCGCCTGCCCGGAGCACGGTCGCCCTGGGGTACTGCATGCTGTCGATCCCCCTGCTGTGGGTGCTCGGCTACACGCAGGCGCACTCGCTGCTGGGCTTCGCCCACGGCGCGGCCAGGGGATTCTGGCTGCTGCTGCTCTGGCGGTGGCCCTGACCGGGCCTCAGTCGCGCCGCTGCTCGGAGGATTTCTCCTGATCCCGCCGGGGGCTGTCCGTCCGGGTGACCGTCCTTGTGACCGTCGTGGCGATGATCTCGCTCACCGCCCGACCGCCGGCCATGTTCGGACACTCCGGCCGGAAGATCGGGCACACCCCCTCGAAAACACTGCCCGGGCACAGCCTCTTCTTCATTCCACAGGAACGTCTGGACATGACCCCCACCTCTGCCTCGCCTCAGCATCCAGGCCTCATGTCAACGCGGAATCGCTCATCACTTCAAGACCCGTGCAGCAGATTGCGCCGGACGTCGCGTTAAGGAGGCAGACACTTCTCCACCGGGCGGGGGCGCCATGGCACCGACTTTTGAGGACTATGTGGCCGGTCGGGGCCAAGCGCTTGTGCGGCTCGCCTTCCTGCTGTGCGCGGACCGGCATCTCGCCGAGGATCTGACCCAGGACACCCTCCTCCGGGCCCACCGGCGCTGGAAACGGCTCTCCGCGCTCGACCATCCCGACGCCTATGTCCGACGGATACTCCTGAACGAGTACCTGAGCTGGCGAAGACGCCGCAGCAGCACGGAGTTGCCGGTCGGTCCCGGCGAGCAGGGTCCCGCCGCAGGATCGGTGGTGGAGGATGCGTCCGACGGCTTCGCCGCCCGTGACGTGGCCTGGCGGCTGCTGGCCACCCTGCCGCGGCGTCAGCGCGCGGTGCTGGTGCTGCGCTTCTACGAGGACCTGAGCGACCAGCAGATCGCCGAGGTCATGGGCTGTGCCGCCGCGACCGTCCGCAGCCAGGCCGCACGCGCCCTGGCCACCTTGCGCGCCGCCCCGGGCCTGGGCGCCCTGGTCCACACCCGTGCATTCACAACCGAGGAGGCCTGACCATGACCGGTGGTACGAGCGGAGCGGACGGCCTGGAGGCCCTGCTGGGCGAGGTGCTGCGCTCGCGTGCGCAGGACGCGCCCTCGGCGGCGCCCCTGCTGGCCTCGGTGCACGCACGGGTGTCCGGGCGTATGAGGTCCCGACGTCGGTACGGCCTGGCCGCGGTGGCCGCGGCGGTGGCGGTGACCGCAGGGGCGTCGGTGCTCACCGTCCCCGGCTTCGAGGGAGGGGGCGCTGCGGGCCGGCCCGCGTCCAGCGGCGACCTCGGGGCGATGCTCGCCTGGAACTACCACGGGCTGCAGGTGGAGGCGCCCAAGTCCTGGGCAGTGAATGCGACGCACTGCGGCACCCCGGTCCGCGACACCGTGGTGACCGGAGGTACCGGGGCGAACCTCTGCGCGGTCCTGGCGCCTCCTCGGGTGCAGCATGTCGCGTTCGGGGCGCCGACACAGTTCGTGATGCCGCCGACGCACCACGCGGTCAGCGTCAGCGGCCAACCGGGCATCCTGGGCAGCGAGGTGCTGCCGAACGGCTCGACCCGGGAGGTGCTGACCCTGCCCGCGCTCCACACCGCGGTCGAGGTCGAGACGGACACGCCCGCCCTGGCCGGCTCGATCATCGCCTCGGCCCGGCTGGTGACCATCGACCGCAACGGCTGCGCCAGTACGGCGGATCCCATATCCCCCGCCGCCACGCCGAGTCGCCCGGGAGCGGCACAGCAGCTGGTCCCGGGACAGCCGAACGGCGCCGTGCTGTGCTTCTACGGCTCCGGCGGCCTGGAGCACTCCACCGTGCTGGACCCCCGGCGGCTGACCAAGTTGGTCACGCTATTCAATGCGCTTCGGCCCGGGCTGGCATCCGGTGCGGTCCAGTCCCCGGACATGTGCACGCTGCAGCAGGCCTCCGGCTACGTGGTGCGCCTCAGCTATCCCACCGGTCCAGGGCTCGACGTCCACCTGCGACTGGCAGGCTGCACCCGGCTGGGCGCCGACAACGGAGCCAGCACCGGCAGGCTCACCCAGGAATTCGGCACGACCTTCTTCAAGGACCTCGACCCCCTCTACGGAGGTCAGCTCGCCGCCGGAATCCACTGACCCCGGCCGGGTCGCCTCGCCGTCCTGGCCACCCTTGGTCGCTAGGGTCGTGACATGACCCGAGGGTTCCTGCGGTACATCCGCCTCGACCTGCACGCCGGCGCGGGGGGCTACCCGTTCGACCTGCCGGTGGTCGCCCAGCTCGCGCGGCTCAGCAGACTCGATCTCGACCCCGGTATCACGTTCCTGGTCGGCGACAACGGCTCGGGGAAGTCCACCCTGATCGAGGCGCTGGCCACCGCTGCCGGGTTCAACGCCGAAGGCGGCTCGAAGTCGTTCCGCTTCGCCACCCGGTCCAGCGAGTCCAGTCTGGGCGACCATCTGGTCCTCTGCTGGAACCGCAGGCCGCGCACCGGATACTTCCTGCGCGCCGAGAGCTTCTACAACGTGGCCACCGAGATCGATCGGCTGGACCGCGAACCAGGGCCCTCCCTGCTGGCGGCGTACGGCGGCCGGTCCCTGCACGAGCGCTCTCACGGCCAGTCGTTCCTGGACCTGGCGAACCACCGCTTCGGCCCGGGCGGGCTCTACGTGCTGGACGAGCCGGAGGCGGCGCTGTCCGTGCAGGGCTGTCTGGCGCTGATGGTTCGGATGCGCGAACTCCTGGCCCAGGGCAGCCAGTTCGTGGTGGCCACCCACTCGCCGATCCTGCTCGCCATGCCGGGCGCCCGGATCCTGCAGATCGAAACCGACGGCACGATCGAGCAGGTCGGCTACGAGCAGGCCGAGCCCGTGGCCCTGACCCGTGCGTTCGTCAACCAGCCCCACAGGTTCCTGCGCGACATGTTCGACGACGCCGCCGCGCCTCCGCCCAGCGACGATGGATGGGCGTGACGGTCGCACAACCGGTGCACAGCCGATCTTCCCGAGGGCGCACTCACCTGCGACACTCTCGTCCCATGCGCACCATCCCCGCCGTCACAGGCCTGCTCATTCTCGCCGGTGTGAGCGGATGTTCCAGTGCCCAGCAGGGGCGTCCCGCATCCACAGCAGTCGGCTCGACCGGCTCCGCGTCCAGGACCGCGCCGCACGCCCTCGACAGGCCGGGCGACCCGCACTGTGCCATTGCCTACCACAGCGCAGGCGCCGACATGACCACCTGGACCGCCACCACCACCGTCCGCGGCGAACTCGTCAGCCAGGCCTCCCACCCCGGCAAACCCGACCGCAACGACGACGTCATACCTGCCGGCAAGCACACCTACATCGCCTGGGCCGCACTGGCCAAGCTCACCGACCTGAGTGGCGTCCTCCATGTCGACGGCGCCCTGTACCCCTGCTCAGTTGCACCGGCACCCTGACCAGCGCCCCGCCGCTACCCGGGCTCCTCGACAGGACACCATTCGCCCGGTCCGAGTTCCACTCCCGGAACGGCCTCGGCGTACCTGAGCGGCAGCGCGCTGTCGCGAGCGGCGAGACGAACCTCCCAGGTGTCCTCCTGCGGCCAGGCGATGGCGAGCAGCCCCTCGCCGACGTACTGCGCGGTGAACAGGTCCGGGCCGGGCAGCCGGTGCAGCGGGGCGAGGAGCCGATCGCGCTGATCGGGTGTCAGCCCGTCGGCTGCGGCGCCGCACGGGGCGCCCTGGACTGCCGCCGGCGGCGCTGCGTCGGACGGTCGGGCGGGCCGTACCAGGCGGCGAGGAAGCCGGGAACGTCGTTGCGGTCATCGAGGAGTCGGCGCATGGGGTCAGTCTGCAGGGCCCACCAGTTGGCGCGCGCGCTTCGTCGGGGCGTAAGGTTCGCACCGTTGATGAATGGCACCTCGTTCGGTGAGGCGTCTTCACGGACACAGGCCACTGATCCCACCCGTCGAGAGACGCTCCGGATCAGGACAGGTCTCCCCGGCCTAAGGGGTGACCCCAAGTGGCTTCCCCGCTTTCGGGGGACACGCCGTGGAGTGCTAAAGCTCTGACGAGTAGGGGTGGGCCGGGCGGCGTCAGCGCCGGCGGGGCCGATCCTGCAGCCGCGCAGTGCGGGCGCTCGGCGCCCATGACCGCAGGGGGGTGGGATGGACAGCAGTCCGGGCCATAGTCGGCCCCACGATGACCTGACGTCCTTGTTGTCCCATCGCGGCACGAGGCACGCGCCCCGACACTGATCCGACCTGCCCACGCCGTGCCGCACCGGCGCGCGAGCGCGGGCCCGGGTGGCGTACGCCCAGGGGCTCTGCCTGGTGCTGCCCGGTGCCCCGCCGTGTCGGGGCCAGGGGGTGTTCACCTTGGCTGCCAATAATCTGCTCATGACCACGTCCGCGCGTCTGCGCAACCGCAGGGTCCAGCTCGTCCGCCGGGCGACCACCTCCAAAGCCGTGCGCGGCTCCCTGGTCTCGGTGGCCGGCCTGGTCGGCGCGCCGGTGGCCAACCAGGCCGCGGAGGAAGTCGGACGCGTGGTCGACGTGGTCGCCCGCCTCTACGGCGCCGACCCCTATCCCCCGCTGACCGGCCTGGTGATCCGGATCGGGCGCCGGCGCGCGTTCCTGATGGCCGACGCGATCGAGCAGGTCGCCGCGGGCCGGGTGCGGCTGCGCACCGCGCGGATGGACCTGCGCGAGTACGAGCGGCGCCCGGGCGAGGTGCTGCTGGCGCGCGACGTGCTCGACCATCAACTGGTCGACGTGGACGGCATCCAGGTGACCCGGGCGGCCGACCTGTACCTCGCCCCGCTGGCGGACCGCATTGTGCTGGTGGGCGTCGACGTCTCGCTGCCCACGCTGCTGCGCCGGCTCGGTCCGCGGCGCTGGCAGGCGCGGCCGACCCCGGAGCGGGTCCTGGACTGGCAGGCGGTGGCGCCCTTCGCCGAGCACGCCACCGACGGTCCCGCGCAGGTGCGCCTGCGCGGCCCACGCTCCGGGCTGCACCAGATGCGGCCCGCCGACCTGGCCGACGTCCTGGAGGACCTCGGCCGCTCCGAACGCCAGCAGCTGCTGGCGTGGTTGGAGCCCGCCGCGGCCGCCGACGCCCTGGAGGAGATGGAACCCGGCGAGCTGGAGAACCTCCTGCGCGAGGCCGGCCCCAAGTACGCGGCGCGGATGATGGAGGAGATGGAGCCCGACGAGGCCGTCGACGCCCTGCGCGACCTCGGCCAGGGCGAGCGCGAGTCGCTGCTGGACCGCATGCCCGCGGCCCAGGCCACCGGGCTGCGCTCGCTGCTGGCGCACCGTGAGGGAACGGCGGGCGGAGCGATGACGACCCGGCTGGTCACCGCCGGGCGCGAGCACACCGTGGCCCAGGTCCGCGCGATGCTGGCGCAGCAGTCCGAGCACCGCACCGAGATCGACGCGGTGGCCGTGCTGGACCCGGACGGCCGGCTGCTCGCCGACGTCCCGCTGTTCCATCTGACCGTCGCCGAGGACGCCGCGACCCTGGGCGAGATGGTGGACTGGCTGGCCCAGTTCGGGCCCCAGGCCGTGGTCGGCCCCGACACCCGCATCGACGAGGCCGCCGACCAACTGCTGGCCTCCCGCGCCTCCTCGCTGCTGGTGGTCGACGAGCACGAGCGGCCGGTGGGCCGGATGCTGGCCGACGACGTGCTGGACACCCTGTTGCCCGAACGCGGGCGCCGCCACTTCCGGAGGTTCCTGCAGTGACCCGCGACCTCGAAACCGCCGCCGCCACCGCCGGTCCCCGGACGGGACCCGAGGGCGGGCCGGCCGCACCGGGACACCGCCGGGGCTGGAAGCGCGTCGTCGCTGTCGCCGCGATCGCCGGCCCCGGGCTGGTGGCCGCGAACGCGGGCAACGACGCCGCCGGCATCGCCACCTACGCCTCGGCGGGCTCCCAGTTCGTCTACGGCACCTTGTTCTTCATGGTCCTGGTCACCGTCGCCCTGGTCATGGTGCAGGAGATGGCGGTGCGCCTGGGCGCCTACACCGGCAAGGGCCTGGGCGCGCTGATCCGCGAGCAGTTCAGCCTGCGGCTGACCGCGCTGGCGGTGTTCTGCCTGCTGCTGGCCAACACCGGACTGGTGGTCTCCGAGTTCGCCGGCATCGGCGCCGCCTTCGAGCTCCTCGGCGTGCCCAAGTGGGCCGTCATCCCCCCGGCCGCCGTGCTGCTGTGGGCGCTGGTGCTGTTCGGGTCCTACCGCTGGGCCGAGCGGATCTTCCTGCTCATGTCGCTCGCCTTCTTCGCCTACCCCGTCGCGATGGTCCTCGGGCATCCGGACTGGGGCCAGGTCGGCTCCCATCTGCTCATCCCGCACGTCCAGGGCGGCCAGGCCTTCATCCTGCTGGCCGTCGCCCTGATCGGCACCACGGTCAGCCCCTACATGCAGTTCTACGCGGCCGCCGGAGTGGTGGACCGCGGCGCCAAGCCGGAGGACTACAAGCTGATCCGCGCCGACGCGGTCATCGGCGCGGTCTTCGCCTGCGTGATCAGCCTGACCATCATCATCGCCACCGCCTCCGCCATCGGCGGCACCGGCCCGCTGCAGTCCGCGGCACAGGCCGCCGAGGCCCTCAAGCCGGTCGCCGGGCAGGGCGCGGAACTGCTGTTCGCGTTCGGCCTGATCGGCGCCTCCGCCCTCGCGGGCGCGGTGGTGCCGCTGTCCGCCAGCTACGCGGTGGGCGAGGCGGCCGGGGTGGAGCGCTCGGTCTCGCGCCGCTTCCGCGACGCGCCCTTGTTCCTGGGCCTGTTCACGGTGCAGATCATCCTGGGCGCGGCGGTGGCCATGACGCCGGTCGACGTGATCCAGCTGCTGATCGGCACCCAGGTCCTGCAGGGGCTGATCAGCCCCGTCGTCCTGGTCTACCTGCTGGTTCTGACCAACCGCCGCACCGTGCTGGGGGCCGCCGCCAACGGCCCCCGCTACCGCATCGCGGCCACGGTCGTGGTCCTGGCCGTGGCCGCGATGTCGACGATCCTGCTCGTCCAGACCCTCCTCAGCTGGCTCGGCCTGGGCTGACCCGTGGCCCGGGCCACGGGTCACCGGCTGGGGCTCAGCTGCGGCGGCCGACGCGACGGCGGGTGAGGAACACCGCGGCACCGCCCAGGAGGAGGGCGGCCGCACCTGCGGCGGCGAGGGTCCCGGTGCCGGAGCTGCCCGTCGCCGCCAGGGCCGGTGCCGTGCTGGACGCCGACGCCAACGCAGCGCCGGAGGTGTCGGTGGCGGAGGCAGTGGCGGAGGCGCTGCCCGTGCTGCCGGTGGCGGAGCTGGCGGAGGGGCTCGCGGAGGTTCCGCCGCCGGCCGGAAGGGTGTCGTCCACGAACAGCAGGCCCTTGGGCGAGCCGAAGGAGGCGAAGGCGGAGACCTTGCCGGTGGCCAGGTCGATCGTGCCGAGTGTGCCCGGGAGCGTGTCCGAGTCCTTGGGCACCGAGGTGAAGGCCTGCCCGGCGGTGAAGTGACCGGTGATCGCCAGCAGCTTGTTGTTCGCGGAGTCGACCACGTACAGCGTCCCGGTGCGGTTGGTGGCGAACGCGGTGTCGTCGACCTGGGTGCTGAGGTTGAGCACCTTGGGTGTGGCGCTGCCGTGCAGGAACACCAGCTGCTTGTCGCCCTGGCTGTCGAGCAGGAAATCGCCGCCGACGCCGGGCACGGCCGCCGGGACCTTCTCGCTGGAGTCGGGGTCGGACAGGTTCAGCTTGACGCTCTTGCCGGTCACCAGGTCGGCGGCAGTCGCGTTGTCCGCGAGCACCGGCGTCAGCGCGACGACGCCGTCGTGACCGGCCGCGCCGGGGGTCAGCGTCGCGGTGTAGAGGGCGGCCTTGCTGTACGTCTTGCCGTCGGCGTCGGCGGCCGGGGCGGAGGCGGTGATGTAGACCTTCCCGCCGGTGACCAGCACGCTGTCGGTGCCGCCGCCGTGCGTCAGGCCCTGGTAGCCGAAGTGCTGGACCTGCTTGGCCGATGCCGCCCCGGGGCTGACGCTGTAGAGGCTGGAGTTGCCGTCCTCGTTGACCGACGCCAGCACCCGCTGGTGGGCGGAGTCGGCGCCCATGCCGTCGACCTTGCCCACGACTGCCCAGGACGCCAGCTTCCGCCCGGTCATCGTGTACTCCACGATCACGCTCTTGGTGACGCCCGTGGTGGACGGCTTGCCGTCGGAGCCCACACCGTTCTGGTACGCGATGAACAGGTGGTCGCCGAGGCGGGTGATGTCGTCCGGGCTGCTCAGCCCGGACGGCCCGGCGGCCAGCTGGGTCACGGTGAACCCGGCCGGGACCGAGGTGGCGGCGAGAGCCGCCGACGGGCCGACGGTCCCGACGGCGAGGGCTGCGGTGAGCAGCGACGCGGCGGAGGCGGCCGCGGTTCGGCGGCGCGAGGAGGACGGGCGAGAGGTCATCGGGGATTTCCTTGGAAGAGAGGTCCACCGCGTTCGATGTCCTGGCGCGGTTGCATGACCCCAGTTGTTGCAGCCCGCCATGGCGAGCGGATGGACGAAGGGCGAACGTGCGCAGTCACCCAGTGAGGTCACAAGTAAGTCACAGGTAAGAGGCGGACCCCGCGATCACCAACGGGTCAGGGAAGGGTCCAGACCTGCGCACTGGTGCTGTTGCAGGTCCAGATCTGCAGTTGGGTCATGTCGGTGGTGGTCGAGCCGGGGTCGTCCAGGCAGAGGCCGGACTGGGCGCTGACCAGGGCGCCGGACTCGGTCGCGGTCCACTGCTGGTTCGAGCCGCCGTTGCAGGACCAGAGGTCGACCTTGGTGCCCTTGCCGGTGGCGGCGCCGATGACGTCCAGGCAGAGGCCGTTGATGCGCAGGGTGCCGTCGGACTGCGGGGTCCACACCTGGGCGGCGCTGCCGTTGCAGGTGTAGAGGTCGACGACCGATCCGTTGCTGGTGCCGTTGTAGGCGTCGTCCAGGCACTTGCCGCTGATGCCCGAGGTGAGCGCCCCGCTGAAGCTCACTCCGGGGTTGCGGTTGACGATGGCGTTGACCAGCGCGTAGCCGGGGTAGTCCATCTTGACCACGCCGGTGCGGGCCGCGTTGCCCGCGTTGAGGTAGTTCAGCAGCAGCGGGTTCTCGTTGGCGGCCACCTGACCCGGATTGGCGCCGAACGGCGCGCAGTTGGCCGAGGTGTAGGTGGTGTAGAGGGCGCCGGAGCTGTCGTTGTTCGCCGCGACCAGGTTGGCCTGCACCTCGTTCCACTTGCTGGTTGTGTCGCACTGCGTGTAGTCGTTCTCGACGTACGAGCTCCAGCTGCCGGTGGTCAGCTGGGTGAGGCCGTAGCCGCCGTAGACCTCGCCGCGCGGGCCGGTGAAGTCGGTGAGCACGATGTGGCCGCGGGCCTGGCCGAGCGTCGGCAGGGCGGCGGTGCTGCTGCCGGTGACGGTGGGCGCGTAGAAGAGCCCGGGGTACTTGGCCACGTAGCCGGCGAAGATGCTGATCCGCTGCGCCGCGGTGGTGTTCGACGGATCGTCGGCGCAGTGGCCGATCGAGGCGCTGCCGCTGCCGCCCTCGGTGGAGTCCGCGTCGCACTCGCCGTGCAGGTCCATCAGGACCGTCTCGGTGGGGTGCGCGGAGAGGAACGCCTGGGCCTTGGTCAGCGTGTCGTCGAAGTTGGCGTTCTGGTAGATCGTGGTGTGGTGGATGGCGAAGGCGCCACCGATCACCCGTACCCGGATGTCGATCGACCGGATCCCGGCGTCCAGCTGCGCGGTGAGGGTGGCGGCGCTGTCGCCGTGGTCCTCCTGCGCCTCGTAGGAGTCCGGCAGCAGGCTGCCGCCGTGGATGGCCAGGGTGTCGTGGGTGCCGGGGATGGACATGCTGCCCAGGCTGGTCGCGTCCGGGACCTGGCCCATCCAGTCCGAACGCGTCTGCGCGGTCAGGTTGTTGAAGGAGCTCGACCAGCCGCTGGGCTGCGCGGGCGCCGGACCGGCCGCCGCAAGGACGGCGGCGAGCGCGGCACCGCAGGCCATCGATGCGCGGCGCAGCAGCGTGGAACTGAACCGACGTCGGTGGGAGTGGGTCACGGACGGGTCCTTTCGGGAGCCGGGCAGGGTAGGTCATGCACCTGTCAGTCGACAAGGTACCCGCCGGTTCGCCCGGTGTCTGGATCCAGCAGCGATACGGCAGGCGTCCGGTCCACGACCAGCGGGTGGCTGGTCGGTGGGGTCCGGCACCGCACGCGGTGCCGGACCCCACCGTTGAGCAGGTCCAGGGTGGTTCAGAGCTCGGTTCAGAGGTCGGTTCAGACCAGGCGCTTGCGGCCCCAGAGGAGGACGAAGGCCGCGATGGCGGCGGTCAGCGCGAAGAGGATCGCGGCGCCGAGCCACTGCATGCCCGCCATCTGGCTCTGGTTGAGGTAGGTGACCGCCCAGCCGACGACGTGCTTCTGGTCCAGGCAGGCGTTGGTCGCCGACGCGGTTGCCTCGTGGCAGTTGCCGTAGCCGATGTAGCTGCCGGACGAGGTGAGGTAGAACTGGTCGATCACATGGGTGCTGTGCGGCAGGACCGGGAAGGAGTCGTCCGCCAGCACGCCGTTGTGGGTGGTCGCGACCTGGATGTGGCCGAGGGACATCCGCTTGTAGGCCCAGGCGATCTGCGTTGCGACGCCGAAGCCGAAGGTGACGACCATCGACATCAGGGTTCGGCGCAGCAGCATGCCGATCGCCACACCCCCGACCACCGTGAACAGAGTGAGTGCCACGGGTACAGGCCCGGTGTTGTCGAACACCGTGGCGGTGTCCCAACTGGGCCCAGCGGTCAGGCCCTTGAGCGGTGCCCACCACCAGCCGAAGGCGACGGACATCGCCGTGGTGCAGAGCACGACCACCGCCACCGCCATGCCCAGCTTGGTGACCAGCCACCGGACCCGGCTGGTGGACTGGGTGTTGACCAGTTTGGCGGTGCCGGTCTCCAGGTCGTTCGCGAGCAGCGGCGCGCCCAGGAAGACACCGATCACGACCGGGGCCAGCCCCAGCCCGAGGCTGATCCTGTCCATCGCGCTGGTGTCGAGGTGCTGATCCCAGCCGTCCTTGAGATGGGGCCAGCCCTGCAGGTCAAGGTAGCTCATCAACTGCGAGCGCTCATAGGCGATCAGCAGGACGCCGGCCGCGGTGGCCGCCAGCAGGGTCCAGAAGGCGGCGCGGTGCTGGCGCCAGACGAGCCAGTTCATGCCGCCCAGCCGCAGCCCCCGCGCGGACCTGTCGGACCTGGCCGGGGCCGGGACGCCGGTCATGGTGCTCATGCCGCCACCGCCTGGACGTGGTCGATCCGGGCGCTCGCGGTGAGCAGCGGCGCGGCTTGCGGCGAGCGCAGGTAGGCGAGCAGGAGTTCCTCCAGGTTCGGGGCTGCGGCCTGCCAGGCGCCGCCGCTCAGGCCGCCGGGGCCGGGGCGGACCAGCGCGGTGAACTGCCGTCCGCTGGTACGGGTTTCGACCACGGTGTGGTGTCCGAGGTTCGCGGGCAGCTGCCCGTCGACGTGGGCCCCGGTGAGCAGGGCGTGGCCTTCGAGGAGTTCGTCGACCTCGCCGGCCAGCCGCAGTCCGCCGTCGGCGATGACGACCAGGTAGTCGCAGACGTTCTCCAGTTCGGAGAGCATGTGGGTGGACATCAGCACGGTGGTGCCGTGCTCGGTCGCCTCGGCCAGCAGGGTGCCCATCATCTCGTGGCGCACCAGCGGGTCCAGGTCGGACATCGGTTCGTCGAGGATGAGCAGGTCGGGGCGCTTGCCGAAGGCGACAGCGAACGCGACCCGGGTGCGCTGCCCGCCGGACAGCGTGCCGATCTTTGCCTCCATGGGCACATTGCCGGCGCGGACGATGTTCTCGGCGGCCTGCTGGTCCCAGCCGGGGTTCAGTTCCCGGCCCAGGCGCAGCGTCTCGGCGACGGTGAAGCGGCGGAACAGCGGCTTCTCCTGGGCGAGGAACGCGGTGCGGCGGTTGGCCGCCTCGGACTCCGGCGCCTCGCCGAACACCCGCAGGCTGCCCGTCGTCGGCTCCAGCAGATTACTGGCGATCCCCAGCAGCGTGGTCTTGCCGGCGCCGTTGGGTCCCACCAGCCCGCAGATCCGGCCGACCGGCAGCCGGAAGGAGCAGTCCCGCAGCGCCCACCCGCGCCGGTACTTCTTGCCGAGCCCGTGCACCTCTATCGCGGCCGAGTCGTCCGGATCTCCGTGGCCTGTTCCGTTGCTGCTCATGTCTGTTCCCTCATTCCCAGCGCCTCTCCCTGTGCGGCGGCCACCGTGGTCCCGGCGTACCGCTCCTCCAGCACCGACGCGACCAGCGCGGCCACGTCCTCCCGTTCCAGTCCCGCCTCGCGCGCCTTGGCCACCCACGCGTCCAGCTCCCCGCGCAGCGGCGCGTCGGCCGCCGCCTGGGGGCGGGCGAGCGAGCGGAGCACGAAAGTGCCCAGGCCCGGCCGTGGTTCGACCAGGCCCTCCCGTTCCAGCTCCCGATACGCCTTGAGCGTCGTGTTCGGGTTGACCGCGCAGGTCTCCGCGACCTCCTTGGCCGTCGGCAGCTGGTCGCCCGGCAGCAGCACGCCCAGACGCAGCGCCTGTTTGGTCTGCTGCACGATCTGCTGGTAGGCGGCGACCCCGCTCCGCCGGTCAATGCGGAACTCCACTCGCTCATCACCACCCTTTAGCTAGTCAGTTAGTGGAATGATGATGGAGGATGGAACGCAGACCTGTCAAAGGGGCTCGAATGTCGCGATGGGGGTCGCTGGAGGCAGCCGCAGACCTAGGCTGGCCCGCATGCACCCACCGATCACGGGCACAGCCGCGGGTGTGCCGTTCACCGCACTGCCGCCGGCCGGCGACGGCGCCGCGCCGCTGATCGTCACCTGGCACATGCTGGACGCGCCGATGTCGAACGCCGCGTTCGCAGCAGCGTTGCCGATGAACGATCTGCCCGCGTGGCGGGTGCACCTCGGCATGCCGATGTGCGGGGCGCGCATGGTCGACGGCAGCATGGCCGCCGTGCTGGAGCTGGTCCGCGAGGACCCGCTGATGTCCTACCTGTACGCGTTCGTGCGACAGGCGGCAGAGGAGTTCCCGGCCGCGCTGGCGTCGATCCGTGCGCAACTGCCGGTCGGCGACGGCCCGATCGGTGTGCTCGGCGGATCGCTGGGCGGGGCCGTCGCGCTGCGCATCCTCGCCGACACGGACATTCCGGTCTTCGCCGGCGCAGTCGTCAACGCCGCCGTCCGGATGCGGTCCGTCCTCACCCTGTTCCCGGGCGACTACCGGTATGACGCCGAGTCAGAGAGAGCCGTCGACGGCCTGGACTTCGTCGCGAAGGCGGGTGTCATCGCCACTCGCGCGCCCTTGCTGGTCGTCAGCGGCGAGTTGGACCACCCGCCCCTGCGTGCCGACGCGCTCTGCCTCGTCGACGCCCTGGGGAAACCGTCCGAACTGCTGTCGATCCCCGAGTTGGCACATCCGCTCGCCGACGAACCCGGCATCGACCCCGCACCGCAGCTTCCCCTGGCCCGCCAGGTGGACGCCGGCCTGACCGCATGGTTCCAAACCCACCTGGCGTGAATCAGCACTGAGGCGCGGAGGACGTGCAGGTGGCACGGCGCTGCCCGCGCCGAATGCCGGCGGTCGGCGCGCATCCCGAGAGCGCGGCGCGGAGCGCGAACAGGGCGTCGAGGTCGGCCGACTCCACGAAGCGACTCAGCAGCCTGTCGATGCGCGGGTCGTCCCCGGAGCGGACCGCGTCCAGGATGCATCCGATGCCCGAGCAGTCCGCCTTGGCCGAAGTATCGCTTCTGTTTGGCATATGCCAACAGTGCGCGACGGAACATCGGGCTGGATAGCCGGTGCTCACTCGTTCGGATGAAGATTCCAACTCCACTGCACAGCAGGGCAAAAGAGCTTGTACGGTGCGGCCGCCACGGGATGGGGCGTGTCAGCCCGCGTAGCGGGGGGCGGGTAGGCCCTGGGGGCCGGGGCGCAGCTGGAACAGGGAGCCGGCCAGGGGCTGTTGGGCGCGCTGTTCCAGTACAGGTAGCCGTGGGAGGTGGTGACGAAGACGTCGCGCAGATCCTGGCCGCCGAAGCAGGGGCAGGTCACATCGCTGACGGGGAAGGGGATGTGGTCCAGCAGGGTGCCGTCGGGGCTGTAGCGGCGCAGGCCCCAGCCGCCCCAGAGAGCGAGCCAGAGGTTGCCCTCGGAGTCGGTGACGAGGCCGTCGGGGGTGCCGTCGGCGGGGTCGATGGTGATGAGGGTGCGGTACGGGGACGGGTCCACGGTGCCGGTGGCGGGGTCGTAGCCGTAGGCGCGTACGTCCTGGGTGCCGCTGTCGACGTAGTACATGGTGGTGCCGTCCTGGCTCCAGGCGATGCCGTTGGACTCGGTGACCTGGTCCAGGACCGTGCTGACGGTGCCGTCCGGGTCGAGCCGGTAGAGGGATCCGGCGCCGGGGGTACGGGCGGCGGTGGCGGTACCGGCCAGGAAGCGGCCGGCGGGGTCGCAGGCGCCGTCGTTGAAGAAGCGGTCGGGCTCCATGCCTGCCGGGCGGATCACGGGGCCCTCGGGTTCGCCGTCGGCGTCCAGGAGCAGGAAGCCGTCGGTGACGGCGAGGACGACGCCGCCCTTCTCCCGCAGCGCGACGGCGCCGACGCTGGGGGCGTTGCCACGGGCCGTCGCCGGGGCGCCGGGGCGGTACCGGTGCAGGGTGCCCGCGTCGATGTCGACCCAGAGGAGTTCGCCGGTGCGGTCGTCCCACACCGGGCGTTCGCCCAGGGCGGCGGGGGCGAAGGGAAGGGGTTCGGAGCTGAGCTGCGGCATGGCGTTCTCCAGAGCAGGAAGCAAAGGGGCAGGAAGCAGCGGGAAGAGGTTCAGCGGCCGGAGATGCGGTCGGCGATCCGCGCCACGGGTGAGGTCTTGGGCGAGCCGGACCGGCTCTCCACCCGGTCGGCGTGCCGGTATGCGGCGTACATGCCCTGGACGCCGAGCCAGCGCAGCGGCTCGGGCTCCCAGGCGGGGCTGTGCCAGTCCACCCAGGGCAGCGTGGTGAGCGGGGTGTCGCGGCGCAGGATCAGGTCGGCCAGGGTGCGGCCGGCCAGGTGGGCGGTGGTGAGTCCCTGGCCGACGTAGCCGCCGGCCCAGGCCAGCCCGGTGCGGGGGTCGTGGCCGACGCCCGGGCACCAGTCGCGGGGCACGGCGAGCACTCCGGACCAGGAACGGGTCACCGGGACACCGGCGATGCCGGGGAACAGTCGGTGCAGCGCCTCGGTGAGGGCCCGCACGGTCTGCTCCAGGGTACCGCCCTGCGGGTCGAAGCGGCCCGCGTAGCTGTACGGAACGCCCCGGCCGCCGATGGCGATCCGGCCGTCGGCGGTGCGCTGGAGGTAGACGTACGCATGGGCGTAGTGGCGGACTCGACCAGCAACGGCGAACCGGTACCCGCGCCCGGGTTGCACGCTGTCCAAGACGGCCGAGTGTCACGATGCCCCGCTCACCGCGTACTTGACGGCGGATCCGCTCGAGGATCCTGGATCTGACCGGCACGCGCCGACGGGCCGTGGAACGGCTCAGAAAATGAACCTCGTGCCGACGCTGTTGGGCACGAAGGCTTCGCCGAATCGGGCGGCCATGGCGTGCTGGGCCCGCCAGCCGGTGCAGTGCGCCGGGACGAGGGCATGGGGATCGAGCAGGGCGAGGTCGTCAAGCACCTGGGGGATGAGAGGTTCGAAAAGCGGCCCGTTGAGGTGGAATCCGCCCACCAGCGCATGCAGTGGCTGTCCACCGGTCAGCCGCCGGGCGTAGCGGCTGATGTTGACCACGCCGGCGTGGCCGCAGCCAGTGATCACAATCAGTCCCTTGCCGCGGACGTTGACGATGAGCGCCTGATCGTCAAGGACGAGCGGGTCAGGCTGCCAGGTCTCGTCGATCCAGGCCTGCTGGAGTGGGAACCCCGGTTCGTAGCCGCTGACGCGGGGAACCTCGCCAGTGATCAGGACGGATCGGTCGAGCAGGAAGCTCGGCTGCCGGTCCTCGATGACGTCGAAGCCTGCCTCCCGCAGGGCGGTCGCACTGGTGGTCGGCAGCTCGAAGGGCTCACGCCCGGGGAACATCGCGCGGCGGCGGCGCCAGAAATGTGGATGGATCAGCACCGGCATTCCGATCGGGCCAAGGACGCGGAGCAGTCCGTCCAGGCCGGCGACGTGGTCGAAGTGCCCGTGGCTGCAGACGATCGCCTCGATCGAGGACGGATCGATGTCGAGGCGGCGCATGTTGTCCACGACCCCGTCAGGGCTGGCTCCGGCGTCGAACAGCACCCGGTGCTCGGCTCCGGCCTTGGTCACCGTGACCAGCATCGAGAATCCGTGCTCTGCCACCAGGGCGTCGGGCACTTCGCGGTCGGTCATCACCGAACACGGTCGAGCCGGTGCACCGGGCCGAGGCCGGGGACCCACCCGGTGCGCCGGCCCCTGATCGGGCATGAACAGATCCAGCGAGTTGTCCATCAACGTGGTCAGCGTGACGGCGTCCACTGGTTCGAGGTCGATGACTGCCAGTGGTCCCACGTCGTGCAGCAGCCGGTGCGGATTGTGCTGCGGAGACTCCTCGACACACATACCGTGCTCCTCGCGCCGCAAGCCGTACTGAGCGTTCCAACGGTATGCCTCATCGTAGACGCGCTGGACCCGCCCGCGACTGGGATGCACCCCTGCAGGCGACGGCAAGGTACAGGCTGTCGCCTGGGAATATGAGGCGTTCAACGAACAACAGCCCTCACCTGACTCGCCCCGTTTGACCGCGATGATCCGCTCACTCAAGCAGGACGGCTGAGCAGAGCCTCACCGACCCGGCCACCCAGTACGTAGTCCGGTGCAACGATGTCCGTGGCCGCGGGGGGCGTCGGGCTGGGATCGTGCGGCGGCCGAGGCCCAGGTGGACGCCGATGGTGACGGCGACCGCCAGTGGTGCATACCAGCTCCCGTGCGGGTCGGTGGTGATCGTGCCGTGCAGGGAGGTCACGGCGAGGATGGCGAGGATGCCGACCGGCATCCACATGGACAGCTGTTGCACCGTCGCTGAGTTGCGCAGTGTGCGCAGTGCCCCGTAGCGGGGGCCGAACCCCCTGTCGATCTCCCCGGCCGGAGCGTCGGACTCAGGCGGACGGCTCGGTGGACGAGCGCGCGGTCGCTGCGGCAAGCCCCTCGTCCGGCGCCGGGTCGCTGCCGAGCACCTGGTGCAGCCAGGCGCGTTCCGCCCGGCTGGTGGCCCGGGCGACCTGGAGCATGCCCCGGCGGTAGGGGTCGACGGTCTCCTCCGCGCGGACGGGGCGCCCGTCCTCGGCGTAGAAGAAGCTCGCCGGGGCCTCCAGGAACGCCAGCCGCCTGCGCAGCACCGCGTGCTGCTCGGCGACGTCGGGCAGTTGGGAGAGGAACGCCAGGACGGTGAAGAACCGACCGGGGTCGGTGATCTCGTGGTCGGCCGGGTGGCGCAGGTGCCGCAGGAATTCGCTGCGGCCGGTCGCGGTGAGGGTCAGTACGTGGCGCCGGGCCGCGGACGTGCCGGGTTCGGTGTGCCGTTCGAGCAGACCCTTGTCGACCAGGCGGTTGATCGCCGGATAGAGGCTGCCGTCGCTGACCGGCCGGGCGTACCCGGACAACTGCTCGACCCGCCTGCGCAGCTCGTAGCCGTGCAGCGGGCCGTCGGCCAGGAATCCCAGGATCGCAAGCTCAAGCATGCCTCCCATGGTGGCACATCGAAACGATGTACCCTGATTCGAGGTACCTTGATTCGAGGTACCTGCTCCGGAGCAAGCCCCTCCGCCCGGACCGGCCTCCGCTTGAACCGTCGCGACCAGGAAGAACGCCATGAACGACACACAGCCGCAGCAGACCCACGTCACCTCCACCGACGGCACCAGGATCGCGACCGCCGCGGCCGCGCCGCCAGCGGCGACAGCGACGAACACAGCCTGCGCCACGAGGCCGACGACATCGCCGCCGTCCTGGACCTCGCCGGACCCGACGCCATCCTGCTCGGCCACTCCTACGGCGCCCTGGTCGCCCTCACCCACGCCCTCGACCAGCCCCCGGCCGCGTTCATCCTCTACGAGCCCCCGATCCCCCTGAGCGGCCCCGTCGGCGGTGACGCCATCGCCCCCTTCGAACAGGCCGTCCGCGCCGACGACCTCGACCAGGCGCTCACCCTCGGCCTGCAGAACTTCCTCAAGTTCCCCGACGAGGCGATCGAACACTTCCGCACCACCCCCTTCTGGGCCGTCCGCGCCGCGATGACGCCCACCTGGGCCAGGGAGATGCGCGCCATGGACGGCTTCGGCGACGGCCTCACCCGCTTCACCTCCCTGAAGACCCCGACCCTGCTGGTCATCGGCGAACACAGCCCCCAGTGGCTGACCGGCGTCTCGCGCCGCCTGCACCAGGTGCTGCCCGACGCCCGCCTCGTCGAACTCCCCGGCCAGGCCCACGACGCCTTCCTCACCGGCCCCCAGACCCTCGCGGACACCATCACCGCCTTCGCCGAGGAACTGCCGGCCTGAGGCCAGGCCTCACCGGCCGGCACAGACGCGCGCGCCTGCCGCCGCGCGCACCGACACCACCGCCCCTAGGCTCGAGGAACCCGCGAGCCGCCACGCCACGGAGGTCCCCATGCTTGCGTCCTGGTACGACGAACAGGGCCCCGCCACCGACGTCCTGCACCTCGGCGAACTGCCCGACCCCCAGCCCGGCCCCGGCGGGGTCCGCGTCCGGGTCACCGTGTCCGGGGTCAACCCGGGCGACACCAAGAAGCGACGCGGCTGGCTCGGCTCCTCGATGCCCTACCCGCGGGTGATCCCCCACAGCGACGCCGCCGGAGTCATCGACGCCGTCGGCCAAGGAGGCGACGCGCGACGCGTCGGGCAGCGGGTGTGGGTGTACGGCGCCCAGTCCTACCGCCCCTTCGGCACCGCTGCCCAGTACACCGTCGTCCCCGACCACCTGGCCGTCCCGCTGCCCGACCATCTCAGCGACGAACTCGGCGCGAGCCTGGGCATCCCCGGCATCACCGCCCACCGCACCGTCTTCGCCGACGGCCCCGTCGACGGCAGAACCGTCCTCGTCAACGGTGTCCTCGGCGGCGTCGGCTCCCTCGCCGCCCAACTCGCCCACTGGGGCGGCGCCACCGTCCTCGGCACCGTCCGCCACAGCAGCGACCTCGCCCGCATCGACCCGGCCGTGGTCGCCCACGCCGTCGCCCTGGACCAGGACGAACCGGCAGCAGCCATCCGCGCCCATGCACCCCAGGGCGTGGACCGGATCATCGAAGTCGCCCTGTCCGACAACGCCGATCTGGACAGCGCCGTCGCCGCCAACAACGCGACCATCGCCGCCTACGCCACCCGCGCCGACCACACCGAAATCCCCTTCTGGACCCTGCTGTTCAACAACGTCACCCTGCGCCTGCTCGGCAGCGACGACTTCCCCGCCGAGGCCAAACGCCAAGCCGCACGCGACCTCACCGCCGCAGCCGCCATCGGGGCACTCGGCATCCAGGTCGGCGCCCGCTTCCCGCTCCAGGACATCGCCGAAGCCCACGACCGCGTCGACACCGGCGGTGGCGGCCGCGTGCTGATCACCATCCCCCACTGACCAGGTCACGGCCCAGAAGGGGTCACCCGGGGAGCCCGGCCGGGTCAGGTGCCCCGGACCGCATCCCTGGCCGAGGTCCTGCGCGTCCTGCGGCCCGGCGGCAGGCTGGTACTGGGCGTGCACGAGCGGGCGGTCCTGCCCCAGGGCGGCAGCGCCGGACCTGAGTTCGACGCAGTCCTGCTGCCGGAACTCGCGGAGGCCGGGTTCGCGGACATTGAAGCCGACTGGCGGCCTTCCAAAGGCGGACGGGCCCTGTTCGTGCGCGCTCAGCGTCCCGCCCAGGGAGCCGCGGGAGCCGTCCATCCACGGTAACCTCGCGGTGCAGGCAGGGCCGGGGTCAGGGGACGACGCGGATCACCAACTGCCAGGCCCGGGAGGGTGGTCCGTGGGGGTCGGGGGTGAAGGTGTCGGTGGAGCTGAGGGTTGCCGTGCCCGGCGATACGACCCGGCCGATCTCGACCAGGGTGCCGCCGTCCGCCGCGTGGTTGGCGAGCATGCGCACCACGGTCGGTGCGGAGCTGGTGACGGGAGCCCACTTGTAGGAGGCGACGGCGACCAGAGTGATCGTGACCTGGGTGCCGACGTGCACGCAGACGGTGCGCAGCGGGTTGTCCGAGCCCGGGTAGACCACGCGGAGCGCGCCACTCAGGCACGAGCGCGTCGGAGCAGGGGCGATTGCGGTGCCCGAGGCGGGAGTTGAGGGCGTCGGCCGCAGGGTTGCCGGGGCTGATCCTGCCGCAGCCGTGGGCGTGGTGATCACGCTCGCCGTGGGGGGTTCGGACGGTGACGCGGAGTGGGTGGCCCCGCCGCAGGCTGTCGCGGTGGACAGGGCGAGCGCACCGAGGACGACGGCGGCCTGCCGTGGGTATCGCCTCTTCATCCCAACTCCTCGACCTGGGAAGCATTCGGCTGTTGCGCCTTGGACGCCGCGGACGGGAGGAAGGTTCCCAGCACGGTCGCCTCGGTACACAGCATCGGGTCCCATCGTGCGAGATGCTCCGTGCGTGAGTCGCGATCTGACAACAGATCAGCTGCTGTGTGCTCGCTGTGTAAATCTTTGGTTGCAGCCACTCGGCGTGGTGTCACCTCCCTTGCATGGTGTCATGTCCCGGGCCAGAATCGCGGACTGCGAACACGCGTGCACCTTGCGTGAACGTCCTTCACTCCTGCCGCCCGGGCGATCCCCCGGCCGCCGAAAGGATGTTCAGTGTCACGTTCCAGGCGCGTCACCACCACCGGCCCCGCGACCGGCGCGACCACCAGCAGCCTGCACTCCGGCACGTACGCGACGCTGCTGGGCAGCAGTTCGCCGACCGCCGGCACCACCACACTCGGCTTCTACTGCAACGTGACCTGCCCGGACACCGTCACCTACGACGGCGTGACCCTGTCCTGATCCGCGCCATCGACCTGGGGTGGGCCGCCCGCGCGCGGGCGGCCCACCCCGTCAGGAGATCCCGATGAACCTGTTACGCATACGCACCTGCTGGCGACCGCTGGCCACCCTCGCCTCAACCGCCCTGCTGGCGGGGGGCCTTGCCCTGTCCGCCGCTCCGGCGTCGGCTGCCACCTCGATCACCAACGGCGGCTTCGAGACCGGCAGCCTGTCCGGCTGGACCGCCACCGGCCCGGCGACCACGCTTACCACCACCAACCCGCACAGCGGTACCTACGCCGCGATGCTGGGCAGTACCTCGCCCACCAACGGCGCCTCCTCGATCGCGCAGTCCTTCACCGCGCCCACTGGCAGCCCGGTGCTCGGCTTCTGGTACGACGTCACCTGCCCGGACACCGTCACCTACGACTGGGCCACCGCCACCCTGCTGGACACCACCACCAGCACCACCACCACGGTGCTGGCCAAGACCTGCGTGGCCAGCTCCGGCTGGAAGCAGGTCACCAGGGCGCTGACTGCGGGCGACAGCTACACGCTCACGCTGACCAGCAAGGACGACAACTACACCGGCGACCCGACCTACACCCTGTACGACGATGTCGCCCTGACCGGCGGGACCACGACCAATGACTTCTCGCTGACCGCCAGCCCGACCGCGGCCGCGGTCAACCCCGGCAGCGCGGCGACTTCGACCCTGTCCACCGCCGTCACCGCCGGGGCCACGCAGACCGTCGCCCTGTCCGCCAGCGGGCTGCCCACCGGCGCCACCGCGGCCTTCAGCCCCGCCTCGGTCACCGCGGGAGCCTCCTCCACCCTGACGGTGAGCACCACCACGGCCACCGTGCCGGGAACCTATCCGCTCACCATCACCGGCACCGGCACCTCGGCCACCCACACCGCCACCTTCACCCTGACGGTCAACGGCACCGGGCCAAGCCTGACCCAGGTCAGCACCGACCCGTTCACCAACACCACCAGCCAGCACGCCACCGAGGTCGAACCGGACACCTTCGCCTACGGCAACACCATCGTCACCTCCTCCCAGGTCGGGCGGTTCTACGACGGCGGAGCCTCGGACATCAGCTGGAACACCTCCACCGACGCCGGAGCCACCTGGCAGCACGGCATGCTGCCCGGCATCACCACCTACCAGGGCGGCGGCAGCTGGGCCCGGGTCAGCGACGCGTCGGTCACCTACGACGCCAAGCACGGCACCTGGATGATCGTGGGCCTGGTCATCGACGCCAACGTCAACGGCGCAGGCGTCACCGTCAGCCGCTCCGCCGACGGCATCACCTGGCAGAACCCGGTGATGGCGGTGGGCAACGACGGCCAGGGCTACGACAAGGAATGGATCGTCTGCGACAACACCAGCACCAGCCCGCACTACGGCAACTGCTACATCGAGGCCGACATCACCTCCAGCGGCAACCAGGAGATCATGTCCACCTCCACCGACGGCGGCGCCACCTGGTCCGCCCCCGCCTCCCCCGCCAGCGGCGACTCCGGCCTGGGCGGCCAGCCCCTGGTCCAGCCCAACGGCACCGTGATCGTGCCCTTCTCCACCAACGGCGCCGCGATCCGCTCCTTCAGCTCCACCGACGGCGGCGCCAGCTGGGGCTCCTCGGTGCTGGTCGCCAACATCTCCGCCGCCACCGTCTCCGGCGGCCTGCGCGCCGGCGACGGCCTGCCCTCCGCCGAGATCGACGCCACCGGGAAGGTCTACGTCGCCTGGCAGGACTGCCGTTTCCGCTCCGGCTGCCCCGCCAACGACATCGTCTACTCCACTTCCACCAACGGCAGTACCTGGACGGCGGTGACCCGCATCCCGATCGACGCCGTCACCAGCACCGCCGACCACTTCACCCCGGGCCTGGGTGTGGACAAGGCCACCTCCGGGACCACCACCAAGCTGGGCCTGTACTACTACTTCTATCCCAACCACAGCTGCACGGCCTCCACCTGCCAACTGGAGGTCGGATTCATCTCCTCCGCCAACGCCGGCTCCACCTGGAGCACCGCGCAGACCATCGCCGGACCCATGACCCTGGCCCAGATCGCCTCCACCAGCCAGGGCCCGATGGTCGGCGACTACATCTCCACCTCCGTGGTCGGCGGCAAGAGCGTGGCCCTGTTCCCCGTCGGCAAGGCGCCGACCAACGGACAGGCCTTCAACGAGGCCATGTACACCGTCTCCGGCGGACTGGCCCTGCTCGGCGGATCCAACCCCTCCGCCACCGGACCCGTGCTCTACACCATGCCGAGCCACATCACGCTCATCCCGCCCAGGCACATCGACTGACGGCTGTCAGCACGGCACGGCGCTGATGGGTGTGGCCCCGCCCCCGGGCGGGGCCACACCCGTGTCAGCCGACCTGACACCCACCCCTACGGCGCTCCGCCGCGTCCGGTTACCCGCCGTTGCGGTGGCGTCGTCGGGCGCGGGCCTTGCTCCAGAACCAGCCGGCCGGGGGTTTGTCGCTGCGCCACGGCTCGGGCTGGGGTGCCTCGCGCTTCCAGCGGGCGCTGAGCATCCGGGCCCGGCCGGAGGGCTCGTGCACCGGCGCGGCGCGGGTGAACGCCTCGTCGAGAGCTACGTTGTCCCAGGCGTCGTCCTGGGGTGCGGATTCCGTCGTCATGCGCAAGGTCCTGAGGTCAGTTACCGGGGCGGGCGGACACCTGGGGTGACCGCCCGTCCTCTTTGATACCAGCCCCGGCGTAAACCGGCGGTGAGGACGATCTCCCTGCCTCCGGACAGGGTCGCTGCGGGCCGCCCCCGTGGTTCCCAGCTGATTCTCACGAAGGGTTGCTACGTTGCGCAATCATGTAACGAGCCGCATGGGATTCGCGTCCAGGTCTTCGGACCGGGCAGGACCCTGCGGGACCCTTCGAGGATGTGACGATGACAGGGCGTTCAGCCGGACGGCGGGACCGCGGTCCAGTGCCGGTGCCCGGCGGCCGGGCCGCTGCGCGCAAGGGGCGAAAGGGCGGCCGCCGCAAGGCCCTGAAGATCACGGCTCTGGCCACCGGGGGTCTGCTGGTCGTCGCGGCAGGCGGGGCCTACTACGAGTACCAGAAGCTCAACGGCAACCTGACCACCGCCGCCCTGACCCAGTCGAACAACCCCACCAGCGCCGGGACGGAGAAGGCGGACGCCTTCGGCCGCACTCCGATCAACATCCTGGTGATGGGCTCGGACGGCCGGCTGACCGCCACCGACTGCAAGCTCGGCGGCGACTGCGGCAGCGGCAACGGCGAGCGCGCCGACGTCGAGATGGTCGTGCACATATCCGCCGACCGCAGCAGCGCCACGGTGATGAGCATCCCGCGCGACCTGGAGACCGCCCTGCCGGCCTGCACCGACAGCGCGAACAACACCAGCGTCGGCGCCCGCACCGACATGATCAACAGTGCCCTGAACTACGGCCCGAGCTGCCAGGTGGCGGCCGTGCACAAGCTCACCGGGATACCCATCGACCACTTCGTCAAGCTCACCTTCTCCGGCGTGGTCACCATGTCCGACGCGGTGGGCGGGGTGAACCTCTGCGTCAGCAACAACATCTACGACCCGGACTCCCACCTCAAACTCGCCAAGGGAGCGCACACCCTCAAGGGCGTAGCCGCCCTGGAGTTCGTCCGCACCCGCCACGGCTTCGGCGACGGCAGCGACCTGGGCCGCACCTACGCCCAGCACCTCTTCCTCAGCTCGATGATCAGCAAGATGAAGAGCGCCGGCACCCTGACCAATCCCGTCGCCGTGCTGAACCTGGCCAACGCCGCGACCAAGGCGCTGACCGTCGACACCGGCCTGGGCAGCGTCGCCAAGCTGACCTCGCTGGCACTGGACGTGAGCAAGGTCCCCACCAGCCGCATCACCTTCACCACCATGCAGACCCAGCCCGACCCGACCAATAGCGCGCGGGTGGTCATAGCCCCCGGGGCACAGACCCTCTTCGACACGATCGCCAACGACCAGTCGCTCACCGCCACCGCCGGCGCCTCCGCATCCGCCGGCACCGCGTCGAGCACAGCAACCGCGAGCGCCGCCTCCGCCACGGCCGCCGCTGTCGACACCGGGTCCGTGGCCGTCAAGGTCGAGAACGGCACCGGGATCACCGGCCGCGCCAGTGCCGTCGCCAACTCCCTGATCAGCAAGGGCTACAGCAAGCAGACCTCCGCCGCCACCGGCAGCGCAGCCACCTCGACCACCCTGACCTACCCGGCGGGCAAGAGCGCCGAGGCCCAGGCCGTCGCCAAGACCCTCGGCCTGAAGTCCTCCGCGCTCAAGCAGGGCAGCGGCTCCCGCATCGTGCTGACCATCGGTACCGACTGGAAGTCCGGGGTGACCTTCCCCGGCGGCACCACCACCCCGAGCGCGGCCAGCACCAAGGCCGCCCTGAACAACGCACACGCCCAGACCGCCGACAACACCAAGGGCTGCGCCCAGGTCAGCACCTACAACGACGTGGTCACCCTGCCCGGCTACGGCTCCATGTCCCCCAGCCGCGCCTACGCACTCAGCACCGGCGTCGCCGACTCCGCTCCCTGATCCCTGAGCGCTGTCCTCCAGGCAGGGCAACCTCGCGTGTCGCACGAGTGCGGCCCGCGCTGCGGCGGCGAGACTTCAGGGATGAACCGCCTCCAGGGTGACGAGCCGGACCGAGTATGAGCGGGCGTCAGGTCCTAGGGCTGCGCGAGCGCCGGACCGCTGCGGCGCCGACCGGACGGCGGACCGCCCTTTCGGCGACACGGTCGCACCAGCCGTGGCCCCGTGGGCGCGCACGGCGCTGGGCGCTCCGGCTCGCCTTCGCCCTGCCGCCGGTCGGGCTCGCCAGGTACGCGTGGACGCAGGGCTACGCGAACCCGGCGCATGCGCGGATCGTCGACCAGGCAGCGCAGGTCACGGCCGGCTGGTCGGATCTGTCCGGGAGAAGACCACCCACGGCCTGAGCCACAGCCTCAGCCAGAAGCCTGCGACCTGACCTCTCAGGAGTCGGCGATGCCGCTGAGCAGTGCTGCGGCGCGGGCGATCACCGTGCGGTCCTCGGCACTGAGCGCACCCAGCCGTTCGTCGAGCCAGGCGTTGCGCTGCGCCTGGGCAGCGCCGGCGAGTTCGTCGCCCGCAGCGGTGGCGCTGAAGAGTACTCTGCGGCCGTCGCCCGGGTCGCGGGTGCGTACGGCGTAACCGGCCGAGGTGAGGCGGTTGACGGTCTGGCTCATGGAGGCGGCGGAGACCCGGCCTTGCTCGCTGAGTGCGGTGAGGGTCTGCGGTCCGTGTTTGTGGAGGTAGGTGAGCACCTCCAGTGCCACGTCTCCGAGCGCACCTTCAGGGCGCTCACTGCGGAAGCGACGGTAGAGCCGTCCGACAGCGGAACGCACCTGACCGCCGAGGTCGGCCTGTTCGGTTGCATGCTTCTCCATAGATACTTAATATACCTAAGAGAATCGGCGAAGTACCCGGTTTCCCAGTGAGGAACAGTCGAAGCCATGCCCGCGAATCCCCTCGGCGTCGCCCTGCGCAACCGGCGCGCCGGTCACCACACCCTCGCCTGGGCCCGTCCCGACCTCCAGGCCCCGGAGAACTTCACCCTGACCAACCCCGCCTTCGACCACGGGGCGCCGATTCCGGAAAAGCACCGCGGCAGGCTGTTCGGTGCGAACATCTCCCCCGCCCTCAACTGGACACAGCCGCCGCCCGGCACCGTCGAGCTCCTGCTCATCGTGCAGGATCCGGACGTCCCGGTCGGGAAGCCGGCCACCCATGCGCTCACGCTGGGCATCGATCCCTCGCTGAACGGCATCCCGGAGAACGCCCTCGCCAACCCCAGCCCGATCCCGAGCCTCCGACATGGAAAGGGCCCACTCGGCCGCCGCGGCTGGGCCGGCCCCATGCCGATCCGATCACACGGCCCCCACAGCTACGTCTTCCAACTCTTCGCCCTCGACCAGGCCCCCGGCCTCCCGGCCGGCTTCGCCCTCGACGAGGTGATCACTGCCATCGCAGGCCATGCCATCGGCCGTGCCCGGCTGGACGGAACATACGAAATCCGCTAACTGACCTGCCACTTCCGGCGTGGGCCCGGTGCGGTCTCACGCCATCGACCCCCGGGCCCGGCGGTCGGATGAATAATGTTCGGCATGTTCGATCGCTTAGTGGCCGGACGCTACCGGCTGACCGAGTCCCTGGGCAGCGGGGGCATGGCCACGGTCTGGCGGGCCCGCGACGAGCTGCTGGAGCGCGCGGTGGCCGTCAAGACGCTGTCGGAGGGCTCCTGGAGCAACGCCTCCGCCGTGGCGCGGTTCACGCAGGAGGTACACACCGTCGCGGGCCTCGACCATCCGAACATCGTCACCCTCTTCGACGCCGGGGTGGACGAAGGCGTGCCGTTCCTGGTCATGGAGTTGATCGAGGGCACCGACCTGGACTCGCTGCTCGGCTTCGGCCCCCTCCCGATCGCACTCGCCGTCTCGATCGCCGACCAGGTCTGCGCGGCACTGGAGGCCGCGCACCGGGCCGGGGTGGTGCACCGCGACATCAAGCCCGCCAACCTGCTGCTGACCTTCGACAACACCGTGAAGGTCGTCGACTTCGGCATCGCCCGGACGATCACCTCGGCGCGCGCCGCACTCACCGCCACCGCCACCGTGATCGGCACCAGCACCTACATGGCCCCCGAACAGGCCACCGGCGGCCACCTCGACCCGCGCACCGACCTGTACGCGCTCGGATGCGTCCTGTACGCCATGCTCACCGGGAAGCCCCCGTTCGAGGGCGAGGACCCGATGGCCGTCCTCTTCCAGCACCTGCACCAACCGCCGGTGCCGCCCAGCCGGTTCCGTGCTGAGATTCCGGTCGGTCTGGAGGAGCTGGTACTCGACCTGCTGGCCAAGGACCCCGACCAGCGTCCCGCCGACGCGAGCGCGGCCCGCGACCAACTCGCGCGCGCCGACCGGCCGTCCTCGGCGAAAACCCTCCGGCTGCCCGCCCCGTCGCCGGTCGGCGACGGCCCGGCGCCCACCGGCCCGCTGCGGTGGGTCGACCGCCTGGGCGGGCGGCGCGGCGCCGCGCTCGTCCTGGCGGCGCTCGCCGCAACGGGTCTGACGGGGTACGTGCTCGCTTCGGGCTCGCCCGCCGACCACGCCTCGGCCCGCAGCACACCGCCCGCGAGCGTATCGCCCGCCCGTACGTCGCCGCAGCCCAACTCACCCGCGACCACCGCGAGCACGGCCGCTCCGTCAGCCTCGCCCTCGCCGGATGCCGTGCAGACCGGCCAGGGCACCTTCGACGCCTTGCAGCTCGCCGTCACCGAGGCGCAGAACGCCGGGGAGCTCGCCCCGGACGCCGCCCAGGACGTGCGCAACCGCCTCGGCAACCTCGCCCGGCAGCTCGCCAAGGGACGCGCCGGCAACTCTGCCCACGAAATCGCCGACCTGCGCCACCGCTTGAGTGACCTGCAGAAGGGCGGCCAGCTCAGCGACGCCGGCGCGCAGCGAATCGGCTCCGCACTGGACGCACTCGCGGCGATACTCCCGGCCTGAGCGCGTAGGGGTCAGCGTGTCTGCGCCTGCACGGCATGTGAGCGGTCGTCGGCCGGTTCGGCGGGGGGTTCGGGTGCTTCGACGGGGTTGACCGGGCCGACGGGATGGGCTGTGCCGCGGAGGGTGAGGTAGAGCGGGGTGCCCGGCGGGGGTGGGGCGTCGTCGGTGTAGGCGACGAGGCGGTCGGGGAGGTCCGGGTGGGGGTCCGGGGCGAGTTCGAGGCGGTGGTCGTGGCCGCGGAAGGCGGCGTGCAGGACGTGTGCCCGCACGGCCGTGGCTGCGGGTGCGGTGGTGGTCAGCCGCAGTTGCTCGGGGCGGAGCATGACGGTGGTACGTCCGGCGCGGGAGGTGTCGGTGGTGAGGGGCACGGTGCCGAGGGCGGTGCCGGCGGCGCCGTCGCGCAGGAGCGCGGGCAGCAGGTTGACCTCGCCGAGGAACCGGGCGACGTCGGGGTCGGCGGGCTGGTGGTAGAGGGTGTGCGGGGTGCCGGTCTGGGCGATGCGGCCGTGGCGCATGACGGCGATGGTGTCGGCGAAGGAGAGGGCCTCGTCCTGGTCGTGGGTGACCAGGATCGCGGTGGCGCCCGCCCGTCGCAGCGTGGCGGCCACCTCCGCGCGCAGCTCGGTCCGCAGCGCCGCGTCCAGGGCCGCGAAGGGCTCGTCCAGGAGCAGGAGTTCGGGGCGCGGGGCCAACGCCCGGGCCAGGGCGACGCGTTGCTGCTGGCCGCCGGAGAGCTGGTGCGGGTGGCGGTCGGCCAGGCCGTCGAGCCCGACGAGGTCGAGCATCTCGGTGACGCGTTCGCGGCGGGCGTTGCGCGGCAGGCCGAAGCCGATGTTGGCGGCCACGGTGAGGTGCGGGAACAGCGCTCCGTCCTGGGGCACGTAGCCGATGTGGCGCCGCTCGGCGGGAACCGGTGTTCGGCCGTCGTCGAGGGTGCGCCCGCGGAGGGCGAGGTGTCCCGCGCTGGCGGAGTGGAAGCCGGCGATGACCCGCAGCAGGGTGCTCTTGCCGCAGCCGGAGGGGCCGAGCACGCAGGCCAGGGTCCCGTCCGGCACGGTGAGGTCGAGACCGTTGAGCACGGGGGTACGGCCGTGCGTCGCGTGCAGTTGGGTGATGGACAGACCGCTCACGTGGCGTCTCCGATCCGATGGGGGCCGAGGGTGCGGCGGGTGAGGAGGAGGACGGCGGGTGCGGACAGGGCGACCATGAGGGCGGCGTAGGGGGCTGCGGCGCCGTAGGCCATGCCGGTGGTGTAGGCCCAGAACTGGGTGGCCAGGGTCTGCGTCCCGGTCGGGCACAGCAGCAGGGTGGCGGTCAGTTCGGTGCTGGCGGTCAGGGCGACCATCGCGGCGGCGGCGCCGAGGCCGGGAACGATCAGCGGCATGGTGACCCGCAGCAGCACGGCCAGCGGCCGGGTGCCCAGGGAGCGGGCGACCTCCTCGATCCCGGGCGGCACCTGGGCCAGCGAGGCGCGCACCGCGGTCAGCGCGAGCGGGAAGAAGAGGATCACGTATCCGCCCACCAGCAACGGTGGCTGCTGGTAAAGCGGTTGGGCGTAGCGGACGGCGAAGAAGACGATCGACAGGGCGATCGCGATGCCGGGCAGCGCCCGGGTCAGGTAGGCGGTGCGTTCGGCAGCGCGGGCGAGGCGGTTGTCGCGCCGCCAGGAGTACAGCGCCACCGGAACCGCGGCGGCGGTGGCGACCGCGGCCGCGGTCAGCGCGTAGCCGAGTGTGGTGGTCGCGGCGCCGAGGATGGAGGCGGGCGGCAGGGTGGTGGAGCTGCCGCGCAGGAGCCAGTAGCCCAGGGCGAACAGCGGTACGCCGAGGGCGGTGGCGGTCAGCGCGGTCACGCCGACCAGCGCCGGGGCCTTCCAGCGGCCCAGGGCGATGGGCGGGCCGGGGCGTGCGGTGGCGCCCTGGCGTACCAGGCGGCCCCGCCGCCCGGCGCGGGCGTCGAGCGTGACCAGGAACAGCGCGAGGGCGCACAGCACCAGGGTCAGCAGGGAGGCTGAGGCTGCGTCGAAGCCGAGCTGGTACTCGGTGAAGATGGCGGTGGCGAAAGTGGTGTAGCGCAGCATGGCGAACGCCCCGTACTCGCCCAGCAGATAGAGCGAGACCAGCAGTGCGCCGCCGGCCAGGGCGGGCCGGGTCAGCGGCACGGTGACGCGCCACAGGGTGACCCAGCGTCCGTGGCCCAGGCTGCGGGCCACCTCCTCGGCGGAGGCGTCGAACCGGCGCAGTGTCGCGGCCACCGGCAGGAACACCAGCGGATACAGCGAGGAGGTCATCACCAGCACCGCGCCCCAGTACCCCTGGACCTGGGGGAAGAGCGAGACCCAGGAGTAGCCGTGGACGAACTCCGGTACCGCCAGCGGCATCGCCAGCACGACCGTCCACCACCTGCGGGCCGGCAGGTCGGTGCGTTCGACCAGGTAGGCGGCGGCGAATCCGAGTGTCACCGCGCCGAGCGTGACGACGACGGCCAGACTCGCCGTGTGCCACAGCAGCGTGGCGATCAGCGGCCGCCCCAGCAGGCGCTGGGCCTCGGCCCAGCCCGATTGCCCGGCCTGCACGACGATGAAGACCAGCGGCGAGGCCACTACCGCGATCACGACCGTGACCAGCAGCGGAAGCGTCGGAAGGGTACGGGGTGCGCGCCATGGCGGCATCGACGTCAGGTTCCGCCCCGCCGGGCGGTTGAGAACGCTCACAGCAGGCCGGCGTCCTGCAGCAGCTGCAACGCCTGCTTGCCGTCACCGAGTTCGCCGGGCGACGCCACCGTGCCGACCTGGGCCAGCGGTTGGGCCACCTTGGTGTTCTGCACACCGGCGGCCAGCGGGTACTCGTAGCTCTGCGAGGTGGCGATGATGGTCTGCGCCGGAGTGCTGGTCAGGTAGGCGAGCCAGGCCTGGGCGGCCGACTGGTGCTTGCTGGCGGACAGCACGGCCGCGCCCGAGACGTCCACCAGCGCGCCCGGGTCGCCCGGGGTGAAGTAGTGCAGCGCGCTGTGTATCTTGCCCGCGCCCTGCTCGTCCCGCAGCCGGTACCAGTAGTAGTGGTCGATGACCCCGCCGGCGACCTCGCCCCGGTTCACCGCGGCCACCAGGTCCTCGTTGCTGTTGTAGACCTTGGCGTTGGCCTTCAGTCCTTCCAGCCACGTCTTGGCCGCGGCCTGCCCGTCGGTGGCGATCATCCGGGTGATGATCGGCGCGAAGTCCGTCTCGCTCGGGGCGATCCCCAGCTTCCCCTTCCAGGCGGCCCCGGCCAGGTCACGGACGGAGGACGGTGCGGACGAGGCCGACATCTTGTCGGTGTTGAACACGAACGCCGCCGTGCGCGCGGAGACCCCGACCCAGTCGCTCTTGGCCGAGCTGTCGCTCGCGGACACCGTCTGCAGGGTCTTGGTGTCGACCGGGGCGAGCAGGCCGCGCTCCTCCAGATTGGTCAGCGCCGGCGGGTTCTCCGCGTAGAACACGTCCGCAGGTGACGCCTTTCCCTCCTGCATGATCTGGTTGGCCAGCTCCGCCTCGTCGCCGGAACGGAGCTGGACCTTCACCCCGGTGCGCGATTCGAAGTCCTTCACCAGCACCTGCACGGTCTGCTGGTGCTGCCCGGAGTACACCGTCAGCGACTGACCGGCGAGCGAGCCGCCGGTCGCCGCCTGCGCACCTGCGGCAGTCGTCGCGGCAGGCACAGCCGAGCTGCCGCACCCTGCCACGGCCAGGGAGAGGGAAACGGCGCAGAGCGCCAGGACCGGACGTACAGTTCTACGCACCACAGGTTCTCCAGTTCCAACGGGCCGTCAACTCAGCCCCGATCGGCCGTGCCCAGTGGGGCTCGCACAGGAGAAACATAGGCTAGGGCAGCCTTACCTAACAACCGTCTGTACGTCTGATCTCGGAACTCTGTCGCAACGACCACCTTTCTCGGCGGCCATGTGTGCGAGTCGCACAGGTTCGAGGGCATGCCGCCGCTGTGCCTGTCAGTCCTGGTAGCTAGGGTTGATCACCAGGTGACCGGTCGGTCGCACGCGTGTGGTTGCAGAAGGGGTCGTGCTGTGATGCGGGAGGACGTCATGGCGGCCGGGACGCAGCTGCGGGTCTACCCCGAGCCCGCGGAGGTGTTCGTCGCGGACCAGGTCGATCTGGCCCGGCACCTGCACCCTTTGGTCTCGATCGATCTGGCCCAGGTCGACCCGGCCTGGCACGGATGGATCCACCTGGTAAGCCCGCTGGAACCGGCGGAGGGATACCTCGGCGACCACACCCAGGCCTTCCACTCGGCCCTGCAGACGACCAACTGGCTCGGATTCGCCATGGACGGCGACCGCTACCGACTGCTGGGCGACATACGGTACTTCGCACGGGCGACAACCCACGAAGAAGTACCCGAGCCCTGGGAAGGATTCCGTAGCGGGCTCAATGAGCACTGTGCCCGCCAGGAACGCAGTTACCAGGCCCACCGGGAATCCTTCCGCCTGGAAGGCACCCTGCTCAGGCTCGACGACCAGGGCTCCCCGTTGTACGGGACGCGCGACCCGGTGGCGCTGCTGGACCAACTCGGCGGCCACGCCGACGCCCACAGCAACTGGGCCGATCCCGACCTGTTCCAGCTTGAGTACGACGACGACCACGCATGGCCCGTCAGCCCCGCCGGAAACCGGTTCCACTTCGTGGCGGCCGTGCCGGGCTGGCACTACCGGCGCGGTGGCGCCGACCAGATCGTGCTGTTCTTCGAACCTGTCGACCGGCTGGCCCTGCTGACCTTCGACTGGAGCTGAAACCGACTCGGACCTCGCGGATCGCAGCCGAGTCCGGCGGAAACGGTGGGTTGGTACCCTCGCGGCATGGCCACCGTCCTGGACATCGCCGCACTGCGCACCCTCACCTCGATAGCCGACTGTGGTGGGTTCCACCGGGCGGCTGAGGCGATCGGGATGTCGCAGTCCGCGGTGAGCCAGCATGTGCGCCGGCTGGAGCGGAGCGTGGGTGGCCCGCTGGTCGAGCGTGACGGGCGGGCCATGCGGTTCACCCCGCTCGGCGAGACGCTGCTCGCGGAAGCCCGCAAGATCCTCGCCTCGCACGACGAGGCCCTGGTCCGTCTCGGCCTGGGCGAGCGCGAGGCGGGGACCATCGTCGTCGGTTCGACCGAGCATGCCGCCGACCGCATCCTGCCCGCGATCACCGGGGCCCTGCGGGCGCGCTACCCGGAGCACGGGGTGCGGTTCCGGCTGGACCGCAGCAGACGGCTCAACGAGGCCCTCGACCGGGGCAGCATCGATGTGGCCGTCTTCATGGGCGACCCCGGGAAACGGGAGAGCGAGCCCGCCGGGTTCCTTCCGCTGTCCTGGTTCGCGGCTCCGGACTGGCGGATGCCGGCGGGCGGGGCACCGATACCGGTGGTCGTCATCGACAGCCCCTGCACGATCCGCCGCCGCGCGCTGGGCACGCTGGCCGAGCACGGACTCGCGGCGAGCGTCGTGGTCGAGGCCGCGTATCTGGCCGGGGTGGTGAACGCGATCCGCGGGGGCCTCGGGGTGGGGCTGCTCGCCGATGTCGGCTCACCGCCCGAGGGCCTGGAACGCCGACCGGACCTGCCGGAGGTGACCCCGGAGCGGCTGCACCTGCGCACCCGGTCCGGGGCCCCGCCGCAGCTGGCGGAGGCCACGACCCGGGCGGTCCGGGGCCTGCTCGCCGACAGCGGGTTCCGGCCCGTCTGACTACTGCACGGCTACACGGCCTTCCCCGGGTTGAGGATCCCCTCGGGGTCGAACACCGAACGCAGTTGGCGCTGCAGGGCAAGGTTCCGCTCGCCCAACTCGTCCACCAGCCACCTCCGTTTGAGCACCCCGATGCCGTGTTCCCCGGTCAGCGTGCCACCGAGGCGCAGCGCCATGGTGAAGATCGCGTCGGCGGCCGCCCAGACCTCCTCGTCCAGCTCGCGGTCCCGGTCGACCACGATGATGGGGTGCAGGTTGCCGTCGGCCGCGTGCGCCATGGTGAAGACCGGTACCGCGAAGGTGCGCGAGATCTCCTGGATCTCCGCGACGGCCTCGGCCAGTCGGGTGCGCGGCACGGCGACATCCTCGATCAGCACCCGTCCGCGCCGCTCCAGGGCCGGCAGGGCCCGGCGGCGGACCTCCAGCAGCCGTTCGGCCTCGGCCGCTCCCTCGGCCCGCGAGACCGTCGTGGCATGGCGCAGCAGCACCTCGTGGATCTGCTCCGCCTCGGCCTCGGCAGCCGACCCGTCGGTCTGGACCAGCAGGAACGCCCCAGCAGCGGCTCCGGCGCCGCCCGCGCTCCCGTCGTTCCCGGCCGGGCCGAATGCCTCCTCGATCGCGGCCAGGGTCGCCGTGTCCAGCAGTTCGGCGACGGCGGGCTGCAGTCCCGCCGCCGTGATCGCCGTGACAGCAGCGGCTGCTGACGTGATGTCATCGAAGTAGGCGGCAAGGGTCGCGGTGGCCGCCGGCAGCGGCCGGAGCTTCAGCGTCGCCGCGACGACCACGCCGAGCGTCCCTTCCGAACCGACGAACAGACTGGTGAGGTCGTAGCCGGCAACGCCCTTGACGGTGCGTCGGCCGGTACTGATCAGCTCGCCGTCGGCGAGGACGACGTCCAGGCCGAGCACCGAGTCGCGGGTGACCCCGTACTTGGCGCAGCGCAGCCCCCCGGCGTTGGTGGCGATGTTGCCGCCGATGGTGGAGATGGCCGCGCTGGCCGGGTCGGGGGCGTAGCGCAGGCGCTGGGCCGCCGCTGCCCGGTCGAGGTCGGCTGTGATCACCCCCGGCTCGGCGACGGCGAGTTGGTCCTCGGCGGAGATCTCCCTGATCCGGTTCATCCGGGACAGGTCGAGCACGAGGCTGCCGTCGGTCGCCGCCGCGCCGCCGGAGAGCCCGGTGCCCGCCCCGCGGACCACCACCGGCGTCGCGGTGACCTGGGCGTGCCGCAGCAGCGCCTGAACGTCGGCCACCGAGGCGGCGAAGGCCACCCCGGCGGGCAGGCCCTTGGGCAGCCAGCCGGAGCGGTCGAGCCGGTGGGCGGCGATGACGTCCGGGTCGGTGCTGAACTCGCCGTCCGGCAGGTGCAGCCGGTGCGGCGCGGTCATGCGCCAGGGGCGGCGGCGGCCAGCACGGCCGCGCCGATGGTGAGCAGCGAGGTGTCCTCCTGCGGTGCGTGGACTCCGGCCGACTGGATGTCGCGGAAGTGCCGTTCCAGCGGGTTGGCCTGGGCTAGGCCCGGATTGCCCAGCAGCCGCAGCCCCGTCTGCACGGCGGTGGTGACATGCCGGACGGCGACCACCTTCGCTGCCAGCGCCTCCGTCCCCGGGACGGCCAGGCCCCGGTCCAACCGGTCGGCGACCCCGAACACCAGCTGCTCGGCGGTCGACAGCAGCGTCTCGATCTCCCCCGCCGTCTGCTTGAACCGGTCCGTGGTGGCCAGCGGGCGGCCCAGGTTGCTGGGCACCCGCTCGTGCGCGAAGGTGTGCACGTACTCCTGCGCCGCGCGGGCGACCCCCAGGTACAGCGCGGACACCAGGACGTGCACCCCGCCGCCGGCCAGGTTGTCCTGCTCGGCCTTGGCCCCGTACTCGGTGATGCCGAGGACGTTCTCCTCCGGGATCTCCACCTCCGTGAACGCGACGTCGTGGCTGCCGCTGGCCCGCAGTCCCAACTGCTGCCAGGTGGGCAGGATCTCGATGCCCGGGGAGCGGCCCGGGACGACGAAGGTGCCGACCCGGGGAGTCTCCTCGTCGGTGGCCGCCCACACCAGGAAGTAGCTGAGCCCCTCGGCGCCGGTGACAAAGCGCTTGCGCCCGCTGACGGACCATCCGCTCCCGGTCCGCCGCGCCAGCGTCGCGGGGAGCCCGCCGCGGGCCGGGGAGCCGAGATCCGGCTCCACCCGCGCGTTGTTCAGCAGGGTGGGACGCTCGGCCGACTCGGCGAGCACCCGGGCGTAGAGCTCCTCGGGCCACGGCTGCCGCTGCTGGAAGGCGTGCGGCAGCAGCGTCATCGCGGTGATCAGCGCGACGGACGGATCGCCCTTGCCGAGAGCCAGCAGGATCGTCGCGAGTTCGGTGGAGTTCACTCCCGTGCCGCCGAACCGCGGATCGACCCCGGCGGTGAGCAGCCCGGCGTCGTGGACGACCTGGATCGCGGCGTGCGGGAAGGCCCCGCTGCGGTCGTACTCGCCGGCGGTGGCCGCAAGGGCGGCCGTCACCTGGTCCAGGCGGTCCAGTGCCGGTACGGGCAGCCGCCGGCCGGTCGCGGTCGTACTCATGACGCGGCCAGCGCGCTGGTGAGCCGGGCGGTGAGGGCGTCGCTCCAGTAGGAGGCCACGTCGACCTTGCCGGGCAGTGCGCCAAGACCGGTGAAGGCGTCGGCCACGTCCTGCTCCTTGCTGATCTGGTCGGCGCTGGTGGGCTGCACCGTGCTGGGCCGCTGCTTCTCGTCCGCGACGATCTGGCTCAGCGCCTCGCTCACCGGCTCGTTGGTGGCGGCCGCGGTGAGCTGGGCCAGTTCCGACTGGTGGCCGTTGCGCACATAGGCGTATGCCTTGTTGATCCGGGCCAGCAGGTCCACCAGGGCCGCCGACTGTGCGGCGTCGCCGACCAGCTTGGTCGACGCCTCCCAGGGAAAGTTGCCGGAGAGGATGGACTGACCGGAGCCGATGACGGTGGCGCCCTGCTGCTGCGTGGTGATGATCGAGTTGCCGTAGCTCGCCAGCGCGTCGATGGAGTGGCTGGACAGAGCGGCAACGCCGTCCTGCGGGGTGAGCGGCACCGCCTGGATGTCGGACCACTTCAGGCCGCTCTGCAGCAGCAGCTTGTAGAGGAAGTACTGCGCGGTGGTCGACTGCACATAGCCGACCTTCTTGCCCTTCAGCTGGGCGATGGAGGTGATCCCGGAGCCCTTGGCCGCGACCACGTTCTGCAGCAGGGTGTTGGTGCGCTGCACCGCGACCACCCGCCACTTGGGCGTGGTCGCGGCAGCTGCGAAGACCGGCGGGATGTCGCTGCTCGACGCCACGTCCAGCGCGCCCGCCTGCAGCGCCTGGAGCTGCTTGTTGCCGCCGGTGAAGACGGACCACTTCACCTTGTAGGGGGTGTTGTCGAGATGCGCGACCTGAAGCGCGGCCCCCACCTGGTTCCAGCCGGTCTGGCCGACCCGCAGGGTCACCGTGGACAGGTCGGCGGAGGTGACCGCGTTCTGCGCGCCGGAGGCCGTGGCAGCGGCGGCGGCGGCGGTGGACTTGGCCGAGGAGGCGCACGCGGCCAGCGGGAGAGTGAGCGCGGTGAGCGCGGCCAGCAGCAGGACAGGACGGGATCTGGACATGGCTCTTCCTTCTGGTACGAGGTCCGAGGGTGTGGTCGGTCGGGCGGGGATCGGCCGTTCAGCCGGCCAGCGCGGTGGCCTCCGGTCGGCGTGCCAGCTCCTGACGGACCAGCGGGAGGACGTACCGGGCGTAGTCGATGGCGTCGTTGAGCGGGTCGTAGCCGCGGATGGACAGCAGCTCGCAGCCGATGTCGACGTAGTCGAGCAGTGCCTTGGCGACCGTCTCGTAGCTGCCCACCAGCGCGGTCGAGCTGCCCGCCGCGTTGGTGGCGGTGACCAGCGGCGTCCACAGCGCGCGGTCGTGCAGTTCGCCGCGCGCGGCCACGTCCAGCAGTCGCTGCGAGCCCACGTTGGCGGGCCGCCCGTCGCCCGGGACGGGGTAGCGTGCGCCCGCCGGGGTCGCCGCGATGGTGCGCTGCACCTGGCCGAGGATCTGGTGGGCCTTGGCCCAGGCCAGCTCGTCGGTGGCGGCCACGATCGGGCGGAACGACACCCAGATCCGGGGGCGGGGGCGCCCGGCGGCGTCGGCGATCGCGTTGACGGCGGCGATCTGCTCGGCGGTCTCCTTGAGCGGTTCGCCCCACAGCCCGAAGATGTCGCCCTGGCGCCCGCCGACCCGGTATGCCTCCGCCGAGGAGCCGCCGACGGAGATCGGGATGGTGTCGCCGTAGGGCTTGATGTCGGTGGCGAAGTCCTCGAACCGGTAGTACTCGCCCTCGTGGTCGAACGGACCGGTGCTGCTCCACACCTTCCGCAGGATTTGGATGAACTCCTCGGAGCGGTCGTAGCGCTGGGACTTCGTCAGGTAGTCGCCCTCGCGGGCCTGCTCGGCGTCGTTGCCGCCGGAGATGATGTGCAGCCCCAGCCGGCCACGGCCGATCCGGTCCAGGGTCGCCAGCGCCTTGGCGACCCTCGTCGGGAAGACGAAACCGGGCCGGTGGGCCAGCATCGGCTTGATCCGCTCGGAGTTGTTGACCACGAACTGGGCCACCTGCTCGGCGTCGACGCTGGCAGAGCTGTAGGCGACCAGGGTCCAGTCGAACCCTCCGTCGTCCAGCGCGCGGACGAAGCGGCGGGTGTAGTCGACGTCGAAGCCGCCGTGCCGTCCGGGGCCGGTCGCTTCGGTGGTGTTGGTGGTGTGGGTGGCGCTGATGAACTCGACGGGCATGGCGACCTCCGGTCACTGGGAGAGGTGTGTCACTGGGTGCGGCGTGTCACTGGGAGAGGGCGTGCGGGAAGAGCGAGGTGTCGACGGTCCCGGCCGCCTGCACGTCGCTGGGCAGTGATCCGATGTGGTTCATCAGGTCGGCCACCGCCTGGACCTCCGTCACCACCTGTGGCGTGACGGGCTGCAGAGCACTCGCCCCCTGGGAGACGACGGTCCGGGCCACGCTCGGACTGACGCCGTTCTTCTTCACGAAGACCTGCGCGTACTGGGCCGCGTGCGTGGTCGTCCAGGCGTAGGCCTTGGCGAGGCGCTGCAGGAAGTCGGCGATGGCCGCCTTGCGGGCCGGGTCGGCGATGGAGGACTGCGCGGCGGAGATGAACCCGACGCCGCTGGTACGGCCGGCCCTGCCGTCCACCAGCAACTGCGCGCCCTTCTCCACGGCGATGTCCTGGTACACGCCGAACGTCGCCCAGATCTGGATCTGCTTCGCGTTGAACGCCGCCTGCGCGGCGGTGGGCAGCAGGTACTCGACGTGCACGTCCGAGTAGCTCAGTCCGGCGTCGGCCAGTGCCTTGGCCAGCAGGTACTCGGCGATGCTGCCCTTGGCCGAGGACACCACCACGGTGCGGCCCTTGAGGTCCGCGACCGTCTTCACGGGTGATCCCGGCTGGGTCAGGATCGCCGTGCCCGAGCCGTTGGCCGTGGCGGCGGCGACCACCTTGATCTTCAGACCGCCGCTGATGGCCTGCAGGGTCGGCAGATCGGCGGCGGTACCGGTGTCGACCTTGCCGCTCTGCATCGCCTGGAACAGCGGCGCGGCACCCTGGAACTCGGCCCAACTGACCTTGTAGGGAGCGCCCTTGAGGGTGCCGGCCGCGTCGAGCAGGGTCTCCAGTCCGTGCGCCTGGTCCCCGAGCGTGAGCACGACCCCCGAAAGGTCCACGCTCCCGGCCGCGTTGACGCTTACGGTGCTGGTGTGGGACGAGCTGCCGCACCCTGCTAGCGCGGCCGTGAGTGCGGCGGCGAGAGCCACTGGGCGTAGGACAGAGCGGAACATGGCAGGGGCCTCCGAATGGTGATGAAACGTCAGAAAAGGTGTGGGTGAAGGGCGTGCTGGGACGCCATGGGGGTGGCGTGCGTGCTGCCGGTCGCGGTCAGGAACGCGCGGGCTCGGGCTCCCCCACGCCCAGTCGGCCCAGCAGTCCGGTGCGCAGCGCCACGAACTCGGGCGAGCCGATGTCGCGCGGCCGGGGCAGGTCCACGACGGCCTCGTGGGCGATGCCGCCGTCCCGCATGACCAGGACCCGGTCCGCCAGCAGTACGGCCTCCTCCACGTCGTGGGTGACCAGCAGGACCCCGCAGTTGCGCCTGGTCCACAGCTCGCCGACCAGCTGCTGCGCCTTGACCCGGGTCAACGCGTCCAGCGCGCCGAAGGGTTCGTCGAGCAGCAGCAGGTCCGGTTCGCGGACCAGTGCGCGGGCCAGGGACACCCGTTGGGCCTCACCGCCGGAGAGGGTCTTGGGCCAGACGGCCGCCCGTTCGGTCAGGCCGACCTCACCGAGGTAGCGTTCCGCGAGCGCCCGGTCGGCGCGCCCCGGCAGGCCGAGGACGACGTTGCGCCAGACCCGCTTCCAGGGGAGCAACCGGGGCGCCTGGAACGCCACCGCGCGCCGACGCGGCACAGTGACCGAGCCTTCGATGTCGCGGTCCAGGCCCGCCAGCACGCGCAGCAGGGTGCTCTTGCCGCAGCCGCTGTGGCCGAGCAGGGCGACGAACTCGCCGGGGCGGATGTCCAGATCGAGCCCGTCGATCACCCGGCGCTCGCCGAAGGCGCGCACCAGGCCGCGGACCTGGACGGAGGTCGGTTCGGCTGTCGTCGTCATTGTCAGGCTCCGTCGAAGGATGCGCGCCAGGAGAGCAGGTACTTGGTGCCGAGCCGCACGATCAGGTCGGTGATCAGGCCGAGAATCGCGTACACCACCAGACACACCACGATCACGTCGGTCTGGAAGAACTGCTCGGCGTTGTTCATCAGGTAACCGATGCCGTTGCTCGCGTTGATCTGCTCGGCGAACACCAGCGCCAGCCAGGCGCTGCCGAGGGCGTAGCGCAGCCCGACGAGCGCGCCGGGCAGTGCGCCGGGGAGCACGATGTGACGGATCTGCCCCCAGCGCCCAAGGCCCAGCACGGTTCCGGCCTCGACCAGTTGGGAGTCGACGCCGCGGATCCCGGCGTAGATGTTGAAGTAGAGCGGGAAGGTCACCGCGATCACCACCAGGGCGATCTTCGGGGTCTCGTCGATGCCGAACCAGACGATGAACAGCGGGATGAGGCCCACCCAGGGCAGGGCGCGCAGCATGCCCACGGTCGCGTCGATCAGGTCCTCACCGAGCCGGAACAGCCCGGCGAGGACGGCGAGGGCGGTGCCGGCGATCGCGCCGATCACGAAGCCCTCCAGGACGCGCTGGCTGGAGGCCCAGATCGCCGAGCCCAGTTTGCCGTCGACGGTCAGGTCCCAGCCCTGCCGGAACACCGCCGCCGGGGACGCCAGGGTGTCCGCGGAGAGCACCCCGGTGCTGCTGAGCAGCCACCACAGCGCCAGTGCCCCGATCGGACCCACCGAACGGCGGACCGGTCGCGGGACCTGCAACCTGCGGCGCTGGTGCAGGGGTTGGATCGTCTCGACTCCGCCGGTGGCAACGTTGTTCCGGGTGTCGGAGGTCTGAGTGACGGCGTCCGCCTTGGTCGGTGTCAGGTGCTGGGCCACTTCGCTGGTGCTCATATCTCCTCCAGGCGGGGCTGCGGCCCGGTGGCGACCGGACGCCGGGGGTCTGCGGACCAGGCCGACCACGAGCCCGGATACAGGGCCGCGTCGATCCCCGCGACGGCGAGGGCGGCCACCTGGTGGGCGGCGGTCACACCGGATCCGCAGTACACGCCGACCTCGGTGCCGGGGGTGACGCCCAGGGCGGCGAAGCGTTTGGCTGCCTGCTCCGCATCGGCGAAACGGCCGTCCGGGTCGAGGTTCTCCCCGGTCGGGGCGCTGACCGCGCCGGGGATGTGTCCGGCGCGGGGGTCGATCGGCTCGGTCTCGCCCCGGTAGCGTTCACCAGCGCGGGCGTCCAGCAGCACGCCGTGGTCCGGGAGTTCGGCGGCCTGGTCGGCGCTGAGCATCGGCAGGCGGCCCGGGCTGAGCACGATGTCGCCCGGCACCCTGGCCACTTCCTCGCCCTGGGCGAGCGGGCCTCCGGCGCTGCGCCAGGCGGCGAGCGAGCCGTCCAGGATGCGCACGTCGGCGACACCGGCCCAGCGCAGCAGCCACCACGCGCGAGCGGCGGTCAGCCCGCCGGCGTCGTCGTAGACCACGACGGGACGGGCGGCCGTCACGCCCCAGCTGCGCGCCGCCTGTTGAAGGGCCGCGGGGGTGGGCAGCGGATGCCGCCCAGCCAACGGCTGTGCCGGCGCCGCGAGTTCGGTGTCCAGATCGACGTAGACCGCCGAGGGGATGTGGGCCCGCCGGTAGTGGTCGCGGCCGTGCGGGTCGCCGAGCGCCCAGCGGACGTCCAGGAGCACCGGGCGGCGGTCCCCCGCGAGTTCCGCACGCAGGTCCTCGGCCGACACCAGAACCGGCGGCCGCAGCCCCGGCAGGGTGGCGGCGAGGTCCGCGTCGCCGAGTGATCCGGCCGGCGTCCGCTCCCGGGCCGCGCGCTGGATCCGTTCCAGGACAGCGGAGTTGGCGGGTGCCGTGCGCCCGGCCAGTCGTGCCTGCAGGACCACCTCACCGTTCAGGAAGTCAGCCTCCAGCGAGCCCGACCGGGCCAGGCTCTGCCAGGTGGACATGCCGGCACGCGGATGCCCGGGGATGTCGTGGATCACAAAACCGGACAGGTCCACGGTGCTGCGCTCGGTGCGGTCCACGACCGGCAGACCCGCCTGCTCGAACACCGCGCGCGCCTCGTCCGCGAGCAGTTCGGCGGCCTCGTCGCGCAGCGGACTGCTTCGGTAGAGGGCGTCCAGGGCGTTCACCGTGTTGCCGAGCAGCTTGGCCGTCTTCCATCCGACGATGTCCGGCACCACCTGGACCTCGAAGGACGCGGCACGCAGGTCCTCGGCGAACCGGGCCAGCGCGGGGTGGTCGTCGCCGTGCGGATAGCGGCCGATCCACAGCGCCGCCGGAGTCGGGGCGGCGGGGCTGACCACCACGCCGTCCTCGACGTAGGCGACGGGGATCCAGACGGTCGCGCCCAGCACATCGTCGAAACGGCGCAGCGCGACCCGGTCACTGTCCAGGCCGTTCTGCAGGGTGATCACGGGCAGTGTCTCCGCCGCCGAGGACTGGCCCCCGTCGTCGAGCGTCACCGCACGCCAGGCCCAGTCCGCCACGGTCTGCTCGGCGTCCTGGGTCTTCACCGCGAGGACCAGCACGTCGCCTTCGGCGAGCCGCACCTCCTCGGGGCCGGCCGCGAAGGGGAGGTCCAGGGTCGTCGTCCCGAACGGCCGGACCAGGCGCAGCCGTCCCTCGCGCAGCGCGGCCAGTTGTCCGCCGCGGGCGACCAGCAGGACGTCGGAGCCGCTGCCGTGCAGCTCCGCGGCGAGGGTGACGCCGACCGCGCCGGCCCCGATGATCACATAGCGGGTCATGACGGGAGCTCCTCGTGGACGGCGACGACCGGAGCTTCGGAACCGAGCCGGAGTCGCTCCAGGAAGAGAAGCACCGTCGCCGCGCTGGTCCGGTGCGAGGCGTCGTTGAGCGCGTCGTGCCGGCCGCCGACCAGGCTGACCAGCTCGATCCGGGGAGCGGCGGCGTAGCGGGCCCGCGCCTCGGACAGCGGACTGATCTCGTCCGCCGCGCCGTGCAGCGCGAGCACGGGGACGCGGACGGCGGCGAGGTCGGCACGCTCGAACCACTCCGACGGAAGCGGCTGGTACACGGCGCCGCGCTCCAGCCGGTCCGCTTGCGCCAGCCGCCCCTGGTGGGTACTGCAGGCCGTACGGGCGCCGAGTTCCTCGTCCCACGCCTTGGGCACCGCCACGGCGTCGCCGCTCTGTACCGGGAGCCCGGCCAGGAGCAGCGCGTCCGCCGTCACCTCGCCGCTGGCGACCAGGCCGGCGGCGAAGAGCGCACCGCCGTCGGATCCGGCCAGGACGACGGGATATGACAGGTCATCAGCCGCCAGGATCTCCTTGACCTGCTCGATCGCGCGGTCAGGATGGCGGGACGGGTCGGCGACGACACGTACCCGGTAGGCGTCGGCCCCGAACCGGGCGCCGAAGCGCTCGTACAGACTCGGGTCCTCCCCGCGCCCGGGGAACAGCACGATCGTGCCACGCGGATCGAGATGCGGTGGATTGTCCCAGGAAGAGACGTCAGGAACGGCGCTGACGGTGGTCATGACGGTGTCCTTGCGAAAGGAGGAGGCCGCTCGGTCCGCAGCAGCGGCGGGCGGGAGGAAGCCCCCTGAGCAGCGCAGCGGCGGAGTACGGCCGAGACACGGCGCAGCTCAGTAAGGGCATGCGGCACGGCGCGAAGCGCGGCGGCGCAGACTGGCGTGCGGTGGAATCAGCTACAACGACAGCTGGTGGACTTCGCGGTACCGAAGTCGATCACTCTGCGCTGCGTCAGCCGCAGCCCGGCACCGGCGACGGACCGACGGCGGCGCGCGACATCGGCAACCGGACCCCGTCCGGACCTCGTCTCACGTGCGCGCTGCATCATGCTCACGAGCATGCAGGACGACGGGCTCCACGTCCAATGCCGAACACTGATCGCAATCGATCGCGAATCGTGATCGATGCCGAATCCGTTGCGCCGCGCAGCTTCCGCTCACTCCCGTAACAGCGCCCCGCAGAGTGAACACTCTTGTCCTGATTGAACACTGACCGTCCCGGAACCACCCGCCGATCCGACATATCATTCGACGATGACCGGTTGCACAGTGCGCCCACTGCTCTTCCTGGATGTCGACGGTCCGCTCATCCCGCCGCCCCTGGCCAGGATCGACCCCACATTAGGACCCAGGTTGTTGGCTCTGCCGTGCGATCTGGTCTGGGCAACGACGTGGACGGTCGACGCGAACGAGTCCATAGCGCCGCGACTCGGGCTGCCGGAACTGCCCGTGATGATCTGGCCGGGGCCGTCCGACCACGACCAGTTGGACGACCGCGTGGGGCTGCATTGGAAATCCCGCGCACTGGTCGACTGGGCAGCCGGGAGAGCATTCGCCTGGGTCGACGACGAGATCACCGCCACCGATCGCGCCTGGGTCTCCGCCCACCACGGCAAACGCGCCCTGCTCCACCACGTCGACCCCCACCGCGGCCTGACCGAAGCGGACTTCAGCCACCTCAAACGCTGGTTCGACAGGCTGTAACCTGCACTGATGACCGACTTGCGACAAGCCCACGACGCCGCTCGCGCGATCGCGGCAGCGGCCCTGGGACGCGACCCCGGCCCCATGGACGGCGCCGAGAGCAGTTCCCACCACGTCTACGTCAGCCCGGATGTCGTGGTCAAGATCATCGATGCCGCCGACCACTCGCGACTGGACAGGGAGATCGCGCTCGCGCCCCACCTGCCCGCCGGCCTGACCGCCCCTCTGCTCGACAGCGGCGTCCACCGGCTGCAGTCGCGCGAGGTGCGCTATGCCTGCTACGCCCGCGTTCCGGGGGCAGCCCCCGGGATGGGCTTGCCGGGTGTGGACGGTGTGACCGCGCGCTCGTTGGCGCAGGACGCAGTCCAGCAGCTTGACCGACTGCACAGTTGGACGCCCGCGGGCCACGCGGACCGGACGCTGAGAGAACCTCTCGACCACGGCGGGTTCACCGGCCGGGCTGCGCTCCTTGCCGAGGTTGAGAAGCTCACCGCCCTTGACCGGAACGGAACCGTACCTCCCCGTCTGCTCGACGGCCTGACGGCGATCGCGGAACGCGCGCCGCTGCACGCACGGGCGGTCGTCCCGGTCCACGCGGACTGCCACTGGGGCAACTGGCTCACGCATGGTCGTAACGTGACGGCCCTACTGGACTTCGAATGGGCCCGCTACGGCGAACCGGTCGACGACTGGTTCTTCCTCATCCGGTTCAGCGGCCCGCACATGGAGACGGTGCTCGACGTCATCGCCCGCGCGACGGCCACCGCCCCGGAGACCCTGCGAACGCAATGCGAGGTCCGCGAAGCGAGCCACCTCACCGCCGACCTCCGCTTCAGCCTTGAACACCCTGACACCCATGCGCAGTTGGCCGGGGACCGGCTCCGGGACCTCGATGAACTGATCGTCGGTCGCTACTGGTGGCGCCAAACCCGGTGACGCCGGCTCGCGGGAACCGAACCGCGCCGGGCCACGTCCCACCCGCATGCAGAGACTTGCTCGCGCAGGCATCGCCACAGCGGCCGCAGCGATGACATGCGTACTGTCGGTGGCCGCCCCGGCCTACGCCTCATGCGCTGCGCCGCCCTCCGCCTCGTCCCATCAGTTCACCGGACTGGTGCTCGCGACGAGCCGGGACGGCCGGGACGCCCAGGTACGCACCCTGCAAGGCGTACGCGTCGAAGTGGTCGGCACCCCGGGGGTCGGTGACGAGCACACGAGCGTCGACCGCAGCTACCAGGTCGGCACCTGGTACGTGTTCAATCCGAACAACGCCACGAGCCCGTTCCGCGACGACATCTGCACCGCAACGCATACGCTCCCGCCGAGCCAGGCACCATCCGTCGCAGTCGCGGCTACATCGGCTGTTCCCCGCCCCGGCGCCGCGGTCTGGCCGTGGGCCGTGGGGCCGTCGCGCTCGCGATCCTGGCGACGATCGGACTCAGGCTCGGGCGCAGGGCTCGCCGACGGCAACCCCCGGCGCTCCAGGGCTGATTCAACGTCGAGACGGCGGGGCGATCGCCGCGGAGAGCAGTTCGCGCAGGCCGGTGAGGCGGGCGATCTCCGTGTCGATGGCGGCCAGTCTGCGGGAGATGATGCCGTCGGTGGAGCTGCAGATGCCCTCGGGCCGTCCGGACGACGGCAGGGCGTCGCCGGGGCACAGGTGCAGGCGGTCCGCGCAGCGGTGCAGGTCCTCGACGGTCATGCCGAGGGCGAGCAGTTGCCGGATGACCCTGACCCGGTCGACGTCCGCCTGCCCGTAGAGCCGCTGGCCGGTAGCGGTGCGGACCGGCGGCGGCAGCAGGCCGCGCTGCTCGTAGAAGCGCAGCGCGCGCGGTGTGGTCCCCGCCGCTGCCGCCGCGTCGCCGATCCGCATCCGTCTTCCTCCCCCACTCGCCCAGCAGCCTCAGTGCGACAACTCCACGACGACGGTGCCCAGATGCCGGCCGCCGAACACCTCGTGCAACGCCTGGGCGGTGCGTTCGATGCCCGGGACCCGGGTGTGCGGGAAGCTGATCTCCCCCGAGCGGAGCCAGCCGCCGAAGCGGGTGTTCCACTCCCCCAGCGCGTCCGGGTGGTCCATGACGCTGAAGCCCTTGACGGCGATCCGCTTGATGATGAGCTGGAACGAGTCGATCTCCACCGGCGCCGTCGTGCCGTCGCCCTGCGCCGCCAGCTGTCCCGACAGGGCTCCGACCAGCACGAACCGAGCCTCGGGCCGGGCTGCGGCGACGGCTGCCCGCAACTGCTCGCCTCCCACGTTGTCGATCAGCACGTCGATGCCCTCGGGGGCGGCCTTCGCGAGCTGCTCGCCGATCGGCTCCGCCCCGCGCAGCACCACGGCGTCGTAGCCGAGTTCGGCGACCATGCGCTCCGCCTTCGCAGGCGATCCGGTGCTGCCCACCACCCGTGCCGCGCCCAGCAGTCGGGCGATCTGGCCGGCCATCGAGCCGACCGAGCCTGCGCCGCCGGTGACGAACACCGTGTCGCCCTCGCGGACGGCGGCTCCGCGGGTGAGCGCGCCGTAGGGGGTCCAGCCCTGGGCAAGGTGCGCCACCGGATCGGGCAGGACGTCACCCAACGCGGTGCAGCCGGCCACCGGCGGCGCCGCGTACTCCCGCCAGCCCAGCCAGTGCGAGACCAGCTCGCCCACACGCAGGCCGCTGCCCTCCGGGGCCGAGACGACCTCCCCGATCGCCGCCCCGAACAGCGTGTCACCGGGCATCACGGCCGGAAACGGCGCACCCTCCAGGCCCCCGCCGATAACCGTGCGCAGCGCGGCCGGCACATGGAAGAAGCGGTTGCGCACCAACACCTCCCCCTCCCCCGGCACCGGCAGCGGGACCTCCACCAGAGCGAAGTCCTCGGCTCGCGGCAGACCGTCGGGCAGGACCGCGAGCTGGATCTCACGGGACGTGCGGGGCAGTGCGGGCATGGCAACTCTCCTCAACGAAGAAGGCACACGGCAGTCGCGTTCGCGCGCACACGAACGCAACAACGACGCCGTGACGCTAACCCCTGACCCGCACGTCAACGTCAAACGACAGCCACGAGAGGCTATAGATTTGGCAGGGGCGAGAACGATGTTGATGCTCGCAAGGGGACTTGACGGCGATGGCGGATGGCGAAGCGGCCCGGCTGCGGCGCGGCGCGCGACCGGACGACCTCGCCTCGCTGCGACGGCTCGATGAGGCCCTGAGCCGTACCGGATGGGTGGTGCAGGGGCGGGAGGACCGGCTGCTCGCGGTCCGCATCGCACTGACGGCGGTGCGGGAGGCGGCCCATCTCGCCGATCCGGATCCCGAGGTCCGGGAGACGCTGGACCGAGTCGAGCGGTGGGTGGCGGCAGAGGCCGGGCAACGGGCGTGGGGGGATGCGGTTGCTGACGCCGGATCATATGTCGGGCCGGTACAGGACATCCAGCCTTGGGCTTCCCGGCAGCGCAATCGCATGCGCTGGGCGGCCTCCTGCCTCGACTACCTCACCGACCCCCGAGCCACCGCTGACCACGCCCTAGCCGCCGTGGACCACGCCTGCCGGGCACTGGCGGACAGCCTCGCCCCCTCGTTCTGGTTCACCACGGTGGATGCGCCCTGGTACGAGGAGGTGGCGGCGGCCCGGATGCACCGGGCCCTCACCGAGGAAGTGCTGCCCTGGCTGTGCGGCGCCTGGGATCCGGTCGGCGACGTACGCCGGTGAGCGATCTCAGTATGATCCATGCTCTCCAACGTCACCCTGACCACTTCTGAACCACTTCTTCCGGATGGGCTTGCCGACATGATGAATGAGGAGCCTGGCAGACGATTCGTCGACGGGCGTTTCGAACTGCTGGACAGGCTCGGCAGTGGCGGCATGGGGACGGTCTGGCGTGCCCGCGATCTGGCGCTGCACCGAGAGGTCGCCCTCAAAGAGGTACGGCCCGCGGATCCCGCGCTCATGGAGGGGGATCCCTCCAGGGCGGCCCTGCTGCGGGAGCGGGTGCTGCGGGAAGCATGGGCACTGGCCCGGCTCCAGCATCCGCATGTGGTGACGATCCATCAGATCATTGAGGCGCCGGACACGCCGTACCCGTGGATCGTCATGGAACTGGTGCGCGGCACCTCGCTGCAGGAGCGCCTGGAGCACGGGCCGCTCGCTGCGCAGGAGGCCGCCCGCCTCGGTCGCGGAGTGCTCTCCGCGCTCCGGGCGGCCCACGCCGCAGGCATCCACCATCGTGACGTCAAACCGGCGAACATCCTGCTGCGCACGGACGGCAGCCCGGTGCTCACCGACTTCGGCATCGCCGCGCTGCGCGACGCCACCACCCTGACGGCCACCGGCGAGATGATCGGCTCCCCCGAGTACATCGCCCCCGAACGCCTCCGCGGCGACGAAACCCGGACCGCCTCGGACCTGTGGTCCCTCGGCATGCTGCTGTACGTCGCCGTCGAGGGCTACCACCCGCTGCGCCGCGCGACCACCATGGCCACCCTGGTGGCGGTCATGAGCGACCCGGTGCCACCGCCGAAGCGCGCCGGGGCTCTCGCTCCGGCACTGGTCTCGGTGCTGGTGGCGGACCCGGAGGCCCGGCCCAGCAGTGAGCAGTTCGACGAGCTGCTGGCCGCGGCGGACGCCCCTCCGGCCGCCCACACCACCGTGCCGTCCGCGCACCGCCGCCGCCCGTCGTCGCCCGACGCCGGCACCGCGGGGGCGGGGCGGCGGACACGGCGAATACGCCGTGCCGGCTTGGTCGTTGCTGCGGGCGTGATCGCGTGCCTGGTGGGCTACTCACTGATCCAGGGGAACTCGGGCTCCGGCGCCGCTGCCAGTGACCTCCCGCTCCCCCACCGCACTCCCACGGCCTCGTCAGGAACCACGGCCCCCGCCGCCGCCCCCGCCAGTAGCGCTGCCAGTACCGCCGGCCCCACCGCGAGCCTGCTGACCCCGGCCGGGGCCAAGGTCGCCGTCGCGGCACTGCGCGCGGCGGCGGGCAGCGACAAGGTCACCGAACTGGACCTCTACCCGAGCTACGCGAACGCCGACGTCCCCTCGCAGACGCAGCAGGGCGTGTACGACATCTACCAGTACCGCGACGGATTGGCGAGCCCCAACGGCCCCGGCGGCACCGTCGACTCCGGCACCACCGTGGTGGACCTCAAAACCGTCCGCTGGGACGCGCTGACCGCGCTGTGGCTCGCCGCCGAGAAGCAGTTGGGCATCCCCAAACCCACCATGAGCTACGTCGCCGTGCGAGGCGACGTCATCACCGGTGTGCCCGCCGTCCTCCTCTACCTCTCCGACAACTACGGCTCCGCATACCTCGAAGCAAACGTGCAGGGCAAAGTAGTGCGGCTCTACCCCCGGCACAGTTGACGCCGAACCGCGATCGGGGCGCGACCGCGCCGACGCGTCCCCGGGATCCCTCTCGCGACCGAGCCCCCGTCCCGCAGCCGTCTCCGACGTGCGCGATTGCTCCCGCTGACCGTCCCGTTGCCTCCGTGGGGCACGCCGGTCCGTACCGGGCTGAGGTGGCTCGCTGTCACTCGCGGCAACCACGACGAAGGGGGAGGGCGGCGGAGCGTGCGTCGCCGGCGGCGGAGCGGTGCCCTTCCGACGGTCGGTCGGGGCTGGCGAAACGCTCCTGCTGAGCAGCTTCGGCCGAACCGGGGTCATTTTTGGGACGCCGGGTCACTTTTGGTACACGAATTCCGGGATGAATCGGGCAGAACGGCAAGATCAAGTGACACCTTGTCCGAAAAGTGGCCTCGGTTTGCCCGCCTTGCTGCATGCTGGGGGGAGTTACAACCATGCTGGGGAGAATTACACCCGTATATGGTTGCTACGCCCCCCAGCGTGGGTGTAACTCCCCCAGCTGACCCGAATGGGGGACGCACTCGCCCCGCCCCGCGCCCCAGGCGAGCGCTCCGCGCCGGGCCCGCGCCGCCCCCGGCCCCAGTTGCGCGGCGAAGCCGCCTGTCGGCGGTCATCGCCGGTGCAGGGTCTGCAGGGCCTCGATGAGAATCTCGGGGTTGTGCTGACCCTTGTAGACCGGAGGGGGTTGCTTGTCGAGCTTGAGGAGTCCGGCGACGGCGGTCCAGGCGGTGCGTACGGAGTACTCGACGGTGAAGACCACGTCGTCGGGGACCTCGGCGTACTGGCCGATGAAGGCGAGGTTGGTGGAGCCCGCAGGGACGACCTGGGGGCGGTCGCCGGCCTTGCGGACCAGGAACTGGCTGGTGATGTAGGGCATCTTCGCCGGGATCACGATGGAGCCCTCCAGGATCCGCTCGCGCTCGGCGAAGGGCAGGTGCTGCAGCACCTCGTCCAGGATCTCCCGGCCGGTGCACTGCGACATCGGCTTGCCCACGAAGTCGCCCGGCTTGTCGGGGAACAGGGCGTAGCCCCACCACACGAAGGTGTCCTGGGGCTGGTCGCGGAAGTGCGGCTGGTGGTTGAGCACGATGGTCAGCAGCCAGCTGGACTGCTTGAAGGTGATCAGCCCGCCCTTGCCGGCCTCGCTGCCGCTGAACTCCTGCATCAGTTTGAAGAAGACCGGGTCCTTGGTGGTGACGGTGAACGACTCCCAGTTGGAGTCCTTGACCGAGGAGTCGAAGACCTTGGGGTCGCCCAGTCCCGGCCGCTTGGCGGCCAGGGTCTGCCACAGCTGCCAGGCCCCGTTGGAGGAGGTGGTGTCCAGCGCCGGGACGGTGTCGGTGGAGCCCAGGGTGGAGTTCGCGGTCATCGAACCGTTGGTCACCATCACCAGGTCCTGCGGGCCCAGGACCGTCTCCTCGGTCCTGCCGCCGCGCTGCCAGGTGATGGCCTGCACGGTGAGCGCCTCGCCGTCGGCCAGGCGCAGGTCGGTGACGCGGGTGTCCAACTGGACGGTGACGCCCTGGTCGGTGAGCCAGGCCAGCAGCGGGCGCACGATCGAGTCGAACTGGTTGAACCTGGTGCGGTAGATCCCCGACATGCTGTCGAAGGTCTTGAACAGGTGCACGAAGCGGTTGAGGTAGCGGCGGAACTCGATCGCGCTGTGCCAGGGCTCGAACGCGAAGGTGGTGCACCACATCGCCCAGAAGTTGGTGGAGAAGAACTCCTCGTGGAACAGGTCCGCGATGCGCTTGCCGTCCAGCAGCTTCTCCGGCGTGGCCACGCACTTCACCAGCTCCAGCCGGTCGCGTTCGGTGAACGTCATCGAGTGCGCGTCGATGACCTTCCCGTCCGCGTCGATCAGCCGGGCGTGGTCGTCCCAGGCGAAGTCCTCGTGGAACGAGAAGGTGTCCTCGGTGACCGACTTGGTCGGGTCGTCCATGGAGGGGATGGAGGACAGCAGGTCGTAGGTGCAGTCGAAGTGGACCTCGAACATCCGCCCGCCGCGCATGGTGTACCCGGTCTCGGGCGAACCGGACGCGTCCAGGCTTCCGCCCCAGCGGTCCTGCTCCTCCAGGATCACGATGTCGCCGCCGGAGAACCCGCCCTCACGGATCAGGAACGCCGCCGCCGACAGCGACGCGATCCCGCTGCCCACCAGATATGCCTTCGCCACAGCCATCCCTCGTTCCACGTCCGTACGGCCCCCGCAGGACGCCGGACGGCTTCCCGCAGAGGTGACACAACCCCGGACCCGTCCCCCGGCACGCTCCGCGCGACACCGGCGACAGCCCCGGGTCCCCGGTTCGGCCCATCACGAGAACCCACTGCTCAGCTGCCCATGCGCAGGCCGAGCATGCCGACCAGCAGCGGTCCGGTCAGCGGCAGCAGGAAGTTCGACAGGGTGTAGGTGATCGTGTAGCCGAGCATCGGCACGCTGCTCTGGGCGACGTTGGTGACCGCCGTGATGGCCGGGGTGCTGCACTGCTGGCCGGCGATGGCGCCGATCAGGATGGGCTTCTCGATCTTCAGGAATCTGCGGCCGATGAACAGCCCGAGGAAGGCCGGGACGACCACCATGACGATGCCCGCTGCCGGCAGCAGCACCGGGTACTGCTTGAGCAGCGGCCCGGCGTCGGGACCTGCCGCCATGCCGGTGACGGCGATGAAGACCGAGAGCCCGAGGTCCTTGGCCGTCTGCGCGGCGATCGGCGGGTAGGCGCCGAAGGTGGGGCGCTGGGCCCGCAGCCAGCCGAAGATCAGGCCGGAGATCAGGCAGCCGCCGCCGGTGCCGAGGGTGAGGTTGGCCGAGCCGATCCGGACGTTGACCATGCCGAGGAGCACGCCCAGGCAGATGCCGATGCTGATGTAGATGTAGTCGGCCGCGTCCTGACGGACCGTGGCGCCGACCTTCGCGGCGAAGGCCTCGACCCGCGAGCGCGCGCCGACGACGGTGACGCTGTCACCGGTGTGCAGCTCGGTCTCGGCGGAGATGGGCAAGTGGTGGTCGACCCGTTCGACGTCGGTGAAGAAGACGCCGTCGGCGACGTCCGCCTTGAGCGCGCCCAGCGTCCTCCCGCTGACCTCCTTGTGCGTGATCACGATCTGCCTGACCGCGAGCGGGCTGTCCAGCCCCGGCACGCCCGGCGTCTCCGGGCCCAGCTCGTGGCCGGCGTCCATGACGGCGGCGCGACGTCCGACGATCAGGACCCGGTCGCCGCGCTGCAGCCGCAGGTCCGGGGCGACCTTCATCACCCTGGTGCCGCGGACCACCCCCTCGATGGTCACCTGCCGGTCCTCCGCGTCCTCCAGCTGGCGCAACGTGCTGCCCTCGCCCTGTGAGACCAGGTAGGTCCGGCCGACCAGCGACGGCAGCGCGGCCTGCTCGTCCGCCTCCAGGGAGGGGTCGTCGCCCCGCATCCGCTCCCAGATCTCACGGCTGGCGTCGGCCAGGTTGATCCGCAGGATCAACGGGAAGATCTGGCTCGTCAGCATGACGATGCTGATCAGGCCGAAGAGGTAGCAGACCGAGTACGCGGTGGCGACGTGCCCCTGAAGCTCGGTCACCTGCTGCGGGGTGATGCCGGGCAGTTTGCCGATGGCGTCCTGCGCGGTGCCGACGACGGCCGACTCGGTCGCGGAACCGGCGAGGATGCCGGAGGCGGTGCCGGTGTCGAGGTTGAAGCCGGTGGCGAAGCCGATGGCCAGACCGATGACGAGCACGGCCTCCATCAGGCAGAGCACCCCGAAGCGCAGCCCCTTGGCGTTGAGGTTGGCGAAGAACTGGGGCCCGGCCATATAGCCGAGGGAGAAGATGAAGAGGGCGAACGCGACGTTCTTGACGTCGGAGTTGACGCTCACCTTCTGCGCGCCGATCAGCATCGACACGATCAGCGTGCCGCAGATGCCGCCCAGGGTGATGGGTCCGACGCGCAGTTTGCCCACGATGTAGCCGAGGGCGAGGCAGGTGAAGAGGGCGAGGACGGCATTCTCGCGCAGCAGGCTCATAGGGTCATTTCCCATTCACGCCGGTAGTCGGCGAAGATCTCCTTCAGATGGTGGCCGATCTTCAGGTAGTCCAGGTCGTCCAGGTTGGCCAGCGAGACCCGGACCGACCACTGCGGACCGTCGAAGCCGCCGCCGTTGAGCAGCACCACGCCCGTCTGCTCGGCGAGGCGGAACAGCGGCTCGGTGGCGACGTAGTTCTTCTGCAGGTAGTCCGCGAAGTCCTGGCCGGCCACCCGCTCGGCCTCGGCGAGCAGGTCGAGCTCGATGTAGTAGCCGGCCCGGCCGGGATCCTCGTTGATCTTCATCCCGGAGCCTTCAAGCAGCAGGTCGAGCCGCTGCCGGACGATGCTCTGGATCTTCGCCTTGTAGTCCTGGCCCTCGGGCAGCAGGTCGAACAGCGAGAAGAGCGCCATCTGCACCTGCTGCGGCAGGCTCAGACCGGCAGTGTGGTTCAGCGCCACCTGCCGGGAGTCCGCGACCAGCCGGTCGACGAACCTGAGCTTCTCCGGCTCCAGCGTCAGCGTTCCGTAGCGCTTGGCCAGACGTGCCTTCTCGTCCGGGCCGAAGGCGGCGATAAGGTCGTCGACGACGTTGTCCTGGTGCAGGCCGATGACGCCGAGCCGGTGGCCGGTGCAGCCGTAGTGCTTGGAGTAGGAGTAGACCAGCAGCGTGTTGCGCGGCAGGTCGGCGGCGATGGTCCGGAAGCCGTTGACGAAGGTGCCGTAGACGTCGTCGGTGACGATCAGCAGGTCGGGGTTGCTGGTCGCCACGATCTGCTTGATCTGGTCGGTCACCCGCTGCGAGAGCGCCAGCGAGGGCGGGTTGCTCGGGTTGACCAAGCAGACCAGCTTGACCGCCGGGTCCGCCAGCTTGGCGACCTCCTCGGTCGGGTAGCGCCACTCGCGCACCCCCGGCTCCGCGAAGCGGCTTGCCTCGACGTTGACGACGTCGAACTCGTAGTCCTCCAGCTCCGGGATCTCGATGTACGGGGTGAAGACCGGCACCATCAGCGCGATCCGGTCGCCCTTGTGCAGCACCCCGTTCTTCATCAGCGAGTCGAAGATGTAGCACATGGCGGCGGTGCCGCCCTCGGTGGCGAACAGGTCGAGCCGGTTGTCCTGCGGCGGCCTGCCCTGCATCAGCTCCTCGTGGACGTAGCCGCGGACCACCTGCTCGATGTGGACCAGCATCCGGTCCGGCACCGGGTAGTTGTCGCCGACACTGGAGTCGACGAGCTCGTGGATCCAGGCGTCGCGGTCGAATCCGAAGCGCTGCACACCGAGGTCGATGCAGTCCTTGAGCAGCTCGATGCCGGGCAGCTCGGGGTGGCTGCGCACATAGGCGTCGAAGCGGGAGCTGATGCCCTCCTGCTCGGGCATCCCGCCCAGGTTGTCGGCGGTCCAGACCCGACGGCTCTCCGTCAGTGCGTAGTAGCCCAGGGCGTAGAAGGCCTCGCGCGGGCCGGTGGCGATCCAGTTGGGGTTGCCACGCCCGGCGTTGAGCATATGGGCGGCGGACTTGCCCTTCTGACCCTCGGTGTACTTCTCCGCGAGGTCGATGAAGGCGCCCTTGAGCTCGAAGGGGCTGAGCGAGGAGAGCCGCTGCATCTCTTCGCGACTGACGGACGGCTGGGCCATGGTGTGCTCCATTCGGGAGGGCCGACGCCTGCCCCTGAGCGCACCCTATTCACAGATATTCATACATGCCCGCTCCAACGGGCACGCGGGTGAGCCGCGCCCCGCGGACTCGTGGGATGGTGGACCGGCGATCGCACTGCTGTCCGCGCCCAGCAATCTCGGCCTGCGACCGCCGCTGCCGACGACCGTTCCCGGCTGCGCCAAGGCGCCGGAGGCGTTGCGCGGTGCGGGGCTCTTCGCACGCTTCGCCGAGCTCGGCGCGCGCGACGCCGGAGTGGTGCTGCCGGGCCGGTACGCCGATGACCCCTCGCCCGGCCGACTGCGCAACCAGGACCTGATCATCGATCATGCGCGGCGGTTGGCCGGGCGCATCACCGAGATCCGGGCGGCCGGGGACGTTCCCCTGGTCATCGGCGGAGACTGCAGCCTGCTGGTCGGAGCCGGCCTGGCACTGCGGACGGCGGGCCGGTTCGGCCTGGCCCACCTCGACGGCCACACCGATTTCCGCCACCCCGGCAACTCCCCCGCCTGCGCCTCCCTGGCCGGCGAGGACCTGGCCGCCGCCGTCGGCCGGCACTGGCCCGCGATCGCCGACATCGACGGCCTGGGCCCGTACTTCCGTGCACCGGACGTGGCCCACGCCGGATGCCGCGACGAGGACGAGGAACTGGCCGAAGTGGACCGAACGGTGGGCCTGACGATCCGCGCCTCCGAGATCGTCCGCGACGGCGCCGCCGACACCGGCAGCCGCATCCGCGAGCAGCTCGACCGGGCCGAACTCGACGGCTACTGGCTGCACCTGGACGTGGACATCCTCGATCCCTCGGTCATGCCCGCGGTCGACAGCCCCGATCCGGGCGGAATCGACGCCGCACACCTCGCCGAGCTGCTCGCCGTACTGGCCCCACGCGCCGTCGGGGCCCAGGTCACGGTCTTTGACCCCGATCTCGACCCGGACGGGCGGTACGCCCGCCTGCTGGTGGAGGTCCTCGCCACCGGCCTGGGCGAACTCGGCCGGGCGCGCTGAGGCAGTGACCATGCGTCACTTGTGGTGCAGTGCAGTCGATCGGCGGTGCGGGGCAGGTTAACACTGGGGAAAATGTCATGCGCACGCCTTCAGTACGACGCGCGTAGATGCCAGTCTGCACCTATGCGAACCAACTTCCGCGCTACGCGCGTCCTGCTTGCCGCCAGCCTGGTCCTCGGACCCGCCGCGGCCACCACCGTGCTGACCGCCGGTTCCGCCCATGCGGCCGGCAGCATCCCCTGGGTCTGCGAGACGGCCCTGCCCAGCCAGGCCATCACCACCATCGACCTGATCGCCGCCGGCGGCCCGTACCCGTACAGCAAGGACGGCGAGGTCTTCTACAACAACGAGGCGCTGCTGCCGGCCGAGAGCACCGGCTACTACCACGCCTACACCGTCAAGACCCCCGGGGTGAGCACCCGCGGGGCCCGACGCATCATCACGGCCGAGGACGGCGAGGAGTACTACACCCCCGACCACTACGCCAGCTTCTCCGACATCGACTTCACCTGCTGACGACCGGACGCACGACAGCGCGGGCGGGCCGCAGTCTGGGCGGCCCGCCCGCGCGACCATCCTAGCTCCGCCGTGATCAGTCCATTCCCCTGGACCGTCATGCCCTTGACGTTCACCAACTGGCAGGAGTCCCACCATGTCCCGCTCGCACCGGATCCCGGCCACGGCCGCCGCCCTCGTCCTGGCCGCCGCCGGACTCGTCACCTGCACCGTCACCACCACCGCGCAGGCCGCGACCGTCTGTTCGCAGTCCTACCTGCCGCTGCCCGACCCGACCTGCCAGCCCGGCGCCCTGAACTCCGCCGTCACCCAGTCCACCATCTCCTCGACGATATGCGTCGGCGGCTACTCCAGCTCGATACGCCCGCCCACCAGCTACACCAACGCCCTGAAGGTCACTCAGATCGCCCAGTACGGCTACTCCGACACCAGCACCGCCGACTACGAGGAGGACCACCTCATCCCGCTCTCGCTCGGCGGCAACCCCAGGAGCCCGCTCAACCTGTGGCCCGAACCCCGCTACAGCGTGGGCTCGAAGACGGCCGCGGACAAGGACACCGTCGAGTTCAAGCTCTACCAGGCGGTCTGCGCGGGCACCGTGCAGCTCGCCCCGGCCCAGCAGGCCATCGCGAGCAACTGGACCACGGCCCTGTCCGTCCTCGGCCTCAGCTGACAGCACTGAGTCTGGCGGCGTTGAGCCTGGCGGCGTCGCGGAATGCGGCGCCGTCAGGCGGCTCCGGCCGGGCCGATGTGGTGCAGCTGGCGCAGTTCCTTCCGCTGGGCCGCGAACGGGGAGATCCACGGGACCGCCAGGACCGGGCAGCGGGCGTGGGCCAGGACGTGCCGGGCGACGTGGCCGTGGTGCAGCCGGGCCAGCGCCCCGCGTCTGCCGGCGCCGAGAACCAGCAGGTCCTCATCGCGTTCTGCGATCTCGCACAGCGCTCGGCCGACCGATTCGCAGCGCACCACCAGCGGCCGGACCTCCAGGTCCGCCGGGTAGCCGCCGAACGCCTCGGCGAAGGCGGTGTGCAGACGCGCTTCGGCGGCTCCCGCCCACACCTTCGCCAGTTCCGGGCACGGCGCGTTCCGGTACCCGACCTCGCCCCCGGGCGGGGCCCACACATGCACCGCCACCAGGCCCAGGCCCCTCTGCCGGGCCTCGGCCACCGCACGGCGCAGCGCAGCCAGGTTCCCCAGCGATCCGCTGACGCCGACCACCACCCGTCCCGTTGTCCCAGCCATCGCCGTCACGCTCCCTCGCGGACCCGAGCACCCCCTCCAGGCTAGGACAGTCGGCACACGCTGGACACAGCCGGGCCGGCCGGAGCGTGACTCGCTAGCGCAGTCCGGCGAAGAGGTCGTCCTCCCGCTCCGGCACCGGCACGTCGCTGAACTGCCGGACGAAGGCCTCCTGGCCGAACGCCCGCTGCTGGCCCTCCTCGTTCAACCGCAGCATGAAGATGTTCTCCCCCTGGCTGGCGTGCGCCTCCAGCGCCTTGCGCTTGCGCTCGACGTAGGGGGAGACGTCCACCACCGTGGTGATCTCCTCGTCCGCGTTGCCGAAGTCGTCGGGCAGCTCGAAGTCCCCCATCTCGGCACCGCTGGCCCGCAGATAGTCGAACATCTCCTCGATCCGGGTCCGGGAGATGGCCGTGTAGTAGAACTTCGCCGGAATACCGGTCGCCCTGACCGCCTTGATCGCCGCCATGGTGATCAGATGCGCCTGGATGTGGTCGGGATGTCCGTAGGCGCCGTTCTCGTCATAGGTGACGACGACATCGGGACGGTAGCGCTCCATCAGCTCGGCGAGCCGCCCGGCGGACTCCTCCAGCGGGATGTTGGCGAACGCGTCCGGCCGCTGGTTGGCCTCCCAGCCCACCATGCCCGAGTCGTGGTAGCCGAGGAGTTCCACATCGGAGATGCCCAGCTGGGCCACCGACTCCTTCAGCTCCTCCAGCCGGATCTCCCGCACCCGCGCCTCGTCATGGCCGGGCTCCCCGGGCTTGATCCCGCCGGGACCGTCGCCCTGCTCCCCGTTGGTGCAGGTGACCAGCACCGTGCGGATGCCCTCGGCCGCCGCGGCCGCCAGCACCCCGCCGGTGGACAGCACCTCGTCGTCGGGATGGGCGTGAACGGCCATCAGCGTCAGTTGACGATCCATGGGCTGGAAACCTCCGAGAGGGACAGATACCGACAGCTCCCACCCTATGCGGTCGATCGCGCCCCTCCGGGCCGCGCCCGCACATGCATGCGCTCGCCCTGCGCCCCGAACAGGCTGAGGAACTCGACCGGCTGCGTCCCGGCATTGGCGAACCCGTGCGGCGTCCGGGTGTCGAACTCCGCCGCCTCCCCGGCCGTGAGCACCAGATCGTGCTCCCCGAGGGCGAGCCGCAGCCGGCCGGACAGGACGTAGAGCCACTCGTAGCCCTCATGGGTCCCCTGCTCCGGCCGCAGGTCCGGGCCGGATCCCGCCGGGAGGATGTGCTTGAAGGCGTGCAGCCCGCCGAGGTGCCGCGTCAGCGGGATGAAGGTCTGACCGTGCCGGGTGAAGGGACGCGGATGGATCCGCGGATCCCCGGTCTCCGGCGCCCCGACCAACTCGTCCAACTGCACCCCGTGCGCACGCGCCAACGGCAGCAGCAGCTCCAACGTCGGCTTGCGCTTCCCCGACTCCAGCCGCGAAAGCGTACTCAGCGAAATCCCGGTCGTCTCACTCAACTGCGCCAACGTGAAATTCCGGCTCCGCCGCAGCGCCCGCAGCCGCGGACCGACCGCGGTCAGCACCTCGGGGATATCGTCCTGTCCGCCCATGCCTCCATTTGCCGCCCCGGCAAGTCAGTTTGTCAAGCCAGCACGACTCGGGCCGGCTCGCCTACAGGTTCTTGGTGAAGAACTCGGTCAGCTTCTCGGCGACCTGCGGGACGTACTTCGGGTTCCAGTAGAGGTCGATGTGCGAGGCGCCGTCGAGGACGAGGAGTTCCTTGGGCTCCTTCGCCTTCGCGATGGCGTCCTGGCTGAAGTAGAGGGTGTCGGCCTCGGAGCCGGCGATCAGCAGCAGCGGGCGCGGGGAGATCAGCTCGATCCCCTCGAACGGGAAGAACGCCATCTGCTGGCTGAGGCTGGACAGGGCGAAGGTGCCCATGAACCGCGGGTTGGGGTCGATCTCCGAGTAGTACTTGTAGCCCTCCTGGTACATCATCGGGATGGTCGACAGGTCGTTCATGTCGAACCTGGGGTTGTCGGCGATCAGCGAGAACATCTCGACTTCACCGCCCGCCGCCTCGCGCGTGCGGGCCTGGCCCGAGCGCTCCAGCAGGCTGGTGCGGTACTCCGCCGACTGCTTGCCCAGGGGCCCGACGCCGTCACGGCGCGCGGAGCCGATGTTGAAGGTGCTCACGCCCGCGACCGCCTTGATCCGCAGCTCGGTCTGCGACACATTGACCGTGTAACCGCCGCCCGCGCAGATGCCCAGCGCGCCGATGCGGTCCGCGTCCACGTCGGGGTGCTTGCTCAGGAAGTCCACCGCGCGGCGGATGTCCTCCACGCGCTCCATCGTGGGCGCGCTGCTGGCCCTGGTACTGAGCGCGGAGATGTGGTGGCTCTACTTCGGCCGCGAGGAAAGCGAGAGCGAAGCCCGACTGGAACGCGTCCCGACCCAGCGCCGACCACGCATCGCCGTCAACGCCTTCGGCTACGCCTACTACGTCATCATCCTCGGCATCGCGGTCGCGGCGGTCGGGATGGAGAAGGCCATCGACGAGTTCCACCACCCCTCCCACCACCTCCCCGCCCTGCTCCTGCCGCTCGGCATCTCCCTCTACCTGTTCGGCCTCGCCTACTTCCACCGCACCCTCGCCGGGACCTGGCCAACGGCCCGACTCACGGCCGCACTCGCAGCCGCAGCACTCGTCGCACCCATCGCGGCCTGGACCAGCGGCGCCGCCGCCCTCGCGACGGCAGCCCTGGTCCTGCTCGCACTGATCGCGTGGGAGAGCCGGCCTCAGCCCACGTCGCCGTAGACGATCCCCCGGCCGTTCGTCCCCACGTACACGCGGCCGTAGACGCGCGGGTCGCCGGTGATGCAGCTGCCGGTCCAGCCGTACTGGTGGCGGTCGTCGCTGATGCGGGTCCAGTGGCGGCCCGCGTCGTCGGAGCGGTAGAGGCCGCGGACGCCGTGGATCCTGGCGCTGGTGTAGACGGCGGGGTAGGAGCGGCCCGGGGCCGCCTTGCCGAAGCCGACGGTGTCGCCCTCCTCGACGGCGGAGATCCGGGTGAAGATGCTGCCGCCGTCCGTGGAGCGCCAGAGTCCGTAGACCCCTCCCCCGGTGACCGTGGAGTCCGCGCCGCCCGCGAGCCAGATCTCACCGCGCAGCCCGGGGACCGCCTTGAAGCGGGCCGGGCCCACGGCGGGAAGTCCGCTGGTGGCCGCGGCCGCCGTCACGGTGAAGCTCGCGCCGCCGTCCGTGCTGCGGTAGAAGGCTCCGGCGGCGAAACCGTAGAACGTCTTCGGGTCTACCCGGTCCGAGCGCACCGCCGTTCCGGCGGGGATCCCGGTGCAGGCCGTCCAGGTGGCGCCGCTGTCCGCCGACCAGCTGACGGCCGCGCCGTTCGGGGCCCAGACGATGCGGCTGCCGTCGGCCGCGAGCGCGACCGCGCCCTCGTCCGGGCCGGGGCCGGTGGTACCGCTGGGCTGGGCGGTGACCGGCGTCCAGGTGGTTCCGCTGTCCGTGGACAGGCCGAGGTAGGCGGAGCCGCCGCTGCCGGAGCGCACGATCGTGGTCGGGGCCAGCTCGGCGTGGTCCAGGCAGTTGGTCGCCCCCACCGTAGGGTTGGCGTACATCGGGTAGGCCCGGTTCAGCGTGGTGTGGACGAAGCCGCCGACGTCGCTGACGCCGGACAGCAGCGGCGGCCCGACCGGCGGGCTGAGCAGCGTCCGGACCGCGGTCTCCTCCAGGCCCTGGGCCCGGACCGAGATGGCGACGGTGCCGCCCTTGTCCCATGCCGTCAGATTGTCGGCGCCGTAGACGGTCGCGCCGGTGCCGTAGAGGAAGTGGTCGGAGTCGAACGGGTCGATCTCCAGCGCCTCGGTCATCCAGCCGAGCTTGGGCGAGGTCTCCGGGAGCGCGGGGGTGGCGTTGAAGTCCAGCCAGGGCGCGGCGGAGATGTCCAGCGAGTAGCGGAAGGTCCGCTCGGGGTAGTTCCCGAAGTCCCAGGCCCTGGTCCAGCTCGCACCGGCGTCGGTGGACCGGTAGATCACGATGTCCGGCCACCAGCTGACCTGCGTGGCGACCATCAGTGTGTCCGGGTTCTGCCGGTCGATGCTCAGCCCGCTGTAGCCGAAGCCGTCATTGCTGCTGGTGGAGGGGACGGGGCTGATGCAGGTCCAGGTGTCGGTGGCGGTGTCGAGCTTCCAGACGTCGCCCTTGGAGCCGTCGTACGGGCCCACGGTGTTGCTGGTGGCCAGGTAGAGGGAGCCGCTGACCTGGTCGAAGACCGCCTTGTGCGGCAGGTAGCCGGTCGGCTGGCCCGGTACTCGCGCCCAGGTCGCCCCGGCGTCGGTGGAGCGGTAGAGGATGTTCTCGGTGTCGGCGACGGTGACGTAGACGGTCCTGGTCGCCCGCCCGGTGCGGCCGTCGCGCGGGTCGAAGACGACCTGGAGCACCCCGGCGTTGTCGCTGTTGTAGCCGTTGCTGTCGGTGGGATCGGGCACAAAATTGCCCACGTTGGGGAAGCCGGCCACCTGGGCCCAGGACTTGCCGTAGTCCTCGCTGCGCCACAGTCCGTGCCCGCCGCGTACGCCCAGGTAGAGGATCCGGTTGCGGTGCGGGTCGATCGCGAGTCGCTCACCCATCCCCCGGCCCGGCATATTGCCGCCGAGCTGGAACGGCAGGTCGGCGGTCTTCCAGGTCTGCCCGCGGTCCTCGGAGCGCAGCACCGCGCCCTGGTTGGGGTCCCAGCCGCCCACGGTGTAGGTGCCGACCGCCGCATAGACCCGGTCGGGCTCCAGAGAGTCGGTGGCGAGCGAGACGACTCCGGTGTGGCCCCAGGTGTCCCAGCCGATCCAGTCCAGCAACGGCACCCAGCGCTCGGTCGTCCGGTCGAGCCGGTACGCGCCGCCGATGTCGGTACGGGCGTAGACCAGCCCCGGCTCGGACTGGTTGAAGATGATGCCGGGGACGAAACCGCCGCCGACTATCTGGGCGTTCTTCCAGGTGTAACTGCCTTGATTACCAGCGCTGTTGGCACTGGTAGCAGCCAGCGCCCGGCCTGCCGGGGAGAGCAGCGGGGTGGCCACGGCGGCAGCACCGACCGCCATCAGGCCTCTACGGGAGATCTTCGGACTGGGCATGGACTGTCCTTTCTCGACGCTGAGAAGACGTGCGGAACCAGACGTGCGGAACGAGAAGACCTTCAGGGCGGGTTCAGCCCTGGCGCAGTACCGCCGCGCCGCGTGCCGGGAGGGTCAGCCCGGCGGGGCCGACATCGGCCGCCGTGAGCAAGTCATAGCCCTCGATGTCGAGTTGGACCGACTCCGTCCCGTGGTTGAGCAGGAACAGCCAGCTGCGCGAGCCGCCATCGGCCGACGACCGTCGCACCGCCTCCACCCCTGCCGGCAGCCCGGCCAGCACCGGACCGGTCCCCGACTCCCCCAGCACCCGCCCGATCAGCGCCGCGTACCCGGCGTCGTCCAACCGGGTGGACGCGTACCAACCGGCCCCCCCGCCGAACCGGTGCCGGGTCAGCGCAGGCTGACGATCCATCACCCCGGACGTGTACGTGGCGACGACCTCCGCCCCCTCCGCCCGCAGTAGCTCGCTCCATCCCTCCGCCGACGACCCGTCCGACAGGGTGAGCAACTCCCCGGCCCCCAGCGGCCGGTACTCCTCCACCCGCAGCCCCAGCACCTCCCGCAGCGGACCCGGGTAGCCGCCGAGCCGGGCCTGGTGGGACCCGTCCACCGCGCCGCTGAAGTGCTGGACGAGCAGCGTCCCGCCGCCCTGCACATAGCGCCGCAGCGAGGCCGCGCCCGCGTCCGAGAGCAGGTACAGGCTGGGGGCGACGACCAGCCGGTACCGGCTCAGGTCGTGCTGGGGATGGGCGAAGTCGATGGTCACCCCGGCGTCCCAGAGTGCGCGGTGGGCTCGGCGCAGGGTGGCGTGGTAGTCGACCTGCGGCAGGCCCCGGGTGTCCAGCGCCCACCACACGTCCGCGTCGTGCAGCACGGCCACCTCCGCGTGGACGCGCGACCCGGCCAGCTCGCCCAGCCCGGCCACGGCCGCGCCGGTGGCCGCCGCCTCCCGGAAGATCCGGGTGTCGGGGCCGGCGTGCGGAACGATCGCCGAGTGCCACAGCTCCGCGCCCGCCTTGGACTGCCGCCACTGGAAGAACAGCGCGCCCTCCGAACCACGGCCGATATGGCCGAGCGAGTGCCGCAGGATGTCGCCGGGCTCCTTGGGAAGCGTTCCGCTCGGGCTGTAGACCGTGTTGGTGCCCTGCTCGATCAGCAGCCAGGGCTTGCCGCCGCCGAAGGAGCGGGCCCGGTCGGCGCCGAAGGCGGTGTCGGCCGCGGCGTCGATGCCGGGCGCGTCCGGGTAGTGGTCGATGCCGACGAAGTCGACCTCGGCGCCGAACTTCCACAGGTCCAGGACCTGGTAGCCGGGCAGCATCAGATTGGTCGTCACCGGCAGCGCACTGTGGCCGCGGATCGCGTCGCGCTGCTCCCGGTAGGCGGCCAGCGCCTCGTCGGACCAGAAGCGGCGGTAGTCCAGGGTGTGCCCGGGGTTGCTGTGCCACTGGGTGGCGCGCGGCGGGAGCACCTGCTCCCAGGCGCCGTAGTGCTGGCTCCAGAACGCGGTGCCCCAGGCCGCGTTGAGCGCGTCCAGGGTCCCGTAGCGGGCCCGCAGCCAGTCCCGGAAGGCGGCAGCGGCATGCTCGCAGTAACAGACGGTGGCGTACTCGTTGTGGACGTGCCACATCGCCACGGCCGGGTGCGCGCCGTAGCGCTCGGCGAGCGCGGCGGCGATCCGCCTCGTCGCCTGCCGGTAGGCGGGGGCAGCCAGGCAGTAGGTGTCGCGACTGCCGTGGGTGAGCCGGGTGCCGTCGGCGGTGACCGGCATGGCGTCCGGGTGCGCCAGGGTGAACCACGGCGGCGGGGAGGCGGTGGGGGTGGCCAGGTCGACGGCGACGCCGTTGGCGTGCAGCCGGTCCAGGTGGGCGTCCAGCCAGGCGAAGTCGAAGCGCCCCGGCTCCGGCTCCAGCAGCGCCCAGGAGAAGACGCCCACCGTGGCCAGGTTGACCCGGGCCTGACGCATCAACAGGTCGTCCTCCTTCCAGACCTGTTCGTCCCACTGCTCCGGGTTGTAGTCGCCGCCGAAGGCGAGGCCCCCCAGCCGATCGGTGATCCGACGCATCGTCAGGCCTCCACGATGGGCAGCTGCGCGCCGTCCCGCAGGAACAGCGGGATCCGCTCCAGCGGGGCGTCTACAGTGACAGTCCCGCCGCCTTGGTACGCGGCCCCGGTCCAGGCGCAGGTCCACTCCGCGCCGGCCGGAAGGTAGACCTCGCGGGAGCGAGCGCCCGCCTCGGTGACCGGGGCGACCAGCAGGTCCGGGCCGAGCAGGAAGGAGTCGTCCGCCGTCCAGGCGGTGCGGTCCTCCGGGAACTCCAGGAACAGCGGCCGCATCGGCGGCACCCCGGTCTCGGCCGCGGCCCGCATCTGCTCCATGACGTAGGGGCGCAGACGCTCACGCAGGTGCAGGTAGGAGGCGAGGATCGGGTACGCCTCCTCGCCGTACGACCAGACCTCGTTGGGCAGGCCGGTCATGGCCGGTTCGAGCTTCTGCTCGGCGCCGCGGAAGCCGTGCAGCCGGAACAGCGGGCAGAAGGCGCCGTACTGGAACCAGCGGACCAGCACCTCCCGGTAGGCCGGGTCGGCCGGGTCGCCGCCGTGGAAGCCGCCGATGTCGGTGGTCCACCACGGTATGCCGGAGAGCGCGACATTGAGGCCGGCCTTGATCTGGGTACGCAGCGAGGCGAAGTCGGTGCCGATGTCGCCGGACCACAGCGCGGCGCCGTAGCGCTGGGCGCCGGCCCAGGAGGAGCGGTTGAGCGAGACGACCTCGGTCTCGCCCGCCGCGTGCATCCCGTCGTGGATCATGCGGGCGTTCTCGCGCGGGTAGAGGTTGCCGACCTCCAGGCCCGGACCGGCCTGGTAGCGCAGATTGCCCTGGAAGTTGGGCTTGAGCTCGGGCTCGCAGGCGTCCAGCCAGAAGACCTTGATGCCGTGGTCGAGGTAGTTGCGCTTGATCCGGTCCCAGACGAAGGCGCGCCCGGCCGGGTTGGTGGCGTCGTAGAAGGCGACCTGCGCCGAGTAGGCGCCGAGGCCCTTGTCCGGCCAGTCGGCGTGGGCGACCGGACCGTACTCGGTGTTGATGAACAGGCCCTGGTCCAGCATGGCGTGGTAGTTCTCGCTGACCGGGCTGACCGAGGGCCAGACCGAGACCATCAGCTTCACCCCCAGCTCGTCCAACTCCCGCACCATGGCGGCCGGGTCGGGCCACTCGGCCGGGTCGAACTTCCACTCGCCGAGGTGGGTCCAGTGGAAGAAGTCGGAGACGATGACGTCCAGCGGCAGCCCCCGGCGCTTGTACTCGCGGGCCACCTCCAGCAGTTCCTCCTGGGTCCGGTAGCGCAGCTTGCACTGCCAGAAGCCGGCCGCCCACTCGGGCAGCACCGGGGTGTGCCCGGTGGCGTCGGCGTAGTGGCCCAGTATCTCGGCCGGCTGACCGACCGTCACCCAGTAGTCGATCTGGCGGGCGCTGTCGGCGACCCAGCGGGTGCCGGTCTCGGCCAGCTCGACCCGGCCGATGGCGGGCGAGTTCCACAGCAGCCCGTAGCCCCGGTCGGAGACCAGCAGCGGGACGGTGACCTCGGCGTTCCGCTGCACCAGGTCGATGACCGCTCCCTTCTGGTCCAGCATCCCGTGGGTGTGCTGGCCCAGGCCGAACAGCTTCTCCCCGGCGTGGGCGCGGAAGCGCTGCTCGATGCGGTGGTAGCCGTTGCCTGTGGCGGTGTAGAGGCGGGCGCCGGGCCACCAGAAGTGGGCCGGCTCCTCGGCCAGCAGCTCGCTGCCGTCCTCGGTCCGCAGGAAGGTCAACTGGCCTGCGGTGGCCCCGAGTTCCGGGGTCATCTTGCCCTCCGTGAAGGCGTCGACCCGGACTGTTGTCGCGCCGTTGACCAGGGTGGCGCTGTGCTCGGAGATCACGATCACCGGCTTGGCCCCGGCCGGGGCAGCGTCCAGCAGCGCGCCGGGCAGGTCCTCCAGCAGCGGGCCGCCGGGTGTGGCCCGCACCCGTACGGAGTCCGGACCCCAGGCCTCGACGCGCAGGGTCTCTCCCTTTGCGCGCCACTCCAGGGCATGGCCGAGGTCGTGGAAGTGCTGCGACATGAGGTGAATCTCCGATGCGTGAAGAGGATGAAGAGAAGGGGGAGAAGAAATTTGACGAACGATCAGGCGGGCTCGTAGTCGAACCAGTCGAAGTGCACGGCGCCGGACGAGGCGTACATGCCGATGACCCGGCCGGTGAAGCCGCCGGCCACCTCGCTCGACAGGTACTTGCCGTCGAGCTCACCGAGCACGGTGAAGCTGCCGTCCGGTTCCTCGACGCCCAGGGAGACGGTGTCGGGTCCGGAACGCGGGTCGTCGAACGTCTGCCTGGCGGTCATCCGGACGCCCAGGTCCACCGGCCCGGCGGGAACCGACCGGGATGCCACCTCCGTGCGCAGCGGCCCGATCCGGGCGAACACCGTCACCTCGCCGGAGGCCGCCTCGATCTCGTAGTGGTGCTGCTCGTCCAGCCGGACGGCCAGGCCGCCGCGTCCCTCGGCCGGGTCGATCCGGGTGCTCGCGCGACAGGACGGGTGCTGCTGACGTCTGCCGACGAACACCACGTCGTTGTCGTCCAGTGAGGCGCCTCGGGCACGCAGGCTCAACCAGCCGGCCCGCTCCTTGGTGCTGCAGTGGTCCGAGGGCCGGTCGCGCAGCGAGATCCAGCACGGCCGCAGCTCGCTGAGGTCGAAGTCGTCCCGCTGCGGCAACTCGGGGCCGGGGTGCAGCGGCCACGAGGGCGCGGGCATGACCGGCGACAGCTCGCCGACGACCGGCCAGCCGTTCTCCCAGCCCACCGGGGCCAGAAAGGTCTCCCGGCCGAGCACGTGCCAGCCGGGGGTGCCGCCCCCCGGTCGCACGCCCAGCAGCACCATGCACCACGAACCGTCGGGCGCCTGCACCAGGTCGGCGTGGCCGGTGTTCTGGATAGGCTCGTCGGTGCTGCGATGGGTGAGGATCGGGTTGGCCGGGCACCGCTCGAACGGGCCGGTGGGTGTGCGGCTGCGGGCCACCGAGACCCCGTGGCCGCGTTCGGTGCCGCCCTCGGCAATGAGCAGGTACCAGTAGTCGCCGATCCGGTACAGATGCGGAGCCTCGGGCGCCTTGGCGCCCGGTGTGCTGGCCGCTACCTGGCGCGGCGGCCCGAAGGTCTCCCCGGTGTACGGGTCGATGCGGACCTGCGCGATCCCGGCCACCGTGCACCAGCAGGTTCCGTCCTCGTCCCAGGCGAGGTCCGGGTCGATGCCGGGGACACCGGGGAGCCGGATCGGGTCGGACCACGGTCCGGCCGGGTCGGTGGCGGTGACCAGCAGGTTTCCGCCGTCGCTGACATTGGTGACGATCAGCCAGAACCGGCCCTCGTGGTGCCGCAGTGTCGGGGCGTAGATCCCACCGGAGGAGGGAGTGTCGACGGGCAGGCGCAGCTGGCTCGGCCGGTCCAGGACGTTGCCGATCTGGGTCCAGTGCACCAGGTCGCGGCTGTGGAAGATCGGCACCCCGGGGAAGTACTCGAAGCTGGAGCACGCGAGATAGTAGTCCGCACCCACACGGCAGACACTTGGATCCGGATGGAACCCGGGGATCACGGGATTGGTGACGGTGCGGCCCGCCTCGTTCTGGTCAGACACTGCATCAAGTCCTTTCATCGAAGCCGACCCGCCGCTGACGCGGAGACTCGGGCTCAGCCGACCGGGGCCGCCGGGCCGCTGCTCTCGCGTACCGTCAGAGTGGGTGTCAGCAGGGTGACTTCGTCCGACTCATTGCCGTCGATCCGCTGCATCAGCAGCTCCACGGCCCGCCGTCCCAGCTCCTGCGCGGGTCCAGTGACCGCGGTCAGCCGGGGCGAGTACTGCTCGGCCAGCGGTTCGGGGCACAGGGCCACGACCGAGGCGTCCTCGGGGACGATCCGGCCCGCCGTGCGCAGCAGGCTCAGCAGCGGCCCGATCGCCCCTTCGTTCTGCACCACGAAGCCCGTGGTGCCGGGCCGGTCGGCGAGGATGCGGGAGAACGCCCCGGCCGTGCTCTCGTACGTGCCCTCGGAGGGGCGGTGCAGCATCCGCAGCCCGCGCTCCTCCGCGCGCTCGCGGAAGCCGACCAGGGTCCGTTCGGCGTAGCCGGCGTGCCGCTGGTAGACGGCGGGGCCGTAGCCGATGAAGGCGACGTCGCGGTGTCCCAGATCGGCCAGATGATCGGCGCACAGCGCACCCGCCGCCGCGAAGTCATGGTCCACGCAGGCCAGGCCGGTGGCGTCGGCCGGCAGCCCGATCAGCGCGGCATGGGTGTCCAGTTCCCTGAGCACCGCGATCCGTCGGTCCTCCAGCTCGACGTCCATCAGCACCACGCCGTCGGCCAGGCCGCTGGCGGCGACCCGGCGAACGCCCTCCGGACCCTCGTCATTGGTGATGAGGAGGACGTCGTAGCCGTACTGGCGGGCCGCCATGGTCACCGAGATGGCGATCTCCATCATGATGGGGACGTAGACGTCGGTGCGCAGCGGTACCACCAGGGCGATGATGTGCGAGCGCTTGCCCGCCAGGGCCCGGGCCCCGGCGTTGGGGTGGTAGCCGAGCTCGCTGATGGCCTGTTCGACGCGCTTCCGGGTGGCCCCGGAGATCGTGCGCTTGCCGCTGATGACATAGCTCACGGTGCTCGACGAGACGCCTGCGTGCCTGGCCACTTCGGCGAGTGTCACCATGATGGAGCTCTCCCTCGAGTCGTACTGTGCGTGTGGTTCCTGCAGCGTAGTGACTGGTTGTCAGGTGCGTAGGGGTGTGCGGTGGGACCGGCCCCGTCGTACGGCTGGGGAGGGGTACGCGGGGCCAGTCCAGCTCTGGTCGGGTCCTTGGCGCCGGGGTCTCAGCCCTTGACAGCGCCGGTGAGCACACCGGTCCTGAAGTGCTTCTGCATGAAGGGGTAGACCATCAGGATCGGCACCAGGGTCAGCACCACCACGGCCATCTGCAGCGACAGCGGCGCGGTCTGGGCGTGCCCGGTGCCGTAGCCGTTGTTGACCGACCCGGGCATGTTCATCCCCTGGTTGACGTACTCCAGCAGCACGTACTGCAGGGGCCACTTGGCGCTGTCCACCGGCATGTAGAGCATCACGTTGAAGAACGAGTTCCAGTAGCCGACCGCGTAGAACAGGGTGATCACGGCGGTGACGGCCTTGGAGGTGGGCAGGACGACGGACCACAGGGTGCGCCAGTCTCCGGCGCCGTCCATCTTGGCCGCGTCGATGAGCTCCGCCGAGGTGCCCGCGTAGAAGGAGCGCAGCACCAGGATGTTGAAGACCGACACGGCGCTCGGCAGGATCAGCGCCCAGTACTGGCCGTAGCCGCCGAGGCCGGTGACCACCAGGTAGGTGGGGATCAGGCCGCCGCTGACGAACATGGTCAGGATCAGCACCATCAGGATGAGGCGGTGTCCCAACGACCGGGACCGCGACAGCCCGTAGGCGCAGAGCACCGAGACCACCATGGAGACCAGGGTGCCGATGACGGTGACCACCAGGCTCACCACCAGGGCCCGGGTGACCTGACTGTTGGTCAGCATCTGCCGGTAGGCGTCCAGGGTGAGCCCGTCCGGCCAGATCACCAGGCCGCCGGCCCGGCCGATGGCGCCGGTGGTGGAGAGGCTGGTCAGCACCACCACCCAGAGCGGCACCAGGACCGCCGCGATCACCACGAAGAGGACCACGCCCTTGCCGGCCTGCCCGACCGCGGTGGGCGATTCCTCCCAGGGCGCGCGGGCCGGGGCCTTCGAAGCGGGGTTGCGGCGCAGCCGCAGTGTCGTCGCCATGCTCATTTCCGGTACAACCCGTCCTCGCCGAAGGCGTGCGCCAGCTTGTTCGCCCCCAGGATCAGCAGCAGCGAGATGACGCTCTTGAAGAGCCCTGCCGCCGCGCCGTAGCTGTAGTTGTTGGTGGCGATGCCGTAGTAGAAGGAGAAGGTGTCCAGCACGTCGGCCGCGCTGTGGCCGACGGCGTTGCGCTGGATCAGGAACTGCTCGAAGCCGACGGTGAGCGCGTTGCCGAGGCGCAGCACCAGCATCAGCACGATCACTCCGCGCAGCCCGGGCAGGGTGATGTGCCACATCCGGCGCCAGCGTCCGGCCCCGTCGACCGCCGAGGCCTCGTAGAGGTTGGTGTCGATGGCGGCCAGCGCCGCGAGGAAGACGATGATCCCCCAGCCGGCCTCCTTCCACACCGCCTGGGAGGTGATCAGCAGCGCGAAGGTGTGCGGGTTGGTCATGAAGTCCCAGGTTGCGACGTTGTGCTGGCGCAGGAACTGGTTGAGGATGCCCGCGCCGCCGATCATCTGCTGGAAGATCGTGATGGTCAGCACCCAGGAGAAGAAGTGCGGGAGGTAGACCACCGACTGCACGAAGTTGCGCAGCCGCTCGTTCATCACGGTGTTGAGCAGCAGCGCCAGCACCACCGGGATGGGGAAGAACAGCACCAGCTGGACCAGGCTGAGGAACAGCGTGTTGCGCAGTGCCCCCCAGAACAGCGGGTCCTGGAACAGCATCCGGAACTGGTCCAGGCCGGCCCAGCTGCTGTGCCAGACCCCGACCAGCGGATCGTAGTACTGGAAGGCCGTGACCAGGCCGAACAGCGGTGCGTAGTTGAAGACCAGCAGCAGCACGACAGCCGGGAGGGTCATCAGGATCAGGGACCTGTCCCGGCGCCACCTGATCCGCCAACTCAGCTTGGCGGACACCGGCCGGGTGCCGTCCTCCGCTGTCTTCCGTCGGCCCCTGTGCCGTTTGGCGGCGTCGGGCTTGGTGGCGACTGTTGCTGCCACTGGCTCTTCCTCTCTCCGCCGGGTCTGCCGACTACTGCCCGGTTCCGTACTTCGCCATGACGTTGTCCGAGTACCACTGCACCAGCTGGGTACCACCGCTGGACTTCCAGGAGGAGATCGCGGCCTGCACGTCGGACACCTTCTTGATGCCGTGGTAGCAGTCCTTGATGGTGTCCTCGACGGCCTGGGCGGCGTCGGCGGTCGCGAAGCGGGTCGGCACGGTGATGTTCATGTTGAGGAACACCGGCTTGTAGACGTGCTGGGAGGCGGCGGCCTGCCAGGCGGCGTAGTCCTTGGTGACCTGGTCGGCGCCCGGGTTGCTGATCACGTTGGGGCCGGTCGCCAGGAACGGGTAGGTCTGCTGCTGGACGTACTTCTTGCCCGCGTCGGTGGCGGTGGGGACGCCGTTCACCATGGTGTAGTGGGTGCCCTCGACACCGTAGTTGACCATGGTGTACTCGGCCGAGCCGAAGGGGGCGGCCAGGTAGTTGGCGACCGCGAGCAGTTCCTCTATCTGATCCTTTTTCAGGTTGGCGTTGAAGTAGCTCACCTCGGCGGTGTTGGTGCCCAGGAACACGCCGGGGGTGGACTTGCCGTCGGCGGCGAAGACGCCGAAAGCGCCGCGTCGGTAGTTCTTGTTGGCCGCGATCCCGGCCTGGGCGTCACCGAGGTTCCACGCGCCCATACCGTCGCCGGAGATCAGGACCTTGCCGGCGTAGAAGCGGGTCTTGCCGTCGTTGTTGTTGCCAGCCAGCGCGTCGGGGTGCATGTAACCGGACTTGGCAAGCTTGTAGTGCCAGTCCAGGGCCTCCAGGATCTCCTGGGTCTCGTACTTGTGGACCAGCTTGCCGCCGGTGACGGTGAACTTGTTCGGCACCCCGAAGTAGGGGAACAGGTAGGTCCAGACGTCGTCGAAGGCCCAGACCCCGCCCTTGGCGTTGGTGAGTTCCTTGCCGAGGTTGAAGAGGTCGTCGGCGGAGGTCACCTGGTCCGCGGTGATGCCCTTGGCGCCGAGGATGTCCTGGCGGAAGTAGGTGGTGCCGGCCAGCGCGAAGCCGCTGGAGAAGGAGGGGATGCCGTAGATCTTGTCCTCCCAGGCCCCGTCGGTCCAGGCCCCGGTGGGGATGGCGGCGAGGTTGGGGTACTGCTTGATGTTGTCGCCGGAGAGGTACGGCGTGAGGTCGGCCAGCTGGTTGCCGACCAGCTCGCCGACGTTGAAGTTGGGGTTCCACCAGGTCGGCAGCTGGATCCAGTCGGGGAGCTTCTTGGCCGCCGTCATGGTCGGGATGATGGTGGCGTAGTTGACGCCGTCGGCGGGCTTCATCGTCAGATTGACGCCCAGGGCCTTGTTCATCGCCTGGTAGAAGGAGTTCCCCGGGTCCGGCACCGTGCCCCACAGCGGCGTGACCGCGGTGTAGCTGCCGCCATTGCCCGGGACCCCGGAGACCGTCTTGGCCTGGGTGGCCGGGTAGGCGAGGAAGCCGGGGTCGGTCATCGACCCGGCCACGCCGTTGACCGAGGGGATGTCCGGCTTGAGCGAACTGCTCGCGGCATAGCTCGGCAGTGCGGCCTGCAGGCCCGTCTTGGTGCTGGTCCCGCCCTTGCTGCTGGCGCTGCTGCTGCCGCAGGCGGAGAGCAGGGGGGCGGCTGCCGCCGCACCGGCCACCGCGGCGGCGGAGCTGAGCAGGGATCTGCGGTTCATCTGGAAGCTCATGGTGGGGCGGCCCTTCGCCTTTGAGGTCCGATGTCTGACGTTCAAGAGTCTGCGAAGCCAGGTGTTGAAGCGCTTCGACGTTGCGGTGAGACTAACGACGCGTTACCGATTCGACAAGGGGCTGAACAAACCTATTTCCGACGACCCCTGCGGCCTGCAGATGTTCCGTCAACTCACCATCCCTGCAGGTCAAGCCAGTACTACTGGTCGAGCCGACAAGCTGTGCGTTTGCTGTCCGCGCCGACCGGGGGAAGTCCGGGCAACACGGTTGACACACGCCCGACCTCGTGCCACTTTCGAAACGCTTCACCACTGCGGCCGCGCCGCCCCTCTCTCTGACACCTCCCAAGGGGTTCACCACGTGAGTTCCACGTCCCTGCCCACTGAGTCGCAGCCCACCGAGTCGCAGCCCACCGCCGCAGCAGCCGACCAGCTCCCCTTCCGCGACCCCGCGCTACCGGTCCGCGAACGGGTCGAGGACCTGCTGGCACGGCTCACCCTGGACGAGCGCGTCGCGATGCTGCACCAGTACTCCCCCGAGGTGCCGCGTCTCGGCCTGCCCTCCTTCCGCACCGGCACCGAGACCCTGCACGGCGTCGCCTGGCTCGGCCCGGCCACCACGTTTCCGCAGGCCGTCGGCCTGGGCGCGACCTGGGACGAGGAGCTGGTGCACGCGGTGGCCACCGCCACCTCGATCGAGCAGCGGGCCTTCCACTACCACCGCCCGCCCGTCGTCGGCACCGGCCGCAACAGCCTCCAGGCCTGGGCGCCGGTGGTGAACCTGCTGCGCGACCCGCGCTGGGGCCGCAACGAGGAGGGCTACTCCGAGGACCCGGTGCACTCCGCCCGGCTGGGCGACGCCTTCTGTCGCGGCATGTCCGGCGACGACCCGACCTATCTGCGCACCGCCCCGATCCTCAAGCACTTCCTCGGCTACAACAACGAGGACGACCGCTGCACCACCTCCTCCGCCCTGCGGCCGCGGGTGCTGCACGAGTACGACCTCGCCGCCTTCCGCCCCGCCATCGCCGGCGGCTCCGCCACCGGGGTGATGGTCTCCTACAACCTGGTCAACGGCCGTCCCTGCCACGTCAGTCCGCTGATCGAGGCGGAGCTGCGGCGCTGGGCCGAGCCGACCGGCCAGGAGCTGTTCGTCGTCAGCGACGCCGAGGCCCCCTCCAACCTGGTCGACCCCGAGCACTACTTCGACGACCACGCCGAGTCGCACGCCGCCGCCCTCAAGGCCGGCATCGACAGCTTCACCGACCACGGCGAGGACACCGCCACCACCTTCGGGCGCCTCAAGGAGGCCCTGGACCGCGGCCTGATCAGCGAGGACGACGTCGACGCCGCGGTCCGGCGACAGCTGTCGATACGCTTCCGGCTGGGCGAGTTCGACCCGCAGCTGGACCCCTACGCCGGCATCGGCTGGGACGTCGTGCACGCCCCCGAGCACCGCGCCCTGGCCCTGCGCGCCGCCACCGAGTCCATCGTGCTGCTCAAGAACGACGGACCCGGGGAGCGCCCGCTGCTCCCGCTGACCGGCGACAGCGCCCGCAGGATCGCCGTCATCGGCCCGCTCGCCGACACCCTGTTCGAGGACTGGTACAGCGGCACCATGCCCTACCGGGTCACCGTCGCCACCGGGTTGAGCGCCGCACTGGCCGCGCAGGGCGGCGAAGTGGTCCTGGTGGAGGGCGTGGACCGGATCGCGCTCCGCGCCGCCGGCACCGGCGCCCTGCTCACCGTCCCGCTGTTCGACCCCTCGGGACCGCTGCAGGCCGCCGACCCCGAGACGCAGGAGCAGAGCGACGAGGCCGGATTCGACCTCTTCGACTGGGGCAGCGGCGTTCTGACGCTGCGCAACGTCCGCACCGGACGCTATGTCAGCCTCAAGGACGAGGACCAGTCCCTCGCCGCCGACCAGCTGCAGCCCAACGGCTGGGACGTGCACGAGACCTTCCGCCTGGAGCTCCAGCCGGACGGCACCGAGCTGCTGCGCAACACCTACAGCGGCCGGTACGCGGTCATCGACCCGGCCACCGGCCGGGTGGTGCTGACCGCCGAGAGCCCCGAGCAGGCCGAGCGCTGGCAGCGCAGCACCGTCCGCGACGGCACCGCCGAGGCCGTCGCCGCAGCTGCCGCCGCCGGCACCGCCGTCGTCGTCCTCGGCAACGACCCGCACATCAACGGCCGGGAGACCCAGGACCGCGAGGGCATCACCCTGGCCCCGGCCCAGGACGCGCTGCTGCGCGCCGTCGCCGCCGCCCGGCCGCAGACCGCGCTGCTGCTGATGAGCAGCTACCCCTACGCCGTGGACTGGGCCGAGGACCAGCTCCCGGCGGTGGTGTGGACCTCGCACGGCGGCCAGGAGACCGGCAACGCCGTCGCCGCCGTACTGCTGGGCGCCGCCGAGCCGACCGGACGGCTGCAGCAGACCTGGTACCGGGCCGACGACGAACTGCCCGGACGGCTGGACTACGACATCATCAAGGCCGGCTGGACCTACCAGTACCACCACCCCGCCCCGCTCTACCCCTTCGGCCACGGCCTGTCCTACACCGGCTTCTGCTACTCCGACCTGCGGCTCTCCGCCCCGGCCACGGACCAGGACGGCTCGGTGGAGGTCAGCGTCACCCTGGTCAACACCGGGGAGCGCGAGGGCACCCAGACCGTGCAGCTCTACGCCCGCGCCCTCGGCGCCCGCTACCAGGCCCCCCGGCTCAAGCTGGTCGACTTCGCCAAGACCCGGCTCGCCGTCGGCGAGAGCCGCGAGCTCCGCTTCACCCTGCCCGCCTCGGCCCTGGCCCACTGGGACGTGGTCACCGGCGGCTTCACCACCGACCCCGGCGACTACGAGCTGCTGGTCGGCCACAGCTCCGAGGCCATCGCGCTGACCGCACGGCTCAGCGTGACCGGCCCGGCCCCCGAACCCCGCACCACCGTCAACCGGCGCATCCTGGCCGCCGATTTCGACGACTACACGGACATGACCCTGGTGGACGCCAACCGCACCGACGGCGACGCGCTCACCCCCGCCCCGGGCGACACCGGCTCGCTGGTGTTCCAGCGCACCGCGCTGGACGGCGCGACCGGTCTGCGGGCCGAGGTGTCCCGCACCGCCCCCGGCGAGGCCCTGCTCGAACTGTGGGCCGGGGCCCCCGGTTCCGGCACCCTGCTGGCCGCCGTCGCCGTCCCCGCCACCGGCGGCCGCTATGCGTGGACCACCGTCGAGGCGCCGCTCGCCCAGCGGCTCGACGGCGTGCACGACCTGCACCTGGTGCTGACCGGCGAGCAGCGCCTGGCGGCCTTCACCCTCACCGGGTGACCCCTGGTTCCGGAACCGTGGGAGGTGCCTCCCCCCGGTCCCGGCGGGCCGCTCGCCTCTGAGGGTGGGCGGGCGGCCCCTTTCCACCCACCCATGCGTGACCGAATTCGAGGGAGAATTCATGCGCATCCCCACCCGCACCACCCCCCGTACCAGCCGGACGAGCCGCGCCACCCGCGCCGCCCTGTCCCTGGTGGCGGCGGCCTCGGCGCTGATGCTGACGGCCACCGACGCCAGCGCGGCGACGTACACCTCCTCCGACCGCTGGGCCTCCTACACCAGCGGCAGCTACACCATCTACAACGACGAGTGGGGCAGCGGCTACGGCTCGCAGACCCTGTGGGCCAACTCCTACGCCAACTGGGGCGTCAGTTCCACCCAGCCCTCCACCTCCGGGGTCAAGGCGTACGCCAACGTCAGCCGCAGCTTCGGCACCGCGCTGAACTCGCTGTCCAGCGCCACCAGCACGTTCGCCACCACCCTGCCGAGCACCGGCAACTGGGAGTCGGCGTACGACATCTGGCTGAACGGCAGCTCGGTCGAGGTGATGCTGTGGATGGACAAGAACGGCAACGTGGGACCGCTGGGCTCCTCCGTCGGCACCCTCACCCTGGACGGGAAGACCTGGACCGTCTACTCCGGCAACAACGGCTCCAACCCGGTGTACTCGTTCGTGCTCAGCTCGAACGTGACCTCGGGGACGGTCAACATCCTGAACATCCTCAAGTGGATGCAGAACAGCAAGGGTTACGTCAGCAACCCCACGCTGTCCACGGTCCAGTTCGGCTTCGAGATCAGCGGGACCGGCAACACCGCGCAGAGCTTCGCCGTCACCAACTACTCGGCGTCCGCCTCCTGACGCGGCATCAGCACCACTGAACAGCGGCGTGGCCGGACTCCCGGGGAGAGTTCGGCCACGCCGTCGTTCACAGCGCGAGTTCGTGACCGCCGCGGTCCACTGTCAGCGCCAACTCCCGAGCCGCGCCCGCGGCGTCGCGCCAGCGCAGCCGCAGCGCCGTCGCCCGGTCCGCGACCAGCCGCACCGCGACCGGTACGCCGTCGCTCCAGCTGAGCCGCTCCACGGTGATCCCGCCCCGAGCGCGCAGGCCGCCCACCTCGCCGGAGGGCCAGGCCGGCGGCAGCGCCGGCAGCAGGTCGACGACGCCCTCGTGGGACTGCAGCAGCATCTCGGTGATGCCCGCGACCGCACCGAGGTTCCCGTCGATCTGGAACGGCGGATGCGCGCACAGCAGCGACTCGTACACTCCACCGGCGTCGCCACCGTCCGCGCTGACCGGCCGCAGCATCACCCCGAGCAGCCGGTGGGCTGACGCACCGTCACCGAGCCTGGCCCACAGGCCGATCTTCCAGGCCGTCGACCAGCCGGTGCCCTCGTCGCCGCGCGCCTCCAGGCTGCGGCGGGCCGCCTCGCGGAGACCTGGGTCGGTGAGGCTGCGGCCCGGGTAGACCCCGAGCAGATGCGAGACATGACGGTGGTGCGGCTCGGTCTCCTCCCGCTCCACATGCCACTCCAGCAGCCGGCCCCGCGAGTCGGTGCGCAGCGGGCGCAGCCGCGGCAGCGCGGCCCGGATCCGCTCCAGCAGCCGGGGGTCGACGCTCTTCCCGGCCGCCTCCGCCGAATCCAGCAGAAACCCGAAGAGCTCGCGCAGCAGGGTTCCGTCCATGGTCGTCGACAGGTCGACCGAGGCCGGTCCGTCCGGGGTGGCGAAGCGGTTCTCCGGGGACGTGGCCGGGCCGGTGACCAGGAAGCCCTCCTCGTCCTCGGTCAGCAGGTCCAGGGCGAAGCGGGCCGCCCCGGCCGCGACCGGCCAGGCCGTCCCGCGCAGGAACTCCTCGTCGCGGCCGAACTCCCAGCGCTCGGCCAGGTGCAGCGCCAGCCAGAGCCCACCCATCGGCCACTGCGACCACATCGGATCGCCGTGGCCCTCGCCGACCGGCCAACTGCCGCGCCAGAGGTCGGTGTTGTGGTGGCAGGCCCAGCCGTCCGCGCCGTAGAGGCCGGCCGCGACCCCGCGCCCGGCCTCGGCGAGGTCCGCGACCAGGCGCAGCAGCGGCTCATGGCACTCGGGCAGGGCGGTGGTCTCGGCGGCCCAGTAGTTCATCTGGGTGTTGATGTTGGCCGTGTAGTCGCAGTTCCAGGGCGGGGTGACCTGGTCGTTCCACAGCCCCTGCAGATGCGCGGGCTGCGCCAGCGGTCCGGGGCGGGAGGAGGCGAGCAGCAGATAACGGCCGAAGTCGAAGAGCAGCGGCGCGAGCTGCTCGTCCGCCGCCCCGGATGCGCGGGCGTGCAGCCGCGCGTCGAGCGGGAGCTCGCTGCTCCCGGGGGCGTGCAGCCGCAGCCGCAGCCGGTCCATCCGCTCCGCGTGCTCGGCGCAGTGCTCGGCGCGCAGCTCGGTCCAGGAGCGCGCGTACGCGGCCTCGATCCCCGCCGCGGCCGACTCCAGGCACTGCTCCTGGTCGCGGACCGGTTCCCGGTCCCAGCCCTCGAAGCCGGTGCGCGCGTCCAGGAACAGGGTCAGTGCCCGGACCCCGCGCAGCCGCAGCCGCTGCCCCCGCGGTTCGACGGTGCCGCCGCCCTCGACCCGCACCCGGGCCAGTGCGGCCGCGCGCAGCGCATGGTCCTCGTGCTCGACCACCGGCTGCCAGTCCGCGTCCTGGCCGATCCGGGACGGCGCGGTGAGCAGCAGCGCCAGCCCGTCGGCGCCCCGGGCCCTGACCGTCTGCCGCAGCTGCGGGCTCTCCCAGCCGAGCTCACCGTCCATTCCCCGCGCGTCGTCGCTCTCCAGCCGGACCAGCAGCAGCCCGGTGCCGGCGCTCGCCAGCACCTCCTGCCGGACCCGGCCCCAGCCGGCCTGGGCCACACCCTCACGCAGCGTCAGTTCGCGGCCGTGGTACTCTCCCTGATTATCCGTCAACCGTAGGACCAAGTCGCCGACCGGCTGGAACGCCTCGGCCGAGCGCCCCTGTGCGGACTGCAGCAGCCGCCCGGCCTCGGTGAAGCGCCCGGCCCGCAAGGTCTCGCGGACCGTCCCGAGCAGCCCGGCGGGCACCTGCGGCGGCTCCGCCCGTCGGGGCCCGGACCAGAAGGTCTCCTCGTTGACGGACCAGCGGCACTCGCCCGGCTCCCCCCACACCATGGCGCCGAGCCGTCCGTTTCCTACCGGGAAGCCCTCGACCCAGCGCCGCGCCGGCCGCTCGAACCACATCGGCGAATCGCCGAACCGCCCCATGGACACACCTGTCCCTCAGCATCAGCTCCCCAGCCGCGGACGATCATGCCACACCGGTGGGACCCTCCGGCTCGGTCGGCTCCTCCTGTCCCGACTCCGCAGCGGCCGGGGAGGCCGGGGCGGCCGCGTCCGCAGCGACGGCCGCCGTGCGGCGGCTGACCACGGCGGCAGCCGCGGTCGCGCTCATCGCGAAGGCCAGCAGCACGGTCACCGACTTGTCCAGCCGGTGGCAGGTGAGGTGGTCCACGGAGTAGCGCCCGGGACCGGCGAGCCCGAGCCCGGCGGCCGCGAAGCCGAGGAAGGCCGGGTACTCGTAGCCACCGCCATGGGCGAAGAAGCCCGCGGGCGCGTGCACGGCCACCGCCCCCGCCATCGCGCCGGCCGCGGCCGCCCCGGCCGCGGGGGTGGCCAGTCCCAGCGCGAGCAGCGCGCCGCCGCCGGCCTCGCCGAGGCCCGCCGCGATCGCGCTGGGCCGTCCGGGCCTGAAGCCCATGTGCTCCATGGCCTGGGTGGTTCCCTCGATCCCGCCGCCGCCGAACCAGCCGAGGAGCTTCTGCGCGCCATGGGCGAAGAGCACTCCGCCGGTGCCCAGGCGCAGTACCAGCAGTCCGAAGTCCTTGCGGTCGATGAGGTGCATGGGGCGGCCCTTCTGGCGACGGGGGATTTCTCCCCAGTCTGCTGGGAGCCGGCCGACCGCGCGCGTCGCCGTACCTCCTGACGGGCTAACGCCCCGAGGACCCGACGGACTGACGGGCAGTCGGCAGCGCCGGCGCGGTGATCGCCTTGGCCAGGCAGACGCTCATCGGATGCTCGCGGTAGACGCCGAACTTCTCCGTGGGCAGGTAGCCCTCCGAGGCGTAGAGCGCCAGCGCCTCGGGCTGCTCGGTGCCGGTCTCCAGGACCAGCCGCCGCCGCCCGGCCCGCCGGGCCTCCTGCTCCAGGAACCGCAGCATGGCCCGGGCCAGACCGCGCCCCCGGGCGGACGGCACGGTGTACATCCGCTTCAGCTCGGCGTCGCCGTCGGCGAGACCGGGTTCGTCCGCCTCGGCCTCGCGGGCGCGCCAGGCCCCCGTACCCACGGCGCGCCCGTCCTCGTCGTACACCACCGCGAACAGGCCCTGCGGCGGGTCGAACTCGGCGGGGTCGACCGGGGTCACGTCGACGTCGCCGTAGCGGCGCACGTACTCCTGCTGGACCTCGGCTATCAGGCGCTGCGCGTCGGGGTGGGCGTAGCCCACGAGTCGAATGTCCATCCAACCACTTTAACTGCGGGCCGCAGCGTAACCGTGCCGCTCAGAGCGCTGTGAACCGCTCCACCAGCGCCGTCCGCCCGAACATCTCCGCAGTGGCCGCCGCCGAGGGCTGGCCCGCGTGCGGGTCGGCGCCACCGGCCAGCAGCGCCTCTATCACCGCGTCCTCGCCCTTGAACACGGCGCCGGCCAGCGGGGTCTGCCCGCGGTCGTTGGCGCGGTTGGCGTCCGCGCCCCGCTCCAGCAGGGTCCGCACCGCCTCCGCATGGCCGTGGTAGGCGGCGAGCATCACCAGGGTGTCGCCCCGGTCGTTGCAGAGGTCCGCGGGCGCGCCGGCGTCCACATAGGCCGCCAGCGCGGGGGCGTCGCCCGCTCTGGCCGCATCGAAGACCCTCGCGGCCAGCTCGACCAGCTCGGGATCCACCGCGCCGCCGTCCACCGCGCCACCGTCCACAGGCTCGTTCATACCGGTACTCCTCGGTCGTCGTTCCAGGCACGCACGACAGTGCGAGCGACGACGCCATTCTGCCGGGTCCGGGCGATCCGCACGCCTTTCCCGTCGTCCCACCATGCGAGCAGATCCGGGGGTGTCGCCACCCGAACGGGCGAACATCCAGCGCGCCGCACATAACCGGGCCGGAGCGACGGACAGCATCAGCTCCGGAGCGGCAATGCGCAGCTCAGGCGGCCGTTTGGTTGCGGCCTCAGAGAGAATCCACCCATTTGCGCCTATCCATCATCTATTACTTTTTGTCACCATAAGGGTGCTCAATGTGATCGGATTCTGACTGAAACCCCGCCATCCCACGGCGTCGTCCAGACACCCCGACACCCCGTCCCCGCACTACGAGGAGCCCACCGTGATCCTCTCCATCTCCGGAGTAGTCCTGCTCGGCATCATCGCCTTCCTGTTCTTCCGCAAGGACGGCATGAAGATCTCGCATGCAGTGGTCTGCGCGCTGTTCGGCTTCTACCTGGCAGGGACCGCCATCGCCCCGAGCATCAAGGCCGGCGGCGCGAGCCTGGCCAGCCTGCTCGGCGGCATCAAGTTCTGACCGCTCCCCCCGCTCCCCCACGCCTCATCCCGTCGTCCCCACCGCCGAAGCGCGCCCCTGCCTGCCCCTTGCCGGAGAGACACCGATGACCCTGAACGAACACCTCACCCGGGGGCGCGAGTTCGCACGCACCGCCGGCGACCACGCCGCCGACATGTTCGGTCCGCTGATCACCATCGGCCGCGGCCTGCGCTCGCACGGCCGCTGGACCAGGAACTGGTGGGGCAACCTGCCCAAGGACCGCCGCGGGCCGGCCGTGCTGCTCGGCATCGCCGTGCTGGCCGCCGTCGCCCTGCTGCCCTACGGCCCGTTCCTCGCCCTGCTGACCCTGATGGGAAGCGCGGCCTGGTCGGGCCGCGACCGTTCCCCGGCCCCCGAGCCCGCGCCGGACACCAGCCAGCTGAAGCTGGGCGCCATCTACACCGCGCTCACCCCCTACCTGGTGCACGAGTCCGACCCCAACCCGCTCTACAGCCACGGCGGCGACTTCAAGACCGCCTTCAACTCCTGGGAGTTCGACGGCGAGGGCCGGCTGGCCGCACTGGACCTGCGCTATCCCGCCTACTTCACCGACACCGAGCCGCACGCCCGGGCCCGGATCGAGCACGTGGTGCACAGCAAGGCCGGCCGCAGCCGCGAGTACCGCTTCACCTGGGACGAGGAGACCAACCACCTCCAGGTCGCCGCGCTGACCCCGCTGCCCACCGACATCACCGCCCAGCCCTATGTCACTGCCAACGGCGAGGTCGTGCTCGGGTTCACCGACACCACCAGCACCAACCGGATGATCCCGGTGCGTCAGGGCTCCGGCACCGCGCACCAGCCCCCGGTGCTCTGGCGGACCGGCCCCCGCTCCAGCGAGCCGCACCTGCTGGCGCTGGGCACTCACGGCCACGGCACCTCCACCCTGCTGCGCTCGCTGGCCCTCCAGGTGCTGCCGCACGGCGACATCGTCGTCATCGACGGCGCCGGCACCGGCGAGCACGCCTGCCTGGTCGGACGCCCCGGCGTGCACACCGTGGAGACCAGCCTGCACGGCGCGCTGGCCGCCCTGGAGTGGGCCATGCACGAGACCCAGCGCCGGCTGGACGCCCACAACCTGGCCAAGCGCACCGGCGAGGCGCCGCCCGCCGACACCGTCCGTCCGCTGTGGCTGCTGCTGGACCACCCGGCCGAACTGAGCGAGCTGGCCCAGGCCGAGGACCGCCCCGACCCGCAGGACCTGCTGGAGTTCTCGCTGCGGCACGGCCGCACCGCGCATGTCACCGTCGTGGTCGCGGACCACCTGGACGCGCTGGACCGGATCAAGCCGACGGTACGCTCGGCCACCCGCGCCCGGGTGGTCCTGGGCGCGCTGGACCCGGACCTGGCCCCCGAGGCCCTCGGCGTACCGCTGGACATCACCCCCTCCAGCCACACCCCGGCCGGACGCGGCTACGCCAGGCTCGGCACCAACCCACCGGTGCGGATCCAGGTCCCCGCGGCGCCGGACCCGCTGGACGAGGAGACCCCGCCGGACCAGCGCGACGCGGTGATCGCCCTGCTCCCGCACGCCGACAGCCGCACCGAGGCCCCGGCCGCGCCGATCCTCACCAAGATGCCGCCCCCGGTGCCGGCCGCCCTGGAGCAGGACCGCCCGGCGCCCGCCCCGGAGACCCCCGAGGAGCGCACCGGCGAAATCACCCAGATCACCCAGCCCATCACCACGGCCCTGCCGCTGCTCTGACTCCCCCTCACACACCGTCCGGAGCGCACCGTCCGGACCCCGGCCGCCCCGCCGGGGTCCGTTCCGTCATGCCGCCGTCACGCCGCCGCCATCCGCTCGTCGGCCCGCGCCGCCGCCGACAGGGCCTGTATCGTCGCCGCCCAGTGGTGGTCCTCGATCGCATCGGCCATCAGCGGATGCTCGCGGACGGCGCGCAGCGCCTGATCGTGCGCCGCGCGCAACCTGCGGTACTCCTCCTGACGGGGCAGCGGCCACTGCGCCACCGGGCTGTCCGGGCCCGCCAGCACGAAGGCGCGCGAAGCCTCCTCGCAGGCCCAGACCTGACGTTGGGCGCAGACGAGCTCCTGGGGAAACCTGCTCACCGACATGGCACAGAGTCTTGCATCGGGGACTGACAACCAGCCATGAAGAGGATGAACATCGACTGAGGATCCATCAGTGACCTCCCTCACAGTGCTCCCGGCGACATACTGGGGCAGCTTCGCACCGGACCGTTGGAGCACCCTGTGACCAGCCGACGCCTGCCGCGCCACCCCTTCCTGGACCATCCGGGACCACTGGCGTTCGCCCATCGCGGCGGCGCCCTGGGCGGCCCGGAGAACTCCATGGCCGCCTTCGCCCGAGCGGTCCGCCTCGGCTACCGCTATCTGGAGACGGACGTCCACGCCACCGCGGACGGCGTCCTGGTCGCCTTCCACGACAGCCGCCTGGAACGGGTCACCGACAGCGCCGGCGCCATCGCCTCGCTGCCCTGGCGCACCGTCGCGGCGGCCCGCATCGCCGGCCGCGAGCCGATCCTGCGCCTGGACGAACTGCTCGCCGCCTTCCCGGAGGCCCGCTTCAGCATCGACGTCAAGGCGCCCGGCGCGGTCCGGCCGCTGGCCGACACCATCCGCAGGACCGCCGCCTGGGACCGGGTCTGCGTCGGCTCCTTCTCGGACGGACGGCTCGCCGCGGTCCGCGCCGCCGCCGGCCCCCGGCTGGCCGTCGCGCTGTCCCCGCGCGGAGTGCTGGGCCTGCGGCTGCGCTCGCTCACCGGCCCGGTCCCGGTGGACCGGCTGCTCGGCGCCGCCGCCCGCAGGCAGACCGTCTGCGTCCAGGTCCCGGTGCGCTGGCCAGCCTCCGGGGTGCCGGTGGTCGACCGGCCGTTCCTGCGCGCGGCCCACGGCCTGGGCCTCCAGGTCCATGTCTGGACCGTCGACCGGGCCGAGGAGATGCACGCGCTACTGGACCTCGGCGTGGACGGGATCATGGCGGACCGGGTCGACGTCCTGCGCGAGGTCCTGATCGAACGCGGCGCCTGGCCCGGGCAGCCCGGGCCGGTCCCGGTCGGAGGCGGCCGGTAGTGTACGCCGGGAAATCCACGCCGGCACCGTGACGGCACGCAAAAAGTCGGCAACTGAGGGTGATATTCACGTTGAGATGTGACAATTCGGGCAGCCGTGGGTACAAACAGGGGCGGCACGACGGAAGACGTATCTCCCGAACGGGAATCTTCGACGGTTGCCGCACGTTGCACCAACCGACGAAGACAGCGACATCCAGTCCTGTGGGCCATAAGCCCGGGAGGCACGATTCATGAGTGAGCGAGCTCTCCGCGGCACGCGACTCGGGGCCACCAGCTACGAGACCGACCGCGGTATCGACCTGGCCCCGCGCCAGACCGTCGAGTACGCATGTACGAACGGACACCGGTTCGAGGTTCCGTTCTCCGTAGAGGCCGAGATCCCGACCGTGTGGGAGTGCCGCTTCTGCGGCAGCGAGGCACTACTGCTCGACGGCGACGAACCAGAGGAAAAGAAGGCCAAGCCCGCCCGTACGCATTGGGACATGCTGATGGAGCGGCGTACCCGTGAGGAATTGGAGGAGGTGCTCGCCGAACGGCTCGCAGTCCTGCGGTCCGGCGGAATGAACATCGCCGTCCACCCCCGCGACAACCGCAAGTCCGCCTGACCCAGCAGGGGCGGCACGGCAGGGCCCGGGTCGCAGCGCCACCACCAGGTGCTGTGTCCCGGGCCCTGCCGTGCGTTGGCTGAACCGCTGAGAGTGAGTTGCAGCACGCCAGGGGCGCGGGAAACTGCGCGACCAACCAGCTACGGTCTGCACCCGACAGCAGCCCTAGTGCAACTGATCGCCGTACCCGTAAGGGTCGTCCCGCTTGCGCAGCGGGTCCTCGGCCGGGTCCACCACCTCGCCCTGCACGACTTTGCCGTCGGGCCGGTGGATCCGCAGCTGCTCCTGGAGCAGGAACGCGTCGCCCAGCGGAGTGCCCGCCCGGCGCAGCCAGCGCTCCGGGACCCGGCGCAGCAGCGCCGCGGTGGGCGGGAACAGGCAGGCCAGGCCCAGCAGGTCGGAGAGGATGCCCGGGAGCACCAGCAGCAGTCCCCCGGCGATGGTGACGGCGGTACGGGTCTCACTGGTGACCGGGTCCCCGCCGTCGGCCGGGTAGACCCCGCCGCGCATGCTCGCCGCAGTGGCCCGGAACGCCCGCAGGCCCGCGCGCTTGACCACCCAGCCGCCCAGCAGCGCCGAGGCGACCAGGTAACCGAACACGCCGAGGCCGCCGATCAGCCCGGCCAGCCCGATCAGCAGCCAGATCTCCAGCACCACCCAGGCGGCGACCGCCAGCGGGAGGTACCGGCGCAGTCCGCGCGGGCGGGGGCTAACCGCCCCGGTGTCGGGTCCTACCTGGCTCACGGCGCATCCACTTCTTTTGCGTTCGCCTACTGATGCACCCTGGTCAACGCGCGGGCCCGGGCGCTCGTTCCGCCGGTGACCCGCTGCTGCTGACCAGGGTGCCAGGTCCTGCTGTCCGATGCGGGATCATGCCTCGCGGTCGGGGTTCGGCGCCGGGACGCGGCCGAGGCGGCTGTTGACGCCCCAGGAGGTGACCCGGCCCAGGGCCTCGACGACGATCTTGTTGCTCATCTTGCTGGCGCCGAACTCGCGCTCGACGAAGGTGATGGGCACCTCGGTGACCTTGAAGCCGGCCCGCACCGCGCGCCAGGCCAGGTCGACCTGGAAGCAGTAGCCCTGCGAGGCGACCTCGCTCATGCCCAGGCCCAGCAGGGTCTGCTTGCGAAAGGCCCGGTAGCCGCCGGTGACGTCGCGGATCGGCACCCGCAGCATCAGCCGCGAGTACAGGCTGCCGCCGCGGGAGAGGAACTCGCGGCTCTTGGGCCAGTTGACGACCGAGCCGCCGTCGACCCAGCGCGATCCCAGCACCAGGTCGGCGCCGCGCAGCGCGCCCAGCAGCCGGGGCAGCTGCTCCGGCTGGTGCGAGCCGTCGGCGTCCATCTCCACCAGGACGTCGTAGCCGTTGTCGATGCCCCAGCGGAAGCCGGCCAGATAGGCGGCGCCCAGGCCCTCCTTGCCCTTGCGGTGCAGCACCTGGAGGTTGGGGTCCGAGCCGGCCAGCTCGTCGGCGGCCCGGCCGGTCCCGTCCGGGCTGTTGTCATCGGCGACCAGGATGTGGGCCTCGGGCACGGCGGCGCGCACCCGGGACGTGATCCGCCCGATGTTCTCGATCTCGTTGTACGTCGGGATGATCACCAGGATCTTGCCCAGGTCACCGAAGGTCTCGTTGACCTCAGTGGTGCTGTCCGTCACGGACCGGCCCCTTTGTCAGCAGCGTCATTGTTCGCATGGGTTCGAGTGTTCGTCAGTCGGTTCGAGTACTGCGGCGCTTGCGCGCGGTGGCGATCCCGACCGCGGCGCCCACAGCCAGCAGCCCGGCTATGGAGAGGACCCATTCGGGTGCCGCACCGACGCGGTCCGCCACCGTGAGGGTGTCGCGGAGGGGCACGTTCGCCTCCAGTTCGGCCGCCGTCGCCAGCTTGCTCTGCTGCTCGACGCTGCCGTCCGGCTCGATCACCGCGCTGATCCCGCTGGTCGCGGCGATCACCACGGCCCGTCCGTGCTCGACGGCCCGCAGTCGCGACATTGCGAACTGCTGGTCGGGCTGGTCGGTGTGCTCATAGGTGGCGTTGTTCGTCTGCACCACGAGAACCCGGCCACCCTTGCTGACCGCGTCGTTGACGATGCCGTCGTACGCCACTTCAAAGCAGATCACGTCGCCGATCCTGGCAGGACCGACCTGCAGGATACCGGTAGTGGTCCCCTGGGCGAAGTCGCGGGCAACGCGCTGCAGCCGGGTGATGTACTTCGAGAGAACCGAGCGGAACGGGACGTACTCGCCGAACGGCACCGGATGCTGCTTGGTGTAGTGCGCGCCGGGTCCCGGCCTGGCCGCGCTGGACGGCGCCCAGACGATGCCCTCGTTCTGCACGTGCTGCGCGTCCGGGCCGTCCACCAGGGCGCCGACCAGGATCGGGACCCCGATCGCGTCGACCGCCTGCTGGATCGCCGCATAGGCCTCCGGGGTGGTGTACGGGTTGACGTCCGAGGAGTTCTCCGGCCAGATCACCAGCTCGGGCCTGGCCTTCTTGCCCTCGGCGACCTGCTGCGCCAGCGCCAGGGTGGCCTGCACATGGTTCTGCAGCACCTGCATCGGACGGCCGAGGAAGTCCATCCCGGCGTGCGGCACATTGCCCTGGATCACGGCGATCTCGGCACTGGCCGGACCGCCGGCGGTGGTGCCCGCCGTCGGGATCGGCACCGTGTACCCGACCAGCCCGGCCACCGCGCCCAGCGCCAGCGCGGCTGCGGCCCGCAGCCGCCAGCGCCCGTCGGTGGTACGGCCCGCCACCGCGAGCGCGGCGGCGGCCAGCAGCGCCCCGCTGAGCGCCACCGCGAAGGTCACCAGCGGCGCCCCGCCGAGCGCGGCCAGCGGGGTGTACGGCGAGGAGGTGTTGGCGAAGGCCAGCCGTCCCCAGGGGAAGCCGCCCAGCGGCACCCGGTCCCTGGCCCACTCCTGGGTCACCCACAGGCAGGCGGTCGACAGCGGCCAGCCCGGCAGCCGGGAGGTGACGGCCTGGCCCGCGGCCATGGCCGCGAGGAACAGCGACTCGAACAGCGCCAGGGCCAGCCAGGCGTCCGCGCCGATGACGTTCAGCCAGAACAGCAGCCAGATCAGGAACGGGGCGCCGAAGGCGAAGCCGGTCCAGGCGGCCTGACGGGCGGTCCGGCGGTGGGTGAGCAGGGCCAGCCCGGCCACCGCGACCAGCGACAGCGGCCACAGTCCGTACGGCGGGAAGGACAGCGCCAGCAGCACGCCGCAGAGCAGGGCGAGGCCGGTGCGCGGCAGCCCCGCGCGGACGGCCCGCAGCCGGCGGCGGAGCCGGGACGGAGCCGCCCCGCCGCCGCCCTCGGCGGCGTCGGGCCGGTCCGGGACGGCGACAGCGCCTCCGGGGTCGACTGCTTGGGCCACGGGCGCCACACTCACTCACGCTCGGAGTTACGGTTTCGGGCCGCGCGGTGGAACGCACGACGTGCGACGACGGTACAGCGTGAAAACCAACGGTCCGCTCCCAGGGCGACCCGTGGCGTCTCTTACCTACCCAAGTTGTTATCGGGGCTGCTCACTCGCCTTCCCAGCGCGGCACCACATGCAGGGGCTCCACGCACAGCCAGGTCAGCGGGGCGGTCGCGCTCGCGCGCTGCAGCAGTGCGAACTCGGCGCCGGGCACGTCGGCGCGGGCCGTCGGCGCGGCGCTGCCCGGGAAGGTCTGCACCACTGTGTAGCGGGCGTCGGCGGAGTCGCAGCGGACCAGCCGCGCGATGCCCAGGGACGCCGGGACCCGCTGGTCGGTGACACAGTCTCCCCGCGCGGGCACGGCCAGCAGCTGGTCGGCCGCCGTACCGGCCTTCTCGGTGGCCAGATGCGCGCCGCCGTAGCCCAGCCCGGCCACGGCCAGGGCGCCGAGCAGCAGCGCGATGACCACCCGGGTGGTGGTCCAGTACGGCGGGGTCGGGGACGCAGGAGCAGACATCGGGGTCACCCCGCTTCACATGGGCGTCTCCTGCCCAGTGTCCCGCTCCCGCCCGGGCAGCGCCCGGCGCGAGGGCATGCCAACGGGCGCGGCCCGAACGCTCTTCGGTCCGACCCGGGGCCCGCTGGATGCGGATCGACCGAAGGCCGTTGTCTACTGAGCGTCCGGGCCGTGCCCGGGTCGCACCTGCCGACCGGACCCGGTTGGCCTGCCGGCGCCCGCGCTCCCCGGACCTCGAGCCACTGGACCTGGCTGCCTGTCGGCATCCGGGGACGCCGCACTGTGGCCCAGTCGTGGTTCCGGGTTTTGCGTGGGGGGTGTTCCGATCGGTCGGTCCTGCGGAGGATTCCGGAAGGTGGACGCGGCCGAACCTACTCGCCGACGCCGGTCCGGTGTCAACCGCCCCCCGACCTGCCAAAACAGGGTAACCGTGCTGGTCAGAGCCGTTTCAATGTGGCCGGAGCGATGCCCGGGACACCCGCCGTTCGGCGGTATCCGGACACCGGTGACCACTCGGACGGCGCAGCAGGCCCGCTCAGCCGGCCAGGTGGGCGGTCCGGCCGCGTACCACGGTCGCCAGGCAGTCCGGCACCGGGCCGCCCGGGGTGAGGTCCGGCAGGCCCGGCACGCCCGAGCGGGGGTCGGTGGACCAGTTGGCGACCCGCTCGTCGGGGGCCTGCACCACCAGGTCGGTCGGCGCCCAGACGGCGTAGCTGGCCGGCGCGCCCGGAACCAGCACTCCGGCGTCGTCGCGCCCCAGCGCCCGCCAGCCGCCGCGGGTGTGCGCGGTGAAGGCGGCGCGCACCGAGACCCGGTGCGCGGGGGTGCGGTGGAACGCGGCGGCGCGGACGGTGCCCCACGGGTCCAGCGGGGTGACCGGCGCGTCCGAGCCGAAGGCCAGCGGCACCCCGGCCCGGACCATCGCCGCGAACGGGTTCATCGCCCGGGCCCGCTCGGCGCCGAGCCGGGTGACGTACATACCGTCCTCGCCGCCCCAGGCCGCGTCGAAGGCCGGCTGCACCGAGGCGGTCAGGCCCAGGTCGGCGAAGGCCGCGACGGCGGCGTCGTCGAGCAGTTCTGCATGCTCCACCCGGTGCCGCAGCGCCCGGACCGCGGCGATCCCCAGCTTGTCGGCCGCCGCGCGGACGCCCTCGGTCACGGCTGTCAGCGCGGCGTCGCCGATGGCGTGGAAGCCGGCCTGCATCCCGGCCTCGGTGCAGGCGGCGACATGCTCGGCGATCTGCTGGGCGGTGAGGTACGCGGCGCCGTCCAGCTCCGGGTCGTCGCTGTAGGGACGGTGCAGGCAGGCGGTGTGCGAGCCCACGGCGCCGTCCACGAAGAGGTCGCCGCCCGCGCCGACAGCGCCCAGCCGGCGGGCGGTGTCCACGGCGCCCAGCTCGCCCCAGTACCCGAACACCTCGGGGACGGCCCTGCCCTCGCTGCCCCCGGCCGCCAGGGCCAGCAGCGCCGTCAGGTCCTCGGGCGAGGAGATGTCCGGCCCCGCACACTCGTGCACCGCGCCGATGCCGAGTTCGGCGGCCCGGCGCAGCATCGCCCGCTGCGCGGCGTCGCGCTGCTGCGGGGTCTGCCGGGCCAGGGCGGCCCGGCGCACGGCATGGTGCGCGTCCCGGCTGAGCGGCGCATCGGCCCGGTACCCGGCGTGCCCGGCCAGGTCCGCGCCGACGAGCGCTCGCAGCGCCGTCGAGGCCAGGGCGGAGTGGACGTCCGTCCGGGAGAGGTAGACCGCCGCGCCCTCGCAGGCGCGGTCGAGCTCGTCCAGGGTCGGCGGGCGGCCCTCGGGCCAGCCGGTCTCGTCCCAGCCGTGCCCCAGCAGCACCCCGCGCTCGCGGACGGCCACGGGCTGGGCCCGGACGAATGCAGTGATCCGGCGCAGCGCCTCGGCCAGGTCGGGACAGCCGGTGAGGTCGAGCCCGGTGAGCGCCAGGCCGGTGGAGGTGGCGTGCACATGCGCGTCCACGAAGGCCGGGGTGACCAGCGCGCCGTCGAGGTCCACCACCAGGTCCGCGTCCCGCGCATAGCTCTCGGCCGCCCCGTCCGACCCCACCCAGGCGACCTCCCCGTCCTGCACCAGCAACGCGGTCGCGAACGGATCGGCCGGACTGTAGACGTCGCCGCCACGCAGCAGCACGGTGCGTACGGCGGTCTCTTCGGGCGCGGGGAGGGCGGGGGCACGACCGCCGGAGGACTGGAGCATGGGCAACAGTCTGCCCGACCGGGATGTACCGCTTGTCCGCTACCCCAGTCGGGGCGGGCGGGCCTCGTAGGGGGTGCTCAGTACCACGGTGGTGCGGGTGGAGACGCCTGCGGCGGAGCGGATGCGGGCGAGGAGGTGCTCCAGGTCGCCCGGGGTGGGGACGCGGATCTTGAGGATGTAGTTCTCGTCGCCGGCAACGCTGTGGCAGGCCTCGATCTCCTCCAGCGCGGCCAGCCGCTCCGGGACGTCGTCCGGTGCGCTGGGGTCGAAGGGCTTGACCGAGATGAAGGCGGTCAGCGACAGGCCGACGGCCTCCGGGTCCACCAGCGCGGCGTAGCCGCGGATGACCCCGCGCTGCTCCAGGCGGCGCACCCGCTGGTGCACCGCCGAGGTGGACAGGCCGGTGGCCTTGCCCAGGTCGGTGTAGCTCATCCGCCCGTCGGCGACGAGCAGCTGCACGATCTGACGATCCAGTTCCTCCACGAGACGGGAGGCTATCCGAACCCGGCGGTGAACGCCGACGGGCTCGACCGCTCCGATGTGACGAAGGCCACAGTGACCTGCACGAGGGAAGGCGGTCCGCAGGATTAGCCGCATATTCCGCTGGGAAGTTCTGGCAGTGACTCCTCCGTGATTCCGTCGGTGCTCCGTCATTGCGGCGCACGAGACGCGGGAGGGGTGCACCAGTCGGCGATCGGAGCCCCGCTCACAGCCGGGCCTTCGCCTTCCTTCATCGAGGGGGATCACAATGTCTGCCACTGATGAGCTGACTCCTGCCGTCGACCCGGCGCCCGAAGCGCTTCCGGGCGTCGACCCCGGGGACGGCGAGACCTGGGACATCCTGCGGCTCCGCTGCCCGGAGTGCGACCGCCCGATCGCCCTGCTCGGCGACGAGGAGCGGTTCCCCCAGCACGCGACGCTGCCGACCGCCTGGCACCCCTTCTCCCCCGCCGTCTGCGCCGGCTCCGGCCGCTCCGTGGACGACGCCGACGACCTCGAGGACGAGCCGGACTTCGACCCGGAGCCCTCGCTGGAGGCGCTGCTCGCGCTGCCGCCGGAGCTGGACTGGCGCCGCCAGCCCTTCTCCCACGTCGGCGGCCCCGGTTCGCGGCCGGTGCGGATCGCGATCCCGGCCCAGCGCCAGCGCTGATCACCCCCCGGTCAGCCTGCGGCCGATCACCATGCGCTGGATCTGGTTGGTGCCCTCCACGATCTGGAGCACCTTCGCCTCGCGCATATAGCGCTCGACCGGGTGGTCCGCGGTGTAGCCGTAGCCGCCGAGCACCTGGACCGCGTCGGTGGTGACCCGCATCGCGGCGTCGGTGCAGAACAGCTTGGCCATCGCGGCCTCCTTGGCGAAGGCGAGCCCGGCGTCGCGGCGCCGGGCCGCCGACAGGTAGAGCGCCCGTCCGGCCTCCACCGCCGTCGCCATGTCCGCGAGCATGAAGGACAGCCCCTGGAACTCGGCGATGGGGCGGCCGAACTGGGTCCTGGTCCTGGCGTACTCCACCGCGTAGTCCAGGGCCGCCCTGGCGACGCCCACCGCGCAGGCGGCGATGCCCAGGCGGCCGGAGTCCAACGCGGACAGGGCGATCGAGAAGCCCTGCCCCTCGGTCCCGATCAGCCGTTCGGCCGGGACCCTGGCCCCGTCGAAGTGGACCTGGGCGGTCGGCGAGCCCTTGAGGCCCATCTTGCGTTCCGGGGCGTCGGCGGAGACGCCGGGGGTGTCGGCGGGGATCAGCAGCACGCTGATGCCGGCCGCGCCGGGGCCGCCGGTGCGGACCATGGTGCTGTAGAAGTCGGCGACCCCGCCGTGGGTGATCCAGGCCTTGGTCCCCTTGACGGAGTAGACATCGCCGTCACGCACCGCACGGGTGGTCAGCGCGGCGGCGTCGGAGCCCGACTGGGGTTCGGAGAGGCAGTAGGCGCCCAGGAGTTCGCCGCCCAGCATGGCCGGCAGCCAGTCCTGCTTCTGCCGCTCGCTGCCGAAGGTGGCCAGGGCGTGGCAGGCGAGGGTGTGCACGCTGACGCCCATGCCGACGGTGAGCCGGCCGGCGGCCAGCTCCTCCAGCACCTGGAGGTACACCTCGTAGGGCTGCCCGCCGCCGTCGTACTCCTCGGGGTAGGGCAGCCCGAGCAGGCCGGACCGGCCGAGCAGGCGCACCGCCTCGCGCGGGAAGCGGCCCTCGGCCTCCTCCTCGGCGGCCGTCGGGATCAGCTCGCGCTCGACCAGCTCCCGGGTCAGCGCCAGCAGGTCGGCGGCCTCTTCGCTGGGGAGCTGACGGTCCATCGTCTCCGAGGGACGGATCGGCTGACTCATGGTGGGATCGTGCCTCCTGCATCCTGCACTCCGCGACCGGGGCGCCTCCAGGGTCAGGGGGCGTGCCGGTCGGTCCGGACCCGCGTCCACCGGATCTCAGTGAACGCCCGTTAACCTGTGCCGAAGTGAGTATGACGCATTCCCGGGCCCGACGTCATCAGCCCGGGACAGTAGCCTTGAGCTGCCATGTCCATGCATTCCGACGGCTCCCCGCCGTACCGCACCAGACCCGCCGGCCTCAGCGCGCTCGCCGAGCGGCTCAAGGCCCTGCCCCCGTCCTGCGGACCGGTGCGACTGGTGGCCGTGGACGGGTACGCCGGTTCCGGCAAGACCACCTTCGCCGCCGCCCTGGGCCGGGCCCTGGGCTACGCCCCGATCGTCCATCTGGACGATCTGGCGACCCATGAGCAGCTGTTCGGCTGGACGGCGCGGCTGCTGGACCAGGTGGTCGTGCCGCTGTCGCGCGGCGGGACGGCTCGATTCCGCGCCTACGACTGGACCGGGCGCCGCTTCGCGGACCGGCGCGCCGTCCCTCCCGCCCCCGTGGTGCTGATCGAGGGCGTGGGCGCCGGACGGCGCGCCCTGCGGCCGCACCTGGCCCGGCTGATCTGGATGGACCTGCCCGCCGCCACCGCCCATGCCCGGGGCGAGGCCAGGGACGGCCCGGAGCTCGCCGGTTTCTGGCGGGGGTGGCGCAGGGCCGAGGCGGCGCACTTCTCGGCCGACCCGAGCAGACCCTTCGCCGATCTGCTGGTCGACGGCGTCGACATGTCGCCACGGCCGAACCCATACCGCGCGGTCGGTAACGTTCGGTAATCATACGAGCCGGGGGGCCATGACCTGACTCCCAGCCAATTCACCGGCGGCCGACCGCGGGCTTCAGCGCGTCAGGTCGGGTACACAGGGTGTGATCAGGGCCTCGACAGGCCCTTGACCTGCTGCCTCGACAGCAACTACGTTCTTCTCAACGCAGCGCGGAACCCGCCTGCGCCCCCCTGAGAGTGCCCACCGGCCGTTCCCCCGACGGTGGTTGCCAGGAGTGATCGCCAGTCCTGCTGGGTTGCTCGGAAGCCGTTCCCCCGTGGCTTCCGAGCAGCTCAGCAGGGGTGGCGATTATGCTTTCCGGGCCCGGTGGACCTGCTGTCGCGAAGATCACTCAGAGTGATCCAACACCGTCGACCCACGCGTTTCCGGCCACGCACACCACTCCCCCACCCCTGCCGACCCTTCCGGCACCCTTCCGGATCAGCACCGCACCGGTACGATGCCCACAGGCGCGGAAGCGACGACACTGCGCCGACGGATCGTCATGGAGCTTTGACCGTACGGGCCTTCCAAAGGGGGGACGGCCCGCGGCTTGCGCTCGGTGACCGGCACAGCCGCGCACAGCAGGGGGACTGACCGGTGGGGACTGAGGACACTGAGGGCAGGCGAACCCGCAGCCTGGCCGACCGAGCCTGGCTTCGCGCCATGGACGCCTACATCGCGGGGGCCTACACCCGCGCCGAGGAGGAGTTCCGCGCCGCGGTGCGGATCGACCCGGGCATGGCCGATGCCTGGCTCGGCCTGCACGCCCTGCGCTCCGAGACCTCGGCCGCACTGCTCGCCATGCACCGCCACCGGGACCGCTTCGGCGAGCAGCGCCGGCTCCACCGCCGCCCGCTGAGCTCCTGGTACTGGCTCGGCTGGTGGGTGCAGCCGGTGCTGGAGGACGCCAGGGACCTCGCCCTGGCCCATGCCTCGCACTGGCTCGACGGCCGGCACCTGACCGAGCTGGAGCAGGCGCTCGCCGACTGCCCGCCGCGCGAGCAGGACCGCTCGGTACGGTTCCTGCACGCCTGCCGCTCCTATCTGCTGAAGGACTGGGAGCAGCTGATCCGGGACACCGACAGCCTGCTCGACGATCCGCTGCTGGGGATCGAGGCCGGCCTGTTCGCCGGCATGGCCAGGGTCCGGCTGGACATGTGCGGGCAGGCCGAACTCCCACTGGCCGGCTCGCTGGCGCGCTGCCGCTCGGAGCAGCCGCAGCGCAAGGAGCTGCGCTACTGGCTGGCCCGCGCCTACGAGGGCGGCGGCCGCAGCGCGGCCGCGCTGTCGCTGTACCGGGCGGTGCACCGGGTCGACCCCGGCTTCATGGACACCGCCGCCAGGCTGGCCGCGATCACCGCCGAGGACGGGGTGGACCCGGCCATGCTGGAGACCCCGGGCCCGCCCACCCCGCAGCGCCCGCGCCACGCCAGCGGCGGCGGCCCCGGGCCGTCGGACCCGCAGGGGCCGCCCGGCGGCGAAGGCGTGTTCGAGCCCACCTTCTTCGACGCCTACGCCGAGGGCCCCGAGGCGGTGGCCGCACTGGACGGCGACGGCGGCGATCCGCTCGACGGCCCGTACACCACGGGGCTGCTGGACGGCGACGACAGCGGTGGCGCCGAGGGCTTCGGCGAGGGCGACTTCGGCGGCGACGGAGCCGGCCCGCTGCCAGTCGATCCCGACGGCCAGCAGGGCCCGGAGCGACGCGGGGACGATCCCGACGGGCGGGAGGACCGGGACACCGAGCTGAGCGGCGGCGCCCGGCACCGCGCGGCCCAGTCCACCGCCCCGCTGCCGCCCGGCACCATGGCCCAGCCGGACCGGCCGCGGCTGGAGGCCGCGCTGGCCGAGCTGGACCGGATGGTCGGCATGGAGCCGGTCAAGCGCCAGGTGCTGGCCCTGTCGGCACAGCTGCGGATGGCCCAGCTCCGCTCCGACCAGGGCCTGCCGGTGCAGCCGCCGAAGCGTCACTTCGTCTTCTCCGGCCCGTCGGGCACCGGCAAGACCACGGTGGCGCGGATCCTCGGGCGGGTCTTCTACGCCCTGGGGCTACTCTCCGGAGACCATCTGGTGGAGGCCCAACGGGCGGACCTGGTCGGCGAGTTCCTGGGCCAGACCGCGGTGAAGGCCAATGAGCTGATCGACTCGGCGCTGGACGGCGTGCTGTTCATCGACGAGGCCTACAGCCTGGCCAACTCCGGCTACAGCAAGGGGGACGCCTACGGCGACGAGGCCCTGCAGGTGCTGCTGAAGCGCGCCGAGGACAACCGGGACCGGCTGGTGGTGATCCTGGCCGGCTACCCCGAGGGCATGAACCGCCTGCTGGCGGCCAACCCCGGGCTGAACTCCCGGTTCACCAGCCGGGTGGACTTCCCCAGCTACCGGCCGATCGAACTCGCCGCGATCGGCCAGGCGCTGGCCGAGGGCGACGGGGACTTCTGGGACGAGGAGGCGCTGGAGGAACTCCGTTCCATCTGCGCCCATGTGGTGCGGGAGGGCTGGATCGACGACCTGGGCAACGGGCGCTTCATGCGGACCCTCTACGAGAAGTCCTGCGCGTACCGCGACCTGCGGTTGTCGGTCATGACCGAACCCCCCACCCGCCAGGACCTGGCCACGCTGCGGCTTCCCGACGTCCTTCAGGCCTACGGCGAGCTCATCGAAGGGCGAAGCTGACGTCCCGCCGAGGGTGGGTGCTGCAGGAGTTCGGCTGCGGACCGTAGCGGGCTTGTCGCGCAGTTCCCCGCGCCCCTGGGGGCTGCAACTGAACCACTGAGAGCAAGTTGCAGCCCCCCCAGGGGCGCGGGGAACTGCGCGATCAACCACGCACCACCGCAACTCCCCCGCCCCACGGACACCACCGCCCACGGAGGCTCGCTCCCGCTACGCCGCTTTCAACGCTTCCCTCAGCGGAATCCGAGCACCGCTCCGGAGCACCGCATTGCGGTAGATCCGCCCCGCGAACCGCAACAGCACCCCGCTGAAGGCGATCGCCAGCACCAGCGACACCAGCATCTGCCACAGCGGAGCGACCCCCATCGCGATCCGCATAGGCATCAGCACCGGTGCGCACGGCGGGACCATGGACAGCCACTCCACCAGCGAGCTCTCCGGGTTGGAGGGCACCACCGAGATCCCCACCACCCAGGCCAGGATCAGCGGCGCGGTCGCCGGGAACACCAGGCCGCCGACGTCCTCCTGCCGGGAGACCGTGGCTCCCAGCGCCGCGAACACCAGCGCGTAGAGCGCGAAGCCGACCCCGTACCAGGCCAGTGCCCAGGCCACGGTGCCGACCGAACTGCCCAGGGACAGGCTGAGGGCCCCGGTGGAGAGCCCGACGCCCAGGCCGAGCACGGCCGGGATCAGCATCTGGACCAGTCCGAGCGCCCCGGTGCCGAGCACCTTCCCAGCCAGCAGTTGCCAGGGGCGCAACGTGGAGAGCAGCAGTTCGACCACCCGGCTGGACTTCTCCTCGACCACCCCCTGGGCCACCGTCTGCCCGACGAACATCAGCGTCATGTACAGCAGCAGGGCCGCGATGATGGCGATGGTGAGCCGCTGGCCGTTCTGCGACTTGGCCGGCTGCAGCTCCGTGACCTGGACCCGGGTCGCGGCCACGGCCTGGCCGACCGCGGCCGGGTTGCCGCCGAGCCTGGTGATCTGGGCGTTCAGCGCCGTCTGCTGGTCCACCACCTGGAAGACCTGCCGCAGCTGTGTGCTGAGGGACTTCTTCACGGTGGCCTGGATGCCCTGCGGCCCGCTCTCGGCCAGGACGGCGACCTGCCCGCCCGTGACCTGGTCCACCCCGGCCGCGTGGTCGGCGACCGTGCTGACGCTGACCGTCAGGCCGAGCTGGGCGGCGGTGGCCTCCAGGGTGGGGCCGAGCGAGGCGTCCTGCTGCACCACGGCGACCTTGGTAGGGCCGTTGGAGAGGTTGGCGTAGTGGGAGATCAGCGGGATCGCCACGGCGGCGGCCGCGGTGATCGCGAGCAGGATCAGAAAGGCCTTGCTGCGGATGCGGACCGTGATCTCGCGCACGGCCACCAGGGTGACCGCCTCGCGCGAGCCGATCCGGAGCTTGTCGGACGTCATGCCGCCACCTCCTCGGGCTGCTCAACCGGCTCCTCGGCGCTGACCACGTGCCGGAACAGCTCCGTCAGCGTCGGCAGCCGCCGGGCGAACTCCCGTACCGGCCCGGTGGCCAGCGCGGCGCGCAGCACCGCCTGGTCGTCGGCGTCCTGACCGAGGGTCAGTACCGTACGGACGCCCGCGTGGCTGAACAGGGTGACGCCGGGCAGGCCGTCCGTCCAGCCCTGCGGCGCCTGCGGGGCCTCGACCACCAGTTCCTCGGTTCCGCCGGAGCGCAGCTCGGCCACGGTGCCGACGGCGACCATCCGGCCGGCCCGGACGATGCCGACCCGGTCGGAGATCCGCTCGACCAGGTCCAGCTGGTGGCTGGAGAAGATGACCGGGACGCCGTCGGCGCACTTCTCCCGCAGCACCTCGCTCATCACGTCCACCGCGACCGGGTCCAGGCCGGAGAACGGCTCGTCCAGGACCAGGATCTCGGGGTGGTGCACCAGCGCCGCCGCGAGCTGCACCCGCTGCTGGTTGCCCAGGCTGAGCTTCTGCACCTCGTCGCCGATGCGCCCGGCCACGCCGAGCCGCTCGGTCCACTCGGCGGTGGCCCGCGCCGCGTCGCCCTTGCTCAGGCCGTGCAGCCTGGCCAGGTACTCCAGCTGCTCGCCGACCTTCATCCGCGGGTAGAGGCCGCGCTCCTCCGGCATGTAGCCGATCCTGCTGCGGGTCTCCAGAGTCACCGGAACCCCGTCCCAGCGCACCTCCCCCGCGTCCGCCGCGAGCACGCCCAGCGCGATCCGCATGGTCGTGGTCTTGCCGGCGCCGTTGCTGCCGACGAAGCCGAAGATCTCCCCGGCCCGCACATCGAAGGTCATCTCGCTGAGCGCCACGGTGTCCCCGTAGCGCTTGGAGACGCCGTCGACTTCCAGCCTTCGATCCGTCATACCGTTCCTCTCCCCCGTGCCTACAGTCCGATCATTCACCAGCACGGGGTCGGAAGGTAGGACATTTGAGCGGTGGTTGAGCTAACTGCTCCCTCAGACCCGAACCTCGCCCACCAGCTCCTCCAGGACGTCCTCCATGGTGACCAGCCCCAGCGGCATCCCGTCCCGGCCGACCACGCCGGCCAGGTGTGAGGTGGCCCGGCGCATCGCGGCCAGCGCGTCGTCCAGCGGGGTACTCTCCGGCAGGGTGATCAGCCGGCGCCACAGCTCCTGCGGCACCGGGGCCTCCCGGTCCTCCAGCTCCAGCACGTCCTTGACGTGCAGATAGCCCAGGAACGCGCCGTTGCCGCCGACCACCGGGAAGCGGGAGAAGCCGGTGCGCACCGCCAGCTCCTCCATCTGCCGGGCGGTGACCGAGGTGTCCACGCTGACCAGCCGGTCCGGCGCCATCAGCACCTCGCTGACCGGCCTGCGGCCCAGCTCCAGGGCGTCCTCCAGGCGCTCGTGCGCGGTGCGGCCGAGCAGCCCGGCCTCGCGCGAGTCCTGGAGCAGGTGCGCCAGCTGCTCACTGGTGAACGCCGACTCCACCTCGTCCCTGGTCTCCACACCGAGCAGCCGCAGCAGCAGGTTGGCGAAGGCGTTCAGGAAGTGGATCACCGGGCGCAGCATCCGGGCCAGTCCCGCCAGCGGCGGCCCCAGCCACAGCGCGGACCGCTCCGGTCCGGCCAGCGCGATGTTCTTGGGCACCATCTCGCCGATCACCATGTGCAGGAACACCACCACGGCCAGAGCGATGACATAGGCCAGCGGATGCGTCAGCTCCGAGGGCACGCCGAGGACGTGGAACGGGCCCTCCAGCAGATGGGCGATCACCGGTTCGGCGAGCGCGCCCAGCAGCAGCGAGCAGACGGTGATGCCCAGTTGGGCGGCGGCCATCATCGCGGAGACATGCTCCAGCGCGTACACCACGGTACGGGCCCGGCGGTCGCCGGCCTCGGCCAGCGGCTGGACCTGGCTGCGCCGCACCGACACCAGGGCGAACTCGGCGCCGACGAAGAAGGCGTTGCCGAGCAGCAGCAATACCGAGAAACCGATCTGCAGCACGGCGGTCATCGCTGCTCCTCCCGCCTGCGGCCGGACCACTCGGTGCCGGCGCCGACGCGGACCAGCAGGACGGCCTCGGTACGGTGCCGGTCCATGCCCAGCACGGTCAGCCGCCAGCCCGGCAGCTCCGCGGTGTCGCCCTGGGCGGGGAGCCGGCCGAGCAGGTCGGCGACCAGCCCGGCGATGGTCTCGTAGGGGCCCTCCGGGGCGTCCAGGCCGATCGCCTCCAGCTGGTCCACCCGGCAGCGGCCGTCGACCTCCCAGGCCGGGCGGCCGTCGACCGGCGGCAGCGGGCGCAGCTCCGGGTGCTCGCCGGTGTCGTGCTCGTCCAGCACCTCGCCGACCATCTCCTCGACCACGTCCTCCAGGGTGGCCACCCCGGCGGTGCCGCCATACTCGTCGACGACCACGGCCATGGCGTGCTGACGGCGCAGCAGTTCCAGCAGCCGTTCGGCCGGCAGCGTCTCGGGGACCAGCAGCGGCGCCGACATCAGCGTGGCCACGCCGGTGTCCTGGCGCCGCTCGACCGGTACGGCGAGCGCGTCCTTGAGGGTGACGATGCCGGTCACCTCGTCGATGCTGTGCTGGTAGACCGGGAACCGGGACTGACCGGTGACCCGGGTCAGGTTGAGCACGTCGGCGGCGGTGGCCGACTCCTGCAGCGCGGCGACGTCGACCCGGGGCGTCATCACGCTCTCCGCGGTCAGCTCGCCCAGGCCCAGGGTGCGCACGAACAGGTCGGCGGTGTCCTCCTCCAGAGCGCCCTCGCTGGCGGAGTGCCGGGCCAGCGCCACCAGCTCCTCGGCGCTGCGGGCGGAGGCCAGCTCCTCGGCCGGCTCCATGCCCAGGGCCCGGACCAGCCGGTTGGCGGCGCCGTTGAGCAGCACGATGACCGGGCGGCAGGCGGTGGAGAACAGCCGCTGCGGCCCGGCGACGGCCCGGGCGACCTGCACCGGACGGGAGATGGCCCAGTTCTTGGGGACCAGCTCGCCGACGACCATCTGCACCACCGTCGCCAGCAGCATGCCGACCACCAGGGCGGTCGGGTGGACCGCGCCCCCGGGCACCCCGATCGAGGTCAGCGGCCCCGCGAGCAGCTTGGCCAGCGACGGGTTGGCCAGCATGCCGACCAGCAGCGAGGTGACGGTGATGCCGAGCTGCGCACCGGACAGCTCGAAGGAGAGGGTGCGCAGCGAGCGCTGGACGCCCCGCGCCCTGCGGTCGCCTGCGGCGGCGGCCCGGGCGACCTCCCCCCGGTCCACGGTGACCAGGGCGAACTCGGCGGCGACGAAGAGACCGTTGGCGAGGATCAGCAGCAGGGCCACACCCAGCAGCAGCCAGGCGGAGGTCACAGCGTTGCGCCCCTTCGGTGGTCAGCGGCCGGAGGGGCGTACGTACTGGGAGGTTCCATCGGGGAGCTATCTTCTCCAGGCTTGCGATCGGTCGGTCGGTCGGTTGGTTGGTCGGTCGGTCGGTTGGTTCCGTCAAGGATGCCCGATCGGGCGGCGCTCACCTATTCGACGCGGCGTGCGGTGCCGTAGAGGTCGACGCAGGCCCGCAGCTCCCGGGCCGCCTGTACGGCCTGGCGCAGTCCGGAGCCCGGCTGGATCGCCACCACCGCCAGGGTGCTGCCGTCGGAGAGGTCGAGCAGCACCCAGGGGTCGCCGCGCCGCAGGTTGACGCCCAGGATCTCGGCCCAGTCGAGCCGGCGGCGGCGGACGAAGTTCACCACGGTGAGCCCCTGCGCGTCCGCCCGCGCCGCCGGACGCGCCAGCACCGTGAGCACCAGCGCGAACAGCAGTCCGCACACCGCGATCCCGACCCGGTCGTGGCGGCGCCAGTCGTCCGGGCCGAGCGCGGCGATGCCGCAGAAGAAGCCCAGGCTCAGCACCGCCAGCCCCAGCAGCACCACGCGGGTCAGCACCGGCCGCCAGACCGTGGGCAGCTTGGGCGGGACGGTGACGGTGCGGCTGGGGTGGGCGGTCATACGGGACCCCCTGGGTGCGGCTGGGCGGGACGGGCCCCAGGTCCTGTCTGGAGTTCTGGCGTGGAGGAAGGAGCGGCGTTCGGTGCGTGTCCTCGGCGTGCCGGACGAAGGCCCTTGTAGCGGAGCTACCTGGGCCTTTGGCCGGTGCGGAGAGGGCGCGTGCCGGGCGTCGGGACGCCACGCCGGAACTCCAGACAGGACCTAGAGCCGGCAGGCGTGGATGTTGGTGACCAGGATGGCGCGGGCGCCGATGGCCCACAGGTCGTCCATGATCCGCTGAGCCTCCTTGCGGAGCACCATCGCCCGCACGGCGACCCAGCCCTCGCTGTGCAGCGGCGAGACCGTGGGCGACTCCAGGCCGGGGGTGAGCGCGACCGCTTCCGCGACGCGCTCGGCACGGATGTCGTAGTCCATCATCACGTACCGACGGGCCACCAGCACACCCTGCAGACGCCGCAGGAACTGCTCGGCGCGCGGGTCCTCGCCCGCGTCGGTGGGCCGGATCACCACCGCGTCGGAGACCAGGATCGGCTCGCCGAACACCTCCATCCCGGCATTGCGCAGGCTGGTGCCGGTCTCCACTACGTCGGCGATCACATCGGCGACGCCGAGCTGCACCGCGGTCTCCACCGCGCCGTCCAGCTTGGTGAGGGCGCCGGGGGTGACGCCGTTGTCGGCCAGGTGCTGGGCGACCAGGCCGGTGTAGGAGGTCGCGATCCGGCGGCCCTCCAGGTCCTTGACACCGGTGGCCACCCCGGCCGGGCCGGCGAAGCGGAAGGTGGACCCGGCGAAGCCCAGCGCCAGCACCTCCTCGGCGTCGGCGCCGGAGTCCAGCAGCAGGTCACGGCCGGTGATGCCGATGTCGAGCCGGCCCGAGCCGACGTAGATGGCGATGTCGCGGGGGCGCAGGAAGAAGAACTCGACCTGGTTCTCCGGGTCGACGAGGACGAGCTCCTTGGAGTCCTTGCGCTGCCGGTAGCCCGCCTCATGCAGCATCGCGGACGCCGGCTCGGAGAGGGACCCCTTGTTGGGAACGGCGATACGCAGCATGGGAACGGTGCCTTTCGGGAGAGCGGACTGAGAACTGGATGCGGACATGAAAGAAGCGGGGCACCGGATGTGCTCGGTGCCCCGCTCCCGTACTGCTCAAGGGCGGGGGTTACAGATGGGCGTAGACGTCCTGCAGGGTGAGGCCGCGGGCGACCATCATCACCTGGAGGTGGTAGAGCAGCTGGGAGATCTCCTCAGCGGTCCGCTCGTCGGACTCGTGCTCGGCCGCCATCCACACCTCGGCGGCCTCTTCGACCACCTTCTTGCCGATCGCGTGCACGCCCCGGCCGACCAGCTCCGCGGTACGCGAGCCCGGTTCGCCGGATACGGCCTTCTGCTGGAGCTCGACGAACAGCTCCTCGAATGTCTTCTGCGCCATGATGGCTCCCACCCTACGGGGTCGGCCGACCCGTCCGCGTCACCGTCCAGGGAACGGACGGCCAACCCTGGGTGATCAGTGCTTGACGGCGGCGATCTGGCGCAGCAGCACCGCGGTGGACAGCGCCGCACTCGTCGCCTCGAAGCCCTTGTCCTCCTTGGACCCGGGCAGCCCCGCGCGGTCCACCGCCTGCTGCTCGTCGTCACAGGTCAGCAGGCCGAAGCCGATGGGGACGCCGGTGTCGACGGAGACCTGGGTGAGCCCCATGGTCGCGGCCTCGCACACATAGTCGAAGTGGGGGGTGCCGCCCCTGATGACGACGCCGAGGGCGACCACGGCGTTGAAGCCGCGCGCGGCCAGGCCCCTGGCCACCACCGGCAGCTCGAAGCTGCCGGGCACCCGGAACAGCTCCGGCTCCTCGACGCCGTACTCCTTCAGGGCCCGCTGCGCGCCGTCGATCAGGCCGTCCATGACCTTCTCGTGCCACAGCGACGCGATCACCGCGACCCGCAGACCCCGGCAGTCCTGCACGCTCAGTACGGGTGCGCCCTCGCCGCTCATCTTCCTCGTTCTCCTCTGTCAGTGATCCGGTGTCAGTGTTCCGGTGTGTGTTCCGGTGTGTGTTCCGGTGGTGCGGGTTACGCGAGCCAGGGCAGCTCGTGCCCCATCCGGTCGCGCTTGGTGGTCAGGTAGCGCAGGTTGTGCTCACCGGCCTGGACCGCGACGGACTCGCGGCCGCTGACGCTCAGCCCGAAGCCCTCCAGGGCGGTGTGCTTCTCCGGGTTGTTGGTGAGCAGCCGCAGCGAGCGCACCCCCAGGTCCTCCAGCATCCGCGCGGCGGCCGCGTAGTCGCGGGCGTCCGCGGGCAGGCCGAGGTCGAGGTTGGCGTCGACGGTGTCCCGGCCGGCCTCCTGGAGCTGGTAGGCGCGCAGCTTGGGCAGCAGCCCGATGCCGCGGCCCTCGTGGCCGCGCAGATAGATCAGCACCCCGCGGCCCTCGGCGCTTATCCGGTCCAGCGCGGCGTTCAGCTGGGGACCGCAGTCGCAGCGCTGCGAGCCGAAGACGTCCCCGGTCAGGCACTCGGAGTGGACCCGGACCAGCACGTCCTCCCCGTCGATCAACCGTCCGTCGGCGCCCAGGCCGCCGGCGACCAACGCGATGTGCTCGATGCCGTCGGGCTCGCTGCGGTAGCCGAGGGCGGTGAAGGCGCCGTGGACGGTGGGCAGGGCGGTGACCGAGTCCCGGGTGACCGAGCGCTCGGTCCGGCGCCGGTAGGCGATCAGGTCCTCGATGGAGATGATCGCCAGGCCGTGGCGGCGGGCGAAGGCGACCAGCTCGGGCAGCCGGGCCATGGTGCCGTCGTCGTTCACCACCTCGGCGATGCCGCCGGCCGGGGGCAGCCCGGCGAGCCGGGCCAGGTCGACCGCGGCCTCGGTGTGGCCGGGGCGCTCCAGCACCCCGCCGTCCTTGGCGCGCAACGGGAAGACATGGCCGGGGCGGGTGAGGTCGCCCGGCCCGGTGCCGGCGGTGGCGAGCAGCCGCACCGTCCGGGCCCGGTCGGCGGCGGAGATGCCGGTGCTGACGCCGTCGCGGGCGTCCACCGAGACGGCGTAGGCGGTGCCCTTGCGGTCCTCGTTGACGGCGGTCATCGGCGGCAGGTGCAGCCGGTCCAGCTCGTCGCCGGTCATCGGCACGCACACCACGCCGGAGCTGTAGCGGATGGTGAAGGCCATCACCTCGGGGGTGGCGGCGCTGGCCGCGAAGACGATGTCGCCCTCGTTCTCGCGGTCCTCGTCGTCGACGACCACGACCGGGCGGCCGGCGGCGATCTCCTTGATGGCGAACTCGACCGAGTCCAGGGTGAGGTCCTCGTAGAGCTCTCCGTGATGCAGCGTCAGTTCCGTGGTGCCGCTCATGCCGTTGCCCCTTCCAGGACCCGAGTTCCCGGCTGCGGAGTACGGGTGCGCAGCCACCAGGACCGCATCCCGGCGATCACCAGGACGAAGTAGACGATGTAGATCAGGCCGGAGAAGGCCAGCCCGCTGTTGAACGCCAGCGGCACGCCGACCAGGTCGACGGCGAGCCAGGCGAACCAGAACTCCACCCAGCCCCGGCCCTGGGCGACCATCGCCGCCAGGGTGCCGGTGAAGAGGTAGGCGTCCTGCCAGGGGGCCCAGGACAGGTTGTAGGCCTGGAACAGCAGGGCGACGCCGACGGTGCCGACGGCGGTGCCGGCCACCAGCCAGGCCCGCTCGGTCCAGCTCGCGAAGCGGATCACCAGGTCACCGTGGTCCCGGCGGCCGCGCTGCCACTGCATCCAGCCCCAGAGCGACACCACGATGACCACCAGCTGCTTGCCGACGCCGCCGCTGAGATGCGCCGAGGCGTAGGCCGCGACCAGGACCAGGCCGGACAGCAGCTGCACCGGCCAGCTCAGCACCGAGCGGCGCCAGCCCAGCGCCAGCGCGCCGAGACCCAGCAGGTTGCCGATCATGTCGGACCACTTGATGTGCTCGCCGAACACGGTGAACGCCTGGCTGTTGAGGTCGCCTATCAGGCCGCTCATGCGGGATCCCCCTGGGGGATGGCACGGTCGCCGAGCAGCCGCTCGACGTACTTGGCCAGGACGTCCACCTCAAGATTGACGGTGTCGCCGATTTGCTTGGCGCCCAGCGTGGTGTGGGTGAGGGTGGCCGGGATCAGGCTCACCGTGAAGCTGTCGGCGGCGGCCTCGACCACGGTCAGGCTGACCCCGTCCACGGTGATCGAGCCCTTGTCGACCAGGTAGCGCGACAGCGCGGCGGGGAGGCTGAAGCGCAGCACCTCCCACTGCGGGCCGCCGTCCGCACCGAGTTCGCCGGGGCTGCGGGAGAGCAGCACCGCGGTGCCGTCCACATGCCCCTGGACCAAGTGCCCGCCCAGCCGGGCGCCGAGCGCCATGGCGCGCTCCAGGTTCACCCGGGACCCGGGCGCCAGCGCCCCGAGGCTGGACCGGTGCAGCGTCTCCGCCATCACATCGGCACTGAACTCGCCTGGTACGGATGCAAGTTGGTCGTCAGTGTCGAGGACGGTGAGGCAGACGCCGTTGACGGCGATGGACTGGCCCTCGCGGGCGTCCTGGGTGGTCACCGGACCGCGCAGGCGAATGCGCGAGGAGTCCCCCAGGTCCTCGACCGAGAGGACCTCACCCAGCTCTTCGATGATTCCCGTGAACATTTCAGCTCTCCTCGACACGGACCGGCAGGCGCAGCGCGCGGACGTCCACGGAGAACAGCTGATCAACAGCTTCTGTTCCAACACAGAAAATGCCCACCGGTTCCTCCTCGCGCTGTCTGGCGCGGGCTCCGGGGGCGCTGAGGGAGAGAATGCGGGCGAAATCCGACGGGCAACGGCGGCGCGGGAGGCAGCGGAGACGCCGGATGGTCTCCGACGGCCGACACTGGTGCGCAGCACGAGCCCGACGCCCGCAGCGCACTGCCTCCCATCCGGACTTTCACCGTCGGTCCAGGAGTTTCACCTGGTCAACCGACCGCTGGAAGCGGCCGGGTCGCGGACTGTAACCGCCGGTTCGGAATTACACCGACCCCGGAGTGCGCAAACGTCGTAACTTGTGCCCTCAGTCTGCCACGGTCCGACTACGTTTTGGCAATACCGCTCACTGCACGGACCTGTGGCCTCGGTCACCCTCTACCGCTCGCCGGGGCGGACCAGGCCCGACTCATAGGCGAGGACCACGAGTTGGGCCCGGTCACGGGCGCCCAGTTTCAGCAGCGCCCGGCTGACGTGGGTCTTCACGGTGAGCGGGCTGACCGCCAGCTCCTCGGCGATGTCGTCGTTGGAGCCGCCGCGGGCGACCATGGCGACGATCTCGCGCTCCCGGTCGGTGAGCGCCGACAGGGTGGCCGGGCTGGGGGTGGGCCTGCGGTCGGGCTGCTCCAGGAAGCGGGCGATCAGGCCCTGGGTGGCCACCGGCGAGAGCAGCGCCTCGCCCCTGGCCACTACCCGGATCGCGTCCAGCAGGTCCTCGGGTTCGGTGCCCTTGCCCAGGAAGCCGCTGGCCCCGGCCCGCAGCGCCTGGAAGACGTACTCGTTGACCTCGAAGGTGGTCAGCACCAGCACCCGGACCCCGGCCAGGTCCTCGTCGGCGGTGATGGCCTTGGTCGCGGCCAGGCCGTCCATGTCGGGCATCCGGATGTCCATCAGCACCACGTCGGCACGGGCCTCCCGGGCCAGGGCGACCGCCTGCCGCCCGGTCGCGGCCTCGGCCACCACCTCCAGGTCGGGGGCCGAGTCGACCAGGACCTTGAGGCCGGCCCTGACCAGGATCTGGTCGTCCGCGAGCAGTACCTTGATGGTCATTTCGCTCCAGGGCCGACGGTGCTGGACAGTGTCGCGCTTCCGTTCGCGGCCCCGTTTGCCGTCCCCGGCCTGCGTCCGACCGCGCCGCGCGGCAGCGGCAGGTCGACGCTCACCCGGAAGCCGCCGTCGGGGCCGGGGCCGGCCAGGAAGCTGCCGCCGACCGAGGCGGCACGCTCGCGCATGCCGATCAGGCCGTGGCCGGTGCCGGGGCCCGGGTCGTCCGGCCCCGGGCCGTCGTCCTCGACCTCGATGTGCAGCAGGTCGCGGCGGTAGGCGAGGCGCAGCCGGGCGACCGAGGTGCCGGCGTGCTTGCGGACATTGGTCAGCGACTCCTGGACCACCCGGTAGGCGGTGAGGTCCACGGTGGCCGGCAGGCTCCGTGGCTGGCCCTCGTCCAGCCGGCTGACCCGGAGGCCGGCCCGGTCGAAGCTCTCCAGCAGCTCCGGCAGCCGGTCCAGCCCCGGCGTCGGCTCGTGCGGCGCGTCCACGGCCTCGTCGCTCTGGCGCAGCACCGTGACGGTGGCGCTCAGCTCGGCCAGGGCGGACCGCCCGGCATCCCTGACGTGCGCCAGCGCCTCGCGGGCCTGCTCTGGGCTGCTGGTCAGCAGGTGGGAGGCGACCCCGGCCTGGACGTTGATCAGGGCGATGTGGTGCCCGACGATGTCGTGCAGCTCCCGGGCGATCCGCATCCGCTCCTCGGCGACCCTGCGGCGGGCCTCCTCCTCGCGGGTGTGCTCGGCCCTGCGGGCGCGCTCCTCGATGGCGGCCACGAACGCCCTGCGGTTGCGGACCGCCTCGCCGACGGCGATGGCCAGCGCGGTCCAGACGAAGGCTATGGCGTTGACCGGCTGGTCCCAGGCCTCCACCGAGAGCCGCATGCTGGTGCCGCCCAGGCAGAGCACGGTGACTGCGCCGATGGTCAGCGCCAGCCTGCGCTCCACCGCGGAGGAGACGGTGTAGACGGCGAGGAACGAGCCCAGCAGGATCGGGCCGCGGACCGGTCCGACGATCATGAAGCCCAGGGTTCCCAGCGCGCAGACGGCCAGGACCGCCACCGGGTAGCGGCGGCGCCAGGCCAGCGGGGCGAAGACCGGTATCCCGGCGATGGCCAGCACCGCGGAGGGGTCCAGGTCGGACCATTCCTGTGGGTGTTGGTTGGAGACCGGCCACAGCATGGTGATCACGTACAGCACGACCGCCAGCACCCCGTCGGCCCAGTACGGGTGTCTGCGCACGAAGGCGCGACAGCGTCGGAAGGTGGTGTGCATGCACTCACCGTAGCCGGGTGGGCGGCGGCGGGAGTACTCCGATCTCCCGGGGAGCGACCCCCCGTTACCCCCACGGAACCCGCTGATGGCCGGCGTCGGGCCAAGGGACCCTGCTCGGCGAATCGAAATAACACGCGGGTCGCGTCATCCCTCCCGGCGGCGGGCGATCGGGGCGGCGGCCGCCGAGGTGAGGGCCAGCAGGTCGGCCGGCGCGAGCTCCACTTCGAGGCCGCGGCGCCCGGCCGAGACATAGACGCTGTCGTACGCCAGCGCGCTGTCGTCCACCACCGTGCGCAGCCGGCGGCGCTGTCCCAGCGGCGAGATCCCGCCGAGGACGTAGCCGGTGGCCCGCTCGGCGGCGACCGGGTCGGCCATCGCGGCGTGCTTGCCGCCGACGGCCGCGGCCAGCGCCTTGAGGTCGAGCTTGGCGGCGACCGGGACGACGCCGACCGTCAGTACGCCGTCCACCTCGGCCAGCAGCGTCTTGAAGACCCGGTCCTGGCTGGCCCCCATCGCCTCGGCGGCCTCCTCGCCGTAGGAGGCGGCGGCCGGGTCGTGCTCGTAGGCGTGGACGGTGAAGGGCACCCCCGCCGCGTCCAGTGCCACCGTCGCCGGGGTTCCCTGCCCGCCGCGTTTCGCCTTCTTCGCCATTGCCCACCGCTCCCCTGACGATCTTTCCGCTGTCCTGGGGACGACCCTAGACTGCGGAACATGAGCCGACGAATCGCCACCAACACCGCGGTCGACCGCGAGACCCTGCTCGACTTCCTGCGGCCGCGCCACCGCGGCCTGCTGATCACCACCCGCGCCGACGGGGGCCCGCAGGCGTCCCCGGTGTCGTGCGGGGTGGACCAGGAGGGCCGGATCGTGGTCTCCACGTATCCGCAGCGCGCCAAGGCAAGGAACGCCCGGCGCGACCCCAGGGTCTCGATCGTGGTGCTGTCCGAGGACTTCGACGGCCCCTGGGTCCATGTCGACGGCCGCGCCGAGGTGATCGACGCGACCGAGGACGTGGAGCCGCTGGTGGAGTACTACCGCTGCATCGCGGGTGAGCACCCGGACTGGGACGAGTACCGCGAGGCCATGCTGAAGCAGGGCAAGGCCCTGGTCCGGATCACCCCGGAGCGCTGGAGCCCGGTGGCGACCGGCGGCTTCCCGGCGGAGCTCGCCGAGGGCTGAGGCGTGTTCGACTGGACGGAGCGCGAACCGCAGGAGCTGGGCGTGGCGCCGGACCGTCTCGCCGCCGCGCTGCAGCTGGTGCGGGCGCGCGGGGGGACCGCGCAGCTGGTGGTGCTGAAGGACGGCGCGGTGCTGCTCGACCGCACCTTCGGCTGCGCCCCCGACGACCTGTTCTGGACCTTCTCCGCCGGCAAGCCCTTCATCGCCCTGCTGGTCCATCTGCTGGCGCAGCGCGGCGAACTGTCGCTGGACGACCCGGTGGCCCGCAGCTGGCCGGGCTTCGCCGCCCGGGGCAAGGGCGCGGTGACCGTACGTCAGGTGCTGCAGCACCGCTCGGGGCTGTCCTCGGCCCGCGGCATGCTGGGCGACGCACTGGTGATGGCGGACTGGGACCGGTCGCTGCGCGCCCTGGAACGGGCCCCGCTGCGCAGGCCGCCGGGGACCGCGCCGGCCTACCAGGCCATCGCCTTCGGCTTCATCCTGGGCGAGGTGGTCCGCCGGGTGAGCGGGACCCCGCCGGAGCAACTGCTGCGCCGGGAGTTCCTGGACCCGCTCGGCCTCGACGATCTGCACCTGGGGCTGCCGGACGAGCTGTGGCACCGTCATGTGCCGCTGCGCGGCGGCGGTCCCCGCGGTCGGATCACCCGGGCCATCGTCAACCGCAGGGCGACCCGCCGTGCGGTGATCCCCGCCGCCGGGGTCTCCGCGACCGCCCGCGATCTGGCGCGGTTCTACCAGACCCTGCTGGACGGGGGCGTGGGCGGAGCCGGTCCTGTGCGCGTCCTGGATGAGTCGACCGTCCTGGAGGCCAGGCGCCGCTCCACCGCCGAGGGCGAGATGGACCTGCGGATCAAGCGACCGGTGCGCTGGGCCCAGGGCTTCCAGCTCGGCGGCCTCAGCGCACACCCGACCGGCCGACCGGTGATGGGACGGCTTAGCGCGCCGGAGGCCTTCGGCCACAACGGCAGCAGCTGCTGCATCGGCTGGGCCGATCCGACCCGCGGCCTGGTCCTCGCCTACCTCACCGACGCCCTCCCCCGCGGCCGCGAGGGCGCCCACCACTTCAGCACCGTCGCCGACACCCTGCTCACAGCCTGCGACGCGGGCTGACCCGTCAGGCCACCCCGGTGGTGGTGCGCGCAGCGGTGTAGACGACCGTCAGACGCGGGTCCTCGACCTGCCCGCCCTCACTGTCGACGATCGCGGCGAGCCGGGTCAGGAACTGCTCGCGGTCGGACGGGGCCAGCTCGGCGATGTTCGGGAACGTCGACCAGAGGTCGCGGGCGGTCTGCGCGGTCAGCGTCTGGCTCCATTCGACGACCTCCACGGCGACGTCGTCGAACCAGCCGCCCGCGGTCAGCTGCTGCTGCCACCGGTGGGTGTCGAGCGCGTACGAGCGGCTGTCCCGGTAGCCGGGCTCGCTCGGCAGCAGGTCGTGGTAGACGGCGTCGAGCCGGTCGCGGAACGCCGTCGGCCGGTTGGTGTCGCCGAAGTCGTTCCACCAGGCGGCCAGCCGTCCACCCGGCCGGACCAGTTCGCCGATCTTCCCGGTCGAGCCGACCGGGTCCAGCCAGTGCAGCGCTGTCGCCGCCACCGCCAGGTCGAAGCCGCCCACGAGGTCAGCGGTCTCGAAGTCGGCGACCACGACCTCCAGCCGCTCGGACGCATGGGTGGCGGCCAGTATCGCCGCCAGGTTCTCGCCGGGTTCGACCGCGACCACCTGTGCGCCGGCGGCCAGCATCGGCCCGGTCGCCAGCCCCGTACCGGCGCCGATCTCCAGAACCCGCGCCCCCGGCCGCAGCCCGCAGCGGTCCGCCAGTAGCTCGAACACCGCATCCGGGTACGGCGGCCGACCCCGCCGGTAGATGCCCGCCGCGGCATTGAACGACATCCGGCGCCCGGAAGGCGCCGCGCCAGGTGTGGTCGACACCGCGTCAGTCTGCCACCACGGCACGGTGAACACACCCGCGCCACCTGCAAGGACTTCGGCAGGCATGGCGGTACGGTCGTCGGCGGAGGCATCCCCCCGGGACCTGGAGATCATGCGAACATCCGCGGGCACGACCGTGCGGACCGTCCCCAGACCTGCACGGCCTGCCAGAGAGGAAGGCCCGGCGCGGAGTCCGGCGACCCGCCGCGCCGGACCGTGGTTCGCTGTCGCGGCGACGCTGGTGCTGCTCTGGGCGCTGTTCCAGGACTTCTTCCGCCTCGGGACGCCGCAGATCCTGGCCGACGAGCCGATCTACGCCAAAGCAGCCTGGATCTATGTCCACGGCTCGCCCCTGCCGCCCTCGCACAGTACGTCGACGCCGGCCGCCACCGTCGACAACTTCGAACACCCCCCGCTGGCGAAGTACCTGTTCGGCATCGCCCAACTCCTGGCCGGCAAGCCGTCCATCACCGTCGATCGTGCCGTGTCCGCGGTCTTCCTGGTCCTGGCCGGCGTTCTGGTCGCGGTGTGGATCGGCCGAGCCGCTGGCCGATGGACCGGGCTGCTGGCGGGTGGCCTGGTCAGCGTACTGCCGGAGATCGCCGCCGGGTCGGCAGCCGACTTCTGCAGATTCGGCATGCTCGATCCCGTGGCCGAGTTCTTCGCCGTCGCCTGTGTCGCGCTGGGATGGCAGTGGAGCCGGCGAACGGGCCGCGGCGCCTGGCTGCTCGCCGCCGCCACCGGGGTGGCGACCGGTTGCGCGGCCGGCGCGAAGGAGAACGGCTTTCTCGGCATCCTCGGCCCCTCGATCCTGCTGCTGGTGTTCGCCCGCACCGCACGTGGTCGCCCCCGGCCGGTGGAGCGCTGCCTGCAGGCGCTGCTCGCGGCCCTGACCTGTGCGACCGTCTTCGTGGCGCTCTATCTGCCGGTGGGACGGCCGCTCGCCCGCATCGGCTACCTCTTCGACTTCCAGTCCGCCCACTCCGCCGAGGGGCACCTGGTGGGGTTCGCCGGCCAGGTGTCGAGGTTCCCGCCGTGGTGGGCCAACCTCTGGTTCGCCGGACACAGCCTCGGCCCGGCCCTGACCACCGTCCTGCTGCTCGCCGCCCTGGCTGCGGTCACCCTGCGCCGGGATCAGCTCGCCGCGTGGTGCGTCGCTGCGCTGGTCGGACCGTTCGTCTTCCACTGCCTCGTCGCCCGGGTCACCCTGGGCTTCTACTGGGTGATGTGGATGCCGGCCTTCTTCGTCCTGGCGGCGTTGGGGATACGCGAGATCGTCGAGCGGAGGGACCATCTCTACGGTGCGGTGCCACGCGCCCTGGCCGTGTGTCTGGTTCTGGCTGTTCCGGTCGGCGCGTCGACCCGGGAAAGCATCAAGGTCGCCGAGCTCAAGCCGGTGGGCGTCAAGGTGCTGCCGTCACTCGAACGCAGCCACAACCTGCACGGCCCGGTGATCGCAGCGGGCATCGCCCGCGGACTGCTGACCACCTACCTGCCCGGCACCGGAGTGATCACCAGCACCGCAGCGTCCCTCGCCGGCGCCGAGGTCGTCATCGTCGGCAGCCCGGTGTGCCGCGAACTCATCGACCAGTCCGTCCGCGCCCTCGTCGCCCTCAACCTGCCTCAGCACCGGATCCAACAGATCCACGCCGACTCCCAGTTCACGGTCTTCCAGGTCCTCGCCCCACTGATCCACCCCAGCCCCCAACAGATCGCCGCCGAACCCCCCGGCAACCTCAGCGACCACTGCTGACCCAGGCGCAGCTCCACTCGACGCCACCGTCGGCACCTCGGACCGTCGTCGGAGGACGGAGATAGGATCGGAGGTATGGGAGAGATGGCGCGCATCTGGGAGACGTTCGAACCGCCGGAAGGCGTGCGCGCCGAACTTCTGGCCGGCGAGATCGTCATGCAGGCCAACCCGGTGGCTCTGCACAACCTGATCATCCGCAATATCGTCCGTTCGGTGGACGGAAGTATCGAAGCCTGGGGCGAACAGGGGGTGGAACTCTCCGAGGACTCCAAGCCACGACCGGACGTCGTCCTGGTGTACAGCGAGGACGTGATGCTGGGCGACACCCGTGACTGGCCGGCGGGCATCGTCCAGGTCGTCGTCGAAATCATCTCGGCCGGGCGACGGGCCTGGAAGGACGACTGGATCACCAAGCGGGATGAGTACGCCGAGGCGGGAATCCCCCGCTACCTGATCATCGACCCCCGCCAGGGAACCTGGCACATGCTCATCCTCCAGGACAACGGGGAGTACAAGGAGCAGAGCACCGGGCCCTTCGGCGCACCCGTTCCCACCGGGCTCTTCACCGCCGAGGACGTCATGCTCACGCTGGAGACGACCGCCTGGCAGCAGTACCCCACTCCGTAGCATCGAGCCTTCGTGACAGTCCGTCGTATTCTGCGGCGGGCTGTTTTGCATGCTGTCTCCGGATGGCTGGATCAACCGATCGGTTGATGCGGTCGGCCGGTCGGTGGGGGCCGAGGATCAGCCGTTGGGGTGGGGGATCGGTCGATGTGGGGGCGGGGGTGTCGGGGTCAGGCTGGGGGCATCCGATGGACGGCGAAACGAGGGACCGAGATGAGCGCCACCGCCCCTGCACCCGAACTGCTGGAGCACCCCGAGAACCGGACCGTGCTGCGCCGGCTGAACCTGCTGGTCCGCGGCTATCTGACCGTCAGTGTGGTCACCCTGGCCGCCATCGCGCTGCTGCGCGACCACAGTGGGGTGGTGAACTCGGCGGTCTGGATCCGGGGCACCTTCATGGTGATCAGCGCGCTGGTCACCACCGCGCTCGCCGCCCGGGCCGCGCGCGGCTCGCGCGGGGCCTACCGGCGGCTGCGGATCATCTCCGCGCTCATGCTGGCGGCCATCGTGGCGATCATCTCGGTGCCCGGGCCGTTCCCGCTGTGGATGAAGGTCGACCAGGCCGTGTGCGGACTCGTCCTCGTCGGCGTGGTCGTCACCGCCAACGGCGCGCGACTGCGGGCGCTGTTCACCGAGAGCGCCACCGCTGTTGCCACCGGGCGCGGTTAAATTGTTCGGGCAGCAGACGACCCCGGAACGGAGGGCCCGGATGACCGGTCGGACGACAGGCATCCGGGCCTATCCGCGCCAGCCGCGCTGGGCCCCGATCCTGACCGTGGTGCCGTATGTGCTGCTAGCCGTGGTGGCCGCCTTCCGGATCGCGGAAGGCCGGCCGCCGGCCGGAGTGCTGCGGGTCGACCTGGCGCTGTGCGGTCTGGCCGCGGCCTGGATCCTGTGGATGTTCACCCTGCATCCACGGTGGACCGGACAGCCCCGGATGATGGCGCTGTTCTTCACCGGGCTGGTCCTGATCATGGGCGCCCTGGTTCTGCGGAACGCCTCGTTCGGGATCTTCACCCTCGTCGGCTACCCGTACGCGTTCGTCCTGCTGCCCTGGCCCGGACGGCTCGCCGGTGTGGCCGCGGTGGCGGTGCTGGCCGGTACCGCGCAGGCGGCGGGCGTCCCCAGCAGCACCGCGCTGGGGGTGACCGCCCACGTCCTGATCGTCGCCGTGAACGTGCTGGCCATGTGCGGGCTCGCCTGGAGCGACGAGATCAGCAGCCGGCAGTCGGAGCAGCGCAGGCAGGCCGTCGAGGAACTGGCCGCGGCCAACCGCAAGTTGGAGGCCACCCTCGCCGACAACGAGGGTCTGCACGCCCAACTGCTGGCGCGGGCACGGGAGACCGGGGTCCGCGACGAACGCCGCCGGATGGCCAGGGAGATCCACGACACGCTGGCCCAGGGGCTCGCCGGCATCATCACCCAACTGCAGGCCGCCGAACACGCCGAGGGCGACCCGACGGCCCGCAGCCGGCACATCGCCGCCGCGACCGGGCTGGCCAGGGAGAGCCTGTCGGAGGCCCGGCGCTCGGTGGACGCGCTGCGGCCCGAACCGCTGGAGACCGCGCGGCTCAGCGGGGCGCTGGCCGAGGTCGCCGAGCGCTGGTCCGAGCTGAACGGCGTCAAGGCCGATGTCACCACGACCGGGACGGCGCTGCCGCTGACGCCGGAGACCGAACTGACGCTGCTGCGCACCGCGCAGGAGGCGCTGTCGAACATTGCCAAGCACGCCCGGGCGGGCAGGGTCGGGGTGACCCTCTCCTATCTCGGGCGGCAGGTCGCCCTGGACGTGCGCGACGACGGCACCGGCTTCGACCCGGCCCGGCTGGACCGCGAGCCGGCCGGAACCCGTGACGGCGGCTTCGGCCTGGTCGCCATGCGGCAGCGGATCGAGGCCCTGAACGGAACCCTGCAGATCGAGTCGGAACCGGGAGCGGGCACCGGAGTCTCCGCCTGCGTCCCGATCGCACCCCTGGAGGTACCGGCATGAGCCCAGGTCCGAACATGAACGGCACCGAGAGCGGGGCCGAGACCGGTGGCCCTCCCCCGATCCGGCTGCTGATCGTGGACGACCATCCGGTGGTGCGGGACGGCCTGATCGGGATGTTCGCCGCCGACCCCGGTTTCCAGGTGCTCGGCGAGGCGGGCGACGGCGCCGAGGCGGTGCGGCTGGCCCAGGAGCTGCACCCGGACGTGGTCCTGATGGACCTCCGGATGCCCGGCACGGACGGCCTCACCGCGATCACCGAGCTGGCCCGGCGCGGCATCCCGGTCCGCATCCTGGTCCTGACGACCTACGACACCGACAGCTACGTGCTGCCCGCCATCGAGGCCGGCGCCACCGGCTACCTGCTCAAGGACGCTCCGCGAGACGAACTGCTGCGCGCGGTCAGGGCGGCGGCGGCCGGTCAGGCGGTGCTCTCCCCCACGGTGGCAGCCCGGCTGATGAACCGCCTCCGCACCCCCGACACCGGGCCGCTGAGCCAGCGGGAGCTGGAGGTGCTGCAGCTGGTGGCGGCCGGCCGGACCAACCGGCAGGCGGCGGCCGGGCTGTTCATCACCGAGGCCACCGTCAAGACCCATCTGCTGAACATCTACGGCAAGCTCGGCGTCGGCGACCGCGCGGCCGCCGTGGCCGAGGGCTACAACCGGGGCCTGCTCACCCCGACCCGCCCGGGTCGGTGAAGCACTGAGAGCACTGAGCTGTGGGCCTGTGGACGGGTCCGGACACGCCGGTAGGGCCGGACCCCCACCCGGGGCCGACCCTACCGGTCTGCGCTGGGGCTCCCCCACCCGGGAGCCGCACAGGGCCACCGCAGTCGAGCGCCGTCCGAACCCCCTGAACGAGGGTGGAACAGTACCCGCCAGCTGCGGTTCAGTGGCGACTTGCAGGAGTTCGGGAGCCGCTCCTAGCTCCTGCGCCTGCCGCCGAGAACTACTCTGCACTGCGCCCGTTACGGGAAAGCTGCCACAACATGTCGTGCGCCTACCGATCGAGTTGTACGCATGGCGGACAGGTTTCACCGTTCACCCGGTCGGACGCGGTCGCTCGGACGTGGTCGCTCAGGTTCAGCCGGGGAACGTCACGCCGGTCAGCTTCTCGGAGAGGTCCCAGAGCCTGCGGGCGACCTCCGGGTCACGTCCGGCTGCGACGGGCTCCTCCTCGCGCGGGCGCTCACCGCTGCGGCCGCCCGGTCCGACGTAGCTGCCGCCGGGCAGGTCCTGGGTGGCCGCGTAGAGGGTGGGCAGCGCGCCGTACTCCGGTTTCCGCTGGCCGACGAGACGGGTGCCCAGGCCGACGATGCCCGACCGCAGCCGTCCCACGGACCGGGTCAGCCCGGTGGCGGCGACGCCGGGATGCGCGCTCATGGCCCGCACCTCGCTGTGGGCGGCCCCCAGCCGGCGCTGGAGCTCCAGGGTGAACAGCAGATTGGCGAGCTTGGACTGGCTGTACGCCTGCCAGGGCCGGTAGCTGCGGCGCTCCCAGTTGAGGTCGTCCAGGTCGATCCGCCCCCTCCGGGCCAGCCCCGAGGAGACCGTGACGACCCGTCCGCGGATGTGCGGCAGCAGCAGATTGGTCAGCGCGAAGTGGCCCAGGTGGTTGGTGCCGATCTGCAGTTCGAAGCCGTCGACGGTACGGCCCAGCGGGACGGCCATGATCCCGGCGTTGTTGATCAGCAGGTCCAGCGGTTCGGTCCAGGCTCCGGCGAAGGCGCGCACCGAGGCCAGATCGCCCAGGTCGAGGGCGCGGACCTCGGTCTCGCCGTCGATCCGGGCCGCGACCGCCCGGCCCTTCGCCGGGTCGCGCACCGCCAGCACGACCCGGGCCCCGGCCCCGGCCAGAGCCCGGGCGGTGTCCGCGCCGAGCCCGCTGGAGGCCCCGGTGACCACGGCCGTTCGGCCGTAGAGGTCGGGGAGTCGGGCTGGGGTCCAGGTCTCGGTGGCCATCGTCGGGGCTCCTTCACGAGGCGCGTCTGCCGGGAGCGGTACGGGGTGCGGGTCGAGGCGCGGTTGCGACCGCCTCCGTCCTCACTACCACTATCGGCAGGTATCGGCCTCAGCGGGAGGGGCGCGACCCCCGTCCAGGCGCTGAAGTGCCCGTGCCTCAGAGCCGGGCCATGCCCGTGTAGATCCCCAGCCGCTCGTCCCCCGCGGCCGGCGGGGTGTCCGGGCGCCAGTGGGGGGCGATGACCAGGCCGGGGTCGAGCAGGGTGAGACCGTCGAAGAAGCGGGTGATGTCGTCCCTGGTCCGCAGGTGGATGCCGGAGGCGGCGGGGTCGTAGCTGCGTTCGGCGAGCTCGGCCTGGACCGGGGTGACCAGGTCGCCGCTGCCGTGGCTGAGCACCAGCAGGCTGCCGCTGGGCAGCGCGGCCAGCAGCCGTTTGACGATGCCGTACGGGTCCTCGTCGTCGCTGATGAAGTGCAGGATCGCGACCAGCATCAGGGCGACCGGACGGGTGAGGTCCAGCAGGTCGCGCACGCCCGGGGCGGCCAGCAGCGCCTCCGTCTCGCGCAGGTCGGCCCGGGTGACGCTGGTCGCGCCGTGGCCGGGTCCGCTCATCAGCGCGCGGGCGTGGGCCAGCACGATGGGGTCGTTGTCGACATAGGCGACCCGCGCGGACGGGTCGGCGGCCTGGGCGATCTGATGGGTGTTGCCGGCCGTCGGGATACCGGTGCCGATGTCCAGGAACTGGCGCACCCCGAGGGCGGCCGCAGTGCGCACCGCCCGGCCCAGGAAGGCCCGGTTGGCCTTGGCCCCGGCGACCGCGCCCGGGACGACGGCGCTCAGCCGCTCGGCGACCAGGCGGTCCGCGGCGAAGTTGTCCTTGCCGCCGATCAGCGCGTTGTAGATGCGGGCAGGATGGGCGATCTCGGGGTGCAGTTCGTCCGAGGGGGCAGGCTCCCCGGCCCCCTCCGTCATCCAGCTGATGTCCTCGGCCACTGGGCACCCCCACACCGTGTCGTGGCTACTCGAAGTCAGCGTACGTCCTGACACCACTGAAAGAGGTGACATTGCGTCAATTGAAGGAACATCTCAGGTCGGGACGGTAGATCGTTCCTTAGGATGAACACATGGCTGATATCGCACTGCTCACAGGTCGGACCATGCCCCGCGAGGTGCCGGAGAACGGCCTGCTGGTCGCCGAGCTGGCCCGGCTCGGCGTCACCGTGGAGATCCACCCCTGGGACGAACCCCTGGACTGGGCCGGGTTCGGACTCGCCGTGGTGCGGACGACCTGGGACTACTGGGCCCGCAGCGAGGAGTTCACCGCCTGGGCCGAGCGGACGGCGCGGCTGACGACGCTGCGCAACCCGGTCGAGGTGCTGCTCTGGAACAGCCACAAGGGCTACCTCGTCGAGCTGGCGGCAGCCGGCGTGCCGGTGGTGCCGACCCGGCTGGTACCGCGGGGCGCCTCCGACGCGGAGCGGGGCCGGGTGCTCCTCGCGTTCGGGGACGACGAGGTGGTGCTCAAGCCGGCCGTGTCGGCGGGCGCGCGCGGCGCGCTACGCTCCCTCGCCGCCGACGACGCCTCCGCCGCCCACCTGGCCGAGCTCACCGGGGTCGGCGACGCCCTGGTACAGCCGTTCGCCGAGTCCGTGCTCGCCCGCGGGGAGACCTCGCTGGTGTTCTTCGACGGCGTGTTCAGCCATGCCGTGCGCAAGATCCCCGCGGCCGGCGAGTACCGCATCCACCTGCACCACGGCGGGTCGGTGCAGCAGTACACCCCGGACGCCGCCGAACTGGCCGTCGCCGCGGCCGCCCTCGCCGCATCCCCGGCGGCGACCAGCTACGCCCGGGTCGACCTGGTCCAGTTGCCGGGCGGTCCGGCGGTGATGGAGCTGGAGCTGATCGAGCCGGAGCTCTTCCTCCCCACCGCCCCGGCCGCCGCGGGCCGCTACGCCCGGGCCCTGGCCGACCTGCTCGACGCGCACTGATCGGGGGCGCTGAGCGGGGGCGCTGAGCGGGGCTCGACCGTCCCGTCGCGCGCCCCCGGCGTGCCGGGCGCCCCCGTCCCATCGCCCGCCCCCGACGTGCCGGGCGCCCCCGTCCCATCGCCCGCCCCCGACGTGTCGGGCGTCACAGTCCGCCGACCGGGTTACCGTGGAAGGATGCCGCATAGCACCACATCCACCCGTATGTCCGTCTTCTCCCCCCGCCTCCGCCTGGTCGCCGTCCGGGCCGTGGTCCGGGGCGGGGCGGTCACGGCCAGTGCGGCGCTGGTCCTGACCGGCTGCGGCGCGGGCGGCAGTGTGAAGCAGCACATCAGCGCGGACTCCCGGGCGTCCTCAACGGCGTCCGGCGGGCCGAGCCGGTCGGGGAGCCCGTCCTCGTCCCCGCTCGCGCCCCAGCCCCGGTCCGGGCCGTCCAAGCCCGCCGTGTCGTCTCCGGCGGCCCCGGCGGCCACCACCCCGGCCGGCTGCACCACTGCCGCACGGCTCGCCGGCTGGTCCGACCAGCGGCTGGCCATGCTGACGATCGCCGTGCCGGTGTCCGAGAGCGCCGTCGGCGCCGTCACCCCGGAGGTGGCCGCGGGCGCCGGCGGCGTCCTGCTGTTCGGCTCCTCGGCCCCGTCCCGGCTGGGCGCCGACCTCACCGCGCTGAAGACCCACGTCCCCGGCCGTCTCGGGCTGCTGGTGATGACCGACGAGGAGGGCGGCGCCGTCCAGCGGATGGACAACCTGGTCGGCTCGCTGCCCTGGCCGGGCTGGATGGGAGCGCACTGGACAGCCGACCGGATCCGCCAGGCGGCCGCGCAGGTCGGCGCGAGGATGGCGGCCGCCCAGGTGAACATGGACCTGGCCCCGGTGGCCGACGTCGACGGCAAGCAGGTCGTGCCCGGCTCCGGGGACCCGGACGGCCTGCGCTCCTTCAGCGGGGACCCCGCAGTGGCGGCCCGGGACACCGTGGCCTTCATGCAGGGCCTGCGCTCCGCCGGAGTCATCCCCGTGCTGAAGCACTTCCCCGGGCTCGGCGGCTCCACGGTCAACTCCGACTTCGCCCCGGCGCACACCGTGCCCTGGACCACCGAGGTCGGCAGCGGCCTGACCCCGTTCAGCGCCGCGATCGCCGCGGGAGCCCCCGCCGTGATGATGTCCAACGACAGCGTCCCCGGCCTCACCACCCTGCCGGCCGGCCTCTCCCCCACCCTCGTCGGCACCGAACTGCGCGGACGGCTCGACTTCCACGGACTGGTCCTCACCGACTCGCTGAGCGCGGGCGCCATCTCCGGGGCCGGCTACAGCGTGCCGCAGGCCGCCGTCCAGGCGCTGCGGGCCGGAGCGGACATGGTGTTGTTCGACCTCGGACCGAGCGTCCAGGCGCAGACCTCGGCCATCGCCGCGGCGGAGGTCGCCGCGGTCGCGAGCGGGCACCTGCCGCGCAGCCGCCTGCTCGACGCCGCAGCGGCGGTCCTGGCGTCCCGTCAGATCGACCTGTGCCGGGTCTGAGGCAGACTTGGGTCGCCCCGGACCGATGAGCCCCGGCCGCGGCGGCAGTCCTACAGCCACGAGAGCGACGACAGCGACGAGGCGGAGCCATGAGCGATCTGAACGACGTCCTGGAAGCCCATGTCGGCAAGGGCCCGGTGCCCGGCGCGGTGGGCCTGGTGGCCCGTGGCGACCGGATCGAGGTGGCGGCCGTCGGCTCGGTCGATGTCGAGGGCAGCGCCCCGATGGCCAGGGACTCGATCTTCCGCATCGCCTCCATCACCAAGCCGATCGTCGCCGCCGCGGTGATGGCCCTGGTGGACGACGGCCGCATCGGCCTGCAGGACCCGATCGCGGCCTGGCTGCCCGAGCTGGCCTCGCCGTCCGTGGTCCGCACGCCCGGCAGCCCGCTCGACGACGTGGTCCCGGCCGCCAGGCCGATCACCGTGGAGGACCTGCTCAGCTCCCGCGCAGGGTACGGCTTCCCCGCCGACTTCGGCCTGCCTGCGGTCGCCCGGTTGTTCAGCGAGCTGATCCAGGCGTCTGCGCAGCCGCAGCTGGTGCCGGCACCGGACGAGTGGCTGGCGAAGCTGGCCGCAATACCGCTGCTGCACCAGCCGGGCGAGGCCTGGCTCTACAACACCTGCTCGGACCTCCAGGGCGTGCTCGTCACCCGGGTCACGGGTCGGCCGCTGCCCGAGTTCCTGGCCGAGCGGCTGTTCGAGCCGCTGGGGATGGCCGACACCGGCTTCGAGGTGCCTGCCGCCGAACTCGACCGGTTCACCAGCTCCTACCGGCCCGACGAGTCCGGCGCCCCGGAACTCGTCGACGTCCCCGACGGGCAGTGGAGCAGCCCGCCCGCGTTCCCCTCCGGGGCCGGCGGGCTGGTCAGCACCGTCGACGACTGGTACGCCTTCGCCCGGATGCTGCTGGCCGAGGGGACGGTGGCCGGTCGGCAGCTGCTCTCGGCCCAGTCGGTGCGGCGGATGACGACCGATCACCTGACGCGGTCCCAGCGCGAGGCGAGCGCCCTGTTCCTGGAGGGCCAGGGCTGGGGCTACGGCGGCTCGGTCGACGTGCAGCCGGTCGGCGTCGGGCCGGTCGACCCCTGGGTCGTGCCCGGCCGCTACGGCTGGGTCGGCGGCACCGGGACGACCGCGCACATCACCCCCGCCTCCGGCGCGGTCGCCCTGCTGTTCACCCAACTGGCCATGGTCTCGCCGACGCCGCCGGAGATCATGAGGGACTTCTGGCGCTACGCGACCGGTGTCTGAGCGTCGAGCCGCTTGACGTCGTCGGAGCTCAGCGAGTCACCGGGGCCGTCCGCCGCCTCCGCCAGCCCGATCCGGTTGTGCAGCCGCCGCAGCGGCCCCGGCGCGTACCAGGCCGTGTCGCCGAGCAGCCGCAGCACCGCCGGGACGAGGACGCCGCGGACCAGCACCGCGTCCAGCAGGATGGCCAGACCGGTGCCGATGCCGAACATCTGCAGGAAGCTGATGCTGCTCGTCCCGAAGGCGAAGAAGCTGACGGCGAGCAGCCCCGCCGCCGTGGAGACGATCCGTCCGGTGCGGGACAGGCCCTCGGTGACGGCTTCGCCGGGGCCGGCGCCGGCGTCGTGCATCTCCTTGATCCGGCTGGTGACGAAGACCTCGTAGTCCATGGACAGCCCGAAGGCGACGCAGAACATCAGCACCGTCATCGAGGTGTCCATCGGCTGGGCGGTGAAGCCGAGCAGGCCGGCCAGGTGGCCGTCCTGGAAGATCCAGACCATCGCGCCGAGCGCCGCGCTGAGGCTGATGGCGTTGAGCAGCAGGGCGCGCAGCGGCTGGAGCACGCTGCCGGTGAACAGGAAGAGCAGCAGGAAGGTGGTGGCCGCGACCAGGCCGACGGCGTAGGGGAGGCGGCTGCCGATGGTGTGCTTGGCGTCGACCAGGACGGCCGCGTCGCCGCCGACGTAGGCGCGCACCCCGGCCGCCGGCGCCGGGACCGCCCGTACCGCGTCCACCAGGTTCTGGGCGGCGGACGAGTGCGGGTCGTCGGTGGTCGCGAGGGTGAGCCGCTGCGCGGTGGGCGTGCCGTAACCGGCCGGGGCCGCCCGGCCGGTTAGGGGTACGCCGTCGTGGAAGATCCCGGCGCTGGAGGTGACGCTGCCGACGCCGGGCAGACGGGACAGCGTGAGGGCGTAGGCGTCGAGGTGGGCGGCGTCGACAGGACCGTCGGTGACGACCTGAAGCGCGGTGGTGTCATTGCCGGGGAAGTGCGCCGCGAGCGCGTCCGCGACCTGTCGGCTGGGTGCACTGGTGGGGAGAACCCGCTGGTCAGGGGTGCCGAATCCGACCCCGAGCAGCGGCGCGGCACCGAGCAGCAGCACCGCGAGCACCGGCAGTGCCCACCGGGCCGGCCGGCGCATCACCGCGGCGGCCAGCCGCCCCCAGCGCGGTGAGGCCGCGCCCGGAGTGGAGCGCGGCCAGGGCAGCCGCCCGGCGTTGACCCGCGGGCCGAGCACCGCGAGCAGCGCCGGGACGACGATCAGGGCGGCGAGCGCCGCGATGGCGACCACGCCGATGCCGGCGTAGGCGAAGGAGCGCAGGAAGAACGGTGGGAAGAGCAGCAGCGCGGCCAGCGCTGTGGCGACCGTCGCGGCGGAGAAGAGGATGGTGCGCCCGGCGGTGCGGACCGTGGCGACCAGCGCCTCGGACGTCTCCCGGCCGGCGGCGAGCTCCTCGCGGAAGCGGCTGACCAGGAGCAGCGCATAGTCGATGCCCAGGCCGAGGCCGAGGGCCGTGGTCAGGTTGATCGCGAAGACGGAGACGCTGGTCACGCTGCCGAGCAGGTCCAGCTCGGCGAAGGTGCCGAGGATCGCGATCACACCGATGACCAGCGGGAGCAGCGCGGCGACCAGGCTGCCGAAGGCCAGCACCAGCAACAGCAGCGTCACCGGGACGGCGATGCCCTCGGCGAGCGCCAGGTCCTTGGTGACCTGGCCGGAGACGTCGTTGTTGACGCCCCGACGGCCGCCGGCCTGGACCGTGAGGCCGTCGTGGTCGCCGGTGTAGCGGCTGATCAGGGCCTTGGCGGTCTTGGACGCCTGCTGTTCGGTGCCGTCGACGTGCGCGACGATCAGCGCCTCGGCGCCGTCGTCGCCGCGGAGGGCCGAGGTCGTGGCGGTGGCGGCGCCGGAGTCCCAGTAGGACGCGAGATGGGTCAGCCCGGGTTCGGCCCGGAGGTCCGCGGTGAGCGCACGGCCGGCCGCGGCGTCGGCGGGCGTGTCGATGCTGCCGCCGCCGCTCGCACGGACCAGCAGCACCAGGTCGGTCGTGCCGCCGAAGCGGGAGTCCAGCAGCTGGGCGGCCCGGCTGGAGGGCGAGGCGGGATCGTCGAACCCGCCGTTCTGCAGCTTGCCGAAGGCCCCGACCCCGAGCGCGGCGGCGGCGACCAGGGCGACGACGGAGAGCACCAGCAGCAGGCGAGCGCGCCGGTGTGCGAGCCGTGCGAGCCGGGCGAGCGGACCGCCCGGTCGTGGCGAGCGGGCGGGCGTGGGTCCTTCTTCGGGTTCCGCGGGCGCTGCATGGTCCGGTTGGACTGACGGTCCGTTCATGGGATACCCCACCCTGGGATCGCGCGGTCGGCTGTGTGCCGATGGTCAATGTTTACGGCGTGAACATCGTAGCGCGCTGGATGCTTACGCTGTCAACATGCGGCACCATGGTCGGGTGCGGCACGAACGGACGACCCCGGAGCGGACTCCCCCACGCGGTGGCTACCACCACGGCGATCTGCGCAATGCGCTGTCCGCCGCCGCAGCCGAACTCGCCCGGGAGGGCGGCCCCGAAGCCGTCGTGCTGCGCGAGGCCGCCCGCCGCGTCGGGGTCTCCCCCACGGCCGCCTACCGCCACTTCGAGAACCACGCCGACCTGCTCACCGCGGTCAAGCACGAGGCCCTGGCCGACCTCGCCGACGCGCTGGCCGCGGCAGTCGCCGAGGCCGACCGGACCGCGCCCACCGCCGTCGGCTCCGCCGACTCACCCGCCGCTGTCCGCGCCGAGCAGCAGCGGGCCCGGGCCCGGCTGAGCGCGATCGGCCACGGCTACGTCGACTTCGCCCTCGCCGCCCCCGGGCTGTTCCGTACGGCCTTCTGCCGCTCCGAGATCACCGCTCACGCGATGGCCGAGCCCGAGACCGGCACCGAGCCGTTCGACCTCGGCACCCAGCGCGCCTACCGCACCCTCGTGGACGTCCTGGACTCCATGCTCGCCGCCGGCCTGATCACCCCGGCCCGCCGCCCCGGCGCCGAGACCACCGCCTGGGCCATCGTGCACGGCCTGGCCACCCTCCTCCTGGACGGCCCGATCCGCGGCCTCCCCGACCGGGACCGGCGCCAGATGGTCGACGTCGCCGTGGCAACCCTCGCCCACGGCCTGGCCGCCGGCACCGTCACCGACGCCTGATCGACCCTGACACTCCCTCAGAAAGCTGCGGGAGCCGCCGGAATGACCGCGAGGGCGTCGATCTCAGCCCGGAACGCCGGATGCACCAGCCCCGCGACCTGGACCAGCGAGCTGGCGGGCAGGCGCTGCGGGTCGAGGAACTCGTCCCGGGCCTGGCGGAAGGCCGGGAGGTCGGCCATGTCGGTGAGGAACACCGTGAGCTTGACGACATCCTCCAGCTCGGCGCCGGCCGCGCGGAGCGCCGTCTGCAGATTACGGAACACCTGCCGGACCTGGGCCGCGACGTCGCCCTCCCCCACCACCCGTCCCTCCGCGTCCAACGGCACCTGACCCGAGACGGCGACCACCGTCCCCGCCGCCGCAACCGCGTGGCTGTAACCGTTCACCGGAGGCATCCCCTCGGGACGCGTGAAGTGCTGCACTGGTCCTCTCCTCCCACTCGCCCCGCTCGATCCGACCGACTACGGGAGCGATCATGCCAGAGCGATCTCGTATGCCAGGTAAGCGAACAGCGGCCCCCAAGCGTGTAGCGGGTGTGAAGCAGTCGGAGTTCAGCGAGTTCTACGAATCCAGTCGGGATGTGTGCCTGAGGGCGGTCCTGGCCGGCGTGGGTGACCGGCAGCTGGCCGAGGATCTGGTCGCCGAGGCGTTCACCCGGGCCTGGACCTCCTGGCACGTGGTGCGCAAGCATCCCGCGCCGCGCGCCTGGGTCGTCCGGACCGCCTTCAACACCAGGGTCTCCTGGTGGCGCCGGCGGCGCCGGGAGGTCGTCTGGGACGGCGCCGACGACGCTGCGGGCCCAGCAGTCGCCGCCGTCGACGAACCCGGCCTGGACCCGGTCCTGCTCGCCGCGCTGCGCGCACTCCCGCAGCGGCAGCGGGAGGTGATCGCGTTCCGGGTCTTCCTGGATCTCGACACCCGAGCCACCGCCCAGGCCCTCGGCATCGCCCCGGGGACCGTCACCGCCCACCTGGCACGCGCCGTCGCAACCCTGCGCGGACTTTTCGTCACCGCAGACAATCCGGAGGTCGGACCATGAACGAGGAAACCGCCGGGACCACCGAGGTCCTGGACACCCTGAAGGCGTCGCTGGCCGAGGTCACCATGCGCGCCCCGGTCGAACAGATCGTGGCCGCAGGCCGCGCCCGCGGGCGCCGTCGGCGCCTGGCCAAGGTCTCGGTGGCCGCCGCGGCAGCCGCGGGGCTGGCGCTCGGTGTGACCAGCTACGGCAACCCCTCGACCGCGCCGCCCGCGGCCGGGGGCAGCAGTTCCGCGGCCGGCGCCGTGCACATCCACACGGCCGCGTACACCGTGGACACCAACGCGGACGGCACGGTCCACGTGACCTGGGACAAGGCCAAGTACTTCGAGGACCGCACCGGCCTGCAGGCGGCACTGACCAGGGCCGGCTTCCCGGTGCTCATCAAGACCGGGGAGTTCTGCCACGGCTCGGGCGACACCGGGACGCTGGACCCCAGCGGCGTAGGGCCCGGGGTCGACCGGGTCATGAAGGGTGAGTCGCAGAGCGGCGGCAAGGTCGAGTTCGTCTTCACCCCCTCGGCCATGCCCAAGGGCGAGCAGCTGTTCATCGGCTACCTGACCCCGGCTCAACTGGCCGTCACCCATGGGCGCCCCGGCTCGGTCGAGCGCCTGGTGCCGACCGGGGTACCGCTGGTCTGCACCACCCAGGCGCCGCCCGCGAACACCGGCGGCTAACCGCTCCCTCGGCTTCAGACCCGGCGCGCGATGGTGACGATCTCGCGGCTGGTTTCGGTGATCGGGCCGCCGTGCCAGTCGCCGTACTGGGACTCGATCGCGAAACCGGCCCCGTCCAGGAAGTCGCCGAGCGTCGGCACGTCCAGGAAGCGCAGGCTGGTGCGGTCGACGCGCAGGACAATGCCGTCCGCCGGGTCGCTGGTGGTCTCGGTGAGGGTCACCACGTCGCCCACGACCGACTCGACGTGGTGCGACGAGCGCAGGGCGCGGCCGGTCGGGTCGGTGAAGTCCTCGGCGTTGGAGGCGTTCCACTCCTCCCAGGCGCGGGCCTGCGGATGGCGCGTCTCGAACGCGAACCGCCCGCCGTCGCGCAGGGCGGTCCGGACCGCCGCGAGCGAGGCGCGCAACTCGTCGTCGCCGATCAGGCACTGGAAGGCGTGGCTGACCATCGTGGCCAGGTCGAATTCACCGACCCAGCTGACGTCGGCAGCCGTGCCGAGCACCCACTCGATGTCGGTGCGCCTGCGGGCCCGGTCCAGCGCCGCCCGATCGGGGTCGATCCCGACGAGCCGACCGCTGTGCCCGGACTCGCGGGCCTGCCGCAGCATGTTGCCCGTACCGCAGCCGACGTCCAGGGCGGCGTCCGCGCCGCGGACCAGTTCGTCGTAGAAGGCGTCGCTGGGAAAGCGGATGGGATCCCAGGGACTGAGCAGGTCGTAGTGGGCGGCGACATCGGCATCGGAGAGCATCGCGACAGTGTAAATGCGTCGACGGGGCGTTGCGGCGAACGTACCCTCGCGCGTATGGAACTGCTTTCCGTCAATGTCGGTAAGCCTCGGCAGAACCCCTGGAAGGGCCTCGGCACCACCGGGATCGACAAACGGCCGGTGGACGGGCCGGTGGCCGTCACCGCCCCGGGGCCGAAGGGCACCGGCGCAGTCGGACTCGCCGGTGACCGCGTCTACGACCTGGACCACCACGGCGGCACCGACCAGGCCGTCTACGCCTACGCCCGGGAGGACCTCGACGGCTGGGAGGCGGAGTTGGGCCGGCCCCTGCCCGGCGGCTCCTTCGGCGAGAACCTCACCACCCTCGGCGTGGACGTCAACGGCGCGCTGATCGGCGAGCGCTGGCGGATCGGGCCGCGGGTCGTCCTGGAGGTGTCCTGCGCCCGGATCCCGTGCTCGACGTTCCAGGGGTGGCTGCAGCGCGAGGGCTGGATCAAGCGGTTCACCCAGGCCGCGCTCCCCGGCGCGTACCTGCGCGTGATCGAGCCGGGCGAGATCCGCGCCGGGGACCCGGTCGAGATCGTCCACCGCCCGGAGCATGACGTGACCGTCGCGGTGCTTTTCCGCGCGGCGACACTCGAACCCGAACTGCTGCCGAAGCTGCTGGTCGTGGACGCGCTGACGGAGGAGGACCGGGCCTGGGTCCTTCGACGTCTCTCCGCTCCGCCCAGCGGGGGCGGGAGCGGGAGCGGTCAGGTGGACTCGCCCTCGTAGGCCTCCATGGTGCGCACGAACACCGCGCGCTCGGCCGGGGTCAGCGGATCGAACGCCACCCGCCAGGCACGGGCACCGTTGGCGAGCCAGCGCTCGATCGCGGAACGGGTCTCCGGGTCCTCAGTGAGGGCCACGATGGTCCGCCGCCGGTCCTCCGGATCGTCGCGCCGCTCCAGCACCCCCTGCTGGGAGAGGTCACTGACCATCAGGCTCACCGTGGTGGGCGCGACTTCGAGCCGGGCGGCGAGCTGACTGACCGGCATCGGTCCATCGAAGAGCAGGTACGAGAGCAGCGAGAGGTGCCTGGGGGCCAGCTTCATTGGCTGGAGCCGCTCCGGCAGCGGGATCCGCTTGAGTCGGGCCGCGACCCTCGGCATCAGCAACAGCATCGCCCGAATCGCGTCGTCGGTGCTGAGACCCGGGGTGCTGGGACCCGGATCCGGTGCGGGGTCGAGGCCGGGCTCCGTCGCCACTCCAGCGGCCCCTTCCCGGCTCAGCGCCCGGTGCGCGTCCTGCCGTGAGCCGCCAGGTTATCCGACGTCACCGCGCAGGGCGGGCAGCAGCTGCTCCTCCTCGTAGGCGAAGTGCTGCTCAAGACCGGCGACGACCCGCTCCAGCTCCGCGCGGACCGAGTCGGATTCGCCCGCGGCCCCGGCCCCTGACAGCAGGGCCTTGAACTCCTTCAGCCCCTGCTCCACGACGGCGTGCTCCGCGCGCAGTCGCGTGATCGCCGGAGCCAGATGCGGATACACCCGCTCGAACTCCGTGAAGGCGCCGTCCTCGCGGGTGTGGTGCAGCTGCAGTCCGAAGCAGAAGGCCAGGCAGTGGGCGCGCAGCTGCGCGGCCGCCTCGGGCTCCGCCTCTGGTGTCGCTTTCGCCGGGTCGATCGCTGCCCGCAGCCGGGCCAGCTCGGCGCGCAGATCCCGGTGGTGCGCGAGCAACTGCTCCCCGATCAGCCGGTTCCGCGACGGGTCCGCCGACAGGTCGAGGGGGTGCAGGGCGATCACGGGGATCTGTCGCGCGGTCTTCTCCTGGTACGCGCGAAAGGCCGGGTCCAGGGAGCACTGCTGCTCCCACAACCGGTCCCGCTCCTCGCCCTCCAGGACGACGGCGCGGGTGGAGAACGACTTCACCCGACCCTCCGCCGTACCGGTCTCCATGGTGACCTGCGCGGTGCCGAGGATGTTGCGGTACCAGTCCGGATGCCGGTCCTTCCCCATGTTCGAACCGAAGACCACGACCCGGCCGCTGTCCCGCAGACACACGACCGGAGTCGTGTGCGGCCTCCCGCTCCTCGCACCGGCCGTGGTGATCAGCACCAGCGGGACCCCTTCGAACATGCCGCCCACCCGGCCGTTGTTCTCCCGGAACTCCCGGATGATCTGCTCGTTCCAGCCCATGCCCATGTCGACTCCCTTCTACTATCTTTGCTTTGCAAGCAAATGTATTACAGCATCGACGGACCCGCGCGCGCAACGACGGGAACCGTCCCCGGCGGCACCACCGCTGTTAGCATCAAGCGTGCAGATTTCGGCCAAGGCGGACTATGCGGTACGGGCGATGCTCGAGCTGGCCGCGCACGGCCCCGAGGTGGTCAAGGCCAACGTCCTGATCGACCATCAGGGGCTGCCCCGGAAGTTCGTCGAGACCATCCTGGTCGAACTCCGCCACGCCGATCTGGTCTGCAGCCACCGCGGCGCCGAGGGCGGGTACACGCTGGCGAAGCCCGCCACCGAGATCACCCTGGGATCGGTCATCCGCGCGGTCGACGGCCCCCTCGCCGAGGTCCGCGGCCTGCGCCCGCACGAGACCGCCTACGCCGGCGCCGCCGAACACCTCCCCGAGGTCTGGGTCGCCGCCCGCGCCAGCCTCCGCCGCGTCCTCGACGAGACCACCCTCGCCCAGGTCCTCAGCGGCAAGCTCCCGGCCCACGTCCGCAGAATGGCCGCCGCCCCGGACGCCTGGCTCCCTCGCTGAAATCCGCGAAAAAACTTCGGCTGGCCCGGCCGGGAATGGCCTCTTGACGGCTCTGGACGGGGGCCCGCGCGATGTCGTACGCACAGTCCGGACCCGCCCTGCCCCCTACCCCTCCCCCACCCGTTCAGCGAGCTCGCACGCCGTCAGCCACGCCCACTGACCTGGCCTTTCATCGTCATCAGCCCTAGGATCCGGCCATCGCCGAAGGGGGCCGGATGGACTGGAACATACGCAGGGTCGAAGACGTACTCAGACTCCTGGACGACCTGTTCGCCCCCGAGGCGGACCGCTGGACGCCGGCCCACGGCGGTGCCTGGTGGGACAGCTTCTACGCGGACCGCTCCAGGCCGATCCCGTTCTTCGTCGCCAAGCCGGACGAAAGCCTGGTCTCCTACCTGGACCGTGGCCTGATTTCCCCCGACCGGCCCCTGGACCTGGGGTGCGGCCCGGGCCGGAACGCCCTGTACCTGGCCTCACGCGGTTTCCGAGTGGACGCCGTCGACCTCTCCCCCGCCGCCATAGCCTGGGCCGAGGAACGGGCCCGCGAGTCCGGGACGGACGCCGACGTCCGGTTCCGCTGCGACGACGCCTTCGCACTCACCACCGCCGAATTCACCGGCCCCTACGACCTGATCTGCGACTCGGGCTGCTTCCACCACCTGCCCCCGCATCGCCGGATCAGCTACCTCGACCTCCTCGCCCGCGTCCTCGCCCCGGGCGGCCACTTGGCCCTCAGCTGCTTCGCCTCCGGCGCGATGGGCTCCGAGCTCCCCGACGCGGACTTCTACCGCGACTCCCGCCTCCACGGCGGCCTCGCCTACACCCCGGCATCCCTGCGCCGAATCTTCTCCGACCTGACGGAGGTGGAACTGCGCCGCATGCACGACGAACCCCCCGAGTCCCCCCTCTTCGGCGAACCCTTCCTCTGGACGGCCCTGTTCCGCCGCGACCCCCGAACCGCGCCGCCCGGACCTGCCGCCCCGGGGTCCGTCGCGCGACCGAGCCCCCGTCCCGACGCCGCCTCTGACGTGCGCGATTGCTCCCGGTGATCCGCCGTCGCCTCCGTGGGGCACGCCGGTCGTTCCCGGGCCGGGGTGGCTCGGCTCCGCCTCGCGGCAACCACGAGGAGCGGGGCGGGAGGCGGGGCGTGCGTTGCCGGGTGCGCGCCGGTGCCAGGGCTGCAGAAACGTTCCTCCCGTGCGTCTCGGCTGAACCGGTGTCACTTTTCGTACACCGGGTCACTTTTGGTACACGAATCTCGGGATTAATCGGGCATAACGGCAAGATCAAGTGTCACCTTGTCCCAAAAGTGACCCCGGTTCGCCCGATGCACACAGTTTTGGGGTCACTCGACCTACTTTGGGGTCACTCGTCCGACGATTTCTGCCCGCTATGTTCGATATGGCATCGAAAGAGTGACCCAAAAGTAGGTCGAGTGACCCCAAATCGGTGAACTCGCCCCGCCCCGCGCCCCCGGCGAGCGCTTCGCGCCGGACCCAGGCCGCCCCCGGCCCTTGTCGCGCGGCGAATCCGCTTCTTTCCGGGCGCGAGCCCGGGAGACGGCGGGCCACTCGCCCCACCACACGCTGCCGTTGCAACCGTGGAGCGTCCCCGCACCCACCCCGCGCGTGCGCTCCACATCGCCAAGTGTCCGGCTGCACCCCCGAACGCCGTCTCCACCGTTGTCCACGAAGCGTGGACAGGTTCGCTCCTGGCGCGCCCGTGGACGTTCGATACTGTGGGTCCGACGGGATCCGAGCCGCAGCGCGCGGTCCTCGCAGATGTACCCCGAGACGTACTGGGCGCGACGCTGCTCGGCTTCTGCGCCGCCGTATTCGTGGCCGGCTCTCTGTCTGCCGCCCTGTGGGCGCTGACGCGAGCACGGTGAGGTCCGCGCCGGGTGGCGGGAGTTGGTCCGGAACAGGACTTGCCGCCCCTCTGCGAGTGCGGAGGGGCGGCGGGTTTGACGGAACGTCAGGAGTTGGTGAGAGGGAGGCCGGGCGGGTTGACCTGGGAGGTGGGGACGGCCTCGTTGGAGAGGTTCCAGGCGGCCAGCCACTTGGCGTAGTCGCCGCTCTTGATGAGGTAGTTGATGGCGTCGGCGAGCGGCTTGGCCAGGCCGTCGCCCTTCTTGGTGGTGGCGGCGATCAGCCCCTGGAGGCTGGCGCCGGCGCCGGAGAACTTGCCGGCGCTGCGGGTCGCATTGGACGTCTTCGCGGTCTGGGTGATGTGGTAGGCGAGTTCCGGGTTGGGCTCGAAGTAGGCGTCGATCTTGCCCGAGTCCAGGGCGAGGTACGTGCTGTTGCCGTCGGGGTAGTACTTGATGGTGAGGGTCTTGCCCTCAGCCTTGAGCGAGGACTGCCACTTCTCCAGGATCTTCTCCTGGTTGGTGCCCGCGCCCACCGCGACGGTCTTCCCGGCCAGGCTCTCCGCCGTACCGTCGAAGTTCCAGGTGCTGCTCTTGAGGACCTCGAAGCCGAGGTTGTCCTGGCGGTAGCTGGCGAAGTCGTACTTGGTCTTGCGCTGCTCGGTGTCGGTGATGTTGGAGAAGCCCACGTCGTTCTTGCTGCTGTCGATGCCGACGAAGAGGTTGTCCCAGGTCGCGTTGGACAGCACTGGCTTGAGCCCGAGGACCGCCGCGACCAGCCGGCCGATGTCGGGCTCGGAGCCGGTGAGGGTCTTCTGGTCGGAGCCGGTGTAGCCGAGCGGCGCGGATCCCGCGGGAAGCAGGCCGAGACCGATGGTGAGCTGGCCGCTGTCGCGCACCGACGCGGGCAGCTCGGCCCGGATCGAGTCGACCTGGGGGACGGTGAGGTCGACCTCGGTCGCGGCCCCGTTCGAGAGCGCGCCGACAGCGACCACGGTGCTGCCGGCCGGCGCGGAAGCGCCTGCGGCCGCGGTCACCGTCTTGGCGGTGGTGCTGCTCCCGCAGGCGGTCAGCCCGATGGCGAGGGCGCTCAGAGCGGCGGTGGCGGGGATGAGGCGGACTCGTCTGGACACGGCGCTGGACATGGTTCTCCTGGGGATTCTTGGTGCTGTGCTTGCGGATGGGAGTGTGAGAAAGGGTGGGACGGGAGGGTGGTCAGAGGACCTTGCTGAGGAACTCCCGAGTGCGCGGGTGCTGCGGGTTGTCCAGCACCTCCGCCGGGGTCCCCTGTTCGAGGACATGGCCGCCGTCGAGGAAGACGACCAGGTCGGCGACCTCGCGGGCGAAGCCGATCTCATGGGTGACCACGATCAGGGTGGTGCCGCTGCCTGCCAGGTCCTTGATGACGGCCAGCACCTCGCCGACCAGCTCCGGGTCGAGCGCCGAGGTCGGTTCGTCGAACAGGATCAGGCCGGGCTTCTGCGCGAGCGCCCGGGCGATGGCGAACCGCTGCTGCTGACCGCCGGACAGCTGGCGCGGGTAGGCGTCCGCCTTGTCGCCGAGACCCACCCGGGCGAGCAGCTCGAGCGCGGTCGCACGCGCCTCCTCCTTGGTGGCCCGGCCGGTCGCCACCGGCGCGGCGGCGACGTTCTCCAGCGCGGTCAGGTGCGGGAAGAGGTTGAAGCCCTGGAACACGAAGCCGATCCCGGCGCGCTGGGCGAGGATCGCCCGTTCGCCCAGCTCCTTGAGCCGATCGCCGTGCCGGCGGACGCCGATCAGCTCGCCGTTGACGCTGACGTGCCCGATGTCGAGCTGCTCCAGGTGGTTGATAGCCCGCAGCAGGGTGGACTTCCCCGATCCGGACGGGCCGAGGATCACCGCGACCTGTCCGGGCTGGACGGTGAGGTCCACTCCGTCCAGCACTCGGTTGGTCCCGTACCACTTGTGCGCGCCGCGGACCTCGACGGCGGCGGCCGTGGTGGCCAGGGCAGTCGCCGAGGTGGTGGTGCCGCTCATGAGTTCACCGTTCTTCCGAAGTCGGCGCGTTCGCGCAGCTGTCGCAGGCTCGCTCGAAGCTTCTGCAGGGGCGTCGGCGGGACGGTGCGGAGCGCGCCGCGCGAGTAGTGGCGCTCCACGTAGAACTGCACGACGGAGACGACGCTGGTCAGGATCACGTACCAGACGGTGGCCACCAGCAGCAGCGGGACCACGTCGCCGGGGTAGGTGCTGCCCATGTTCTGGACCTCGCCGAACAGGTCGAGCAGCGAGACGTAGAACACCAACGAGGTGCCCTTGATCAGCCCGATGAGCTGGTTGACGTAGGCCGGGACGATGGCCCGCAGCGCCTGCGGCAGGACGATGCGCCGGAACTGGTAGACCTTCGGCAGCCCGAGTGCGGCGGCCGCCTCGTGCTGTCCCTGGTCGACGGAGAGGATGCCGGCCCGGACCACCTCGGCGGCGTAGGCGGCCTCGTTGAGGCTGAGGCCGAGCGTCGCCACCACCATGTCGGTGGCCAGCGCCGACTCGTTGAAGTGGACGAAGCCGGGGCCGAAGGGCACCCCGAGACTGAGCGTCTTGTAGAGCGCACTGAAGTTGTAGAGCACCAGCAGCACGACGATCAGCGGGACCGAGCGGAACAGCCAGATGTAGGTCCAGCTGACGGCGCGGAGGATCGGGTTCTTGGACTGCCTCGCCAGTGCCAGCACGATGCCGCCGACCAGGCCGAGCACCGCGCTCAGCGCGGCGACCTCCAGGGTGATCAGCAGGCCCTGCAGGATCACCGGCCGGGCGAACCAGTACTGGAAGCGGTCCCACTGGTAGAACGGGTTGGTGATCAGCCCGTGCGCGAGCTGGGCGACCAGGACCAGGACCACGACGGTCGCGATCCAGCGTCCTGGATGCCGCAGCGGGATGACCCGCTGCCGGGACAGGGGTGCGGCGGCCGGCGCGTCGGACGCCGGTGCGGGGGCCTCGCCCGGCGGTCTGTCGGCGACCGCGAGCGACGGGGCGGGGAGGGACTGCTCGGTCATCGGAGGGTTCCTCCCGATTCAGAAGGTGGTGGGCGGGTTGACGACCGAGCTGGTGACGCCGGTGTCCGGCACCCCCCACTTGGCGAAGATCTTGGTGTAGTCGCCGGTGGCGATGAGCTTGTTGACCGCGTCGCTGAGCACCTTGGCCAGCGGCGAACCCTTGGCGGTGACGAAGCCGACCGGGGTGGTGCCGACCCGGCCGAGGTACTTGGTGCCGGGGATGTGCGCCGCGTCGTACTTCAGCGCCAGGGTGGGCCCGAACTCGATGTCGATCTTCCCGTTGGCCAGGCCGAGGAAGATCGGCGCGGTGTCGGCGAAGTACTGCACCTTGTAGGGGCTCTTACCGGCTGCGGCGCACTTGGACGCGCCATCGGTGAGGAGCTGCTGGAAGGTCGTCCCCGGGCTCGTCGCGACGTTGTACCCGCAGAGGTCGGTGATGCTGGTGGCGCTGTCGATCTTCAGTCCGGCGGCGCCGAGGAAGGACTGACCGTCCTTCAGATAGGTGGTGAAGTCGACGACCTTCTCCCGGGCCTTGGTGGCACCGAAGTTGGACATGCCGACGTCGTACTTCCCGTTCTGTACACCGGGGATGATCGTGGGGAAGGTGCCGTACTGCACGTCCCAGCTGATGCCCAGCACCTTGGCGACCGCATCACGCAGGTCGACGTCCAGACCGACGACCTTGCCGTCCGGGGTCTGGCCGCCGTGCGGAAGACCCGAGGTTCCCACCACCTTGACGCTGCCCAGCGTGAGCGAGCCGCTGCTGCGGACCGCTGCCGGGAGTTCCGCCTTCAGCGCGGGGTCGGCCTGGATCGAGGAGACCACGTCCTGGGTGGGTATCGCCGTCGACGACGCCTGGGTGGAGCCGCTCGACGATGCGCCCGCGGCAGGGGTCACCGTCGTGCCGGAGCTCGATCCGCAGGCGGTGAGCAGGGCGAGGGCGGCAGAGGCCGTGATGGCGGCGACGGCGTTGCGTGGGAGATGACGCATCGTCACGGTGGATCCTTTCGGGAGGTCGAAACGGCCGGGAAGAAGGCAAGGAGGTGCCGTAGTAAGGGCGTTGGGGGCCTGCTGCTAGAGCAGCGCGCCGCTACAGGACCGCGGCGAGGAAGGCACGGGCCCGGTCGTGGCTGGGGTTGGCGAGGACGTCTGCGGGGGCGCCGGACTCGATGATCCGTCCGCCGTCGAGGAAGACGACGGAGTCGGCGACCTCCCTGGCGAAGCCGATCTCATGGGTGACCACGATCATGGTCATTCCGCTCAGAGCGAGGTCCTTCATCACCGCCAGTACCTCGCCGACGAGTTCGGGGTCCAGCGCGCTGGTCGGCTCGTCGAACAGCAGCAGCTTCGGCTCCATGGCCAGGGCGCGGGCGATCGCCACCCGCTGCTGCTGACCCCCGGACAGCTGCCGGGGGTAGGCGCTCTCGCGCCCGCCCAGTCCCACCCGCTCCAGCAGTTCCCTCGCCTGCAGCGCGGCCGACTTCCTGGTGAGGCTCCGGACGGCGACCGGGGCCTCGGTGATGTTGTCCAGCACGGTCAGATGCGGGAACAGGTTGAACTGCTGGAACACCATGCCGACCGCGGCCCGCTGCCTGGTGATCGTCCGATGCCCCAACTCGTGCAGCCTGCTGCCGTGGTGGCGGTAGCCCACGATCTCGCCGCCCACCTCGACGAAGCCGGCGTCGGGCTTCTCCAGGTGGTTGATGCTGCGCAGCAGGGTGGACTTGCCCGAGCCCGAGGGCCCCAGAAGCACGGTCACCTCTCCCTCCCGCACGTCCAGGTCGATGCCGTCCAGGACCAGGTTCGCGCCGAAGCTCTTGCGCAGTCCGCGGATGCGGACCAGGGGGGCCACCGGCGACGGGGCCGCCAGGGTCTGCTGCTCGTCCGTACTCATGACAGGCCCGCCAGTTCGCGTCCGCTGCGGCCGTTCGCACCGAACAGCGGGACGTTGCCGCGGAACAGCTGCCAGAATCCGGCGCCGCTGCCGCCGCGGCGGTTGCTGCCGCGGGCGTAGCGGCGCTCGACGAAGAACTGTCCGATCGAGAGCAGCGTGGTGAGGATGATGTACCAGAGGGTCGCGACCAGCAGCAGCGGGATGATCAAGTAGTTCTGGTTGTAGATGAGTTCGGACGAGTAGAGCAGGTCCTGCACCGCGATCACGCTGACGATGGAGGTCGCCTTCAGCATGCCGATCAGCAGGTTGCCGGAGGCCGGAATGATCGCCGGCATCGCCTGCGGCAGCACGATCCTGCGGAAGATCCTGGCCCGGCCCAGGCCCAGCGCCTCAGCGGCCTCGGTCTGACCGTGCTCCACGGACAGGATGCCGCCCCTGACGATCTCGGAGGCGAAGGCCGCCACATCCAGGGTGAGCCCGACGTAGGCGGCGAGAATGCCGCTGAACAGGTGCGCGGTCCGCACCGTCACGAACTCGTGCCCGAACGGGATCCCCAGCGACAACTGCGGGTACAGCGACGCGAGTTCGTACCAGAAGAGCAGCTGGACCAGCGGTGGCACCGAGCGCACCAGCCAGACGAAACCGAAACTCAGCGAGCGCAGCACCGGGTTGCCGGACAGCCGCATGGCGGCGACCCCGATGGCGAGCAGATAGCCGGTCGACATGACCGCCGCGGTCAGCCACAGCGTCAGGACCAGGCCGTTCACGATCGACCCGTTGAGGAAGTAGCTGCCGACCACGTCCCACTGGAACCGCTTGTTGGTCAGCAGGGTGTGCACGAGCATCGCCAGCAGGACGAGGAGGGCGAGCGCGGAGACCCACTGGCCGGGGCGGCGCAGCGGGACGAGCCTCGCGGCGAGCAGCTGTCCGTCCTCGGGGCGCTCGTGCAGTGGGCGGTCGGCGGCGGGGCGGTCAGTGGTGGGGTGGTCGGCGGCGGGCTGGTCGATGCTCCCCGGAGGGGGAGGCTCTGGCGCGACAGCGGTGCGCGCGGAGGTGTCCGGACTGCTCATGGGGGTGTGATTTCCGTCCCGTGAGGACGCGGCATCGCGCCGTGCGGGCACGGCGAGACGGCGTGAAGGGGGGCGACAGGTGCCGAGGAGGGAGGCGAGAAGGCGTGCGGGGTCAGCAGACCGCGGACGTCCCCGGACACGGACACAGGGCACTGCTCACCCGCAGCAGATCGACGTGGCGACGCGAGTACGTACCGGCTGGCCGACGCACTGCTCTCACCTCCGCTTTCGATCTCGCGCTTACAGGACTGGGGCGTCCCGTCGGGTCGTCACCTGGAGCACCCCGCCGCGTCGGAGGGTTGCCGGTCAGCAAGCCAGGGCTTGACGCTGACGCTCATAACCAGGGAACACCGTAACCCGTCCGGCTGCTTTAGACAATGCCTATCTGTTCGATAGAGATTCGGCAGGGCCCCGGACGGCCTGCGCGATCCCCAGTCGATCAGTGGGGATTGTGTTCGGCACCCATCCGGAGTTAGCGTGTGAGCAGGTTACGAGCGTCAGCAACAAGCCCTGGCTGGCTGACCAGCAACCCTCCGACGCGGCGGGGTGCTCCAGGTGACGACCCGACAGGACGGCGCAGTCCTGTAAGCGCGCAAGCTGAACCGGAGGTGTGAGCAGTGCGTCGACCAGTGGGCACGTACTCGCGTCGCCATATCGATCTTCAGCGCATCGCCAGCGCCCTCTGTCCGGCCGCCTGAGCACCACCCGGCTCGACGAGCCGGCGCGCGGCCGCCGTACGTCGCCGTACGTCCCGGCGCCGCCACCCCGAAGCATCGTCCTTCGCGCCGAAGCATCCCTCCCGCTGAAGCACCTCCCTCCCGCCGACTCCGCCCCGGGCCCGCCCGGCGCGGGTTCCCTTCGGCATGCCCGCCGCACCCGGGCACCCATCCGAGCAGGAAGCGACCCCCCATGTCTCACCCGGAATCTGCCCTCCACCTGGCGGTAGCCCTCGACGGCACCGGCTGGCACCCCGCGGCCTGGCGGCTGCCCGACGCCCGGCCCGAGGGTCTCTTCACCGCGGCGTACTGGGCGGACCTGGTCGCCGAGGCCGAGCGCGGACTGCTGGACTTCGTCACCATCGAGGACTCCCTCGGCCTGCAGTCGTCGGCCGCCTTCGAGCCGGACCGGCGCACCGACCAGGTGCGCGGGCGGCTGGACGCGGTGCTGACCGCCGCCCGGATCGCCCCGCTCAGCCGGCACATCGGGCTGGTGCCGACGGCGACGGTCACCCACACCGAGCCGTTCCACATCTCCAAGGCCATTGCCACCCTGGACTTTGTCAGCAGCGGACGCGGCGGGGTACGCGTGCAGGTGTCGGGACGCCCGCACGAGGCCGAGCTCTTCGGCCGCCGGACCCTGCCGCGCTTCACTCTCGCCGACCTCCAGCGGCCGGAGGTCCAGACCCAGGTCGCCGAACTGTTCGACGAGGCGGCCGAGTATGTCGAGGTGCTGCGGCGACTCTGGGACAGCTGGGAGGACGACGCGGAGATCCGCGACGTCGCCACCGGCCGCTTCGTCGACCGCGAGAAGCTGCACTACATCGACTTCGAGGGCACGGCCTTCAGCGTGAAGGGGCCCTCGATCACCCCGCGCCCGCCGCAGGGCCAGCCGCTGGTGACCGCGCTGGCGCACCAGAGCATCCCCTACCGGCTGGTCGCCCGCTCCACCGACCTCGGCTTCATCACCCCGCACGACGCGGACGACGCCCGAGCCATTGTCGGCGAGATCCGCGCGGAGCAGTCCGCCGCCGGGCGCTCCGACCAGACCGTGCACATCTTCGGCGACCTGCTGGTCTTCCTCGACGACACCCCGGGCGCAGCCGCCGCCCGCCGGGACCGGCTGGACGAGCTGGCCGGCACCGCCCTCAGCAGCGACGCCGAGGTCTTCACTGGCACCGCCGCCGACCTCGCCGACCTGCTGCTGGAGTGGCAACGGGCCGGGCTGACCGGGTTCCGGCTGCGCCCCGCCACCCTCCCGTACGACCTGGAGCAGATCACCCGCCGACTGGTCCCGGAGCTGCAGCGCCGGGGAGCGTTCCGCACCGGCTACGAGGCGGACACCCTGCGCGGGCTGCTCGGCCTGCCCCGCCCGGAGAGCCGCTACGCAGCCGCTGCTTCCAACTCCGCATCCGCCGCCGCCTCTGTCTGAGCGCTTGTTCCCCCACCGAGACCTAAGGACGCCAGTCGCATGAGCAAGCCTCTCAAGCAGATCCACCTCGCCGCCCACTTCCCCGGCGTGAACAACACCACGGTGTGGAGCGATCCGGCCGCCGGAAGCCAGATCGACTTCAGCTCCTTCGTCCATCTGGCCCGCACGGCGGAGCGCGCCAAGTTCGACTTCCTCTTCCTCGCCGAGGGCCTGCGGCTGCGCGAGCAGGGCAGCCAGATCTACGACCTGGACGTCGTCGGCCGCCCGGACACCTTCACGATCCTGGCCGCGCTGGCCGCGGTCACCGACCGGCTCGGGCTGGCCGGCACCATCAACTCCACCTTCAACGAGCCCTATGAGGTGGCCCGGCAGTTCGCCTCGCTGGACCACCTGTCCGCGGGCCGCGCCGCCTGGAACGTGGTCACCTCCTGGGACGAGTTCACCGGGCAGAACTTCCGCCGCGGCGGCTTCCTCGCCGAGGAGGACCGCTACGAGCGCGCCAAGCAGTTCCTGACGGCCGCTCAGGTCCTCTTCGACTCCTGGCGCGGCGACGAGATCGTCGCCGACAAGGAGTCCGGCGCCTTCCTGGCCGACCCGGACGTCGGCCGGTTCCAGCACCGGGTCAGCCAGTTCGACATCGCCGGACAGTTCAACGTCCCGCGCAGCCCGCAGGGACGGCCGGTGATCTTCCAGGCCGGCGACTCAGAGGAGGGCCGCGAATTCGCCGCCTCCTCCGCCGACGCCATCTTCAGCCGCTACGGCACGCTGGAAGCGGGACGCGCCTTCTACACCGACGTCAAGGACCGGCTGGCCCGCTATGGGCGCAGCCGCGACGAGCTGCTGATCCTGCCCGCGGCCACCTTCGTCCTGGGCGACACCGACGCCGACGCCCAGGAGAAGGCCGCGCTGATCCGCCGTCAGCAGGTCAGCGGCCAGACCGCGATCAAGTTCCTGGAGCAGCTCTGGAACCGCGACCTAAGCGACCACGACCCGGACGGCCCGCTGCCCGAGATCGACCCGCTGGTGGGCGAGAACACCATCGCCAAGGGCCGGGCCAGCGTCCGGATGAACCGTGACCCGCTGGAGGTCGCCCGGCAGTGGCGGGAACTCGCCGCGGCGAAGAACCTCTCCACCCGTGAGGTGATCATCGAGGTGACGGGGCGTCAGTCCTTCATCGGCACACCGGCGAAGGTCGCCGAGGCGCTCAACGAGTTCGTGCAGACCGACGCCAGCGACGGCTTCATCCTCGCCCCGCACCTGACCCCGGGCGGCATCGACGAGTTCGCCGACACCGTCGTCCCGCTGCTCCAGGAGCGCGGGGTGTTCCGCACCGAGTACGTGGGCACCACCCTGCGCGACCACCTCGGCCTGGCCGCACCGAGGAACCGGACCCGGGACGAGAACGAGAACCGGGCTGAGGAGAGGGCCGCGTCGTGAAGTTCATCACCATCACCCTGATCGTCCACTCCCCCGACCCGGTCACCGGCCTGCAGCCGTCGACCCAGGAGCGCTTCCGCCAGGTGGTCGACAGTGCGCTGCTCGCCGAGGAGCTCGGCTTCGACGGCTTCGGCGTCGGCGAGCGGCACGAGCGTCCCTTCATCTCCTCCTCCCCGCCGGTCGTGCTCAGCCATGTCGCCGCGCTGACCCAGCGGATCCGGCTGTTCACCGCGGTGACCACGCTCAGCCTGCTCGACCCGGTGCGCGCCTACGAGGACTACGCCACCCTGGACCACCTGTCCGGCGGCCGACTGGAACTGATCATCGGCAAGGGCAACGGCGCCGCCCAGCGCGAGCTGTTCCAGGTCACCCCCGAGGACCAATGGGACCGCAACGCCGAGTCCTACGAACTGTTCCGGCAGATCTGGCGCAACGACAAGGTCACCGCCTCCCCGAAGTTCCGCCCGGAACTCATGGACGCGGAGGTCTGGCCGCGGCCGTTCCAGCAGCCGGTCCGGGTCTGGCACGGCAGCGCCACCAGCCGGGAGTCCGTCGACCTCGCCGCCCGCTACGGCGACCCGCTGTTCTCCGCCAATGTCACCAACCCCATCGAGCCCTACGCCGAACTGGTCCGCTACTACCGCGAACGCTGGGAGCACTACGGCCACGACCCGGCCCTCGCCGCCGTCGGCGCCGGAACGGCCGGCTTCTACGCCGCGCCGACCTCGCAGCAGGCGCTCGCCGACTACCGCCGGGTCTTCGAGGGCTACCTGGGCTTCCAGAAGCGGCTCGGCGTCGAGCCGGTGTTCCCCACCCTGGAGGACTTCGTCGAGCGCAGCTCCGCCCTGATCGGCAGCCCGCAGCAGATCGTCGACAAGGTGCACCGCTACCACGAGCAGTTCGGCCACAGCGTGCTCCATCTGCACGCCGAGGCGGGCGGGCTGACGGACGCTCAGCACCGGGACTCGCTGGAGCTGTTCCAGTCCGACATCGCACCGGTGCTGCGCCAGTCCATCCCCGACCCGCCCTGGGCCTGGGCCTGGGCCCCGGTCACCGCCCCGGTCCCCATCGCAGCCCCCGAAGGAGTCTGACCGTGTCCCCCACTCCGCTCGCCGTCCTGGACCTGGTCCCGATCAGCTCCGGTTCCACCGCCAGGCAGGCGCTGCACAACAGCATCGACCTGGCCCGGCAGACCGAACGCTTCGGCTACAGCCGCTACTGGTTCGCCGAACACCATCTCAACCCCGGCGTCGCCGGGACCTCGCCCGCCGTCGTGCTGGCACTGACCGCCGCCGCAACCTCCCGGATCCGGCTGGGCGCAGGCGCGGTCCAGCTGGGCCATCGCACCGCGCTGGCCACCGTGGAGGAGTTCGGCCTGCTCGACGCACTGCACCCGGGCCGGTTCGACCTCGGCCTGGGCCGCTCCGGCGGCGGGCCGGTCCCGCCGGTCCGCGAACCCGCGCTGGTCGGCGGCACCGCGGTGGTCGACGGCTACACCTCCAACGGGCTGCGCATCCCCGCGAAGTTCGACTTCCGGCAGCTGCTGGGCTCCCCGCGCTTCGCGCTGCACAAGAAGCTGCTGCAGCAGCCGAACGCGGAGGCGCAGGACTACACCGAGCAGGTCGACGACATCCTCGCGCTGATCGAAGGCAGTTACCGCACCGCCGACGGCGTGGAGGCCCATGTGGTGCCCGGCGAGGGCGCGGACCTCCAGGTCTGGATCCTCGGCAGCAGCGGCGGCACCAGCGCGGAGGTCGCCGGCGCCAACGGACTGCGCTTCGCCGCCAACTACCACGTCAGCCCGGCCACCGTGGTCGAGGCCGCCGAGGGCTACCGGGCCGCGTTCCGTCCCTCCGCCGTGCTCGACCGCCCCTACGTCAGCGTCTCCGCCGACGTCGTGGTGGCCGAGGACGAGGCCACCGCACGGGAGTTGGCCACCGGCTACGGCCTGTGGGTGCGCAGCATCCGCAGCGGCGAGGGCGCGATCCAGTTCCCCACCCCCGACGAGGCCCGTGCGCACGTCTGGAGCGAGCAGGACCGGACGCTGGTCCAGGACCGGGTGGAGACCCAGTTCGCCGGATCGCCGCACCAGGTCGCCGACCAGCTGGAGATCCTCCGCGACGCCACCGGCGCCGACGAGCTCGTGATCACCACCATCACCCACGGCCACGCCGACCGGGTCGCCTCCTACCGGCTGCTCGCCGAGGAATGGGCGCGCCGGTCATGACGATTACAGCAACAGACACCCTGCTTCGGAGGAGAACCGTGGAACAGGCCCAGGCCCAGACCGACGTGGCCCTGCACCCCGCCGAACTGCGCCGCGTCTTCGGCGCCTTCCCGACCGGCGTCACCGCGATCGCCGCACTGGTCGACGGAAGCCCGGTCGGCCTCGCCGCCAGCTCGTTCACCTCGGTCTCACTGGACCCACCGCTGGTCTCGGTCTGCGTCGCGCACAGCTCGACCACCTGGCCGCTGCTCAGCGGCAGCGCCCGACTGGGCGTCAGCGTGCTCAGCGCCGAACAGGAACTGGCCTGCCGTCAACTGGCCGCACGGGACGGGGACCGCTTCGCCTCGCTGCAGTGGCGGGCCACGGACGACGGCGCGGTCCTGGTCGAGCAGGCGTCCGCCTGGCTGGACTGCAGCGTCGAGCAACTGATCCGCGCCGGGGACCACGACATCGTGCTGCTCCGGGTACACGAACTGGACGCCGACCCGTCAGTTCCCCCGCTGGTCTTCCACGCCAGCGGCTTCCGCCGCCTCGAAGCCGCCTGAGAGCTCCAGGGTCTTTGGACGACTACGGCGGTGAACGGGAAGCCCCGTTCACCGCCGGATCCGTTCCCTCACGCGTCCGAACAGCCGTCCCGCGCGGGCAGGGCCGGGTTCCACATGGCCACTGGGCGGAAGCCACCGCCCTGCCTTGCGGTGCGCAACGAATGCAGGTGGAGCCGGATTCCCTGGGGCGACCGGACGGTACACTCCGGGCGATGATCGGCAACGTCTCCCTCGCGGTGGGCGTGAGCAACGGCCGGGGCGGGGAACGAGATGGCGATCGAGAGTGTCGACACGGCGGGTTTGCGGCGTCGGAGGCTATGGCTCGTCAGGGCGGTACTTGCCGTTGCGGCAGCGCTGCTCGGGCTCTGGTTGCTGACCGACGGGTGGCCGCAGGTTCAGGACGCTCTCGATGGTCCTGACGCCTCCGAGCCCTCGTGTTCCTGGTCCGCCAATATCAACGGCGCCAGCGCCGACCAGGCCGGACTGATCCGCTGCTATCTGCGCGCAGTCGCCCGCCACAGCGACAGCGAACTCCGCGCCGTGGTCCCGTCGATGGACGACAACGGTCCCACCGGATTCTCCGCCCCCGACTTCGCCCACAGCCACGACGCAGCCGCCGGCCCGGCGACCGTAACAGTCGTGGCCAACGACTCGGACAGCGCCGACGCCACGGTGACGATCAGCTACGCCGACGGCGCACGGGACCTGTTGGAAATCCATGGAGCTAACCCGACGTCATCCCACTCCTGGCGTTTTTTCACCATAGGCACCTACCCGAGCGACCCGAACCAACCGTCTCCGGCCATCATGCCGAATCAGCTGTCCCCGACAGCGAGTTGACCTGCATGAAAGGTGTTGCTCGCGGCACATGGCGTGAGTACTGTCGCCCGGCATGACCCCGACCCTGCGCACCGAACGCCTGCTGCTTGCGACACGAGGGACAACATGAAGGACGAGCGTCCGATCAATTTGCGAAGACTGTGGCGGCGGCCGGTAAAGCTGGCCTTGACTGTGCTGTGCTTGGGGGTCTTGATGATCGTCGCCGGAATCGTCCTGTTCCGGGTGAACTTCCATGCATACGCCCTGAACAGCGGCGCCATGTCGCCGACCCTGCTAAGCGGCGACGTTGTGTTGGCGGAGAGCGTCAGCTCAGCCGCGCTGCGACACGGCGACGTGGTCCTGGTTGAACCGGTGGGGTGGTTTACTACCGGGCCTATCTTCAAACGAGTGATTGGTACCGGCGGTGACCGAATAATCTGCTGCATCTCTGGACAGGTGACGATCGACGGGAAGCCGTTGAGCGAACCTTACGCACCTTCAGCAAGCGGCGGGATGCCGAACTATTCGGTGACCGTTCCTGCCGGTCGAGTCTTCCTTCTCGGGGACAATCGCGCGGATTCCATCGACTCACGCATGTTCCTGGATCAGGACCAGGGCACGCTCCCAACATCGGCCGTACTCGCGCGCGTGGTGTGGACATCCCGCGGCGGCTTTGAAGTCGGGGCGTCCAAGGCTCCTCTGGTCTATCTAGCGGTGGCTTCCTTCGGAGTTTTGTTCCTCGTTCTGGGGCTGCTGGCTCTGCCGATCACCTTGATCATCTCCGCACGCCGGTCGCGGGCGGTCAAGGATGAGCCCCTGCCGACGAAGATGTAGGGAACCTCACGCGAAGGTCCATCAGTCAACTGCGCCGAGCGGGCTGACGAAGGCGTGCGGTTGGTCGGTGCTGCGGGCGATGGTCTGGAAGTCCTTGTCGTAGTGCAGCAATGTCAGACCGGAGAGTTCTGCCGTTGCTGCAACCAGAAGATCGATAGCGCCGGGCCCTTGGTGCTGGGCGGTGGTGGCGAGTTCGTCCTGGACCTGGCGGGCGCGGCGCATCACGCCGTCCGGGGTTGGGCACCACGTGAACATCTCGCCGAGAAGCCCTATGACAACAGCGCGCTGAGAGGCGCTGCCTGCAGCCCGGCCGATCTCCAGCTCGGTGATGTCACAAATGGCGAGGAGCCCTGCATCCCGCGCCTCGCGCCATCCGTACAGGTCGGGCGCGGGGCACCGAACGAGTCGGTTGAAGGCCGACGTGTCGATCAGATGAGTCGCTGCAGTCATGGTCGATAGCGCTTCTTGTCGGCGAGCAGGTCAAGGTCAAGACCCCCGTCTGCGGTGAGCTGCTGCAATTCGGCCCAGGCGCGGGCCCTCCGATTGCGGTCGGCGACCTCACGCAGGGCGGTGTTGACGGTGTCGCGCTTGGTGGTGGTACCCAGCTCTATGGCGGCGGCATCCAGTGCCTCGTCGTCCAAGTCGATGACAGTCCGGCTCACGTCGACCTCCTCTATGTATCACTACCCATATACCAAGATACATGCTCGCATATACATAGCGAGGCAGCCACGTCGATGCCGTACTGAACGCTGATCTCACCGGCCCGCCGCTTCCGTGTGCGGGGGTTGTAACCGCGTGGCTGCCGTGGGCGTCACTGTCGCGCAACAGCGGGTTTCTAGCGTTCCTGGTGGCGGGACAGTCCCGTCGGCGTGGACGAAAGGGGCCGTGGGTGCCGGAGCTGGGTGTGGCTACCGAGCAGGTTCGCACGGTGTGCTCGTACTGCGGGGTGGGCTGCGGGATCGTGCTGGACGTGGGGCGGGACGCCGAGGGGCGGCGCAGTGTGGTGCGTGCCTCCGGGGACAAGGCGCATCCGGCGAACGGCGGGCGGCTCTGCACCAAGGGCGCGACCAGCGCCGAGATGCTCGCCGCGCCCGGACGGCTGACGCAGGCGCTGGTGCGCATGGAGCGCGGTGCCGAGCCGGGGCCGATGGAGCTGGACGGGGCCGTCGCGGAGGCCGGGCGCAGGCTGCGGGCGGTGCTGGACGAGCACGGTCCCGACGCCGTCGCCCTCTACGTCTCGGGGCAGATGTCGCTGGAGGCGCAGTACCTGGCGAACAAGCTGGCCAAGGGCTACGTCCGGACCAGCAGGATCGAGTCGAACTCCCGGCTGTGCATGGCCAGCGCGGGCAGCGGTTACAAGCTGTCCCTGGGCGCGGACGGGCCGCCCGGCTCCTACCGGGACTTCGACCACGCGGACGCGTTCCTGGTCATCGGGTCCAACATGGCCGACTGCCACCCGATCCTCTTCCTGCGGCTGCTGGAGCGCCGCAAGGCGGCCGGGGCGAAGCTGATCGTGGTGGACCCGCGGCGCAGCGCCACCGCCGACAAGGCCGACCTGTTCCTACAGATCAAGCCGGGTACCGACCTGGCCCTGCTGAACGGACTGCTGCATCTGCTGGTGCAGAACGGCGACATCGACCAGGAGTTCGTCGCCGAGCACACCGAGGGCTGGGAGGGCATGCCGGCCTTCCTGGCCGACTACCCGCCGGCCCAGGTCGCCGAGGTGACCGGCATACCCGAGGCGGACATCCGCCGGGCCGCCGAGTGGATCGCCGCGGCCGGTGAGTGGATGAGCTGCTGGACCATGGGGCTGAACCAGTCCACCCACGGCACCTGGAACACCAACGCCCTGGTCAACCTGCATCTCGCCACCGGGGCGATCTGCCGTCCCGGCAGCGGCCCGTTCTCGCTCACCGGACAGCCCAACGCCATGGGAGGCCGGGAGATGGGCTACATGGGCCCCGGTCTGCCCGGCCAGCGGTCGGCGCTCGACCCCGGTGACCGCGCGTTCACCGAGGAGCTGTGGGCCCTGCCCTCCGGCACCCTCCGCGCCGAGGCCGGGCAGGGCACCGTGGAGATGTTCGAGCGGATGGCGGCCGGGGAGATCAAGGCCTGCTGGATCATCTGCACCAACCCGGTGGCCTCGGTCGCCAACCGCAGGACGGTGATCGAGGGCCTGGAGGCGGCCGAACTGGTGATCACCCAGGACGTGTTCGCCGACACCGAGACCAACGCCTACGCCGACATCGCCCTGCCCGCCGCGCTCTGGGCCGAGTCCGAGGGCGTGATGGTCAACTCGGAGCGCAATCTGACGCTGAGCCGCAGGGTCGTCGACCCGCCCGGCGAGGCGCTGCCGGACTGGCAGCTGATCGCCCGGGTGGCCCGGGCCATGGGCTTCACCGAAGGTTTCGAGTACAGCTGCGCCGAGGAGGTCTTCGAGGAGCTCAAGCGGGCTTGGAACCCGAAGACCGGCTGGGACCTGCGCGGAGTGGACTACGACCGGCTCCGGGACACCCCGGTGCAGTGGCCCAGCGCCGATCCGTCCGGCCCCGACCGCAACCCGGTCCGCTACCTCAACGACGGCGTCAGCCAGACCCTGCTGGTCCGCCCGGACGGGACCAGGCCCCGGCTGGCCTTCCCCACCCCGAGCGGCCGTGCGGCCTTCTTCGCCCGCCCGCACCTGCCGCCCGCCGAGCTGCCCGACGACGACTACCCGTTCGTCCTCAACACCGGTCGGCTGCAGCACCAGTGGCACACCCTGACCAAGACCGGCAAGGTCGCCAAGCTCAACAAGCTCGACCCCGGCCCCTTCGTCGAACTGCACCCCGAGGACGCCACCGCGCTCGGGGTGGTCGACGGCGACGGGGTGGAGGTGGCCTCGCGGCGCGGGCGGGCGGTGCTCCCGGCGCGGATCAGCGACCGGGTCAGGCGCGGGGACTGCTTCGCCCCGTTCCACTGGAACGACCTGTTCGGCGAATACCTCAGCGTCAACGCGGTGACCAGCGACGCGGTGGACCCGATCTCCTTCCAGCCCGAGTTCAAGGTGTGTGCGGTGGCACTGGCGAAGGTCTCCACTGCGACGACGACCGCCGAGCCGCTGCCGGAGCCGGTCAGGGCCACGGTGCCGGAACTCGTACCGGCGCTGGCCCAGGCCCTGGGGATCGAGACGGCACCCCCCGCCCTCGACGACAGCGCGCGCCGCTATCTCTCCGGGTTCCTCGCCGGGCTGACAGCCAGGCCGCTCACCGACGGCGCGGTACCGGTCCTGCCCTCCGGCGCGCCGCTGGAACGCGCCCACGCCGAGTGGGTGGACGGGATGCTCGCCGGGATGTTCTCGCGCTCCCCGGTGACGGCGAGCGAACCGACCCGGCCCACGCGGGAAGTCGTGGTGCTGTGGGCCTCGCAGACCGGGAACGCGGAGGAGGTCGCCACTGCGGTCCGGGACCGGCTGGCCCTGGCCGGACGGACGGTGGAGCTGCGGGACATGGCCGACGCCGCTCCGCAGACCCTAGTCGACGGCGCGGACCTGCTCGTCGTCACCAGCACCTTCGGCGACGGCGACGCGCCCGACAACGGCGCCGGGTTCTGGAAGTGGATCACCGACGCGAACGCGCCGAAGCTGGCCGACGTCCGCTACAGCGTCCTGGCCCTCGGCGACTCCAGCTATGACGACTACTGCGGCCACGGCCGACGGCTGGACGAGCGCCTGGACGAGCTCGGCGCGCAGCGGCTGCTGCCGCGCGTCGACTGCGAGCCCGACAGCTACCAGCAGGAGGCCGAACGGTGGTTGGAGCAGATCGTCGGCCTGCTCGAAGGCACACCCGCAGGGCCAGCCACAACGACGACACCCGCCCCGACGTCCGCCCCCGTCCGCACCGGCCAGGCCCCGTTCACCGCCCGGCTGACCGGCAACCGGCTGCTCAGCCTTCCGGGCGCCGCCAAGGAGGTCCGCTCGTTCGCCTTCGACACCGGCGGCGCCCTCGCCTACGAGGCCGGCGACGCCCTGGGCATCCGTCCGCTCAACTGCCCGGACCTGGTCGCCGAATGGCTGCAGGCCACCGGGCTGGACCCGGGCGCCGAGGTGGCGCTCGCCGACCGGGGCGCCGTCCCGCTGCGCGAGGCGCTGCTGCGGCACCTGGACATCACCCGGATCACCCCGGCCCTGCTCCGCTTCGCGTCCGAGCACACCGGGGACCGCGAGCTGCGCCGGCTGCTGCGTCCCGACAACAAGGACGAGCTGGCGAAGTGGAGTTGGGGCAGGCAGGCCGTCGACCTGGTCGGCGAGTTCTCACTCGGGATCACCGCACAGGAGTGGGCCGAGCTGTTGAAGAGCCTGCAGCCACGGCTGTACTCCATCTCCTCCAGCCCGCTGGCCCACCCGAACGAGCCCAGGATCACCGTCTCGGTGCTGCGCTACGACGGGCTGCGCGGGCAGCGGCGCAAGGGTGTGGCCTCGACCTATCTGGCCGACCGCTCCCCCGGCGGTGAGGTGTCGGTCTTCGTCCGGCGGTCGCCGCACTTCCGTCCGCCCGCCGACCCGGCCACGCCGATGATCATGGTGGGTCCCGGCACCGGAGTGGCGCCGTTCCTGGGCTTCCTGGAGGAGCGCCGGGCCCGCGGCCACTCCGGCCGCAACTGGCTCTTCTTCGGCGAGCAGCGCCGCGGCACCGACTTCTACTACCGCGAGGAGCTGGAGGAGTTCCACCACCAGGGCGTGCTCACCCGGCTGGACCTGGCGTTCTCCCGCGACCAGCGGGCCAAGGTCTATGTGCAGGACCGGATGCGCGAGCACGGCGCGCAGCTGTGGTCCTGGCTCCAGGACGGCGCCCAGCTGTATGTCTGCGGCGACGCCAACCGGATGGCCAAGGACGTCCAGCAGACGCTGATCGACATCGTCGCCACCCACGGCGGGCTCGGTCCGGCGGAGGCCGCAGTGTACGTCGAGCAGCTCGCGGCGGACCGGCGCTATCTCAGGGACGTGTACTGATGCCGCGTCAACACGACTGCGAACGACACGACTCCGGAAAAGCAGGACGCCGTCAGCCGGTGACCGCGAGCCGGTAACCGCGCTTGGGCACCGTCCGCACCAGCGCCGCGTGCGGACCGAGCGCGGTGCGCAGCCGGGCCACTGCCGCCTCGACGGCGTGCTCGTCGGCGCTGATGCCGACCCAGACCCGGCGCAGCAGTTCGGCCCGGCTGAGCACCCGTCCCGGCTGCTCGGCCAGCGCGCGCAGCAGGGCCGCCTGGGTGGGCGAGAGCCACAACGTGCCGGTGGGGGTGAGCACCGCGCTGCCCTGCAGCACCAGCCGGGCGCTGCCCAGCTGCAGTTCGCGGTTGCCGACCGGCAGGGCCTCGACGATGGTGCGCACCAGCGAGCCGAGCCGGCCCCGGTCGGGGTAGACCGGACGCACGCCGTGCTCCTCCAGCGGGCGGGCACAGACCGGTCCCACGCACACCGGCAGCACCCCGTCCCGCAGCGCCGCCAGCACCTCCGCGTGCAGCCCCTGGGCGTGCGCGCAGTCCAGGAAGCCGGTGATGGCCGGTGCGCTGGTGAAGGCGATCGCCTGGATCTCCCGACGGATCGTCTGCTCCACCAGCCGGCGTACCGCTTCCGGGTCCGACGGCGGGGCCCAGCGGTAGACGGGGACGGTGATCACCTCGGCCCCCCGCTCGCGCAGCGCCGCGGCGAAGGCGTCCAGGGGCGCGCCGTGTTCCTGCAGGGCGACCCGCCTTCCGCGCAGGTCGCGGGCGAGCAGCCAGGTGAGCAGCCCGTCGTTGGCCTCGTTCGGCGGCGCGTACGCCTCGCCCAGGCCGCTGGCGCGCACGGCGCCGGTGGCCTTGGGGCCGCGGCTGATCACCACGGCGTTGCGGCAGGCGTCGCTGAGGCGCCGGCCCAGTCCCCAGCCGTCGGCGGCGCTCATCCAGCCGCGCCAGCCGACGCCGGTGGTGGCGACGACGTAGTCGAGCGGCGCCGCCAGGCACAGCTCGGTCGCCTGGCGCAGGGCGTTGTCGTCCTCCAGCGGGACGATCCGCACCGTGGGGGCCTCGACGACTCTGGCTCCGCGCCGCTTCAGCAGCGCGACCAGCTCGTCGCGGCGGCGGGCGGCAGTGACCCCGACCGTGAATCCGGTCAGCGGGCCGGCGTCGGCCGCGGCCTCACCTGGAGCGGCAGCCTCGGTCGACCCTGGGCCGCCTGTGCCCGTGATCGGGTCCGCGCCCTCGGCGGGGTCGGCGGACGCGGTGTCGGGTGTGGGAACTGTTGCCATGCTCCGCAGGCTCCATCAGCGGTGTTTCCGTGCTGTTGCGCCGCCGTCACAGGCCGATGAGCGAAACGACACCTCGGCATACAGCAGATGACGCGGCGGTCACCAGATCGGGGTGCCCGTGTGAGGGACACGTACCGCTGCGGCAACATCGGCGACCCATCCCGGAAACGGCTCCCGACCACGCTCGATGCCATGACCACCATGCGAGGAGAGAACCCGTGACGCTGAAAGACCTGGTCCTGGTCGGCCATGGCATGGTCGGTCAGCGCTTCCTGGAGGCCTTGTTCGAACGGCCGCACGACTGGCGCGTCACCGTGCTCGCCGAGGAACCCCGACCTGCCTACGACCGGGTCCATCTGACCTCCTGGTTCTCCGGCACGACGGCCGAGGAGCTGTCGCTGTGCCCGCCGTCGTTCGCCGAGGAGAACGGCATCGACCTGCGTCTCGGCGATCCCGCCGTATCGGTCGACCGGGACGCCCGCACTGTCACCACCCGCAGCGGCGCCGTGCTCGGTTACGACGCGCTGGTGCTGGCCACCGGCTCGTACCCGTTCGTACCGCCGGTCCCCGGCCATGACGCCCGGGGCTGCCACGTCTACCGCACCATCGAGGACCTGGAGGCGATCAGGGACGGCGCCGCCCGGGCCAGGGTCGGCGCGGTGATCGGCGGCGGGCTGCTGGGCCTGGAGGCGGCCGGAGCGCTGCGCGCGATGGGCCTGGAGACCCATGTGGTGGAGTTCGCACCGCGGCTGATGGCCATTCAGGTGGACGACGGCGGCGGCAAGGTGCTGCGCCGCGCCATCGAGGAGCTGGGCGTGGTGGTGCACACCGGCGCCGGCACCCAGAGCATCGAGACCCACGAGGACGGCGCGGTCCGGGGCATGGCCCTGTCCGACGGCAGCTCCCTCGACGCCGACCTGGTGGTGTTCTCCGCCGGGGTCCGCCCCCGCGACCAGCTGGCCCGCGACTGCGGGCTGACCGTGGGCGAGCGCGGCGGCATCGTCGTGGACGAGCAGTGCCGCACCTCCGACCCGCTGATCTCCGCCATCGGCGAGTGCGCGCTGGCCGCCGACGGCCGGGTCTACGGTCTGGTCGCCCCCGGCTATGCGATGGCCGAGGTCGCCGCCGCCGAACTGACCGGCGCCACCGGCTCGTTCACCGGCGCGGACACCTCCACCAAGCTCAAGCTGCTGGGCGTGGACGTGGCCAGCTTCGGCGACGCCCACGGCGCCACGCCGGGCTCGCTCGACGTGCTGTACTCCGACAGCCGCTCCGGCGTCTACAAGAAGCTGGTGGTGCACCCGGACGGACGGCTGCTGGGCGGCGTCCTGGTCGGCGACGCCGAGTCCTTCGCCACCCTGCGCCCGCTGGCCATCGGCGGCGCACCGCTGCCGGTCTCCGCCGAGCAGCTCATCCTCCCCGCTTCCGAGGGCGGCGCCGCGAGCAAGCTGGAACTGCCCGACGACGCCGTTGTCTGCTCCTGCCACAACGTCACCAAGGGCGCGATCCGCGCGGCCGTCGCCGAGCAGGGCTGCGCGAGCCTGCCCGAGGTCAAGAAGTGCACCAAGGCCGGCACCGGCTGCGGCAGCTGCCTCAAGCTGATGGGCGGCATCGTCGGCGCGGAGCTGGAGGCGGCCGGCGTCGAGGTCGCCAAGGGCCTGTGCGAGCACTTCGCCCACACCCGCTCCGAGCTCTACGAGATCGTCCGGGTCAAGGGCATCACCAGCTTCGCCCGGCTGCGGGACGAGCACGGCACCGGCCTGGGCTGCGAGGTCTGCAAGCCGGCCGTGGCTTCCATCCTGGCGAGCCTGGGCAACGGCCACATCCTCGACGGCGAGCAGGGCGCGCTGCAGGACACCAACGACCACCACCTGGCCAACCTCCAGCGGAACGGCTCCTACTCGGTGGTCCCCCGGGTCCCCGGCGGCGAGATCACCCCCCAGGGGCTGATCACCATCGGCGAGATCGCCCGCGACTTCGGCCTCTACACCAAGATCACCGGAGGCCAGCGGATCGACCTGTTCGGCGCCCGGGTGGACCAGCTGCCGGCCGTCTGGGCCCGGCTCGTCGACGCCGGCTTCGAGTCCGGCCACGCCTACGGAAAAGCGCTGCGCACCGTCAAGTCCTGTGTGGGCGAGACCTGGTGCCGCTTCGGCGTGCAGGACTCGGTGGGCCTGGCGATCGAGCTGGAGCTGCGCTACCGGGGGCTGCGGGCACCGCACAAGCTCAAGTCGGCGGTCTCCGGCTGCGCCCGCGAGTGCGCCGAGGCGCAGAGCAAGGACTTCGGCGTGATCGCCACCGCCGAGGGATGGAACCTCTACGTCGGCGGCAACGGCGGCATGACGCCCCGTCATGCCGACCTGCTGGCCAAGGACCTGGACCGGGACACGCTGATCCGCACCATCGACCGGTTCCTGATGTTCTACATCCGCACCGCCGACCGGCTGGAGCGCACCGCGCCCTGGCTGGACCGGCTGGAGGGCGGCCTGGACCACCTGCGCGCGGTCGTCATGGAGGACTCGCTGGGCATCGCCGACGAGCTGGACCAGATGATGGCCCGTCATGTCGAGACCTACCAGGACGAATGGGCGGCCGTACTGGCCGATCCCCAGCGGCTGCGCCGCTTCGTCTCCTTCGTGAACGCGCCCGGCACCCCCGACCCCACGGTCCGCTTCGTCCCCGAACGCGACCAGATCCGCCCCGCCCGCTCCGACGAGGACGGCCACGTCCTGATCGGCGGCACCAGCCTGGAGGTTCGCACCCGATGACCGAGATGCTCGCCCTCAAAGCCGACGTCAATGTCGTCGGTGCGGTCGGCGCCGCCGAACTGAGGACCCCCGTCCGGACCGCCGTCGAGATCCACGACGGCCAACACTGGGTCCAGGTCTGCGAGTTGGACGAACTGCTGCCGGGACGGGGGGTCGCCGTGCTGATGGGCACGGAGCAGGTCGCCCTGTTCCGCGACCCGGCCGACGGCCTGCACGCGCTGGACAACCGCGACCCGTTCAGCGGCGCCTACGTCCTGTCCCGGGGCCTGCTGGGCAGCCGCGGCCCGGTCCAGGTGCTGATCTCCCCGATGCTGAAGCAGGCCTTCGACCTCGCCACCGGCCGCTGCCTCGACGAGGACACCGCACCGGACGGCAGCAGCGCCACCCTGCGCCGCTGGCAGGTGCGCAGCCGTCCCTCACAGGCCGCTCCGGCCGGTGTGCGGGAACCGTAGCGCGCCCGAACCGACAGTGCGCAGGGCATGAAACCTGGGCCCACCAGCATGGGAACCAGCCAACAACTTCCCTCTACGTGAGGCTGGTTCACCCATGAGCGCAACAGTAGACAGCACCGTCGGAGCAGTCGCGCCACCGCGGTCCCGGTCCATTTCGGACTGGCGTCCGGAGGACGAAACATTCTGGGAGCAGACCGGGGCCGTCACCGCACGGCGCAATCTCGTCTTCTCGATCCTGTCCGAGCACATCGGCTTCTCGGTCTGGAGCCTGTGGTCGGTGCTGGTGCTCTTCCTCGGGCCGAAGTACCACATCGACCCGGCCGGCAAGTTCGTGCTCACCGCCGTCCCCACCGCCTGCGGTGCGGTGCTGCGCCTGCCTTACACCTTCGCCGTCGCCCGCTTCGGCGGCCGCAACTGGACCGTCTTCAGCGCCCTGCTGCTGCTGGTCCCCACCGTGTTCGCCGCGGTGGTGCTGCACCCCGGCGTGAGCTACTCCACGCTGCTGGTCGCGGCTGCGGTCGCCGGGGTCGGCGGCGGCAACTTCGCGTCCTCGATGGCCAACATCAACGCCTTCTACCCGCAGCGGTTGAAGGGCTGGGCCCTGGGCCTGAACGCCGGCGGCGGCAACCTGGGCGTGCCGGCCGTGCAGCTGGTCGCGCTGCTGGTGCTGGCCACCGCCGGGGCCGCGTACCCGCGGCTGCTGGTGCTGGTCTACATCCCGCTGATCGTCCTGGCGGCGCTGGGCGCGGCCCTGCGCATGGACAACCTCGCCATGCTCCGCAACGACCGCAGGGCCATGCGTGACGCCACGAAGGACTACCACACCTGGGTGGTGTCGGCGCTCTACATCGGTACCTTCGGCTCCTTCATCGGCTTCGGCTTCGCCTTCGGCCAGGTGCTCCAGGTCCAGTTCCACACGCAGTTCGACACCCCGCTCAAGGCCGCCTACCTGACCTTCCTCGGCCCGCTGCTGGGATCCCTGTTCCGCCCGCTCGGCGGCCTGCTCGCCGACCGTCTCGGCGGGGCCAGGATCACCCTGTGGACCTTCGCCGCGATGGCCGCGGCCACCATCGTGGTCCTGGTCGCCTCGGAGCAGAAGTCGCTGGCACTGTTCCTCGGCGGCTTCATCCTGCTCTTCACGCTCAGCGGGATCGGCAACGGCTCGACCTACAAGATGATCCCGGCGATCTTCCGCACCAGGGCCGAGGTGGCGGTCGCCGAGGGCGCTGATCCGGCACAGGCCGAGCAGGCCTCGCGGCGCAGCGCTTCCGCGCTGATCGGCATCGCCGGCGCGATCGGCGCCTTCGGCGGGGTCCTGGTCAACATGGCCTTCCGGCAGTCGTTCCTGAGCTCCCACAACGGCAACGCCGCCTACCTGGCCTTCATCGGCTACTACGCGCTGTGCCTGGTGCTGACCCGGGTCTTCTACACCAACCGGGTCTGAGCGGGCGGCCGGCGTCAGTTGCTGGTCGAGCGCAGGGCGGCCCAGGTGAGCGGGCCGACCTGGCCGTCGACCTGAAGGCCCTTGGCGGTCTGGAAGGCCTTCACCCCGGCCTGGGTCCCGGTGCCGAACTGGCCGTCGACGCCGGAGGAGCCGACTCCGTAGCCGCGGTTGACCAGCATGCACTGCACCTGGCGGACCCGGGCGCCGGTGTCCCCGTACTGGGTCTGGGTGGTGCCGTAGTAGTAGGTGCAGTTCCTGATCCAGGCCGGGCTGGTCGGCGAGGCCGCGGGTGCGGTGGTCGGGGTGGACGCCTTGGTGGTGGTCGCCGCGGCAGCCGTGGTCGCGGCCGCCGCCGTGGTGGCTCCGGCGGCGGTGGTCGCGGCCCGCGCCGCGGTGCTGCTGCCCGCGGCCGCACCGGCGGCCGGCGTGGTCGCACCGCTGGAGGGGGTGGCGGCGGCCGAGGTGCCACTCGCCTTGGCGCTCGGGGAGGCGGACGCGCTCACCGTCCCGGTAGAGGTAGCGGTAGGCGTCGACGTGACGCCGGGCATGGCCGAGGCCGAAGCACCGCCGGGGGCCGCAGCGTTCGCTCCATGGGCGCCGGAACTGCCGGTCCCCAGCAGCACCCCTGCCACCGCGATCGCCCCGACCGCGACGGCGCTGCCCGCGACGACCAGCACAGTGCGTCGCCGGGCGGAGGGAGGGGTGGCCGGCGCCGGCAGCACCTTGCGGGGTGGCGGCGCGGCCATCACATACGCGGGCTGCTGCAGCACTGGAAGCGTCGGCGGGGTCCGGGGCGGACCGACCGGCGTGGCCGCCCCCGACTCCTGCCAGGGCGCGGGGGCGGGAGTCGGGTCAGGAGTGGGGACAGGGGCGGGAGTGCGCACTGCCCCGGCCCCCGAGAACAGCTGGACGGTCTGCTGCGGTCGGTCGACCTGCGGCTGCACAGCCTGAGGAAGCGTCAACTGCTGTGCAGCCAGGGCTATCTCCACCCGGCGGACGATCTCCGCGCTCAACGCGGCCGACCAGGGCGCGAGCACCCGCCGGCTCGCCGCCTGGGCGGCGATCTGCTCCGGTACCGGCCTGACCGCAGGGTCCTTGTCCAGGCAGGCCCGGACGAGCACCGCCAGCCCGGGATCCGCCAGCTCGACCCGTGCCAGCACGTCCTCCTTCGGCGGCTCGAAGGCCACGCTGTGCAGGACGTCGACACTGGTGCCGTCGCCGAAGGGGCCGTTCCCGGTGACCGAGTAGGCCAGCACCGACCCCAGCGCGAACACGTCCGAGGCCGTGGCCACGCTCTGGCCGCGCACCTGCTCGGGCGACATGTAGGCCGGGGTGCCGACCTGCTGCCCGGTGGTGGTGATCGAGCTCCGGTCGGCGGCCTGCGAGATGCCGAAGTCGATGACCCGACAACCGTCGGTCCCCAGCACCACATTGGACGGCTTGACGTCCCGGTGCACCACGCCGACCCGCTCCATCGCGACCAGGGCCTGGGCCAGGTCCCCGGCCAGCCACCACGCCGCCTCCGCGCTGAGCACGCCGTAGGCGGCCACCGCCTCGGAGAGGTTGAGCCCGGGGATGTAGTCGGTGGCCATCCACAGCAGGTCGCCGTCGAGCCCGGTTCCGAGCAGCACCGCCGCCTGCTCGCCACGGACCCGTCCCAGCGCCTCGGACTCCCGCTCGAAGCGGCGCCGGAAGCCGTCGTCCTCGGCGTACTCCGGGCGGATCACCTTGACGGCGGCCAGCCCGGCGCCGCCGTCCAGCGGCCGGCCGAGGTAGATCCGCCCCATCCCGCCGCCGCCCAGCGCGGCCAGCACCGCGTACGGGCCCACCCTGCGCGGGTCGGCGGCCCGCAGCGGGGTCGCCCCGAGCCGGTCCAACCCCGTTGCGGCGAACACGCGCGGATCGGACAGCTCATCATGCTGCTGCGACATGGTGCAGACCCGACTTCCCCGTTGCGGACATGACCGTCTTGACCGAGGTGCCCAGGATGCCTGAGGTACCCACGGTGCAAGGGGGAGATTACCGTTCCCGGCCCGCGCCGGTTCAGTCGACCGCCAGTCGCACCACGACCGCCTGCGGTGCGTGCGGGAGCTCGACGGTGAGCTCGCCGTTCCCGTCGTCCCAGTGGACCGCGCCGGGCGCGGTGGCGGGGTGGACGACCTGGGCGCGGACGCCGTGGCCACGCAGGTGCGGGACGCTGAGGGTGCGCTGCCGGGCCGGTGCGGACTCCTGCGCGCCGTCGGGCGCCGGGCGGTGCCAGACCGTCAGATAGCTGGCGCCGGCGCCGCGCAGGCCGAGGGCGAGCCAGTCGTCCTCCCAGCCGGGCAGGCCTAGCGGCCAGAACGGCAGGGTGCCGGGGAGGTCGGCGCGGATGGCCTTGTACGCGGCGACTCCCTCGGCGACCAGGGCCTGCTGACGTTCCGTCATACGGTCCAGGAAGCCGGAGAGGTGGATCCGTCCGAGCATGGCCCCGGCGAGGATGAAGGCGTTCTCGTCGTCGCTGAACTCCGGTTGCGGATAGGCCCAGACCGCGCTCTGTTCGGGGGTGACCGTGGTGGGGGCGGCCACCGCTATCGGCGGGTAGCACAGGAAGTTCTCCTGGTCGCTGGTGGACTGCAACTGCACGACCGCGAGTTGGGCGTAGTCCATCCGCAGGCCGCCGGAGCCGCAGTTCTCCAGGACCAGGCCGGGGTGACGGTCCAGCAGCGACTCCAGCCAGGCCAGATGGGCGCGGTGGTGGCCGAGCAGGCCGGCGCCCGGGGACTGGCCGTCCGCGTCGGTGCCCGGACCGGCGTTGATGTTGTAGTCGAACTTGAAGTAGCCGACACCCCAGTCGCCGACGATGCGGTCCACGACCGCGTCCAGGTGGGCCCGAGCGGCCGGGTGGCGCAGGTCCAGGTGGTGGCGTCCGTGCTCGGTGACCCGCACGCCGCCGCGCTGGAAGAACGCCCCGTCCGGCAGGGTCCGGGCGATCGGGCTGCGGACCCCGACGACCTCCGGCTCCAGCCACAGCCCCGGCACCATGCCGTGCGAGCGGATGGCGTCCAGCACCAGCTGCAGTCCGCCCGGGAAGCGGCGCTCGGCCGCCTCCCAGGCGCCGACCGAGTCCCACCAGCCCAGGGCGTCGTCGTCGTACCAGCCGGCGTCGATGACGAAGTACTCGGCGCCGGCCCGCCCGGCCGCCTCGACCAGCGGCAGCAGCCGCTCGCTGCTGGGGTCGCCCATCAGGGTGTTCATGTAGTCGTTGTAGATCACCGGCAGCGCGTCCAGGTCCGGGTGCGGACGGCGCAGCAGCCTGCGGTAGGCGGTGAGGGCGCCGAAGGCGGCCTCGGCACCGCCGGACTCCACCACCGCGAGCGCGGCGGGGACGGTGCGGAACTCCTCCCCCGGCGCCAGCGGGCAGGTCCACTGGTGCCGGGCGTCATCGGGTCCGGCCAGTACCAGGTAGGCGCTGCGCCGGCGTTCGCCGAGCTCATAGCGCCAGCCGACGCTGGACTCGACCTGCCAGGCCCAGGCGCGGCCGGTATGACGCTCCGTCAGCACGCCCAGCGGCAGGCTGCCGGCCGTGGACCAGCTGCCCCGGGAGGAGCGCTCGAAGCAGCCGCGGCCGTCGTGGCCGCCGGCCGAGCGGTCCAGGTCGACCAGGTACTCGCGCAACGGCGCCTGCCGCCAACGGAGTTCGGCCAGCCAGTCGTTGTCGGCCCAGTGCAGGTCGAGATCGGCGGGCGAGCCCAGGCCGCCGAGGGCGAGCGTGCTCACCGACTCGATCCGCAGCGTGGTCGCGCTGTCGTTGCGCAGCAGCACCCGCGAGCGCAGCACCGGCAGGTCGGCCCGGGTGCGCAGCTCCACCTCCGCCGACAGCCCGCTCACCGGGTCGTCCAGCCGGACCCGCAGCCGGTCCCAGCCGTCCAGGCGGTCCAGCAGATGGCCCTGGTGCCGCATCCGCGCGCCGATGGCACTGTCGACGGACCGCTCCCCCGACCACTCGCGCCCGTGCCCGGTGGCGACGACCTCCACCAGCGGGACGAGTGCGTCCCACTCCGCCCCGGGCGCGCCGAACCGGACGCCTCCGCCCTCGGACAGCAGCACCTGAACGCCGAGCGTCTCGTGCGACCAGAGCACGGACCTCTCCCCCGTGCGAGCAACAGTTGTCAACGCGTGTTCTCCTTGCGTGCGTCCAGGACGGCCCTCAAGGCGTCCGCGCCTCGTTATGTGACCGATAACAATCTTGGCTTGCCGACAGCCGCCGACACAAGAGCCGTAACCTGGGCGTCGATCGCGCGATGGCCACGGCGGGGTGACGGTACAGACGTCCGCCGTCATCAGGAAGCCCAGGCGGTTTGACAATCCCGCAGTTCAGAGCGGAGATGACGATGCCGGCCCCCGCTCCGGCCCGGATCCGGCGGCAAAACTAATCGTGTCGGGGCTCTTGACGGTCTTCTTCTGTTATCGATAACTATGTGCCTACGTCACGGCGATGTTAACGCACACATCAATTCCCCCAAGGCTCGGGCGACCAGGGGAAACGCGTCTCGTACTCAGCCACGCCCACGCCACCATGCTCTGTCGCCAGGCCGCAGGGAGTAGTAATTGTGACCACCAACAGCCCAGGTCTCGCCACCGCGGGACCGACACTGTCGAAGCAGGACGCCCCCACCCCCGCGGTGGCGGCCCCCGCCCGACGGCCGAGGCGGATCCGCACGACCGTCGAGGCCTACCTGCTCATCGCTCCCAGCCTGGCGGGATTCCTGCTGTTCCTGCTGGTCCCCATCATCGGGGTGTTCGTCCTCAGCCTGTTCAGCTGGGACCTGGTCGGCACCCCGCAGTTCATCGGGCTCGCCAACTACCGCCGCCTGGCCGGCGACGGAGCGGCCTGGACGGCCGTCGGCAACACCATCTACTACGTGGCGCTCAACATCCCGGCGCAGACCGTGCTGGCGCTGGCGCTGGCCATAGCGCTGAACCGGAAGATGCGCGGCGCCAAGACGTTCCGGGTCCTGTTCGTCCTGCCCTGGATGGCGATGCCGGTGGCCCTCGGCATCATCTGGACCTGGGCCTTCGACCCGCGCCACGGGTCGGTCAACCACCTGCTGTCGCTGGTCGGGATCGTCGGCCCGAACTGGCTGACCTCCACCACCTGGGCCATGCCCGTGATCGCCTCGGTCAACATCTGGCAGTACACCGGCTACACCATGCTCTTCCTGCTCGCCGGACTGCAGGCGATCCCCGAGCAGATCTACGAGGCCGCCGCGGTGGACGGGGTCAACGCGGTGCAGCGGTTCTTCAAGATCACCCTGCCGCTGCTGCGCCCGTCGATGTTCTTCGTCCTGATCACCAATGTCATCGGCTCGTTCCAGCTCTTCGACACGGTCTTCGTGATGACCCAGGGCGGCCCGGGGACCTCGACCACCACCCTCAACTACTACATCTACCAGCAGGCGTTCCAGCTCTTCCACGCCGGCTACGCGGCGACCCTCGCGATCGTGCTCTTTCTCATGATCCTGCTGGTGACGGCCGGTCAGTTCCTGTACTTCCGCAAGCGCACCGTCTACGACTTCAGCTGAGGGACGGTCACCATGTCAAGCACCGCTGTTCGCAGGACGCTGCTCTACGTGGCCCTCCTGGCCGGAGCACTGGTCTCGGTCGCGCCCTACCTGATGACCCTGAACGCCTCCTTCAAGACCACCCAGGGGATGTTCTCCACCCAGGCCTGGACCCCGGCCCACCCGGCCACCTTCTCCAACTTCAGCTCGCTGTGGTCCCAGTACGACATGTCGGGCTTCATGGTGCACACCCTGATCGTGTCGGTCGCCATCACCATCGGCCAGGTGGTGTTCTGCTCGCTCAGCGCCTACGCCTTCGCCCGGATGGAGTTCCCCGGCCGGGACCTGCTGTTCTGGGGCTTCGTGGCCACCATGATGGTCCCTCAGATCGTGACCCTGGTACCGCTGTTCTTCATCATGAGCCACCTCCAGCTGGCGGACACCTACCGGGCGCTGATCCTGCCCTACGTCTTCGGCACCCCGTACGGCATCTTCCTGGTGCGGCAGTACTTCCGCACCATCCCACCGGACCTGGAGGCCGCCGCGCGCATCGACGGCGCCGGCACCTGGACCATCCTGTGGCGGATCATCCTGCCGCTGAGCCGCCCCATCCTGGCAACCCTGGCCACCGTCACCTTCGTCAACAGCTGGAACAACCTGCTCTGGCCGCTGATGGTGACCAGCAGCGAGCGCACCACGGTGGTCACCGTCGGCATCTCCGCGCTCCAGGGGCAGTACGCCTCCCAGCTCAACATCGTGCTGACCGCGGCGGCCGTGGCCCTGCTGCCGCTGATCGCCGTCTTCCTGCTGTTCCAGCGCCACATCGTCCGGTCGATCGCCCTCACCGGACTGAAGTAGCCCCTGAAGCAGCCCCCACCGTCCCCCTCGGACGGTCCCCCGAGCTGTCCCCTCACCCCACCGCGCAGCATCCCCCACCACAGAGAAGTGGATTCCCCATGCTCAAGCTCACCACCAGGAGATTCGCGGCCACGGCCGCCTGCGCCGCCCTCGTCGGCCTGACCGCCGCCTGCGGTGGAAGCAGCTCCGCGAAGGCCGGCGGCACCGTCACCCTCACCTACATGATCTGGCAGGACTCCGAGAAGGCCGCCTACCAGGCCTCGCTGGACGCGTTCGAGAAGGCGCACCCCAACATCAAGGTCAACCTGGAACTCGTCGCCTGGGCGCAGTACTGGACCAAGCTGCAGACCGGCGCCGCCTCCCGCAACATGCCCGACGTGTTCTGGGACCACCTGGCCTACCTGCCGCAGCTGTCGAAGGAAGGGATCATCACCGACATCAGCAGCAAGATCAAGGCCGCCAACCTGGACACCAGCGTCTACAACCCCAAGCTGCTGTCCCAGTGGCAGTCCGGCAGTGTGACCTACGGCCTGCCCAAGGACTGGGACACCATCGCCACCGTCTACAACAAGTCCATGCTGGCCAAGGCCGGTCTCACCGCCGACCAGATGAACCACCTGACCTGGGACGCCACCACCGGCGGCACGTTCGTCGCCGCGCTGCAGAAGCTCACCGTCGACGTCAACGGCAAGCACCCGAACCAGGCCGGCTTCGACTCCAAGCACGTCAAGACCTACGGCATCGCCCTGGAGGCCCCCAACGGCCAGCAGGACTGGTGGGACTTCGGCCTGCAGAACGGCTGCAAGCTGCAGGACAAGGCCTACGGCAAGTGGACCGTGAACACCCCCGCCTGCGTGCAGGCCATCCAGTTCGAGCAGGACCTGCGCGACAAGTGGCACGTCGCCGCGCCGGGCTCGCTGACCAACACCCCCAACGCCGCCGATCTGCCGACCATCCTGGCCAAGGGGGACGCCGCGACCACCTTCGACGGCGACTGGGACCTGACCGCCTTCCAGGCCGCGATGCCCGCCGGGAGCTGGGGCGTCTCCTCGCTGCCGAGCGGCCCGGCCGGCACCGGCACGGTCTTCAACGGGCTGAGCGACGCGATCTACTCCCACACCAAGCACCCCGCCGAGGCCTGGGAGCTGGAGCAGTGGCTCGCCTCCCCCGCCTCGGAGAAGCTGGTCGCCGACAGCGGCACCGTGTGGCCCGGCATCCCCACCCTGAACGGCGGCTTCGCGGCGGCCTGGAAGCAGAAGGGGGTCGATGTCACCGCCTTCCAGACCGGCTCCGAGGGCAACACCATGGGCTACCCGCTGACCACCTCCAACACCACCTTCAACAACGTGGTGCTGCAGGACTTCAACCAGGTGTGGCTGGGCCAGATGACCCCGCAGGCCGCGGCCGACGACGTCAACACCAAGTCCAACGCGGCCATCACCAGCGGCAACTGACCGCGACCGCAGCGACGCCGGCGACCGGCCTGCGAATTGACACCGCAGGCCGGCGCTTCCGAGAATGAGCGAATGACTGGGAGCGGTAACAGCATGAGCAGGGACACCTCCGCCGCACCGGGACCAGCGGCAGGCGCCCAGGCCACCAGCATCTGGGAGGTGGCCCGGGTCGCCGGGGTCTCGCACCAGACCGTCTCCCGGGTCATCAACGGCAAGCCGCACGTCAAGGACTCCACCAGGGCCCTGGTGCTGCGGACCATCGAGGAGCTGGGCTTCACCCCCAACCGCAGCGCCCAGGCCCTGGCCGGCGGCCGGGCCCGTTCCGTCACCGTCCTCACCGTCGACCCCGCCCTCTACGGCTACGCCGCCGCGCTGCGGGGCATCGAGGAGGAGGCCCGCGCCGCGGGCTTCACCGTCGGCATCAGCGTGCTGGAACCGGACGCCGCCACCGGCACCCAGGACGTCATGGAGCGGCTCGGCGCGCCCGGGGCGCCAGCCGTCGTCATCGCGTTCGAGACCGTCGGGGCCCGGGTGCTGAACGCGCTGCCCGCGGACCACCCGGTGGTGGGCCTGATGGAGCGGCCGGACAGCGGCCAGCAGCAGTCCGGATGGCCGCAGGTGTGGATCGACGACCGGGGCGCGGCCGCCCACGCCACCCGCTACCTGCTCAGCCTGGGCCACCGCACCGTGCACCACCTGTCCATCCCCTCCTCCAGCGACCAGCTGACCCAGCGCACCCACGGCTGGCAGGACGCGCTGCGCTCGGCCGGACGACCGGTGCCCACCCTGCTCGACGCGGGCTGGACCCCGCGCTCCGGCTACCTGGCCGCCAGCACGCTGCTGGCCGACCCGGGCGTCACCGCCATCCTCTGCGGCAACGACGACGTCGCCCTCGGCGTGCTCCGCGCCGCCCGCGAGGCCGGCCGGGACGTTCCGGGCGACCTCAGCGTCATCGGCTTCGACGACGCACCGCAGTCCGCCTACCTCACCCCCTCACTGACCACGGTCCGGCTCGACTTCGAAGGCCTGGGGCGGTCCGCCTTCGGCCTGCTGCACGCCCTGCTCGACCCGGACTCGGCGCCGGCCCCCGGGCTGTGGGCCGAGCCGGAACTGGTCCTCCGCGAGAGCAGCGGACCGGCTCCGCGCTAGGGCTCTCCGCCCGCCACCCCCACCTTCACCACCGGCCGCACGCCTGGCCGCCGCTGCGGCCTGCCTCCATGCCTGCCTGCCCCCACCAGGTTGTCATGTCCAAGATCGACCCCAAGCTTCCCGGCGCGGTCGCGCCCGGGAGAACCGAGCACCACCCGTCCCATCCGACCCACCCCTTCCTGGATCCACCTCACCCAGTTGGAGCGATCCCACATGAGATTCGCAGGCGCAGTGACGCGCTTGACGACCGCGATGCTTCTGCTCGCGGCCGCCTCGGGGGCAAGTGCCGTATCCGTCCAGTCCGCCTCGGCGGCGACCTCCACCATGACCGTGAACCTGGGCAGCAGCACCGGCTCGGTCCTGCACGGCGCCAACGGCGCGCTGTACGGGCTGTCCGACGCCGGTGTCCCCAGCGACAACCTGCTCACGCCGCTGGCCGTGACCACCATCGCCCAGAAGGCGCCGGGCGGGACCCAGCACCCCAACGGCGACGCGGCCAAGGTGTCCGGCACCTTCGTCAAGGACTCCAGCAACGGCAAGATCCTGATCTACATGCAGGACTACTACCCGGACTGGCCCTACGCGACCACCACGCTGTCCTCGTACCTCTCGGTGGTCGACACCATCGCCGCCACGGTGGTGGCCAGCCCGCAGCACTCCTCCTTCGAGTACGTCCCGGTGAACGAGCCGGACGGGATCTGGTTCGGCCTGGGCGTCAGCTCCACCTCCACCTACGACACCAACCGGGACACCTTCTTCACCTGGTGGGACGCGATCTACGCGGAGATCAAGAAGGACGACCCGACCGCGAAGATCGTCGGCCCCAACGAGGCCAACTTCGACACCCGCTTCCTGCCCGACTTCCTGGCGCACGCCAAGAGCGCCGGCACCCTGCCGGACATGATGAGCTGGCACGAGCTGAACTCCGGCTCCACCGCCAACTTCGCCTCCCACTACAGCACCTACCGTGCCGAGGAGACCGCCGCCGGGGTCAGCGCCCTGCCCATCGACATCACCGAGTACGGCGACCGCCGCGACCTGTCGGTGCCGGGCCAGCTGGTGCAGTGGATCTCGGCGTTCGAGAACGCCAAGGTCTACGGTGACCTGGCCTACTGGGACATCGCCGGCAACTACGACGAGTTGACGACCGGTCAGAACACGTCCACCGGCGCCTACTGGCTCTACGACTGGTACGCGCGGATGTCCGGCAACACGGTCTCGGTGACCCCGCCCTCCCCGAACACCACGGACACCCTCCAGGGCGTGGCCTCCTACGACACCGGTAAGGACCAGGCCCAGGTCATCCTCGGCGGCTCCTCCGGAGCGGCCAACGTGGTCGTGAACGGGGTCTCGTCCAGCGTCTTCGGCTCCAATGTCGCCGCGACCGTCGAGGAGACCGACTGGTCCGGCTACGCGGGCGCCGGCGCGGCGCCGCAGGTCATCTCCCGGGCGGTGTACTCGACCTCCTCGGGCAGCATCACCGTGCCGCTGACCGGCATGAAGGCCATGTCGGCCTACCGGATCGTGCTCACCCCCTCCAACGTCACCACCGCGACCGCGGCAACCGCCCCGTACAGCGCCTCCTACGAGGCCGAGAGCGCGGCCATCACCGGCGGCACCGTCTACACCCAGGGCACCGTCAGCAACGCCAACGGCTATGCCACCTCGGGGACCCAGGACGTCGGCTCCCTCAACACCTCCACCAGCGCAGTGACCTTCACCGTCACCGCGCCGACGACCGGCTCCTACGACCTCGGCATCTACTACGGCAACCAGGGCGGCACCTACGCGCAGCAGGCGTTGAGCGTGGACGGCACCGCCTCCCAGCTGGTGAACTACCCGGCCACACTCAACTGGCTGTGGCGCAGCCGCAAGGACGTGACCCTCGCGCTCTCGGCGGGCACCCACACCATCACCCTGGCCAAGTACAACGCGACCCTGGGCACCGCGATCGGTGAGGTGACCCTGGACAAGATCGACCTGTCCGCGGTCTCCTCGGCCGCGACCGTCTACGAGTCGGCGCTGAGCCGCACCAGCGGCACCGTCAGCTACAACTACACCGTCTCCGACGGCACCGGTGAGGGCCGGGCCGTGCTCGCCTCCGGAGCGTCCTCGACCGCCGACGTCTACGCACCCAGCGACGGCTTCTACACCACCACGGTCCGCTACGCGACCAGCGGTTCGCTCACGCTGACCGCCAACGGGAACACCGTCACCGGCGGCACCCTCGCCTCGACCTCGGGCGCCATGTCCACCGCGACGGTCAGCCTCTACCTGCAGGCCGGGCTCAACCCGGTGACGGTGACCGCCAACGGCGCCGCCTCGGTGGAGAACGTCACCGTCGCCGCGACCGGCAGCACCAGCGGCGTCACCACCTACCAGGCCGAGAGCTCCGCCAACACCCTCGGCGGCACAGCCGTGGTCACCGCCAACACCTGGGCCTCCGGCGGCAGTTACGTCGGCTACATCGGCAACGGCTCCGCCAACACCCTCACCTTCAACGGCGTCACCGCCGCACACGCCGGCACCTACATGCTCGCCATCCAGTACTCCAACGACGACACCTCGGGCTCGGGCAACTACAACTCCAACATCGAGTCCCGCACCGCCTCCATCTCCGTCAACGGCGGAACGGCCACCACGGAGGTCTTCGCCAACACCTTCAGCTGGGACCAGTTCAACACGGTCGACATCCCGGTGACCCTGGCCGCCGGCAGCAACACCATCACCTTCTCCAACGCGTCCGCCTACGTCCCCAACATCGACTCCATCCGGATCGCCGTGCACTAACGCCCAACTGACCAACCGTCACATCAGAGCGAAGCGAGGCCCGGGGCGCTGCGCCCCGGGCCTCACCCGCGCGTCCGCTCCAGGGTGTAACGGTCCTCCCTGGTCACCACCAGGGAGGTGGCCGGGGCGCTCGCGCTGCGGTGCCGCATCTTGTGCACCGGCGCCGCGTTGGCCTGCTCCAGCGCCGTGGCGGTGGTCGCCGCCGGGCCGAGGACGACAGCAGCCGCCACCCCGGCCACCACCCACGGCCTGCTGGTGAACCAGCCCCGCAGCCCCACACCCTTGACCTCACTGCCAGTCATCTGCCCCTCCTCGCCCAGTGGCCCGCTCTCTCGACACTCCTGACTCTCGACCACCGATCTGGAGATCCTCTTTGGCTTCTCTCTGAGCCCGATGAGAACACGCCCGCCACCGGTGCCGCCCCGCCCCCGGCCTTCGCGTTAACAGAAACGTTTCACGGCGCCATTGCCCGGATCGCACGGAGCGTGAATCATATCGCTCTATCGAACGGTGCAATCGCTCGCTTGGACGATAAGCGCTCCAGCGGGCCGGCTGAGACCTCAGGCGAAGTCGAAGGGCGGAGCGATCGTGGTGCTGTCAGGTGGAGTTGAGCCCGGTTACGGTGACGAGGAGAAGTCTGGGGGCCTGTCGAGACGCGGGCTGCTGGCCGCGGGGGTTGGGGCGGCGGCCGGCGGCTTGTTGCTGACGGGGTGCAGTGCTGCGGGGACGTCCGCCGGTACGGCGCTCTCCACGGCCGCGGCCTCCGGCAAGGCCCAGTCGGGCGGGACGCTGCGGATCGCCCGGCCGCCGGCGTCCAGCGCGGAGACGCTGGACCCGGCCAGCTCGCTGTCCGCCTACGAGTACCTGGGCGCCCTCTACAGCCGGCTGGTTCGGCGCGGCAGCGACGGCAAGCCCGCTGCCGACCTGGCGACCGCCTGGGAGATGTCGGACCAGGCCATGACCTGGACCTTCACCCTGCGCAAGGGCGTCACCTTCCACAACGGCCAGTCGTTCACCTCCGCCGACGCCGCCTACACGCTGGCCCACATCCTCGACCCCGCCACCAAGTCCCCGCAGGCCGGCGTGCTCAGCACCTTCGTCAGTGCGTCCGGGATCAGCACCCCCGACCAGAACACCCTGGTGGTCAAGCTCAAGGCGGCGCACGCCGAGTTCCCGACGCTGCTGATGCACTACAACTGTTACGTCATCCCCAAGGACTCCGCCGCGACCACCCCGACCAAGGGCATCGGCACCGGCCCGTTCAAGCTGGCGTCCTTCACCCCCGCGGGCCCCGGCAAGGTCGTCGCCAACACGGACTACTACGGCGGACGGCCCGCCCTCGACACCATTGCCTTCTCCTCCATCGCCGAGACCCAGAGCCGGATCAACGCGCTGCTCTCCCAGCAGGTCGACCTGATCTCGCAGACCAACCTGGACTCCGCCGGGGTCAAGACCGTTCAGGCCTCCTCCACCGCCACCGTCGTGGAGGTCAAGAACGCCCAGTGGTACACGCTGCCCATGCTGTGCACCGCGGCGCCCTTCACCGACGCCAGGGTCCGGCAGGCCTTCAAACTCGCCTACGACCCCGCCCAGGTCATCAAGCTCGCCGTGCAGGGCCACGGCACCATCGCGCACGACAACCCGGTGCCGCCGGACGACCCCTACCGCCTGGACTACACGGTGGCGCCGGACCCGGAGAAGGCCAAGGCGCTGCTGAAGGCGGCCGGGCACGACGGGCTCACCCTGCCGCTGTACACCTCGGACTACGACAGCGTGCTCACCCCGCTCGCCCTGGCCATGAAGGACACCGTCGCCCACGCCGGCATCACCCTGGACATCCAGAACTCACCGTCCGACTCGTACTACACCAAGATCTGGATGCAGAAGCCGCTGATGACCTCGTACTGGTACGTCGGCCGCCCGATCGACCAACTGCTCAGCGAGATCTTCCACTCCGGCTCCGGGTACAACGAGTCCAAGTGGTCCAACCCGACCTTCGACGGCCTGGTCGCCTCGGCCCGCAAGGAGACCGACGACGCCAAGCGCAAGCAGCTCTACCAGGACGCCCAGAAACTGATGGTGGATCAGGACGGCACGATCATGCCGTTCTTCGCGAGCCGCATGGTCGGCATATCGAAGAAGGTCGTCAACTACCACGAGAGCGGCTTCGAGTTCGACTACCTCAGGATCGGGCTCAGCGCCTGACATGGGTCGCTACATGGCTCGCCGCCTCCTTCTCGCCCTGGTCACGATCTGGCTGGCGTCGCTCGGGGTGTTCCTGGCCGTCCAGGCCCTCCCCGGCGACGTGACCACCCAGATCCTCGGTCAGAACGCCACCCCCGCCAACGTCGCCGTGCTGCGCGCCGAGCTCGGGCTCGACCGGCCCCCGTGGCGCCGCTACCTGGACTGGATGTCCGGCATGCTGCACGGCGACTTCGGCACCTCGCTGGTCAACCACGCCTCGGTCGGCGCGGAGGTCGGCGTCCGGCTGCGGAACACCCTGCTGCTGGCCGTGATCACCGTGGTGCTCGGCATCACCGTCGCCCTGGTCCTGGGCGTGGTCGCCGGGCTCACCCGGGACCGCTGGCCCGACCTGGTCATCTCCTCGCTCAGCCTGATCGGGATGAGCATGCCGGAGTTCGTGATCGCGACCGTGCTGGTCCTGCTGTTCTCCATCTACATCCCCATCTTTCCCGCAGTGGTGACCGCCGGACCGGACGCCGGGATCGGCGACCTGCTGCCGGCGATCTGGCTGCCGTCGATCGCGCTGACCGTGGTGATGGCCGCCTACATCATCCGGATGCTGCGCACCAGCGTGATCGACGTGATGGCGAGCGAGTTCGTCACGACCGCGCGCCTCAAGGGCATCTCACCGGCGCGCGTCGTGCTGCGACACGCCCTGCCCAGCGCGCTGCTGCCCACCCTCAACGTCATCGCCATGAACGTCGCCTGGCTGGTGGGCGGCGTGGTCGTGGTGGAGAGCGTCTTCAACTACCCGGGCATCGGTCTGCTCACCATCGACGCGGTGCACAACCGCGACCTGCCGGTCATCCAGACCATCGCCGTACTCGGCGCCGCCACCTACGTGCTGTGCAACCTCGCCGCCGACCTGGCCGCCATGGCGCTCAACCCCAGGCTGCGGACGAACCGGAGGACCGCGTGACCGAGACCGTCGCCGAGGCCGGGACCACCCCCGCGGCCACTCCCGCGACCACCCCCGGGGCCGGGCACGAGGGGCGCCTGCGCCAGACCTGGCGCTCGCTGCGCGGCTCACCCTCCGCCATGACCGGCATCGTCCTGGTCGCGCTGCACCTGGCAGTGGCGCTGGCGGCCCCGCTGCTCGCCCCCGCCTCCCCGGTGGCCGACAACGCGCTGGACGCCCTCCAGGCGCCGAGCGCCGCCCACCTCGCCGGCACCGACCAGTACGGCCGCGACATCCTCTCCCGCACCCTGTACGGCGGCCGGCTCGCGCTGTCGGTGTCGCTCAGCGCCACCGTGCTCGCCGTGGGCCTGGGCGCCGCAGTGGGCTGCCTGGTGGCGTACCGCCGCGGATGGCTCGACGACGTGGTGATGCGCGTGGTCGACGCCGTGCTGTCGGTGCCCCCCGTCCTCGCCCTGCTGGTCATCGTGACCGTGCTCGGCACCGACCCGGTCGTCATCGTGCTCGCCGTCACCGTCGTCTACGGCCCCGGCGTGGTACGGGTCGTCCGGGCCGCGGCGCTCGACGTCGTCCCGCGCGACTACGTCACAGCGGCGCGGGCCCGCGGCGAGGGCACCGTCTCCATACTCCTGCGCGACATCGGGCCCAACGTCCTGGACGTGGTCCTGGTGGAGTTCGCCATGCGCGCGTCCTGGGTGGTGCTGCTGATCAGCTCGCTGTCCTTCCTCGGCTTCGGCGCCAACCCGCCGACGCCGGACTGGGGCCTGATGGTCGCCGAGAACCGCTCCATGCTGACGGTCGCTCCGTGGACGAGCATCACCCCGATCATCGCCCTGAGCACCCTGGTGATCGGGCTCAACATGGCCGCCGACGGCCTGGCCAAGGCGCTCGGTGTCGACCGGGCACTCGGAGGTGCGGCATGACGGATGCTCAGCCCACGGCCGGACCCCTGCTGGAGGTACGGGACCTGTCCGTCGCCTACCGCTCGCGCGGCGGGCTCAAGGAGATTGTCTCCACCGTCTCCCTCTCCCTCGACGCCGCAGGGACGCTGGGCCTGGTCGGCGAGTCCGGCTGCGGCAAGTCCACCCTGGCGGCGGCACTGCTCGGCCACCTGCGGGCCGGGGCCCGGGTCACCTCCGGCGAGGTGCTCGTCGAGGGCCAGTCGCTGTTCACCGCCCCGCCCTCCCGGCTGCGCGCGCTGCGCGGCGGGACCGTCGCGCTGGTACCGCAGAACGCCGGACAGGCCCTCACCCCGACCATGAGGGTGGGCCACCAGCTCCGCGAGGTCCTGCGCACGCACCGCGGCGTCACCGGCGAGGCGGCCGACGCCGCGGCAGCGGCGCTGTTCGCCCAGGTACGCCTGCCCCAGCCGCAGCAGCTGCTGCGCCGCTACCCGCACGAACTGTCCGGCGGACAGCAGCAGCGGGTCGCCATCGCCATGGCGCTGGCCGGCAACCCCCGGCTGCTAGTGCTGGACGAGCCCACCACCGGCCTGGACGTGGTCACCCAGGCGGGGGTACTCGACCTGCTGGCCGGCCTGCGCCGCGAACTGGGCGTCGCGATGGTGCTGGTCAGCCATGACCTGGGCGTGGTCTCGGCGACCTGCGACCGGGTCGCGGTGATGTACGCCGGGCGCCTGGTCGAGTCCGGCGACACCGAACAGACCTACCGCCGCCCCGCGCACCCCTACACCCGCGGACTGATCGCCTCCGTGCCCAGCCTCGCCGAACCCGGGCTGCCGGCCGCCATGCCCGGCACCCCGCCCCAGCCCGGTACCGACCTGCCGGGCTGCTCCTTCGTCGCGCGCTGCACACTCGCCGAGGCCCGCTGCAGCACCGGCGGCGCCCCCGCGCTGCAGCTGCAGCCGCACGCCGACACACCGCACCAGGTGACGGAGCATCACTCGGCCTGCCTGCGCGCCGACGAGGTCCGGCAACTGCCGCCCGAGGAACGCGACATGCACCAGCGCGCCGACCGCGTCGGCGAGGAGGCGCCGGTTCTGCTCTCCCTGCGCGGCGTCGAGATCGACTACCGGCACCGCCGCGCCCGCGCCCAGGGCGCCCCCACCGTCGCCGGCATCGACCTGGACATCCGCCGCGGCGAGACCCTGGCCCTGGTCGGCGAGAGCGGCAGTGGCAAGTCCACCCTCGCCTGGACCATCGCCGGACTGCGCACGCCCTCCGCCGGCAGCCTGGTGCTCCAGGGCGAGCCCGGAGCAGCAGGGGCGGGCACCTCCCACGACCTGTCCCGCCCCGCCGGGAGCCGCCCTCCCGGCCTGCGCCGACGGCTCCAACTGGTCTTCCAGAACGCCGACTCCTCGCTCAACCCCCGCCGCCTGGTGTCGGACGCGCTGCGCCGTCCGCTGCGCCTGTTCGCCCCGGACCGCGCCGCCGCGCTCAACGGTCGGGTGGACGCGCTGCTGGACGACGTGGGCCTGGACCGCGAACTCGGCGGCCGGCTGCCCGGGCAGCTGTCCGGCGGGCAGCGGCAGCGGGTGGGCATCGCCCGCGCCCTGGCCGCCGGCCCCGACCTGGTGCTGGCCGACGAGGTGGTCTCGGCGCTGGACGTGTCGGTCCAGGCGTCCGTGCTGCGGCTGCTCGACCGGCTGCGCACCGAACGCGGCATCACCTACCTGTTCATCTCGCACGACCTGGCGGTGGTGCGCAGCATCGCCGACCGGGTCGCGGTGCTGTATCTGGGACGGCTGTGCGAGGTCGGCGACGTCGAGGCGGTCTTCTCCGGCCCCACCCACCCGTACACGCGGATGCTGCTGGACGCAGTCCTGGAGCCGGGCGCCCGCCCGGACCCGGGAGAGCGGCGCCCGGTGGACGAACCCGAGTCGGCGCCGCCCGCAGCGGGCTGCCCCTTCCAGCGGCGCTGCCCGCACCGGATCCCCGGCACCTGCGAGACCGTCACACCCCCCTGGCGCGACTCGGGGGACGGCCACCGGATCCGCTGCCACCTGGACCTGGACGACCTCCCCACCGTCCCCGTCCCCGTCCCCGCCGTGAAGCCGCTGGTGGAACCACTGGTGGAACCGCTGAAGGAGCCGAACCCCTGATGAGGATCCGTCACGAGTTCCCGCGCCGGGTCACGGTACGCGACCATGTGCTGATCCCGATGCGCGACGGCACGCTGCTGTCGGCCCGGATCTGGCTGCCGGACGACGCCGGGGCAGCCCCGGTGCCGGCCCTGGTCGAGTACCTCCCCTACCGCAAGGGCGACTGGACCTCGGTCCGGGACGCGCAGCGCCATCCCTGGTACGCGGGGCACGGCTACGCGTCGATCCGGATCGACATGCGCGGCTGCGGCGACTCCGAGGGCCTGATGCACGACGAGTACCTGCCGCAGGAGCAGCAGGACGCCGTCGACGCCATCGCCTGGATCGCCGAACAGCCGTGGTGCACCGGTTCGGTGGGCATGTTCGGCATCTCCTGGGGCGGGTTCAACAGCCTCCAGGTGGCCGCGCTCCGGCCGCCCCCGCTGAAGGCCGTGGTGACCGTCTGCTCCACCGACGACCGGTACGCCGACGACGTGCACTACTGGGGCGGCAGCGTGCTCGGCATCGACATGCCGGCCTGGGCCGCGACCATGCTCGCCCACCAGGCCCGGCCGCCGGATCCGGCGCGGGTAGGCGACGTGTGGCGCAAGATGTGGCTGGAACGGCTGGAGAACCTGCGCCCGTTCGCCGAGACCTGGATGGCCCACCAGGAGCGGGACGACTACTGGCGGCAGGGCTCGGTGTGCGAGGACTACTCCGCGATCGAGGCCGCCGTCTACGCGGTGGGCGGCTGGGCCGACCCGTACCGCAACACGGTCCTCCGGCTGGTCGAGGGCCTGAGCTGCCCGGCGAAGGGCCTGATCGGCCCGTGGTCGCACCAGTACCCCGACCGCGGACTGCCACCGGGTCCGGCCATCGGCTTCCTCCAGGAGACGTTGCGCTGGTGGGACCACTGGCTCAAGGGCGCGGACACCGGGGTGATGGACGAACCGCCGCTGCGGACCTGGATGCAGGAGCCGGTGCCGCCGCGCACCTCGTACGACACCCGGCCCGGTCGCTGGATCGCCGAGCCGTCGTGGCCGTCCCCGAACGTCGCGGCACGGCCGTGGACGCTGGACGACGGGCGACTGCGCCCGGCCGGGCAGCCGACCACACAAGCCGGGACCATCCTGGTCGCCAGCCCGCAGCACACCGGCGTGGACGCTGGACGGTTCTTCCCCTTCGGCAACCCCGCCGACCTGCCGCCCGACCAGCGGGCCGAGGACGGCCGGTCGGTGTGCTTCGACTCCGCCCCGCTGGCCCGGCGGATGGAGATCCTCGGCCTGCCCGCGGCCGACCTGCTGCTGGACTGCGACCGCCCGGCCGGCCAGGTCGTCGTCAGGCTGTGCGACGTCGCGCCTGACGGTTCGTCGACCCTGGTCACCCGGGGCAATCTCAATCTGGTCCACCGGGACGGCGACGACGCACCGCGCGCCTGGACCCCCGGCACCCCGGAGCGGGTCCGCGTGCGGATGACCGCGATCGCGCACGCCTTCGAGCCGGGCCACCGGATCAGGCTGGCGGTGTCCTCGGCGTACTGGCCGTGGGTCTGGCCCGCGCCCGAACCGGTGGTCCTGACGCTGCACACCGGCGACGACGCCGGCAGCACACTGCTGCTGCCGGTCCGCGAACCGGCCTCCCCCGAGCCCGTCCTGCCCGACTTCGACGAACCGGAGCAGGCAGCGCCGCTGCCGTTCGTTCCGGGGCCGCCGAGCGGACCCGAACGGCAGGTCCGCTACGACCCGCAGACCGGCGCCTGGGAACTCGTGGTGGACCCCAACTACGGCGGCACCCGTACCTATCCCGACGGCCTGGTGTACCAGGAACGCGTCCGCGAGACCTACCTGATCCGCGCTGACGACCCGCTGTCGGCACGAGCGGAGTCGACCTGGGACGTCGCGCTGAGCAGAGGGGATTGGCGTGTCGAGATCTCCACTCGTAGTGTCGTCACCGCTTCGGCCACGCACTTCGTGACCGACAACGAGGTCATCGCGCGGGAGGGCGGCACCGAGGCGTTCTCCCGCTCCTGGCATGCCGAGATCCCGCGGACGTCGGCATAGCCCGGCCGAGGGCCGAGGCAGGACCGGCAGCCGGGTCAGCGGGCGAGGAACACGGGAGGACACACAGCAGTGGCGGCGTCAGGCACCAACGAAAGCGTCGAGACGGACGGCGGGGACGGTCCCACCGGCCGCGCCCCCAAGGCACGGCAGCCGTGGGAACGGTCCCGCCACCCCACCGAGGTGCGCCGCAGACTGGTGGTCGAGGCGGCTCGCAGGGTCCTGGCCGTCAAGGGCCTGGCCGCGACCGGCATCCGGGACATCGCCGCCGCCAGCGGAGTGTCCAGCGGCACCATCAGTTACCACTTCCGCGGCATCGACGAGATCTTCACGGACGTGCTGAAGCTGGAGGCCGAGCTCTTCTACGAGCCGGTCGCCGAGCTGAGCCTCGCCGCCCCGACCGCTCGGGAGGGCCTGGCGGTGCTCATCGACAAGTACCTCTCCTCGGACCCGGAGACGCTGACGCACTGGAAGCTCTGGCTGGACTACTGGGCGGCCGCCGTGCACGACACCCGGTTCACCGGCTGGCACACCGAGCAGTACACGCTCTGGCGGGACGTCGTCGAGCGCGTCATCCGTCGCGGCATCGACAGCGGCGAGTTCGCCCCGCGCGACGCGGCGGGAGCCGCCGTGGAGTTCACCGCACTGCTGGACGGCCTGGTGATGCAGACGTTCTTCACCGGCGCGCACCTGACCCCCGCCGAGGCCCGGCGCCGGCTGTCGGCGTACGTCGACGAGCGCATCGGCCGCGCCTGACCGGGACGTCATGCTTCGATCACCAAATCCTCCAGCGGCTTGGCGCAGCAGAGCAGGATCTTGTTCCGTTCGATCTCGCGCGGCCGGATGCCGCCGTTGTGCCGCATCTCGACCGACCCGGCCAGCAGGGTGGTCTTGCAGGTGCCGCACATGCCCTGGGCGCAGGAGGCGGGCAGGCTGAGGCCGGCCCGGGAGGCAGCGGCGAGGACGGGGGTGTCGGCGTCGCACTCGACGGTTCGCCTGCTGCGGGTGAACTCGACCTTGAACGCGCCGCCGGCCCTGGCCGTCGCCGCCCCGGCAAGGGGCTGATCAAAGCTGAAGCTCTCCTCGTGGAGTCGTGCCAGGTCGAAGCCCTCGTCCGCGAGCATGGACCGCACCGCATCCATGAAGCCTGCGGGCCCGCAGCTGAAGACCTCGCGTTGGTGGAGGTCGGGAGCGAACTGACGGAGCGTCGCCGGGTTCAGCCGGCCGCTGTCGCCGCCGACATGGGCGACCCGGATGCCGGGGGCGGTGGCGGCGATGAGGTCCAGTTCCCGGCGGAAGATGATGTCGTCCGGCGAGCGGGCGCTGTGGACGAACACCACGTCGGCGGGGTGCGCCAGGTCGTACAGGGTCCTGGTCATGGACATCATCGGCGTCACGCCGCTGCCCGCCGAGAGCAGCAGGTACTTCTGCGCCGGGTGCCGGGCCAGCGAGAACAGGCCCAGCGGGCCCCGGGCCCGCAGCATCGTGCCCGGGGTCAGATGGTCGTGGAGCCAGTTGGAGACCAGACCGCCCGGGGTCCGCTTCACGGTGATGGCGGCGAGCTGGGGACGGGTCGGCGGGGAGGAGATGGTGTAGCAGCGCTCGACGGGGCTGCCGTCGATGTCGAGGGTGAGGGTCAGGAACTGGCCGGGGTCGTGCCGGAACAGCCGGGGTTCAGTGGGGGCGAGCAGGAAGGTGCGGACGTCCGGGGTGAGGTCGTGGACCTGCCGGCACACCAGTGGGCCGTCGCTCCAGGCAGGGGCGGAGGATTCGGTGATCATTGTTCCAGGTGTGCTCTCAGCCGGGTGACGTACCAGTTGACGAAGGCCTCGACCTGGTACTCGGTCGGGCTGTAGGGGCCGGGCAGATAGGCGGGGCTGGTGACGCCCTGCTGGGCGCGGGCGACGAAGACCGCGTCCTGGTCGTTGGTGGCCGTCCAGACCCGGGTCAGCGTGTCGAGGTCGTAGTCGACCCCTTCGACGGCGTCGGGATGCACCAGCCAGGTGGTGCGCACCAGCGTCCGGTCCGCGGCGAGCGGGATCACCGAGAAGGTGATCGCGTGGTCGGCCATGAAGTGGAACCAGGCGTTGGGCTGCATGTGCAGCGAGAGCCGGCCCAGACGGCCGGTCGGGAAGTCCGCCAGCAGCCGCCTGCACGCGGCCGTGCCGTCCTCGGTGAAGGACTCCCCGGCGAGGTCCAGGGGTTCGCGCTGGATGCGGAAGCCCGTCGTCCGGGTGTCCAACTCCTCGATGGCCTCGTACGGCAGGCCGAGCGACTCGTACGTCCCGCGGGCCTCGTCGTCGGCCTTCAGGTAGCGCTCGTAGGCCGGTCGCAGCACCGGCGGGATGTCCTCCTCCGCGTAGCCGTAGATGGGGAACAGCGAGCACTGGAGTTCGGGATGGCCGCCGCAGTGGTAGCACTCCCGGTTGTTCTCCATGGTGAGCTTCCAGTTGCCGTTCTCGACCAGGTCGATCTGCGTCGCGACCTTCGCCTGCCGCAGGTTGTGCGGCTCGATGTACCGCGCGATCCGGGCGGCGACCTCGTCGAAGTCGGCGGGCGGCTCCTCGGCCAGGCAGATGAAGACCAGACCGGCGACGCTGCGCACATGCACCGACCTCAGCCCGAAGCAGGACGGGTCGAACCCGGGCGCCTGCGACTCGGCGTGCAGCAACTTCCCGTCCACACCGTAGGTCCAGCGGTGGTAGCCGCAGACGATGTTGCCGACCGAGCCGCGCTCCTCGTTGAGGATGCGCGCGCCACGATGGCGGCAGACGTTGTGGAAGGCCTGGACGGCCTCGTCGTCGTCGCGGACCACGATGACCGAGTACGGGCCGACGTTGACCGTGACGTAGTCGCCGGGCTCCGGGAGTTCGGCCTCGGCGGCGACGAAGAGCCAGTGCCGGGCGAAGACCGCCTCGACGTCCAGGCCGAAGAAGTCCTCGCCGACGTAGAACGGGGCTTCCAGGCTCTGTCCGGCGGTCCGGCGGGCCACCAGGCCGCCCAGGTCGGCCGCAGGGGTACGGGCGTTCACGTCATCTCTCCCACGGGGCTCCAGAGGGCTCATACCGGCAGGCACAGCCGCAGCGCGTCGTAGACGGCTGCGTGGATGTTGCGGCTGGTCACGGCGTCGCCGATGCGGAACAGCTGGTAGCGGCCGGCCTCGTTGCGGACCACGGTCTGCTGCTGGTGCGCCAGCAGGGCGCGGTGGTCGACCTCGCCCAAGTTGCGTGATCCGGGCAGCAGTTCGGTGTACAGCTCGTCGTTGGGCAGGGTCCCGTGCTCGACGACGACATGGTCGACGACGCGTTCGCTCGCGGTCTGCGCGTACTCGCTGTACAGCGTCGCGGCCAGCCGCCCGTCCCCGGTGCGGCGCACGGAGCGCAGCCGTTGGGCAAGGGTGGTGGTCACGCCGTGTTCGGTGAAGGCCTTCAGATAGGCCGGCGCGTTCATGCTGCCGACGTCGGGCGCCAGGGTGCGTTCGGGCGTCACATAGTGGATGCGGGTCCCGGTCGGGGCCAGGACCTCCACGGCGTCCAGCGCCGGGTAGCCGCCGTGGTCGTCGAAGACCAGGACCTCGCCGCGGGGGTGCAGCGAGCCGGTCAGCACGTCCCAGGTGTCGGCGACCAGGTCCGAACCCGCTTGGAGGAAGGTCGTGTTGGGCACTCCGCCGGTGGCGACGACGACCAGGTCGGGGTGTTCGGCGAGCACCTCGCGGGCCTCGGCGTAGGACCCGAAGCGGAGGTCGACGCCGTGGTGCTTGCACTCGGAGACCCGCCAGTCGACGATGCCCAGCAGGTCACGGCGGCGGGGGTTGGACGCGGCGAGCCGGATCTGGCCCCCCGGGACGTCACTCGCCTCGAACAGCACCACCTCGTGGCCGCGTTCGCCCAGCACCCGGGCGGCCTCCAGACCGGCCGGGCCGGCGCCGACGACCACGGCCTTCCTCCGCCGGCCGATCGTGCGCGTGAGCGTGTGCGGCAGTTGGAGCTCCCGGCCGGTGGCCGGGTTGTGGACGCACTTGGTGTCCCCGGAGTCGTAGATCGCGTCCAGGCAGTAACTCGCCCCGACGCAGGGGCGGATGCGGTCCTCCTGACCGGCGGCGATCTTGGCGACCAGGTGCGGGTCGGCGATCTGGGCCCGGGTCATCCCCACCAGGTCGAGCAGGCCCTCGCGCAGCGCGTACCGCGCGGTGGCGGGGTCGGCGATCCGGGCCGCGTGCATCACCGGGATGCGCAGCCTCCGCCGGATCTCGCCGGTGAACTCCAGGAACGGCCCCAACGGGCTGCCGATGGACGGGATCGCCCGCGCGAGCGAGGCGTCGCTCTCGATGGAGCCCCGGATGGTGCTCACGAAGTCGATGCCGTCGTCGGTGAAGCGCTCCGCCGCCGCCAGGGCGTCGTCGAAGGTGAGCCCGCCGGGGCGGTTCTCGTCCAGCATCATCCGGATGCCGACGATGAAGTCAGGGCCGACCGCCTCCCGGACGGCGCGGATCACCCGGCTCGGGAACACCATCCGGTGCTCCAGGCTGCCGCCGAGTTCGTCGTCGCGGTGGTTGGTCGACGGGGACAGGAAACTGTCCAGGAAGTGGCCGTACGACTGGAGTTCGATCCCGTCGAGGCCGCCGGCTTGGCAGCGGAGCGCGGCGGCGGCGTAGTCGGCCACCACGCGGTCCAGGTCCCAGGCCTCGGCGGCCTTGGGGAAGGCGCGGTGCGCCGGCTCGCGCAGCGGCGAGGCGGAGAGCACCGGCAGCCAGTCGCCGGTGTAGTTGCTGGTGCGGCGGCCGAGGTGGGTGACCTGGCACATGACTGCGGCCCCGGCGTCGTGCACCTCGTCGGCGAGCCGGCGCAGCCAGGGCACGATGTCGTCCCGGTAGAGCAGCAGGTTGCCGAACGACGGCGGGCTGTCCGGGGAGACGACGGCAGAGCCGCCGATCATGGTCAGACCGACGCCGCCACGGGCCTTCTCCGAGTGGTAGGCCCGGTAGCGGTCCTTGGGCAGGCCGTCCTCGCCGAAGGCCGGTTCGTGCGACGTGCTGACCACCCGGTTGCGAAGGGTGAGGTGCTTCAACTGGAAGGGCTGGAGCAGGGGATCCAGGACGTGTGAGGGCACAACCGCTCCTCGGAAAGCTCTGGGGCTGACGACGGCTGCTTCATTGGGCCGCACACTCAAGAAGGTGTCTCGCAATGCGAAACAGATACGCCATGCGAGACAAATGGTGGTGCCGACGACCCCCGGACGTCAAGACCCACCTACGCCGGGGTCTGCCCTGCGCTCAGCCCCGCTTGACGTAGCCCTTGCGCCAGGAGATCTTGGCGCCCGCCTCGACGACCTGCTCGGCAAGCTCGGCGACGGTGCGGTCATTGACCCGGAACGTCGGCCCGGAGAGCGTCACCGCAGCGATCACCTGCCCGTCCAGGGAGCGGATCGGAGCGGCGATGGCGGCCAGCCCGATCTCGTGCTCCTCACTGGTGGTGGCGTACTCGCGCTTGCGGACAAACTCCAGCTGCTCCTCAAGCCGCGCCGGGTCCACGATCGTGTGCGGGGTGTACCTCCGCAGCCCCTGCGCCAGGATCCCGTCGGCCTGCTCCCTGGGCATGTACGCCAGGAAGACCTTGCCGGCGGCGGTGGCGTGCATCGGAGTGCGCTTGCCGACCCAGTCGATGCTGGTGATGGCCGCGCCGCCGATCACCTGATCGATGCTGATCACTTCCGGCCCGTCGTGGATCGCAATGTTGACCGTCTCCCCCGCGGCCGTCGCCAGCTCCTGACAGACCGGACGGCTCAGCAGCGACAGATCACTCCTCCTGGTCGCCCCGGCGGCGAGCTCGACCACGGAGTAGCCGATCCGGTAACGCCCACGCTCGGAGTCCTGCTCCACCAGCCCCCGCGACTCCAAGGTGGCGAGCAGCCGGAACACCGTCGCCTTGTGGATCCCCAGCCCCTCGGCGATCTCGGTGACCCCGGAAGGCCCCTGCCCGGCCAGCACTTGAAGGATCGACACCGCGCGGTCCACGGACTGTACCGAAGTGTCACGCGCCCGGCCGCTGCTGGTCATGGCGCCAGAATAACCGAGCGCGGTGCACCCCCCGCCGGGTGCGCACCGGCGAACGCCACAGCGGGGGTGGTGTCGCGGAGGCCCGCGAACGAGATATCTTGATATCGAGAAACGTTGGAGACGTGAATCGGAGTAGCGGTGACTGACTCGACCATCATCTATACGCACACTGACGAGGCCCCGGCCCTGGCGACGTACTCGTTCCTGCCGGTGGTCCAGGCGTACGCCTCGACGGCGGGCGTCAAGGTGGAGACGCGCGACATCTCCCTGGCCGGGCGCATCATCGCCAGCTTCCCCGAGCGTCTGGCGGAGGGGCAGCGGATCTCCGACGCCCTCGCCGAGCTGGGCCTGCTCGCCAAGACGCCCGGCGCCAACATCATCAAGCTGCCGAACATCTCGGCCTCCGTGCCGCAGCTCAAGGCGGCCGTCGCCGAGCTGCAGAGCCAGGGCTACGCCCTCCCGGACTACCCGGACGACCCGCAGACGGACGAGGACCGCGACGTCCGCGCCCGCTACGACAAGGTCAAGGGCAGCGCCGTCAACCCGGTGCTGCGCGAGGGCAACTCCGACCGCCGCGCCCCCGCCTCGGTGAAGAACTACGCCAAGGCCCACCCGCACCGCATGGGCGCCTGGAGCTCCGAGTCGAAGACCAATGTCGCGCACATGGTCGCCGACGACTTCCGCTCCACCGAGAAGTCCGCGGTGATCGCCGAGGACGGCAGCCTGCGCATTGAGCTGGTCGGCGCCGACGGCTCCACCAAGGTGCTGCGCGAGTCGGTGCCGGTGCTGGCCGGCGAGGTCGTGGACGCGTCGGTCATGCACGTGGACGCGCTGCGCACCTTCTTCGCCGCCCAGGTCGCCCGGGCCAAGGCCGAGGGCGTGCTGTTCTCGGTGCACCTCAAGGCCACCATGATGAAGGTCTCCGACCCGATCATCTTCGGCCATGTGGTGCGCGCCTTCTTCCCGAAGACCTTCGCCCAGTACGGCGCGGTCCTCGCGGCGGCCGGCCTGAGCCCCAACGACGGCCTCGGCGGCATCCTCAAGGGCCTGGACTCGCTGCCCGAGGGCGCGGCCATCAAGGCCTCCTTCGACGCCGAGCTCGCCGAGGGCCCCGCCCTGGCGATGGTCGACTCCGACAAGGGCATCACCAACCTGCACGTCCCCAGCGACGTCATCGTGGACGCCTCCATGCCCGCGATGATCCGCACCTCCGGCCACATGTGGGGCCCGGACGGCAAGGAGGGCGACACCCTCGCCGTCATCCCCGACAGCAGCTACGCGGGCGTCTACCAGGTCGTCATCGACGACTGCCGGGCCCACGGCGCCTTCGACCCGTCGACCATGGGCTCGGTGCCCAACGTCGGCCTGATGGCGCAGGCGGCCGAGGAGTACGGCAGCCACGACAAGACCTTCGAGATCCCCGCCGAGGGCACCGTCCGGGTGGTCGACACCGCCGGGAACACCGTGCTGGAGCAGCCGGTCGGCGCCGGTGACATCTTCCGGATGTGCCAGACCAAGGACGTGCCGATCCGCGACTGGGTCAAGCTGGCCGTCACCCGCGCCCGGGCCACCGGATCCCCCGCGGTGTTCTGGCTGGACGAGGGCCGCGCCCACGACGCCAACCTGATCGCCAAGGTCAAGGCGTACCTGCCGGAGCACGACACCGACGGGCTGCAGATCGAGATCCTCACCCCGGAGCAGGCCACCGCGTTCTCGCTGGAGCGGATCCGCCGCGGCGAGGACACCATCTCGGTCACCGGCAACGTGCTGCGTGACTACCTGACCGACCTGTTCCCCATCCTGGAACTGGGCACCAGCGCCAAGATGCTCTCGGTGGTCCCGCTGATCAACGGCGGCGGCCTGTTCGAAACCGGTGCGGGCGGCTCCGCCCCCAAGCACGTGCAGCAGCTGCTCAAGGAGAACTACCTGCGCTGGGACAGCCTGGGCGAGTTCTTCGCGCTGGCGGCCAGCTTCGAGCACCTGGCCCAGAGCACGGACAACGCGCGAGCCCAGGTCCTCGCCGACACCCTGGACCGGGCCACCGGCACCTTCCTGGAGCAGGACAAGTCGCCGAGCCGCCGCCTCGGTGGCATCGACAACCGCGGCAGCCACTTCTACCTGGCCCTGTACTGGGCCCAGGAGCTGGCCGCGCAGACCGAGGACGCGGAGCTGGCCGAGGCCTTCGCCGCGCTGGCCAAGACGCTGGCCGAGCAGGAGCAGGCCATCGTCGCCGAGCTGATCGCGGTGCAGGGCTCGCCGGTGGAGATCGGCGGCTACTACCAGCCCGACGCCGCCAAGGCCTCGGCCGTGATGCGCCCGTCGGCCACCCTCAACGAGGCCCTGGCCACCCTCGGCTGACGCCGCGTGAAGTAAGCAGACATCAGGAGGTCCCCGGGTCGGAAACGACCCGGGGACCTCCTGCGTTCTCCGCGCTCAGCAGCAGCCGGAGCCGCCGTCCGGGTCCAGCACGCCGAACTTCTCGCTCAGGGCGGCGAACTGTTCCGCGCCCAGCGGCGCGATCACGCGCTCCCGCAGCGACGCGGCCAGGCTGAGGGCCGCCTTCATGGCCACCTCCACGCCCGGTTCGGTGAGCGCGGCGAAGACCACCCTGCGGTCGGTCGGCGAGGGGCGGCGTTCGATCAGGCCGGCCTCGCTGAGCCGGTCGGCCACCTTGGTGGTGCCGGCGGTGGTGAAGCCGAGGGTGGCGGCCAGCCGGTTCATCGGCGCCGACTGCGACGGCGAGGTCAGCAGGAACCAGAGCACCTGGAAGGACGACGGCGCGATCCCGACCTTCTCGTCCACATCCGCCAGCATCTGTTCGGTGAGCCGGCGGAAACCCGACTGCAGGGCGTTCCACTGCTCCAACAGGGCCAGATCGGCCGCGTCCGGACAGCGGCGCTCGGCCTCCGCGCGCGAGGACTCCTCCACCGTGTGCACTCCTTCGTCTCCCCCTGCGACCTTGCCCAGGGTATCAAAGCCAGCTATTGTCTAACTAGCTACTTATTATCTAGTTTCCTAAACGGGAGGGCGTACCAGCCATGTCATCACCCACCCCCGCAGCCTCGACCACTACTGCGCTCAGCACCCTGCCGACCGGCCGCTACGTCCTGGACCGGACCCGCTCCGAGGTCCGGATCCAGCACAAGACCATGTGGGGCCTGGCCACCGTCAAGGGCAGTTTCTCCGACTTCTCCGGCGAGGGCGAGATCCCCGCCGACGGCTCCTCCGCACACGGGACACTGACCGTGGACGCCGCCTCACTCGACACCGCCCACGCCAAGCGCGACGCCCACCTCCGCTCCGGCGACTTCTTCGCCACCGACCAGCACCCCACCCTGGCCTTCACCGCCGACCGGGCCACGGTCACCCCGGACGGCTCGGTCAAGGTCAGCGGCAGCCTCACCGTCCGCGGCACCACCCAGCCGCTGGAGTTCACCGCCCGGCCGACCGCCGTCGGCGCCGACTCGGTCTCCCTCACCGCGGAGCTGACCGTCGACCGCGACGCCCACGGCCTGGGCTGGAACAAGCTCGGCATGATCAAGGGCCTGACCGGCGTCACGGTGAACGCGACCTTCGTCCACCAGGCCTGACACCTCGACAGCAGCAGACGGGTGGGGCGGCGACCACGGGTCGCCGCCCCACCCGTCTTCCGTTATGCCCGCGCCCGCACGCCGTCCAGGGCAATGGCGAGCACCCGGTCGCGCTGCCCCTCCTCCGGGAAGGCAGTCGAGGTGATGCCGGAGACCATCCGCACCAGGTCGTCGAAGCTGATGTCCGCCCGAGCCTCGCCCGCCTGCTGGGCCCGCAGTAGCAGCGGGCCGCCCGCCTCATACAGGGAGTCCCGGCAGGCCAGGAAGATGTCCGACTCGCCGTTGAGCGCGTCGCGGATGGCCCGCTTGGTGACGGAGTACTCCACGAAGCGGCGCAGCCAGGCGGTCAGCGCCTGCCACGGAGGCTCTCCGGCCAGCTCCACCGCCGCCTTGCCGAGGGCGTTGACCTCCTCGGCGTAGACGCTCTCGAAGAGGTGCCTGCGGGTGGGGAAGTTGCGGTAGAGGGTGCCGATGCCGACGCCCGCGCGCCGGGCGATGTCCTCCAGCGAGGCGTCGGCCCCGTTCTCGGCGAAGGCCTCCCGCGCCGCGACCAGCAGCGCGTCGAAGTTGCGTGCGGCGTCCGCACGGCGGGGGCGCTGCACCACGACGATCTCCGTCGCCGCCGCTGTCGCCGTGGACTCCGCCATCGCGCACTCCCTCTTGGGTCGAACAGAGAACCGGGGTTGTACCGGAGGTAAGCCTCCGGTATGGTGGAGGCATGCCTCCACTTTAGCAGCCGAGGCATCGGTCCGCACCGAAGCGGACCCCCACACCCTTCCTGTCCCACGGTCCCCCTGCCCTTCCACGGGTCACCGGACCGCTCTCCGCCATGCCTCGCTCCGAGAGAGAAACCATCATGAATCGGACGTCCAATCGGCTCACCTTCGCGGTCCTCGCGACCGGAGCCGGCGTCTTCTCGATGCTGCAGTCGCTGATCGCCCCGGCCCTGCCCACCGTCCAGCACGCGATGCACACCTCCCAGTCCACAGCGACCTGGGTGATGACCGCCTATCTGCTCTCCGCCTCCGTCTTCACCCCGATCCTCGGGCGCGTCGGCGACCTGGTCGGCAAGAAGCGCACCCTGGTCGCGGTCCTGGCCGCGCTGGTGCTCGGCTGCCTGCTGGCGGCGCTCGCGCCCAACATCGGCGTGCTGATCGTCGCCCGAGTCGTCCAGGGCATCGGCGGCGCGCTCTTCCCGCTCTCCTTCGGCATCATCAGGGACGAGTTCCCCGCCGTCCGGGTCTCCCCCAGCATCAGCAACCTCTCCGCGGTGATCGCCGCCGGCGGCGGCTTCGGCATGGTGCTCGCCGGGCCCATCGTCGGCGCGCTGGACTACCGCTGGCTGTTCTGGCTGCCGGTCGGCGTGGTGGCACTGGCTGCCCTCGCCGCACTGCGCTGGATCCCCGAGTCGCCCACCCGCGGCGAGGGCAATGTCAACTGGCTCGGCGCCGGGCTGCTCTCGGCCTGGCTGGTCGCCCTGCTGCTGCCCATCAGCCAGGCCTCCGTCTGGGGCTGGGGCTCGATGCGGGTGAACCTGCTGCTGGTCGTCGCGGTGGTGCTGTTCGCGCTGTGGATCCGCTCCGAGAGCCGCGCCGCCAGCCCGCTGATCGACCTCAAGGTGATGCGGCTGCGCGCGGTGTGGACCACCAACACCGCCGCACTGCTCTTCGGCGCCGGCATGTACGCGGTCTGGTCCTTCCTGCCCGGCTTCGCCCAGACGCCCTCCTCGGCCGGCTACGGCTTCGGCTCCAGCGTGACCGGGGCCGGCCTGCTGATGCTGCCGATGCTGGTCGCGATGTTCTGCTCGGGCGTGCTCAGCGGGCGCCTGCAGCCGATCGTCGGCGCCAAGGCGCTGCTGGTCACCGGCGCCGCGCTGGGCGCGGCGGCCTGCGCGATCCTCGCCGCCTGGCACGGTCAGCAGTGGCAGATCGCCTTCGCCGCAGGGGTGTTCGGCCTCGGCATCGGCCTGGCCTTCGCCTCGATGGCGAACCTGATCGTCCAGAGCGTGCCGGCCGAGCAGACCGGCGCGGCGACCGGCATGAACGCCAATATCCGCACCATCGGCGGGTCGCTGGGCGCGGCCGTGATGAGCAGCCTGGTCACCGGCAACCTGCAGGCCTCCGGGCTGCCCGCGGAAGGCGGCTACACCGGGGGGTTCGGCCTGCTGGCCGTCCTCTGCCTGGCCGCTTCGCTGACCGCCTTGCTGGTCCCGGCCCGTGCAGTGGCCCTTCGGGCCGCCGCCGTGGGCCAGCCCACACGGGTGTCCGAGGTCGCGGGACGGTAATCGGCGTGCATGGCTTGTCGCGCAGTTCCCCGCGCCCCTAGCTGTCTGCAACTGGCCCAGTTGCACATGGTTAGGGGCGCGGGGAACTGCGCGACAAACCATGCACCACCCGCACTCAACCCCCAGCAGCAACCATGTCCTGCAACCCCACCACCCTCAACAGTTGCAACCGCTCCGCGGCCTCACTGCCGGGCCGCGCCGTGTAGACGATCAGCCGCTGGTCGTGGTTGGCGCTGAGCATCACCTCGCAGTCCAGTTCGAGCGCTCCCACCACCGGGTGAAGCACCGTCTTGGTGTCAGCGCGCCGCACGGCGACATCGTGCTCGGCCCACAGTGCCGCGAACTCCGGCGAAGCCGCCAGCAGCCGCCGTACCAGCGACGCCGCCCGCGCGTCGTCCGGTCGGGCCGCGACCACCGACCGCAGTTGCGCGGCGTGGACGCGGCCCAGGCGCTCGTGTTCGTCCGGGGCGAGCCGGTCCCGCGAACCGGGGTCGGTGAACCAGCGCCAGACGATGTTGCGCTCGCCCGGCGGGCGGCCGCTGTTGTCCCCGAACACCGCCATCGCCAGCGGGTTCTGTGCCAGCACGTCGCCGATGTCGGAGGTCACCTGCGCGGGGGTGTCGTACAGCCGGTCCAGGATCAGCAGCAGTCCGGGGCGGACGTGCCCACCCCCTGCCGCAGCCCGCGGTGGGGCCTGTCCGGCCAGGTGGTACAGGTGGTCGCGTTCGTCGTCGCTCAGCCGCAGCGCCCGGGCCAGCGCGGCCAGCAGCTGCGCCGAGGGGTGCGGTCCGCGCTGCTGCTCCAGCCGGGTGTAGTAGTCCGCCGACATGCCCGCGAGCTGGGCGACCTCCTCGCGCCGCAGCCCCTGCGTCCGCCGCCGCGCCCCCGCGGGCAGGCCCACATCGGCGGGGGTGAGCCGGTCGCGGGATCGGCGGAGGAAGTCGGCGAGCTGCGCGCGGTCCATGGATCCAGCATCCCCCGGCCGCCGCACGGTATCCAGGGATCGCCGATCCCCCGATCGACGGGTCTCTCCCGCTGCCCGCAGGCCGTCCGCATGCTGGAGTCAGCAACCCGGCGAGAGGACAAGAACGATGACGACGATTCTGGTGACCGGAGCGACCGGGCAGGTCGGCCGGCGGCTGGTGCCCAGGCTGATCCAGTGGGCGGCCGAGGGCGAGCGGCTGCGGGTGCTGGTCCGCGGCGAGGCCGCCGCCGAACGCTTCACCGCGCTCGGCGCCGAGGTGGTCCTCGGCGACCTGCGCGAGGAGGGCGACCGGGCCAAGGCCCTGCAGGGCGTGGACGACGTGGTCAATGTCGCCGCCGCCTTCCGCGGCGTTCCGGACGAGGAGGCGCTGGCCGTCAACCGGGACGCGGCGATCGCGCTCGGCCGGCAGGCCCTGGACGCGGGCGTCCGCCGCTTCGTGCAGACCAGTACCAATCTGGTCCACGGCTTCGGCCACGGCCGCCCCGCCCGCGCGGACGACCCGCTGGAGCCGGTGCCCTGGGGCGTCTACCCGAGGTCCAAGGCCGAGGCCGACGCCGCCCTGGCCGAGCTGCACACCGGGCACGGCCTGCCGCTGGTGACCGTACGGCTGGCGTACGTCTACGGCGAGGGCGACCCGCACCTGCGCGACGCGGCGGCCCGCGCCGCGGACTGGGCCGCACACCAGCGGCTGCCCATGGTGCACCACGCGGACGTGGCCCAGGCCCTGCACCGGGCGCTGCGCACCCCCGGCATCGAGGGCCGGATCTACCACGCCACCGACGACGCCCCGGTCACCGCCTACGACATCCACCGGCTCGCCGGACTCCCCATCCCGCCGGAGGCCGCCGGGAAGCAGGACCCGTACCCCTGGATGGGCGTCACCGACAACCTCCCGCTCCGCGACGAGCTGGGCTGGCGCCCGCTCTACCCCTCGGTATGGACGGCCCGCGACGCCGGAGCACTGTAGGACGCCCTTGACCGGGCATCGCCCGGACGGCGGCTCGCTGTCCGGGCGATGACCCGTCACCCTGGACCCCATGGCAGCAGGAGTGGCACCGGCCGTCCCGGCCGACGACGTAGCGGCGATCGTCGCCCGGCTGCGCACCCTGCTCGCCGCGCTGCCCCCGCAGGACGGTGTCGCGGCCTTCGCCGCCGCCTATCTGACCGTCACCGAGTCCCTGGCCGCGCACCTGGCCGAGGGCGGCTTCTTCAAGAACCCCGCCGAGGTCGCCCGGCTCGACGTGCTGTTCGCCGGACGGTTCCTGGACGCCCTCGCCGCCCGCCGCGCCCCGGCCTGCTGGCGGCCGCTGCTGCACCTGCGGCTGCACCCGGGCGTGCTGCCGGTCCAGTTCGCGCTGTGCGGGATGAACGCCCATATCGAGCACGACCTGCCGCTGGCGGTGGTGGACGCCTGCGCCGTGCTCGGCTGCTCCCCCGACGAGCTCTCCGGCGACTTCCACCGCGTCAACGACCTGCTGGCCCAGGTCGAGGAGCAGGTCAGGGACCGGCTGATGCCGGTCGTGGACGGTGAGCTGGCGGTGGCCGAGCCGCTGCTGCACCTGCTCAGCGCCTGGAGCATCGACCGGGCCCGCGACGCCGCCTGGGCCTCGGCGGTCACGCTCTGGGAGCTGCGCGACCGCCCCGAGGCCTACCGGGTGGCCGCCGACGCCCTGGACGACGCGACCGGCCTGGTCAGCCGCTGCCTGCTCACCCCGCTCGGCCCGCACGGGAGCGGCTGAGCAGGCAGCGGGCCAGGACTACCAGCTGGCGTGCAGCGGCTTGCCCTCGGCGTAGCCGGAGGCGCTCTGCACACCGACCACGGCGTTCTCGCGGAACTCCTCCAGCGAGTGCGCACCGGCGTAGGTGCAGGAGCTGCGGACGCCGGCGACGATCGAGTCGATCAGGTCCTCTACGCCGGGACGGGCCGGGTCCAGGAACATCCGCGAGGTGGAGATGCCCTCCTCGAACAGCGCCTTGCGGGCCCGGTCGTAGGAGGACTCCTCGGAGGTCCGGTTGCGCACCGCGCGGGCCGAGGCCATCCCGAAGCTCTCCTTGTACTGGCGGCCGTCGGCGGTGGTCTGCAGGTCGCCGGGCGACTCGTAGGTGCCGGCGAACCAGGAGCCGACCATCACATTGGACGCGCCGGCGGCCAGCGCCATCGCCACGTCGCGCGGGTGCCGCACCCCGCCGTCCGCCCAGACGTGCTTGCCCAGCCTGCGGGCCTCGGCGGCGCACTCCAGCACCGCGGAGAACTGCGGACGGCCGACGCCGGTCATCATCCGGGTGGTGCACATGGCGCCGGGGCCGACACCGACCTTGAGGATGTCCGCACCGGCCTCGACCAGGTCGCGCACACCGGCGGCGGCGACCACGTTCCCGGCCACGACCGGCACCTGCGGGTCCAGGGCGCGGACCGCCTTCAGCGCGCTGATCATGGACTCCTGGTGCCCGTGCGCGGTGTCGACGATCAGCACGTCGGCGCCGGCCCCCAGCAGCGCCTCCGCCTTGCCCGCGACGTCGCCGTTGATGCCCACGGTGGCGGCGATCCGCAGCCTGCCCCGGCTGTCGACGGCCGGGCTGTAGAGGGTGGCCCGCAGGGCGTTCTTGCGGGTCAGTATGCCGACCAGCTGTCCATCGGCGTCCACGACCGGGGCCAGCTTGCGGTGGGCGTTGGTCAGCCGGTCGAAGGCCTCGCGGGGCGCGATGCCCTCCTCCAGCAGCAGCAGGTCGGCCGACATCACCGCGGACAGGCTGGTGAAGCGGTCCACCCCCTGGCAGTCCGACTCGGTGACCACGCCGACCGGCCGGCCCTCCGCCACGACCACCAGCGCGCCGTGGGCGCGCTTGGGCAGCAGCGACAGCGCGTCGGCGACGGTGGCGCCCGGGGCGAGGGTGAGCGCGGTGTCGTGCACCAGGTGGCGCCGCTTGACCCAGTCGATGACCTCGGAGACCACGTCCAGCGGGATGTCCTGCGGGATCGCCGCCAGGCCGCCGCGGCGGGCCACGGTCTCGGCCATCCGGCGTCCGGCGATGGCGGTCATATTGGCCACCACCAGCGGAATGGTGGTGCCGGTGCCGTCCTCCGAGGAGAGGTCCACGGCCTGCCGGGAGCCCACCGAGGAACGGCTGGGCACCATGAACACGTCGTCGTACGTCAGGTCGTACGGCGCCGAGGGGCGCTCGTCGTGGCTGCCGGTCTGGGGGTTCAAGAAGCGCATCTGGGTGCTCTCTGCTGCGGCGGGGGTAGACCTCGGGTGCGGCGGGGAGCGCGTCAGGGCGCCCTGCACCCAACGTTCGATTCTCGTACATCGGACGAGAAGGATCCAGCTCAGCGGTGTTTCCTGCGCTTCCGCACAGCTGCCGACGGTGCGAAGGAAACGGGACTTGTAGTTTCCCACAAGTCCCGTCGGTCCCGCCGAAGGATCTCAGTGGCGGTGCACCCAGGGTGAGTTCTCGGTCGCCGCGGCGGCCTGCGCACGCAGCTTGCGGACGGCCTCGGCCGGGTCCTCCGCCCCGTACACGGCCGAGCCGGCCACGAAGACGTCCGCGCCGGCGTCCGCGCAGCGCTCGATGGTCTCGGCGGAGACCCCGCCGTCGATCTGCAGCCACAGCTGCAGGCCGTGCCGGTTGATCAGCTCCCGGGTGCGGCGGATCTTGGGCAGCATGATGTCCAGGAAGGACTGGCCGCCGAAGCCCGGCTCCACGGTCATGATCAGCAGCATGTCCAGCTCGGACAGCAGGTCCTCGTAGGGCTCGATCGGCGTGGCCGGCTTCAGCGCCATCGAGGCTCGCGCACCCAGCGAGCGGATCTCCCGGGCCAGCCGCACCGGCGCCGCGGCCGCCTCCACATGAAAGGTCACCGAACCGGCCCCGGCCTCCGCGTACTGCGGGGCCCAGCGGTCCGGGTCCTCGATCATCAGATGGCAGTCGATGGGGATGTCGGTGGCCTTGCGCAGCGACTCCACCACGGGCAGGCCCAGGGTCAGGTTGGGCACGAAATGGTTGTCCATGACGTCGACGTGCAGCCAGTCGGCGCCGCGCACGGCCTCCGCCTCGTCGGCGAGCCGCGCGAAGTCCGCGGCCAGGATGCTGGGGCTGATCTGAGGGCTCATGGCGCCAAGTATCCCCGGTGCCCTGACGGGAGCCTGTGCCTGGTCAGGGCTTCTTGCGCAGCAGCGCCAGATACATGGCGTCGGTGCCGTGCAGATGCGGCCACAGCTGGACGTCCGGCCCCTCGCCCAGGTCCGGGACGCCCGGCAGCAGCGGCCGGGCGTCGATCAGCTCGGCGTCGGACCGCTTGCGCAGCACGTCCTGGACCACCATGCGGGTCTCGGCGAGGTGCGGGGAGCAGGTGGCGTAGCCGACGACGCCGCCGGGGCGGGTGGCGTCGATCGCCGACTCCAGCAGGCCGCGCTGCAGCGGGCCGAAGTTGGCGACGTCCTCGGGCCGCCGCCGCCAGCGCGACTCGGGCCTCCGCCGCAGCGCGCCGAGCCCGCTGCAGGGGACGTCCACCAGCACCCGGTCGAAGCTCTCCGGACGCCACGCGGGCCGCAGGCCGTCCGCGGTGATCACGGCGTAGCGGCCCGGGTTGCCGTGCAGGGCCTTGGCGACCAGCGCCGCACGGTGCGGCTGCGACTCGGAGGCGACCAGCGCGGCGCCCCGCTGCGCGGCCAGCGCGGCCAGCAGCGCGGCCTTGCCGCCGGGGCCGGCGCAGCCGTCCAGCCACAACTCGTCCCGGCCCTCGACCGGCGCCGCCGCCAGCGCGGCGGCGACCAGCTGGCTGCCCTCGTCCTGGACCCCCGCGCGGTTCTCCGCCACGGCCGGGACCACGGCGGGGTCGCCGCCCTCGACCAGCCGTACCGCGTAGGGGGACCAGCGCCCGGCCTCGCTCTCCTCCGCGGGCAGCGAGTCGCGCACCTCCTGCGCGGTGGAACGGCCCGGACGGGCCACCAGGGTCACCGCCGGGCGCTCGTTGTCGGCGGCCAGTAGCTCGGAGACGGCGGCGCGGCCGCAGTGCTGCGGCTGCCAGACGCCCAACGCGTCCCAGAGCGCGGCGACCACCCAGCGCGGGTGCGAGTACAGCACCGCGAGGTGGTCCTCGGCGTCCTCCTCGTAGGGCGGCGCGACCTGCTCCAGCCAGGTGTCCAGGTCCTGGGTGCTGATCTTCCGCATCACCGCGTTGACGAACTTGGCGCGCCCGTCGCCGAGGACCACCCGGGCCAGCTCGACGGTGGCGGAGACGGCGGCGTGCGGGGGGATGCGGGTGCCCAGCAGCTGGTGCGCGCCCAGCGACAGCACGTCCAGCACATTGGGGTCGACCTTGCTCAGCGGCCGGTCGATGCAGGCGCCGATGATGGCGTCGTAGCTGCCGCGCATCCGCAGCGTGCCGTAGACCAGCTCGGTGGCGAAGGCGGCGTCGCGGCGCTCGAAGCCCTCGTTCTTCTCCGCCTTGCGCAGCAGCGAGGGCAGGATCAGGTTGGCGTAGGCGTCGCGCTCGTCCACGGCCCGCAGCGCCGTGAAGGCGACCATCCGTGCCGGGTCCTTCTTGGGACGGCGGTGCGGACGGGGCGCGGACTTGGGGGCTGGACCGGTCATGTGGTGCCTCGCAAAGGTGCTGACGTTGGTTATGGGTCGTGCTGGTGGAAAAGTGCAGGCCTACTGGCCCAGACGCTCGCCGGGCTCCAGGCGCGAGCCCCGCGCCCAGTCTCCCGCCGCCATCCGCTTCTTGCCCTGCGGCTGGACCTCGTCCAGCTCGATCTCATGGCTGCCGGTGCCGACCCGCACGGTGTTCTTGTTCACCGCGATCTCCCCGGGCGCCAGCTCCGAGCGGCCGGCCGCGAGCCGTACCGGTCCCAGCTTGAGCCGCTCGCCGCGGAACAGCGTCCAGGCGCCGGGGGCCGGGGTGCAGCCGCGGACCACCCGGTCCACCCGCAGGGCGGGGGCGTTCCAGTCGACCCTGGCGTCCTCGACGCTGATCTTGGGGGCGAGGCTGACGCCGTCGGCGGGCTGGGGGCGCGGGCTGAGCTTCCCCTCCTCGATCCCGTCCATGGTCGCCACCAGCAGCCGCGCGCCGGAGCGGGACAGCCGCTCCAGCAGGTCGCCGCTGGTGTCGCCGGGGCGCACCATCTCGGTGACCGTGCCGTAGACCGGTCCGGTGTCCAGTCCCTGCTCGATCTCGAACGTCGAGGCGCCGGTGACCTCGTCCCCGGCCAGCACCGCGTGCTGCACCGGGGCCGCGCCGCGCCAGGCCGGCAGCAGCGAGAAGTGCAGGTTGACCCAGCCGTGCCGCGGGACGTCCAGGGCCGCCTTGGGCAGCAGCGCACCGTAGGCGACCACCGGGCAGCAGTCCGGGGCGAGCTGCGCCAGCCGCTCCAGGAACTCGGGCTCGCGCGGGCGCCCCGGCTTGAGCACCTCGATCCCGTGCTGCTCGGCCAGCTGCGCCACCGGGCTCGCGACCAGCTTCCGGCCGCGGCCGGCCGGCGCGTCCGGACGGGTGACCACGGCGGCCACCTCGTGCCGGGAGGCGATCAGCGCCTCCAGGGCGGGCAGAGCGGGCTCGGGCGTACCGGCGAATACCAGCTTCACTCAGCTTCTCCTCGGAATATCCAGGCGCAAGGGCTCACTGACCAGGGGTTCACGTGGGGGTGCGGGGGGTCGCCCCCCGGAATTCTGGAGCATGCAGGCGGGGCCTTTCAGGAGCTGGAGGCGACAGGAGCGGACGTCAGAGCGCGCGGCCGAAGGTGCTGTGCGGGGAGACCTTGACCTGCGGTGCGGAGTCCCCCGCCCACTCGGCCTCGCGGACGGCCCGCAGCGCGGCCTTGCGCTGCTCGCGGTCCAGCCGGTCGATGAAGATGATGCCGTCGAGGTGGTCGGTCTCGTGCTGGATGCAGCGCGCCAGCAGCTGGGTGCCCTCGATGGTGACCGGGTCGCCGTACTCGTTGAAGCCCTTGGCGACGACCCCGTAGGCCCGCTTGCAGTCGAAGGTGAGCCCGGGCAGCGACAGGCAGCCCTCCGGTCCGTCCTGCTCCTCCTCGGTGAGGTCCAGCCGCGGGTTGATCAGATGCCCGACCACCCCGTCCACGTGGTAGGTGAACACCCGCAGCGAGACGCCGATCTGGGGGGCCGCGAGGCCCGAGCCCGGGGCGTCCTTCATGGTCTCGGTGAGGTCGCTGACCAGGGTGCGCAGCTCCTTGTCGAACACCGTCACCGGTTGGGCCGCCAGCCGGAGCACCGGGTCGCCGAAGATGCGGATGGGCTGAATCGCCACGGAACGGGCTCCCGTCGGTCAGGGTGGAGGCGTGCAGCAACAAGAAGTGCACAGACACGCCAGTCTACTGACGTCCCGGCGAGCCCGGTTCCAAGGTCTCGCACGCCCCACTCGCACGCCGTGCGCATGCCTCCGCACGCCCCCGCCGTGACCAGACGGGCACTTCGGCCGTTGGTCAAAGGAGATTGACCGCCGGTTCCGAGAGGCTCCCCACACCATGGCCGACCACGCCACCCACGACGCCCGGGCAAGGGCCAGTCTGCACCTGCTGGTGCGGGACATCGAGCGGGTGCGGCGCCAGGTCGACGCGCTGCGTACGCTCACCGCACAGCTCGGCAACGTCTACCGCCCGCGCCGCCCCACCACCGCAGCCGGATTCGTCGTCTACGGACGCGCCCCCGCGCCGACGGTGCGGCTGGCGCAGGAGCTCAGGGACAGCGTGGAGGGACTGGTCGCCGCCGCGGTCGAGTTCGACCGGTCGCTCGGCTTCTCCTGGGACGCCGTCGGCTCCGCACTGGGCGTCACCAAGCAGGCCGTGCACCGCAGGTACGGCGTGCGCCGCAGCGCGGACGGCTCGGTGGCCGGCGTCCCCGAGCAGGGCGGCAGCCGGAGCAGCACCCCGGCCGAGGCCCTCGCCGAGGTACTCGACGCCTCCGCCTCCGGCGGGGTGCAGATCCCCGGCGGACTGTCCCGCGCCATCCCCGCTGCGCGGCGCGATCACGTCGCCCCTACGGAGGCGGCAGAGCCGGCGGAGAACGTCCGGGGCTGAGTGCGGCGTGTGCATGGTTTGTCGCGCAGTTCCCCGCGCCCCTGGGGGGCTGCAACTGAGCCAGTTGCACTTGCTTAGGGGCGCGGGGAACTGCGCGGCCAACCATGCAAACGCCGCAGCCGAAAACCCGCCTCAGCCGATGTCCGGCGGGTCGACCCGAACGCGCACTGCCTCGGCCGACCGCCGGACCAGCTGGGCGACCTGCGCCGCCTTCAGCGCCGCCGCCAGCGCCGCCCCCCGGCCCGGTTCGACCCGCAGCAGCACCCGTTCCAGCGGCTCCGCGTCCGCGCCCCCGCCTGCCGCGCGTCCCCGTACCGGCACCGGCCCCAGTACGTCGCCCCCCTCCGGCAGCCGCAGCAGCCCCAGCAGATCCTCCACCGAGGCGGCGGTCCCGGTCACCGACGCCATCCGCGACACCGGCGGAAACCGCAGTTCGGCCCGCTCGCCGAGCTCCAGCGCAGCGAACCCGGCCGGGTCCCACCGGACCAGGGCCTGCACCGGGCGCAGGGTCTCCTCCGCGACGATCACCACCGTGCCGCCCTCGTCGCGCGGCCGCACCAGCCCTGCGGCGTTGGTCCAGCGCCGCAGCGCGTCCTCGCCGGCCCGCAGGTCGGCCCGGCCCAGCAGCGCCCAGCCGTCCAGCAGCAGCGCCGCCGCATAGCCGCCCTCGGCCACCGGCTCCGCCCCTGGCGTCGAGACCACCAGCGCGGGCGCGTCCGGCACCGAGGCCAGCACCTCGGCCCGCCCCGAGGTCCGCACCGGGACCAGCGGAAAGGCCCGCCCCAGCTCCTCGGCGGTGCGCCCGGTGCCGACCACCTGCGCCCTGAGCCCGGTCCCGCCGCACTCCCTGCAGTGCCAGTCGGCCTCGGTCCGCCCGCACCAGGCACAGGTCAGCACTCCGCCCGAGCCCGGCAGCGCCAGCGGTCCGGCGCAGTGCCCGCAGCGGGCGCTCTCCCGGCAGCGGGTGCAGGCCAGCCTCGGCACATAGCCGCGCCGCGGCACCTGCACCAGTACCGGGCCGCGCTCCAGCGCCTCCCTGGCCACCCGCCAGGCGTGCGAGGGCAGCCGGGCCGCCCGGGCCGCCGCGTCGTCCGACTGGTCCCGGTCCGAGACGGTGCGGACCAGCGGGGCGCTGCGCCGCACCTGCTCGCGGTCGGCCGCCAGCGGCCGGGCCCAGCCGGTGCGCAGCAGCTGCGCCGCCTCCACCGTCGTGGTCAGCCCGCCGATCAGCACTGCCGCGCCGACCTCGGCCGCGCGCAGCAGCAGCACGTCGCGGGCATGGGGATAGGGCGCGCGCTCGTCGCTGAGCCGGTCGTCCCCGTCGTCCCACACCGCCAGCAGCCCCAGGTCGCGCACCGGCGCGAACATCGCGGCCCGGGTGCCGACCACGGCGCGCACCGAGCCACGGCTGACGGCCAGCCAGCGACGGTAGCGCTCCTCGGCGCCGTGCTCGGCGGTCAGCGCCACATGATGGCCCGAGCCCAGCAGCTCCAGCAGCGCCGCGTCCAGCTGCGCCACCGAGCGGCCGTCGGGCAGCACCACCAGGGCGCCCCGCCCCGAGGCCAGCGCCGCCGCGACCGCCACCGCCAGCTCCCCGGGCCAGCTCCCGCCGGGCAGCGCCGTCCACACCGCTCTCGGCGACCCGCCCTCCGCCAGCGCCGTCAGAAAGGCCGGCCCCTGCGGATAGCGCGACCAGGAACCGGCGGCCGGCGGCCCGGGCGCGGGCAGCGGCTCCGGCGAGGGGGTCGCCTCGGCCCGGCCGTGCTTGGGCGGCACCGCCAGCTGGAGCACGTCCGCCAGCGTCCCGGCGTAGCGGTCCGCGACCGCCCGGCACAGCCGCAGCAGCTCCGGCGACAGCACCGGCTCCGGCGACAGCACCTGGCTGAGCGGTGCCAGCGGACCCGCGTAGTCGGACGCCGCCAGCCGCTCCACCACGAAGCCGTCGATCAGTGTGCCGCCCTCGCGGCGGCCCTTCACCACCCGCGCCCCGAAACGTACACGGACCCGGACACCCGGTTGGGCGGCCTCGTCCAGATCCACCGGAACGGAGTAGTCGAAGTACTGGTCGATCACCAGCACACCCTTGTTGACGACCACGCGGGCGACCGGCAGCCGGTCGGTGGTCGCCTTGGGATTGATCCTCGGCTTCGCCCTGGCCCTGGCCTTCTTCAGCTCGGCGCGCACCAGCTCCAGCTGCTCCCCCGCCCCTTCGGAGGCGGGGGCGCTGTCGGGGGAGCCGGTGGTGCCGTTCATGGCCCCAGTCCTACCAGAACCGACCGACACATCCCGATGCCGGGACGGCCCCGGGGCGGCAGAATGCGAGGCATGACGAATCTCGACGATTTCGGCGGCGGCCAGCACAGCACCGAGGTCCTGGTGGTCACCACCAACGACGTGCCCGGCCACCGGGTGGACCGGGTCATCGGTGAGGTCTTCGGCCTCACCGTCCGCTCGCGCAACATCGGCAGCCAGATCGGCGCCGGCTTCAAGTCGCTGGCCGGCGGCGAGCTGCGCGGGCTCACCAAGACCCTGGTCGAGAGCCGCAACCAGGCCATGGACCGGCTGGTCGAGCAGGCCAGGTCGCGCGGCGCCAACGCCGTGCTGGCCATGCGCTTCGACGTCACCGAGGCCGGCGGCAACGGCGCGGAGATCTGCGCCTACGGCACCGCGGCGGTGATCAGCCCGGTCGGCTGACCGCCCCGCAGGCCACCGCAGGCAGACGTCGACGGCCCCTCCGGATCACTCCGGAGGGGCCGTCGGCGGTTCTGGGCTGCGGTCAGCTCTCGACCGCGCGCTTCAGTGCCTCGGCGCGGTCGGTGCGCTCCCAGGTGAAGTCCGGCAGCTCACGGCCGAAGTGGCCGTAGGCGGCGGTCTGGGAGTAGATCGGGCGCAGCAGGTCCAGGTCGCGGATGATCGCGGCCGGACGCAGGTCGAAGACCTGGGTGACGGCTTCCTGGATCTTCAGCACCGGGGCGGTCTCGGTGCCGAAGGTCTCCACGAACAGACCCACCGGCTCGGCCTTGCCGATCGCGTAGGCGACCTGGACCTCGGCGCGGCGGGCCAGGCCCGCGGCGACGATGTTCTTGGCGACCCAGCGCATCGCGTACGCGGCGGAGCGGTCGACCTTGGACGGGTCCTTGCCGGAGAACGCGCCGCCGCCGTGGCGGGCCATGCCGCCGTAGGTGTCGATGATGATCTTGCGGCCGGTCAGGCCGGCGTCGCCCATCGGGCCGCCGATCTCGAAGCGGCCGGTCGGGTTCACCAGCAGCCGGTAGCCCTCGGTGACCAGGGTGATGCCCTCGTCGGCCAGCGCCTTCAGCTCCGGCTCCACCACGAACTCGCGGATGTCGGGGGCCAGCAGCGAGTCCAGGTCGATGTCGGACGCGTGCTGCGAGGACACCACGACGGTGTCCAGCCGCACGGCCGCGTCGCCGTCGTACTCGATGGTGACCTGGGTCTTGCCGTCGGGGCGCAGGTACGGGATGGTCCCGTTCTTGCGGACCTCGGACAGGCGCTTGGCCAGCCGGTGCGCCAGGGTGATCGGCAGCGGCATCAGTTCGGGCGTGTCGTCGCACGCGTACCCGAACATCAGGCCCTGGTCGCCGGCGCCCTGCTTGTCCAGTTCGTCACCTACGTCGGCGGCGCCCGCGGCACGATGCTCGTAGGCGTCGTCGACGCCCTGGGCGATGTCGGGCGACTGGGCCCCGATGGACACCGACACGCCGCAGGAGGCGCCGTCGAAGCCCTTCTTGGACGAGTCGTAGCCGATCTCCAGGATCTTCTCCCGGACCAGCTGGGCGATCGGTGCGTAGGCCTTGGTGGTGACCTCACCGGCGACGTGGACCTGGCCGGTGGTGATGAGCGTCTCCACGGCGACCCGCGAGGTGGGGTCGTCCTTGAGGAGGGCGTCGAGGATGGTGTCGCTGATCTGGTCAGCGATCTTGTCGGGGTGACCCTCGGTCACGGACTCCGAAGTGAACAGGCGGCGAGACACAGCGCTCCCTGAGTTGCAGCGGCTGCTGACTGAACCGCCGGGTCGGTGGGGACACCGGCGGTCCGGAAAGACTTATGGAGGACTACTGCGGGGAGTGTAACCAAAAGAATCCGCACAGGACCCACAGGGTCTCATTCTTCGGCCAACCTGCTGGGCGTTCCGGGGGTACCGGCCGGGTCAGCGCAGCCGCTGCGCGACCAGATCCCACAGCAGATCCGCCAGTGCCGCCTTGGGTCCGAACGGCACCGCGGTCTCCGAACCTTCCCTCGAAAGGATGACCGCCTCGTTGTCGGCGCTGCCGAAGGCCAGGCCCCCGCCGACCTCGTTGACAACCAGCAGGTCACAGCCCTTGCGGGCCAGTTTGGCCCGGCCGTTGGCGAGGACGTCGTCGGTCTCGGCCGCGAAACCGACGACGACCTGGCCGGGGGCCTGCCGGTGCTGGGAGATCTCGGCGAGGACGTCGGCGTTGCGCACCAGCTCCACCGGCGCCGGCAGCTCGCCCTCCACCTTCTTGATCTTCACGTGGTTGTAATGCGCGGGGCGGAAGTCCGCCACGGCGGCCGCCATCACCACGGCGTCGGCGTCGGCCGCGGCGGCGAGCACCGCCTCCCGCAGTTCGGCCGCGGTGCCGACCCGGACCAGGTCCACCCCGGCCGGATCCGGCAGATCGGTGTTGGCCGCGACCAGGGTGACCCGCGCCCCCCGGGCGGCGGCGACCGCGGCCAGCGCATAGCCCTGGCGCCCGGTGGAGAGGTTGCCCAGGAAGCGCACCGGGTCCAGCGGCTCACGGGTGCCCCCGGCGGAGACCACCAGATGACGGCCGGCCAGGTCGGCCTGCCCGGCGTCCGCGCCGCGGGTCAGCACCCGTCGGCACAGCTCGAAGATCGCGTCCGGGTCCGGGAAGCGGCCCTTGCCGGTGTCCACGCCGGTCAGCCGGCCCACGGCAGGCTCGATCACCACGGCGCCCCGGCGGCGCAGCGTGGCGACGTTCTCCTGGGTGGCCGGGTGCTCCCACATCTCGGTGTGCATCGCCGGGGCGAAGACCACCGGACAGCGCGCCGTCAGCAGGGTGTTGGTGAGCAGGTCGTCGGCGATGCCGTGGGCGGCCTTGGCCATGATGTCGGCGGTGGCCGGGGCGATCACCAGCAGGTCGGCGTGCTGCCCGATCCGCACGTGCGGGACCTCGTGCACGCCCTCCCAGACCTCGGTGGAGACCGGCTTGCCCGACAGCGCCGCCCAGGTCGCGGCGCCGACGAAGTTCAGCGCGGACGCGGTCGGCACCACGCGCACCTCGTGGCCGGACTCCGAGAAGCGCCGCAGCAGCTCGCACGCCTTGTAGGCGGCGATGCCCCCGCTGACACCCAGGACGACGTTCACTCGTGGACCACTCCCTGCTCAATCCGTTGCGCGGGCACGCAAAAGCCGCGGCCCGAGCATGCTACGGGCCGCGGCGTGCAGCTGCTGTGCGAGGGGGTGCGACCCTACTGGGCGTCGATCGCCTCGGCGGTCAGCATGCCGGCGTTGATCTCGCGCAGCGCGATCGACAGCGGCTTCTCGTGGACGTGGGTGTCGACCAGCGGGCCGACGTACTCCAGCAGGCCCTCGCCCAGCTGCGAGTAGTAGGCGTTGATCTGCCGCGCGCGCTTGGCCGCGTAGATCACCAGGCTGTACTTGGAGTCGGTGGCCTCGAGCAGCTCATCGATCGGCGGGTTGATGATGCCTTCGGGCGCTGTCATCGAAGAGGACACGCGTGAACCTTCCGGAGAAAATGATCAGACTACGTTGAGCAAGGCTAGCAGTTCTGCCGCTACACCCTCGACCGAGTGGTTGACCAGAGTGGTGTCGAACTCACTTTCAGCGGCGAGCTCCACCTTGGCCGTGCGCAGCCGCTCGTCGATGACCTCCTGCGGCTCGGTCCCGCGGCCGGTGAGCCGGCGGACCAGCTCCTCCCAGGAGGGCGGGGCCAGGAAGACGGACTGGGCCTCGGGCATGCTCTCCCGCACCTGGCGGGCGCCCTGCAGGTCGATCTCCAGCAGCACCGGCTCGCCGAGCGCCAGCTTGTCCAGGACCGGCTGTCGGGGCGTGCCGTAGTGGTTGCCGGCGAACACCGCCCACTCCAGCAGCTCGCCGTTGGCGACCATCTTGGCGAACTGGTCCTCGTCGACGAAGTAGTACTGCACACCGTGCTTCTCGCCCGGCCGCGGCTTACGGGTGGTCGCCGATACGGAGAGCCATACTTCGGGATGCTTTGCTCGCATAAAGCTGACGACCGTGCTCTTGCCGACCCCTGAGGGACCGGAGAGCACGGTCAGCCGCGGACGTTCACTCATGTACCGATTATCCAGGAACCGGGACGGTTCTCGAACCATCGGCACGGATCAGGCCGGAGCACCGCCGAACTCGCGCTCCAGGGAAGCGATCTGGTTGGTACCGAGACCGCGGACCCGGCGGCTCTCGGAGATCCCGAGACGCTCCATGATCTGCTTGGCCCGGACCTTGCCGACGCCGGGAAGGCTCTCGAGCAGCGCCGAGACCTTCATCTTCCCGATGACGTCGTTCTCCTGGCCGGCCTTGATGACCTCGTGCAGCGAAGCCCCGGAGTGCTTGAGCCGGTTCTTGATCTCGGCGCGCTCCCGGCGAGCCTCAGCTGCCTTGGCGAGCGCAGCGGTGCGCTGCTCAGGGGTAAGGGGCGGAAGTGCCACGCCGTTCACCTCAGTGATTCGAACGAATAGGACAGGACTGGTTGTCAGCCGCTGAGGAACCTAGTAGCTCTGACCTGCAAGAGCAACGTGGAACACGCCCCTCAGTGGACTTACCGCCGGACACTACCCCTCTGCGCGGTCCACGTCAGGAAAAAGCACAGAAAAGTCCTGGTCAGACTCTGCTGATCAGGACTTTTCCGGACATAATCACCGCTTCGGCGAGGGCAATTCGCCGGCTCGCGGCCCGACCTCGCCGTCCGGAGCCCCGCCGCGATCAAATCCGCTGATCAGGAGCACACAAGGTGTTCACGAAAGCATCACACGAACGAGCGATCCTGCGATCGCTCAGCCGATCGCGCTCCGCACCTCGTCCACGAATCGGGCGGACACCTCGCGCAGCGCCGCGACCGAGGGGCCGTGCTTCAGCACGTCCCGGCTGACGCTCGGCAGCACATTGGCCGCGGCCGCGCCGAACACCACGGGGAGGTCGGCCGGGGTCGCACCCTGGGCGCCGACGCCCGGAGCGAGCAGCGGGCCGTTGATGTCCAGGTCGGCGTCGATGTCCCGGAGGGTGGCGCCGACGACAGCGCCGAAGCTGCCCAGCGGGTGCGCGTCGGCGTTCTCCGCGGCCAGCTGACGCAGCACCGACTGGGCGACGGTGAGGCCGTCCTCCCCCACCGCGTGCTGCACCTCGTGCCCCTCGGGGTTGGAGGTCAGCGCCAGCGCGAAGATCCCGGAACCGCTCGCCCGCGCCGCGTCGAAGGCCGGCCGCAGCGAGCCGAAGCCGAGGTACGGGGACACCGTCACCGCGTCGGAGAACAGCGGACTGGTCGGCGCGAGGAAGGCGTCCGCGTACGCGGCCATGGTCGAGCCGATGTCGCCGCGCTTGGCGTCCATCAGCACCAGCGCGCCCGCCGACCGCGCGTCGGCGACGGCCCGCTCCAGCACCGCGATGCCCTTGCTGCCGAAGCGCTCGAAGAACGCGCTCTGCGGCTTCAGCACGGCCACCTCGCCCGCCAGCGCCTCCACCACGGTCCGCGTGAACCGCTCAAGACCGGCGACGTCGTCGCCCAGCCCCCAGGCCTCCAGCAGCGCCGCGTGCGGGTCGATGCCCACACAGAGCGGGCCACGCTTGTCCATGGCCTGGCGCAGCCGGGTGCCGAACGGGGATGTCATCGCTGAACTCCTTGTTGTCCTTGTTGGTGGTGGGCGAAGCCGATGGCGTCGACGAACTTGGCGAAGCCGCGCTCGGCCAGCGCCTGGCGCAGCTCGGTGAGGACCCGCAGCGGGGCCGAGGGGTCGTTGAAGACGGCGGTGCCGACCGCGATCCCGGAGGCGCCGGCCAGGACGAACTCCAGGGCGTCCAGCCCGGTCCTGATGCCGCCCATGCCGAGGATCGGCACCACCGGCATCGTCCCGGACCGCATCGCGGCGTGCACCTGGTAGACGCAGCGCACCGCCACCGGGCGGACGGCGGGCCCGGAGAGGCCGCCGCTCAGCCCCGCGAGGGCCGGGCGCATGGTGGTGGTGTCGATGGCCATGCCCAACAGTGTGTTGATCATCGACAGGCCGCCGGCGCCGGCCCGGACGCAGGCCGCCGCTATCTCGGTGATCGAGGTGACGTCCGGGGTGAGCTTGGCGTAGACCGGCAGCGCCGGGTCGGTGACCTCGCGGATCGCCGCTATCACGTCGTACGAGGTGGCCGGGTTGACGGCGAAGACCAGGCCGCGGTTGGCGAGGTTGGGGCAGCAGAGGTTGGCCTCGATGCCGACCACCCCGGGCCGTCCGTTCAGCGCCTGCGCCGTCTCGGCGAACTCCTCGACCCGCTCCCCCGCGATGGACACCAGCACCCGCGCGCCGCGCTCGGCCAGCCAGGGCAGCTCGTGCTCGATGAAGTGCCCGATGCCCGAACCCGGCAGGCCGACGGAGTTGAGCATCCCGCTCGGCGTCTCCGCCAGCCGCGGGGTCGGCTGCCCCGAGCGGGCGTACGGCATGATCGTCTTGGTAGTGATCGATCCCAGCTCGGCCAGCGGCTGGAACCTGGCGAGCTCCCGGCCGTAGCCGGCGCAGCCGGAGGCCGTGGACACCGGATTGGGCAGGGTGCCGTTGCCGAACGGCGCGGTCAGGTCGACGTCATGCGCATCCACGGTTCAGTGCACTCCCATCGCTGCGGCACCGTCGAGGTCCGTGGGGATCGTACCGACGTCGCCCCAGCGGACCCTGGCCCCGTCGAAGCAGGGGCCGTCTACGCAGGAGCGGACGAAGCGGCTGACCCCGTCCTCGCCGACCACCGGCAGCACACAGCTCATGCAGGCTCCGACACCGCAGGCCATGCCCTGCTCGACGGCGCAGAAGCTGCGCGCCCCCTCGGCCGTGGCCACCGCCGTGACGGCCTGCAGCATCTCCCGAGGACCGCAGGAGTAGACCGCCTCGGCCCCGATCGCCTTGATCGCCTCCGCCAGCGGCAGGGTGGCCCGGCCCTTTATCCCGGCCGAGCCGTCGTCGGTGGTGACCAGCACGTCCGCCGTGAGCGCGCGGGCCGCGTCGACGCCGAACAGATGCTCCGCGGTGGCGGCGCCGAGGATGAATCCGACGGCCCCGCCCTGCGTCGCGATCAGCTCGGCCAGCGCGAACAGCGGTGCGCTGCCGTAACCGTCGGCCACGAACAGCGCCGTCATCGGCCCGGCCGGCTGCGGGAACGCCGTCCCGAGCGGCGCGACCAGGTCCACCGTCCCACCGACCCGGGTGCGCAGCAGCTCCCTGGTGCCGCGCCCGCGCTCGACGATCACCAGCGAGACGGTCTCGACCGCGGGGTCGGCCCGATGGATCCAGAAGGCCCGCCGGCGCAGCATGGACGAGTCCTCCCCGCCCACCGCCAGCGCGGCGAAATGTCCGGGGCGCACCCGCGCGGCAACGCCGGGCGCGCGCAGCAGCACCTGCTGATAGGCCCCGACCGATTGGACGGCGAGGACCTCCGCCCGGATCTGGAGGGGGTGCGCCATGCGATCACCTTCCGTTGGACGCGCCGACTGCTTCGCTCAGAGTGGCATGTCCGCTCGCGCGGAGTCGTGCTGCCAGACCCCGGTGCAGGTTTCTGCACCAGAAGGGTCCTTCGTAAATGAAGGCACTGTAGCCCTGGATCAGCGTCGCACCCGCAGTGATGCGCTCCCAGGCGTCCTCGGCGGTCTCGATGCCGCCGACGGACACCAGCGTCAGCCGGCCCCCGGTACGGGCGTGCAGGCGGCGCAGCACCTCCAGCGAGCGCGCCTTGAGCGGTGCGCCGGAGAGGCCGCCGGCTCCGGCCGCCTCGACCTTGGCTGGGTCGGCGCGGAGGCCCTCGCGGCCGATGGTGGTGTTGGTGGCGATGATGCCGTCCAGGCCGAGCTCCAGCGCGAGGTCCGCGACCGCGTCGATGTCGGCGTCGGCGAGGTCGGGCGCGATCTTGACCAGCAGCGGGATGTGTCCCTGCGGGGACTTGGCGTCGAGAGTGTCGCGCACGGCGGTGAGCAGCGGGCGGAGCTGGTCCACGGCCTGGAGGTTGCGCAGCCCCGGGGTGTTGGGCGAGCTGACGTTGACGACGAAGTAGTCGGCGTGCCGGGCCAGCCGCTCGGTGCTGGTGACGTAGTCGGCGACCGCGTCGGCCTCCGGCACGACCTTGGTCTTGCCGATGTTGACGCCGACGATGGCGTGCGAGCCGGACGGACGCGCCGCGAGCCGGGCCGCGACGGCGGCGGAGCCCTCGTTGTTGAAGCCCATCCGGTTGATCAGCGCGCGGTCGTCGATCAGACGGAACAGCCGGGGGGTGGGGTTGCCGGGCTGCGGCTGGGCGGTGACGGTGCCGATCTCGACATAGTCGAACCCGAGCATCGACAGCCCGTCGATCCCCACCGCGTTCTTGTCGAACCCGGCGGCAAGCCCGAACGGACCGGGCAGGTCCAGCCCCAACGCCTTGGTCCGCAACGAGGGGTGCTGCGGCGCGAGGACGCTGCGCACAAGCGTGCGGAAGCCCGGAATCGACGACGCAAGGCGGATCCAGAAGAACGCCAGATGGTGAGCGCGCTCCGGATCGAGCCGTCTGAAGACGAGTTGGAAGAACAAGCGGTACAAAGCAACGGACCTTGTCTCGTCAGGGGCGCGGGGAACTGCGCTGCCAACCATGCACCTCCGTAGAGGGCTGGTCGCGCAGTTCCCCGCGCCCCCAGGTGGTTTCTCGTCAGCGACTGGCGTTGAGCTGGGCGGCGTGTTCCTGGAGGGAACGGACGCCGATGTCGCCGCGGAGGAGGGAGTCGATTCCCTGCACCGCCGCGCCCATCGCCTGAACCGTCGTCAGGCACGGCACCGACCGCGCCACCGCGGCGGTGCGGATCTCGTAGCCGTCGAGCCGACTGCCGGTGCCGTACGGGGTGTTGATGATGAGGTCGACCTCGCCGTCGTGGATCAGCTGCACGATGGTGCGTTCGCCGTCCGCTCCAGGACCTTCGCTGTGCTTGCGCACCACCGTCGCGTCGATCCCGTTGCGGCGCAGGATCTCCGCCGTGCCCGAGGTGGCCAGTATCTCGAAGCCGAGTCCGACCAGCGCCCGGGCCGGGAAGACCAGGTTGCGCTTGTCACGGTTGGCCACCGAGACGAAGACCCGTCCCTTGGTCGGCAGCGCGCCGTACGCTCCGGCCTGCGACTTGGCGTACGCAGTACCGAACGTGGTGTCGATGCCCATCACCTCGCCGGTGGAGCGCATCTCCGGGCCGAGGACCGTGTCCACCCCGCGGCCGTGGATGTCGCGGAAGCGGCTCCAGGGCATGACCGCTTCCTTGACCGCGATCGGGGAGTCGATCGGCAGCGTGCCGCCGTCGCCCTCCTTGGGCAGCATCCCCTCGTCGCGCAGGTCGGCGATGGTCGCGCCGAGCGAGATCCGGGCCGCGGCCTTGGCCAGCGGCACCGCCGTCGCCTTGGACGTGAACGGCACGGTCCGGGACGCGCGCGGGTTGGCCTCCAGCACGTAGAGGATGTCCCCGGCCATCGCGAACTGGATGTTGATCAGGCCGCACACGCCCACGCCCCGGGCGATGGCCTCGGTGGAGGTCCGCAGCCGCTTGATGTCGAAGCCGCCCAGGGTGATCGGCGGCAGCGCGCAGGCGGAGTCGCCGGAGTGGATGCCGGCCTCCTCGATGTGCTCCATCACGCCGCCGAGGTAGAGCTCGGTGCCGTCGAACAGGGCGTCGACGTCGATCTCGATGGCGTCGTCCAGGAAGCGGTCGATCAGCACCGGGTGCTCGGAGATCAGCCCGGCGTGGCGCTTGAGGTAGTCGGCCAGCGAGGGCTCGTCGTAGACGATCTCCATACCGCGTCCGCCCAGCACGTACGAGGGACGGGCCAGCACCGGGTAGCCGATCTCGTCGGCGATGGCCTTGGCCTCCTCGAAGGAGAAGGCCGTGCCGTGCTTGGGCGCGGGCAGCCCGGCCTCGCGCAGCACGCGGCCGAAGGCGCCGCGCTCCTCGGCCAGGTCGATCGCCTCGGGCTGGGTGCCGACGATGGGCACGCCGTTGTCCTTGAGCGCCTGCGCCAGCCCCAGCGGGGTCTGCCCGCCGAGCTGGACGATGACGCCCGCCACCGGCCCGGCCTGGGTCTCGGCGTGGACGATCTCCAGCACGTCCTCCAGGGTGAGCGGCTCGAAGTAGAGCCGGTCGGAGGTGTCGTAGTCGGTGGAGACGGTCTCCGGGTTGCAGTTGACCATCACGGTCTCGTAGCCGGCGTCGCTCAGCGCGAAGGAGGCGTGGACGCAGGAGTAGTCGAACTCGATGCCCTGGCCGATGCGGTTGGGGCCGGAGCCGAGGATCAGCACGGCCGGCTTGGTGCGCGGCGCGACCTCGCTCTCCTCGTCGTAGGAGGAGTAGAAGTACGGGGTCTTGGCGGCGAACTCGGCGGCGCAGGTGTCCACGGTCTTGAAGACCGGGCGGATGCCCAGCGCGTGCCGCACCTCGCGGACCACGTCCGGGCTCAGGCCCCGGATCTCGCCGATCTGCAGGTCGGAGAAGCCGTGCCGCTTGGCGTGGCGCAGCAGTTCGGGGTCGAGCTTGTCGGCCTCGGCGAGTTCCTCGGCGATCTCGTGGATCAGGAAGAGCTGGTCCACGAACCAGGGGTCGATCTTCGTGGCGTCGAAGACCTCGCGCTGGGTGGCCCCGGCGCGGATGGCGTCCATGACGGTGTTGATCCGGCCGTCGGTGGGGATCTGAGCCTTCGCCAGCAGCTCGTCCTTGACATTAGGCCCGCCGTCCCCCGGTTCGCCGACGAAGGAGAACTGCGAGCCCTTCTTCTCCAGCGAGCGCAGCGCCTTGTTCAGCGCCTCGGGGAAGTTGCGGCCCAGGGCCATGGCCTCGCCGACCGACTTCATGGTGGTGGTGAGGGTGGCGTCGGCCGAGGGGAACTTCTCGAAGGCGAAGCGCGGGACCTTGACCACGACGTAGTCGAGAGTCGGCTCGAAGGAGGCCGGGGTCTTCTCGGTGATGTCGTTGGGGATCTCGTCCAGGGTGTAACCGACGGCGAGCTTGGCGGCGATCTTGGCGATCGGGAAGCCGGTCGCCTTGGAGGCCAGCGCCGAGGAGCGGGAGACGCGCGGGTTCATCTCGATGACGATGACCCGGCCGTCCTCCGGGTTGATCGCGAACTGGATGTTGCAGCCGCCGGTGTCGACGCCGACCTCGCGGATGATGGCGATGCCGATGTCGCGCAGCCGCTGGTACTCGCGGTCGGTGAGGGTCATCGCCGGGGCGACGGTGATGGAGTCGCCGGTGTGGACGCCCATCGGGTCGAAGTTCTCGATGGAGCAGACGACCACGACGTTGTCGTTGCGGTCGCGCATCAGCTCCAGCTCGTACTCCTTCCAGCCGAGGATGGACTCCTCCAGGAGCACCTCGGTGGTCGGCGAGAGGGTCAGGCCCTGTCCGGCGATGCGGCGCAGGTCCTCCTCGTCGTGGGCGAAGCCGGAGCCGGCGCCGCCCATGGTGAAGGAGGGGCGGACCACGACCGGGTAGCCGCCGAGGGTCTCGACGCCGGCGAGGACGTCCTCCATGGAGTGGCAGATGACCGAGCGGGCTGACTCGCCGTAGCCGATCTTGGCCTTGACCGCGTCGACCACGCCCTTGAAGAGCTGGCGGTCCTCGCCCTTGTTGATGGCCTCGACATTGGCGCCGATGAGCTCGACCCCGTACTTCGCGAGGGTGCCGTCGGCGTGCAGCGAGATGGCGGTGTTGAGCGCGGTCTGGCCGCCCAGCGTGGGCAGCAGGACGTCGGGGCGCTCCTTGGCGATGATCTTCTCGACGTACTCGGGAGTGATCGGCTCGACGTAGGTGGCGTCGGCGATCTCCGGGTCGGTCATGATCGTGGCCGGGTTGGAGTTGACCAGGATGACCCGCAGGCCCTCGGCCTTGAGCACCCGGCAGGCCTGGGTTCCGGAGTAGTCGAACTCGGCCGCCTGGCCGATGACGATCGGGCCGGAACCGATGACCAGAACGGACTGGATGTCGGTGCGCTTAGGCACTCTGGCCCTCCATGAGCTCTACGCTGTGCTGATTGTTGTCTCGCATGAGCTCGACAAACCTGTCGAACAGGTAGGCGGCGTCGTGCGGACCGGCCGCCGCCTCCGGGTGGTACTGGACGCTGAAGGCGGGCTGGTCGAGCAGTTGCAGGCCCTCCACCACGTTGTCGTTGAGGCAGACGTGGGAGACGATCGCGCGCCCGTAGGGGGTCTGCGACTCGCCCTCCAGCGGGGCGTCCACGGCGAAGCCGTGGTTGTGCGCGGTGACCTCGACCTTGCCGGTGGTGCGGTCCTGCACCGGCTGGTTGATGCCGCGGTGGCCGTACTTGAGCTTGTAGGTGCCGAAGCCCAGGGCGCGGCCGAGCAGCTGGTTGCCGAAGCAGATGCCGAAGAACGGGGTCTTCCGGCCCAGTACCTCGCGCAGTACGGCAACCTGGCCGTCGGCGGTGGCCGGGTCACCCGGGCCGTTGGAGAAGAACACACCGTCGGGGGCGACCGCGTAGACGTCCTCGGCGGTGGCGTTGGCGGGCAGGACGTGAACCTCGATGCCGCGCTGGGCCATCCGGTGCGGGGTCATCCCCTTGATGCCCAGGTCCAGGGCGGCCACGGTGAAGCGCTTGGTTCCTATGGCGGGGACGACATAGGTCTCGTCGGTGGCGACCTCGCCGCACAGGTCGGCGCCCTCCATCTGCGGGGCCCGGCGGACCCGCTCCAGCAGGGTGGCGTCGTCGGCGATGGCCGCGCCGGAGAAGATGCCGCAGCGCATGGCGCCGCTCTCGCGCAGGTGGCGGGTGAGCGCTCGGGTGTCGATACCGCTGATGCCGACGATCCCCTGCTTGACCAGCTCCTCGTCCAGCGAGCGCTGCGAGCGCCAGTTGGAGGGGACCCGGGCGGGGTCGCGGACCACATAGCCGGCCACCCAGATCCGGGACGACTCCGGGTCCTCGTCGTTGACGCCGGTGTTGCCGATCTGCGGGGCCGTCATGGTGACGACCTGGCGGTGGTAGGAGGGGTCGGTCAGGGTCTCCTGATAGCCCGTCATACCGGTGTTGAAGACGGCCTCGCCGAAGGTCTCGCCGATGGCGCCGTATGCCTGGCCGCGGAAGATCCGTCCGTCCTCCAGGACGTAGACGGCGGGCTTCCTCTCCGTACGTGCGGTCATCATGCGCCTTCCTTCCGTGCTTGTCCTTCGGACTGCTGCCCGGCCACCTTCGCGTGCGCCTTGAGCAGCACCTCGACGGCGGTGACCCAGTTGTCGTGCTCGGCCGGGTGGTCGGCCCGGAACCCGGAGTCCAGCAGCTTGCCGCCGTGCTCCCAGGTGACCACCAGCAGACCGCCCTCGGGGACGACCTTCCCGGCGATGCCCTTGTCGGTGCGCGCCGCGCGCAGCGCCGCGATCGGGATGAAGAAGTTCGCCGAGGCGGGGCGGACCACCTCCAGCCCGTCGGGCCGCAGGGTCAGCTCGGCCAGGCTGCGCTCACCGAGCCGGTGCGCCACCACCCGGTCCAGCCAGTTCCCGGCGGAGGTGGTGCCGAAGTAGCGGCCCTCCAGCTCCAGCACGGACTCGGTGGTCGCCCTGGGCGCCACCGGCAGCGCGGGCAGGCCCGACTGCTGGGTCTTGCGCCAGTTCCAGCCCTGCCGCATCAGCCAGTACACCAGGCCGATGAGCACGAGCAGCCCGACCGTCCAGCCGATCAGATCGCCTACGTGGGTGACCGGGGCCGAGTGGGGCGATTCGGCCAGCCTCAGCGTCAGCGCGGCGTTCATACGAGTTCTCCGTCCAGAACGGTCGCGCGACCGCGGAGGAAGGTGGCGACGACGCGTCCGGGCAGGTCACGGCCTCGGTACGGGGTGTTGCGGCTGCGGGTGGCGAAGCTGTCGGGGTTCACCGCTCCACGGTACGCGGGGTCGACCAGCACGAGGTTGGCCGGTTCGTCCACCGAGACGGGACGGCCCTGCCCGGTGAGACCGCCGATGACGGCCGGGCGGCGGGACATCCGGTCGGCGACGTCGGCCCAGCCCATCAGGCCGGTCTCCACCATGGTCTGCTGCACCACCGACAGTGCGGTCTCCAGGCCGACCATGCCCATCGCGGCCGCGGCCCACTCGCAGTCCTTGTCCTCGGACGGGTGCGGCGCGTGGTCGGTGGCGACGGCGTCGATGGTGCCGTCGGCGAGGGCCTCGCGCAGGGCGAGCACGTCGGCCTCGGTGCGCAGCGGCGGGTTGACCTTGTAGACCGGGTCGTAGGAGCGGACCAGCTCGTCGGTCAGCAGCAGGTGGTGCGGGGTGACCTCGGCGGTGACGTCCCAGCCCTTGGACTTGGCCCAGCGGATGATCTCGACCGAGCCGGCCGTGGAGACATGGCAGACATGCAGCCGGGAGCCGACGTGAGCCGCGAGCAGCACGTCCCTGGCGATGATCGACTCCTCGGCCACGGCCGGCCAGCCGCGCAGGCCGAGCTCGCCGGAGACGGCGCCCTCGTTCATCTGGGCGCCCTCGGTGAGCCTGGGCTCCTGGGCGTGCTGGGCGATCACGCCGCCGAAGGCCTTCACGTACTCCAGCGCCCGCCGCATGATCACGGCGTCGTCCACGCACTTGCCGTCGTCGGAGAAGACCCGGACCGAGGCGGCGGAGTCGGCCATGGTGCCGAGCTCGGCGAGCTGCTTGCCCTCCAGGCCGATGGTGACCGCTCCGACCGGCTGGACGTCGCAGTAGCCGGACTCCTTGCCCAGCCGCCAGACCTGCTCGACCACGCCGGCGGTGTCGGCCACCGGGAAGGTGTTGGCCATCGCGTGGACGGCGGTGAATCCGCCCTTGGCGGCGGCGCGGGTGCCGGTGAGGACGGTCTCGGCGTCCTCCCGGCCGGGCTCGCGCAGGTGGGTGTGCAGGTCGACCAGGCCGGGCAGGGCGATCAGGCCGGTGGCGTCGACGACGGTGGCGCCGTCCTCGGCCAGCCCGGTGCCGATCTCTGTGATCACGCCGTCCTTGAGGCGCAGGTCCTGCGGCTCCCCGCCGAGGATGCGGGCGTTCTTGATCAGGTAGCTGGTCACTTGCTGTGCTCCTCGGTGGTGCGGGGTTCGGCGGGGCGTGCGGGGGAAAGCGCGGGCTCGGAGCCGCCGAGCAGGAGGTAGAGCACCGCCATCCGGATGGAGACGCCGTTGGTGACCTGCTCGACGATGGTGGAGCGGGCCGAGTCGGCGATCTCCGAGGCGATCTCCATGCCGCGGACCATCGGACCCGGGTGCATCACGATGGCGTGCTCGGGCAGGGCCGCGGCGCGTTTGACGTCCAGCCCGTAGCGCAGTGAGTACTCGCGCTGGGTGGGGAAGAAGGCGGCGTTCATCCGCTCGCGCTGGACCCTGAGCATCATCACCGCGTCGCTCTTGGGCAGCACCGCGTCCAGGTCGTAGGAGACCGCGCAGGGCCAGCTCTCGACGCCGTAGGGCACCAGCGTCGGCGGGGCCACCAGGGTGACCTCGGCGCCGAGGGTGTGCAGCAGGTGGACGTTGGAGCGGGCCACCCGGCTGTGCAGCACGTCGCCGACGATGGTGATCCTGCGCCCGTTCAGATCCCGGCCCAGGCCCGGGTTGAGGTGGCGGCGCATGGTGAAGGCGTCGAGCAGGGCCTGGGTGGGGTGCTCGTGGGTGCCGTCCCCGGCGTTGACCACGCTGCCGTGCATCCAGTCGGACTCGGCCAGCCGCTGCGGGGCGCCGGAGGCGCCGTGCCGGATCACGACCGCGTCGGCGCCCATGGCCTGGAGCGTGAGCGCGGTGTCCTTGAGGGTCTCGCCCTTGGAGACCGAGGAGCCCTTGGCGGAGAAGTTGATCACATCGGCGGACAGCCGCTTCTCGGCCACCTCGAAGGAGGTGCGGGTGCGGGTGGAGTCCTCGAAGAAGAGGTTGACCACGGTGCGGCCGCGCAGCGTCGGCAGCTTCTTCACCGCGCGGGTGGAGATCTGGGCCATCTCCTCGGCGGTGTCCAGGATCAGCAGCGCGTCGTCGAGGGTGAGGTCGGCGGTGGAGATGAGGTGTCGCTTCATCGGGCGCTCCCGTTGGCGTCGCTGCTGCTGTCGGAGTCGTCGCGGTCGCCGATGAGCACCGCGTCCAGGCCGTCCTCCTCGACCAGCTTCACCTTCACGGCTTCACGCAGCGAGGTGGGCAGGTTCTTGCCGACGTAGTCGGCGCGGATCGGCAGCTCCCGGTGGCCGCGGTCGACCAGGACGGCGAGCTGGACAGCGCGGGGACGGCCTAGGTCGCCGAGGGCGTCCAGGGCGGCGCGGACGGTGCGGCCGGAGAACAGCACGTCGTCGACCAGGACGACCAGCTTTCCGTCCAGGCCGCCGGGCGGGATCTCGGTGTGCTCCAGGGCGCGGGCCGGCTTCAGCCGCAGGTCGTCCCGGTACATGGTGATGTCGAGGGTTCCGAACGGGATCTCCCGGCCGGTGATCTGCGCGAGCCGGGTGTGCAGCCGGCGGGCCAGCAGGATGCCTCGGGTGGGAATGCCGAGCAGGACGACGTCCTCCGCGCCCTTGGCGCGCTCCACGATCTCGTGGGCGATACGGGTCAGCGAACGGGCGATGTCGCTCTCGTCGAGGACCTGCCGGGCGTTGCCCGGACTGTGCTTACTGCTGCTGCTCTCATTACTGCGGGCAGATGTGGTCATGCCGAAGCCGACCTCCTTCCCCGCCTCACCGGACGGGCCTTAAAGGATGTCTCTGGGACGGCCGCCGCCGGACGTGACAGTGGCCGTCGTCCACCCTACCAGGGCGATCATGCGCCTCCGGCGATGCCGCAGGCGGGGCGGCGTCGGGGCATTCGCACGACTGCCCCATTCAGCTTGACCAATCCATATCACTCTGCGTAATCTCACAGTGAGTTACGGCCGGACGACGGAGGTCCACCAAAGCACCCTTCCGGTGCTCTCGGACGAGCCGTCGCAGGGCAGTCACAGTGTCACGCCACATCTCGTCCGGGGAGACCATTTGTCCAGCGACTACGCGAAGCAGCTTGGCGGCAAGCTGCGAGCGATCCGCACCCAGCAGGGCTTGTCACTGCACGGCGTCGAGGAGAAGTCCCAGGGCCGCTGGAAGGCCGTGGTCGTCGGCTCGTACGAGCGCGGGGACCGCGCCGTCACGGTGCAGCGCCTGGCCGAGCTGGCCGAGTTCTACGGGGTTCCGGTTCAGGAACTGCTGCCCGGCAGCACCCCGGGCGGCGCGGCCGAGCCGCCGCCGCGCCTGGTGCTCGACCTGGAGCGGCTGTCCCAGGTCCCGTCCGAGAAGGCCGGTCCGCTGCAGCGTTACGCGGCGACCATCCAGAGCCAGCGCGGCGACTACAACGGCAAGGTGCTGTCGATCCGCCAGGACGACCTGCGCACCCTCGCCGTGATCTACGACCAGCCGGCCTCGCTGCTCGTCGACCAGCTGATCAGCTGGGGCGTGCTCGACCCGGACGCGCGCCGCGCGGTGCGCGAGGACGACGCGATCTGAGGCATCCCGGGGGAGCCTGAAGAAACGTCACAGCAGAGGCACAGCAAAGGGGCCGGCCGACTCCCTCGGGGAGTCGGTCGGCCCCTTTTGCGCATGCTCACCCCACCAGATGGCGGTGCATCAGCGCCTCGACGCCATCGAGGTCCCGGGTCAGCATCAGGTCGACCAGGCGCTCGTGCCCGGCGGCATCCCCGCCGCAGTGCGCGCCGCGCCGCCGCAGCTCGTCGACCAGGGCGACCAGGTGCCGGTTGCCGGCCAGGGTGAGCAGCGCCTGGTGGAAACCGGGGTCACCCCCGGCACGGGCCGGGGCGAGCAACCCCTCCAGCTGGGCCCGGCTCGCGCTGCGGGCGACCAGGACCGCGCTCGGGGCCTCCAGCAGGGCACGGATCTCCAGCAGTTCGGCCAGATCCCGCTCGGTGACCTCGATGACCCGGAAGCCCTTGTTGGGCACCGCCTCCACCAGGCCCTCCCTGACCAGGTCGAGCATCGCCTCACGGACCGGGGTCGCCGAGACGCCGAACCGCGCCGCGAGCACCGGCGCCGAGTAGACGGCGCCAGGGGTCAGCTCGCCCGCCGTCAGCGCGGCCCGCAGCGCCTGGTTGACCTGGTCGCGCAGGATGCGGCGCTCCGGGGGCACGGCCCGGCCCTCAGCGACGGTCGAGGCGGCGGCCGGCCTTGGAGGAGAGCCCGGCCAGCGCCTCCAGCGGCGCCTTGCGGGCGGCGGCGACCAGCGCCTTGTAACGGCGCGAAGGGATGCTGACGGTCCGTCCCCGGGCCAGGTCGCGCATCGCGTCGTCCACCACCCGGTCGGCGCCCAGCCACATCCACCCGCCGACGTCCTTCATGTCGACCTGGGCCCGCTGGTGGAACTCGGTGTGGGTGAAGCCGGGGCAGAGCGCGAGCACCCGCACCCCGGTGCCCGCCAGGTCACGGGAGACGGACTGGCTGAACTGGACCACCCAGGCCTTGCTGGCGCCGTACGTCCCGCGCGGCACGAAGGCCGCGACGGAGGCGACATTGATCACGTAGCCGCGTCCGCGCTCGCGCATCCCGGGCAGGGCGGCGGTGGTGAGCCGCAGCACCGCCTCGATGTGCAGCTTGACCATCGTCAGCTCCTCGGCCAGCGGCACCACGAGGAAGCGGTCCTTGAAGCCGAACCCGGCGTTGTTGACCAGCAGGTCCACCGGGTGCTCGGCGTCCGCCAGCCTGGCCTCGACGGCGGAGATGCCCTCGTCGGTGGCCAGGTCGGCGACCAGCGTCTGCACCGCGACGCCGTACTGCTTGCTCAGCGCGGCAGCGCTCTCGGCCAACCGGGCGCCGTCCCGCGCGACCAGGACCAGGTCCAGACCGTCCTTGCCGAGACGCCGCGCGAACGCCGCGCCGATGCCGGCGGTGGCGCCGGTGATGAGTGCTGTGGGCATGATGCGAACCATACCGTCCTCACCCCGCCCGGCCCCGGGTCGTCGGGCCGCGTCACCGGGTCCAACACACCGTCAGGCCCCCGAGGGTGATGCAGGTCGGGTCGGTGGGCGCTGCGGACGAGGGCGATGCGGACGAGGGTGATGCGGCGGGGGTGGACGGTGAGGCTGTGGTGGTGGTCGGGGCGGGCGTGGTCGCGACCACCGTGGGTGATGGCGACGCCGAGGGGCTGGTCGCTGCTGCGGAGAGGGTGGGCGACGGGGTGGTCGAGGCTGGGGGCGTCGAGGGGGACGGGGTCGTCGCCGGTGCCGCGGCGGCTGTGGTGGGAGCAGTCGTGGGGGTGCTGGTCATGGGGGCGGTGCTCGCGGCCGTCGGGCTGGAGCTGGTCGGGGCGGTGGTCGCTGCGCTGCTCGCCCGGGTCGGGGTGGTCACCGCTGCGGCGGCGATGCGGGCGGAACTCCCGGCGGGGGCTGCGGACGAGGACGCTGGTGCCGGTGCAGACGTCCCTGCCACCGCCGCTGACGCGGGCTGCGACGCGGGGGCGGATCCGCCCTGCGCGGAGAGCGCGGTCGACTGGGTCGCCGCGTGCGAGCCGCTCAGCGTGAAGGCCAGTGCCGCCACGGCACCCGCGCCTGCGAGGACGAGGCCGCCCGCGACACCCGCGACCGCGCCCGAACCCGCGCTGCTGGAGCCTGCGTGCCCCGCTCGCCCCGCGCCGTGTGTCCGCGCCGCCGCTCGCGCTCCGGCCGCCGGGACCAGGTAGCGGGCCGCGCCGCCGCCGGCGAAGGCCAGCAGCAGCGCCGGGCCGACCAGTGCGGGCAGCCGGTGGTTGGCGCGCTCCAGCAGGGCCAGCCGGGCCCGGCAGTCGGGGCAGCCGTCGGCGTGCGCGCGCAGCGCCCGGTCCTGGCGGGCCGAGCTGGTCCCCCGGACGTGTGCGGGCATCCGCTCCCAGTGCTCGGCGCAGTCCGCCTCGCCGGGCGCACCCGGTTGCGCGCGCAGGAAGGCCTGGCGCAGCCCTTCGCGGGCACGGTGCAGCAGCACCGCCGTCGCGTTGCGGTTGGTGCCCAGGTCGTCGCCGACCGCTTCGAGGCTCCAGTCCTCCACCTCGGACAGCCACAGCGCCCGGACCCAGCGGTGCGGTAGCTGCTTCAGCGCGCCCGCCAGCATCACCGCGTACGCGCCCTCCTGCGGCACGGGCGTCGTGGTCGTCTCCGTCGGCCGCAGCCGCTCCAGCTCGTCGCCCTGCGGCAGTTCCTTGGGCGCGTGGCCGAGGTCGACGGCGAGGTTGCGGATGGTCGCGGCCAGATAGCCGGGTATGTGGTCGACCCGGTGGCCTGCGGAGATCCGGCGCCAGACGCGGAAGTGGGCCTCCGCAGTCAGGTCCTCGGCCAGCCAGGCGTCGCCGGTGAGCGTACGGGCGTAGGCGACCAGCCGGGAGTGGTGCTCCTGGTAGGTGCGGGTGTACGCCTCGATGGCCGTCTCTTCGCCGGGGCCGGGCGCGGCGGTCTCGCCGGTGGTGGTCACGGGAACCCTTCATCAGTGCATGCGGCGGATACGACTAAATAGGGCAGAGCGCCGATCTGCCTATGGCGCAGGTCACAACGGATTCCTCGGATTCCGCGTAATCGCGGCGGGGTCGACCCGGTCCTTCTCCTGTACACAGCACATCGCAGTGAGGAGCCGACCGCATGGACACAGCCGTAGAGCAGGACGTCCGAGCCCGCATCGTCGCCACCGCCGGCCCGGGCCGCGACTTCGTCGCCCGCCTCGGCTACCGCCCGGAGGACCCCTTCGCCGTGCGGCTGACCTTCCCCCCGGAGGTCAGCCTGGACGGGACGGAGCGCACCTGGACCTTCGCCCGCGACCTGCTCGCCGAGGGGCTGCGCGGTCCTGCCGGAGTCGGCGACGTCCACATCTGGCCCTACGGGCCGAACCTGACGGTGGTCGAGCTGCACAGCCCCGGGGGCGCGGCGATGATCCGGCTGCGCAGCGCCGGGGTACGGGCGTTCCTCGGCCGCAGCTACGCGGCCCTCCCCGCGGGGGCCGAGGACGCCCGGGCCGACCTGGCGCTGCTGCTCGTCACCCTGGTCGGCGGGGTCTGACGGATGCCGACCACCCCGCACCTGAGCAGACCGGTACGCCACACCGCCCTCTTCGCCGACCGCCTGCTGCAGCGGCCGCTGCGCCGCCTCGCGCTGCTGGGCGACGACTCGGCCGCGGCCCAGCAGACCGCCCTCTCGCCCCCTCCGGTCAGCAACGCCACCGGCGCCGTCACCGCCGCCGTCGGCGCGCTCTCGGTCGCGGCCCGCTACCTGGCGGCGGACAGCGGCACCGGGATCGGCGGCGACTTCTACGCGGTGCAGGAGACCGCGCACGGGATCCGCCTGCTCATCGGCGACGTCCGCGGCAAGGGGCCGGGCGCGGGTGGGATCGCCGCGATCCTGCTCAGCGCCTTCCGCCGGGCCGCCCGGCAGGCCGCCACCGTCGAGGAGGTCGCCGCCCGGCTCGACCGCACCATGGAACGGGCCACCGCCCTGCGTTTCCGGGCGGACGCGGACGAGGACTTCGCCACCGCCCTGGTGCTGGAGATCAGCGCCGACCTGTCAGCGGTCCGCCTGGTCAACTGCGGACACGTGCCGCCGCTGCTGCTGCTGCTCGGCGGCCGGCCCCGGACCCTGCACCCCCGCCGCCGCCGACCGCCGCTGGGCCTGGCAGGGGCGCTGGGCACCAGCACCGCCCCGGCCGACCAGGTCCGGCTGCCCCGGGGCGCCACCCTGCTGCTGCTCACCGACGGCGTGACCGAGGCACGCTCGCCCGGGGGCGAGTTCTACGACCCGTCGGCGAGCCTCGCCGCCGCGCACCCGGGCAGCAGCCTGGGACTGCTGCTGGACACCCTCTGCCGCGACGTGCACCGCCACAGCGGCGGCCCGCCCCGGGACGACATCGCCATGCTCGCGGTCCACCGCCCGCCCGGGCCGGTGTCTACGCGACCAGCGCGGTGAGTTTGCGCAGGGACTCGGTGAGGGCGGCCGTGGTGGCGTCCTTGACCCGGTTGGCCATCATGTTCACGGCCGCGCCCTTGAACTCGCTGTGCACCGTGATCAGGGTGCCCTCGCCCTCGGCGCTCAGCTGGTAGTGCTGGCGCAGGGTGATCCCCATCGGGGCCTTGCCCTCCAGCACCCAGGACGTGCCCGGCTCGACCTCCGCCACGGTCCAGGCCGCCTCGGTGGGCATCCCCATCAGGGTCATCTTCTCGGCGTACTGCGAACCGACGACCAGCTCGGCCGGAGCGCCGTTGGGGAAGGCGGTGTGGATGGTGTTCCACTCGCCGAAGCGGTCGAAGTCGGTGATCACGGCCCACACCTTGTCCGCGGGGGCGGGCAGGGAAGCGCTGACGGAAACCTCGGGCATGACAGCTCCTCTCCGGCGCGGCCACACCAGGGGCGGCCGTTCGGACACCGGTTTCCGCGAGGCTAACCAGAATCTGACGAACCATCAATAAATGTGACGCAGCTGGGTCGGACGGTTTCCGGGGGCGCTCTGCCAGCTAACCTGTGGGGCGTGCAGATCACGACCGAAGAGCGCAGGGCCCGGCTGGCGACCCGTCATCTCCTATCCCCCACGGCGCGGGGCCGTAGCCCCGAGGAGGTGGCCGACGCGGTGGTCGGCCTGCACGCCACCGATCCGGCGACGGTGTTCCTGGCGGTCGCCGCGCGGCTCGGTGACGCCACCCCGGCCGTACTGGAGCGCGCGCTCTACCAGGACCTGACGCTGCTGCGGATGCTGTGCATGCGCCGCACCATGTTCGTGGTGGGACGGGAGCTGGCGCCGGTGGTCGACTCCTCCACGGCCCGGACGATCGCCGCCAGGGAGCGCAGCAAGCTGGTCGCCTTTCTGGCGGAGGGCGGAGGCTGGGACGAGACGTGGCTCGCGGCGGCGGAGCGGGCGGTCCTGGCCGAGCTGGAGGCGAGCGGGCCGCTGGCCGGGTCCGAGCTGAGCGCGCGGGTGCCGGCCCTGCGCGAGCAGGTCACCGTCGCGGTCGGCAAGCCCTATGAGGCCACCCAGGCCGTCGCCAGCCGGATCCTGCGGACCATGGCCGCCGAGAACCGGCTGCGCCGCGACCGCCCGCGCGGGAGCTGGACCTCCAGCCAGTTCCGCTGGGTGCCCGGGGAGCCGCTGCCGCAGCTGCCGGCCGCCGAGGCCCGGGCCGAGCTGGCGCGGCGCTGGCTCGCGGCGTACGGGCCGGGGACGGTGGCCGACCTCAAGTGGTGGACCGGCTGGAACCTGGGCGACGTACGCAAGGCACTGGCCGCGGTGGGGGCCGAGGAGGTGGCGCTGGAGCAGCAGGACCCCGGCTACGTGCTGCCCGGCGACACCGGCCCGACGGCCGCGGTCGCGCCCTACGCTGCGCTGCTGCCGGCCCTGGATCCCACCGGGATGGGGTGGGTGGAGCGCGACTGGTACCTGCCGCCGAAGCACACCGCCGAGTTGTTCGACCGGACCGGCAACATCGGGCCGACCGTCTGGTGGGACGGCCGGATCGTGGGGGGCTGGACCCAGCGAGCCGACGGGGAGATCGTCTGGCGGCTGCTGGACGATGTGGGAGGGGCCGCGAAGGCCGCGATCGGGGCCGAGGCCGAGCGGTTGGCGGCGTTCGTCGGCGAGCAGAGGATCACGCCGCGGTTTCGCACGCCGCTGGAGCGGGGGCTGGCCGGGGGCTGACTTTGGCTGCGGACCGTAAGTGGCTCGTCGCGCAGTTCCCCGCGCCCCTGGGGTGCTGCAACTTGCCCACAGTGGGTCAGTTGCAGCCCCATAGGGGCGCGGGGAACTGCGCGACAAGCCATCTACGGTCCGCAGCCAAAAGCTAAGCGCGGCCCGCGGACTTCTGGGTGCGGCGGGACAGCGAGTCGATGATGACCGCGGCCAGCAGCACGCTGCCGGTGATCATGTACTGGACCGAGTTGGACAGGCCGAGCATGTACAGGCCGGCGTTGATCGACTCGATCACCAGCATGCCGAGCATGGCCGACCAAACCATGCCGCGTCCACCGAAGAGGCTGGTGCCGCCGATGACCGCGGCCGCGATGGCCAGCATCAGGTTGTTCGGGTCGGAGCCGGCCTGGTTCGCCGAGGAGATCTGGCCGGCGATGGTCAGTCCGCCCAGCGCCGCGAAGAAACCGGAGATGGAGAAGACCGTGATCCGGACCATCGCCACGCTGATACCGGCGCGACGGCTCGCCTCGATGTTGCCGCCGACCGCGAACACCTTCCGACCGTACGTGGTGCGGCGGAGGACGAAGTTGGTGACGATCAGGGCGACCATGAACAGCACCATCGCGTTGGGCACGCCCTGCTGCCGGTTGAGGATCATCGCCGCTCCGAAGGCTCCGACGGCCAGGACCACCGTGCGCACCACCAGCTCGGTGGTGGGGCGGTACGGCACCCCGGCCTGCCGGCGTCGCCGCTGCAGGCCGAAGGCGCTGAACAGGTACGCGGCCACGCCGAGTCCGGCGAGGATGTAGCCGCCGGCGATGTCGCCGCCCATGAAGAAGGAGTTCCCGGACAGATAGCGCATCGGCCCGCTGTCGGTCGGCAGGTTGATGGTGCCGGTCGAGCCCAGCAGCCAGAGCATGAAGCCCTGCCAGCCCATGAATCCGGCCAGGGTGACCACGAAGGCCGGGACGCCGATCTTGGCGAAAACGAAGCCGTGCAGCGCGCCGATGGCCGCGCCGGTGAGCAGGGTGATCACCATGGTGAACCAGGGGTTGACGCCATGGCTCACCGAGAGCACCGCGAACACCGCGGCCGACAGACCGCTGACCGAGCCGACCGACAGGTCGATCTCGCCCAGCAGCAGCACGAACACCAGGCCGATCGAGAGCAGTCCGATGCCCACCATGTAGTAGGCGATGTACTCGAAGTTGGCCGAGGTCAGGTAGTTGCTGTCCTGCAGGCTGAAGACGATCCAGATGATCACCAGCCCGACGATCACCGGCAGTGAGCCGAGGTCACCGCCGCGGACCTTGCGTTCGAACTCGGTCAGATAGCCCTTCAGGCCTTCCTCGCGGACCAGCAGCCGCGGGTCGACCGGTGGCGGGACCGCGGGCGGCGGGGTGACGTTGGGGTCGATCTCGCTCATCTGTCGCCCTCCGCCGTCCGCGCCTGACGTCGGGTCACGGCATTGTCGGTGGCCCCCGTGATCGCGGCGATGATGGTCTCCTGGGTGGTCTGCTGCACCGGGAAGATGCCGTTGTTCTTGCCCAGCCGCAGCACCGCGACCCGGTCCGCGACCGCGGTGACGTCGGCCATGTTGTGGCTGATCAGGATGACGCCGAGGCCGCGCTCGCGCAGCCGCTCGACCAGGTCGAGGACCTGGGCGGTCTGCTCGACGCCGAGGGCGGCGGTGGGTTCGTCCAGGATCACCACCTTGGGGTCGCCGATCAGCGAGCGGGCGATGGCCACGACCTGGCGCTGGCCACCGGAGAGACTGGCGACCGGAATGCGCACGCTGGGGATGCGGATCGCCAGCGTGGACAGCAGCTCCTGTGCCTTCTTCTCCATCGCGACCTCGTCCAGGAGCCCGCGCAGCTTCAGCTCACGGCCCAGGTAGAGGTTGCCGACCACGTCGAGGTTGTCGCACAGGGCGAGGTCCTGGTAGACGGTGGCGACGCCGAGGTGCTGGGCGTCCTGGGGCCGGTGGATGGTCACCGGCCTGCCCTCCCACTCGATGACGCCGTCGTCGATCGGGTGCACCCCGGCGATGGTCTTGACCAGGGTGGACTTACCGGCGCCGTTGTCGCCGACCAGGGCCATCACCTCGCCGGGCCGCACTTCCAGCTCGACGTCGGTGAGAGCCTGGACGGCGCCGAAGCGCTTGGAGATCCCGCGCAGCGCGAGTACGGGTTCACCGTCGGACGGGCTCGTCATGAGAGTCCATTGGTCTTGCATCCGGCGGCGTAGGCGGACGTGCAGATCTCGGCCACGGTGTAGAGGCCGTCCTTGACCACGGTGTCCTTGACGTTGTCCGCCTTGACCAGTACCGGCGTCAGCAGGTCGGACGGCACCTTGTTGCCGGAGCCGTTGGTCTTGGTGGTCGTGGCCAGGCTGGAGATGCTGTTGCCGCTCATCAGGTCCACCGCGAGCTGGGCCGCGGCGTCGGCCTCGGGCTGGTACGCCTTGTAGATGGTGAAGCTCTGGGTGCCCACCATGATCCGCTGGATGGCGTCGAGCTGGGCGTCCTGGCCGGTGAGGGGCAGGTTGGGGATGCCCGCGTTCTTCATCGAGGTGGCGATACCGGCGGCCATGCCGTCGTTGGCCGAGTAGAAGCCGGCGATGTTCTTGGCGCCCAGCTGGTTGATCGCGGCGGCGGCCTTCTGCGCGGCGACGTCCGACTTCCACAGCCCGGACGCGTCGTAGGCGAGGTCGACCTTGCCCTTCACGACGCCCTGGAAGCCCGACTTGAAGTCGGCGGCGTTGGGGTCGGCCGAGTCGCCGTCGATCTCGACGATCTTCGCGGTCGGGGTGGCCTTGGAGCCGAGGACGTTGAGCAGCCCCTGGCCCTGCAGCTGGCCGACCTTGATGTTGTCGAAGGAGACATAGGCGTCGGCCGGGCCCTGGGAGAGCCGGTCGTAGGTGACCACCTTGATGCCCTTGGTGCTGGCGGCGACCACCGACGCCTTGATGGCGGCCGCGTCGACCGGGTCCACCACCAGGACCTTGACCCCGGCGTTGATCATCGTGGTGACCTGCTGGGCCTGGGTGGCGGCGCTGCCGGCCGCGTTCGCGTAGTCGATGGTGACGTTGGGTGCGAGCGTCTTCATCTTCGCTTCGAAGAAGGGACGGTCGAACTTCTCGTACCGGGTGGTCTGGTTCTCGGGGAGGAGCAGCCCGATCCTGCCGGACAGCGAACCCGCCGCCACCGAGCCGGAGGCCGAGGAGCCCGAGGAGGAGCTGCTGGTGCCGGCCTTTCCGCAGGCGGCGGCGGTCAGCGCCAGGGACATGGCAGCGGCCGAGACAAGAAGGGTGCGTGAGATCTGGCTCATGAGAGTTGGACGCCTTTCGTACAGGGACGCTGACGCAGCGCTCCCTCCATACGACAGGCAACGGCCGGTTAAGGCCCGCCGGAATAGGCCAGCCAGGGGAACGGAATCACTCCTGGGATGCTCCCGGGGCGTCAGAACAGCTCCGCGAGCTCCCCGCGCGAGGCGACACCGGGCTTCGGATGGACCTTGTGAAGCCCGGCGCCGTCACTGTCCTGCTGAGCCGGCGTCAGTTCAGGCTGATCTCCCCCAGGGCGAAGCCCGGGGCGGACTCGGCGCCGGGCAGGCAGACCGCGATCCAGGACACCGCCGGGACGGACAGGTCCAGCAGGACGTCGGCCGCGTTGCGCGGCACGAAGCCGTCGTCGTCCAGCTCCCAGCCCCAGGCCACCGAGCCGCGGGTGCGGCACATCCCGGAGAGCACCACCCCGCCCGGCATCGCCAGGGCGAAGCCGGTGCACAGCAGCGAGCAGAGCAGGTCCAGGTCGGCCTCCTCGATCCGCAGCACGGTGCCGCCGCCGTCCGCTTCCAGCAGCAGGTCCGCGCAGGCCTCCACCGGGCCCTCGGGCGTCCGCAGCGAGCAGACCAACCGGAACCGGCCCAGGCCCGCGCCGATCAGGACCCGCCGCAGCGCGTCGGCGCCCTGGGTGTAGGCGGTCTGCAGCAGGTGCTCCGGGAACTCCCCGCCGGTCGCCGCCGCCTCCGCGGTCTCGGCGAGCATCGTGGCCAGCCGGCGGTGCACCAGGCCCCGCTCGCGGGCCCGCGCCAGCCGGGCGGTGAACTCCGCCAGCGGCTCGCCCTCGTAGAGCACCCACTCGTCCTCGGCGTCCGGGTCGGCGGTGTAGATCGTGTGGCTCTGCGGGTCCGCCAGTGAGAGGCCCTGGCGGCGGCAGAACTCGACCAGGTCGGCGGGGTGGAAGGCGCGGCCCCGGACCACGCCGCCGGCCTCGCGCAGCCGTCCCAGCAGCTGCTCGATATCCGCGAGGTACTCGGCGTAGCCGGTGTACTCGGTGCCGCCGTCCCGGCGCAGTTCCTCGAAGTCCGCGCGGCAGGTGACGATGCCGAGCAGGGTGGGGGCCGGCGGCAGGGCCGCCGCGCTGCGGGTTCCGGGGCGGGTGAGGGCGCGGGCGCCTCCCCGGCAGGGCGCGGGCGCCGCGGTCCGGGCGGTGGACGGGCGGCGGGTGCGTGCGTGCCTGGCGGCCATGGGAACTCCTCGGGGGCGGAAGGGCTCGGCTGGTGCGGCCCCGTCGGCCGCTACCAGCGTCCTCCCCGACCACAGGCGCCCCATGCGCACCCTGTGTCACAGAACTGTCACCAAAAGTGACGGAGAGCGATCGAGCAGAGGCCCGGCGCCGCCCCCGGGCAGGGGTGGCGCCGGGCCTCCGGCGGATCGGTCCGTCAGTCGCGCGAGGCGCGCAGCGACGGCTTGAGCTCCAGCAGCCGGGCCAGCAGTCCGTTGACGAACGCCGGGGACTCGTCCGTGGAGAACTCCTTGGCGATCTCGACCGACTCGTCCAGGACGACCGCGTCGGGGACGCTGTCCTCCCAGATCAGCTCGTACGCGCCCAGGCGCAGCACATTGCGGTCCACGATGGGCATCCGGTCCAGCGTCCAGCCCACCGCGTAGGTGGCGAGCAGGTCGTCGATCCGGGCCGCGTGCTGGGTGTAGCCCTCGACCAGCTCCATCGTGTACTCGCTGACCTGCGGCGTTCCCTCGTCCGGGGTGCGCGCCCGGCGCACCCAGTCCGCGAGGACGGACTGCGGGGCGACGCCCCGGTGGTCGGCCTCGAAGAGGATCTGGAAGGCGCGCGTGCGGGCCTTGTTGCGTGCGGTCGACACGGTTAGGAGTTCACCCGGCCGAGGTAGTCGCCGGTGCGGGTGTCGACCTTGATCTTCTCGCCGGTGGTGATGAACAGCGGGACGCCGATCTCGTGGCCGGTCTCCAGGCGCGCGGGCTTGGTGCCGCCGGTGGAGCGGTCACCCTGGACGCCGGGCTCGGTGTACTCGATGACCAGCTCGACCGAGGCGGGCAGCTCGACGTACAGGGGAGCGCCCTCGTACATCGCCACGGTCGCCTCGTTGCCCTCCAGCAGGAAGTGGGCGTTGTCGCCGAGGACGGCCGGGCTGATCTGGATCTGGTCGTAGGTGTCCATGTCCATGAACACGAAGTCCTCGCCGTCCTTGTACGAGAACTGCATCCCGCGCTTGTCGACGCTGGCCGTCTCGACCTTCACGCCGGCGTTGAAGGTCTTGTCGACCACCTTGCCGGACAGCACGTGCTTCAGCTTGGTGCGCACGAAGGCCGGGCCCTTGCCGGGCTTGACGTGCTGGAACTCGACGACGGACCACAGCTGGTCGTTGTCGAGCTTGAGCACCATGCCGTTCTTGAGGTCGTTGGTGGAAGCCACGGTCGCACTAACTCCTGAGATATCGCGGTATGTCAAGCATCAGAACCAAGCGGCGGTGTCCGCGGACCCGGGCGGGTCACAGGGCGAGGAGCTCCTTGGTCGTGATGGTGAGCAGCTCGGGACCGCCGTCCTCGGACGGACGGACCACGAGCGTGTCCTCGATCCGGACCCCGCCGCGGCCCGGGATGAAGACCCCGACGCCGACGGTTACCGGCACACGGTTGTCAAGCTTACCCAACTCCAGAGGTCCGAGATGCGGCTCCTCCCCGATCTCCAGCCCCACGCCCGCCCCGACACCCTCCCGCGCGGCCGCCGCGGCGTCGCCGGGGGGCGGCTGACCGGCGGCCCCGAGCACCCGTCGGGCGGCGCGGTCCGCCTCGTCGTAGCCGCCGCCGACCGTCAGCGCCTCACGCGCGGCGCGCTGGGCTGCGAAGACCTGCCGGTGCAGTTCGGACTGCCAGTCGGCGGGGCTGAGCCCGACCACGAAGGTGCGGGTGGCCGAGGCGCGGTAGCCGCGGTAGCAGGCGCCCAGGGCGACGGTGAGGAAGTCGCCGTCCTCGACCCTGCGGTCCCCCGAACTGTGGTCGGCGCGTCCGGAGTGGTCGCCGGCGCCGACCCGGGGCGGGAAGGCCGCGGCGTCGGCGCCGTGGTCGACCATGCGGCGCTCCAGCTCCATCGCCAGATGCCGTTCGGTACGGCCGATCAGGATCGACTCCAGCAGCTCGCCCAGCGCCTGGTCGGCGATCTCCCCGGCGATCCGCAGGCAGGAGATCTCCTCCTCGTCCTTGACCGTGCGCAGTTGCTCCACGGCGTGGCCCAGGTCCCGGAGCTGCTCGACGGCGGGGGCCGCGGCGGCGACGACGGCGCGGTGCCGGGCGACGGTGAGGTGGTGCTCCTCCACCCCGAGGGTGCGTCCCCGGCAGTGGGCGGCCAGCAGGACTGCCGGGTCGGTGCCGGGGGGCACGGGCACTGGCGTGCAGCCGCCGTCGGACTCCGGGACTCCGGCGGGGCCGGCAGTGGCTGTTTCGGCGCCGTCGCGGGTGAGCAGTAGTGCGGCGACGGTGTCGGATCCGGTGAGCCAGCGGACATTGGCGGGCTGGGTGACCAGCGCGGCGTCCAGCCCGGCAGCGCTGCAGCGCTGGCGCATGCGGTCGCGGCGGTCTGCGTGTGCTTCGCCCATGTCCTGAGCGTAGGCATGGAGGGGTGGGGGCGCGCGGCGGGTGCGGCGTGTGCATGGCTTGTCGCGCAGTTCCCCGCGCCCCTAACCAATTGCAACTGGGCCAGTTGCAGACCCCCAGGGGCGCGGGGAACTGCGCGACAAACCAGCTACGGTCCGCACCCGAAGACCTACCGATGCACCACCCCACCCAGCACCCGTTCGAGCGCGGCGACCGTCCCCGGGACGTCCAGCTTGGAGTTGTCGATGATGGGCAGCCCGGAGCCGTACCACCCGGCCATCCGCCCGTGGATCCGGGCGACCTCCTCGTCCCCCAGCCGCCGCACCCCACTGCGCAGGGCATTGCGGGCCAGCACCGCGTCGAGCCCGGGGAGGAGCACCACCGGCACCAGGTCGGGGCCGACATGCCGTTTCCAGCCGCCCAGGCCGATGGCCGGGCGGTCCGGGAAGACGGCGTCGTCGATGATGCAGGAGATGCCGTTCGCGAGATAGTTGCGCGCGGCGAAGCCACAGGTGCGGCGGGCCAGCCGGTACTGGGCCTCGGACTGGTCGTTCCAGCCCGACTGGGGGTTGGCGAAGCCGGAGCGGACCCACTCGCGGACGTCGTCCAGGCTGATGTGCGCGGTCGGCGTGGCGCGGCTCTCGGCCCAGTGCCGGGCGACCGAGGTCTTGCCCGCCCCGGCCGGGCCGATCAGCAGCACCGCCACCGGGCCCTGCGCATGCGGATGCGCCGGCGCCGTCCCCGGCGGCAGACCCACCGGCATGACGAAGTGTCCGGTGGACGACTGCCCCGCGGCCGACTCCGGCACGGCGCGCAGCTGCAGCGTCGCCCGTGGCGGTCCCGGCGTGGGCTCGGGCAGGCTGCCCTGGTAGTGCCCCTCGCTCACCGCTGCACCTCCTGCGTCGCTCCCCTTCGGCGGGTGCGACGATACCGCGCCGCAGCCGCCCCCACAGCTGCGTCTTTCCGGCATGACCCGGTGTCATGCCAACGACTGGGAACGGTCTGCGGTTTCGACCTACTGGGGCAGTCCGGCCAGCGAGCGCAGGGCCAGCTCGTAGGAGCCGATGCCGAAGCCGGCGATGGTGCCGGAGGCGACGGCGGAGATGACCGAGGTGTGCCGGAACTCCTCGCGGGCGTGGGGGTTGGAGATGTGCACCTCGATCAGCGGGGCGGTGCGCTGGGAGGCGGCGTCGCGCATGCCGTAGGAGTAGTGGGTGAAGGCGCCGGGGTTGATGACCACCGGGTACTTGCCGTCGGCGGCCTCGTGCAGCCAGCGGATCATCTCGCCCTCGTCGTTGGTCTCGCGGACCTCGACGTCCAGGCCCAACTCCTTGCCCAGCACGGTGCAGCGCTCGACCAGGCCGGCGTAGGAGGTGGAGCCGTAGACGTCGGGCTCGCGGCTGCCCAGGCGGCCCAGGTTGGGGCCGTTGAGGACCAGGACCTTCTGGCTCACTTCGCGACCTCGGCGTAGGCGGCGACCAGCAGGGTGGGGTCCGGGGCCTCCAGCACCGTGGGCTTGGCCAGGCCGTCCAGGACGATGAAGCGCAGCATGTCCGCGCGGGACTTCTTGTCCAGCTTCATGGTCTCCAGCAGCTTGGGCCAGGCATCGGCCTGGTAGGTCAGCGGCAGGCCGACCGAGGCCAGCACGGCGCGGTGGCGGTCGGCCGTGGCGTCGTCCAACCGCCCGGCCAGGCGGCCGAGTTCGGCGGCGAAGACCATGCCGACGCTGACCGCGGCGCCGTGCCGCCACTTGTAGCGCTCATTGCGCTCGATGGCGTGCGCCAGGGTGTGGCCGTAGTTGAGGATCTCGCGGCGGCCGGCCTCCTTGAGGTCGCCGGAGACCACCTCGGCCTTGACCTTGATGGAGCGCTCGATCAGCTCGGCGGTGTGCGGGCCCTCGGGGGTGGTCGCGGCCTGCGGGTCGGACTCCACCAGGTCCAGGATCACCGGGTCGGCGATGAAGCCGGTCTTGATGACCTCGGCCAGACCGCTGATGTAGTCGTTGCGCGGCAGCGACTCCAGGGTGGCCAGGTCCGCGAGCACCCCGGCCGGCGGGTGGAACGCGCCGACCAGGTTCTTGCCCTCGGCGATGTTGATGCCGGTCTTACCGCCGACCGCCGCGTCGACCATGCCCAGCAGCGTGGTCGGCATGGCGATCCAGCGGATGCCGCGCAGCCAGGAGGCGGCGACGAAACCGGCCAGGTCGGTGGTGGCCCCGCCGCCCACCGCCACGATCACATCGGTGCGGGTGAAACCGGTCTGCGCCAGCACCGACCAGCAGTACGCGGCGACCTCGACGCTCTTGGCCTCCTCGGCGTTGGGCACCTGCAGCGCGATGGCCTCGTACCCCTGCGCCGCCAGGTCGTCCCGGATCGCCTCGCCGGTGGCGGCCAGCGCCTCGGGGTGCACCACGGCCACCCGTTGGGCCGCGGAGCCGATCAACCCGCCCAGCTCGCCCAGCAGCTGACGACCCAGCAGCACGTCGTAGGGCGCATTGCCGGCGCTGCCGCCGACGCGGATCCGCGTGGTCTCCTGATGATCCGTCATGCCTTCTCCAGCTGAAGCGCGTTGAGGACGGCCTCGGCCACCTGGTCGGGCGTCAGGCCTTCGGTGGCCACCACGGCTCGGGCGACCTCGGTGTACAGGGGGCGGCGCTGCTCCATCAGCTCGCGCCAGCGGGCCCGGGGGTTGCCGATCAGCAGCGGGCGCGGGCTGTCCAGGCCGACCCGCTTGACCGCGTCGCGCAGGGTCACGTCGAGGAACACCACGGCGTGGCCGCTGAGCAACTGCCGGGTCTGCTCGCGCAGCACCGCGCCGCCGCCGAGCGCCAGCACGCCGTCGTGCTCGGCCAGTGCCACTCGCACCGCCTCCGCCTCCAACTCGCGGAAGTGCGCCTCGCCGTGGTCCACGAAGAGGTCGGCGATCGGCTGGCCGCTGGTGGCGACGATGTCGGCGTCGGTGTCCCGCAGGCTCACGCCGAGCCTCGCGGCCAGCGCCTCACCGACGGTGGACTTGCCTGCGCCCGGCGGCCCGACCAGCACCACCAGCGGGGCGACCGTCGGGCCGCTCATCGGACGATCAGGTTGTCGAGGTACCCCTGGACGTTGCGCCGGGTCTCCTCGACGCTGTCCCCGCCGAACTTCTCGTCCACGGCGTCCGCCAGCACCAGCGCGACCATCGCCTCGGCGACGATCCCGGCGGCCGGGACGGCGCAGACGTCGGAGCGCTGGTGGTGCGCCCGGGCCACCTGGCCGGTGCGCACGTCGATGGTGGCCAGCGCGCGCGGCACGGTCGCGATCGGCTTCATCGCGGCGCGGACCCGCAGCACCTCGCCGGTGGACATGCCGCCCTCGGTGCCGCCGGAGCGGCCGGTGGCCCGGCGCACCCCCTGCGGACCGGGCACGATCTCGTCGTGGGCCTGCGATCCGGGGATGCGGGCCAGCTCGAAGCCGTCGCCGACCTCGACGCCCTTGATGGCCTGGATGCCCATCAGCGCGGAGGCCAGCTTCGCGTCCAGGCGGCGGTCCCAGTGCACGTGCGAGCCCAGGCCCGGCGGCAGGCCGTAGGCCAGCACCTCGACGATGCCGCCGAGGGTGTCGCCGTCCTTGTGGGCCTGGTCGATCTCGGCGACCATCCGCTTCGCGGCGTCGGCGTCCAGGCAGCGCACCGGGTCCTCGTCGAGCCGGGCCTCGTCGGCCGGGACCGGGACGACGCCGGCCGGGGCCTTGGCCGCGCCCAGCTCCACCACGTGCGAGACCAGCTCGATGCCGCAGACCTCCTTGAGGTAGGAGCGGGCGACCGCGCCCAGGGCGACGCGGGCGGCGGTCTCCCTGGCGCTGGCGCGCTCCAGGACCGGCCGGGCCTCGTCCAGGTGGTACTTCTGCATGCCGACCAGGTCGGCGTGGCCGGGGCGGGGGCGGGTCAGCGCCTCGTTGCGGGCCAGGCCCGCCAGGATCTCGGGGTCGACCGGGTCCGCCGACATCACCTGCTCCCACTTGGGCCATTCAGTGTTGCCGACCATGATCGCGACCGGGCTGCCCATGGTCAGGCCGTGCCGGACGCCGCCGAGGAAGGTGACCTCGTCCTGCTCGAACTTCATCCGGGCACCGCGGCCGTAGCCGAGCCGACGGCGCGCCAGCGCGTCCACGATCACCTTGGAGGTGACCGGGACACCGGCGGGCAGGCCCTCCAGGGTCGCCACGAGTGCGGGGCCGTGCGACTCCCCCGCCGTCAGCCAGCGCAAGGTACCCAACGGTGCTCCTCAAAGATCCGGACGTGCGTCGTCTCCGATCCTCCCACGACACCCTCCGGAGCTCAGAATCCGTCCGGATCCTGGCTGCGGGCTGTACCTGGTGATTCGCGCAGTTCCCCGCGCCCCTGGCAAGGACAACTGAGCCAGGTGCAGACCCCCAGGGGCGCGGGGAACTGCGCGACAAGCCAGGCACACGCCGCACCCAAGATCCCTCAGAGACCCCCCAGCGCCGTCTCCCCCGCGGCCCGCATCGCCGCCAGCGGCGCCGGGGTGATGCCGGTGAACAGCTCGCACTGCAGCACGGCCTGGTGGACCAGCAGGTCCAGCCCGCCGAGGACGGTGCCGCCGCGCTGCGACCAGGCGGCGGCGAGGGCGGTGGGCCAGGGGTGGTAGAGCACGTCGAACAGCACGCCCGGCGCCTGCGGCACCGCCGCGGCGAGGTGGTCGGTGGCGCCGACGGGGGTGGTGGAGACCGTCAGCGGCGCGCCGAACGCCTCCGCCGCGCGCTCCCACTCCGCGGTCCGCACCTTCACCTGCAGCCGCTCCCCCAGCGCCAGCATCTGCGCGGCCCGCTCCGGCCCCCGAACGTACGCGGTGACCTCGCCGGTGCAGATCCGCGCCAGCGCGGCCAGCGTCGAGGAGGCGGTGGCGCCGGCGCCCAGCACCGCGGCGGACCCGACCGAGGTCACCCCGCGTTCGCGCAGCGCCGCGACCAGCCCGGGGACGTCGGTGTTGTCACCGGTGCGGCGTCCGTCCGCAGTGAACACCACGGTGTTGACCGCGTCCACTGCCAGCGCCGTGTCGCTGATCTCGTCCAGCAGCGGTATCACCGCCCGCTTCAGCGGCATGGTCAGCGACAGCCCGGCCCAGCCCTCGCCCTCGACGTCCAGCGCGGCCAGGAATCCGGGCAGGCCGGCCTCGTCCACCTCGAAGCGGTCGTAGCGGCGGTCGGTGAGCCCGAGCGCCGCATAGGCGGCGTTGTGCAGCACCGGGGAGAGCGAGTGCGCGATCGGGGAACCCAGCACCGCGGCCCGGGTGGCGGTCCGCATCAGGCGCACTGCCCGGTGACGGCGTTGAAGCCCTGGTTGTGGGCCGTGCAGTACTGCTTCACATACACCTTGAACTCGCTGAAGGTGGCCGCGAACTGGGTGTTGGTCGGGCTCATCGCGATGAAGTAGAGCCAGTTGCCCGGCGCCGGGCTGAGCACCGCGTTGATGGCGTCCGCGCCCGGATTGCTGATCGGGCCGGGCGGCAGCCCCTTGACCAGGTAGGTGTTGTAGCCGCCCGCCTTGTCGCTGTCCTTCTCGGCGTTGGTGAACTTGGTCCTGCCCAGCGCGTACTGCAGCGTGGTGTCCAGCTGCAGTTCGCCCTGGGTCTCGCCGGCGGGCTCGTTGATGCGGTTGCTGAGCACCCGGGCGATCTTGCTGAAGTCGGCCGAGTTGTTGCCCTCGGCCTGCAGGATGCTCGCCTCGATCAGCACCTGGTAGCCGTTCTTGAGCTTGACCGCGGAGGCCCCGGAGTCCATGCCCAGGCCCTGGAACTGGGCCACCGCGTTGGCGACCATCTGCTTCAGCAGGTCGTCGACCTTCATGCCCTTGGTGACCGAGTAGCGGGTCGGCCAGAGGAAGCCCTCGATGTTGCCGTTGGCGTAGGCGGGCAGCCCCAGCTTGGCGATGTCGTCCTTGGCGGCCTTGGCGGCGGTGCCGGCCGGCAGGCCCAGCTTGGCGTCGATCTTCGGGTAGATGACGCTGGCGCGCAGGCCCTCGGGGATGATCAGTGCGTCGCCGCCGTTGGCGTCGATCAGGAAGGAGACGGCGTTGGCGCCCGACATCTCCCGCTTCATGGTGTAGGAGCCGGGCTGGATGGTGGTCGCCTTGGTGTTCTTGTTGTAGGCGTTGACGAACGCCTGGCCGCTCTTGACCACGTCGTCGGCCTTGAGAACGTTGGCCATGGCCCAGCCGTCGGCGCCGTTGGGGATGGTGACGGTCACCGAGCCGGTGCCGGTGCCGACGTAGTCGGCCGGCGGGCCGAAGTGCGCCTTGTAGTAGCCGTAGCCGTAGTAGCCGCCGGCCGCGACGCCGCCGACCAGCAGCAGCGACATGCCCAGACAGGCCACCCCGCTGCGCAGGCGCTGGGTGCGGCCGGCCTGCTTGCGCTTGCGCTCGCCGTGGCGGCTGTCGTCCTCCTCCGCGAGGAAGGGCTGGTAGTCGTCCTCGTCGTCGTAGCCCTCGGCGGCGTGCTCGTCCGGGTAGTCCTCGCCGTGGTCGTCCTCGGCGAGCAGCTCGTCCTCGGCCGGCAGCTCATCGACCGGCGCCTGCTGCTCGGCGTCCAGGGCGGCGGCCTCAGCCTCCCAGTCGATACCGTCCGGGCCGAGCACGCGCGCGGCGGGCTGCACCGGCTGGGGTGGCGGCGGCTGCCGGTAGGGCTGCTGCGGCTGCACCGGCGGGTAGCCGGGCTGCTGCTGGTAGACCGGCTGCTGCGGATAGCCTGGCTGCTGTACGGGGTACTGCCCGGTGCCGTACGGGTCCTGTGCCTGCGGGTCACCCCAGCCGCTCGGCTGCTGGGGTGACCCCACAGATCCGGCATAGGGGCTGCCCTGATTCGGGTCCCCGTGGCCCCACGGTGCGGCGCCGTAGCCCCGGCCCTGGTCGGTCATGCTTCCCCTTGGACGACGTGGCGACCGGCATCCTCTCCGGTCGGACGGGACCTCCCCGCCGACGATCGAACCGGCGTGCCAAAGCGCGCCGTGAAGCGGAACGTTACCCTAGGCGCTCAAGAGCGGGTGCCGCAGCATTGCTCATCATCCGCTTACGAATCGCCGTCAGGTCGTCCCCCACGCCGTTCATATGACCGTCTCACTCACTCGGAGCAGCGGTTTCGACCGGTTCCACCAGCTGTCCCGGCGGCCTTCCGCTCGTCTTCTCCCCCTCCAGTGCGCTCTGCAGGATCACCACGGCGGCCGCCTGGTCGATCACAGAGCGTCCCTTCTTCGACTTCACTCCGGAGGCACGCAGCCCCTGCGCGGCGGTGACCGTGGACATCCGCTCGTCCACCAGCCGCACCGGCACCCCGGACGGGACCAGCTTCGCCGCCAGCTCCCCGGCGTACCGGCGGACCTTGGCGGCGGCCGGGCCCTCGCCGCCGTTCAGCGAGCGCGGCAGGCCCAGCACCACCTCGACGGCCTGGTACTCCTCGGCGAGGGCGACCAGCCGGGCCTGCGAGGCAGGCCCGGCCGGGACGGTCTCGACCGGGGTGGCCAGCATCCCGTCCGGGTCGCTGGAGGCGACCCCGATCCGGGCGTCGCCGACATCCACGCCGATCCGCCGCCCCCGCCGGAACGCACCGTCCGTCATACGCCCTGGACCTCGCGGCGCACCGCGGCGATGGCCTGGTCGACGGCGCCCGGGTCGGTGCCGCCGCCCTGGGCGACGTCGTCCTTGCCGCCGCCGCCGCCGCCGAGGGTCTTGGCCGCGGCGCGCACCAGCGCGCCGGCCTTGACCCCGCGCTCGCGGGCGGCCTCGTTGGTGGCGATCACCGTGAGCGGGCGACCGCCGACGACGCTGAACACCGCGACTACGGCCGGGCGGCCGCCGCTCACACGGGCGCGCACATCAAGAACAAGCTTGCGCAGATCGTCCGCTGCCGTCCCGTCAGGAACCCGGGCGGCGACCAGCGCCACGCCGTTGACGTCCTCGGCCCCGTCGGCCAGTCCGGCGGCGGCCTGGAGCACCTTCTCGGCGCGGAAGCGCTCGATCTCCTTCTCGGCGTCCTTGAGCTTGCCGAGCATGCCGGCGATCTTCTCCGGCAGCTCGTCCGGGCGGCCCTTGACCAGCTCGGTGAGCTGGGAGACCACGGTGTGCTCGCGGGCCAGGAAGCGGTAGGCGTCCACGCCGACCAGCGCCTCGACCCGGCGCACCCCGGAGCCGATCGAGGACTCGCCGAGCAGCTTCACCAGGCCCAGCTGGGCGGTGTTGCCGACGTGGGTGCCGCCGCACAGCTCCTTGGAGAATTCGCCGATGGTGACCACCCGGACCCGCTCGCCGTACTTCTCGCCGAACTCGGCGATGGCGCCCTGCTTGCGGGCCTCGTCGATGCCCATGATCTCGGCGGTGACGTCCAGCTCCCTGGCCAGCACCTCGTTGATCTTCTGCTCCACGTCGGACAGCACCGTGCCGGGGACGGCGTTGGGCGAGCCGAAGTCGAAGCGGAAGCGGCCGGGCGAGTTCTCCGAGCCGGCCTGGGCGGCGGTGGGGCCGAGCGCGTCGCGCAGCGCCTGGTGGGTCAGGTGGGTGGCGCTGTGGGCGCGGGCGATGGCCCGGCGCCGGGCCACGTCGATGACGGCGTGCACGGCGGCGCCGAGCACCACCTCGCCCACCATCACGCTGCCCTTGTGCACGTACACGCCGGGAACCGGCTGCTGCACGTCGCGGACCTCGACCACGGCGCCGGAGTCCAGCCGCAGCCGGCCCTGGTCGGCGAGCTGGCCGCCGCCCTCGGCGTAGAAGGGGGTGCGGTCCAGCACGACCTCGACCTCGTCGCCCTCGTGGGCGGCCGGCGCCGGGACCCCGTCGACCAGCAGGCCGACCACGGTGGCCTCGGTCTCGTTCCTGGTGTAGCCGAGGAAGTCGGTGGCTCCGGCGCGGTCGGCGACCTCGCGGTAGGCCGAGACGTCGGCGTGGCCCATCTTCTTGGCCTTGGCGTCGGCCTTGGCCCGGTCCCGCTGCTCCTTCATCAGGCGGCGGAAACCGTCCTCGTCCACCGAGACGCCCTGCTCGGCGGCCATCTCCAGGGTGAGGTCGATCGGGAAGCCGAAGGTGTCGTGCAGCTGGAAGGCCTTGTCCCCGGACAGCACGGCGCTGCCGGCGGCCTTGGTCAGTGCCTCCTTGACCTGGCCGACGGCGGTGTCGAGGATGTTGGTGCCGGCCCGCAGGGTCTTCAGGAAGGCGGCCTCCTCGGCGAGCGCGACGGTCTCGATGCGCTTGCGGTCGGTCTCCAGCTCCGGGTACTGCTCCGCCATGGTGCCGATCACGGTGTCGACCAGCCGGGCGACCACCGGCTCGGTGGCGCCCATCAGCCGCATGTTGCGGATGGCGCGGCGCATGATCCGGCGCAGCACGTAGCCGCGGCCCTCGTTGCCGGGGGTCACCCCGTCGCCGATCAGCATCACCGAGGTGCGCATGTGGTCGGCGACCACCCGCAGCGAGACGTCGGTGCCGTGCGCGGCGCCGTAGCGGACGCCGGTCAGCTCGGTGGCGGTGTCCATGACGACGCGGAGGGTGTCCGTCTCGTACATGTTCTGCACGCCCTGCAGGATCATCGCGAGGCGTTCCAGGCCGAGGCCGGTGTCGATGTTCTTGGCGGGGAGGTCGCCCAGGATCGGGAAGTCCTCCTTGCCCTCGCCGGCGCCGCGCTCGTACTGCATGAAGACCAGGTTCCAGATCTCCACGTAGCGCTCGTCGTTGACGGCCGGGCCGCCCTCGACGCCGAACTCCGGGCCGCGGTCGTAGTTGATCTCCGAGCAGGGGCCGCAGGGGCCCGGGACGCCCATGGACCAGAAGTTCGGTCCCATGCCCAGGCGCTGGATCCGCTCGGCGGGGACGCCGATCTTCTCCCGCCAGATGGCCTCGGCCTCGTCGTCCTCCTGGTAGACGGTGATCCACAGCCGCTCCGGGTCCAGCCCGTAGCCGCCGTCCTCCAGGGAGGAGGTCAGCAGCTCCCAGGCGTAGCGGATCGCCCCCTCCTTGAAGTAGTCACCGAAGGAGAAGTTGCCGCACATCTGGAAGAAGGTGCCGTGCCGGGTGGTCTTGCCGACCTCCTCGATGTCCGGGGTGCGGACGCACTTCTGCACGCTGGTGGCGGTGGAGAACGGCGGCTTGACCTCGCCGAGGAAGTACGGCTTGAACGGCACCATGCCGGCCGGCACGAGCAGCAGCGTCGGGTCGTCTGCGATCAGCGACGCCGAGGGGACGACGGTGTGGCCGCGATCCTCGAAGAATCGCAGCCAGCGGCGGCGGATCTCAGCCGACTCCATTACAGGTCCTCATTCCGGTCGTACGGGGCGATGTCAGTAGTAGACGTTGCTGCGGGGGAAATCTCGAACGGTTTTGCACGGCTCGCGGTACCGCGCAGGACGGGCCTCGCCGGCGGGCCCGGCAGGGCGAGCACGCTGCCGTCCAGGCCGAGCTCGCGGTTCAACTCCAGCTCGCGCTGGAGCATTCCGGCGCGGACCTCCCCCGCGAACGAGCGTACGGCCCCGCCGAGCTCCACCGCGCCCTGGGCCGCGGTGTCGGCGAGGCTGCCGGGGGTGATGCTGCGGGCCAGGCGGTTGGCCTTGTTGACGGTCCACACGGTCGCGCCCGCGCCCACCGCCATCCAGAAGATCCGGCGCACCGGCCTCAACCTCTCCTGAGCATGCGGGCGAACACCCCGCGGCGGGCGGTCGCCGACCGCACCTCGGCCTTGACCATGCGGGCGATCAGCTCGCGCTCGGTCTGCTGCGGGACGTAGCGCTCCGGCTGCCCGGCCGAGCGCTGCCGAGCGACCGCGCTGCGCACGCCGTAGCTGAAGGCGGAGAGCTTCACCAGCGGACCGCCGAGCGTCGCCGCCATGGTGGAGGACAGCGCGTTGGCGTTGGCCGCGGCGTCCTGGACGTTGGCGGTGATCTCGTCCACCCGCACCAGCTGGTCGTTGGCGGCGCGCAGGGTCTCGGCCGCCTCGTCCAGCAGCGGTACGGTGCGTTCGGTGACGGCGGCGACCAGCACCGTGGCCTGCCGCAGCGCGCCGGCGAGGCGGACCAGGACCACGGCGAGCAGCGTCACCAGCACCGCCCAGAACACGGCGATGACGAGGCCCGCGACCTCTCCACCGGACACCTTGGCCGCTCCCTCGCTCAGTCGTCGCTCGTCCTACTGCGGGCGTGCTGGAAGCCTATCGCGCTCGACCTGGCACTCCCGACCGCGTGACCCCCGGCCCGTTCGATCGTTGAACCAAACGGGGGAGCGCTCGCGCCATGCCCACCTGGGGGATCCGATGATCAGCAACACCGCGGGGAACCTCCCCGCCGAGACCACCGGCTTCGTCGGCCGGTCAGCCGAACTGGCGGAAGCCGTACGGTTGCTGACGCTTGCTCGGCTGGTCACCGTGGTCGGCCCCGGCGGCGTGGGCAAGAGCCGCCTCGCGCTGCGAGCCGCCTCGGCGGGCGCCGCCACGCCGCCCCGCGACGGCGCCTGGGTGGTCGAGTGCTCACTCGTCAGAGATCCCGAACTGCTGGTCCACGCCGTCGCCGAGGCGTTGCGGGTGACCGACGGGACGGCCCGCCCCCCGGTCGACATCCTGACCGCGCACCTGCGCGAGCGCAGCCTGCTGCTGGTCCTCGACGGCTGCGAGCACCTGGTCGACGGCTGCGCGGCACTGGTGGCCCGGCTGCTCGCCGCGGCCCCGGGGCTGCGGATCCTGACCACCAGCAGACAGCCGCTGGGCGTCGGCGGGGAGCACCTGCTGCAGGTCCCGCCGCTGTCCACCGACGGTCCCGGGTCGGAGGCCGTCGAGCTCTTCGTCCAGCGGGCCGCCGCCGTACTGCCCGGCTTCGCCCTCACCGACGCCAACCGGGAGGCGGTGACCGCGCTCTGCCACCGGCTCGACGGCATCCCGCTGGCGCTGGAACTGGCCGCGGGACGGCTGCGGGTGCTCGGCGTCGAGCAGATCACCGAGCGGCTCAACGACCGCTTCCGGGTGCTCACCGGCGGCTCGCGCACCGCCCTGCCCCGGCACCAGACCCTGCGCACCGCCATCGGCTGGAGCCACGAGCTGTGCACCCCGGCCGAGCGGCTGCTCTGGGCCAGGGTCTCGGTCTTCGCCGGCAGCTTCGACCTCGACGCCGCCGAGTACGTCTGCGCGGGCGACGGGCTGCGCGCCGACGAGGTGCTCGACCTGCTCTCCGAACTGGTGGCCAAGTCGATCGTGCTGCGCGAGGAGGACGCCCCCGACCGGGACCCGTCCCGCGCCGCGCGCTACCGCCTGCTGGACACCCTGCGCGAGTACGGCGCCCGCTGGCTCAGGGACGCCGGCGCCGAGCCGTTGCTGCGGCGCCGCCACCGCGACTGGTACCTAGGGCTGGCCACCTGGGGCGAGATCGAGTGGTTCAGCGCCCGGCAGGTGCAGACCAGCGACCGCACCCACCTCGCCCAGGCCAACCTCCGCGCCGCACTGGACTACTGCCTCAGCGAGCCCGGCGAGGAGCAGATCGCCCAGTTCCTCACCGGGACGCTGTGGTACTTCTGGGTCGGCTGCGGGCACCTCGGCGAGGGCCGGCACTGGCTGGAGCGCGCCCTGGCCCTCTCCGACGAGCCCACCGAGGCCCGGGCCAAGGCGCTGTGGGTCACCGGCTACATGGCCACGCTCCAGGGCGACCTCGGCGCGGCCCGCCCGCTGCTGGAGGAGTGCCACCGGCAGGCGCTGGAGACCGGCGACGACCGGGCGCTGGCCTACGCGGTGCACCGGCAGGGCTGCGCTGCGCTGATCGGCGACGACGTCACCCGCGCCGCCGAGCTGTTCGAGGAGGCGCTCTGGCACTACGAGAAGCTGGGCGAGCTCAACAGCAACGTCGTCATGGCGATGTTCGAGCTGGGCCTCGCCCTGATCTTCCAGGGCGACGCCGCCGGCGGCGAGACCTGGATGGCCAAGGTCATGGACGTCTGCGAGGAGTTCGGCGAGCAGTGGGCCTACGCCTACGGGCTGTTCGCCTCGGCGTACTCGCAATGGCTGCTGGGGGATCTGCGGACCTCCCGGGAGCACGCCCGGACCTGCCTGCGGATCAACCACACCTTCCGCGACCTGGTGGGCGTGGCGCTGGGGATGGAGATGCTGGCCCTGCTGGCCACCGAACCGGACGACGACGGCGCCCCGGCGGATCTGGCCGAGGCGCGGCTGCTCCAGGGCGCGGCGAACGTGATCTGGCGCAAGGTCGGCATCCCGCTGTTCGGCTCGCGCAGCTTCAACGCGGCCCATGCGGCCTGCGAGGTACGGGTCCTGGGCGCACTCAGCGAGGAGCAGGCCGCCGAGTCGTACCGCCGGGGCACCGAGCTGGACCTGGACAGCGCGGTGCAGCGCGCCCTGCGCGGCGGCTCCGGCTCCGACGGGGGCGGTCCGCCCGGCGGCGAGGTCCCCGGCCCGCGCCCGCTGCCGACGACCCCGCGCAGTCCGGCGCCCGCGGACGCGTGAGCGCCGGGCCGGTCCCCCTTGCGGGAGGCCGACCCGGCGCTCGGTGCACTGCCGGTACTACCTGCGGATCAACGCGAGTAGTACTCGACGACCAGCTGCTCGTCGCAGATGACCGGGACCTCGCGGCGCTGCGGCGCGCGGTCCAGACGGAAGGCCAGGGCCTTCAGGTTGACCTCGAGGTACTTCGGGGTCTGACCCTCGCCCGCGTTGCCGCCCTCACGGGCGACCAGGAACGGGGTCTTCTCCTTGGAACGCTCGCGAACCGTCACCACGAAGCCGGGCTTCAGCTGGAACGACGGGCGGTTGACCTTGCCGCCGTTGACCTCGATGTGGCCGTGGACGACCATCTGGCGGGCCTGGTAGATGGTGCGGGCGATGCCCGAACGCAGCACCAGGGAGTCCAGACGGGTCTCCAGCTCGCTGATCAGCGCCTCGCCGGTCTTGCCCTCGACCTTGCGGGCACGGTCGAACGCGCGGGCCATCTGGGTCTCGCTCAGGTCGTACTGAGCGCGCAGACGCTGCTTCTCGACCAGACGGACCTTGTAGTCCGAGTTCTGCTTGCGGCCACGGCCGTGCTGGCCGGGCGGGTAGGGGCGCGCCTCGAAGTACTTGACGGACTTCGGGGTCAGCGGAATGCCCAGGGCGCGGGCAATCTTGACCTTGGGACGCTTCTGGTTCGCCATGAACCAAACCTCATCTCACTGTGCGATTGGCTCACCACTGTTGAAGGAGGTCGCTTCTCGCGGTCCGGGACAGCCAGTCGCCGGAACCGGGCACAAAGTGCAGCACACGACAGGCCCACCATCCGTGGAGGCATAGTGGGCTGCACGCGACACCCGAAGGGTGCGCAACGCTCCTGGAGCCGCTCCTTGCGGCGTGGCTCCCTGTATGACGTCCCGCTGGTGACGCCGGGCTCTCACCCGGACCACGGAACATCTCGCTCGCGCCAGTCTAGCGGACCGGTACCGGTGCTACTGACCAGCCAGCTTCTTGCGCACCCAGTCCGCCACGTCGGCGTAGCGCGCCTCGGCGCCGTGCCGGCCGGGCACGTAGTAGTGCTTCCCGGCGATCGCGTCCGGTGCGTACTGCTGCGCGGCCACCCCGTCCGGCAGGTCGTGCGGATAGACATAGCCCTGGGCATGGCCCAGCTTCTTCGCCCCGGCGTAGTGGCCGTCCCGCAGATGCGGCGGCACCGGACCGGCCAGGCCCTTGCGGACGTCCTCCAGCGCGGCGGCGATGGCCGTGGTCGCCGAGTTGGACTTGGGCGCCAGGGCGAGGGCGATCACCGTGTGCGAGAGCGTGAGCGAGGCCTCCGGGAAGCCGATCATGGCCACCGCCTGGGCGGCGGCCACCGCGAGCGGCAGGGCGTTGGGGTCGGCCAGCCCGATGTCCTCGCTGGCCGAGATCATCAGCCGCCGGGCGATGAACCTGGGGTCCTCCCCCGCCTCGATCATCCGCGCCAGGTAGTGCAGCGCCGCGTCGACGTCACTGCCCCGGATCGACTTGATCAGCGCGCTGGCCACGTCGTAGTGCTGGTCGCCGTCCCGGTCGTAGCGCACCGCCGCCTTGTCGACGGCCTGCTCGACCGTCTCCAGCCGGATCTCCGCCTCGCCCAGCGCCAGCGCCGTGCCGGCCGCCGCCTCCAGCGCCGTCAGCGCCTTGCGGGCGTCGCCGCCGGCGATCCGCACCAGATGGTCCTCGGCGTCCGCGGCCAGCGCGAGCGCGCCGCCGAGCCCGCGTTCGTCGGTGACGGCCCGGTGCAGCAGCTCCCTGATGTCCTCGTCGGTCAGCGACTCCAGCGTCAGCAGCAGCGAGCGCGACAGCAGCGGCGAGATCACCGAGAAGAAGGGGTTCTCGGTGGTCGCCGCGATCAGCGTGACCCACTGGTTCTCGACGGCCGGCAGCAGGCTGTCCTGCTGGGCCTTGCTGAAGCGGTGGATCTCGTCGAGGAAGAGCACGGTCTCCCGCCCCGACATCCCCACCTCGCGCCGCGCCGACTCGATGACCGCGCGGACCTCCTTCACCCCCGCGGTGATCGCCGACAGCTCCACGAAGCGCTTCTCGGTGGCCTGGCTGATCACATACGCGAGCGTGGTCTTCCCGGTCCCGGGCGGCCCGTGCAGGATCACCGAGGAGGAGGCCGCAGGCCCGCCGGCCCGCTCCACCAGCCGCCGCAGCGGGGAGCCCGGGTTCAGCAGCCGACGCTGCCCGGCCACCTCGTCCAGGCTGCGCGGACGCATCCGGACGGCCAACGGCGAGCGGCCGGGCTCGGCGGCTTTCCGCTCCTCAGCGGCGGCGGTGAACAGGTCGGGTTCCACGCTCCGACCCTACTGCCTGCCACTGACACCCCTACCTGCTCACCGCAGCTCACCTCGGTCGGTAGCACAGCTCCGGACGCCCGACGTTGCCGTACTGCGGTTCACGGACCGCCCGGCCGGTCTCGACCAGGTACTCCAGATAGCGGCGCGCGGTGATCCGGGAGACCCCGGCCGCCGTGCCGACCGCGGCGGCCGCCAGCCCGACGTCCGAGGCGCGCAGGACGGCGGCGACGGCCTCCAGGGTGGCGCCGGTCAGCCCCTTGGGCAGGGTGCTGCGGTCCGCCGAGCGCAGTTCGGCGAAGGCCTGGTCCACCTCGTCCTGGCCGAGCGCCTCGCCCTCCCGGGCCAGCGAGGCCCGGTAGCGGGCATAGCGCTCCAGGCGGCTGCGCAGCGAGGCCGCGGCGAAGGGCTTCAGCAGGTACTGGACCACCCCGACCGAGACCGCCTGACGCACCGTCGCCAGATCGCGGGCCGAGGTGACCGCGATGATGTCGGCGCCGTGGCCGCCGACCCGCAGCCGACGGCAGAGGTCCAGGCCGTGGCCGTCCGGCAGATAGAGGTCGAGCAGCAGCAGCGCGACCGGGGCGCCCTCGGCGCGACGGCGCTCCAGGAAACGCAGCGCCTCCGCGGCGCTGTGCGCGGTGCCGACGCAGCGGAACCCGGGGGCTCCGGAGACATAGAGCGCATGTGCGTCCGCGGCGACGGGATCGTCCTCGATCACCAGCACGTCGATGGTCGGGGCGCCGGTCATCCGGGCACCTCCGCCGTGCGCTGCAGCGGGATCCGGACGGTCAGCACCGCGCCGGCCCCGGCCGGGCTCTCGGCCACCACGGTGCCGCCGTTGCGGCGCGCGGTCTGCGCGACCAGGGCCAGGCCGAGGCCGCGTCCGGAGTGCTTGGTGGACCAGCCGCGCCGGAACACCTTCTCCACCGCGTCCGGGTCGATGCCGCGGCCGGTGTCGGCGACCCGCAGCAGCAGCTCCCCGGAGCCGTTCCTGGCCGTGACGGTGACCTCGGGCGGCCGCGGGGACTCGGCCGCGCCCTCGATGGCGGCGTCCATGGCGTTGTCGATGAGGTTGCCCAGCAGCGTGACCAGATCGCGGGCGCCGACGGCGCCGGCGAGCGAGTCGTCGATCAGGCTGTCCTCGGTGAGGGTGAGCTCGACCCCGCGCTCGGCGGCCTGCGCGGCCTTGCCCAGCAGCAGCGCGGCCAGCACCGGTTCGCTGACGGCGCCGACGACCCGGTCGGTGAGCTGCTGCGCGAGTTCCAGCTCGGCGGTGGCGAACTCCACCGCCTGCCGGTGCCGGCCCAGTTCGATCAGCGAGACCACCGCGTGCAGGCGGTTGGCCGCCTCGTGCGCCTGGGCCCCGAGCGCGTCGGCGAAGCCGCGGACCGAGTCGAGCTCGCCGGACAGCGCCTGCAGCTCGGTGTGGTCGCGCAGGGTCACCACCGTGCCCAGGGCGGGCCCGGTGCCGATGGCGGACGTACTCCAATTCTCCGGGGGGCGACCCCCCGTACCCCCACGTGAACCCGCGGTCAGCGGGCCTTTGCGGGCGGACATCCCGAGGAGAAGCTGAGTATTGACGACGACCACGCGCTCTGCCGTGAGGTGCACCTCGTCGCGCAGCGCGTCCTGGCCGGCGATGGCCGCGCAGAGCGGCTCCGGCAGCCCCAGGTCCCCGAGCTGCCGGCCCTCCACCTCCCCGTCCAGGGCCAGGAGTTCACGCGCGGCGTCGTTGCAGAGCAGCACCGTGCCGCCGCGGTCGAGCAGCAGCAGGCCCTCGCGGACGGAGTGCAGCGTGGCCTGGTGGTATTCGTAGAGGTGGCTGAGCTCGGCCGGCCCCATCCCGTGGGTGTGCCGGCGCAGTCGCCGGTTGGCCAGCCAGCTGCCCAGCGCGCCCAGCAGCAGCGCGGACACCGCCACCAGCACGAGGGTGACCACCGGCCCGGTGAGCTGCTCGGAGATCGACTGCAGGGTCAGCCCAACGCTGACGACGGCGACGACCTTGCCGTGCTCGTCCAGGACCGGGGTGACCACCCTGACCGAGGGGCCGAGGGTGCCGGTGTAGGTCTCGGTGAACGTGCGGCCGGCCAGGGCGGGCAGGTAGTGCCCGAGGAAGGGCTTGCCGATCTGGGCCGGGTCGCGGTGCGCCAGCCGGATGCCGTGGGTGTCCATGATGGTCACGAAGTCGACGCCGGAGTCGACCCGTACCCGCTCCGCGTAGGGCTGCAGCACGGCGGTGGGGTCGGTCGACAGCATCGCCTGGCGCACCGTCGGCGCGTCGGCGACGGCCCGGGCGACGGAGGTGACCTGGCGTTTGGCGGAGGTCTCGGTACGGTCGCTGATCAGCCAGTACGCCAGCACCGCGCCCGCGGCCACGACCAGCACCACGATCAGCACCTGGACCGCGAAGAGCTGCCCGGCGAGGCTCCGGGCGGGGCGGGGGCGCTGACGCGGTGGCGGCGGCGGTGGCGGTGGCGGGGACATGAACCAAAGTGTGCCTGCTCCCCGTCCGCCTGCGAACCCGCCCGCCGTGAACACTATGAACGCAAACGTGACGCACGCCACGCCCGCGCCGATAGTCGTCGCACCGGCCCACCACCTGGGGACGGCACCGTATGACCGGCAAAGGAGCCGCAGCATGACCTCCGAGGCAACCGCAGCAGCACCATCCGCGGGCAGACGTCCGGGCGGCCGTACCCACATCCTGTACCTGCTGGTGATCGCGGCTGTGATCGCCGGCATCGTGGTGGGCCTGACCGCGCCCTCGTTCGCCGTGCAGTTGAAGCCGATCGGCACCGGCTTCGTGAACCTGATCAAGATGATGATCAGCCCGATCATCTTCACCACGATCGTGCTGGGCATAGGTTCGGTGACCAAGGCCGCCAAGGTGGGCAAGGTCGGCGGCCTGGCCCTGGGGTACTTCCTGGTCATGTCGACGGTGGCGCTGACACTGGGCCTGATCGTCGGCAATCTGCTGACCCCCGGCAGCGGACTGCACCTGACCGCCGCGCTGGCCAAGTCCGGCCATGCGCAGGCGGTCGCGGGCGCCGCCCAGGGCACCAGCGAGTTCCTGCTCGGCATCATCCCCACCACCCTGGTCTCAGCCCTCACCGGCGGCCAGGTGCTGCAGACGCTGCTGGTCGCCCTGCTGGTGGGCTTCGCGCTGCAATCGCTGGGGCCGGTCGGCACCCCGATCCTCACCGGCCTGGAACACCTTCAGCGGCTGATCTTCAAGATCATGTCGATGATCATGTGGGTGGCCCCGATCGGCGCGTTCGGCGCGATGGCCGCAGTGGTCGGCGCCACGGGCGTCGCCGCGCTGAAGAGCCTCGCCGTCATCATGCTGGGCTTCTACCTGACCTGCGCGATCTTCGTCCTGCTGGTACTGGGCACGCTGCTTCGGCTGGCCGCCGGGGTCAACATCTTCCTGCTGCTGCGTTACCTGGGCCGCGAGTTCCTGCTGATCCTCTCCACGTCCTCCTCCGAGAGCGCGCTGCCCCGGCTGATATCCAAAATGGAGCACCTGGGCGTGAGCCGCCCGGTCGCCGGCATCACCGTGCCGGCCGGCTACAGCTTCAACCTGGACGGCACCGCGATCTACCTGACCATGGCCTCGATCTTCATCGCTGAGGCGATGGACAAGCCGCTCTCCCTGGGCGAGCAGATCTCGCTGCTGCTCTTCATGGTCATCGCCAGCAAGGGCGCCGCCGGCGTCACCGGCGCCGGCCTGGCCACCCTGGCCGGCGGCCTGCAGTCGCACCAGCCGGCCCTGGTGGACGGCGTCGGGCTCATCGTCGGCATCGACCGCTTCATGTCCGAGGCCCGCGCCCTGACCAACTTCGCCGGCAACGCCGTGGCCACCGTCCTCATCGGCCACTGGACCAAGGAGCTCGACCACGCCCGGCTCGACAAGGTGCTGAGCGGCGAACTCCCCTTCGACGAGAGCACCCAGATGGCACAGCCCGAACCGGCGGACCAGCCGGCGCCGGTGCTCGACCCCGCGCTGGTAAAGGCGAGTTGAGCACATAGGCCGTCAATGCCTGTGCCCCGCCCGGTCCTTGGACCGGCCGGGGCACAGGCGTCGGCTGTCAGGCTTCGGGCTGCTCGCTCTTGGCCACTCCAGCAGGACGAGGCTGTGCGTCCACGCCCGCTTCCTTGCGCTGCTGCGCGGTGATCGGGGTCGGGGCGCCGGTGAGCGGGTCACCGCCGGTGCTGGTCTTGGGGAAGGCCATCACGTCGCGGATGGTGTCGTAGCCGCCGAGCAGCGCGACCAGGCGGTCCAGGCCGAGGGCGATGCCGCCGTGCGGCGGGGGGCCAAAGTCGAAGGCGTTGAGCAGGAAGCCGAACTGGGACTGCGCCTCCTCCTCGCTCAGGCCGATCGCGTCGAAGGCGCGCTTCTGGACGTCCTTCTGGTGGATACGGATCGAGCCGCCGCCGATCTCGCTGCCGTTGAGCACCAGGTCGTAGGCGTTGGAGAGGGCGTTGCCCGGGTCCTTGTCGAAGGTGTCCAGGGACTCCGCGGTGGGCGCGGTGAAGGGGTGGTGCACCGCGTGCCAGCCCTGGAACTCGCCCTTGTCGTCCTCGATCGGCTCGAACATCGGGAAGTCGACGACCCAGAGGAACGCCCACGCCGACTCGTCGATCAGGTCGCAGCGGCGGCCGATCTCCAGGCGGGCGGCGCCGAGCAGCTCCTGCGACGGGGTCTTCCTGCCCGCCGCGAAGAACACCGCGTCGCCGGGCTTGGCGCCGGCCGCCGCGGCCAGGCCGGCGAGGTGAGCCTCGGAGAGGTTCTTGGCGACCGGGCCGCGGAGCGAGCCGTCCTCGTCCACCAGGATGTAGGCCAGGCCGCGAGCGCCGCGCGCCTTGGCCCAGTCCTGCCAGGCGTCCAGCTGCTTGCGCGGCTGCGAGGCGCCGCCGGGCATCACCACGGCGCCCACGTAGGGGGCCTGGAAGACTCGGAACTCGGTGCCGGCGAAGTACTCCGTCAGGTCGGTGAGCTCGTTGCCGAAGCGGACGTCGGGCTTGTCCGAGCCGTAGCGGGCCATCGCGTCCGCGTAGGTCAGCCGGGGCAGCGGGGTGGGCACGTCGTATCCGTGCACCTCGCTCCAGATCCGGGCGATCACCTTCTCGCCCAGCTCCAGGATGTCCTCCTGGTCCACGAACGAGGCCTCGACGTCGAGTTGGGTGAACTCCGGCTGGCGGTCCGCGCGGAAGTCCTCGTCGCGGAAGCAGCGGGCGATCTGGTAGTACCGCTCCATGCCGGCCACCATCAGCAGCTGCTTGAACAGCTGCGGCGACTGCGGCAGGGCGTACCAGTGGCCGGGCTGCAGCCGGACCGGGACCAGGAAGTCGCGGGCGCCCTCGGGGGTGGAGCGGGTGAGGTACGGGGTCTCGATGTCGAGGTAGCCGTTCTCCTCCATCACCGTGCGGATCAGGTGCGTGGCGCGCGAACGCAGCCGCAGCGCCTTGGCCGGGCCCTCGCGGCGCAGGTCGAGGTAGCGGTAGCGGAGCCGGACCTCCTCGTTGACCGAACCCGGCTCGTACTCGGCGACCTGGAACGGCAGCGGCGCGGCCTCGGAGAGCACGGTCAGCTCGCTGACCACGACCTCGATCTCGCCGGTCGGGATCTCGGTGTTGGCGTTGCCCTCGGGGCGGATCCGGACGTCGCCGACCACCTTGACGCACCACTCGGAGCGCAGCTCGGAGACCGCCTCCAGGTCGCGAACCACGACCTGAACGGTGCCGGAGGCGTCACGCAGATCGATGAAGGCGACACCGCCGTGGTCGCGGCGGCGGGCGACCCAGCCTGCGAGGGTCACGGTGGTGCCGGCGTGCTCCGGGCGGAGCGTGCCGGCTTCATGGCTGCGGATCACGAGAGCTTCTCCTTGAGGGTGGTGACGAGAGCGTCCAGGGCGACCGGGGTCTGGTCACCGGTGGTGAGGTCCTTCAGCTGGACCAGGTTGTCGGCGAGATCCCGCTCCCCGGCGACCAGCGCATAGCGCGCGCCGGAGCGGTCGGCGGCCTTCATCGCGGCCTTGAGTCCCTTGCCGCCGTAGGCGATGTCGGCGGAGAGCCCCTCGCGGCGCAGCTCGGTGACGGCCCGGAACAGCACCGTGCGGGCCTGCTCGCCCAGCGGCACGGCGAAGACGTCGGACGCGGCCGGGCTCGGCAGCTCGATGCCCTCGGCCTCCAGCGCGAGCACGGTGCGGTCCACGCCCAGCGCCCAGCCGACGGAGGGCAGCGCCGGGCCGCCGATCATCTCGGACAGCCCGTCGTAGCGCCCGCCGCCGCCGACGGCCGACTGGGAGCCCAGGCCGTCGTGCACGAACTCGAAGGTGGTGCGGGTGTAGTAGTCGAGCCCGCGCACCAGCTTGGTGTCGTCCTCGAAGGCGACGCCGGCGTCGGTGAGGATCGCCCGGACCTGCTCGTGGTAGGCCTTGCAGTCCTCGCACAGGTAGTCGACCAGCATCGGCGCGCCGACCAGCTGCTTCTGCACCTCGGGCCGCTTGTCGTCGAGCACCCGCAGCGGGTTGAGCTCCGCCCGGCGCACCGTCTCGGCGTCCAGGTCGAGCCCGCGCAGGAAGTCCTGCAGCGCGGCGCGGTAGACCGGGCGGCACTGCTTGTCGCCGAGGCTGTTCAGCAGGATCCGGAAGTCGCGCAGGCCCAGCGAGCGGTAGGCGTCGAAGGCCAGGATGATCAGCTCGGCGTCCAGCGCCGGGTCCTCCGCGCCGATGGCCTCGGCGCCTACCTGCCAGAACTGGCGGTAGCGGCCCTTCTGCGGCTTCTCGTAGCGGTACTGGGAGCCGGAGTACCAGAGCTTGACCGGGAGGTTGCCGACCCGGTGCAGGTTGGCCTCCAGGGTGGCCCGCAGCACCGAGGCGGTTCCCTCGGGACGCAGCGCCAGGTTGTCGCCGCCCAGCGTGGTGAGGGTGAACATCTCCTTGCTGACGATGTCGGTGGACTCGCCGACGCCGCGCGAGAAGAGGTTGATGTCCTCGAAGACCGGGGTCTCGATGTAGCCGTAGCCGGCCCGGCGCAGCGGGGCCGCGATCGCCTCACGGACCGCCAGCACCGTGGCGGCGTCGGCGGGCAGGATGTCGTAGGTGCCCTTCGGGGCCTGGAAAGAGCTGCTCACGTCTCGTCTCGAATCAGATGCCCCGGCGCACTGCGCCAGGCTCGGCGGCGGTCGCGCCCGCTACCTGGAGCAGGTAGGGGTTGCTCGCGCGCTCGCGGCCGATGGTGGTCTGGGGGCCGTGTCCGGAGAGCACCACGGTCTCGTCCTGGAGCGGCAGGCACACGCGGGCCAGCGACTTCAGGAGGGCGTCGTGGTCACCCCCGGGGAGATCGGTGCGTCCTACGGAGCCGGCGAACAGCAGGTCCCCCGAGAACAGCACCGGAGGCAGCTCCGGTGCGGCCGGGGTCCTGAAGGTCACCGACCCCCCGGTATGGCCGGGGGCGTGGTCGACGGTGAGCCGGAGCCCGGCGAGCTCCAGCACGCTGCCGTCCTCCAGGATCCGCAGGTCGTCCGGCTCGCCGACGGTCAGCTCGCCCATCAGCTGCGCCCCGAAGGCCCGGCCGAGGGCCCGCTCCGGGTCGGCCAGCATGTAGCGGTCCTCCGGGTGGATCCAGGCCGGAATGCCCCGCGCCCCGCAGATCGGCATCACCGAGGCGACATGGTCGATGTGTCCGTGGGTGAGCACGACGGCGACCGGCTTGAGCCCGTGCTCACGGACGGCCTCCTCGACCCCGGCGGTGGCCTGGTGACCCGGGTCGACTATCACGCACTCCTCGCCGGGCCCGGGGGCGACCAGGTAGCAGTTGGTGCCCCAGGCCCCGGCGGGGAATCCGGCGATGAACACGTGAGTCCTTGATTGTCCTGGCTGTACACGGTGGAAGTCTGTGCGCAGCCTACCGGCGGGGCAGGGACGATCGCGAACCCGTTGTTCGCCGGGGCCCGGCGGGACCTCTTGGTGGGACCTGACACCACGTTTACAGATTCCATCCCTACACTGAGCGGCCAACGGGTACGAAGATCCCCCGCACGGGCTGCGGCGGACGCGAAGGAGTGACGGTCGGTGGCACCCAACGACAGGCCAAGCAAGCCCCTGCCCAAGGACAAGGAGAAGCGGCGGCGGGAGCTGGAGCGGCTCAGGCTCGAACGCCAAGCGGAGCGACGTCGCGCGTCGTTGAAGCGGACCCGCAGGAACAGCGCGATCGTGGGCGCGTCGGTGCTCGTGGTGGCCGGGATCGCGGGCGGTGCCTGGGCGGCGAGCAGCGGCGACAAGCCCAAGAAGACAGCGGCGGCGGCCACGGCCTCGGCCACCGCGACGGCGAGCGCCAGTGCGACGGCGGCCGCGGCCGGTTCCGCGCATGTCACCGGCTGCACCACCCCCGCCGCGGGCAAGGCGACCACCCAGCAGTGGAAGACCGAGCCGGCCCTGACCATCGACACCAAGGCGACCTACACCGCCACCATCGCCACCAACTGCGGCCCGATCACCATCAAGCTGGACGCCGCGGCCGCGCCGCACACCGTCAACTCCTTCGTCTACCTGGCGAGCCAGCACTTCTTCGACCACGTCACCTGCCACCGGCTGACCACCGCCGGGATCTACGTCCTGCAGTGCGGCGACCCGACCGGCACCGGCTCCGGCGGCCCGGGCTACAAGTTCAAGGACGAGAACCTGACCGCCTCCTCAATCAAGGGCGGCGTCTACCCGGCCGGCACCGTGGCGATGGCGAACTCCGGCGCCAACACCAACGGCAGCCAGTTCTTCCTGGTCTACAAGGACAGCACGCTGTCCGCGAGCTACACCCCGTTCGGCACCATCACCGGGGGCCTGAGCACCCTGCAGAAGATCGCCGCAGCGGGCACCAACAACGCCAACGGCACGGGCGACGGCGCCGCGCTGCAGACCGTCACGATGAACACCGTGACGACCGCGAAGAGCTGACGGCGCGCGGGACAGTTTTCGCCGCCGGGATACGGACAGCACCGGTGCCGGTCGCCTATGTTGGCGTCTTGTAGGGTGCGTGGTCCCGGCGGCGGACTGTTGGTTGATGGGCCGGCCGGGCAATGAACTGTGGACGGTGGCTCTCCCCCAGGGGCGAAGGGTCACCATATGGAGGAGGCGCTGTGACCAGCGACCCGTGGGGCCGTGTCGACGACGAGGGGACCGTCTACGTGCGGACGGCCGATGGCGAACGCGTCGTCGGTTCGTGGCAGGCAGGCTCCCCCGACGAGGCTCTCGCCTACTTCACCCGGAAGTACGAGGGCATCGGCGTCGAGATCGGTCTGCTGGAGCGCCGGGTCCGCACGACGGACCTGGCGACCAAGGACGCCATGACCGCCATCGAGCACCTGCAGGCACAGGTGGCCGAGGGCCACGCGGTCGGCGACCTGGATGCCCTCGCCAAGCGGCTGCAGGCGCTGATCGGCGAGGTGGACAGCCGCCGCGAGGAGCGCAGGGCGGCCCGGGTGAAGGCCCAGGAGGAGGCCAGGACCGCCAAGGACGCCCTGGTCGCCGAGGCGGAGCAGCTGGCGGAGTCGACCCAGTGGCGTGACGCCGGGGACCGGCTGCGCGCGCTGGTGGACACCTGGAAGGGACTGCCGCGGCTGGACCGCAAGTCCGACGACGAGCTGTGGCACCGCTTCTCGCACGCCCGCTCGACGTTCTCCAAGCGCCGCAAGGCGCACTTCGCGACGCTGGACCAGCAGCGGGACGAGGCCCGCCAGGTGAAGGAGAAGCTGGCGAAGGAGGCCGAGGCGCTGGCGTCCTCGACGGACTGGGGCGCGACGGCGGCCCGCTACCGCGAGCTGATGACGGAGTGGAAGGCGGCGGGGCGCGCCCAGCGCGAGGCCGAGGACGAGCTGTGGGGCCGGTTCCGGGGCGCGCAGGATGTCTTCTTCCAGGCCAGGTCGGCGGTGTTCGACGAGCGGGACGCGGGGGAGCGCGAGAATCTCGTGCTCAAGGAGGCGCTGGTGGTCGAGGCCGAGGCGCTGTTGCCTGTCGGCGACCTCAAGGCGGCCAAGGCGGCGTACCGGTCGGTGGCGGAGCGGTGGGAGGAGATCGGCCATGTGCCGCGCGACGCCCGGCCGAAGCTGGAGGGGCGGCTGCACACGGTGGAGCGGTCGATCCGCGAGGCCGAGGAGGCCGAGTGGCAGCGCAGCAACCCCGAGGCGAGGGCTCGTGCCGAGGGCATGACGGGACTCCTCCAGGCGGCCGTCGACAAGCTTGAGCAGCAGATCGCCGCTGCGCAGGCCCGGAACGACTCCTCACGGGTGGCCAAGCTCCAGAAGGAACTCGAAGGCCGGCGCGAGCTGCTGGAGCAGGCCCGCAAGGGCCTCCAGGAGTTCGGGGGCTGAGTTGTAGTCCCACCGGGGCGCGGGGAGCTGTGCGGATCAGGGTGCACTTCGGTGCATGGCTTGTCGCGCAGTTCCCCGCGCCCCTGAGCAATTGCAACTGAGCCAGTTGCAGCCAGCCAGGGGCGCGGGGAACTGCGCGACAACAGAGGTGAACGTTCCCGCACTACCGCGATCTCGCCGAGGTGACTCGGTACACGTCGTACACGCCTTCCACTCCGCGGACGGCCTTCAGCACATGTCCGAGGTGTTTGGGGTCGCCCATCTCGAAGGTGAAGCGGCTCATGGCCACCCGGTCGCGGGAGGTCTGGACCGCCGCCGAGAGGATATTGACGTGCTGGTCCGAGAGGACCCGGGTGACGTCGGAGAGGAGCCGGGAGCGGTCCAGGGCCTCGACCTGGATCGCGACCAGGAAGACCGAGGACTGGGTGGGGGCCCACTCGACCTCGACCATGCGTTCCTGCTGCTGCGCCAGCGCGTCCACGTTGACGCAGTCCGCGCGGTGCACCGAGACGCCGTTGCCGCGGGTGACGAAGCCGACGATGGGGTCGCCCGGGACGGGCGTACAGCAGCGGGAGAGCTTGACCCAGACGTCGGCCACGCCCTTGACGACCACGCCGGGGTCGGCCGCGCTGCGGCGGCTGCGGCGGCCGGAGCTCGGCGACGGCGTCGTGGTCTCGGCGATGTCCTCGGTCGCGCCCTCCTCCCCGCCGAGGGCCTGGACCAGCTTCTGCACGATGGTCTGCGCGGAGACGTGGCCCTCGCCGATCGCGGCGTAGAGCGAGGAGATGTCCGGGTAGCGCATCTCGTGCGCCAGGGTGACCAGGGAGTCGCCGGTGAGGATGCGCTGCAGCGGCAGTCCCTGCTTGCGCATGGCCCGGGTGATGGCCTCCTTGCCCTGCTCGATGGCCTCCTCGCGGCGCTCCTTGGAGAACCAGGCGCGGATCTTGTTGCGGGCCCGCGGTGACTTGACGAAGCCCAGCCAGTCGCGCGACGGAGCGGCGTTCGCGGCCTTGGAGGTGAAGACCTCGACCAGGTCGCCGTTGTCCAGGGTGCTCTCCAGCGGCACCAGCCGGCCGTTGACGCGGGCACCGATGGTCCGGTGGCCGACCTCGGTGTGGACGGCGTAGGCGAAGTCCACCGGGGTGGCCCCGGCGGGCAGCGCTATCACGTCGCCCTTGGGGGTGAAGACGAAGACCTCGTTGTTGGACAGGTCGAAGCGCAGCGACTCCAGGAACTCGCTGGGGTCCTCGGTCTCCTTCTGCCAGTCCAGCAGCTGCCGCAGCCAGGCCATCTCGTTGACGGTGTCGGCCTTGGCGCCCTTGCCGGTGGGGGTGTCGGTGCGGACCTTGGAGGTGCCGGCGACGGCCTGCTGCTTGTACTTCCAGTGCGCGGCGATGCCGTACTCGGCGCGGCGGTGCATGTCGAAGGTGCGGATCTGCAGCTCGACCGGCTTGCCGCCGGGGCCGATGACCGTGGTGTGCAGCGACTGGTACATGTTGAACTTGGGCATCGCGATGTAGTCCTTGAACCGCCCCGGCACCGGGTTCCACCGCGCGTGGATGGTGCCCAGCGCCGCGTAGCAGTCGCGGACGGAGTCGACCAGGACCCGGATGCCCACCAGGTCGTAGATCTCGGCGAAGTCGCGGCCGCGCACGATCATCTTCTGGTAGACGCTGTAGTAGTGCTTGGGGCGCCCGGTGACGGTGGCCTTGATCCGGGCGGCCCGGAAGTCGCCGATGACCTGGTCGGTGACGGTGGTCAGGTACTCGTCGCGCTTGGGGGCGCGTTCGGCGACCAGCCGGACGATCTCGTCGTACATCTTGGGGTAGAGGATCGCGAAGGCGAGGTCCTCCAGCTCCCACTTGATGGTGTTCATGCCCAGCCGGTGCGCCAGCGGGGCGTAGATCTCCAGGGTCTCGCGGGCCTTCTTCTCCTGCTTCTCCCGCTTGAGGTAGCGCATGGTGCGCATGTTGTGCAGCCGGTCGGCGAGCTTGATGACCAGGACCCTAGGGTCCTTGGCCATGGCGACGACCATCTTGCGGACCGTCTCGGCCTGGGCGGCCTCGCCGAACTTGACCTTGTCCAGCTTGGTGACGCCGTCGACCAGCATGGCGACGGTGTCGCCGAAGTCGCGGCGCAGCGTCTCCAGGCCGTAGTCGGTGTCCTCGACGGTGTCGTGCAGCAGCCCGGCCATCAGCGTCGGGGTGTCCATGCCCAGCTCGGCCAGGATGGTGGCGACGGCCAGCGGGTGGGTGATGTAGGGGTCGCCGCTCTTGCGCTTGACGCCGCGGTGCCAGCGCTCGGCGATCAGATAGGCCTTCTCCAGGGCGACCAGGTCGGCCTTGGGGTCGTTGCCGCGGACGATCCGGAAGAGCGGTTCGAGGACCGGGTTCAGGGCGCTGCTGCGCTGCCCGCCCAGACGGGCCAGACGGGCCCGTACCCGGCTGGGAGAGGGCGCGCCGGGGCGCGGGCCCGGCTGCGCCTCCTTCGTCGTCTCTCGGACGGCTGGAGTGGTGGCGGGGGCACCGTCCTGCGCGCTGGCAGTGGTGGGCACGACCTCTTCCGGCAAGTGCACTCCTTGAGCGTGGGCCCCACGCGTTCAGTGGCGGGGACTCCTCATGGTACCGAGCGCGGGCGGGCCACCGTTTGTTCCGGTGACCCGCCCGCATCGGTCCTGCTGTGTGCCGCCCACCACTAGAGAGTGATGATCGCGTCCAGGGGGGCTTCGCCCAGGTGGGGCAGCAGCCGCTCGCGGCCGCCGAGGAAACCGAGCTCCATCAGCACCGCCACGCCGGCCAGCTCGGCCCCGGCCCGGCGGACCAGGTCCAGGGAGGCCTCGACGGTGCCGCCGGTGGCCAGCACGTCGTCGACCACCAGCACCCGCTCACCGGGGACGAAGGCGTCGCACTGGACCTCTATCACCGCCGAGCCGTACTCCAGGTCGTAGGCCTGGCTGAAGCACGGTCCGGGCAGCTTGCCCTCCTTGCGGACCGGGACGAAGCCCGCGCCCGCGGCGTAGGCGGCCGGGGCCGCCAGGATGAAGCCGCGCGCCTCGAGCCCGACGACCTTGGTCGCGCCCAGTTCCTTGGCCCGTGCCGCCAGGTGGTCGACCAGGGCGGCGAAGGCCGCCGCGTCGTCCAGCAGCGGTGCGATGTCCTTGAAGACCACTCCGGGCTTGGGGTAGTCGGGGACGTCGCGGATCCGCGAGGCCAGCAGTGCGGCCAGGTCGTCGGTGCTCATCGGGTGCTACTTCCTCTTGCCGGGGGCCCGGCGGTCGTTGCGGCTGCGGTTCACCGGCTGGCGCCGGGGGCCCGTGACGCCGCCGGCGCCGCTCCCGCTGCTGACCGGGACATTGCCCTCGGCGGCCTCGTCGGCCCGGTCCGCCTGGTCCAGCACGACGCCCTCCGCCGCGGCCTTGGCCTCGGCGGACCGGCGCTGCCGGACCTTCTTGGCCAGGGCGATGTTCTCCGGCTGCTTCTCCTTGAGCCAGGCCACCATCGGGGTGGCGACGCAGATCGAGGAGTAGGCGCCGGCGCTCAGACCGACGAACAGCGCCAGCGAGATGTCGTTCAGGGTGCCGGCGCCGAGCAGGCCGCCGCCGATGAACAGCAGCGACGCGACCGGCAGCAGCGCCAGCACGGTGGTGTTGATCGACCGGACCAGGGTGCTGTTCAGCGACTGGTTGGCCGCGTCGCTGTAGGTCAGCCTGGACTGGGTGCCCAGCTTCTTGGTGGCGTCCTTGAGGCCGTCGAAGACCACGACGGTGTCGTAGAGCGAGTAGCCGAGGACGGTCAGGAAGCCGATCACGGTGCCGGAGGTGACGGTGAAGCCCAGCAGGGCGTAGACACCGACGGTGATCACCATGTCGTGCAGCAGCGCGACCAGGGCGCCGACCGCGAGCCGCCACTCGAAGGCGACGGCGAGGTAGAGCGTCACCAGCACCATGAAGGCGATGATCCCGTAGAGGGCCTTCTTGCTGATGTCCTGTCCCCAGCTGGCACCGATCATCTGGGTGCTGATCTGGTTGGACGGGACGCCCAGCTGGGAGGTGATCTCGGAGAGCGCCTTCTGCGTGGTGACGTTCTCGGCGGCGCTGATCTGGATGGTGATCTGCTTGCCGGAGCTGCTGCTGGAGGACTGGACCACGGAGGAGTTGTCGCCGGTGATCTTGTTGGCGACGGTCTGGGCCTGGCTTACGGTGACCCCGGGCTTGGAGATCGTGTAGATCTCGCCGCCCTTGAACTCGATGCCGAGGTTCAGGCCGCGCAGCCCGAGGCCGAGGATCGCCGCGAGCAGGATCACCCCGGAGAGGGCGACCCAGAGCTTGCGCCGGCCGACGAAGTCGAAGCTGAGTTCGCCGGTGAAGAGCCGGTGGCCGATGTTGCCGAAGCGGGACATCTGGTCAGGCCTCCTTGGTCTCGACGGGACGGCGGCCGCCGCGCAGCGGGGGCCTTACACCCAACCGCTTGGGGTCGAGCCCGGACATGGGATGGCCCTCGGCGAAGAACTTCCGGCGGGCCAGCAGGGTGATCAGCGGCTTGGTGAACAGGAAGATCACCACGACGTCGAGCAGGGTGGTCAGACCCAGGGTGAACGCGAAGCCCTGGACCTTGCCCACGGTGAAGAAGTACAGCACCGCGGCGGCCAGGAACGACACGAAGTCGGCGACCAGGATGGTGCGCCGGGCCTTGGGCCAGGCCCGCTGCACCGCGGGACGCAGCGAGGAGCCGTGCCGCAGTTCGTCGCGGATGCGCTCGAAGTAGACGACGAAGGAGTCCGCGGTGATACCGATGGCCACGATCGCACCGCAGACCGCCGGCAGGTTAAGCGCGAAGCCGATGGTCGCTCCGAGCAGGCACATGATCGCGTAGGTCAGCACCGCGGAGACCGCGAGACCGGCGATGGCCACCAGGCCGAGGCCCCGGTAGTAGAGCAGCGAGTAGAGGATCACGAGCGCGAGACCGATGGCGCCGGAGACCAGACCCGCGGTGAGCTGGCTGCTGCCGAGCTCGGGCGAGACGGTGGTGACGTCCTGCTGCTTGAAGTCCAGCGGGAGCGCACCGTAGCTCAGCACGTTGGCCAGGCTGGTGGCCTGCTGCTGGGTGAAGCTGCCGGTGATCTGTGCCTGACCGCCGGTGATCGCCGCTGCGACGGACGGGGCGGACTGCACCTTGCCGTCAAGGACGATCGCGAACTGGTTCGCCGGGGTCGTGTTCTTGGCCAGCTTGGTCGTGACGGCGGTGAACTTCGAGCCTCCGCTGCCGGTGAAGCTCAGGTTGACCTGCCACTGCCCGTTCTGGGTGCTGATGCCGGCCGAGGCACCGCTGATGTCGGTACCGGGGACGGCCACCGGACCCAGCGCGTACTTGATGTAGTAGCCGGCGCTGGCGTCGGAGGAGCAGGCGACCGCGTCCTTGGCCTGGTCGGTCTGGTGGTCGACGCGCTGGTTCTGCTTCGAGCAGTCCAGGTTGGCGAACGCCGTCGTGAGGTCCGCCGGGACGGTGCCGGTGGTGAGGGAAGCGGCTGCCGCTGCTGCGGAACTCGACGCGGCGGCTGCGGCGGCCGCACTGCTGGTGGCGGTGGCGGTCGACTTGGCCGTGGCGCTGGCGCTCGCGGCGGTGGTGCTGGCCGACGGCGTCGCCTTGGTGAGGTCACCGGTGACCGCGTCGCCCTGGGTCTTGGTGGCGGACGGAGTCGCGGAGGCCGATCCCGAGCTGGCGGCCTTCGCCTGGGTGCTCGCCGAAGCACCGGCCGAGGACGAGGCCGAGGCGGTCTTCGAAGCGCTGGCACTGGCCGAGGAGGAGACCGTGACGCCCGACGGGGCCTCGGCGAGGACCGGACGGAAGTACAGCTTCGCGGTCGTGCCGACCTCGTTGGCGATCTGTTCGGTGTTGTTCCCCTTGGGGATCGTCACCACGATCGTGTCGCTGCCCTCGGTCTGCACGGTGGCCTCGGAGACGCCCATCCCGTTGACGCGCTGCTGCAGGATCGAGACGGCCTCGCTCATGCTGGTGCTGTTGACAGCGCCGGGGTTGTTCTTGGGCGGGACCGCCTTGAGCGTGACAGTGGTGCCACCTGCAAGGTCGACGCCGAGGCGGGGGGTCGTGTTCCCGGTGGCGAACATGATGGCCACCAGGGCCAACGCCGCCGCCAGGATCAGGCCCATCGCGCGCCCCGGGTATCCGTCACGGGGACGGGATTTCGGTGATGCCACCTTCTCGTTTCTCTCTGTCCATGCCGTGGGTGGGTCGCGCCACCACCGCCGGGGGTCCGGCGGACAGGGGATGGCGCGGCCACGACGCAGCGGTCCGTTGGGGCCGTCCGGGGTGAGTGGCCCCGGCGTGTCTGCCGTAAGGGGCAGGCTACTTGGCGGCTACGCCCTTGTCAGCGGCGGGCTCTGCGCTTTCCTTCACCTCGGCCTCGGCCTTCTCCAGGGAAGGCGCCTTGTCGAGCTCGACCGGGGCCTCGTCGGCCACGACCGCGGCCTGCGCGTCGCCCTCGATCTCCTCGACGCCGTCCTCGTCCGCCTCGTCCGCGAGCTCGTCACCGTGGACGATGCGGTTGTACTCAGCCCCGTCCATGACAACGGCAATGGCGTTCTTCGCGTAGATGGCGTGGACGCCGGGGGCGACCTCCAGTTCGACGGAGTCCTCGTTCACGGCCTTCACCAGGGCGTACATACCGCCGATGGTGCGGATACCGGAACCGGGCTCCATCTTGTTGCGCATCTCCGCGGCCACCGCCTGCTTCTTCTTGGCAGAGCGGGTCATCAGGAACATCGCGCCCATCATGACGACGATGATGACGAGGAATGAGGAATTCACGGCTGACAGGGTCCTTTGCGAGGCCGCAAGGGAAGCGGCCGGTCTTTTCGGTGGCGGGCCGTCCGAAAGGGAGCGGCAACGGCGGAGTCTAGGCGACCCGCCTTGGAGGGACAACGTCAAGCATGTCATCCCGGTTCCGACGAAAGCGAGTAGCGGGGCCCGCTTCAGTGCGGTTCAGCTCTCGGCAGCACCGCCGAAGAGGTCCTGCTGGGCCGGGAGGGCGGTGTGCGGCGGGGTCGGCGGGGGGGTGAGACCGAGGTGCTGCCAGGCGGCGGCGGTGGCGATCCGGCCCCTGGGGGTGCGGGCCAGCAGACCCTCGCGGACCAGGAACGGCTCGGCGACCTCCTCCACCGTCTCGCTCTCCTCCCCCACCGCGACGGCCAGCGTCGACAGCCCCACCGGGCCGCCGCCGAAGAGTTTCAGCAGGGCGTGCAGCACGGCGCGGTCCAGCCGGTCGAGCCCGCGCTGGTCCACCTCGTACACCGCCAGGGCCGCTTCGGCGATCTCCTTGGTGATCTCGCCGTCATGCCTGACCTGCGCGAAGTCCCGGACCCGGCGCAGCAGCCGGTTGGCGATCCGGGGCGTGCCCCGGGAGCGCCCGGCGATCTCCGCCGCGCCCTCGGTGTCGATGCTGACGTCGAGCAGGCGTGCGGAGCGGTGTATGACGCGCTCCAGCTCGACCGGGGCGTAGAACTCCATGTGGCCGGTGAAGCCGAAGCGGTCCCGCAGCGGCGGGGGCAGCAGCCCGGCCCTGGTGGTGGCGCCGACCAGGGTGAACGGCGGCAGCTCCAGCGGGATGGCGGTGGCGCCGGGGCCCTTGCCGACGATGACGTCGACCCGGAAGTCCTCCATCGCCATGTAGAGCATCTCCTCGGCCGGACGGGACATCCGGTGGATCTCGTCCAGGAAGAGCACCTCGCCCTCGGTGAGCGAGGAGAGGATCGCGGCGAGGTCGCCGGCGTGCTGGATGGCCGGGCCGGAGGTGATCCGGATCGGGGCGTTCATCTCCGCCGCGATGATCATCGAGAGGGTGGTCTTGCCGAGGCCGGGCGGCCCGCTGAGCAGCACGTGGTCCGGGGTGGCCGCGCGGTGCCGGGCCGCCTGGAGCACCAGCGACAGCTGCTCGCGGACCCGCTCCTGGCCGATGAACTCGCCCAGGTCCTTGGGGCGCAGCGCGGCCTCGACGGCGCGGTCCTCACCGTCGGCGGCGGAGGAGACGGCCGAAGAGGTCTCGTCGTAGGGACTCATTCAGCTTCTCCTCGTGGCAGCCGTGCACGTTACCCCAGCCGGCTGGGGTTCACGCGGGGGTACGGGGGGTCGCCCCCCGGAAAGTTGGAGCATGGGAGGGCTGCTCCTCAGCGGGTGCGGTTGCGGGTACGGAGGGCGCTGCGGAGCAGGGCGGAGACGTCGGCCTTCTCCTGGGCCTCGGCCTCGGGGGCCACCGCCGCCACCGCGTCCTCGGCCTCGCGCGGGGCGAAGCCCAGCCCGACCAGGGCGGCGTGCAGCTGGTCCTGCCAGGGGGCCGGTCCGGAGGAGAGCACCGCGTGCTGCTGGGCCGGCACCGCGCCGGTGGGCGCGCCCAGCTTGTCCTTGAGCTCGATCAGCAGCTTCTGCGCACCCTTGGGGCCGATCCCGGGGACGGCGGTGAGAGTCTTGGCGTCGCCGCGTTGGACCGCGATCCGCAGCGCGTCGGGCCGGTGCACCGCGAGCATCGCCTGGGCGACCTTGGGGCCGATGCCGCTGGCGGTCTGCAGCAGCTCGAAGGTGGTGCGCTCGTCGTCGTCGGCGAAGCCGTAGAGGGTGAGCGAGTCCTCCCGGACCACCAGGGAGGTGGCCAGCCGGCCGTGCTCGCCGACCTTCAGTCCGGCCAGCACCGCGGGGGCGCACTGGACCAGCATGCCGACGCCGCCGACCTCGATGACGGCCGAGGCCGGGCCGAGGGCGGCCACCGGGCCACTGACGAAGGCGATCATCGGCGGTACTCCTTGGGTCGGGCAGCCGCGACGGCTGCGGCGATGCGGTCGGTGGCGGCTCCGCGCCAGATGTGACAGATGGCAAGGGCCAGGGCGTCGGCGGCGTCGGCCGGTTTGGGCGGCGCGTCCAGCCGGAGCAGCCGGGTGACCATGGCGCCGACCTGGGCCTTGTCGGCGCGGCCGTTGCCGCTGATCGCGGCCTTGACCTCGCTGGGAGTGTGCAGGGTAACCGGGATGCCGCGACGGGTGGCGCAGAGCATGGCCACCGCACTGGCCTGGGCGGTGCCCATCACGGTGCGGACGTTGTGCTGGGCGAACACCCGCTCCACGGCTACGAGTTCGGGCTGGTGCTGGTCGAACCAGAGCTCCAGTCCCTCCTCGATCCGCAGCAGCCGGTGGGCGACGTCCAGCTCGGCCGGGGTGCGGACGACGCCGCAGGCGACCATGCGCAGCGGACGCCCCGGCGCGCCGTCGACCACGCCCACCCCGCAGCGGGTCAGACCGGGGTCGACTCCGAGAACGCGCACAGCTGCTGTCCTTCGCCTCGAACGGATGGTTGCTGGTGAGGCTATCGGTAGCCACCGACAAGAACAGACCGGACATGCCGCCGCCCGGCTACCCGCAAGGGGCGCCGGGCGGCGGTGGCAGCTTCCAGGGGGACTACTCGTCCTCGTCGAGCTCGGCGACGACCTCGGCGGAGAGGTCGAAGTTGGCGAAGACGTTCTGGACGTCGTCGCTGTCCTCCAGCGCGTCGATCAGCTTGAAGATCTTGCGGGCGCCGTCGGCGTCCAGTTCGACCTGGACGCTGGGGACGAAGTTGGCGTCGGCCGAGTCGTACTCGATGCCGGCGTCCTGCAGCGCGGTGCGGACCGCGACCATGTCGGTGGCCTCGCTGAGCACCTCGAAGGTGTCGCCCAGGTCGTTGACCTCCTCGGCGCCGGCGTCGAGCACGGCCTCCATCACGGTGTCCTCGTCGAGCTTGTCGCCCTTGGGGACGACCACGACGCCCTTGCGGTTGAACATGTAGGACACCGAGCCCGGGTCGGCCATCGAGCCGCCGTTGCGGGTCATCGCCACGCGCACGTCGGAGGCGGCGCGGTTGCGGTTGTCGGTGAGGCACTCGATCAGCACGGCGACGCCGTTGGGGCCGTAGCCCTCGTACATGATGGTGGCGTAGTCGGCTCCGCCGGCCTCGGCGCCCGACCCGCGCTTGACGGCCCGGTTGATGTTGTCGATCGGCACCGAGCTGCGCTTCGCCTTCTGGATGGCGTCGTAGAGCGTCGGGTTGCCGGCCGGGTCGCCGCCGCCGGTGCGGGCAGCCACCTCGATGTTCTTGATCATCTTCGCGAAGAGCTTGCCGCGCTTCGCGTCGATGGCGGCCTTCTTGTGCTTGGTGGTAGCCCACTTGGAGTGGCCGGACATCGAGTAGCTCCTTAAGACAACACCAGAGAAACGAACAACAGACGAGATCCTACCGTCACCGGGCGTTACGGCTTGGTTCGTGGGGGTCCGGGGGGTCGCCCCCCGAAGTGTTACAGCGACCGGGCACGGACCATGTCCACGAAGTACCGGTGCACGCGGTGGTCACCGGTCAGTTCCGGGTGGAACGAGGTGGCCAGCAGACTACCCTGACGCACCGCCACGATCCGCTCGCCGCCCAGCGCGGCGAGCACCTCGACGCCCTCGCCCACCGACTCCACCCAGGGCGCGCGGATGAACACGCCGTGCACCGGGCCGCCCTCCAGCCCGCGCACCTCGATGGCCTGCTCGAAGGACTCGTTCTGCCGGCCGAAGGCGTTGCGGCGCACCACCATGTCTATGCCGCCGACGGTCTCCTGGTCGTCCCGGCCGTCCAGGATCTTGTCGGCCAGCATGATCATGCCGGCGCAGGAGCCGTAGACCGGCATCCCGGCCGCGACGCGGTCCCGCAGCGGCTGCATCAGCCCGAACAGCAGCGCCAGCTTGGACATGGTGGTGGACTCGCCGCCGGGGATGACCAGGGCGTCGACCTCCGCCAGCTCCTCGGGGCGGCGGATCGGACGGGCCACCGCGTCCGCCTCGGCCAGGGCCATGGCGTGCTCGCGCACATCGCCCTGGAGGGCGAGGACGCCGACTACGGGAGAACTGGTCACAGTGCAGAACCTCTTCGCGAAGGATGGGAAACCGAAGGGGGAGCGCGGGCCGTCAGGCCCGCGCTCCCCACCGAACCTGCCGACTACCAACCGCGGTTGGCGTACCGCTCGGTCTCGGGCAGGGTGTCGCAGTTGATGCCGACCATGGCCTCGCCCAGGTTGCGGGAGGCATCGGCGATGATCTTCGGGTCGTCGAAGAAGGTGGTGGCCTTGACGATCGCGGCGGCGCGCTTGGCCGGGTCGCCTGACTTGAAGATGCCGGAGCCGACGAAGACGCCCTCGGCGCCGAGCTGGCGCATCAGCGCGGCGTCGGCGGGGGTGGCCACGCCACCGGCGGAGAACAGCACCACCGGGAGCTTGCCGAGCTCGGCGACCTCCTTGACCAGCTCGTACGGGGCGCGCAGCTCCTTGGCGGCGGCGTAGAGCTCGTTGTTGTCGTAGCCGCGCAGCCGGGCGATCTCGTTCTTGATCTGACGCAGGTGGCGGACGGCCTCGACCACGTTGCCGGTGCCGGCCTCGCCCTTGGAGCGGATCATGGCCGCGCCCTCGGCGATCCGGCGCAGCGCCTCACCGAGGTTGGTGGCACCGCAGACGAAGGGGGTGGTGAAGGCGAACTTGTCGGAGTGGTTCACCTCGTCGGCCGGGGTGAGCACCTCGGACTCGTCGATGTAGTCGACGCCGAGCGCCTGCAGCACCTGGGCCTCGACGAAGTGGCCGATCCGGGACTTGGCCATGACCGGGATGGAGACGGCCTCGATGATCTCCTCGATCATGTTGGGGTCGGACATCCGCGCGACGCCGCCGTCCTTGCGAATGTCGGCCGGGACCCGCTCCAGCGCCATCACCGCGACGGCACCGGCGTCCTCGGCGATCTTCGCCTGCTCGGCGTTGACGACGTCCATGATCACGCCGCCCTTGAGCTGCTCGGCCATACCGCGCTTGACGCGGGCGGTGCCGACCGAGGGCTGGTCGGTGGGGGCGGGAGTGTTGGTGGACACGAAAGACCTCACTGAAGAAAGCGGAGCAGTGGTGCGACAAGCCCATGGTAGGCCCGCTTCGACCCTAACCGATTGCTCCACCGGGTCCATCGGACGCAGATCACACACTCCGTCGTGGCACCCGATCAGGCCGGCGCGACCAGTACCTGGGGGGCCGCGTCGTCCATCTCGAAGGTCTGAGGGAAGGGGGCGTAGCCGGCCAGCCGGAAGATGCGCACGATGCGGTGCCGGCGCACCGCACGGGCGGCGCGGACCGAGTCGTTGTGGAAGGTGCGGGCCATCGGGACCCGGCGCACCGAGGAGCTCAGCTCGACCACGTACTCCGCGCCGCCGACCAGCGCGCGCAACTCCTTGACCTGCTCGGGCTCGGCGAAGACCGCCCGCAGCGCCTGGCTCAGCTCGCTCTCGGCCAGCTCCCGGCGCTCCTCGGGCGCGGTCCGCGCCGCGTGCGCCGCCTGGTAGAGCACCACCGAGGCGGCCGGGTCCAGCAGGGTGGAGGTCGAGAGCTCCAGCGTCGCCGAGGCGCGGCGCAGCAGCTGCGCGTCGAGGCCTGCCCGCGCGGCGTCGATCCGCGCGTGCAGGCGGTCCAGCCGCCCCGCGGTCCAGCTGAGGTAGAGGCCGACGAGGACAACGGCGAGGGCGACCCAGATCCAGATGCTCACGAAGGGTCACTTTAGAGGTAGGCGACGCGTGCTCAGGACCGCACGGGTCAGTCCCGCGCCAGCCCCAGCCGGGCCCGCCAGCCGCCGCCCGGGTCCTCGCTGACCATGGCGGCCGCTCCGGTGGTGACCGTCTCGTAGACGGAGAGGATGTCGGCCCCGACAGTCTCCCAGTCGAAGCGGCGCACATGCCGGGAGCCGGCCTCGCGCAGCTCGGCCAGCCGCTCCGGGTCGCCCAGCAGCCGGATCGCCGCGTCGGCGAGCGCCTCGGCGTTCTCCACCGGGAACAGCTCTCCGGCCGCGCCGCCGTCGAGCACCTGGCGGAACGCGTCCAGGTCGCTGGCCAGCACCGGAGCGCTCGCGGACATGGCCTCGACCAGGATGATGCCGAAGCTCTCGCCGCCGGTGTTGGGCGCGACGTAGAGGTCGACGCTGCGCAGCAGCGCGGCCTTCTCCTCGTCGCTGACCATGCCGAGGAACTCGATCCTGGCCCGGACCTCCGCCGGGAGCCCCTTGACCGCCTCCTCCTCGTCGCCCCGGCCGGCCACCAGCAGCCGCACCCCGGGGCGGGCCGCGATGATCCGCGGCAGCGCCTCCAGCAGCGTCGGCAGGCCCTTGCGGGGCTCGTTGATCCGGCCGACGAAGCCGATGGTGCCGCCGTCGGGGACGTCCGCGCCGCTCCACTCCGGCCGGGGCTCGGCGCGGGCGAAGAAGCCGACGTCGACGCCGTTGGGGATGACCACGGCGTCCCCGCCGAAGTGCTCGACCAGGGTGCGCCGGGCGTACTCGCTGACCGCGATCCGGGCGCTGATCTTCTCCAGCGCGGGCTGCATGATCGGCTCGGCGGCGACCATGGCCCGGGAGCGCGGGTTGGAGGTGTGGAAGGTCGCCACGATCGGGCCGCTGGCGGCCCAGCAGGTCAAAAGCGACAGGCTCGGGGTGACCGGCTCATGGATGTGCAGCACGTCGAAGGAGCCGTCGTGCAGCCAGCGGCGCACCCGCGCGGCGGAGAGGAACCCGAAGGTCAGCCGGGCCACCGAGCCGTTGTAGGGCACCGGGACGGCGCGTCCGGCCGGCACCACGTACGGCGGCACCGGGGTGTCGTCGTCGGCCGGGGCCAGCACCGAGACCTCGTGGCCCAGCCGGATCAGGTGCTCGGCCAGGTCCCTGACATGGAACTGCACCCCGCCGGGGACGTCCCAGGCGTAGGGGCAGACGATTCCGATCCTCACCGGGAAGCCTCCGCCGTCGGCTGCTCGACCGCGGCGGGAGCCCGGTCGGGGTCGAGGTCCGCCAGCCAGAAGCGCTGCAGCATGTGCCAGTCCTGCGGGTGCTCGCGCACGCCCTCGGACCAGACGTCGGCGAGCGCCTGCGTCATCGCCGCGGCCTTCTCCCGCTTGCCGCCGGTCTCCGGGACCGGGACCTCCTCGTGCACCCGGCCCTTCATCACCGGGGTGCCGTCGTACCAGAGCGTCACCGGCAGCAGCGCGGCCCCGGTCTGCGCCGCCAGTACGGCGGGGCCGGCCGGCATCCGCGCCGCCTCGCCCATGAAGCTGACGTCGACGCCGGAGGCGGACAGGTCCCGGTCGCCGACCAGGCACACCAGACCGCCCGCGCGCAGCCGCTTCGCCAGCGTGGCCAGGGTGTTGGCGCCGCCGGTCAGCGGCAGCACCTCCATCCCCAGGCCCTCGCGGTAGGCCACGAAGCGGTCGAACAGCTTCTCCGGCTTCAGCCGCTCGGCCACCGTGCTGAACGGATAGCCGCGCACCACCACCCAGGCCCCGGCCAGATCCCAGTTGCCCATGTGCGGCAGCGCCAGCACCGCCCCGCGGCCGGACGCCATGGCGTCGTCGAGGCGCTCGATGAACTCGGGCTCGAACGAGGCGGCGATCCGCTCCCTGCTCCACACCGGCATTCGGAACGACTCGCACCAGTAGCGCAGGTAGGTGCGCATCCCGGCCCGGCCCAGCTCGGCGATCTCGGCCTCGGACGCCTCCGGCCGGACCCGGCGCAGATTGGACTCCAGCCGCAGCACGCCCTTGCCGCGACGCTTCCAGGCGAGGTCCGCGATCCGCCGGAACAGCCCGTTGGCCACCGACTCGGGCAGCCGCTTCACCGCCCCCCAGCCCGCCGCGTAGGCCCCATACGTCAACTGGTCACCGAGTCCGCTCACAGCTGCCCTCCCCCGGCCGCGATCGCCTCGGCGGCCTCGCGGCGCACCGTCAGGATCCGCTGCAGTGCGGTGATCAGACTACCCACCGCGATCAGCCACAGCGCGATCGGCAGCAGCCAGTCGATGTAGGGCACGCCGAAGCCGTGCAGCCCCGCCAGCCCGGCCGCGACCAGGGTCACCACCAGCCGCTCGGCCCGCTCGACCAGGCCCGAGACGTCGCACTTCAGGCCCAGGCTCTCGGCCCGCGCCTTGGTGTACGACACCACCTGGCCGCTGGCCAGGCAGAACAGCGCCACCGCGCAGAGCACCAGATTGTCGCCGCTCCCGGCGTACCACATCGCGATGCCGCCGAAGACCGCCGAATCCGCGACCCGGTCCAAGGTGGAATCCAGGAACGCGCCCCATACGCTGGAGGTACCGGACTGGCGGGCCATGGTGCCGTCGACCAGGTCGGAGAAGACAAAGGCGGTGATCACGACGGTGCCCCAGAAGAAACTGCCCTGGGGGAAGAACACCAGCGCACCGGCGACCACCCCGGCCGTCCCCACCAGGGTGACCATGTCCGGGCTGACACCGATGCGCAGCAGGTACGCCGCGAAGGGGGTGAGCACCCGCGTGAAGAAAGCTCGCGCGTATTTGTTGAGCATGGGCCTTCCGACCGCTCCGATCTGGCTCTGTTCCGGCTCTGGTCCGGCCGTGGTCCGACCGGGAACCGGCCGTCCCGGGGCGACGCTCTCACGGCGGCCACCGGCGGGCGGGCCCATGCTATCCGGGCGCGGTCCGCGCGCCGGGCGCGGGCACGCCGCCCGTGCGGGAGCTATGGACCTCGGCCGGTTGCGGTGCCAAGCTCACCATCACCGCGGGTGACCTCAAGTCAACGCAACGCGATCTTCGCGGCAGGAACGCGGTCTCCGCGGCAAAGACGCAGCCTCCAGCGATAGGAGAGGACGATGGGTGACAGGACGACAGCGGCATCGGGAGGCCCCGGCAGGGGTCCGGCGGCCGACCAGTACCAGCGCAGCCGGCCGGATCTGATCCGCAACGTCGTGCTGGTCGGCCACAGTGGCGCAGGCAAGACCACCCTCACGGAGACCCTCGCGCTCGCCACCGGCGCGCTGACCCGGGCCGGACGCGTCCAGGACGGCACCACCGTCTCCGACTACGACGAGATCGAGCACCGCCAGCAGCGCTCGGTCCAGCTCTCCCTGGTCCCGCTGGTCCACGCCGGCGTGCGGATCAACCTGCTGGACACCCCCGGCTACGCCGACTTCGTGGGCGAGCTGCGCGCCGGGCTGCGCGCCGCCGACGCCGCCCTGTTCGTCGTCCCCGCCACCGACGGCATCGACGGCGCCACCAGGATGCTCTGGGAGGAGTGCGCCGCCGTCGCCATGCCCCGCGCCCTGGTCGTCACCAAACTGGACGCCCCGCAGGCCGACTTCAACGCCACCGTCGAGCTCTGCCGGGAGGCCTTCGGCGGGGACAACCCGGAAGCCGTGCTGCCGCTCTACCTGCCGCTGAACCGCGGCCCGGCCGGCCCCGACGGCACCCCCAGGATCTCCGGACTGCTCGGCCTGCTCAGCGGCAACTGCTTCGACTACGGCAGCGGACAGCGCACCGAGCACACCCCCGACCAGGCCCTGGGCGAGGCCGCCGCCGAGGCCAGGGACCGGCTGATCGAGGCCGTCATCGCCGAGAGCGAGGACGAGGCCCTGATGGACCGCTACCTCTCCGGCGAGACCATCGACACCAAGACCCTCATCGACGACCTGGAGCGCGCCGTCGCCCGGGGCGCCTTCCACCCGGTGCTGGCCTCCGCCCCGCCCGCCGACGGCTCCAAGGCCGGCCTGGGCAGCGCCGAGCTGCTGGAACTCATCAGCTCCGCCTTCCCCTCCCCCGCCGAGCACCTGCCGCCGGCGGCCACCACCCCCGACGGCCGCCCCCGCCCGGCGCTGGCCTGCGACCCCGAAGGACCGCTGGCCGCCGAGGTGGTGAAGACCAGCGGCGACCCCTACGTCGGCAGGCTCAGCCTGGTCCGGGTCTTCTCCGGCACGCTGCGCCCCGACCAGCCGGTGCACGTCTCCGGACACGGCATGGCCGACCGGGGCACCGACGACCACGACGCCGACGAGCGGATCGGCGCGCTCTCCTCGCCCTTCGGCCGCACCCAGCGCGGCGTCGACCAGGCCGTCGCCGGGGACATCGTCTGCATCGCCAAACTGGCCTCGGCGCAGACCGGCGACACCCTGTCCGCACCCGCCGACCCGCTGCTGGTCGCCCCCTGGGCGATGCCCGACCCGCTGCTGCCGGTGGCCGTCGAGGCGCACAGCAAGGCCGACGAGGACAAGCTCTCGCAGAGCCTGGGCCGGATCACCGCCGAGGACCCCACCCTGCGGCTCGAACAGAACCCGGACACCCACCAGCTGGTGCTGTGGTGCCTCGGCGAGGCCCACGCCGACCTGCTGCTGGAGCGGCTGCGCAGCCGCCACGGCGTCCAGGTCGACCCCGTCCCCTACACCGTCCCGCTGCGGGAGACCTTCGCCGGGGCCGGCCACGGGCGCGGACGGCACGTCAAGCAGTCCGGCGGCCACGGCCAGTTCGCCATCTGCGAGATCGACGTGGAACCGCTGCCGCCGGGCAGCGGCTTCGAGTTCGTCGACCGGGTCGTCGGCGGCGCCGTGCCCCGGCAGTTCATCCCCTCCGTCGAGAAGGGCGTCCGGGCCCAACTGCTGCGCGGGGTCAGCGCCGGGTACCCGGTCGTGGACGTCAGGGTCACCCTGGTCGACGGCAAGGCCCACTCGGTGGACTCCTCCGACGCCGCGTTCCAGACCGCCGGAGCACTGGCCCTGCGCGAGGCCGCCGGCACCGCCGGCGTGCGGCTGCTGGAACCCGTGACCGAGGTCCGGGTGCTGGTGCCGGACGAGTACGTGGGCGCGGTGCTCAGCGACCTCTCCGGCCGCCGGGGCCGGGTCCAGGGCACCGAGCCGGTGGGCACCGGACGAACCCTGGTGCGGGCCGAGGTACCGGAGTTGGAGATCGTCCGCTACGCCGTGGACCTGCGCTCGCTCTCCCACGGCGCGGGCGACTTCACCCGCGCCTACGTCCGCCACGAGGCCATGCCGGAGGGGGTGGCGGCCAAGGCCCTGGCTGATACGCACGGGTGAGCGCGGGAGTGATCCGCAATGGGCTGACGGGCGATGATCGACGGCGATACCCTGGCAGCCAGGCCTTCTGACGTCGGTTCAGCGGATGATCAGCCAGGCTTGGGGAACACTGTGTATACGGCTGTCGGGAGGGGACCACAGTGCCGGATGTCCCGCGCGAATCGCTCAACTTCGCAGCCACCGAGTCACTCGCCTCCCTCGCGTACCGGGACGGCCCGCTGACCGACCTGACCGGGAACGTGGACAGCGTCAGTCACAAGGAGGGACGGCACGGACTCTTCGTCCCCACCATCGGCGAGGCGTTCTGCCGCGCGGTGATCAAGCGCGTCATCCCGGAGAAGCGCAAACCCCTGGTTCCCTCCTACGGCGCCGACCCGCGGCGGGTGGTCGAGCACTGCCTGGAGGCGGAGAAGATCCGCGACGAACGCGACCGCAAGCTCACCGCGGTCGCGGTCGTGGCCGGCCTGCTCTTCCTCCCGGGCACGCTGATCTGGCTGGCCGCCTTCAAGATCCGCGACATCAGTCCCCCCGCACGACGCCCCCTCTACGGTGGCGCCGCCCTCACCGTGGCCGCGCTGCTCGCCGTCCTGCTGGTGTTCCGGCCGTTCGCCGCCGGCTGGGTCGGGCTCTATGTGCGCGTCATGATGCTGGCCCCGGTGCTGGGTTGGTTCGTCGCGTACCGGATCTGCCTACGCACCGCTGAGCAGCTGCGGCTGCGCTGGAACGAGGTGCTGGACGGCAGCGGCCTGGGCCCGGTCATCCCGGGGATCGTGCCGATGGGCCCGCAGGACACCAAGGCCGAGCAGCTCAAGAAGGCGCTGGAAACCCTGGAGATGGAGCAGGAGACCAACGTCCTGCAGTACGCCGGGACCAAGGGCATACTCGGGCTGGGCAAGCGCTGGGGCTCCTGGCACCTGGCCGAGCAGATCGACCCGGCCGAGGGCATCACCGACATCCGCACCTTCCACCCCTGGGACGTGCTGCGGCGGATAGAGGACCGGCTCAGGGAGATGTCCAGGTCGACCATGCCGGCCGAGAACGGCATCCCGGACATGCGGGTCACCCACTGGATGGTCATGTCGATACCCGAGGGCGCCGACGAGATCAGCCGCCCCACCGGGGCGGACATGGACGGCTACCGCTACCGCAACTCGGCCATGACCAACCTGGCCAACAAGCAGCAGTTCGGCCGCGGGCCCCGGCACTACCTGGGCGTCCAGTTCGTGCTCTGGGGCGGCCAGTTGGTGGTGACCCTGCTGGTCACGGTCACCCTGCTGCACCACACTCTGCGGGTCGAGGTCACCGGCCACGCCCTGGGCCCGATGGCGCCGATGTTCAACAAGAAAGCCTCACGGGCCGAGATCCAGGTGCCCAGGCCCGGCAGGCCCTGGGAGGAGCGCACCAAGCAGTTGCCGATAGTCGCCGCCGACGAGGTCGTACGGCTCACGCTGCGCGCCCCGTTCACCTGGACGTGGGGTGAGCCCATCCTCGACTGGCTCGGCGGCACCCTCAAGCTCCCCGAGCCCTTCGGCCTGCGGCACGCCTGGGCGGTCCCGCCCTGGAAGGACCGGTTCATGGCCGACGACGCCCTCCGCGTCGCCACACCGGTGCTGCGCACCGTGCACAAGGCGACGCTGGAGTTCCTGGAGGAGCACGACGTCGAGGTCGACCGCTTCAAGACCCGCTCCGGCCTGCTGGGGGCCGAGGTCCAGGGCATGCGCGCCTCCAAGGCCGACGTCTACGACGCCGACTGACCCAGCTGGGCTGCCGGGTTCAGGCCTCCGGCCAGGCGTCGGCGAGCATCTTCCGGGTCTCCGCGAGGAGCTGCGGCAGCACCCGGGTCTGGCCGATGACCGGCATGAAGTTGGTGTCCCCGCCCCAGCGGGGCACCACATGCTGGTGCAGGTGCGCGGCGATGCCGGCGCCCGCGACCGAGCCCTGGTTCATCCCGAGGTTGAAGCCCTGCGCACCCGAGACGGCCCGCAGCGCGGTCATCGCCTGCTTGGTGAGCGCGGCGACGTCGGCGGTCTCCTCCGGGGTGAGGTCGGTGTAGTCGGCGACGTGCCGGTACGGGACGGCCATCAGGTGCCCGGAGTTGTACGGGTACAGGTTCAGCACCGCGTAGGCGTGGTCCAGCCGACGGAGGATCAGGCCGTCCTCGTCCGACATCGCCGGGATCGCGCAGAAGGGGCAGCCGTCGGTGGGCTCGGGGCCGGTCGGCTTGTTCTCACCCTTGATGTAGGCCATCCGGTGAGGGGTCCACAGGCGGCCGAAAGCGTCCGGCTCGCCCGCCCCGTTCTGCTGCTCCGGCTCCGTCGTCATGGAGATCAGCATAGGCGCTGAGGCGCGGGCTCCGAGGGGCGGGCTCAGGACCGAGCACGCCCCTCGGCGCGTTGCGTCACACCTGGATCCGACGCTCCACCGCGTCGACGATCTCGGCCAGCGCCTCGGCGCGCGGGATGCCGTTCTTCTGCTCTCCGTTGCGGTAGCGGAAGGAGACCGTGCCGGCGGCCATGTCGTCGTCGCCGACGATCACCATGAACGGGACCTTCAGCTTCTGCTGGTTCCTGATCTTCTTCTGCATCCGGTCGCTGGAGGCGTCCACCTCCACCCGCAGCCCCTTGGCCTTCGCCTCGGCGGCGAACTCCCTGAGGTAGTCGACATGGGCGTCGCCGATCGGGATGCCGACGGCCTGGACCGGGGAGAGCCACGGCGGCATCGCGCCGGCGTAGTGCTCCAGCAGCACCGCGAAGAACCGCTCGATCGAACCGAACAGCGCCCGGTGGATCATGACCGGCCGCTGGCGCGAGCCGTCCGCGGCCGTGTACTGCAGGTCGAAGCGCTCCGGGAGGTTGAAGTCGACCTGGATGGTGGACATCTGCCAGCTGCGGCCGATGGCGTCCTTCACCTGGACGGAGATCTTGGGGCCGTAGAAGGCCGCGCCGCCCGGATCGGGGACCAGCGGGAGGCCCTGTTTCTCGGCGGCCGTGCGGAGGATCTCGGTCGCCTCCTCCCAGACCTCGTCCGAGCCGACGAACTTCTCCGGATCCTTGGTGGAGAGCTCCAGGAAGAAGTCGGTCAGACCGTAGTCGCGCAGCAGGTCCAGGACGAAGGTGAGCAGGTTGTCCAGCTCCTCGCCCATCTGCTCCTTGGTGCAGTAGATGTGCGCGTCGTCCTGGGTGAAGCCGCGGGAGCGGGTCAGGCCGTGCACCACGCCGGACTTCTCGTAGCGGTAGACCGTGCCGAACTCAAACAACCTCAAAGGCAGTTCGCGGTAGGAGCGGCCGCGGGCGTCGAAGATCAGGTTGTGCATCGGGCAGTTCATGGGCTTGAGGTAGTAGTCCACGCCCTCGTCGAGCTGCATGGGCGGGTACATACCGTCGGCGTACCAGTCCAGGTGGCCGGACTTCTCGAACAGCGCGCCCTTGGTGGCGTGCGGGGTGTAGACGAACTCGTAGTTCGCCTCCTCGTGCCGCTTGCGCGAGTAGTCCTCCATGGCCCGGCGCATCACGCCGCCGCGCGGGTGGAACACGGCGAGGCCCGAGCCGATCTCGTCCGGGTTGGAGAACAGGTCCAGCTCATGGCCCAGCTTGCGGTGGTCGCGCTTGGCGGCCTCCTCCAGGAAGTCCAGGTGCGCCTTGAGGTCGTCCTTGGTCGCCCAGGCGGTGCCGTAGATCCGCTGCAGCATGGGGTTCTTCTCGCTGCCGCGCCAGTACGCCGCCGCGTTGCGCATCAGCTTGAACGCCGGAATGCGGGTCGACGGCAGGTGCGGGCCGCGGCACAGGTCCTTCCAGCACAGCTCGCCGCTCTTGGGGTCCAGGTTGTCGTAGATGGTCAGCTCGCCGCCGCCCACCTCGACGTCGGAGCCGTCCTCGCTGCTGGCGCCGCCCTTGAGGCCGATCAGCTCCAGCTTGTAGGGCTCGTTGGCGAGTTCCTCGCGCGCCGCCTCGTCGGTGACCACCCGGCGGGAGAACTTCTGCCCCCGCTTGATGATCTCCTGCATCTTCTTCTCGACGGCCTTGAGGTCCTCGGGGGTGAACGGCTTCTCGACGTCGAAGTCGTAGTAGAAGCCGTCCTTGACCGGCGGGCCGATGCCGAGCTTGGCCTCGGGGAAGATCTCCTGCACGGCCTGGGCCATGACGTGCGCGGTGGAGTGGCGCAGGATCGACAGGCCGTCCGGGCTGTCGATGGTGACCGGCTCGACCTCGTCGCCGTCGGCCAGCACCTGGGCCAGGTCGCGCAGCTCACCGCCGATGCGGGCGGCGATGACGGCGCGCTCGCCGGGGAACAGCTCCGCCGCCGTAGTGCCCGTCGTCACCACACGCTCTTCCCGATCGGGTTCGCGACTGATGACCACACGGACGTCCGACACCGGACTCTCCTGACTCTCGGCATTCTCCTGAGCAGCAGGTGCTGCGGTCATGATGGTACCGAGAGCGGGGAGCGGCTCGCGCAGCCGTCACCCGGCTTCGCCGCCCTCCCCCGCGGTCGGTCCGCCGACCCGCAGCCGCAGCGCCTTGAGCATCCGCTCGCGCTCGGCGGCGTCCAGTTCGACCGGGACCAGCCTGCTCGGCAGGGAGAGCTTGCGGAAGCCGCCCTTGCGCTCCAGGCGCCCGCGCAGCCGGACCGGGACGCCTGCGAGATGGGACTCGACCGCGGTGCGGTAGTCCTCCTCCCCCAGCCGTACCCGGACCTCGTCCACGTCGGCCCCCGACAGCACCGCCAGCCTGGCCTGGCCCTCGCCGCCGGGGACCGGCCGTTTGAGCCGGACCACCGCGCCGGTGAGCTCCACGTCGACCGCGGGTTCGCTGTGTTCCAGCCGCTCGCCCGCGGCCTCCAGGGCGGGCAGGTCGCCGGGGCTGAACTCCAGGTGCAGCCGCCGGCTGGCGAAACCGCGCGGGGTGCCGACCGAGGCGGCCCAGTCCAGGGCGATCTCGATGCCCTCGCTGCCCCGGACCAGTTGCACCACCGAGGCGATCAGCTCGCGGCTGACGCCGAGCCGTACCCCGTCGTCGAAGGCCTCGGTCCGGCCGCTGACCCGTTGCAGGTCGATGGCGTCCCTCGTCGCCTCCAGGGCGCGGACCAGGGTGGTGGTGATGGACCGGTCCTCGGGGGCGGGGGCGTAGGCGGTGAGCAGTCCGGCGCCGGTGCCGGGGGCGACGACCAGGACCCGGTCCAGGAACTCGGCCGCATAGGCGTCGAGCCGGGCCCCGAAGTAGGCGGCGCGCAGCAGTCCGGCCTTGGCGGCGGCCGAGAGCATGGCGGTGGCGCCGGTGTGCAGGTCCTCCTCCGACCCCCAGGTGACGGCGCCGCCCACGCCGGGGGTCTCCCGGCGCCAGTGGATCTCGTCGCCGGGGACCAGCAGTGCGGCGAGGATGGCCCTGGCGGAGGGGACGCCGGAGTGCGAGAGCGCCGCGATGGCCTCGTCCAGCAGGTCGATGCTGTCGTCGAAGCGGCGGTCTGCGGGGACCAGCAGGCTGGTGTCGGGCTCCAGGTCGTCGGGCGGGGTCCAGCGGGTGTAGCGGCCCTCAGCCCCGCCGCGGCGGGTCCAGCCGTGGCGCGCGAGCAGGGTGACCAGCACGGCGGGGTCGACCCTGGCCGGGTCGATGTGGACCGGGTCGGTGGGGGTACCGGCGCCGCCGGCCCGGACGGCGTCGCGCCCGGCAGCGTCCACTGCCTCTGGTCGGGTGTCGCGGCGCATCGCTGTCACGTTGTCCCTCCCGCGGGGGTCGATACCGCAGAGCCCTCGTTCAAGGACGCTCTCCCGCTCCCACACGGGCCATGATGGCGCAGAGAGCGCGGTCGTCGAAGACCTGGCCGGTCGGAATCCGGACATTCGTCCGCCGTTTTCCGGTGACCGGGTGCCCTGCCAGGTTGACCCAGTAGCAGCAGTGGCGCAGTTCCAACCGGTCGGAACCGGCCAGGAGCCACTGGTCGACCTCCCTGGGGACCAGCATGACGATCAGGATCTTGTGCACGGCGACCCGTGCATGGGCGAGTTTTCGCAGGTGCTCGTTGTCGAGGGTGAAGCTGAACCACGGTCCTGCCGGATTCGGCGGGACCTGGTACGTGCACTTGAGCTGGACCTTGATGGTGGCCTCGTCGTCCTCGGTGTGCGCCGAACTACCGTGACTCACATGCCAGTCGATCCCGTTGTCCGGGAACGGCGAGGACAGCGCGCAGCCCGACGCGGCCGCGACCGCATGCAGATAGCCCACCTGGAGGGTCTCCATGCAGGAGGTGACTGCGAGTTGACCTCGCATCGGTTGTCCCGTTCCGATCCCGCCCCACTCCGGGTTCGGGTTGGCCGGTTCGGGTTGTGTCAGCGCCATCGCTGCCGTCTTCCCCGTTTTCCCCGTTGAGCGGCAGCCCGCCGTCCGGACCGGACGGGCCGTCACTTTCTGTTGTCTCCCTACTGACTACGGGTCAAACGGATCCGCAGTTCAAAGAGGGATTCACAACAGAGGTTGAATGCCGAGGGTCACCGGGTATCACCTCAGTGTCACCGTCGACGAGGGAGGCAGCCATGACGAACTGGTACGAGGGGCCGCTGGCTTCCTTTGACACCGAGACCACGGGCGTGGACGTGGAGCATGACCGGATTGTGACGGCGGCGCTGGTGGTCCAGGAGTCCCCCGGAGGCCCGGTGCGGCGGCGGGACTGGGCCGCGGACCCCGGCGTGCCGATCCCGGCGGGGGCCACCGCGGTGCACGGCCTGACCGACGGCTGGGCGCGCGAGCACGGCCGCCCGGCGCCGGTGGTGGTGGAGGAGATCGGGCGGGCGCTGGCCGACACGGCCAGGGCCGGGCTGCCGCTGGTCATCATGAACGCTCCCTACGATCTCACCCTGCTGGACCGGGAGTTGGGCCGGCACCGGGGTGCGTCGCTGGGCGACTACGTGGCGAACGCGCCGCTGCTGGTGGTGGACCCCCGGGTGCTGGACAAGCATCTGGACCGCTACCGCAAGGGCCGCCGCACACTGACCGACCTGTGCGCGCACTACGGCGTGGTGCTGAACGGGGCGCATGACGCGGCGGCCGACGCCACGGCGGCGATGCTGCTGGTGCGGGCGATCGGCGACCGCTTCGAGGAACGGTTGGCCGCGCTGACCCCGGCGGAACTGCATCTGCGTCAGGCGGTCTGGCACGCGGCGCAGGCACGGGGCCTGCAGCAGTGGTTCAACCGCAGCGGCTCGCCCGAACCGGTGGACACCGCCTGGCCGTTGCGGCGCCGTGCGGAGGAGCAGGCGGCCTGATCTACGCCTGACGTGCAGTCAAACTGTGGTGCGCAATGCTGGGTTCGAACCAGCGACCTCTCCGGTGTGAACGGAGCGCTCTCCCACTGAGCTAATCGCGCCTGCCCGCCGTGGCGGCGACGACATGAACATTAGCATCACGACCGCCGGTGTCCTAAATGCCTTTCCCGTCACCAATACTCGAACACCAGTGCTAAATTACCGCCATGACCTCCGCCCTTCTGCTCATCGACGTCCAGCGCAACATGCTGTTCCCGCCCGAGCCGCTCCCCGACGCGACCGAGGTCCTGGGAGCACTCACCGAACTCCTCGCCCGGGCGCGCCGGGCCGGATCGGTGATCGTCCACGTCCGCAACGCCGGGGACCCGGAGGTCGGCGATCCGGACGCGCCGGGCACCCCCGGCTGGGAGCTGGTGTTCGAGCCGCTGCCCGAGGAGTACGTGATCGACAAGCTCAGCGCGGACAGCTTCGACGGGACCGGGCTGGACCGGCTGCTCCCGCCCGAATCGTCCCTCGTCGTCGCGGGCATGCAGAGCGAGTACTGCATCCGCGCCACCTCACTCGCGGCGATCAGCCGCGGCCACTCGGTGCTGCTGGCGAGCGGCGCGCACGCCACCTACCCGGACGACCAGCCGGCCGCGGAGATCTCGGCAGCGGTGGAACTGGAGCTGGCGGCGGCCGGCGCGGTGATCACACCCTGGGACGGAATCGACTTCTGAGCGCCTCAACAACCACGAAGGCCCCGCAGATCGCTGATCTGCGGGGCCTCGTCCTGCGGTGCGCAATGCTGGGTTCGAACCAGCGACCTCTCCGGTGTGAACGGAGCGCTCTCCCACTGAGCTAATCGCGCCTGCCCCTACCGGGCGGTGCAGGGAAAACACTACCGTATCGGGCCGGGTGCTCCTGACCTGCCCGGCAATGGCGCCCCGGGGGCCCGGGTGACTGGATCTCGCCCCTGCACTGTCACTACGGAGCGGGTTTGCAGCAGGCTGACGAAACTCCTGGGACTGGCGTGTCTGCTGAGCCGTAAGGGGTACCAGGTACGTACTAATCGGGACAGACGGGTTTACACCGGTCGCACAGGTGGGATGGTCCGTTCGCCGACGTGCGATCCCCGAGCGCACACTGAGCGAAAGGCCCTGGCGCTTATGAACACCACGGTCAGCTGCGAGCTGCACCTGCGCCTCATCGTGTCGAGCGAGTCATCACTGCCCGTCCCCGCGGGCCTGCGCTACGACACCGCCGACCCCTATGCCGTGCATGCCACCTTCCACACGGGCGCCGACGAAACCGTCGACTGGGTGTTCGCCCGCGACCTCCTTGCGGAGGGGCTGCACCGGCCTACCGGGACCGGTGACGTCCGTGTCTGGCCCTCCCGCAGCCACGGACAAGGAGTCGTCTGCATCGCCCTGAGCTCTCCGGAAGGAGAAGCCCTGTTGGAAGCCCCGGCCCGAGCGCTGGAGTCCTTCCTCAAGCGAACCGATGCCGCGGTGCCCCCGGGCACCGAGCACCGACACTTCGATCTCGACCGAGAGCTCTCCCACATCCTCGCGGAGAACTGAACCGCTTCATTCCTTCTACCGTGCGCAGCCGTGCTACTCGGGGGCACGGAACGCGCCACCGGCACCACCCGCTCCATCTGCTCCATCTGCTCCCCCGCTGGAAAGAAGTCGTCGCGGACCCGCAAGGGCCGCGGCGACTTCCGCGTTCTCCGACAGCACGGACAGCACGGCCCCGGCCAACGGCGGTAGAGTCGCCGCCAACCCGCCCGGACGCCCCAGGGAGTACCGACGTGCTGATCACCCATGACACGCAGTGCGCCCTCGATGTGCTGGTGGACCTGCTGAACACCGATCCGGACGCCGGCGGACAGGAGGGTCTGCCCGATCTCGCCGCGCTGCGCGGCTTCGTCGTGCGGCACGAGATCAGCGAGGTCGGCACGCTGGGGACGGACGACCTCGCGGCGGTGCGCCGGGTGCGCGGACAGTTCCGCCAGGTGTTCCTGGCCGACTCCACCCGCGCGGCGGCCGAGCTGGTGAACGCGATGGTGGCCAGGGCCGGATCGACGCCCCGGCTGACCGACCACGACGGCCACGACTGGCACATGCACTTCTTCGCGCCCAACGCGGCCCTCGCCGACCATCTCGCGGTGGAGGCGGGCATGGCGCTGGCCTTCATCGTGGTGGCCGGCGAGCGGGAGCGGCTGCGCCGCTGCGAGGCGCCGGACTGCGCCCGGGTGTTCGTCGACCTGTCGCGGAACCGCTCGCGCCGCTACTGCGACAGCCGGACCTGCGGCAACCGGCTGCATGTGGCCGCCTACCGGGCCCGGCAGCGGACCGCGACGGACGCGATGACGCCGGCAGGGTGACGCTCAGCCGGTGACCGGCGTCAGATCCCGCGGCGCTTGAGGATCTCCTCGACGTCGGAGAAGTCGCCCAGGTCGTCCGCGGCGGACTTCTGCCCGGCCGGCCTGGCGGTGACCGCGGGCACCGAGGAGGCTCCCTGCGCCGCCTTGGGCTGCTTGCCCGCCTTGACCGGCTTGGGCTCCCCGGACCTGCGGCTCCGGCCGACACCGGTGGCCAGCAGGAGCAGCACGGAGGCCCCGAGCATCCCCAGGCCGGTCCACACCCGCGGGTCGAACACCAGGTGGGTGGCCCAGCTCGACAGCGCGCTGCCGATCCGGCGGAACACGGTGATCAGGCCGGTGAGGTAGAGGCCGGTCGGCACCAGGGCGACCGCCAGCCAGCGGAACGCCGAACGGACCCGGCCGCGCAGACCGGCCAGCACGGCGATCACCACGCCCGCCGCGGAGAGCGCCATGCACACGATCGCAGTCATCGTCCTGCCTCCTGTGGTCCGTCCTACCCGGTCCTACCCGTCCATACATGACATCCTGCCCGTAATGGGAGACTGATGACCATGAGCGAAAGTTCCTTCCTCCAGGTCGACTACTGGTGCGAGCTGCAGTGCCCCGACTGCGCCGCCGCGCTGGACGATGTGCGCGCCCTGCGCGAGGTCTACGGCGACCGGCTGGAGGTGGTGCTGCGGCACTTTCCGCTGGAGAAGCACAAGTACGCCTTCGCGGCGGCGCAGGCGGCCGAGGAGGCGTTCGTCCAGGGCCGCGGCTGGCCCTATGTCGAGGCGGTCCTCGGCCGGGTCGACGAGCTGGCGCGGCGCGGGGAGGAGCTGCTGGTCGAGGTCGCCCGGGAGCTGGGGCTGGACGCCGAGGAGCTGGACACCGCGCTGATCGACGGCCGGCACATCCTGGTGGTCGACACCGACCACGCCGAGGGCAAGGCCATCGGCGTCACGGGCACCCCCACCTATGTGGTGGCCGGGAAGCGGCTCGACGGAGGGAAGAGTCAGGCGGGGCTGCGGGAGCGGATCATGGAGCTCCTTGGCGCGGCCTAGGGTTGGATGTTCGGCTGCGGCGTGTGCCTGGTTGTTCGCGCAGTTCCCCGCGCCCCTAGCAAGTGCAACTGGCCCGGTTGCAGACCCCTAGTAGGGCTTTGTTAGGTCCTGTGGCGTGGTTCTGGCGTCGGCGCGGGTTGGCCGCATATGGAGCAGGCGCCGGTCCAGGTGGCCAGGAGTGCCTGGAGTTCGCGGAGGACCGCGTACAGGGTCAGGCCGGCGCAGGGGCTTTTGGGTCGAGTCGCAGGAGGGTGCAGAAGGCCTGGGCGAGGGCGGCGAGGGTGACGTGGCGGTGCCAGCCGGGGTAGCTACGTCCTTCGAAGTGGTCCAGCCCCAGGCCGTCTTTGAGTTCGCGGTAGTCGTGCTCGACTCTCCAGCGGATCTTGCAGATGCGGACGAGTTCGCGCAGCGGCGTGTCGGCGGGAAGGGTGGAAAGCCAGTAGTCGGTGGGCTCGGCTGCGTCGTGCGGCCATTCGGCGATCAGCCAGCATTCGGGCAGGGTGCCGTCGGCGGCGCGGGGGATGTCCCGGTTGGCCGGACGTACCCGCAGGGCGGTGAACTGGGAGCGCATGTCGGCGGTGGGGTTGCGCCTGCCGGTCCTGGTTCCCTGGCGCCAGGTGACGGTGCGGCGTGCTGATCGTCCTGCTTCCAGGGCGAGTTGGCGCAGGGAGCGTGGCTTGTCCGGGTAGCCGGGGACGGGTGGGCGGCCGCGGCCGCTGTAGGGCGCACGTACCGGTTCGGCGGTGCCGGGATGGGCGGTGGTCGCGGACTTGACGGCCACCGCGTAGGTCAGTCCGCGTTCGGTCAGGCCCTGGCGGAAGCCGGTGGCGTCGCCGTATCCGGCGTCGGCGGCGACCGGCAGGTCGGGCAGGCCCCAGTCCTCGCGGGCCTCGTCGAGCATGTCCAGGGCCAGGCGCCACTTCTCGCGGTGCCGCACGTCTTGGGGGATCTTTGCCCGCTCGCGCCGGCGCGCGATCGCTGCGGCCAGCAGCGGATCGTCGGCGTTCTTGGTGTCGTCCCAGCTCTCGGGGATGAACAGCCGCCAGTCGATCGCCGAGGACGCCTGCTCGCTCGCGAGGTGGACGCTCACCCCGATCTGGCAGTTGCCGCGCTTGCCCAGCGCACCGCAGTACATCCGCGCCACGCCCGGCGAGTCCATGCCGTCCTTCGGGAACCCGGTGTCGTCGATCGTGTACGCCTCGGGAGCGATATGCACGTTCGCCCACCGGGCCACGTTTCGGCGTACCTGCGCATAGTCCCAGGTCGACGAGGAAACGAACTGCTGGAGTTGCTGGTGGTCCACGCCCAGCCGCTCGGCCATCGGCTGCATCGACTTGCGCTTGCCGTCCAGCATCAGCCCACGCAGATACAGCTCGCCCTTGGCCCGCTGGTCACGACGCGCCAGCGGGCCGAGCATCTCCTCCGCGAACGCCTCCAGGCGCGGGCGGACCTGTTCCATCTCCTCAGGTGTCACACCTGACAGAAGATCACAACATACCCCAGCAAAGAGAACTGGGGTACCTAACAAAGCCCTACTAGGGGCGCGGGGAACTGCGCGACAAGCCATCTACGGTCCGCACCCGCAAACCCTAGAGCTGCTTGTACAGCAGACTGCGATAGACGCGGTACCCCAACGAACGGTAGAGCGACACCGCCGGCGTGTTCCCCGCAAAAACATGCAGTCCCAGCTCGCCCACGCCCCGCGCCACACACTCCCGTTCGGCGAGGAGCATCAGCGAGCGCCCGTGGCCCCGGCCGCGGTGGGGTTCGTCCACCGCGACCATGAACACCCAGGCCGGAGGCTCCTCCGGCATCCGGGTGTTCACCCAGACCGCGCCCACCGGCACTCCCCCGGACTCCAGTCGGCTGATCACCGCCCCCGGGGTGTCCAGCCCGGCCGGCAGCGCCGCGCCGTGGTCGGCCTCGGACCGCGCCCTGGCCTGCTCGGGGGTCATCCCGATGGCGATCTGGCTCGCCACATAGCCCTCCCGCTCCGCGGCGAGCCAGGGGCCGAACTCGTCCTCGCGCATCGGGCGGCCGGTGCTGCCCTCGGGCAGGGCCGGCGGTTCGGCCGGCAGCGTCTTGCGCATGTTGAGGCCGCGCAGGGTGTAGCCGAGGGTGCGGGCCAGGCCGAGCCCGGCCTCCTCGTCCGGTCCCTCGGGCACGGCGATGTCGGCCCGGACGCAGTCCCAGGAGCGCAGCACCTCCTCGGCGGCCAGCACCGCGACGGTGCCCCGGCCGCGTCGGCGGTCCGGCCGGTCGATGCTCAGCTCCCGGATGCCGCCGACCCGGGGACCGGGGCGGCCGGAGGCGAGGACCACCAGGCCGCCGACGGTCCGGCCGTTGACGCGGACCTCGAAGTTCCGCTCCCGGCCGCCGTCGGGCCTGCTCAGCTCGGGTCCCAGCGGCCGGAGCGTGGTGGTCATGCTCAGGGCTCCAGGTCGGCGGCGGCGCGCTCGGCGAAGACGGCGATGGCCTTGGCGGTGACCGGGCCGGGGGCACCGGGCAGATCGCGGTCGTCGACCCGGGAGACGCCCTGGATGTCGCGCAGGGTGCCGGTGAGGAAGACCTCGTCGGCCTCCTCCAGCACGCTCAGCGGGAGGTCGGCCTCGGCCGCGTCGAGCCACTGCAGGGCCAGCGCCCGGGTGACCCCGGCCAGGCAGCCGGAGGTGAGCGGCGGGGTCAGGATCCGCCCGTCCAGGACGACGAAGACATTGGAGCCGGTGCCCTCGCAGAGCCGTCCCGCGGTGTTGCCGAAGATCGCCTCGGCGGCGCCGTACTCGTGCGCGCGGGCCAGGGCGACCACGTTCTCCGCGTAGGAGGTGGTCTTCAGGCCGGCCACCGCGCTGTGCTCGTTGCGGGTCCAGGGGACGGTGACGACCGCGGCGGCGTCCGGGCGGTAAGCCACCTCGCCGAGGGCGACGATCAGGCTGGGGCCGCTGTCGCCGCGGTCGGAACCGAGCGGGCCGAGGCCGCCGGTGTAGGTGATCCGCAGCCGGGCGAGCTTCGCCGGGTTCGCGGCCAGCACCTCGGCGCAGGCGCGCCGGACGACCTCGCGGTCCGGCGCGGGCAGGCCGAGGCCGCGGGCGGAGCGCTCCAGCCGGTCGAGGTGGCGTCCGAGCGCGAAGGGCGCGCCGTCGACGGCCTTCACGGTCTCGAAGACGCCGTCGCCGACGGTCATGCCGTGGTCGAGGACCGACACGCTGGCCTCGGTGGACTCGCGCAGCGCGCCGTTGACCCAGATCCGCACGATGGGCTCTCCCTCTCTGGATACCGCAGCCTCGGTCACTGCAGCGGTGGTGGGTCAGACGCTATCGCGAGCAGCCGTGCCGCCTTCAGTTCGGTCTCGTCCCACTCCCGCTCCGGATCGGAGCCCCAGGTGATGCCCGCCCCGGTGCCGAAGCGGACCTGCGGCCCGGCCGGGTCGTCCCGGTCCAGCCAGAAGGTGCGGATGCCGACGGCGAGCCGCGCCTCGCGCCGGTCCGCGTCGACCCAGCCGACGGCGCCGCAGTAGGGACCGCGCGGGGCGGTCTCCAGGGCGTGGATGATCCGCAGCGCACTGGACTTGGGCGCGCCGGTGACCGATCCGGGCGGGAAGGTCGCGGCCATCGTCTCGGGCCAGCCGGCGCCGGGGCGCAGCCGCCCCTCCACCGTGGAGACGAGATGGACCAGGCCGGGGTGCTTCTCGACGGCGCAGAGGTCGGGGACGGTGACGCTGCCGGTGGCGCAGACCCGGCCGAGGTCGTTGCGGACCAGGTCGACGATCATCACGTTCTCGGCGAAGTCCTTCTCCAGCAGGTCGGACTCGGTCCGCCCGGTCCCCTTGATCGGACCGGAGCGGACGGTGTCGCCCTCGCGTTCGAGGAAGAGCTCCGGCGAGGCGGTGGCCACCTCGACGCCCTGGGCCGGGAGGCGAACCGTTCCGGCATAGGGGGCGGGGTTGCCGCGGGCGAGGCGGGCGGTGAGGGCGTCGACGTCGGCGTGCGCCGGGTCGGGCAGCGGCGCGGAGAGGACCCGGCAGAGGTTGGCCTGGTAGACCTCGCCCGCGGCGATCTCCGCACGGATCCGGCGCACGCCGGCGAGGTAGCCGGCCCGGTCGAGCGAGCTGGTCCAGGCGGTGCGGGCAGGCCCGGTCCATGCCCGCGCGGCCGCTTCCGGATCGCCGGGGCCCGGCCGGGCCCGGCGGACCTCGCCGAAGCGGGCGCAGGTGAGCCGGCCCTCGAAGTCGGCCACGACGGCCCAGAACCCGGAGCCGTCGAGAGCCGCCGGATCGTCGGTGACGTCGAGCAGCCCGGTGGCGACCAGGCCGTCGAAACGGGCCATCGGCGGGAGGAGGGACTGGGTGGAGGTCACAGTTGGCTCGGGATTCTGTCCGGAAGGTGCGGGGTCTGCGCGCAGCCGAAGTCTAGATAGACGGTGGTCCGGATGCCTGTCCGCAGGTCATCGCGGGGGCGGAACGGCACGCTGCGGGGATACGGAATTTGAGCTGGGCCCGTAATCCGCTAAAGTTCAACACGTCGCCAGGACGCGGACCGCAAAGAAGCAAGCGGGAAGCACTTTGGAGATCATGCGGACGTGGCTCAGTTGGTAGAGCATCACCTTGCCAAGGTGAGGGTCGCGGGTTCGAATCCCGTCGTCCGCTCGGTTGAGGGTGCAGGTTGGCCCTTGCTCGGTGGAGTGGCCGAGAGGCGAGGCAACGGCCTGCAAAGCCGTCTACACGGGTTCAAATCCCGTCTCCACCTCAGCGAGGTTTTGAGTGGTCCGCCACTCGGGGTCTCATGCGCGATTAGCTCAGCGGGAGAGCGCTTCCCTGACACGGAAGAGGTCACTGGTTCAATCCCAGTATCGCGCACCAGCCCCCTCGGGGGTTCGCAGCACCGTTTGCAGCGTTACCGTTCGACGAGTGTCCCGCGCGATTAGCTCAGCGGGAGAGCGCTTCCCTGACACGGAAGAGGTCACTGGTTCAATCCCAGTATCGCGCACGAGTCCCCTCGGGGGCTTGGTCAGTACCGTCCCGCGCGATTAGCTCAGCGGGAGAGCGCTTCCCTGACACGGAAGAGGTCACTGGTTCAATCCCAGTATCGCGCACAGCAGTTGAGGGCCCGTCCGGTAGCGGACGGGCCCTCTTCGTTGTCTGTCGCTCGGGTGGTGCGCGGCGTCCGCGCCCGGGCTGCCCTCACCGACAGTCCGGACGCGGCGCCGCAGTCTGGGGGCGCCGGGGGTCGGCTCAGTGCTGGATGAGATGCAGCACCGAGGTGGCCTGCACGGTGAACTGGGACCAGCCGCCGAAGGCGAAGGCCAGCAGGGCGGCGACCGGGAGTGCGATCGCCAGCGCCACCAGGGGGTTCCTGGTCTCGCGCGGACGGACGCGGTCGGACTGGCTACGGCGCCGTACTGATCCTCCCGTGTACACGGACATGGTTCCCACTCTCGTCGGCTGCTGCCACATCGTCGGCTGGTCGCGGTGGGCGGAGTACCTCGGGGGACGAGCTGCCCGCCCACCGCTGGTACCAACCTACGGTCGGCACCCCTGGCCGGGCGTCATGCCCCGGGACCGTCCCTGCGGCATCCGGAAGGAGGACGGTCCTCCCCGGGGACTACTACCGGAGGGGGAGGGCGGACGGCGGGGGTGTCAGGGTCACCCCTGACAGGGCCCCGGAGGGGGCGGAAGAACCGCAGGTCGGAGCGGGGTGACCGGCCCCTCCCGGATACGGTCCCGGGGTACTGCGGGTGCAGTACCGGACGGGCCCGGGCGGAGCCGACCGGGGGAAATCCGACAATCCCACGGATCGTCACTGCGTTGCGTATCAGCACACCGCCCGACCCAGTCCGTAAGCTGTCGCCTGGCAGGGACAACAGCCCCCGCACGGGGACCTGACGGCGGGACGGAAATGTGGCGATGATGCGGCTCCGGCGGGAGGATCCGCGAGTCGTCGGCCCCTACCGCCTGCACCGGCGGCTCGGCACGGGCGGTATGGGTGTGGTCTACCTGGGCTCCGACCGCAAGGGGCAGAAGGTCGCGCTCAAGCTGATCCGCTCCGAGCTGGCCGAGGACCAGGAGTTCCGCACCCGCTTCGCCCGCGAGGTCGCCGCCGCCGCCCGGATCAGGGGCGGCTGCATCGCCCGGCTGGTCGCCTCCGACATCGACGTGGAACGGCCCTGGCTGGCGACCGCCTACGTCCCCGGCCCCTCGCTCTACAAGCGGGTCGGCGACGAGGGGCCGCTGCCCTGGCCCGAGGTGACCGCGATCGGCGCCGCCCTCGCCGACGGCCTGGTCCACGTCCACGAGGCCGGGGTGGTGCACCGCGACCTCAAGCCCTCGAACATCCTGCTGTCCCCCAAGGGACCCCGGATCATCGACTTCGGCATCGCCTGGTCCACCGGGGCCAGCACGCTGACCCATGTCGGCACGGCGGTCGGCTCACCCGGCTTCCTGGCGCCCGAGCAGGTCAGGGGCATCGCGGTGACCAGCGCCACCGATGTGTTCGCCCTGGGCACCACGCTCGCCTACGCGGCGACCGGCGACTCCCCGTTCGGCTCGGGAACCTCCGAGGTGATGCTCTACCGGGTGGTCCACGAGGAGCCGGACCTCAGCGACGTACCCAGTGCGCTGCTGCCGGTAATCCGGGCCTGCCTGGCCAAGGAGGCGTCCGACCGGCCGACCACCGCCCAACTGCACGACCGGCTCAAGGAGCTGACCGCGCGTGGGACGGCGATCGGCCTCAGCCAGGTGCCACGGCCGCAGGCCCGGCAGAACCGTCCGGTCGAGGCGACGCAGCGGGCCCGGGGAGCGGCCCAGGGCGGGAGCCAGGCGGCGGCGCAGGGCGGTGGACGGCCGCCGGCGCGCCCGGTGCGCGGCCGCCCGATGCCGCCGACCGTGCGCGAGCCGCAGCCACCGCGCCAGGACGCACAGCAGCACACCCGACGGGACGTCAGGCCGGAGCAGCGGCACGACTCGCGGCCGACCGCGCCCGTCCCGGCGCCCGCGGCCCGGCGCACTCCCCCGCCGACCGGATCGCAGCAGCGCCCGGCCACCCGGCCGGGCGGTTCGTCCTCGCGGCGGCTGCTGCGGCAGCGGCTGATCGTCTTCATCACCGTGACGGTGGGCGTCGCCCTGGCCATCGCCGCTGCTCAGGGCTGTGAGAATCGGGACAGCCGGGGGCTGGGGACGACTCCGAACTCCAGCACCGCAGCGGCGACCCACCCGGCGGCCGCAGCCGTCCCCGTCGCCGCCCCGTCCACCGCGGCGGACGGCCTGCAGGCCGGGCCGACGTCGGACGCCAGTGGCGGCACCGGCGGCGTGGACTGGGCCGACCGCAGCTACCCCGACCCCAGCGACGGCTCCACGGTCGTCCTCAAGGACGGCCGGGGCTCCCCCAGCGGCGCCTCGCCGGTCGCGCTCACCAGCGTGCTGGCCGCGCGGTACCGCAACAACCCGGCCGCGGTGGTGGTGCTCACCCGCCGGGACGGCGGCGCCCCGGAGGACCTGATCGAGCTCTACCAACTGTCCGGCGGCGCGTCCGGCTCCGCTGCAGAACCGGTTCTGCTGGCCTCCCACGCCTCCACCGGCGACCCGCAGGCCACCGGCACCTGGCGGATCGCCGACGGCGCCGTCCTGCGCGAGGAGCACACCGCCGCCTCCGGCACCCGCCCGGCCAGCACCACCCGCTACACCCCGCTGGGCAACGGCACGATGAGCGAGAGCTGGCCGGGGACCGGCACGGTGGCGGGGCAGCAGGGCTGAGCAGCAGGGCTGAGCCGGTTTCAGGCCGTCGGCTGCTGGGAGAGCGCGTAGAAACTCACCGCGGCGGCGGCGGCGATGTTGAGCGAGTCGACGTCGTGCGACATCGGGATGCGGACCCAGGCGTCGGCGGCGCGCAGGGCCTCGGTGCTGAGGCCGTGGCCCTCGGAGCCCAGCAGCACCGCACAGCGCTCCAGCAGCTTGGGCGAGACCTCGGCCAGCGGGACCGAGTCGCCGTGCGGGGTGAGCGCGAGCAGCGAGAACCCGGCCTCGCGCAGCGTCTCCAGGGAGCGCGGCCAGGGGTCCAGCACGGCGTAGGGGACGGAGAAGACCGTCCCCATGGACACCTTGACGGCGCGTCGGTACAGCGGGTCGGCGCAGTCGGGCGAGAGCAGGATCGCGTCCATACCGAGCGCGGCGGCGCTGCGGTAGACGGCGCCGATGTTGGTGTGGTCGACGATGCCTTCGAGGACGGCGATCCGGCGGGCCCCGGCCAGCAGGTCGGCGGCGTCGGCGAGCGGCTTGCGCTGCATGGACGCCAGCGCGCCGCGGTGCACGTGGTAGCCGGTGACCTGCTCGGCCAGCTCCGGCGCCACCGCGTACACCGGCGCCGGGACCTCGTCGATGACGTCCCGCATCACGTCGATCCACTTGGCGGACAGCAGCATCGAACGCATCCGGTAGCCGGCCAGCCGGGCCCGGCGGATCACCTTCTCGCCCTCGGCGATGAACAGGCCCTCCTCGGGCTCGCGCCGCCGGCGCAGCTCGACGTCGGTCAGGGCGACATAGTCGCCCAGACGCGGGTCCTGGGGATCGTCGATGGTGATGAGTTCGGCCACAGGTCGATCCTGCCCGCTCAGATCTGGGCTGCCAAGTTGTTGACGGCGACCACGTCGCCGATGACCACGACGGCCGGCGGGCGGATCTGTTCGGCGGCGACCACCTCGGCGACGGTGGCCAGGGTGGCGTCGACCCGGCGCTGCGCCGCGGTGGTGCCCTCCTGGACGACGGCGACCGGGGTCTGCGGGTCGCGGCCCCCGGCGATCAGCGCGGCGGCGATGGCGCCGATGCGTTCGACGGCCATCAGCAGCACCAGGGTGCCGCGCATCTTCGCGGCGGCGTCCCAGTTCACCAGGGAACGGGGGTCCTCGGGGGCGACGTGGCCGGAGATGACGCTGAACTCATGGGTGACGCCGCGGTGGGTGACCGGGATGCCGGCGGCGGCGGGGACGCTGATGGAGCTGGAGATGCCGGGGACGACGGTGACCGGCACGCCGGCTTCGCGGCAGGCGAGCAGTTCCTCCATACCCCGGCCGAAGACATAGGGGTCGCCGCCCTTGAGCCGGACCACGAACCTGCCCGCTCTGGCGTGCTCGATCAGCGCGTTGTTGATGGCCTCCTGGGCCATGTAGCGGCCGTAGGGGATCTTGGCCGCGTCGATGACCTCGACATGGGGCGGCAGTTCGTCCAGGAGCTCGCGGGGGGCGAGGCGGTCGGCGACCACCACGTCGGCCTCGGCGAGGAGGCGTCGGCCGCGGACGGTGATCAGGTCCGGGTCACCGGGGCCGCCGCCGACCAGGGCGACCCCGGGGGTGCGGCCGCGGTGGTGCGCGGCGGCGAGGCTGCCGTCGCGCAGGCCGGCGACGATGGCGTCCCTGAGCGCGGCGGAGCGGCGGGGGTCGCCGGAGAGGACGGCGACGGTGGTGCCGTCCTGGCGTCCGGCGGCCGGGGTCCACGCGGTGGCGGCCGAGGCGTCGTCGCTGCGCGAGCAGAAGGTGCGGTCGGCCTCGGCCTCGGCGGAGGCGGCGGCGTTGGCCCCGGGGTCGTCGGTGGCGGCCAGCACGTACCAGGCCCCGGCGAGGTCGCCTGCGGCGTAGCGGCGGGGGTGCCAGCTGAGCTCACCGGCGTCGGCCATGGCCTGGACGGCGGGGGTGGTGCTCGGAGCGAACAGGTGCACGTCGGCGCCTGCCGCGAGGAGTGCGGGCAGCCGGCGCTGGGCTACGGTGCCGCCGCCGAGGACGACGACGCGGCGGCCTTGCAGGAGGAGACCGACCGGGTACGGCGTGGTGTCGTTCTCGGACGGCATGGTGGCTCCAGGGCTTCGTGTACAGGTACGTGGGTGGTTCTCGCGCAGTTCCCCGCGCCCCTGAGGAGCTGCATGGTGCGCTCAGTCTGATGGTGCGGCAGAGTGCATGGTTTGTCGCGCAGTTCCCCGCGCCCCTGTCGGGGCGCCCCGATAGGGGCGCGGGGAACTGCGCGAACAGTAACCCTCACAGAGGGTCAGTGCTTCTCGGTGACCCCCGCCGAGTCGAACGTTGCGACGTCGTGCATCGCCCTGGCCGCCGACTGGACCAAGGGCAGAGCCAGCAGGGCACCTGTACCCTCGCCGAGGCGGAGGTCCAGGTCGATCAGGGGACGCAACCCCAGCTTGGCGAGAGCCGCCTTGTGGCCGGGTTCGGCCGAGCGGTGCCCGGCGACGCACGCGGCGAGGACCTCCGGGGCGATGGCCTTGGCCACCAACGCGGCGGAGCCGGCGATCACGCCGTCCAGGATGACCGGCGTGCGCAGGCTGGCCGCGCCCAGCATGAAGCCCGCCAGCGCCGCGTGCTCCAGTCCGCCGACCGCCGCGAGGACGCCGATCGGGTCGGCCGGGTCGGGGCGGTGCAGGGCCAGCGCCTCGCGGACCACCGCGATCTTGCGGGCATGGGTCTCGTCGTCGATGCCGGTGCCGCGCCCGGTCACCACGGAGGGGTCCTCCCCGGTGAAGACGCAGATCAGGGCTGCCGCAGCGGTGGTGTTGGCGATCCCCATGTCCCCGGTGACCAGGGCCTTGTTGCCGGCCGCGACGAGATCGCGGGCGGTCTCGATGCCGACCTCCAGGGCGCGCAGCGCCTCCTCGCGGGTCATGGCCGGTTCGACGGTCATGTCGGCCGTGCCGGGACGCACCTTGCGCGGCAGCAGGCCGGTGGTGCGGCCGGAGTCGATCGCGGGGGGCAGCTCGGAGGCCACGCCGACGTCCACCACGCAGACCTCGGCGCCCAGCTGGGCCGCGAACGCGTTCACGACCGCGCCGCCGGCCAGGAAGTTCGCCACCATCTGCGCGGTGACCTCCTGCGGCCAGTGCGTGACGCCCTGGGCGTGCACGCCGTGGTCGCCCGCGAAGATGGCCACGCACGCGGGCTCGGGGATCGGCGGCGGGCACTTGCGGGAGAGGCCGCACAGTTGGGCGGAGATTATCTCCAGCATGCCGAGCGAGCCGGCCGGCTTGGTCATCCGCTTCTGCCGGTCCCAGGCCTCACCGAGCGCCTTGGCGTCCAGCGGCCTGATGCCGCGCAGGGTCTCCTGCAGCACACTGTGCGGTTCCTCGCCGGGCAGCGCGCGGCGGCCGTAGGTCTCCTCGTGGACCACCCAGGACAGCGGGCGCTTCTTGGCCCAGCCGGCCTGCGCCAGTTCGGGCTCGGTCGGGAACTCGTTCACATAGCCGACGCAGAGGTAGGCCACCACGTCCAGGTGCTCGGGCAGGCCGAGCTCGCGGACCATCTCCTGCTCGTCGAAGAAGCTGACCCAGCCGACGCCGAGGCCCTCGGCGCGGGCGGCCAGCCAGAGGTTCTCCACGGCGAGGGCGGCCGAGTAGGGCGCCATCTGCGGCTGGGTGTGCCGGCCGAGGGTGTGCCGGCCGCCGCGGGTGCGGTCGGCGGTGACCACGATGTTCACCGGGGTCTCGACGATGGCCTCGATCTTCAGTTCCTTGAACTGCTTGGCCCGCCCCTTGGGCAGCGACTCCGCGTAGACCTCGCGCTGACGCTCCGCCAGTTCGTGCATCCGGGCCCGGGTCTTCGCGGAGCGGATCACCACGAAGTCCCAGGGCTGGGAGTAGCCGACGCTGGGGGCGGTGTGAGCGGCCTCCAGGACCCGGATCAGCACCTCGTGCGGGATCGGGTCGGGCCGGAAGCCGTTGCGGATGTCGCGGCGCTCGCGCATCACCCGGTGCACCGCGTCGCGCATCTCGTCGTCGTAGGCCGGGGCGGCCGGGCCCTCGGGGACGACGGGCAGCGGCGCCTCGGGCTCGACGAGGACGGGCGCGGTGACGGCGGCGGCAGCCGCGGATTCGGCTGCGAACGCCGGCTCCGGTGCGAGCGGCTGCACCGTCTCGGCGGCCTCCACACCGCCGGAGGCGTCCACGGCGAGGACCCGCCGCTCGGGCTCGGGTGCCTGTTCCGGCACGGGGACAGCGGTCGACTGCTGGGAGAGTTCAGGCACAGGCTGCGCTTCCGCTGCGGGATGGACGGTGGACAGTACCGGGTCCGACAGCGTCCCGGTGCCCTGAGCGGTGCTCTCCGAGGCGATGGGGGCGGGGGGAGTTTCGGTCAGGACCGCGGGCTCGGGCTCCGGCTCGGGTTCGGGCTCTACGACGACGGCCTCGGCGACGGCGTCAGGGACTGCCTCGACGGCCGGCTCCATGACGAACTGACGCGGCGGCGGCGACATGAACGCGGAGATCCGGCTGCCGCCGGCCTCGGGCGAGGCGCCCTGGGCGGGGATGGCGGCGTCCGGCTGAGGGGTGGGGGCCACCGGCTCAGGCTCGGCCTCGATCTCAGGTAGAGGGTCAGCTTCGGCCGCCGGCGGCTCGGGCAGGGGCGCCGGTTCGGCAGCGGGAGCCGGCGCGGCGGCCGGCTCGGGTGACGGCTCGACCGCGACCGGTTCTACGGGGATCGGTTCTGCAGGGACCGGTTCAACAGGGATCGGCTCGACGGGGATCGGGACGGCCTCGACCGGGGGCGCCGGCTCGAACGGAACGACGGCCTCGGGCTGTGGTTCCGGGGCCGCGGCCGGGGCCGATTCCACCATCGGCGCGGGGGCGGGCTGGACCTGGTTGTTGGAGCCGAGGGTGCTCTCCGGCGAGGGCATCTGCACCGGGACGCTCACCGCGACCGGCTCAGGTGCCTGCACAGCGACCTCGACCGGTTCGGCCTGCGTCGGCGCGGTGCCCAGCGCCGAGACGACGGCCGCCGGCTGGTCCAGGTACTCGGGGCCCGAGTACTGGCCGGCGGCCGGGGCCGCGGGCACGCCGTAGGGCGGGGTCGTCGGGCCGGCGACGGTGAACGGGGACTCGCCACCCGCCGAGGGGCCGCGGTCGGCCAGCGAGCGCACCGGAACCTGACCGGTCATCAGCGAGGGGTCCGGGATCGGCGGCCCGGCGTGCAGCGGCCGACGCGGCGCGGCGACCACCGGCTGGGCCTGCTGCGGCTGCTCGGTGACGGGTGCGGGTGCGGCAGGGGCCTCCGGCGCGGCCGTGACGACCGGGACCGTCGGCGGAGTCAGCGGCGGCCAGGACGGGGCCGGGACCGTGCCCTCGGCCGTCGGCACCGCGACCGGCTCCGGAGCGGGAACCGCGGCCACCGGCACCTGGACCTGCTCGGGCACGACAACCTGCGGCTGGAAGGCGGGCTGCGGCTCCCGCACGGCTGCGGGCTCGCTCCAGGCGCTCTGCGGGCCCGGCATCAGCAGTTCGTCCTCGTCGTCCTCGTCGTCGGGCAGGTCGAGAAAGGTGTAGGGCGGTGGCGCGCCCTCGGAGCCGAGCGACTGCGGCAACGCCTGGTTGCGTCCCAGGGAGGCGTCGCTGCCGAAGGGGTCGCGGGCGGACTGCTCGCCGATCGGGGCGGACGCCCCGATCGGGGCCTGCTCCGCGCCGTTCGTCGCGAGCGGTTGCTCGGTCGTCCCCCCGGTCGGGACGTGGCCGGTATCGCTCATGTCACTGGCTCCTTCCAGGGCCGCGTGGCGTCCTTGGCGGCGCGATCACGGACCGCAGCACCCATGTTTCCGGTCCTCGCCCCGCTGCGACGGACCGGCTGACACCGGTCTGCTCCCCAACAACAACGACTGAACCGGGGCAACCGGCACGATCGCCCCGGACGTACCGGCATTCTCCCCGTCCGTCCGCCCCGGGGGCGAACGAGCGCGCACAGTCGCCTTGTGGCCTGCGCCACGTTCGAAACGTCCGGCACGTACGGTCCGTGAGAACCAGGCGTCAGCCTACCGGCCGCCGGTGACAGCCCGGCCAGCAGTATCGAACAGTGGGCATCCGACGCCTGCTCAGAAGGGGTTCACCGGTCAGCGACTGCCCCAGAGCACGAAGCGCGGCTCGACCGCGCCCAAGCCGCTGCCCTCCGCCAGCGGGGCGACGTGCAGCAGCGCGCCGTCCACCGCGTAGTGGACGTCGGCGAAGGCCCGGCGGACCTCCTCGACCTGCTGCAGGGTCCTGGGCAGGGCGACGACGCGCTCGGGACGGCGGCCGAGACAGGCGCGCAGCACCTCCGCCCCGCCGCGCACCAGCACGACGTCGGGCTCGGGCAGGTCGGCGAGCACCGCGGGCGCGGTGCCGTGCACGGTCTGCAGTTCCACACCGTAGCGGCGGGCACTGACATCCAGTCGGGCGCAGGCGTCGCCGTCCTGGTCGACGGCGATCACGGCCGCTCCGCTGCGGCCGGCGTCCAGCGCGACGACGCCGGTGCCGGCGCCCACGTCCCAGAGCAGGTCGCCGGGGCGCGGGCCGAGCCGGGCCAGCACCAGGGCGCGGACCGCGGCCGGGAGCGCGCCCGGCGCCCCGGTGTCCTCGGGCGGGGTCTCCAGCGCCCAGCCCCGGACCGGGCCGGGGAAGTCCAGCGGACGCCCGGCCAGCCAGCCGGAGGACGGCACCGGTCCCTGAGCGCTCGCGCCGACCACCAGCACGACGTTGGGGTCCTGCCACAGGTGGTCGGGGACCCGGTCCGAGGTGAGCACGGTCACGTTCTCGTCCGGGGTGCCCAGCGCCTCGCAGACCACGAAGGTCCGGTGCACGTCGCGCAGCAGCAGCGCCAGCTCGGAGGGCCCGGCGCCGGGCGAGGTCAGCACCGCCACCTTGGGGTGCGCCCGGCAGACGTTGGCGGCCCGGCGCAGGCCCCGGCCATGGGTGCTGACGACCTGTGCGTCGTCCCAGGGCATCCCGGCGCGGGCGAAGGCCGCGGCGACCGAAGAGACCGCCGGGAGGACCTCCAGCTCCAGGCCGTGCTCGGGACGGCGCAGGGTCCGCACCACCCCGAAGAACCCCGGGTCGCCCTCGGCGACCACCACGGCCGCGCCGCGGTGGTGGGCCACCCGGCGGGCGACCAGTTCCACACTGCCCAGGGCCATCCGGTCCGCCCCGGCCGGGATTCTGAGGTTCTGCAGCTGGTAGGTGCCGCCGGCGACGAGCGTCGCGGCGTCCAGCGCGGCCTGCG